>CBFIEM010000007.1:0-165017 GCA_965661625.1 Salibacteraceae bacterium
ATAGTGAACCAACGCTCCATCCTGTCAAAAGCATTTTATTTTGCGCTGGGGTTTTTGGCGATTGTTATATTAATCGTCATCGTTTCCCCATTAATTATCCAACTCTTTAATGATGCGTATCAGTTTGAAATAGAGGTCTTACTTTATGTGATGACGGGCTTCTACTTTCATGGGATTTATAAGATTTTTGTCAATTACCTATTCTTCCATCGAAAGACTCAACTTGTGCTGGTTATGTCTGCCATCACGGCCACATTGAATTTTTTCTTGAACTGGTGGTTGGTTCCAAATTATGGCCTCCAGGGTGCTGCCATTGCCACGATGGCCTCTTTCATTATCCAGTTTTTAATAACGGCAAGTATAGTTCAGTATAACTACCGCTTGCCGTGGCTATCCCTTTTGAGAAATGATTAGCCTACTCGCATATTTACCCAGTACTTTCTTGGTGCCCCAATGGGGTTATGCGTTGTTCATTGTAGCATTAATTTTCAGGTCGCAACAACAGATACAGTCAGAGCTAAAAACGCTTTTTTTTGGGGATCAAAAATGGCGATTTACAATTAGCTTCTATTTGTTGATGGCTTTCTTGGCGCTTTCACTCGTCAATAATATTTGGAATGCATCTCGGATAGCATCGATTAAAGACGCACTACCTTATGCTTTTTTAATGGTGGTCACAATTTACTTGAGTAGGTTCCTCACCAAACGCGATTTGTTCATGCTCTGTTTGTTCTTTGGGCTGGAAGTAATGGTAGGAGTTGTGGAATTTGTACGAGGGGTTAATACAGTTTTCACCTTTCATCCTAATTTCGAATCAGAGCTAAATGACTCCCTTTTATACTTCAGAAGGGTTTATGGATTAAGCCATAATTCGAGTGCACTAGCTGAAAAATCATTCTTAGGGTTGGGAATAATCCTAACAACTCCGACTTGGAGGAAGTGGTTTGGAAAACTGATGATTCCATTATTTTTAATAGGGCTAATCATTACGTTTGCTAGAACGGCAATGGTGGCTACAGGAGTGATGCTGTTAGTATGGGTTGGGGTTGTGTTTTCTGAACGTCATAAATCGGCAGGGTCATGGTTGGCTTTAGTGAGTGTGTTGTTGATTTCCATGTTCGGCTTGGTATTCGTTGCAATTGAATATACTGACATCATCGTGAATCAATTTACACGAAGTACAGGAGGTGTTGAACTCACAGGACGGGGGAAAATTTGGAGCGATTTCTGGAGCTTTTTCTTGGCTAACCCTTTATGGGGAAATGGAAGTTTTAAATTATGGCTAAAGGACTACCATGCCCATAGCTCTTACCTTGAAACCCTAGCAAGCCATGGATTAATCGTTTCGTTTCCTTTTTTTCTATTCGTGCTGAGGAACATCAACTATCGCAACTTGATATTTGTTGCAGGAGTATTGGTTTATGGGATTGCTCAATATGCCTTTTTCTGGGGAATATCGCTGTTTGACCTCGTTTTTTTTGCAATGCTTGTTTCTGCTAAGCAGAACGTTTCCACGACTCTGCAAGAATAATTAGAACAAGTCCGAAAAGGTTGATTATCAAAACTGCTCCACCAACCTTTAATGCTTTACCTCGAGCGGGTTTACTGGGCACATATGCTGGTGTGATTAACTGAAAGGTGCTGTAATTAGACGTCTTCATTTGCAGTGCACTAATTTGCTCTTTTAAGTAAGTGCGTTCAGAAGAGGAAAACTCCGTAGAGCCAATTTGGATAATGTGAGTAGTTGAATCCGACAAAGACGCTTTGTATTCATCAATTAATGCATGAATTGTCTTGAGTTGATCTTTTTCTAGACGTTCAAAATAAGGCGTATTAGCAAGATGGTTTAAGATTGATTGCTCGTATAAAGGAAATAAAGCTGGGTTGTCGCTATACATTGTAATGTTTACAATGACTTCATTAACTAATGTAGAACTTAGCATTCCACTAGCTTCTACCTGCGTAACCTTGTATGTTACTTCTTTTAAGGATTCAGCTGCTTCGTTATTGATACCAAACGCTTGCTCTAGACGATCGTTCGAAGATTGCTCTACAAGGAGCGGTAAGTTGGAGAGGTGATTTTCACATTCTTCACTAGAAACACCGTTGATTTTAAATACAAAATGCGACTCATAATTTACGGGTAGCTGGTAGAGAACGCCTGCAATGATTAGCGATATTGTTGCCATCACAATTGCCAACCATTTGTTGTTTCGGTATAAATTGATGACGCTAGTAATAAACTCGAGAAACGTGATTTTTTCGCCCATGATTACATTATTCTATGTGCGAATATAACGAGACAATCCATTCTGACTTTGATTGACATGAGGTATAATTAAAATAGTTAAGGGTTATACGTTAATAACATCCCTTGGGCAAACCCTTTCGTATAATCAAATTACATTATCATTGAATTAAATTTGGAAGGGTATTTTGAAAAGGCAAAGCATCAGTGTAATTATCCCTTGTAGAAATGAAGAGGGCTTCATAGAGCAAACGATTCGAAGCGTTATGAGTCAAGATTATCCCATTGAGTTAATGGAGGTGCTCATTGCTGATGGGATGTCTGATGATCAAACATGTGAAGTAATTGAAAACCTTCAAAAAGAGTTTCCAAATTTAATCTTGTTGTCTAACCCTTACCGCGTTGTGCCTCATGCTTTAAATGCATGTATAAAGCGTTCTATAGGTGATGTGATTGTTCGCTTAGATGCGCATTCAATCTACCCCAATAATTATATAAGTCGACTCGTTGAAGTATTGGAAAAGGAGTCGGCTGACAATGTGGGAGGAGTGTGGATTACTACTCCCGCTAATAACTCTTTAGTTGCAAAAGCTATTGCGAAAGCGACGAGCAATCCTTTTGGAATTGGAGATGCTTCTTACAAACAATCAACTGGCGGAATCCGCGAAGTTGATACTGTACCATTTGGATGTTACCGAAAGGATGTTTTTGACCGGATAGGATATTTTGATGAAGAGTTGGTCAGAAATCAAGACGATGAACTTAATGGCAGGCTTAAGCAGTCTGGTGGCAAAATTTTGATTGTTCCAGATGTTCAGATCACTTATTTTGCGCGACCTACTGTGGGAAAAATGATGAAGATGTTTTTCCAATATGGGTGGTTTAAACCATTGGTCAATCAAAAATTGAATAGACCCACTAACTTGCGTCAATTCGTTCCGCCTTTATTCATTGGAGGATTGCTCGTCGGAGGTTTTATAGGTTTAATAGCACCGGTCTTTTTTTGGATATGGTTTAGTGTAGTACTCATATATAGTGTTACCAATAGTATTGTTTCACTGAGAATAGGTTTGGGAGAAAGCAGTCCATTGATGGTGTTAATTCTTCCTTGGTTATTCTTTGCGATCCACGCCAGTTATGGTTATGGTTATTTGAGGGGATTTGTTTATCATCAATTATTTCGTGGCTCAACAAGTAAATCATTCAATCCTTCTCGTTAATGAGCTTACAAAAGAACATGAAGAATTGGGGCTATTTGAGCATGCATGTGTTGTTATTTGCTATGCCTTTTTACCAGGTCGCAGTTCCGCCATTAATCATTGTATTCTCACTCATTTCACTTTTCAGTGTATCGTGGAAAGATCGCGTTAGTTTATTCAAATCAAGGTGGAAGGTTATTTTACTTTTTAGTAGCCCTTATTTGCTGTTGTTAATAGGTTTCTGGAATACTGAAAATTTCGTTTATGCTTTCAAAGATTTAGAGATTAAGTTGTCTTTGCTGCTTTTCCCACTAATCATTTTAACAACGGATATTTTCTCTAAATCCAACTTAGTCCCGCTGCTAAGAAGTTTTGTGATTGGGTGCTCCCTCTCCACAGCTATTCTTTTTACACATGCTTTATTCTATTATTACAAGACGGGCGATGTAGCCTTCTTTTATTATAAGGAATTCTCAATTTTTCATCATCCTTCTTACATGGCCATGTTTATGAATTTTGCCCTGGCCACATTGATTATTTTCATTTTCAACTTGGGAGATCGCATTCGTGTTATTTATTTCGTGTTACTCAGCATGTTCATCATTGCAATTTATCAGTTGTCATCTAAGGCGGGAATAATTGTTTTGGTGATTCTCTTAATGATGACATTTATCTACTTACTCGCACCACGCGTCAAATGGTACAATACAATCATAGCTATGGTGCTAGCCGTTTCTTTTTCAGGAATTGTAGTTTACAACAGTAGCTTCCTGAAGTCGAGATTTAGTGAAATGACAGAATCAATTCAGGATAATTCAGGAAGCAGCACTTCGGCTGTTCGATTAAAGATGTGGGGAATTTCACTTGAGATTGTTAAAGCACACCCCGTATTTGGTGTCGGTTCTGGAGATGTTCAAGATCAGCTACAGGCACATTACAAAAGGGATCAAGTTCAACGTGCAATTGATGAAAATCTAAATCCACACAATCAATTTTTGCAAACATCAATAGCAAATGGTGTGGTTGGAGGGTTATCCATTTTGGCTATTCTCTTGTTTCAGATATATTACGCCTGGAAACAGCGCATATTGATTTTGGGTGCTTTTGCTTGTGTAAATGGATTCAATTTCCTTTTCGAAAGTATGCTCGAGCGACAGTCGGGAGTTGTGTTTTTTGCTTTGGTCAACTGCTTATTGTTTTTTACGATTGAGGTGAAGAGAACACTAAATATTGAGTAGGAGAGTTCGGTATTGTAAATGGATTACTAAATTTGCATTTCTAAATTAAGGATATATGATTCCATTTTCTCCTCCCCGTGTGGATGAACGAATTATTGAAGAGGTTGTAGATGCACTGCAGTCTGGATGGATTACCACTGGGCCCAAAACCAAGCGTTTTGAGAAAGAAATAACAAAGTACGTAGGTTGTAAGGCCACGGTTTGTCTAAACTCGGGAACAGCTGGAATGGAACTCATGATGAGTTGGTTTGGCGTAGGTCAAGGAGATGAAGTAATCATTCCTTCCTACACGTATACTGCCACCGCAAATGCGGTCATTCACTCTGGTGCTAAACCTGTAATGTGTGATGTTGGTACTGACTTTAATATTGACACAAGCAAGATAGCTGATCTGATCACTGAAAAAACAAAAGTGATAATTCCTGTTGATATTGGTGGATGGCCAGCTGACTATGATGAGTTGAATGCCATTGTTCGAAAAAAGGAGGTTAAGTCGAAATTTACACCACGAACAGAAGAGCAAGAGTTGCTTGGCAGGGTTTTAATCCTTGCAGATGCTGCACACTCAATTGGATCTACCTATAAAGGTAAAATGAGCGGAACACTTGCAGATACTTCTGCATTTTCATTTCATGCTGTTAAGAACCTCACGACTGCCGAAGGTGGGGCGATAGCACTAAATTTACCAGATCGCTTTGATGTGGACAAAATGTACCAGAGTCTTTGTGTAAAGTCGTTACATGGACAAACTAAAGATGCTTTTGCTAAAGTTCAAAAGGGTGGTTGGCGTTATGATGTTGTAGAAGCGGGTTACAAGTATAATATGACAGATATTTTAGCTTCTATTGGTTTAGTCGAGCTCGAAAGGTATGAGAGTGAGACGCTTATAAAGCGACGTCATATTTTTAATAAGTATAATGAACTCTTAAGCAAATACGAATGGGCACTAACCCCTCAGTTAGAGTCTGAAGATAAGCTGTCAAATGGACATTTGTATATGCTTAGAATTAAGAATACAGCTGAACAACAGCGCGATTTGATGATTTATGAGATTAATGAGTTGGAAGTGAGTGTGAATGTCCATTATCAGCCTCTTCCGATGTTGTCATATTACAAACACATTGGATATAACGTCGATGATTATCCAGGAGCTTATGCGAATTTTAAGCAAGAAATCTCTCTTCCAATATATTATGACTTAACTGATGATCAGCTTGAAACGGTGGTGAATGCTGTTGTAAGATCATACGAGAAGATTATGAATAAAAAGGCAACGTGAAACGACTGTTTGACGTACTGGCTTCGTTTTTAGTCTTGATAATTACACTACCATTTATGGTAGGCATTGCGATTCTTATTAGCCTCGATTCCAAAGGAGGTGTTTTTTATCGCCAACAACGCATTGGAAAGGGAGGCGTCCCATTTAGGTTGTATAAGTTCCGAACGATGAGGTCGGATGCTGATAATAAGTCAAAAATCACAATCGGGGACCGTGATCCTCGGGTTACACGAGTAGGTTTTTTTATAAGGAAATACAAGCTCGATGAGCTTCCTCAACTGCTAAACATTCTCAAAGGCGACATGAGTGTAGTTGGTCCCCGCCCAGAAGTAGAGCAATATGTGAAACTGTATACTACAGAGCAGCGAAAAGTTCTTAGTGTTAAGCCGGGCCTTACGGATTATGCGTCGCTAGAATATGTAAATGAAAGTGAATTACTTTCAAAAAGCTCAGATCCTCATCGTACTTATGTTGAGGAGATAATGCCGGATAAATTAAGGCTCAATTTGAAATACATCAATAATCAAGGCTTTTTGCTTGATATCAAATTGATTTTGGACACAATTTTTAAAATTATTCGCTGAGGGCTTTTTGCAGTCGTTTGATTTCCTCTTTCTTGTCAGGATAACCCAGTTTATCAAATGAATAAATTAAGTTATTACAAACGCGATTCAGGATGAGGATGTGATCACAGGGTTGGTAGAACTCTGGGAGCATTGGCACGTTAATCTTGCCGATGAAATGATCGATTTCTTTTCTGTGAAAGATGGTTCCTTTACTAAACGGATTGATGTAAAAAATGACGCTTGCATCTTCTATCTTTTCAGGAGTGACTTCATATTCATTCGTATAGCCAAGAATAAAATGCCTTGGTAAATTCACGCCGTAAATAGGAAGTTCTAATCGATTCGCTATAATCATATAGAGGATAGAGAGTGAGATGGGATTTCCTTTCTTTGACTCTAATACATGATTTATGAATGAGTTTTGAGGAGCGTGATAATTCGTGGTGTTACCCGAGAAGCCATACTCTTCAAATAACATGTGGTTAATCACCCGTACTTTCTCTAATGCCGTGAGGTTATCATTTAATTCGATCCAGATATCCTTTGTGATTTTTTCTATCTCACGATAGATTGAGTCTGTATCAAGATCAGGATATTGATAACGGGTTATTATAATTAACCCTTCAAGTAAGTCATGACTTTCGCCTCTTTTCCAATTAATCAGCTCTTGAACAAGCGTGTCAAATTGAAGGTCATGTACGATTTGCTCAATGCGGTTTTGAAATAGAACACCAAAAGCAGAAGATTCCCAGACAGCCTCTAGCATGGGGATAATATCTACCCCATAGTCCATCAGTTTATCTTTAATCTGATTGTAGATTACTTCATCTGGGTCATCCAATAACTGGATCAACGCATGAACTTCATCGGCTTTTGGCACAGTTTCTTTTACTTTAACTCAAAAGTATCTTGAAAACATGGCCTTGAAACCGTTGTTTAGTGTAAATATTAACAATCAGGTTGTTAACTGAGCTAAAGTTGATTTGATTAATCGTTCCATTTCAAGTTCGTATGAAGGCAGAAATTCACCTCGATAACGGTTCGCGATAATTAAACAAACGGTAGTACATCTATGATTCAACATGGTTGAGAAGCCATATAAAGCAGAGCATTCCATTTCAAAATTGGTTATAGAAAGTCCTTCCCAGCTAAACGACTGTAGGTCTTCTAAATACCTTGGAATGTTTAAGTTTAACCTTAATGACCTTCCTTGTGGCGCGTAAAACCCCGGAGCAGTAATTGTGATTCCAACTTGACCTAAACGACTGAGTTTGCTTAATAAAGAGGTATCCGCTTGTGTAACTGCTATATTCGGAATTGTTTTTGGCCAATTTAGCTTATTTTCTAAGTCAGCTTTCAAGGGGTGATTGAACATCGCATCACTCTCTGCGTAATAACTGAACAAACCATCCAGAGCAAGTGCATAATTGGAAATTACTGCTTCGCCTACCGGAATCGATGGTTGCAACGCGCCACTGGTGCCAATTCGTACAATAGTTAAGCGTCGTAAAGAAGCTTTTATTTTTCGCGTAATGGGATCAATATTCACTGCGGCATCCAATTCATTCATGAGAATGTCGATGTTGTCAGTTCCTATTCCAGAGCTAATAACCGTTAATCGAGTCCCATTGTATTTCCCTGTGTAAGTGTTGAACTCTCGGTTTGCCTTGTGCAGCTGGATGGAATCAAAAAAAGACGCAATCCATTTAGCCCTTTCTGGATCGCCCACAACAATTACGAGGTCTGCAATATCATCACCCAATAGGTGCAGGTGATAAACACTGTTGTCGGCGTTCAGGATTAATTCGCTATTTGCAAAATGCTTCATTTAATTGCCAAATACTTTTTTTAATAATTCAGTGGAACGCGCTAATGGATTGGTTCTAATGTTTTGCTCCTCATGCTTGATCAGTTGAAATAGTCCATCCAGACCTCTGTTTGTTACATAATCAGCCAGGTCAGTATTAATTTCTTGTTTTTTGAACGGGTTCTTATTGTAAGCACTGGTTAACGGATTCCAGTATTTGGTGAGTTCAACGTCTGAAATTGCTTGTTCAGCAATGGGCTTAAATGCAGCATGAAGGTTGTCAGTAGTAGTCCTTCTCAAGAATGCTGTGGCAGCCGTATCTCCGCCGTTCAAAATTGCTAAACCATCTGAAACGCTCATTGATACAATTGCATCAATTAATATAGGTTTAGCACTTGAAGCTGCTTTTTCTGCTGCTTCGTTGAGGTGAGACTCAAATGATTCAACTTGTTTTCCAAGGCCAAAGTTTAGTGCGGCATCTTTTACGGCCTCAGCCTGAGGGGGGAATGGGATCCGAATTTCTGGACTACCAGAGAATCCACCTGGACTACCAGCTCGATTCACAGCCAATTCAGCTCCTTGTTTCAATGCGGCTTTAATCCCTGAAACAACCTCATCTTGTTCTAAAGTAGAAGTTGATGATGCAGGAATTACTTGTTGTAATTGTTTTAACTGCTCACTTGAACACGTCATTAGCGTGGAAAAAATAATTACCAAGGCGATTTTCATTGCTAGCTGATTTTTAGTAAGCTCGCAAGTTACAAAGGGGAGTCTATATTTGCCTTATGTTGGCAGAAGTAATTACAATAGGAGACGAGATATTAATAGGTCAAGTAATTGACTCCAATTCGTCTTGGATAGCCACTGAGTTAAATGATATTGGATTTGAGTTAAGGCAAATCACTTCAATTTCAGACCGTGCTGAACACATTGTTGATACGCTTGATATAGCGCTGCTCAAATCTGATTTAATCATTCTTACTGGAGGACTTGGCCCTACTCAGGATGATATTACAAAACAAGTGTTAGCTGATTATTTTGATACTAAGCTGATTCTTGATGAAGAAGTATTAGGTCATGTCGAACGTCTTTTCAATCGATTTGGAAAGCCAATGCCCGATGTGAACAGGTACCAAGCCATGGTTCCGGAAAGTGCACAAATCTTGAGGAATAAAGAAGGAACGGCGCCAGGGATGCTATTTCGGAAAGGCGAGAAGTGGATAGTTTCTTTACCTGGGGTGCCCTATGAAATGAAAGGAATCATGACCAATGAACTTTTACCGCTTATAAAAGCCAAGTGGCAGCTCCCAGCCATTTATCACCGAACAATATTAACTCAAGGAGTAGGGGAGTCTACCCTTATGGGGTACATCGCTAAATGGGAAAGTGGGCTAGAAAAGGACGCGATTAAACTAGCATACTTGCCTTCACCAGGTATTGTAAGGCTCAGGCTAAGTGGGTTTGGAGAGCAGTTGGGACGTGTTAAAGAACGCGTGGATAACCATGCTGAAGTATTGAAGTCACTTATTGCTGAATTCGTTTTTGGAGAGAATACCCAGACTTTAGAAGAAGTATTGGGGGAGTTGTTGCTTGAAAAAAAGGCTACACTCGCGACTGCTGAGAGTTGTACAGGAGGTTACCTTGCACATCTTATAACATCCATTCCAGGTAGTTCGCGGTATTTTTGCGGTACGGTTGTGTCGTATTCCAATGCAATGAAGCAAAGTGCTCTAGGTGTAAAACAGAAAACGTTGGAAAAGTATGGAGCAGTAAGTGAACAGGTAGCACTAGAAATGGCAAGAAGTATTCTTGAATCAACAAAATCCGATTATGCCATATCAACTACTGGAATTGCTGGTCCTGAAGGTGGAACAAATGAAAAGCCAGTAGGAACAGTGTGGATTGGAATTGCCAGTACAAATCGCATATTTGCAAAGCAATTTAGGTTTGGTCATGCGCGTGAAAGAAACATCCGCATGACAAGCTTACAGGCAATGAGTTTACTTAGAAAAGAAATAATTGGGAATACTTGATTATTCATGATTTATTCCCGTATATTTGCACCCCTTTTGAAGGGAAAAATGCATTAGACGATAAGCAATGGCGAATATTTGTCAAATCACAGGAAAGAAGATGATGGTGGGAAATCACGTTTCTCACTCGAACAAGAAAACCAAACGTGTTTTCAAACCGAACTTGCACACTAAGAAGTTTTTCTTGGTTGAACAAGACAAGTGGGTTACTTTGAAAGTTTCAGCAGCTGGAATTCGTACCATTAATAAGAACGGATTAGCAGCTTGTTTGAAGAAAGCACGTGAAAAAGGTTATTACAACGATTAATCCGCAATTTGGGTAAACCATGGCAAAGAAAAAAGGAAATAGAGTTCAAGTGATTCTTGAGTGTACAGAGCACAAAGAGTCCGGTATGCCAGGAACTTCGCGTTACATTACGATGAAGAATCGTAAAAACACGCCAGATAGAATGGAGTTGAAAAAATACAACCCCATTATGAAGAAATATACCGTTCACAAAGAAATTAAGTAAACGCTAAAAGCATTTAACCATGGCAAAAAAGACAGTTGCAACACTTGGTAAAGGAGGCGCTAAAGATTTAACAAAGGCGTTTAAAATGGTAAAGTCACCTAAGACTGGAGCTTATACGTTCGAAGAGCGTATTTTACCTAACGATAAAGTAAATGACTTTCTAAGTAAATAGAAGGTTTTAAATAGTATTAGAAAGGTCTTGAGTGTTAATTCAAGGCCTTTTTTGTTATAAGGTGATAGGGATGCCATAGAATTGTAAATTTGCATTCTTGTAAATCCATTGCATATGGGACTATTTGGATTTTTTTCCAAAGAGAAAAAAGAAAAGCTCGATCAAGGGCTTGAAAAAACAAAGGAAGGCCTGTTTTCACGATTGTCGAGAACAGTTGCTGGAAAGCGTAAGGTAGATGAGGAAGTCTTGGACGACCTCGAGGAGGCATTAATTTCTTCGGATGTTGGTGTGGCTACTACGGTCAAAATTATTGAGCGGATTGAGGAGCGTGTGGCCCGTGATAAATACATGGGCACTGACGAGCTGAATGCCATACTGCAAGATGAAATTGCTGAACTACTTCAAGGTGAAGAATCGGGTAATGACTTTGATTTGCCTCAAGGGGAATTCCCATATGTTATTCTTGTTGTTGGGGTCAACGGAGTAGGTAAAACGACTACCATTGGTAAACTAGCTCATAAGTTCAAGTCGGCAGGAAAGCAAGTTGTGCTTGGAGCGGCAGATACATTTCGAGCAGCTGCCATTGACCAACTTAAGATTTGGGCAGAACGGGTAGATGTACCCATTGTAGCGCAGAAAATGGGCTCCGATCCGGCATCTGTGGCTTTTGATACTTTAAAGTCGGCTATTTCTAGTCATGCAGATGTTGTTATTATTGACACTGCCGGACGACTCCATAATAAAGTTGGTCTAATGAATGAGCTCTCAAAGATTAAACAGGTCATGTCGAAAGTTGTCCCTACTGCACCACATGAAGTTATGCTTGTGTTAGATGCGTCTACAGGCCAAAATGCCATCGAGCAAGCAAAGCAATTTACAAAAGCTACCGAAGTAACTTCCTTGGCATTGACCAAATTAGATGGCACAGCAAAAGGAGGGGTGGTAATAGGAGTTTCAGACCAGTTTAATATTCCAGTACGATTTATTGGTGTTGGAGAAGGTATTGATGACCTTCAAGTATTTCATAAGCGAGAATTTGTAAAATCGCTATTTAGCTTATCCTAATGAAAACAAGAACACTCAAGAAGAATAAAGTTAATGTTGTGACATTGGGGTGCAGCAAGAATATTTATGATTCAGAAGTACTAATGGGTCAGCTCAAGGCAAATAATTTTCAGGTTGAACATGAATCGGATACGCTTGACCATCAATATGTGATCATTAATACATGCGGGTTTATTGAAAATGCAAAACAGGAGAGCATTGATACGATACTGGCATGGTCGGAAGCTAAAGATCGTGGAGAAGTTGAAAAGGTTTATGTAACGGGATGCTTGAGTGAACGTTATAAGCCTCAGTTGGAAGAGGAAATTCCGAATATTGACGCTTACTTCGGTACACGTGATTTACCCCGACTTTTAAAAACGCTAAAAGCAGATTACAAACACGAATTAGTTGGTGAGCGCTTGTTAACTACACCTGCTCACTTTGCTTACTTGAAAATAGCTGAAGGCTGTGATAGACCTTGTGCATTTTGTGCTATTCCGCTAATGAGGGGAAAGCACCGTTCAACTCCAATTGAAGACTTGGTGAAAGAGGCTGAAAATCTTGCGGCTCAAGGCACAAAAGAGATAATGTTAATTGCTCAGGACCTGACTTATTACGGGTTGGACCTTTACAAGAAGCGAAACTTAGCAGAACTTTTGAGGGCACTGGTGAAGGTTGAAGGAATTGAGTGGATTAGATTGCATTATGCATACCCATCTGCATTTCCAATGGATGTATTGGATGTGATTAAGGAGGAGTCTAAGGTATGCAACTACCTCGATATGCCACTCCAGCACATTTCAGATAACATGCTTAAACGCATGAGGAGACTTATTTCGAGTAAAAAAACGAATGGATTACTTGAAGCCATACAAACAACATTGCCAAACATAGCACTGCGCACAACTTTGATTACCGGATTCCCTGGAGAAACTGAGGAGGATTTTGAGCAGCTGTGTAACTGGGTTAGGGAAACAAAGTTTGACCGTTTGGGTGTATTTCCCTATTCTCACGAGGAGAACACACATGCATATGGGATGGAAGACGACGTGCCTGAAGAAGTGAAACAAGATCGCGCAGAACAAATTATGCAGATTCAGAGTGAGATTTCGCTTGAGAAAAACCAAGAGCTTGTCGGCGAAACCGTTAGGGTTCTTTTCGATCGTGTAGAGGGAGACTACTTTATTGGTCGAACGGAGTTTGATAGTCCTGAGGTTGACAATGAAGTAATTGTGCACAAGGAAAGTGGTTATGCAAGAATAGGAGATTTTGCAGAAGTGAAAATCACAGCTGCAGAACATTATGACTTACATGGAGAGTTAGTTTCAAAGGAGGGATAATGCACGTTGAACGGATAGATCACAAGCATGTTGGCCAGTTAAATGCATTGGTGATAGACTACTTGCAGCATCATCCCGCGACTTCTGATTTAATTCATTTTAGTCCTAGTATGGAAGGGGTTCTTTCAGCCTCAAAAGAACGTTCATCGGTTGATCGTAATTTGCTTTACAGGACGTTGAAACTTCAATATGAAGGACTAACGAGCAGCAAACAAGTTCGAGCAAATATTGAACGATTAAAAAAATCTTCCACTTTTACGGTTACTACCGGGCATCAGCTAAACTTGTTCACAGGTCCCACCTATTTTATTTACAAAATAGCTTCTACAATAAGGGCCGTCGAAGAGTTAAATGCCGCTCAAAATAGTTTTGAATATGTGCCTGTATATTGGATGGCCTCGGAAGATCATGATTTTGATGAAATAAACCATTGTTTTATTCGGGGTAATCGGGTTAGTTGGAACTCTGAGGAAACTGGAAAAGTAGGTGTTTTTAATCCTCAAGAGGTTAGTGAAGTACTCACTCAATTCGAAGAGTTATTTGGAGAATCATGGCTTAAATGTGATTTGAAAGCACTCTTCGAAGAAGCCTATAAACAACCAACATTAGCAGATGCAACACGGCTCTTAGTAGATGAACTATTTAAAGATTACGGCCTTGTAGTTATTGATGCTGATGACCCAGGGTTGAAAAGGGCTTTTGTTGAGGTAGTTAAAAAAGAGTTAGTGCATCAGCCAACATTTAATGCAGTTTCAAGTACCATAAACACATTCAACGAAGCTAATTATCCAACTCAAGTTTCTCCCCGAGAAATAAACCTGTTTTACATCATTGAAGGTGTAAGGGAACGAATTGTAAAAGTTAATGATAACTGGGAAGTGCTGAATTCAAGTCATCATTGGAGTTCTGAATCTCAGCTTTTAAGCGAAGTTGAAAACTTTCCCGAGCGATTTAGTCCGAATGTTTTGTTACGACCAGTATATCAAGAGTTAATACTGCCTAATGTGGCTTACTTCGGTGGGGGAGCGGAGGTTTCTTATTGGCTGGAATTAAAACGAGCATTTGAATCATTTGATCTTAAAATGCCAGTTGTACTCTTGAGGAACATGAATGCCATAGTAGCTGCCTCTACTGAGAAAAAGATGAACCAACTGGAGCTTAGAGGTAAGGATCTATTTAGTTCATTCGATGAATTAATGGCTAGAATAGCCAAACGAAAGTCGAAGCATGAGCTGAGTTTAGCTAAGGAGCGGGATTCGCTCAAGGCATTGTACCGAGATGTTGCAGTTACTGCAAAATTAGCTGATCCACAGCTAGAACAAACGGCGAAGTCGTTTGAACAAAAATCACTCAAACTAATCGATTCTATTGAAAAGAAAGCTGTCCGTGCTGAAAAACGAAAGCGCTCTGTAGAAGAAAATAGACTACAATCGGTATGGAGTGATATTTACCCCAATGGCACTCCTCAAGAACGTAAAGAGAATTTTACCTCATTTTATTTACTGTACGGAAGGACATTTGTTGAGGAAGTAGTTCTCCATACAAACCCGTTTGATTTCAGGTTTACACTCTTTTACGTTTAGCACTAGCCTGTTGATAGAAGAGCCCCGGTATTAGGATTAGGATAAGCAGAGGTTGAATCAAAAATCGACGCACGTAAAAGATTTCCATCTTCCCATCGGGATAGCGTGCAACAAGTCCCCAAAATGCACAAGCAGTCAAAATGAAGGTTATGGCCAGTATAATAGCACTGAACTTTACATATGAATTTCGCTGAAATATGGTATGGATGAGTAAGAGGCCACAAACGGTGTTCAATGTATACCTAAATAAATAACTGAGTGTCAATCTTACTACAGCCAATTCAGGTAAGGGAGAATCCTGGAACGCGCCTTTATAATATGTGAGTAATGGGTCATAGAATAAACTTGACTCAAACGCCCTTACCCCTAGCAGGCCTGAAATACCAATCGCAATGAAAAGGGCTTGTTTAGTCTTTACCATGGGGAATAACAAAATAACGAATCCACACTACCCATAGCAGAAAAACGGCACCATATATGGCCAATGGAAATAGGTAATCGTGGAAAAGGTTGCTCCATGTGGGTATGTAGTATTGAATAAACCCCAACACAATTAACCGTATTAAGTTAGCACCATGGATAAAAACTATTCCTACTGGGATAAACCATATTACGTGCTTAATAGGTTTAAAAAAGGCGATAACAAATGCCAAAAATAAAATCATTACACTAACGCCATTACAACCTTCAATGAAACGAATAACGATGGATGCATCTGAAAAAATGTCGACCATTTGGTGACCAGGATAGCATTGGCAACTCACTATTGGTAGGTCTAGGCTTAACATGTGAGCTACTTGATTGGTAACGTTCCAACTGAAAGGGTCTATTTCCTTTGGAAATTGTTTCAAATAAAACTGATAGAGCAGTGTTCCTATGACGTAGATCCCGAGAAAGCGAATCAGGAAGAACAATGTTGGAAGAAAACGCTTCACCTCCGCGTGCTATTTCGAATTAACCTAGAACGATGATAACAAAATAGGTACACCCCCACAAGTAAAGTCATGATCAAGAAGAGTGGGCTTTCAAGTGATGCTGGGGGAGGGTCAGCACTGGGAATAGGCGGGGCACTAGAAGGGCTAGCTTGACAAAGCCCTAAAATGGGCATCAGAATTGTAACGTTTATCGGAAGTAATAATTTCATTTCATTACTAAGGTCCTCGTTTTTCTGTATGATTCAGTTTGAATGGAAATAAGTAATGCACCACTGCTTGCTAATTCATTTTGAGGTATGGTAATACTTTGCTGTCCAGAGATGTTATTTTGGTAAATAAGTTGTCCAGCCATGTTGTGTATAATAACATTTGTTCCATTAGGAAAAACCTCTTGATTGGAAATCACTACAGTACCCATAGCGTTGTAGATCTTGGTAGCGTTAATGTATTCTTCTACTCCTGTTGCAGTCTGTGCGCTTCCAGCCAAATCACCCACAATTGTTGTTGGGTAAAGGTCCATTTCTAGTGGTTGAATAACCAAGAAGAAACGGTCTGTAAAACTACCAGACTGAAGAATTTCAATTTCGGCAACTTCATTTTTAAGCGGATAGTAGCTATGCGTTTGACGGTCAAAGATGTAACCCCCCATATTATCTGGAATCATTTGAGATCCTGTAAGCTTTACAGTGTGTTGACCTGTTTCCTGAGTCTCTAGCCCTAAAGGAATAACGTTAGGTTGTAGAAAAGAAAGTGCTGGTCTTGCTTGAACAGCGTAAATTTCACCCGGTCCTTGCGAAGAGAAGTTAATCGGGCCAGATCCCAATATTTTTCGGCCGTCCCATTGGTTGTCATACCCGTCGCTAAAATTAGGTCCAAATCCAAAGAGTATTTCGCCACCTTGATCCGAAGGTGACAAAACACTGAGCCAAGCCTTTGTCAAGCCTGAAACTTGACTAAAAAATTGATTATTGCTGTTGCTCGACCGCATATTGTTTGTGAACTCGATAGGTGCAGCCGAGCTCATTTCAATCATCACACCTTGACAGCTTGCAATATTTCCATTCGGCGTAGCTCCTCCGTTTACCGCAGCAGCACCACCTAAAAGCGTAAATGTTGCGTAATCATTGGGTGAATTTCCGCTAGTATCTGCTGGAGTGATGTGATTCCAGAAATACAATACGTCAATGTGGCTGTTTTGAGAAAGTAGTGAGTCACCGCGCAGTACTGATGGGTATGGGTTTCCGATTAATCCATCAATATCATTAAAACCTCCAATGGTAATGGGACCGTTCAAAATGTTATGGCCATTAAACTCTTTAGTGAAGGTAGTTAGTGAATTTGTTCCCGCATCTGCGGTTGTAGCTAGCCCCCATCCCGGAGTCAGGGTATCACCTCCTGATGCTGCTGCCCAACCTCCATTATGTGTATATCGTTGGTTGGAATTTGGGAATACATCACCTACAGTTTCATCGCTCACTGGAAAAGACCAATAGTTATAAAAGTCGTCACGCGAAGCTGAAAAAACACGTCTTACAGAATATGTTCCAACATTGATGTTATTGTCAGTTGCGCCTGTTTGAACAAAATTAGATTGGTCACCTATAATCACTTCCCCGTAATTTTCAATATTTCCTGAAATCGTAAGGGATATTGAGTCAGCAAGCTCAAGTACGCTGCCGGCTTCAACAATTACATTGGCATTTATTACCTTATCGGCACTCAATACAACTGTAGAACTATCTTCAATAATCATGTCCTCTGGAACAGAGCCAGTTTCCATTGTTGCAAGTGCGTTGCTCCACACAAGGTCTCCAGTATATCCAAGTGGTGAGGTTACAGTACCTCGGTTACCTTGAATCTCCAAATGGTCAATTGTATTTACAAAGTTATAATTCGTTAAAAGGTTAGCACTCGGTGCAATCACCACAGTCGAACTATCGTTTATTGTTGTTGGAAATACATTGAACATAGTATTATGGACATATCGACCACCTGCATAAAGTGTTGAGGATCCCGAAAAGTACATCAGGTAATTGTTCACTACTGTACCATGAATTTCTAAGTTTCCAGAGCCAGACCAAATGGTAGTTGCTGGAATGAAGCCTTCGTGCCCAGCTTGTACTATATAGAGTTTATTCCAATTTGAAGGGTTGGCGTTACTTCCATTTGGGCTGGAAGACCAATTATTGAA
Source organism: Salibacteraceae bacterium (assembly GCA_965661625.1). Classification (GTDB taxonomy): domain Bacteria; phylum Bacteroidota; class Bacteroidia; order Flavobacteriales_G; family Salibacteraceae. The sequence continues at coordinate 18,151 of CBFIEM010000007.1, forward strand.
ATTGGTTAAATCACATCCCGACGTGCAACTTGGAATGGTGTAGAAGGTTTGTTGAGCGCGTAAACTTGGTAGCGCTAGAACAGTAACGATAAGGAAAGTCAGTGCTTGGTGAATAACAGTCTTCATAATATCTCTTTCATGGGGTTGGACTACGATATTACAAGATGAGGTGTAGAGAAAAGCATTAGTACCATGGGAAAATGAGGTTAGATTCACCTGATTTTAGATTTTGAATCAAGCACATGCTGTATTTGTTCAAAACTGAATCGAGAGGACGCTATTCATGGAAGAATGCAAATACTAGGGTATTCATGATTACTTTTAATAACCGGCTGGGGCACCTTTTGTATAGAACAATTACTTTTGTCCCCAACGTTTTATAAAGGTTCATGCAAGACACAATTCTGATTCTCGATTTCGGTTCACAGTACACGCAACTCATTGCAAGAAGAGTTCGTGAGCTAAATGTTTATTGTGAGATACACCCATACAATGACTTTCCATCCATCTCTGATGATGTAAAAGGTGTTATTCTAAGTGGAAGTCCGTTTTCTGTTAGGGATGTCAAATCACCGGTTCCCGACTTAGGAGCAATAAAAGGAAAACTGCCTTTACTTGGAGTTTGTTATGGTGCTCAGTTTCTTGCTCATGCAGCTGGAGGAGAAGTTGAACCATCAAAGATCAGGGAATACGGAAGAGCGAATTTATCTGAAGTCGATGATACTTTCCCGCTGATGAAAGGTGTTCATGTAGGCTCTCAAGTATGGATGTCGCATGGTGATACCATTAAAAACCTGCCTGCGGATTTTGAAATTGTATGTAGCACGGAAGATGTTAGGGTTGCCGGTTATCACATCAAAGGGGAGTCAACATATGGTATTCAATTTCACCCTGAAGTATTTCATTCTACCAATGGAAAGCAGCTTTTAGAGAATTTTATTGTTGGTGTATGTGGAGCAGATCAATCTTGGACTCCCGCTAGCTTTGTAGATACTACGGTAGCTCATTTAAAGGCTGAAATTAATTCGGATAAGGTTGTGCTAGGCCTTTCTGGCGGAGTTGATTCTTCAGTTGCCGCAATGCTTTTGCATCGTGCAATTGGTAAAAACCTGTATTGCATTTTTGTAGATAACGGGTTACTTCGTAAACATGAGTTTGAAGAAGTATTAGAGCAGTACAAAGACTTGGGGTTGACCATTAAGGGTGTTGACTCAAAATCAAGGTTTTATGATGCGCTTCAAGGTGAGTCTGACCCTGAGAAAAAGCGTAAAATCATTGGAAAGGTTTTCATCGATGTTTTTGATGACGAAGCAGGAGAAGTAAAAGATGTAAAATGGCTTGGCCAAGGAACAATTTATCCAGATGTAATTGAGTCCAAGTCTGTAAAGGGTCCTTCGGCAACTATTAAATCTCACCACAATGTAGGAGGCTTGCCTGATTACATGAAGCTAAAAGTAGTAGAACCATTGAACACCTTGTTTAAAGATGAGGTTCGTCGAGTCGGTAAAGCGATGGGATTGCCAGATAACCTGCTGGGCCGTCACCCATTTCCGGGCCCTGGTTTAGCTATACGGATATTGGGAGACATTACGCCTGAAAAGGTAGAGGTACTGCAGGAGGTAGATTATATCTTTATTCAAGGTCTAAAGGCAGAAGGATTATATGATGATGTTTGGCAGGCGGGAGCTATTCTTTTGCCAGTGCAATCAGTAGGGGTGATGGGCGATGAGCGAACTTATGAAAATGCTGTTGCATTGCGAGCTGTAACATCAACGGATGGAATGACAGCAGATTGGTGTCACTTGCCTTACGATTTTCTAGCGCGGATTTCCAATAAAATAATAAATCAAGTTAAAGGAATAAATCGTGTGGTTTATGACATTAGTAGTAAGCCACCAGCAACTATAGAATGGGAATAAAACACCTCGTACTTTTAACCTCGATTGTTTTTTCTTTTCCTATTGTCTCAATGGGACAAGAGGACCTGCGTGTTGAAAAAATAGACGGCAAGAAATTTATACTTCACACGGTAGAACAAGGTCAAACCATTTACGGATTGAGTAAGCTTTACAAGGTAGAGGTTAGTGCTATTTTAAGTGCAAATTCATCGCTAGAGGTAGATGGAATTCGAATAGGACAAGTGGTAAAAATTCCACACATTAAGCAAGTGGAGCGAGAGCTTGAAAAACGTGAGGTTCGCGCAACAGCTAAAGGATTACAACATATTGTTTCGTCAAAAGAAACGGCGTATGGTATCGCCTCAAGCTATGAAATCAGTTTAACAGAACTTTATAAGGAGAATCCATTTATTGAAGAAAAGGGGTTACAAATAGGAGATACGGTTAGGATTGTTCTAAAACAGCCAGATTTAATCGTTGAATCCGCTATCACTCCAGCTACTCACGATTCGTTAAAGCTTCATGAGGTTATGCCTAAAGAAACACTTTATGGCCTGGCTAAGCTATATGACGTCTCAGCAGATAGTATTCGAATTGTGAATGATGGCCTTCCACAAGGTCTTCAGATAGGACAATCTATACGTATCCCCAAGAAAAATGCAGCATTTAAGGCCAAAGCACCAGCTATTAAAAAGTCGTTTATTACGTCTAAAACCAGTGCGCAAGGAGTGCAAATAGATACCTTAGATATGGCACTGCTCCTACCTTTATTTCTCAGTGTCAATGACAGTTTGGATACACTTCAACTAAATGATGAAAAACCTTATCCAATCTACAAACAATCACATTTTTCTCTTGACTTTTTGCAAGGAGCCATGTTTGCTGCAGACTCCCTTGGTATAAAGGGTTATCCGATAAAGCTAAGTGTAATCGACACAAAAGATGATGCGTTTTTTCTTCCAAGGGAATTGGAGGATAGTAAGCTGCGAAACAAGAATTTAGTGCTGGGTCCATTTTATAAATCAGTATTCGAGCAATTAGCAGACTCATTAGTTCAGCACAATGTGCATATGGTTACTCCGGTAAGGGTTAGCTCTAGACTTTTGCTTAACCGTATGAATGTTACGAAAATGGAAGGATCGAATCCCGCTCATACAATTGGGCTGTGCAATTATGTAAATGGTTTAAACGATTCGTCATCTGTGATTTTAGTTAACAGTGGAAGGGTAAAGGACAGTTATGCCCAAGACCTGGCTGTAAAATACCTCAATCTAGACCGTGAAGATTCTGTAAGGGTGTTTAATGCGTACTCCATCGATCAATCAAAGTGGGCTAGTTTGATGCGTGATTCAGGCAGCTACACCCTCGTACTGCCCAGTGAAGATCAACCATACGTGACCAAAGCGCTAGTGTCGTTAGTTGAATTTTTAGAAGCGCATGAGTCAGTTTCAGTTAAGCTGTTTGGATTAGAAAAGTGGTTGAGTTTTGATAATTTGGAGACTGAACATTTAGTAATCACCAATACTCATATAGTTGCACAGCATTATATCGATTATCAGGATTCAAACACACAAGAATTCATAAGAAAGTATAGGGAGCAATTTTTAGGGGAGCCAACGGCTATGTCTTTCAAAGGATATGACTTAGTGATGTATTTTGCAAAAGGTCTATTTGAAAATGGATCGCTATTTTTTAGTGAGCTTCAGCAGCATAAGGCGCAAGGCTTAATGACGCCATTTCATTTTGTAAGAGTAGGACTTGAGAGTGGTTACGAGAATAGTGGAGTGTGTATCCTGAATTATGAAAATTTTGAACTGAAACGCGTAAATCGTCCGTGAAAGAGCAAATAACTGATTGGTTTAAACAGTTGCAAGATGAAATATGCCTGGCATTGGAGCAATGTGATGGTAAGGCAGTGTTCCGAGAAGACAACTGGGATAGACCAGGCGGTGGTGGTGGTAGAACACGAATCATCGAAAATGGAGCAATCTTTGAAAAAGGTGGGGTAAATTTTTCGGCAGTACATGGTAAACTACCTGCTAATATCCAGTCAGCACTTGGCGTTAATACGGGTGAATTTTATGCTACAGGAGTGAGTATTGTGATCCATCCAAATAGTCCTCATGTGCCTATTATTCACATGAATACCCGATATTTTGAAATTGAGGGAGAAACGCGCTGGTTTGGTGGTGGAATAGACCTTACCCCGCATTACGTAAATGAAGAAGATGCTTCTTTTTTCCATCAGGCGTTGAAAAACGTATGTGATCAATATAGTTCAGACTATTATCCTAAATTCAAGCAATGGGCTGATGATTATTTTTTTATTCAACACCGGTCAGAGACACGTGGCATAGGCGGTGTGTTTTTTGATAGGCTTAATCACTCAGACGACGCTGAATTCGAGAGAATATTTGAATTTGTAAAGGATATTGGAAAAGCGTTTGCTCCAACTTATACGAAATTGGTTGATAAACATCGCGACACAGCTGTAGAAGAAAAGCACAGCGAATGGCAACGCATTCGAAGAGGTAGGTATGTGGAGTTTAATTTAGTTTATGATAAAGGAACAAAGTTTGGCCTAGATACCGGGGGGCGCATTGAGTCCATATTGATGAGTTTACCCAAATTAGCATCTTGGGAGTACGATTACCAACCTGGAGAGGAAGAACAAAAAACCCTTTCTCTGCTGAGAAAGGGTATCAATTGGGCTTCTTAATTTAAGCATCTAAATTCACTCTGTGAAGTCGATTACATCATCTGCTGATGATAAATCGAATGAGAATAAGCTATCCGCTAACTGTACGTTTGTTTTAAATGACTTAATGGTGTAGGTGTAGGTGTTTCCATCTTTACCTTTCATAACCATAGCGTCAATGATCATTTCGTTTTTATCAATAAATAAAACTACAGTATGGTACGGCTTGTCATTATCCTCTGGAAAAAGCTTGATTTCATGTGTAGCTTTTCCATTGCGCTGAGTTTCTTGGATGTATTTATACTTAAACCCGGATTCGTATAAGTTGAAGATTTTTGTTGGATCAAAAACTGACTCATCATCACCTCCATCGATCCAATTTACCTGAACTTCATTTGTCTCGGGAATATAGGTAAACAGCTTGGTGCCATTCGAAATAAGTTCTTGACCAGCAATTGATAAACGGTATTTTTTTCCGTTCAATTTGAGGGTTCCTTTTTGAGTTTCATCAATTCCTGCATCGGAGTTTAGCAAGTTATACTCGAAAGATGCAACTACGGTTGAATAGTTTTTTCCTTTCTCACTGAGCTCATCAAGAATTTTTTTGGCTTTAGGGTCTTTGACTGCAGGAGCTTCATCTTGCGCAATTGCCCCTAACAATAACCCCATGCTTAATGTAAATGTGACTAATCGTTTCATGTCTCTTTTTTAATTATGCTGACTCGTTATTCAATAACTGTTCCAAAGCTGCTTCATCTGGAATTAAAACTTGCCTCGCTTTACTTCCTTCAAATGGTCCGATAATTCCCGCTGCTTCAAGTTGATCTACAATTCTTCCTGCCCGATTATAGCCCAGCTTTAACCTGCGTTGAAGCAGACTAGCAGAACCTTGCTGATGCTGAACAACTATGCGAGCAGCATCTTTAAATAGCGCATCGCGATCAGAGGCATCAATACCGCCAAGATCTCCACTTCCTTCTTCACCAACATATTCAGGTAATAAGAATGCATCTGGATATGCCTGTTGATTACCTATGAAGTCTGTAATTTCTTCTACCTCAGGTGTATCTACGAAGGCACATTGAATACGAATAAGGTCGCTCCCCTGACTTAATAACATATCACCCCTACCGATGAGTTGATCCGCTCCTCCAGAATCGAGTATTGTGCGTGAATCAATTTTAGACGTTACTCTAAACGCAATTCGCGACGGGAAGTTAGCTTTAATAATTCCCGTAATAATGTTGACAGAAGGGCGCTGAGTGGCAATGATAAGGTGTATTCCTATTGCTCTTGCTAACTGAGCTAAACGAGCGATTGGTGTTTCAACCTCCTTACCTGCAGTCATGATAAGATCGGCAAACTCATCAATAACAAGTACAATATATGGTAAGTAGCGATGTCCGTTTTCCGGATTTAGTTTGCGATTAATAAACTTGTGATTATACTCAGTGATGTTTCTAACCATTGCATTTTTTAGCAATTCGTAGCGATCATCCATTTCTATGCAGAGGGAGTTCAGGGTGGCAACCACCTTCTTAGTATCCGTTATAATAGCCTCTTCAGAATCAGGTAGCTTGGCCAAATAATGACGCTCAATTTTATTGAATAAAGTAAGCTCCACTTTCTTGGGGTCAACCAAAACAAATTTCACTTGCGAAGGATGCTTTTTGTAAAGCAAAGAAGTTAAAATAACATTGAGTCCTACCGATTTTCCTTGTCCAGTTGCTCCAGCCATAAGCAAGTGAGGCATTTTTGCCAAATCTGCAACGAAGTTCTCGTTGGAAATGGTTTTACCTAACGCTATGGGTAATGCCATATCTGTATTTTGGAACTTGTCTGAAGCAATCATTGTTCGCATTGACACGATATCAGGCTTTTGGTTTGGAACTTCTATACCAATGGTTCCTTTTCCTGGAATAGGAGCAATAATTCGAATACCCAAGGCACTTAAGCTTAAGGCAATATCATCTTCTAAGTTTTTGATTTTTGATATGCGAACACCTGCTTCGGGAATAATTTCATAGAGCGTAACGGTAGGGCCTATCGTTGCCTTTATTTGAGCAATTTCAATTTTATAATTCTTGAGGGTGTCAACAATGCGGTTTTTATTTGCCTCAAGCTCCTCGCGGTCAACTTGAATCTTGCCCCCTCCATGATCGGCTAGCTTATTAACAGGTGGGAACTCAAAACGCGGAAGATCTAGGGTTGGGTCATATTCACCAAATGAAGTAACCTTTTTATTCAATTCGTCTGACGATAGCTCTTCCTCTTCCTCTTTCTCTTCAATTTCAAAAGCAACATCATCCTCAGGGTTGGTGTCCTCTTGCGTGTTTTCCGGTTTTTCTTCCTTGTTTTCGGCATCTAACTCTACTGATGTTTCATCTCCGACAGGATTTGATTTTTCTTTCGGATCATCTGTTGGTTCTGCTTGTGTGGAAAGATCAATTTCTTCTGGCGATTCATCTGATTCAGCGGGTGAAGCATCAGACGCGTTGAGGGTAGGTTCTTCCTCTTTCTGATTCATTGCCAAATTATCAGGTGCATTGTGCGCTGCTCCTTGGTTATCCTTCTCTTCGTTTTGTTCGGTTGAAGGGACCAACGAAGCAAGGTTCAAATTAAAATTCACGATTACAAAACCTGCTAAAATGAAGAATAAGGTTAGCGCTAAACCAATATCTCCTAATAAAATACCAAGTGAATAATCAATGCTACTTCCTATACCGCCGCCTAAAAAGTCATAAGGAGGAATATCAAATAGAAACCCGAGCGCTGCAGGCAACCAAACGAGTGTAAAAAGCACATACTTTAACACCACTTTTGGCTTCATTAAATTCACATGGAAGAGTATGCGAAAGCCTATCAAAAAGCTCAACATCACAAACACAAAGGATGCGACGCCAAATAATTCTCCGATAAAGAACTGTGACAATTCTGCACCATACTTTCCTAACCAATTTCGAACTTCATGTTGCTGTTCAATTTCCTCTATAGTTGTGTTAATGATACTTTGGTCTGCTTTTCCTGTGAAGAGGTAAGACGTAAAAGCAATTAAAGAATAAGCAGCAAATAGAAGGAATAAGAGGCCTATGCCTTTATGCAAACGCTCATTACTCAACCATTGAGGCCACTTAATTTTTGAGAATGGGTTAGCCAGTTTTTTCCGAGAAACAGGAGTTTCTTTGGCTTCAGCACTTGAATCTGATTTATATCGGTTCTTCGACATGGAGTTTACACCGGTGTTTTTGACAGTCAAAGAACAAAATTAAGAATATTGAACCCGGTGAGTTCAATGCTTCGCAGGAGTTATTAAGAGGCTTTTAAACATCTTACAGAACCCGTAGTGTTTCATAAAACTCTTCGTTAGACATTAGCTCATAACCATCTGGTATGGTGAATAATTCGTTAGAAACTGGACTGGAGTCTACATCGATTGCTGTAATCTCCGAAACTAAGCCATTATTGTTCAGTTCGTAAAAGGCAGGGAGAGAGGTCAAGTTTGTAAAAATGAAATGATTAGGAATCCTAAGGTCGTCATAAACAAAAAGCCTTCTTACCATAGATTGAGCTTCGCCCGTAACATCGATGCCTTGTGCTATGAACCCATATTTCTCGGTAATGGTGCTGTTTTTAGCGTATGAAAAGCTAACAGAGCTTTGAAATGTTTCTTCAAACTTATCTGTTCCGATGTAAGTAGCTAACTTTTTATTCGCAACATTGATGATCACAAATCCCGTTTTGGATTTAAAGTCAACAATTTGAATAAGTAAATCACCTACAGCTGGGTCCTGATCGATACGCATGATGCCTTCCTTTACATATAAAGTGTAATCTAGCGGAAGCCTCGATGTGTAAGTTTTCATTTGCTCTGGAATAACTGGATAGCTAATGCTATATTTTACTGTTCCTTCAAATGATTGGGCTAAGGCGATTAGCGATGCCGCACACAGCAAACAACTTAATATAAATGTTTTCATCATGCTTAAAGTAACGAGAAAAATAAACCCAGGCTGCTTCTGCCTGGGTTAAAAAATATTAATAGAATGTTATTGATGGTTACATCTGCCCACCCATAGCTTCTTTGAATTCTTCTAGACTCATCTTTTCATAACCTTCAGGAATGGCAAAAGTCGACTTGTCCAGTTTCTCCTTGTTCACTTCAATGGCTTTCATACGAATATCAATGCCATTTTGTGACATTTCTGTCATGAGCACAACACCATCCAGCTCGTTATAAGTTGGGTCTGTAGCGCCAGCTGCTTTTAAGTCTTCTGTGTAATAAACAACGGTTGTGTTACCAGCATAAGTAATGGTGGCCTTTTTGCATGTATAGCCAGCAACTTCAACTGTAGTTTTAGGGTCTACCTCTATTTCAGGCTTAGTGCCGTCCGTGTTCATTTGATCCCGTAACTCTTTCGTGTCCTCTTTAGACATTTCAATGTAAATTTTCTGTCCCATTACATCCATAATAATGGTGCTTGACTCCTCAGAAACGTTATTAATTGTGCGCTGAGACATTCCCATTCCCATCTCTACATCCGAGCGCACAAAGTCTTCACTGTAATATGAAGTTTGGTTGGAAGGCAACATGCTCATTTGCTCTTGTGGGACATTTTGATAGGTCAATTTGTATTTGATTGTTCCTTGAAATGTCTTTTGGGCAAAACCAACCAATGCTAGTGCTAGTAATGCTGTTATTGCTAATATGTGTTTCATAGTTTTTATTTTGTGTAGTTCGATTCGAAATTGGGTAAAATCTAATAAATAATAGAATAAATTACTTGATATGTTTTTTGTCGGGATAAGCGGTTCATATTCATGCTAAGAGTATAGGGGGATATGATATACATTTGTTGCGTTAAAAATAAGCTATGGCAGAGATTAAGTTGATTATTAATGCATCAGAATTAGGAGCGGGTACTCGCGGTGCGAGTTTAGGCATTGACGCAATGGAGATTGCTGCTCTCAACGCGGGGAATTCTTACTTTTCTGATTATGCGAAGGTGGAAATTCCAACCTCGCTTATGCCTTTATACGAATCTATTGACACACCTTTTGCGAAGCATATTGAAGGTATAAAAAAAGTGTATGATGCAGTTTCAAAGGAAGTATCCGAAACACTTAAACAAGGAAATTTTCCGCTTGTGCTCGCAGGAGATCACTCCTCCGCTGGAGGAACTATCGCCGGTGTGAAAATGGCTCATCCTGAAAAGAGAATAGGGGTGGTTTGGATTGATGCGCATGGTGATCTACACTCACCATATACTTCACCAACAGGAAATGTCCATGGCATGCCGCTAGCTACTGCACTTGGAGTTGACAACGAAGCGAATCAGATTAATCAAGTTAAGGGAGAAACGAAGGCCCATTGGGAAGCATTAAAGCACTTGGGAAACATCTTTCCAAAAATTGACCCTTCAGACCTTGTGTTTTTTGGAGTGCGAGACACTGAGACGCCAGAGGAAAACTTGATGGAATCTTTAGGCATTAGAAACTACAAGGTAGAAGAGACCCGTTTTAGAGGACTTGACACGTGTATTCGCGAAGCGATAGAACAGCTTCAAGGATGCGATGAAATCTACATCTCATTTGATGTAGATAGTATGGACTCTAACCTAATATCACACGGAACAGGCACTCCTGTTGCTTATGGGTTTGACCAAGAAGAGGTGATGGCCATTATGCAAAGCTTAATTGCTACTGGCAAGGTTTGTTGTTTGGAATTGGTAGAGGTGAATCCAACGTTAGATGAGAAGCAAAATAAAATGGCAGAAGTAGCTTTTAATATCCTTCAAGGGTTGACAGAAGATATTGCTAAGAAGATTCAAGGATGAACATAGAGCAAGAGTTATTAAACCGGGTAGTAAGGTTGGTGAAAAGTCATTTCGACATCACATGTGACCAACAGAAATTACAGGTTCAAAGTACACGCAAAGAATTTGACGGCGACTTCACCTTAAATGTATTTCCCTTAGTTAAAGAAATGCGCAAGGCTCCAGAGCAGGTTGGTGAGGGCATAGGAGAATTACTTGTAAATGATTGGGATGCCGTAGAATCCTTTAATGTGATTAAGGGATTCCTTAATGTATCGCTTAAATCGGGTTTCTGGAATAAGTTTATTCAAGGATTTAAGCCTGTATTGGAGCCAGAATCTACCAGCCAAATGATGGTTGAATACAGTTCGCCAAATACTAACAAGCCACTTCATCTTGGCCACTTAAGGAATAACTTTCTGGGCTATTCGGTAGCTGAAATTTTAAAAGCAGTTGGTCATCCTGTTATTAAAACACAAATCATTAATGACCGCGGGATTCATATTTGTAAATCCATGGTCGCATGGATTAATTACGGTGAAGGAGAAACTCCTGAAAGCAGTGGGTTGAAAGGCGACAAACTTGTAGGAAAGTACTATGTGAAGTTTGATCAAGTATACAAAGAACAACAAGCAGACTTGATCGCCGACGGCATTTCTGAAGAGGAAGCGGCTAAGAACGCTCCAATCATGAAGGAAGCAGTTAAAATGCTTGAACAATGGGAACAACAAGTTCCAGCTGTGAGGGCCCTTTGGGAAAAAATGAATGGATGGGTGTATGCGGGCTTTGAAGTGACCTATACTAAAATGGGGGTTGATTTCGATAAGCTTTATTATGAGTCGGATACCTATTTATTGGGTAAGAAGGTTGTAGATGAGGGCATAAAACAAGAGGTTTTTCACCAAAAACCAGATGGATCAATATGGATTGACCTATCAGATGAAGGCCTTGATGAAAAACTTTTACTCAGAGGTAATGGAACAGCAGTTTATATGACCCAAGACATTGGAACTGCAATAGAACGTTTTCAAGACTTTCCCGACTTGACGGGTTTAATCTACACAGTAGGAGACGAGCAGAATTATCATTTTAATGTGTTGTTCACCATTTTGAAAAAAATGGGTTACGATTGGGCAGGTAATTGCTCGCACCTATCTTATGGAATGGTAGAGCTGCCAGAGGGAAAAATGAAGTCACGGGAAGGAACCGTTGTGGATGCCGATGACTTGATTGATGGCATGGTAGAAACTGCGAAATCAGAATTGATGGAAAGAGGAGTGCAGGATGAAATGGATGAAGAGGCACTCAATACCCTAAGTGCTATGTTAGGCAAAGGGGCCTTAAAGTATTACCTGCTCAAAGTAGACCCGAGGAAAAAGATGATGTTTAATCCAAAGGAGTCAATCGACTTGAATGGCAATACAGCACCTTTTATTCAATATACGTATGCTCGGATTCAGTCTATTTTAGATCGAGCTGGTAAATCGGGAAAGGTGGCTATGGAACGTAATTGGACAGAGAAAGAACGTTTAGTTGTTAGAAGGTTGTACGACTTTGAGAGTACATTAAGGGAAGCTGCTGCTCAATATAGCCCTGCATTAGTGTGCAACTACACCTATGATTTGGTTAAACTGTACAATTCATTTTATCAAACAGAACGAATTTTTGATGCTTCTGAAGAAGACGCTCTTGCTCGCATTTATTTATCAAAATGTGTGGGAGACACGATTCACCAATGCATGAGCTTGATTGGAGTGGAAGTGCCAAACAGAATGTGACACTTACTTGTAAATAGGAAGCTTGAGTGTAAAGATACTTCCTTCTCCAAGTTTGCTTTTTACACCGATTGATCCTCCTAAAAGTTCAGTGTACTTCTTGGTGATGGAAAGGCCTAAGCCAGAACCCTCATATGACCTAGAATAGCCTTTACTTTCTTGTTCAAAAGGTTCAAACAGTTTTTGCTGAAATTCGGGGCTGATTCCAATTCCTGTATCAAGAACGTGAACCAAAATGAAGGATCCACCCTCGGCAAGTTCAGTGCTTACTTCTACCTTACCTTTATCCGTGAACTTGATAGCATTTCCAATCAAATTCGTAATCATTTGATTAAATATTGTTTTATCGGCAAAGACTTCAGCTGATGTGGCGTTAAGGTTCATCTGAAATTCAATCCCCCTCTTGGCCGCAAGAATACCATAAAACTTTGAAGACTCCTGCAGTAGGATGTCGATGTCAATACTCTTTAATTCTACTTCTTGCTTGTTCGCTTCAAGTCTCGAAAGATCTAAGATGCTTGTGATGGTGTTTAATAGGCGCTCTCCACTTTGTTTTAACAACGGAATGTATTGTCCAATAGAATCAGGATCAGTTTCAGTTTCCATGACTTGGGCAAGTCCAATGATGCCATTTATTGGTGTGCGAATTTCGTGACTCATATTGGCCAGAAAGTTAGACTTCATCCGGTTCATTTCTTCAGCTGACTCTTTTGCTTCAACAAGTTCCTGTTGAATTTTTTTGAAGTCTGTGATATCTCTGATAGCCCCATCATAGACTAAATCACCGTTGTCATCAACACTAGAGGAACTTGATATTAACCCCCAAAATATGCTTCCGTCTTTGCGCTTAAACTGACACTCAAAATTGTCGTAAAGCGTACTCTTCTCAATTTTAGCTGATAATACCTTACGGTCTTCAGGGTTGGCATACAAATCAGCTGCTGAAATCTTGCCAATTAGTTCATTTTCATCATCATAGCCGAACAGTTTGGTGAAAGCTTGATTCACATAAATAACTTCTCCATTAACCTTTGATCGGTATAGACCTTCTCCAATGTTTTTATTGATGGCGTTGAGTAAATTCTCTTTATCCTCGAGCTGTTTCCTTGTGGTAAACATCTCAGTTAAGTCGACCGATGAGAAAACGAATTTATCAACCGGATTATTTTTATTGGAAATGGGATAATAGGTAATGCGAAAATGCCCAAGTACTTTTCCAATTCTAAACGTATCTGTAGTGTCAATTACTTCTCCTGCTAATGCACTTGCGCTGTGTTTAAAATAATTGGGCTTGAGTTTATCTGGGACTACATCTAAAAATGAATCTCCTTTTTTTATCTCTATTCCCAAAGCATGTTTTACCTCTCGAGCTGCAACTGCATTGAAATGAATAATCCTGTGTTCGGCATCAATTAAATAAAAACTGTGCAACGTTCCATTCAATAGTGCTTTTAACTCGTTTTCTGATTCGCGTATTCTGAATTCCAACGATTGACGCGCAGTCACATCTGATGTAATGCCTAGAACTGAGGTAACTTCTCCTTGCTCGTTTCGGTTTAAAATTCGTGTGCGAGATTCTAACCAGCGATATTCTCCATCTTTATTCTTTACGCGTAATAATTGATGATGTGACTCTTGATCTGAGCTTGATATTAATTTCTGAAGTTTTTCAAGGGCCTCCTGTTGGTCATTTGGATGTATGATGTCGAGTGACCCATTTTCCATGGAGTTAATTTCATCCAATGTCCAGCCAATTGTTTCTTCAAACTTCTGATTTGCATAAGTATACTTACGATTGGTAACATCTAGAACATATAGCATGTTCGGCATTTGTTCAGTAAGGTGCTCAATAAATGAAGCATGCTCGCGTACTTTTTGTTGGGCCCTAACTTGCTTGTCGATGTTTATTATCAGCCCTTCTACAATGGTGTTCTTTGTTGTAGGGTTATAAACGGGGCTACCTTGCTCCCAAACCCAAACCTCTTTTCCATCCACAATAAAAGGATGAATCAGCTCGAAAGACTTTCCGGCTTTTAAATCAGCGTTGATCTTGTCCCATACAGCTTGGTCTGAATCATCAGAAGCAAATTGATTGAAACTTACAGTGCCATCCAAAAACTTAGATGCGGGGAATCCAGTTAATTGTTCAATGTTTTTTGAGACAAAGATTACTGGCCAATCCTGTTCTACTTCGCATTGGTAAACTACACCTGGAAGGTTGTCCATTAAAATGGCCATCCGTTCTTCGTTGCGAGCTACGCATTCTTCAATTTTTTGATGCTGACCAATTCTAATTCCTTGGCCATACCAAGTTAGTTTGCCTGCCTCATTTTTTTCAGGGTGAATAGATAGCCGATACCATACTGGGTTGCTCGATTTAGAATTGATTAACCGAAACTCGGTCGTATGAGGAACCTTTTTCCTGAGGTGCTCCTGCCAGTCACACACAACCCTGCTTTAGTCCAACGGGTCAATGTGCTTTTCAAGCTGCTGTAAATCTGTTAATGCTTCTTCTTTGGTGAAAAACTGTTTTCCAAAATCATTCACAAATTCAATTACTCCGTGTTCATTGGATCTCCATAAAACACTTGGAAATGTATTGATGATTCGTTGAATTTGATTGGGCTCATTCTGAACCTGTTTGTAGGCATAATGAAGTTCGAAAATTTCAGACTTAACTTGTTTCAAGACTTTTAAATAGTCCTCTTCTTCGATAGCTAAAGTGCTGATTCTACTATCAATTGCGGACCTGAATGAGGACTCATCCACTGATTCTGAAACAATTCCTGTAAGCTCTATGAAAGCCTTAAATACACTATGGTTGAACATGTTTTTGTGTCCCATCTCAAAGCGAATATACAATTATGGGAATGATATACTCTTTTGATTAATTGTGGCCTTATTGTTATTGTTATTTTTGTTCCAAATTCAAGTAGAATAACATGTTTGAAGGTTTACAAGAGAAGTTAGAGAAGTCATTTCAGTTATTGAAGGGACACGGCCAAATCACCGAAATTAACGTTGCAGAAACGATGAAGGAGGTGCGAAGGTCCTTGTTAGATGCTGATGTTAGTTATAAGATTGCAAAGGATTTTACCAATACGGTTAAGGAAAAGGCACTGGGTCAGAATGTGCTTACAAGTATTTCTCCAGGTCAACTTCTGGTAAAAATCACCAATCAAGAACTTACAGCTTTAATGGGCTCTGAGCATGTGGAGCTTGATGTTCAAGGAAATCCAGGTGTGATTTTGATGGCTGGACTTCAAGGTTCTGGTAAAACAACACATTCAGGGAAACTCGCTCATTATTTAAAACAGAAAAAGGGTAAGAACCCGTTGTTGGTAGCATGTGATGTTTACCGACCTGCCGCTATTGATCAGCTTCATGTTGTAGGTGAAGGAGTAGGAGTAGCTGTTTTTAGTAATAAGGAGGAGAAGAATCCTGTGAAAATTGCCCAAGCTGGAATAGCTTATGCAAAACAAAACGGTCATAATGTAGTGATAGTCGATACTGCTGGTCGCTTGGCTATTGATGAACAAATGATGACTGAAATTGCCGCAGTCAAACAGGCGATTCAACCCAATGAAACACTTTTCGTTGTTGATGCAATGACTGGCCAAGATGCGGTTAACACTGCCAAAGAGTTCAACGAACGTTTGGACTATGAAGGCGTTATCTTAACCAAGTTGGATGGGGATACGCGAGGTGGAGCAGCCCTTACGATTAGAACAGTGGTTGACAAGCCCATTAAGTTTATTGGTACAGGGGAAAAAATGGAAGCACTGGATGTTTTCTACCCTTCACGGATGGCCGACCGTATTCTTGGTATGGGAGACGTTGTTTCACTTGTAGAGCGAGCTCAAGAGCAGTATGATGAAGAGCAAGCGAAACAACTTCAGAAAAAAATAGCGAAGAATCAATTCAACTTTAATGACTTTTTGAGCCAACTTGATCAAATCAAGAAAATGGGTAATATTAAGGACTTAGTTGGGATGATTCCTGGAATGGGAAAAGCACTTAAAGGTGTGGAAATTGAAGATGATGCATTCAAACATATCGAGGCAATTATTCATTCAATGACGCCTCAAGAGCGCGAAAACCCGCAACTACTGAATGGTTCTCGAAAATCGCGAATTGCACAAGGTAGCGGCCAGTCAGTTCAAGAGGTAAATCGGTTGATTAAACAATTTGAAGATACCCGTAAAATGATGAAAATGCTCGGCAACAAGAAGAATTTGGCCAGTTTAATGGGTCAAATTAAAGGAATGCCGGGAATGAAATAAGCGATATGGTAGTTCTAGACGGAAATAAAACATCACAGGCCATTAAGTCGGAAATAGCCGATGAAGTAGCAGTGCTCAAAGGAAAAGGCAAACGCAAGCCACACTTGGCAGCAGTGCTAGTGGGCAACAATGGAGCGAGCATTACTTATGTTAATTGGAAAGTTAAAGACTGTGAGCAGGTTGGTTTTGAATCTACTTTAATTAAACTTCCCGATACCACTTCTGAAAGAGAGCTACTCGAACAAATTGAGACACTGAATAACCAAGACGACTTGGATGGCTTTATTGTTCAGCTGCCGTTACCTAAACATATTGATGAGCAAAAGGTGATTCGGGCCATAAAACCAGAAAAAGATGTGGATGGGTTTCATCCAGAAAATGTTGGTAAAATGGCGTTGAACTTGCCTACATTTCTTCCAGCAACCCCAGCGGGTATTATTGAATTGTTAGACCGTTATAACATTGAAACTGGTGGAAAGCATTGTGTTGTGATAGGACGCAGCCACATTGTAGGCATGCCAATCTCGATATTAATGGGTCGGAATGAGTACCCAGGAAATAGCACTGTTACGCTAACACACTCAAGAACAGTTAACCTTGAGGAAATTTTACAAACTGCTGATATTGTTATTGCAGCCATTGGTAAACCAAAGTTTATAACTGGGAGTATGATCAAACCCGGTGCAGTAATAATTGATGTAGGTATTTCTAGAATAGCTGATCAAACGAAAAAGTCCAAATACCGCATTGAAGGTGATGTAGACTTTGACTCGTGTTCGAAAAAGGCGAGTTTCATTACACCGGTTCCAGGTGGGGTAGGACCAATGACCCGCGCAATGCTGTTAAAAAATACCATGCTCGCTTATAAAATGAAGGACTAACAAGGGTAACCTAAAGCAGCTAATTCTAAGTCACAATACGATGCTAAAAGGTTATTTCCTGGTGCCACTAGCGACCTTAACTGTAGTTCGTCGGCTTTGGTTACAAACGAGGTTTTATTACTCAAAGGACGCAACAGGTAAGGGTCAATGTACTGTTGAAGTAACCTCCTGAACTTATAGCTGGTAATGCGGTTACTAAGGAGTTGATTCGGTTTATAACGATTGAACGTGAAGTGATTTAGGACCCTGAGCACATTTAGCCCGGCATCGCTCAACGACTGATTAGATCGTTTTTGTACAGGGTAGATGGGGATGTCACAACCTAAAAACACCGAAAGGGCCTTTTGAAAAGCAGGAGCATCTGCATTTAACCATTCAAATGGTAGCACCAATACATTATCATCCCCAAAAATTTCCATGTAATTTTTAATCAATGGCCAGTAGTTGAGCACACGAGGATCAATACATTGCGTTACATCGTAATTTTGCTCCCAATCAATGGCCTTTTTGTAGGGCACAACGCCGCCAGATTGGATGTACTGGCGGTATAGGCTATCGAGCATGGCTGGCTGATTGCGAATTGTGATAATGATGCGGTCAAATCCAGCTGCTTTCAACTGGTTTGGGGCATGACTGCGAAAGTGTTTGTTAAAAAATCCGATTCCCGTTAAGCCCTCATACGATGCAAGAACAGGTTCAGACGCGTTCAATTCACGCAACCGTTCTTTGATTGAATCTGCAGCATAATCTAACGGATCTTTTTGAGCAATTACAGCGAGTAAATCTCGAGACTCGTTGTAGTTCAATATCCGGTAGCTGTTAGCAGGAATAGCAGGAAATAATTGCTGTTGCAGGAATGTAGTGGCTGTTTTAGGATAGCCAACATGCAGGGTGTTTGATTTCATGTGTTTCCTTTTGCACCATCTACAACGTAATAGATGCCAATACCAATGATAATCATAAAAACTGCAAAAACCTCGAGAGGCCAGTTACCTTGCTCCAATTCATCGTATGAGAAATAGAGCATGCCAACATACCCGAAAATAATAATCAAGAGCCCTAAGAATTGCTTGACTTTAGCTATTGGCGGTTTTTGGTGTTCATCCATACCATGCGAATTTGCACCTTTTCAGTCAAAACAAAAAAACCGGTAGCGAACTACCGGTTTTCGTCTGGTATTTTATAGCTTTTTACAGTGTTGCAGTAACATCTAGTTTGATGTTGAACTCGTCGTAAATTACCCGATCTCCAAGACCTTCAAAAAATGAGCCTGAACCGTATTTAATATCCCATTTTGTGCGGTCAACCATGAAGCTTCCATAGGCTTTAACCTGATTGTTTTCAACTGTAATGCGTGCAGGAAATGTTAACTCATCTGTAATTCCTTTAATGGTTAAATCACCTGTAACTAAGGTGTTATTTCCATTGGTTCCTTTTGCCGGTTTGGTGGAAGTTATTGTGAAATTAGCAGTTGGATTTTTGGATACAGAAAAGAAATCTTCTGACTTTAAATGACCAACGAGTTTTGCATTTGTTCCTTCATCTTTTATGTCGCTAACAATTATAGAGGTCATGTCAATTTCAAAAGTTCCTCCAGTAATTTTGTTACCGTCAAGTTCAAGGGTTCCAGATTTGATGTTTACTGTGCCCCAATGTTTGCCTGTAACTTTTTCTGCAAGCCATTCCACCCGACTCTTGTCAGTGTCAACTGTGGCGGTATTGGTAGCAGGAGTTGATGAATAGGTGGCAAAAAGGAGTGCCGATAGGCTAATAAATAATGTTTTCATGTTTTTTGAATTTTGTGTTACGCAAATGTATGTATATACATATAAAAAGGTAAGAAATAATCTCCTAAATATTAGTTAAGTACCTGTAAGGCTTCTGCCGGCGATGTCTATTTTTGGAGCCATGAAGGAGAAGCCGGATTACAGGAAGCTAGAGCAAACTTACCAAGCTAAAGCGTTGAAATTGAGACAGGCCATTCGGTTCAACGGGACTTTTCGGTTGGGGTTATTTGTAGGCTTATTAACATCAATTTACGCTGCAGTTTTGGGAAATACCGTTTTCTATTGGGTAGCAATTGGTGCGGCAATAACTTTCTTGTTACTGGTAAAACGCGGATTTTTATTAAGGAAGCGGTTTGAGTTGATTGGTTCCCTTAAAGCGTTAAACTCAGAAGAACAGCAGTCCTTGCAAGGAGATTGGTCATTCAGGAATATAGGCACTACTTTTTCAGACCCAACACATGATTATGCCTATGATCTAGATATTTTCGGACCGCGCTCAATTTATCAATGGTTGCATCGTCCGATGTCTCAGTTTGGAGAACGCGAATTATCAAACCTTTTGTCCAAAACCATGCTTACTCAAGGCATTGTTGAATTTCGTCAAACTGCTGTTAAGTCACTCTTAAAAGAGCTTGATTTTCGGCAATATCAACAGGCCATGGCCCGCATAAATCAATCCGATTCCACGGGTTTTATGAAGTGGATATCGCTTCCCGATTCGTTGCCTAAGTTTTGGAACAAGTATACATTAGCTATCCCCGCTTTGGTTGCGTGGTTAGGACTTGTCCTATATAACCTTGACCTAATAAGTGGTGGCCTGCTTACAATTTCAATTTTATTTCCACTTGGAGTAGCCGGAACTCGAGTAAAGGAAACACAGTATACGGCTCAGCTAATTTCCTCAAGTGGATTAGAATTAAATTACATGCTCAAAGTGTTTGGAGCATTTCAAAAAGTAGAAGACTCCAGCAAATGGGTGAGGGAAATGAAACGTACCACAGGCGGGGATACTGGGGCAATAGCTGCACTCAATCGTTTCAAACGCTATTTAGATGCTTTAGATAATCGGAACAACTTGATTATGGGTGTTTTGCTCAACGCGTTTCTGTTGTGGGATTTTCAATTATTATGGCGGTTAGAAGGTTGGCGAAAGCATCACGCCGATGAAGTTAATCAGTGGTTTAAGGTGTTAGGCGAAGTTGAAGCCTTTACAAGCTTAGCAACCATGGCAGTGAACTATCCGGAATTTGTATTTCCCAGCTTATCAAGTGATCCTGGAGTTCAAGTAGAGGAGGGAATTCATCCGTTCCTAGCGCATGGTAATGGAGTTCCTAATTCTATTGCGGTTAACAAAACGGGTGATTTCACCATCGTAACCGGTGCAAATATGGCCGGAAAATCTACTTTTCTTCGAAGTGTTGGGGTAAACTTAATACTAGCATCTGCTGGTGGACCAGTTAGTGCAAAATCCTTTATTTGGAAGCCGGTTCGCTTAATTTCATCTATGCGAACAGCCGATTCGTTGCAAGACGACGCTTCATATTTCTTTGCAGAGTTAAATGGATTAAAGCACATCATTGATGCACTCGATGCTGGTGAAACGCTATTTGTACTATTAGATGAAATACTGAAAGGAACTAATAGTGTTGATAAAGCTAATGGGTCAAAGGCATTTCTTCGGAAAATCACGAACAAACAGGCGATGGGGGTAATAGCTACCCATGACCTTAGTTTGTGTGAACTCGAAACAGAACTTCCTAACCACATTTCAAACGCACATTTTGAAGTGACCTTTAAAGGTGATGAATTGGAATTTGATTATACATTAAGAAAAGGGGTTTGTCAAAATATGAATGCTTCATTTTTAATGAGAAAAATGGGGATAATTGACGATAACATATGATTGATACAACACAATTTACAGCAGTTGAGCGATTTTTAAGATACGTTCAAATAGATACACAAAGCGACCCGAACAGTACCACTGTGCCTTCAACAGCCAAACAAAAGGATCTTGGTAGGGTATTGGTTTCTGAACTCATTGCCATGGGTATAGCTGATGCTGAAATGGATGATAAAGGCTACGTATATGCAACGATTCCAGCCACAACCGAAAAGCGAGTACCGGTGATATGTTTTTGCAGTCACATGGATACGTCACCAGATGCATCCGGGAAGGATGTGAAACCGATTGTTCACAGCAATTATCAAGGGG
Source organism: Salibacteraceae bacterium (assembly GCA_965661625.1). Classification (GTDB taxonomy): domain Bacteria; phylum Bacteroidota; class Bacteroidia; order Flavobacteriales_G; family Salibacteraceae. Next base: position 39,501 of record CBFIEM010000007.1, read on the forward strand.
AAATCATAGATTTCCCAGATAATCCGAGCATTCAATTAGACCCTGCGGATCACCCTGATTTATATGATCAAATAGGGCATGGGGTCATTACGGCTAGCGGAAATACCCTGCTTGGTGCAGATAATAAGGCTGGAGTGGCAGAGATCATGGCTGCATCCCATTATTTAATGAAGCACCCTGAAATAAAGCATGGTCCTATTCGCATCTTGTTTACACCTGATGAGGAAATTGGGAGAGGAGCTGATCATGTAGATGTTGCGAAACTCGCAGCTGATTTTGGCTATACCGTTGATGGTGAAAAATTGGGGTCATATGAGGATGAAACCTTTTCAGCCGATGGGGCTGTAATAACCTTCAGTGGCGTTTCTGCTCATCCGGGATTTGCAAAAGGCAAGCTCATAAACGCAATAAAATTGGCTTCAAACTTCTTGGAAACTATGCCGACATCCCTCAAAGCTCCTGAGCAAACCAGTGATCGGGAATCGTTTATTCATCCCTTAGAAATAAAGGGGTCGGCAGAAGAAGCCAAAGTGACGTTTATATTGCGCTCATTTGATAATGCAGAACTTGAGCGCCTTGGTAAAGCATTAACGGAGCACGCCCATAGCATCGCCTCAAAACATTTGGGAAGTCAGGCAAATGTTGAGGTAGTTGAGCAATACCGCAACATGAAACAGGTAATTGATCAGCATCCACACGTTTCTGAATTGGCCCTAAAAGCCATAAAACAAGCAGGTGTTCAACCTATTCATCGGAGTATCCGTGGAGGAACAGATGGTTCTCGCCTATCTTTTATGGGGCTGCCTTGTCCCAACATTTTTGCTGGAGAGCACGCTTTCCACAGCAAGTTGGAGTGGGTGAGTGATCGCGATATGAATAAGGCAGTAGAGGTAATCTTGAATTTGGTCCAATTGTGGGAAATGGAGGCATAGGGCAGCTAACTTTCGGCTTCGCTCAAGTCATCGGGCTGTTCGCTATATCTCTGAGCAAAAGCTCAGAGGATGCCGCTGCCATCCCTGCTGCAGGATAATTAAGGAGTGTTTTTTTGCTATCAAAAAAGTAATTTAGAATAGACCTAAACATAATTTTAACCGAATAACACGCTTTACCGAATTAACGATTTGCTGTTTCAAAGCGTGGTTCGTTTTCTGTGCCCGCATCAATTCTTTTAAGAGCATAGCCTCATTTGGAGGCATTAATATCATATCACACCCCGCTTTCACTGCAAGAAAAGGAGCACTTTCACCTTGAGAAGCTGCGGCCATCATATTCATGGCATCGGTTACGATGATTCCCTTAAACCCCAAGCTATCTCTTAAAAGATCAGTTACTATATTGCGCGACAAGGTAGCAGGTTTACCACCTGTCCCATATTTCGCGTTGTTTTTTACGGCAACATGTGCGACCATAACTGATAACACACCGGCCTCAATAAACGGAGGATACATGTCTATTTCTTTAAGGTCACCATCTATATAAACCGGCTCTTTGTGCGTATCCCCCTTCACAAACCCATGACCTGGGAAATGTTTTACCGTACTCACAATACCAGTTTTCTGTGTAGCAGAGACAAAACTGAGTGCTTTAGCTACAACAGTATCGCGATTCACTCCATAAGAACGATGGGTGATTGCTTCATTGGAGGTGCTTAAGTCAATAACCGGAGCATAATTTTGGTGAAACCCCATTTCGGTAATTTCTCCTGAAATAGCTCGTGCAATTGCTGCCGACTCTTGAGCATCTTTGATTTCTATGGTATTCTTCACCTTCAGGCTGCTTCCGGTTACGCGTCGATTGTAAAGGCTCGGCTCTGCGTCAATTGAAAAAAGCAAAGGAAGGTTGCCATTGGCTTTTGCAATCTTTTGTAGTGAGTCGGTTAATGCAGTGTTGCCTGATTTTGAACCTTTTAAGAATAAAACCCCACCTACCTTTCCGCGTGCTACTAAATCTACCACTTGAGGTGTAGGTTTGCCTAGCTCTCCTGCAGATGTTATGATTAACTGAGAAATACGTTGTTCTTCAGTTAATCGGGCATAAGTTGCATCTGTTAAAGAGTCTAATGCGGTGCTAGAAGTAAAATAATCTTCAAGGGAATAGTGGGAGCTTTTGGTCTCGCTATTGTCTTGAGAATTAGAAGTGCAGGCAGTAAATAGGTAAAAGGAAATTAAAAATATACTAATCCGATTCATGAGGACTATTATGGTTTAAGTAATATAAAAGTAAGATATCAATAAAAACGTGGGCACTTATTGCCGAAACAATACCCATGTCATTGGCAAAGTAACCTATTCCAGCAATAACGAGGGTCATGTAAATACCGTAAATACTCAAGCGCCAGTCTTTTGGGTTTATGTATCCATGTATACCAACAAACACTAGCGATGTTATCCAGATACCCAAGTATGGTTGAATAATGCCTCTGAACAGAATTTCTTCACCAATTCCAGCACATAAACTTATGAAGATAATATCTGGCCAGTTTAAGTTTAAACTGTGGATTAACCCACCATACTTTATTCGGACAGCACCCATGAATGGCAAGCGAATTATACGCCACCCGAGGTAGGCTGTCCCAAGACCGTAGCATACGCCAATAATGAGTTGAATTAGAATGTTAACTCGGTTTGATAATACGAGTGGAGTAAAGGAACCTTCAACAAGTAACCGCAATCCAACGCCAATCAAAGGAAATCCAATTAACGTAATTAAGCCGAGTATGTATAAGCGTTGTTTTTTCATAAAAAAAGCCAGCTGTAGAGCTGGCTTAGTTCAGATGCGGGTTATGTTAAATGGGGTAAAAAATGTGAGTCTCTAGTTCAGACTCCTTTTCAACCATACTGGGGTCTTTAATGTAAACTTCGTATGGCATACCTTTCATTTCCATATTATTTTCATTTATAAACGCTTCAATAGCTGCATATACAGCTCCTGACTTATCGTAATTTCCAAGATGAATGCCTTTTGCAGCTTTGTGTTCTGGAATAACGCGAACCATTACTTGGTCATCGTTGGCTTCTACCTCTGAACTTATTGATATGGCAGTTTCGTAAGTAGCAAATTGATTTTGCTCATCCCATTTGTGGTAAATCGTCATAGCTCCATTAACAATTTCCAAATCGCGATCATTAACGAATTTCATGAGCGCCTCGAAATTAGCGCCCATTTTATTTTCCATTTGATCCCAACCAGAACTATCAATAATGCTCGCAATTATCTCCATAGGTCGCGTAACAATTTCTACTTGAAGAACCGGATTGGCAGCCGCTGCAGCTTCTGCTTGAATTGAAAGTTGGTTGAGGCCTGTTTCAAAGACTTCCACCATACCAGGTTTTAGTACGGAAAACAAGAGACGCTTAAAAGGGTTCATTCCAAGGTCAGTGTCCATCGACCAGTTTACAAGTGTTCCATCTTCAACTTCCTTAAAGTCAAATGTCCCAATACCCTTTCCATTTTCTTTGAAGTCCAACTCGGAAATGATTTTTTCATTTTCAATCACCTCAGTGTAAACCATTGATCCATTTCCTTGACTTTGGCTAGTCCAAGAATAACTAGCGCCTTTTCCTTTAGAAATGTCACCTTTTTCAATGACCATTGTAGAGTCCATATTTTCCCATGGAGACCACTTATTCCTTTTGTCCATATCGTTAACATGATCAAAAACGACGGATATTGGAGCCTTAGTAACGATTGATTTTTCTACGTGAAAGTCTTGGGGTTGTAAAAATCCGACCAATGCAATTATCAGGAATAGTGAGCCGAGAACTATTCCAATTATTTTGAGCACCTTCATAGCTAAAGAGTATAAAATGTATTTGTTATTCCTTACGAATGTAGTAAAATCAATGCTATATTAACCCAATAACTGAATCACTAACAGACCAATACCACCAAAACCAATTAAACTCAAAATAAAAGTTCTCCAAAAAGGATAGCCATTTCTGACCCCTTTCCATGCTGAAATTGCGGCAGCAAAACTGACCACTGCGGCAAACCCAAAGAAGTGATTCCAATCCATAATTATGCAATATGTGAATTTCTTACTTTTGAGCCTCCGATTAATTTAGTCAAATTGAGAAACGCATACCAATTAACTTTAGTCTTTACCTTACTCTCTCCACTCTTTGCGTTGGCTATGAATCCAAAGGACACCGTTCAAGCTATGGTAAAGTACGGAGACACGTATTTACTTGAGGATTATACACATTTAGCAAAAGACAGGTTACATGAAGTCTATGATTCACTTTCAAGAGTTGAGGAGCCGCCTGAATCCTTTCTATGGCAGTTAAGACTTTACTTGGACATTCCAACAATGTCCAAAAATCAAATTGTATCTACGGTGGACTCATTGTTTTCACTCGACACAATTCCTTACCCATTGATAAATCAAATTAATTGGTACGTAACTTCAACAGGAGAAAAAGCTGGAAAAGAGTTTATAGAGGAATCAGCATTGGGAATTGATTATTATTCAGACTGGAATACAAAATTGCCTAACCCATATAATTCATGGAAAAGTGTTTTGCCAGATTCGTCCCTTGAACTGCAATTGATAACACATTTTGATACGGGGTTTACCTTGCCACATTCGGGTAAATTAACATCTAGATTTGGTTGGCGTGACGGAAGAAATCACAATGGAATTGATATTGATTTACAGGTGTGGGACACAGTAAAAACGGCATTTAGTGGAGTAGTGCGCTTTGCTAATTGGTACGGTTCATATGGAAGGGTAGTAGTTGTGAGGCACTTTAATGGTTTAGAAACAACTTATGCACATTTACACCGTATAAAGGTAGCCTCTGGCGATACGATTACTTCTGGGGTAACCATAGGACTGGGGGGGAGTTCGGGAAGGTCCACGGGTTCTCATTTACACTGGGAAGTAAGGTTCAAGGGTGTGCCTATAAATCCTTTGGCAATCATAAACCTCAAGTCTAGATCGTTAATTCATGAGCGAATTCACTTAAAAGAAGGTGCCGGAGGCCTCGTAGCATTGCCCGAAGGAGTAAAGCATCATACCGTTAAGCGTGGAGATTTTCTTTACCGAATAGCCAAGAATTATGGAACATCGGTAACTAAACTATGTGAGCTAAATCAGATAAATAGAAATACGCCGTTACGTGTGGGGCAGAAATTGCGTATCATATGATTGACTTTGAAGAATCATTAGACTTTACAAATTGGCGAACACATCCAACTCAAAAAAAGTATAGGGTGATTTTTTATAAAACGGCTCAAGAAGCGGCTTATTTCGAGACTTTGCTTGTCGAACACCGTATCGTTTTTGAACGAGGTGAAGACGAATCTAGCCACAAGGCGCGTTTCCTTTTTGCAGTTTCTAAAGATGATATGGAAGTGGTAAAGCGATTGAATAACATAACCATAGGGAGGTACCGGAAGAAGTTCATTCCCAATATCTACTTCCGACTGGTAGTTATCGTAATCTCAATTACCGTTCTCGCAATAGCCATATTAGGAGCAATTTTAAATTCATAATTTGGCAGCATGATTCACAGAGGTACATTACTGTTTTTTACGTTTCTACTCTTTGGTTTAACTGGCTTTTCGCAAATGAAACTTACAACTTTTGGAGGCCAGTTTCGTCCGATCATTCCTACTGGTTTTGTAGATGATTCAGAATTTACTGAACAGGTAGATGGTGTTGGTTATAGCCTGTCACCAAGCTTTGGAACATCAGCAGGAATGGTAATTCGGCATATGATTACAGAACGCTTTTCTCTTGAATCAGGAATTGGATTTACCCGGCGTAATTTTCAATTAGATATTGATGAAAGATCATCGGTAAACCAAATGAATTTCAAAATTGTTGCTTATCAAATTCCCCTAAAAGCACTTGTGTATGCTAGACTATCTAGAGCAATTTATATGTCGGCATCATTTGGATTTGTGGCAGAGATGTTTCCTTCTGATGTGGCGGGGGCTACATCTACCTGGCGACATGAAACGGTTCGCCAATCGTGGTTTTCTCCTGCGCTAGAGTCAAATGTTGGTTGGGAGTACCGCTCTCCAAAATCAGGTATATTTTATATTGGAGCATCTTTTCATCGACCTTTTCAGCGCATTTACCTTTCTAAAATGGGTCCGCTTAACAGCACAAATCCTTCAAACGCAATGGATGTGCTGGGCAGTTATTTGACGTTAGACTTCAGGTACTTTTTTCACGAAGACCCAGAGCGCAAAGAGGACAAGGCCAAACGTCGCTAAATACTGAAATTTTGGTAATGTTTGTAACGGCTTAAAATTGATTTCACGTAGTTGTAAGGTTCATCTCCCCTGCAATAGCCATGTTTGGAAACCTCATCGTTGAAATAGGTTGGCTTAGACTTTTTCTTGAGCATTTCGGCTACATGTTCGTCCCATATCAGGCGATCTTTATCATACTTATCTGCTAATCGCTGGGCATCCTTAACATGACCCAAACCAACATTATAAGAGGCTAGTGAGAATTTGATTACGTTGTTACTATCGAGTCCTTCCTCAGCCCAGTATGATTTCAGCCACTGCAGGTAAGCAGTTCCTGCTTTGATATTTTGATCTGGTAAATACAGCGAAACACTATCTACACCATAGTCAGATGCGGTAGTTGGTAAAATCTGCATGAGTCCAGTTGCACCAGTCCAAGACCTAGCATCAGAATTGAATCGTGATTCGCGGTATATAAGTGCAGCTAGTAACCTCCAATCCCAGTTGATTTTGCGGGCATAACTTTTTATGAGTCCGTCGTAAGGTGAAATCTTTCCTGTTGTTGATGTCGTGTAGTCTGATTTCAGTCTTTTTTCTTGAGCTGAAACATGCTTAAAGTATTTATTATAAATAACTGCAAATGTGGTGGAGTTTCTATTGTTGTCTAACCACGAGTTTAGGGTATCTAATAGTCGGGTTTGATTTTTTGGAATTGCCCACCCAATGTTTTGATTGAAGCTCACTGCTGTCTTGATATCAACATTTCGGAAAAACAGTTTATTTATGCGACCAACATTTTGATCAACTATGGTATAGTCAATCGTCCCATCAGCAACATCTTCAAAAAGCTGAGAAGGTTCTTGATGTATTGCGTCAATAGTAATACCTCCACCTATTTCGTCATTTAAATTTTCCAGCCGGGTTTCAAAAGAGGATCCTGCTTGCACATGTACCGTTTGACCTTCGAGCTGCAAAGGATCGCGAATGAGGGCGTTATTGAGCTGATCGCGTGTTAATTTATAATAGCCATCAGGCAGGCGTTGAACAAGTACTTGTTTAGTATTCAACAATGGATTACTGAAGTCAATGGAGTGTTTTCGCAGTTGGGTTACCGTCAGATTTGCAGCACCAATATGACCATGGTAGGCATTTAAATTTTTGAAAATAGTAGGAATATCGGGTTCTATTATGAGTTCGAGTTCTACACCTAAGTGCTCAGCAAATCGCTGAAGGATTTCATACTCGTAACCCATCGGTTGCCCCTTGTAAATAAAATAGCTCGTCACTGAATTGTCAGTGTAAGCAATGAGTTTTCCCGACGATAAAATGGTATCTAATAAATCTACGCTCGCTTCAACATCACTGTTGATTTGATTTTCAGCTGATGCATTAGGCTCAGTACAGCTCGTCCATAAAAAGGCGAGTAAAACGATTAAAGCATGCGAACTGTAGCGTAGAAAAGGGAAAAGATAATGGCAATTGCGATTAGTACTTTCCATGTATGTTTTGAATAGTTCTTGGTTTGACGGATATCTTTAAAATAAGCCCATCCTATGGCTATGGTAAAAATTACAAAAAAAATTGCAGCGAAAAGGAGCTGCCCGTCTGAGAATGCCATGTTTTCAAGTTTAGCGGCAAATTTATAGTACAATATGGCACCTATCGTCCATGGTAAAGAAACTTTTGAATATTACTTTTGTTCATTCCCCAAGAAAACAATGCACTATGAAGAATAAAGTCATCGATAAAAAGGCTATTCAGTTTTTAGAAGCTTATTTGAACAATCCATCTCCAACAGGTTATGAGGCAGGAGGTCAGCGAATCTGGTTGGATTACATAAAGCCATATATCGATGATTACCACGTGGATAATTACGGTTCTGTTGTTGGAATTATCAATCCTGATGCTCCATATAAGGTTGTGATAGAAGCTCATGCTGATGAAATTAGCTGGTATGTGCATTACATTACAAAAGAGGGGTTTATTTACCTGAGAAGAAATGGAGGAAGCGATCATCAGATTGCCCCTTCGAAGCGCGTAAATATCCATACTGAAAAGGGCATTGTGAGGGCTGTTTTTGGATGGCCAGCAATCCATACACGTAATCGCAGTCAGAAGGAGAAGGCTCCTTCATTAGACAATATCTTTTTGGATTGTGGCTGTTCCTCCAAAGAAGAGGTAGAAGCACTGGGTGTGCATGTTGGTTGTGTGGTTACCTATGAAGATGAATTTGAAATACTGAATAAAAAATATTTTATAGGCAGAGCATTAGATAACCGGATAGGAGGATTTGCTATAGCGCAGGTTGCACGTAAAATTAAAGAGGAGGGAATAGAGCTTCCGTTCGGACTTTACATTATCAATGCTGTTCAGGAGGAAGTTGGATTGAGGGGAGCTCAAATGATCGTCGAAAGTATTCAGCCCGATGTAGCCATCGTAACGGATGTTACGCATGATTCGGGAACACCCATGATTTCAAAAATTCATGAAGGAGATGTGCTATGTGGCAATGGCCCTGTTTTAGCTTATGCTCCTGCTGTTCAAAACAACCTGTTGAAACACTTGTTGGATACTGCTAGAAGCAACAAAATCCCGTTTCAGCGAATGGCGTTATCGCGTGTTACAGGAACCGATACAGATGCTTTCGCGTATGCCAATGGAGGGATTCCTTCAGCATTGATTTCATTGCCTCAGCGCTATATGCATACCACTGTTGAGATGGTGCATCGGGATGATGTTGAGAACTTGATTCGTCTCATATTTGCGTGTGTAATTAGCTTAAATCCTTCCACCGATTTTCGCTATTTACGGTAGTCGACAAACTCAAACTTTTCAGCATCAAATAACCCTAAGTCACTGAGCTTAAGTTTTGGAATAACGAGCAACGCTAAAAATGATAGCGTCATGTAAGGAGCACCTAATTTGCATCCCGATTTTACGCAATTAGCATTTAGCTCTTCATATGCTTGTCCTGTTTGGAGCACGGATTTATCAGACATTAAACCAGCTATCGGTAAGGGTAACACATCAGACTTGTTTTTACTGGCATAGGATAAGCCACCACGTACTTTAATTACCAGATTAATTGCTTGTACTAATGAAGCGTCGTCTGCACCTACAGCTATGATGTTATGTGAATCATGGGCAACAGTTGAAGCAATAGCTCCCTCTGTAAGGCCAAATCCTTTCACGTAAGCGATAGCTGGTTTTGATTTGGCATACCTATTTACAACAACAAGCTTTAAACAGTTATTTTCTGTTCCAATAGAAGAAGGAGATTGGACTACCTTTTCTGTTATTAACGAACCATCAATTGCCTGGATAACTGGAAATTGACCGGAGGGGGTGTATTCAATATCCTCTGAGTTTATTGGTGTCGCTTCAAATTGGTTGGGTTTATCGTGAAGTGTCGGTTTAAAATGAACGGATCCTTTTTCATGAACACATTCACCGCGAATGTAGGTTGCTAGAATTTCTGTCGGACGAGGACTCGTCATACAAATGAAATCAGCGGACTCTCCCTCACGTAGGGTTCCAACATTCATACTATAATGTGCTACAGGGTTTAATGTTGCAGATCTCATCACATCAAAATAATCATAACCATAATCAAGTGCCCTCAACACAAGGTCTTGAATATGTCCGCGTTCCAAATCATCAGGGTGCTTGTCGTCTGAGCACAACATGAGTTGTTTTGGGTGTGTGTTGTAGAGTGGGTGAAGCGCTTCAAAATTCTTGGCTGCGCTTCCTTCCCGAATTATAATACGGACACCTAAGTTTGCTTTCTCTGTGGCTTCTTCAAGGGAAAAGCATTCATGATCAGTCGATATCCCTGCATTGAAATATGCTTTGGCTTGTTCGCCATTTAGTCCAGGAGCGTGACCATCTATTGGTACCCCACGTTGAATTGCTTCGCGTAGTACTTCCAGCACATCTTCCTGCCTGTTAATTACTCCGGGCCAGTTCATCATTTCTGAGAGGTAGTGGATTTCGGGGTTATCCAAAAGTCGACCAACATCTGAAGCAGAGAGTTTGGCGCCGGCTGTTTCAAATGAAGTTGCAGGGACACAGGATGGAGCTCCAAACCAAAAATGGAAAGGTGCTTGATTTGCATTGTCAATCATAAATTGAACACCTGGTATTCCCAGCACGTTGGCAATCTCGTGAGGATCAGATACAGTACCAACTGTTCCATGACGCAGAGCAGTATAAGCAAACTCTCCTGGTGTCACCATTGAACTTTCAATGTGCACATGTGCATCGATAAACCCCGGCGAGATATACGGCAAACTGGAGTCTCCTTCACCGAGGTTTTCAATTTTAGCTATTAGGCCGTTTTCAACATAAATTGAGGCTTTGAATATGGAATTGCTGCGCAGGTCGATCAAATTTCCGACATGCTTTTGAGTTGTTTTTTTCATCGTATGGTGTAAAATTAATCACTTTTTATACCTCTGGTATAGCTAGATGCTTAACTTTCATACGATGTTTAGCGAAGTTTCTAATTATACACTCTTTGAAATGGGGCAGTTGCGAGGACAAAAAATCGAGCTGTGCCGCTACCAATATTACCATGGAGCATTCAATGAGGGCTTGGTATTAAAGTCTGCATTTCACTATTTTTTTATTCGAATCGAACGAAAAGAAATTGCGGGTAAACTCAACCTCGATTACATCATTACGAAGTATTTCCACAATTGTGAAATTGATGAACGTTTTTCATTCACACCTTTATTTGAAGGTGTTCTGGATGATTTAATGCTATTATCTAAGAAGACATCCACAGCAAGTTTGGCTAACGCAATTGTTAATGATATTGAATGTGAATGCGCTATTCTGCTGAAGTTCGAAGCCGAGCACTTGGTGATGATTTATCCTGAAGATCAGCTATTCACTCGCACGTCATATAGCCTATCGACAGATACTACCCTTGAGAAGATGTTTAAGTATGGCTTTACAGAAAGTAGAAAAGCACTTATGGATCCACAGGTTTTTGAAGCGAAGCAACAACGTGCGTCTCTTCTCGCAGTTTAATGCCGAGTTGTTCTAGCCCTTTTGTAATGCGATTGTACGTATCAAAATCACTATTCTTCCGAGAGCTTTCACGCAATTCAACAATCAACTTCAACAAGGTTTGTGTTTCTTGTGATGTAGTTAATGATTCGCGTTTCTCGATAAGCGCTTGTAAAATAAGTTCTTCGAAATGCGCCATTATCCATGCATCAAATTACCGCTGAGGTAGCGTAAGAATTCTTTTTTCGTTTCAGGTTCATTGAACTTACCACTGTATTCAACAGTGATGGTAGAGCTGTTTTGATCCTTCACACCGCGGGTAGAAACACATAAGTGTTTTGCTTCAATAACAACAGCAACATCATCGGTATCTAAAGCTCCTTTTAATTCTTCCAAGACCTGTAAGGCCAAACGTTCTTGAACTTGGGGACGCTTTGAATAGTAATCAACAATGCGGTTAATCTTAGACAATCCGATTACACGGCCTGATGAAATATAGGCTACATGTGCATTACCTACAATTGGTAAAAAGTGGTGCTCACAAGCACTATTAATAGTGATGTTCTTCTCAATCAACATCTTGTCATAATTGTATCGATTGAGAAAAGTGGTGAGCTTGGGCTTATTTTTAGGATTTAAACCACTAAACATTTCTTTTACCCACATTTTAGCGATGCGGTATGGAGTGCCACTTAAACTGTCATCCTCCATGTCCATGCCCAAGGTATGCATAATGTCATACATTGACTTTTGAATCATCGCAACTTTTTCATCGTCACTCAACTCAAATGCATCTGCACGCAGGGGAGTGTCAACATTAGCAGAAAGATGTTCATCACCTATTTCGTCAGCGCTTAATGTCTTGAGTGAATCATTGTCTTTTTTCATATCAGGATATCTGAATTACTAGTGGTTACTGAACGCGCTGCAAAAGTAATTGTTTAAGTCAAAAACAACTTCAAATAAGGCAACTATAACGCTTAAGGGTAACGCTTTACTTTAACCCTAAAGATGCCGCCAAGTACCTCTGCTTCTTCCAGATCTTGATTGTACAAGTGGCCTTCAAAGGTGCCAATCATTAAGTCTTGGGTATTTGAGGTAATGGTTAACTCAAATGATGAGGGATCCGCAATGTTCAATCCATAGGGGACGGCGGTAGAGTCATAAAAGTCAAAACGCAGGGATGGCTGCGTCTGATCGGAGCTATACGTAAAAGTTTGCGGCGCAGAAATAGTAGATAAATCTACTCGCTCTATGGCGATGTCAAATCCAAGTTTGTTATTGGCGGTATCAACACGCTGCATGCGTAGCGTTCTTTCTGAAGAAATGTACGAATTGAAAAATACATCCCCCAAAGGAAGTTTACCAATGACATTAATTTCTTCACCATTAACGAAGCCTTTAATGTAGTTGTTTTTAGAAAGTTCTGCATCTACTTGAGCCTGTTCTGCATTGTCGTCTTCTTTTTCACATGAAGTATTCAACAACGTCAATAACGCAAATAATACAGGTATGATGTGGTTTTTCATGGTTCACCTAATTTTTTCGAAATTAATGAATCCTTTCTAATGCGTTACATGCCTCATTGTATAACTGTATTAAAAGTGATTTTTTGATTCTGAATGCGCCAAGGAGCAGGGTAGTGGTTATTGAGTCTGTTTCCGATTGACTTGACCCATCCTAATGGCTGGTCTTTCCATGTGCATACAGTCCAGCCTTTAGGAGCTGAAATAGGCATAGAATGACCGGTAAGGAATGAAATGGCATCGTCATCAGCTAGAGGAATAGTATTAAAGTTATTTCGAGCAAAAGGCAACGTATGAGCTAGTGTTGGGTGAGGGAGGATTCCTTTTTTAACCAATTTACCTAACCCCGTCCCCCAGCTTCTCACATTCAATTGAGGTAGCTTGTTAGCGTGAACGCTGGCGGGTTCAGGCATAGCGAACCACCATTCACCACGTTCAGTGTACGCGTATTCGCCTTGTTCGAGTAGTTCTAACGGGTTAAAGTTTGGTTGAAGCAGTTTGCGTTTTTTATGAGGCTTCTGAGACCTTTTGTCAGCTTGGGTTGATCGTTTCTGAAGTGCAACCATGTATAGTCCTTCACCCGGGGTTAAATGAGGTAGGAAAGCATAGCCTCCAGAATCTTGTGCTGAAACTTGCCACTTATCATCAAGAGGTATAGGCACTAGGTCGAACTGCCCCGTATCAAGTAGAAATTTTAATTGTGTCTCGTTCTCTCCTGGGTTGAAAGTACACGTGCTGTAAATTAAATATCCATTAGGCTTCAGTGAAGGAATAATATCGGTTAGGATTGATGTTTGGGTCAACTCACAGTTCTGGAGTAATTCATGGCTCCATTGGTTCGAAGCTTCTGGGTGTTTCCTGAACATTCCTTCACCGCTGCAGGGAGCATCAACTAAAATGCAGTCAAATTGTTCGTGGTACTGTCCCAATTCGGCAGCACTATTTTGGGTGATAAGTGCATTGGCATTCCCATTGCGCATAATATTTTCTACAAGCGTACCTATGCGTTTGGAGCTCACCTCATTGCACACTAATAGCCCGGACCTTGAATCGAGGTGCTTCAAGAGCAAAGAGCTTTTACCACCAGGTGCAGCACAGAGGTCTAACCAGAGTCCATCTTTTTTAAGCTCAGGTAAGTGCTCAAGAACATGGTTCAAAAACATAGAACTAGATTCTTGAACGTAATAAGTTCCTGCATGCCACGCGGGGTCTCCTATGAATTTAATACGTTCCTTCAAATAGAACCCCTCTTTGCACCAAGGAACCTGATTATCAGAAATACCATCGGCTAATGGTAATTGCTTAATGGGGTTTAAGCGAATACTCGTAGGTGATTCGTTCTTTAAAGCTCGCAAAAGCTGCGCAGCTTCATTTGGAAGCTGATTAGTAATGCGAGCGCTGAATCCTTCTGGAAGTTCCATGAATAAAAAAAGCCCTCCAAAGAGGGCTTAAATTGATGAAAAGTATAATGTTATTGTACCTCTTCAACTACAGCTGAAATACTCAACCGTGTTTCTCTAGGTTCTGTATTAGCAATAAGTGTAACCGTTTTATTCTGGTTTCCTTTTTGTTTTCCTGGTTTATAAACCACTTTTATTTCGCCCTCTTCACCTGGAGCAATAGGTTCTTTTGGGTATTCAGGTACGGTGCATCCACATGAACCAGAAGCACTCTCAATTATGAGTGGGTTATCACCTGTGTTCGTAAACTTAAAAACATGCTTGTTTTCAGTGTCTTGATTGATGTTTCCAAATGAATGGGACATCTGTGCGAAATTAACTGAAGTAGTTGGCCCTACTGGCTTTGCCGGTTCCGCTGGCTTTACCGCTTGCTGTGGCGTTGAATTTCCAATGGTAGGGTTAAACGCGTTTTGTTGGTTTGCCGGTGGAGTGGTCTGCGCGGCATTTTCAAACGTTTTCCTTGGTCTTGGTGCTTCTTCTTTAATAAAAACACTGTAAACCATTGTAAGGGTGAGTACACCTAAAAGCGCGAGTTTAATATTCTCTTTCATTTCCATAAGTCATTCTAATTTTCAAGCTCAAATTTAAAACTATCGGTTATTTATAAGTTAATTTCAAGTGTAAAAATGTGTCATCTTTCAATGTTTCAACTGCCTTATTAAAGGTGTTATCGTAATCATTGACAATTTGATAATAAGCACCAGATTCAAATAGATTTCGAGCAATGAGCCCTTTCAAGGAACGGTTAATTAAATCAGAAGATGTGTTGAGGTCTTCTTCAACGGGCTCTATTCCTTTTTCAGCAGCAAAATCAATAAGTTCTTCAAATGCGCCACTTTTAGTTGAGCTAAATTTCTGCTTAAACTCACCAATAGACGAATACTTTTTCTCCATAGTTGTTCGGTGCTCATCCATGTAGGTGAGTACGAATTGATTAAAAGCTCCTTTGCGCACAAGTTTACTGTAATACTCGGAGCCTTGTGTCGTATCTAGCGGTACAAAGATGTCTGGCATTATGCCTCCTCCTCCGTATACAACACGGCTATTTTCGAGCGTTTCAAAGCGCAGTGAATCGGGGAAATCAATGTTTGAAGCATCAGAAAGCTCCCCGCTTTCATAACGATTGATTAAGTCTTTGCCATAAGCTTCTTTATCACCATCTACATAGGGTCTTTGAATGCACCTTCCACTAGGCGTATAATACCTCGAGACAGTCAGACGTATTGCAGAACCATCAGGAAGTGGAAAAGGCTTTTGTACTAACCCTTTTCCAAATGATCTTCTTCCAATTACAAGTCCTCTGTCCCAGTCTTGAACAGCACCGGTTACAATTTCGCTTGCTGATGCAGATCCTTCATCAATCAAAATGGCCAGTTTCCCTTTTTCAAAAGCTCCTCCTTTGGTAGCAAATGTTTCTTGTTTCGGGTAGGACCTTCCTTCGGTGTAAACAACAAGTTTGTCTTTGTCCAAAAACATATCAGCTAAATCAATGGCTGTATTGAGGTATCCACCACCATTACCCCTAAGGTCTAATATTAGGCTTTCCATGCCGCTATCCTCAAGGACAGTCATCGCTTCAAAAATTTCTCCCATACTTGTGGCTGCGAATCGGTTGAGCTTGATGTAACCAATTTCATCATCAACCATGTAAGATGCATCTACACTGTAGATTGGAATTTTATCGCGAGTTATTTCAAAGTCAAGAAGCTCATCTTCTCCTTTACGCTTGATACCTACTGTAACTGTTGTTCCTTTTTTTCCGCGAAGATTGCGCACAACGTCTTGGTTGTTAAACCCAACCCCAGCAACAGTTGAATCATCAATGGTTACAATTTTATCTCCGGTAAGAATACCTACTTTTTCAGATGGCCCTCCACTGATTGGTGTAACCACAAGGATGGTGTCATTTAGGATGTTAAACTGAATTCCTACACCTTCAAAGTTTCCCTGTAAGGGTTCATTCGCGCGCTTAAGTTCCTTGGCTGAGAAATACGTTGAGTGGGGATCTAGGTCTTTTAGCATTGCCTTGATTGCATCTTCAACTAGCTGAGGATGTTCGATGTCCTCAACATAGGCCAAGTCTAAATACCGGTAGAATGTCTCTAACTTTTTGAGTTGCTGATCTGAGGTACTTTGGGCAATTACAGCAAGGCTAAATAGACACAAGGCAAAAAATGTAAAGAATTGTCTCATCATGTTATTTTGAAATTACAAGTGATAAAGATATAGGTAGGTGGTCTGAATAGCCACCATAATAATTGGGCCCTCCAAAGCTACGACTAGGAACGTGAACATTATCTCGTTTATTATAGTAGAGCATAAAAGGGTGTTTAACTACATTAAATTCATCTAAGTGGGCTTGATAAGATCCAGAAAGACGTTGCCAGAATGATGTCGAACCAGCGGTAACCAAATTTGAAGATACTAAACATTGATCTAGCATTTGCCATTTACCGCGGTAGTAATACGTGCCAACTGTATCCGGAAAGGAGGCGCTAATGTTGTGCAAGCCTAGCTTTGACTGGCCAGACTTGCTTGATAGCAGCTTAAGCAAGCTTTTGTCAGAAGGCGTATCATTGAAATCTCCAACTACAATTACGTGAGCTTCAGGTGAATTCTCAGCGTGTTCTGCTATGCTACTTTGAAGGATCTTGCTTACGGCTAACCTATTGGGTTCTGATTGTTCACGTCCACCTCTACGTGATGGGAAGTGATTGACAAAAATTAGAAAAGTATCTGCTTCCAGCCACACTCCTTTAACAAACAGTATATCTCGCGTTGTTCTACTTGTATCGGGTAATTGTACTCGGATGGCTTCACTTGAAATCACATCAAAGTGACTCGGATGGTATAGAAGTGCATTATCGATACCCCTGAAATCGGGACTGTCATAATGCACGATTCCATAGTTTGCAGACTTAAGCTGATCTGTAGCTACTAAGTCCTTTAGCACACTTCGGTTTTCAACTTCACAAAGCGCAATAATATCAGGAAGGTTTTTACGAGATGCTGAAGCGATTACACGACTGAGGTGATTGAGCTTTTCGTTATACCGTTCTGTATCCCATTTTTTGGATCCAGTAGGTGTGTATTCGTCATCAGTTCCGGTATTATTCGGAATGGTATCGAACAGGTTTTCAACATTATAAAAGATAAGTTGCCGCTTTTGCTTTTTCTGTGCGCAAGAAACTTGGGCAAGAGCAATGCATGCAATTAGAAGTAAATAAGCGGATTTACAGAATCTGGACATAATGGATGATCACAAAAGTCAAAAATAGTTAATCACCCAGGAGCAAATGGTAAGAAGATGTTAATCCTTGCTTAGCGAATCATTTTGATAGCGTCTTTAGCTGGAAGTAGTTCTCCGTCAAACTCTCCAACTACAAAAACACCTTCAAACCCACGGCCAATTAAAGTCTGCTTGAATTGATTTGCTTCTTCGTAAGAGCGGAAGTCGCCAGCTACGTAACGGGTAACGCCATCATCGCCTTTTTTCTCCTCAACGTTATTTAGCTCCATGTATTTCTCAAGCGTTTTTGTTGGAACCGAGGCACGATAAGAGCCCAATTGAACCTTGAATGATAATTGCTCACGTTCAACGGAAGATAACTTGCGCTCAGTAGGAGGGATGTAAGATGTTCTAGCTTCTTTTAATGGAATTTTAGAACCTCCCCTTAACGCAACTACATAGGCATCTTTAAATCCTTTTTCCAACATGTCTATTTTAACCCTTGCAGCTTCAGCATAGTCATCGTATGCTCCGGTGTAATAGCGTGTAAAACCATCTGTACTCGATATAGCCAAAACATTCGGTGCAACCGCAAAGATGCGCTCATTTGCGTCTTTACTAAATGCTCCTAACTGCACGCGGTACATTATTTTCTCTTCAAATGGCCATTTATTCTCATCGTACGTGGCAATTTTCCCATCTACGTTTTTAAGTTGACCGGCTGTATTTTTTGAAACCAATCCTGTTTCAGCTACTCCCTGTTTTTCCAATTCAATTTTGCGCTGAAGGGCCTCTGGCAGGCTTTCATAGCTTCCTACAGACACAACAATTTTGTTTCCAACTTTAGAAGTGGTAACGTCAGGGAGGCTCAGGATACTATTTACTAGATTAGGAGGTATTGATTTTTCAAATTCACCAATTTTAACAGCATAAGTAGTAGCCGACCTACTTTTCCTTTTCGTTCTATTAGCGGCAATATCAACTGCATAGGACTCCCGCTCTATCTTTGAGTAAAGCCCTGTTGAGTCTAAAAACATTGTGCGCAATTCAATAAGCCGTTCATCCGTGTAAGTGATACCCACTGTATCAACAAATGCATTCAGCTTTGAACCTGGCTCTTCATCTTTATAATTTCCAACAGCATCTTTGTCATTGTCTAAAGGACAGCCAAACTCGTCAACTTCTACTCCTTTGGGTGTGGCAGCACAGAGGTCTAGAAAGTCGATGACCATATCGCTATCGTTATCGGCATTTTCTATTTCGGTAAAATCATAGGCATCACCTTTTTTAGCGCGTTTTGGTCGTGTAAGGTCATAGCTGAAGCTAAAGCTTGTGTAAAGAAATCGATCATTGCGGTCATCACCACTCCTATTTCCTGCGCTATTGGCCGTAATCCCATCGATGAAATCTGTTTGCGAAAAAAAGTAAGTAGCGCCGACTTTAAACTTTACCCGCTCGGATAAATTCATGCGAACGCCTGCACTTACGGGTATGGCAAATGAAAATTCATCGTATTCGTCAAAACCATCTGCGTTGAGGGTTCTGATATCTGTTTCGTACACATAGTCCCTTTGAATTCGAACAGCATCTGTAAAATTCGGAGCATCCTCCGGAAGGTTTCGAACAGTTCCATCTTCCCAATAGAAATACGTATTACCGAATTCGTCTTGTAGATCTGTTTTTGAAATGAATTCAAACGTGTGGATACCAACACCCACATAAGGTTCTAATATGCGATCTTCAGGTAAAAGGTGATCAAAGTTGTATTCAAGCCCAATACCACCACCTGTTAATGTCGATTCAAAGTTCAAATTACGCGTTATACTTCGTTCGTTTGCCGATACTTTTCCTGTCCAAATCTGGAAGCTAAGGTTTAGGAAGTCATTGATGGGCTGAACAAGTTGGAGGTTATATGCAAGTCGACTTGTTAGCGGGTTGTTTGCGCGATTATCTCGGCTAATGTCTCCATAAAACCCGAGCATTCCGACACCCAGTGAAATTGTTGGAGTAAAAACCACACCACTTTCTGCATCTATAGATTCCCAATTAACTGACGACGAAGCGCGTTTATTTGTAGGATCTTCCTGGCTTTGCGCAGAAAAACAGGAGGTCGCTAGTGCAGCGGATAAAAGAAGTCGTGCCAGTTTCAATCGCTCTAATTTGATTTGTCTAAAGTAAGACATTTATTTTAACCATTTCTGACCGGTTACCATCAAAGCTTCTTGAACAGTTATGCGCTCACCATCGCGATAAGCTACAACGAAAGGACCGGGAAAATTATAAGTGCTATTCAGTTCGACACGACTATCCCTTGCGTTTTTATATTGATCATAGTTGCCATTGGTATACTTAAACCAACCTTCATGTTGCTCTAAATAAAACTCGGCGGTGTAATTGTGTTGGCGCTTAAAATATGGAGAGGCTACTTCATGCTTTCCAGCAAGTAATTGGATGCGATAAAATACTCCAGTTTCTGGGGCTGGTGTTGAGGTAACGGCAGCCACGTCTTCAGCATCGTTAATTTTAGGTTGATTCAATGACTGCTCTGTGTCTGTATGAGATGCGGTGATTGGCTCCTCAATTAAATCGGGGTTTGAGGTGGATTGGCTATCCTCTTGTTCTGGGGCAGCAACAATTTCTGTTGTGCTTTCAGCTGCTGAATCAGGCAATGGGGTAGAGGAGGTGCTCGTTTCATTGCTTGCCAAACGCTCCTTTTCTACGTCATTTGCCTCTGGTATTTGAGGAGTTTCGTCTGCTAAAGTATCTGGATTTGGTGTAACATCAGCTGTATGTGATTCTTCAGGTTTCCAGGGATTGATATCCGCCGTCTGCGTGCTGCCTTTATGGAGGTAAGAAAAGGTTCCAAAAACGGCTTGTATCGTTTTGTTCTCAGCTTGACTTAAATCAAGTTCGTAGGCAACGCTGAATTCAGCTTCGGAAGGAAGTTCGAGCCAAACAAATTTCGCTTTTTTATCTACGACACTGAATACCCCACCTTGTTCTTCAACAGCTGATGCAATGGCGTTTGCAGGAATGAAATCTTGAACCTTTGCGAACCCATTTACGTTTTCCTTTTTAACGGTGATTGTAACACGGTAGCGGTTTATGCCAATCGATTCAACTTCCCGCTCAGTAGCCACTATGGGGTCAGGGATTTGAACTACTTTCTCCTGTGGTTCAGGACCTACAGCTATAATGCCTGGGGCTGCATCATGTGACATGCGTTGATTTTCATCCAGGTAAGAAAATTTTCCACCCATTGGGATTTCAGTCAATGTTGAATCTTTAAGAATGAGCCGGTATTGTAGTGCTATGCTTGACGAATCCGGTAAGTTCATCCATATAAATTTCGCTACGCCATCGCTAAAAGTGAACGTCGCTCCTTGGGAGTCGTCTACTTCAACAGTTAATCCTTTTGGTAAGTACTGTACGAATTTAGCAAAGCCACTCACACTTCCTTTGTGGATGGTTGTGGTAACCGACACTGAACTCAAGTGTTCAACACGGTTAGGGTATTCTTGCTTGATTTCAATCGTTTCTAACAGCAAAGCCGCAATCAGGCCAGAAATAAAAACGTAAACGAGAATAGAAATCGATTTCACCATGGTATTAGAGTTCCAATTATTACCAAAAGTAATTGGCCCCATGGTGTGATTTTGTGGATTACCTGTTAATTAGTAACAGAATAATGTTAAAAACCTGTTGAATACATTGTTTATAAGCTGTTGAAAACTGAACCTCTAGAAATTAGGGCTCAATAAAAACTTACTGTAAAAGTCATCAATAGCATCTACCGCTTCATCAGAAGTGTCTACAAGCTGAATCAGGTCGAGGTCTTTAGGTGAAATGTTTTTGTATTCGTTGAGCAAGGTAGCCTTTATCCAATCTAACAGACCCGACCAGTAAGCTGTTCCAACAAGAATAATAGGGAACTGTCCAATCTTTTCAGTTTGAATTAGGGTAATGGCTTCAAATAGCTCGTCAAGTGTTCCAAATCCACCGGGTAAAACAATAAATCCTTGGGAATACTTGACAAACATCAGCTTCCGAACAAAGAAATAATCAAAATTGATGAATTTGTCTGAATCAATGTAAGGGTTGGAATGTTGTTCAAATGGCAAGTCAATATTAAGTCCTACTGACCTTCCATTTCCTCGGTTTGCGCCCTTATTTCCAGCTTCCATAATTCCAGGTCCACCCCCAGTAATGATCCCATAGCCTTTTTCAGTTAGCGAGTAGGCAATTTCTTCGGCAAGCAAATAATGGGGATGATCAGGTTCTGTCCTCGCGGATCCAAATAGGGTTACACAGGGGCCTATTTTTGCGAGTTTTTCAAAACCTTCAACAATTTCGGACATCATTTTAAAAACCTGCCATGAGTCGGTAGTTTTTATTTCATTCCATGATTTTTCCTTAAATGCCTTTTTAATATTTTTCTCTGCCATGATTTACGCTTGATAATTGTCAATAGCAAGCCGAACACTTCCTGCATTCAATAAGCGGGTCCTTGCTTCTGGCTCACTGATATTCAACGCTTCAGCAACCATTTTAGTTCCTCGATCTACAAGTTTGTCGTTACTAAGTTGCATATCAACCATGCGGTTCCCTTTAACTCGACCTAATTTTATCATAACGCTGGTAGAGATCATATTGAGTACGAGTTTCTGCGCGGTTCCAGCCTTCATGCGCGTGCTTCCTGTTACGTATTCTGGTCCTGTAACAACTTCAATCGGAAGTTCTGCGGCTTGCGCTACCGGGGAATCTGGATTACAAGTTATGCATGCTGTTCCAAGGCCATGTGCTCGAGCTTTTTTTATGCCACTAATTACATAGGGCGTAGTCCCAGATGCTGCGATTCCGAGTAAAAAATCAGTAGCGGTGGGGTGATACGGCTCCAGATCTTTCCAAGCTAAATCCTCATCATCTTCAGCACGCTCTACTGCTTTCCGAATGGCTCCATCACCTCCAGCAATTAATCCCACAATTAATTGATCTGATACGCCAAATGTTGGTGGGCATTCGGAAGCATCTAGGATCCCTAACCTTCCGCTAGTTCCAGCACCAATGTAAAACAGGCGACCGCCACTTAAAAGCGCATCTACAGCTGAATTTACAACAGCTTCAATTTGAGGAATGGCTTTTTCAACAGCTAGAGGAACCGTTTTATCTTCACTGTTGATATCGGATAAAAGTTGTGTAGTCGACTTATGCTCCAAGTCGGAGTATTTCGAAATGGCTTCTGTGACGCGATTATCCTTTTTCACGAGTATACATTGCTGGAAACTGTTCAGGATCGAATTCGTTCATGGTTGCATAGGCTGCATCAAAAATATCATCAACACTTGGCTTAGAAAAGTAATCACCATCTGTTCCGTAAGCCGGACGATGGGGCATTGCCGTAAGGGTAGTTGGCTTTGAATCGAGAAATTGATACCCGCCTTGTTGTTCAAGAACTTGCTGAAGAATATAAGCTGAAGCACCCCCGGGAACATCTTCATCAACAACTAACAAACGATTTGTTTTTTCCAACGACTTGACGATGTCGTTGGAGCGATCAAAAGGAAGCAAGGTTTGCACATCAATCACTTCCAAGGAAACACCTACTTCTTGTAGAAGCTTTGCCGCATCTAAACACATGCGCACCATAGAGCCGTATGTTACAAGCGTGATATCAGCACCAGTAAGCATGGTTTCAACAACACCAAGGGGAGTGCGGTAGCTCCCAATATTTGTTGGAGCTTTTTCTTTCAAGCGGTAACCATTAAGCGATTCGATTACAATTCCCGGATCATCTCCATTAAGCAGGGTGTTATAAAACCCTGCTGCTTGGGTCATATTACGCGGAACGCATAAATGAACTCCTCTAATTCCATTTAGGATCATACCCATTGGCGATCCACTGTGCCATATACCTTCTAATCTATGGCCTCTTGTTCGAATAATTAAGGGGGCTTTTTGTCCGCCCTTGGTACGGTACTGAACCGTAGCCAAATCGTCGGATATGATTTGTAAGCAGTAATGGAGGTAGTCGAGGTATTGTATTTCTGCAATGGGTCTCAATCCGCGCATTGCCATCCCTATTCCTTGTCCAATTATGGTTGCTTCTCGAATTCCAGTATCTGAAACGCGAAGCTCTGAATGCTTTGCTTGGAGTCCTTCAAGGCCTTGGTTTACGCCTCCAATTTTACCTGCATCCTCTCCAAAAATCAGAACCTCAGGTCGATCAGCTAAAATCCGGTCGAAATTATCCCTTAAAATTTCGCGTCCATCCATTAGCGGAGCTTCTTCATCATATTCGGGCGCAACTCCCTCAATCAGCAATGGTGAATCATCCGACTGACTCCATAGGTTTCCACTGTAGCGGTCTTGGTTCTTTTGATGATCTTCAGCCATCCAATCCTCAAGGGCTTGACGAGAAGGAATGGTTTCGCCAATAGACTTTCTTAAGGCTATTTTTACGGTTTCATAAATCAGTTTACGAGTAGGCTCGGTGTCATTATTCAATTTATCAAGAGCTGGCTGAATGAAAACGCCATTGGCACTTTCGCTAATAATGGGCGTGATGAGCTCATTAACCCGCTTTACATCTGATTTGATTGAACTTATAAATTCATCCCATGCTTTTTTCTTGCCGTCTCGAACAGTTTTTTTAGCAGCTTTACGGATATCATCTAATTCATTTTCAGCAGCTACTTCTTTTTTGAGAATCCACTCGCGTAATTTTTCGATGCCATCGTATTCAGCTTCCCAAGCTAATCGATCCTTTGACTTATAGCGTTCGTGTGATCCAGAGGTACTGTGACCTTGGGGTTGAGTAACTTCTTCTACATGCACAAGAACGGGGATTTGCTCCTCACGAGCAAGAGCTACAGCTTTTTCATAGGTCAGACAAAGTTGAGCGTAGTCCCAGCCTTTTACGTTGAAAATTTCAAACCCTCTTTTATCTTCGTTTCGCTGAAAACCTGCTAGTGCTTCAGAAATACTTTCTTTAATGGTTTGGTACTTTTTATCAACTGAAATCCCATAACCATCATCCCATACCGACATTACCAGCGGAACCTGAAGAACACCAGCTGCGTTCATAGTTTCCCAAAAAAGGCCCTCTGAGGTAGATGCGTCGCCTATGCTGCCAAACGCAACTTCATTTCCTTTACTGGTGAATTTTTTAAAGTCGTTAGCTTTTTGAAGTGCCTTTGAGTTACGATAGATTTTAGATGCCTGGGCTAGGCCTAAAAGTCTAGGCATTTGTCCGGCGGTAGGTGAAATGTCAGCACTTGAGTTTCGTTGTTTGGTTAGGTCTTTCCATTGACCATTTTCATCCAATGAACGCGAAGCAAAGTGCCCGTTCATTTGACGACCTGCACTTGCAGGGTCTGCTTCAATACTGGGATTTGCATAGAGTTGTGCAAAAAATGATTCAACAGATAATAATCCAGCAGCCATCATCCAAGTCTGATCTCGGTAATACCCAGATCTGAAATCCCCATTTTGAAATTGCTTTGCTAAGGCAATTTGAGCAATTTCTTTACCATCACCGAAGATACCGAACTTAGCCTTTCCAGTAAGTACTTCTCGGCGACCCAAAAGGCTCATTTCCCGACTAATACAGGCGAGTTCGAAGTCCTCTAAAACCTCTTTTTTAACATCAGATGGAACGGTTGATTTGATGTTCTTTTCGTCTGTAGTTTCCGGCATGCCTTGAGTTTTTGATGTGATTTCAAAGAGCTGCAAAGATAATGAATTAGGTCATTTTTTTGGGTGATTGTATGTGTTGATTTTGATATGTATATCATGAAAAAGGGCAATCACCTCTGATTGCCCCTTGCTTAGATTGCCTAACTAAGCTACTATACTACTATGTTGGTTTAACAGTTAGTTTAATTCGAGGTTTAGCGTATCATTGCCAGATTGAATTGAGATCCTTCCCTCTCCTTTAACAACGGTTTTATTCGTCGTGAATTTGTCGCATTCAAGTCCATTAGGCCCCATGCTCCAAAAGTTGTTTACCATGTGATGATCAAATGTGCCAGTTGTATTGTCTACGTCATCTAGCATATACTTCAGGTTTCTAGAAAGAAACACTGTTTTACCAGTTGGCACCAAAATGTTCACGCTTACTTTTTGAATGCGGTATTTGTTGGCAAGTGGAATTTCAAGGTAATTATCAAGGTCCAAGTTATTTTGATTGATTTGCCAGGTATACTCAATTTGTTCTGCACGATGCTCAGCTTCTTTGAATGCGCTTCCCTTTGCTAACTTATCTACCATAATTTGAAAATTAGAATCAGGGGATTGCTTTATATCCAAATCAACATGGGTGTATTTAAAGTTTGTTTCATTCCAAATCCCTATTAACTCTTCATCAAACTCCATTTTATTCCCTGAAGGGTAGGGGCTCATAAACCGCGCATCAACGTACAGTGTATCAGAATCGATAACGTTCAAAGGTTCAACTTTACTGATGGTTGCGTTTCCCTTAAATTTACTGATTGTACTGAAGAAGGAATACCCAATAAAGAGAATCCCAAGGATCCAAGTCCCAAAAAGTCCCCAACCAACACTTCGATTATTCATGCGGTAATCAGTTAGTAGCTTGATACCTCCAAATATGAGTGCCACTAGTGGTATAATGGTTACAAAGGCGATACCGATAAACATGAGGTATAATTGAGCGTTACTCGCAAAAACAAACTCAGTTAAGTCACTGAATAAGAAAGGGGTTATGCTAATCATTCCGAATGATTCTGCAGCAGTTCCAAGACCAAATAAACTTATTATCAGTGCCAGAATAAGTGCGCCACCTATGAGAATAAATATTCCTCCAATTAATTTTCCTAGCGCTTTAACAAATAACGTCAGCAAACGAACAACGAGTTGGATAACTCGCTCAATAGTGTTCTGCGCCTTTCGGGAATAAACAGATGCTTCACCAGAACTTGCAAAACCAGATATCTTGTCAGATACTTTGGTGAATTCATTTTCGATTGTCCTTCCTATATTACTGACGTTAACTGGCTCCCCCCGCATTTCGAGTTTTTCAGCTGCTGTTACAGCTTTGGGAACAATAATCCAGAGGATAATGTATACAAGTAGACCTGTTCCAAAGCCAAAAAAGGAGACAAGAAAAGCTAACCGGAACCATATCGCATCTGTTCCGAAGTAATGACCGATACCGGAGCATACTCCTCCTAGAATAAAGCGATCGGGGTCGCGGTACAATTTTTTACTTCTTGGTGTTGAATGGTATGATTTCCCTGTCCCAGATGCATTTGCTTCTTCTTCGTCTAAATAGTCTTCCGGCTTACCCATTGTAGCGATTACAAAATCGATATCTGCTAAAGAAACCACATTGCGATTTGCGCCTATTCGATCAGTTAGTAAGTCTGCTATTCGCGCTTCTATATCAGCCATTATTTCATCACAGCCCTCAGAATCGCTGAAGTAACTTCGAATGGTGTCCAAATACCTTCGGAGTGTTTCAAAGGCATCGTCATCTATGTTGAAAACGATCCCAGCTATGTTTATTTGAATTGTTTTTTTCATGATTTGTATGCTATTTTTTCAGTTTGTTCACGGCAGTTTCGAGCTCTTTCCATGTGATGTTTAACTCACTTAAAAATGTCCTGCCCAATTCGGTTAAGGTGTAATATTTTCTTGGAGGTCCTGACTGTGATTCTTCCCATCTATATGTTAAAAGTCCTGCGTTTTTTAAGCGTGTTAACAGTGGATAAAGTGTGCCTTCAACAACAATTAATTTCGCGTCTTTTAGATGAGCAATTATATCCGAAGGATACATTTCCTGATTGTTCAGGATAGAAAGAATACATAGTTCAAGAACCCCTTTGCGCATTTGCGCTTTCGTGTTCTCTATTTTCATCTTTTTTTATTGATTTCTAGGTTGCCTATAATGGAGAGTAATACCACAGAGCTATCATCATCTTCATTAAAAAAATGAATTTCAGTTATGTGGGTTTGATTTTCTTTCGTAAAAAAGGTCAGGTTGTCGTGGTTGTCTTTTAATTGTTTCTTTTTATAGCCCAATTCAAGCATTCGTTGTGATAATTCTTGCCTGAACGCGGGGTCATCATTCATAGTAAAAGCCAGCTTGGTGTAATGAATATCACCAGTTACTTTCATTTCCTGATTATTCAGGTCGAAGTGAGTATCAATATCGTTAATGTCTTTGTTGAGGCTTACAGACCAAACACGCTCTGATTGATCGAGGAAGTCATATACAGATTTAGCAGAAAATTCCTGAGCATTGAGTTGCCCAGTAAGGCTAATTGCATAAAATAATAAACCGAGTAGTTTCATCCCTTTTGATTTGTATAGCACAGATATGTCTATCAAAAGGTATTATGCAAAACATAGTACTAAGTAAATGATGAACGGTTCAATTAATGTGATAAGCGGCAAAATAACAGGGTCAGCTCAATTTGGGAGTTAAAAACCTCCCTGTAACGCTTGCTTTTGAATTGATGAGATCTTCTGGTGTTCCAGCAAACACAAGTTCTCCACCTGCAGCTCCTCCTTCTGGACCGAGGTCTATCACCCAGTCTGAATTCTTAATCACTTCAACGTTATGCTCGATGACAATAAGTGAATGACCTTGTTCGATAAGCGCATTAAACGCTGTTAGAAGTTTGTTGATATCGTGAAAGTGCAATCCCGTTGTTGGTTCATCAAATATGAATAAGGTTTTAGCCTGGGATTTACCTTTCGATAGAAATGACGCCAATTTAATTCGTTGAGCTTCCCCGCCCGATAATGTAGATGAAGCTTGGCCAAGCTGGACGTAGCCCAGCCCTACATCTTGCAATGGTAAGAGTTTGTCGATTATTTTTTTTGCGCGCTTAGCGTCGTCTTCGTTGAAAAAATTTATGGCTTCATCTATTGTCATTGAAAGGATGTCGGCGATAGATTTTCCCCGGTATTCAACTTCTAAAACATCACTTTTGAATCGTTTTCCTTTGCAAGCATCGCACTCAAGGTGGATATCTGCCATGAACTGCATTTCAACTTTAACTTCTCCTTCGCCTTTACATTGATCACATCTTCCGCCATCAACATTGAATGAATAATACGCAGGTTTGTACCCCCTTAATTTTGAAAGTGGTAAAGCTGCAAAAAGAGCCCTGATTTCATCATATGCCTTTACATACGTTACAGGATTAGACCTAGAGCTTTTGCCAATAGGGTTTTGGTCGACCAATTCAACTGCTTCTATGGATTTATAATCTCCTCTGATTTCCTTGAATTCGCCCGTTGCTTTGTTGTACGTTCCGTACATTTTCTGCAACGCAGGATATACTATTTGTTTGACCAGGGATGTTTTCCCAGAACCAGAAACTCCAGTTACAGCTACCATTGCTGAAAGGGGGAAGGAAACGTCAATATTCTTGAGGTTATTTTCACGAGCTCCAATAATGTCAATCGACTTCGTCCAGGTTCTTCTGCTCGACGGAGTAGCTATTTCTTTTCTTCCTGTAAGGTACTCTGCAGTTAAGCTTTTCCCTCCGTGGATGAGGTCGTCATGATTTCCTTGAAAAACTAATTCACCTCCATGCACCCCGGCCTCGGGTCCAAGATCAATGATTTCATCGGCAGCTCGCATGATGTCTTCCTCGTGCTCAACTACAATGACTGTATTCCCTAAACGCTTTAAATTTTGAAGAACTCCGATGAGTCGCTCCGTGTCGCGGGGATGAAGACCAATGCTCGGCTCATCAAGAATGTACATCGAACCTACAAGGCTGCTCCCCAAAATAGTTGCTAAATTAATGCGCTGGGATTCACCTCCACTAAGTGAATTTGATAGTCGGTTTAACGTTAAATAGCTCAATCCAACTTCTTGTAAATAGCTCAGTCGACTTTGTATTTCTGTGAGTAGTCTTTTTGCAATTTGCTGTTCGTGTGTTTCCAACTTATGGTTTAATGCATCGAACCAATTTGCCAAATTAGCGATGGACATTTTCACCAAAGCTGTAATTGGTTCACTCCCTACCTTTACATACTTAGCATCCCGACGAAGTCTGCTGCCACCACAGGCATCGCAACTCGTTTTTCCGCGATACCGCGATAGCATTACGCGGTATTGAATTTTATAACTCTTTTCTTCTAATTTTTTGAAAAAGGCATGAAGACCTTTAAAGTGTTTATTACCCGTCCAGAGCAATTCGTATTCTTCTTCAGTAAGGTCGTAAATTGGTCTATGAATCGGAAAGTCGAATTTAGATGCATTCATCATGAGTGCATCTTTCCATGTGCTCATTTTTTCACCTTTCCAACAAACAATGGCATCATCGTAAACGGAAAGCGCTTTGTTGGGAATAACTAAGTCTGCATCAATTCCCATTACGCTTCCAAACCCTTCACATTTTGGACAAGCACCCAGCGGATTGTTGAAAGCAAAAAAATTAGGAGTAGGCTCGATAAACTCTATGCCATCGCGCTCAAATTGGTTGCTAAAAACGCGCTTTTCACCGTCATTATTAGTGTAGATATAGCAAATGCCATGACCTTCGAAGAAAGCAGTTTGAATAGAGTCGGCTAACCGGCTTTGATGCTCTTCATCGTTCTGAACTACTTTGATGCGATCAATTAATAATTCAAGACCTTGCGCGGCAATATCATTAGACTCAATAAGCGACTGAATATCCGCAACTTTCCCATTTGTAAGCACTTTGGTAAACCCTTGCTTAATGAGTCCTTCGAGCCAATCTATTTGAGTTTGACTTTCGCGCTCTTCACGCGGTGAAGCAATAAACACTTTTGTTCCTTCTGGCAGCTTTGAAATGTATGAAACAACATCAGTTACTGAATCGCGTTTCACTTCTTCACCACTAACTGGTGAATACGTCCTTCCAATTCTAGCGTAGAGTAACTTGAGGTAATCGTAGATTTCCGTAGTTGTTCCAACTGTAGACCTAGGATTCCTCGTGCTCACTTTTTGCTGAATGGCCATAGCGGGTGAAATTCCTTTTATGTCATCAACTTCGGGCTTATCGAGTTTGCCCATGAACTGCCGCGCATACGATGAAAGACTCTCCACATACCTACGCTGACCTTCAGCGTAAAGCGTGTCGAAGGCTAATGATGACTTCCCTGACCCTGATAAACCCGTTATTACCACCAGTTTGTTTCGTGGAATTTTAACATCCACATTCTTCAGGTTGTGCATGCGCGCTCCTTTGACATAAATTACTTCTTGTAGTGCTGAATTGTCAATGGATGTACTCGGCATAGTAATGGGTTTGATTTTAAAGGTGCAAAAGTAACTCTATCAAAGGAGATTTGTTTGGTAACAAAAAAAAAAGCATCTTTATCGACGTAAAACAGAAATCATAATCCCTTTTTCCAACGGGATTTCAAAAAATCATATAGCCTATAGGTACAATATCTACTCTTAAAAATTTTAGTTAGCACACTCAAAGAGGAGGTATTATGCAGTATGATTTCTTAACAGATCAAGACTTAGTTGGTCGTTACCTAAAAGGCAAAGAAGAAGCACTTCATATTTTAATTCAACGTCATCAAAGCAGAATTTTCGCATACATCATGAAGTATGTCAAGGATCAGCAAGTTGCTGATGACATTTTTCAGGAGGTTTTCTTTAAAGTTATACGGACATTAAAGTCTGGTAAATATAGCGAAGAAGGTAAGTTTCTCCCTTGGGTGATGCGCATTTCTCACAATAAAGTAATTGATCTTTTCAGAGCTCAAAAGCGCGTTCCATTTGTTGATGGGGGAGAGGATTTTGATGTCTTTGACCGAATTAAGCATGAAGAGCCATCTGTTGAAGATGAAATTGCTTGGGAACAAGTTAAAGGTGACTTAAAGGAACTGATAGATTTGTTACCAGAAGAGCAAAAAACGGTATTAAAAATGCGTCACTTTTGTGAAATGAGTTTCAAAGAAATCGCAGAGGAAACCAATGTGAGTATCAACACGGCCTTAGGAAGAATGCGATACGCATTAATCAACTTGAGGAAATTAATTGAAGCGAAAAACGTGAATCTACAACGATTCTAAGGGGTTCATGGGAAAATTTAAAGGGTCACACAATATAGTCAGAGTTATTGGCGTTAATCGACAAACGCTAAAACAACTATATGCAAACAAATCTACCCTTGGATTTCTATCTTAATGAAAATAAACCAAATAGACGCGAGGGCATGCCGAGCAGCGAAACCCTTGCGAATATCAGAAATTACTCGAAGGCTCTTAGTGTAAGAAAGAGCAAGATGTTGAATCACATAGAATTGATATTAAACTGAACGAAAGGGGTGCATTACGCACCCTTTTTCCATTTTGCCAATTCTGATTTCCTTCCAATTTCGCGGAGCATAAAATCACGCTCAAGCTTTAAGCCTCTTGCAGGAGAATATTCGCGTGCATAAAAAATGATTTGTAAATGAAGTTTGTTCCAAGAGGATTTAGGGAATAAGCGCTTTGCATCTTTTTCGGTTTGAACAACATTTTTCCCACTCGATAATCCCCATCGGTACATCAATCGATGTATGTGGGTGTCAACAGGAAAAGCAGGCTGATCGAAGGCCTGGCTCACTACAACTGAAGCTGTTTTGTGTCCGACTCCTGGGAGTTTTTCTAATTCTGATAACGACTCTGGTACTTTTCCGTTGTGGTGTTCAATCAACATGTTTGATAGGTTCCAAATCGCTTTTGATTTTGCTGGTCCTAATCCACAAGGTCTGATGATACTTTCGATTTGTTGAATTGAAAGCGTAATCATTTGTTCAGGTGTGTTCGCTTTTTCAAAGAGTTTGGGTGTAATCTTATTTACACGTTCATCTGTACATTGAGCAGACAGCAGAACCGCAATTAATAGGGTGTATGGATCTCTATGGTCCAATGGAACTGGAGTTTCGGGATAGAGTTCTTCCAAGGACTTTAAGATGTACTCAACCTTCTCGACTTTAGTCATGGTTTTAAAATAGATTATGTGCAAAAGTAGTAACCAGTTCATTCCCATGCTAGGAACACTATTCTATCTTTGAGATTATATTAGATTCTTGAATATTCATAAGCTCCTGGTTTACAATATTTACAGACTCGGTAAGATTTTGGTAGATTCGTTTTTATGAAACAGTATTATAGGTTCTTCTTGGCTTTTATGTTCATTGTTATTACGCATGCAATTCAGGCCCAAGTAGCATCAGGTGTTTTTAATAAATATGGCTTGGTAGTGGAGATTGTGAATCCTTGTCAGGTAAGGGTGGATTCAGTTCAATATTACTCCGAAGGAGATGAGGTACTGTTCATTCAGATGAAAGGCGGAACTATTGACACTTCAAACACTTCGGCATACGGCGGGATAACGAGTTATGGTTCTGCAGGTAGTTATGAGTTAAGTAAAGTAGCTCAAATCCACGGAGACACGCTATACTTAGAATATCAGTTAGTAAGGTCTTATGATGTTAATAAACCAGTTCAGGTAATTACTTCCGGTGATTATTCTACCATCACCGTTTCCGGTTTAGTTGAAGCTATGCCTTGGGATGGTGAACGTGGTGGAGTAGTATTTTTAAGCGCACCTGATTCCATAGTTTTTAACGGTTCAATAAATGCTTCAGGACAGGGCTACCGGGGAGGAGACCCGTCCACGCCCAGCGTTAACTGTGGGTTTTTAAGTTATAAAACATCAAATTCTTCAAATGGTGGAGTAAAGGGTGAAAGCTTTATCCCTTACACTAACGAGCGTTACGGACGTGGAGCACTTGCCATAGGTGCAGGTGGTGGTAATAATCACAACACAGGCGGTGGTGGCGGCGCTAACTACGGGCGCGGTGGTATTGGAGGACTAGAGTATTCCAATGGAACGGGTGCCTGTACTCCCCCTTTAGCTACTGGAGGTATTGGAGGTAAATTTGTGCCTTATTCACCCAAGTATTGAAACATCGTTTTTTATTGGGGGCATTTTAAACTCCGACAACTTTGTTTTAAGAAGTGGGCCTGCCATTCATTTGGAAGGCAATTGGTTGGTAGATGACCACGTGCTAGTAGGAGTGGGCTCGGGCTATGAGCATTTTGGAGAGGAACAAGGAGTTCCGGTTTACCTAACTACTACGGGCTTGCTTAAAAAGAATAAGTCATCGGGTTACTTCACTGGGAAACTGGGCTACACATTTATGCATAGCGATGCTTTTGCACGTTTTCGCAATCATGAATTTCAAGGCGGAATACGCTACAGCATTGGAACTGGTTACAAAATTGCGTTAGATGCAGATCACATGCTGATGTTTGGATTGAATTTTATGCAGCAATTTGCACGTATTACCTATACCGATGAAGGTACTGGGACTTTTGAAGATGCCTTGATTTATTCTTTTATTGGATTCCACATGCGCTTGATTCTGTTCTAATGCGATGCCTGTTATCCATATTAGTAGGCGGTATTTTGCAGGTTTATGCTGTTCAGGCGCAATTGATTATTTCTGAATACCAAACAGCCAATGCAACTACAGTATTGTGGGAGGGCGAATCTGATGATTGGATTGAATTATACAACACTACTGGAAACGAGTTAGCATTAGATGGGTGGTCAGTTTCGGACGACCGTTCAGAGCCAAACCGGTTTCCATTGCCCAATACATCTTTGGCTCCGAATACGTTTTTATTGATTCGTGCCAATGGCATGTTTGCGCGCTTAGCACGCCCATACCAAGCACCATTTCGCTTATCGGATGGTAGCGATACCGTGTTTCACTTTTATGACTCAGTCCTTGTACAACAGTTGACTACGCCATGTATCCCAGAGGATAAATCGTTTGGAGTGCTTCCAGGCGATACGGTTTATTCATTATTACGAACACCAACTCCAGGGTTTAGCAATGCTACAGATAGTTTTGCAATTCAATTGTATAGCGATTCCCTTACCGTCTCGGTAGGAGCAGGGTTTTACATTGAACAGCAGGAGGTAACACTTACAAGCTCAGCAACAACAACCGAAATTTGGTATAGCTTAAATAGCGATGAGCCAGAACCAGATGAGCTGTTTTACGCGAGCCCAATTGCAATTGAAGACCGGTCGCAATGGCCAGATAAGTTGGCGGATGAACCTACTTCGCCCGATTGGATTGAACCCGACGGACCAACTTACAAAGGCACGGTACTTCGCGCACGAGGTTTTTTCAAAGGCTGTCCCGTAACTCCAGAGGTCGTAGAAACCTATTATTATGCTGCAAACGAAGGAGCACGCTTTGCTGTACCGGTGGTCAATGTAGTATCTAATCGGGATCATTTTTTCGATTTTGAGGAAGGAATCTATGTTCCAGGAGTAAATTTGAATCCTAACGATGCTGGTTATAGTGGGAATTATTTTGAAACTGGGAGAGACTGGGAACGTCCTGCATTTGTCAATTTAATGATTGACAATCAAGTGGTTTGGAAACAACAGTTGGGAATACGCACCCATGGCAATACTTCACGCAGTTATCCGCAGAAATCATTGCGGCTCTATGCGCGAAAATCCTATGGTGGTGACACCCTCATGCGATATCCTTTTTTTGATGATAGATCTTATGATACGTTTAACAGGTTGGTAATACGCACTGCTCAAGCAGATATTTCGGGAACATTTTTTAAAGATCCACTTTGTCATGCAATAGCTGCTCAAATGCATGTCGACTACATGAGCTCTTCAACGTCTGTGGTGTTCATTAATGGTGAGTACTGGGGGATTCATAATTTACGTGAACGTCAGGATGAAGGATACCTCATATCACAATATGGAGCTGATTTAGAAGGGTACGATTTAATTTCGGTGAACAACTTCAGCAAAGATCCTTTAGAGATAGATGAAGGTTCAATGGATGCTTACAATCAGCTGATGAACGACTTGTATACGCTTGATCCTAATTCTACCCAATTTTTTGAGTACCTGAATACGCATATTGACCTCGAAAACTTCATTGATTATCATATTCTACAGCTCTTTGTGGCTAATGAGGACTGGTTAAATGCTAACACAAAATTTTGGAAGTCGCATGAAGCTGGGAGTAAATGGCGTTGGTTGTTTTTTGATTGCGATAGGTGTTTTAACCTTTCACAAAGCAACCGATTAAATGGGTTGATGGAAACGGTTGTGGATGACGGTTGGCCTGAATGGGCAACAAATTTACAACGGAGGGTTTTTAAGAGTGAAACGTTCCAGAAATCATTTAGTGCGCGTTACTACGAGTTGTTAAACACTACATTTTCTACAGGGAATCTCTTGGGTTTGATTGAAGGGTTTGAGCGGACTTATGCTCCGTTGGTTCCTGAACACATTAAGCGCTGGCAAGCTCCAGCGACTGTTTATGCTTGGCAAGATAATGTAGAGCATTTGAAGCGATTTGCCATTGAAAGACCAGTTCATGCAGCCAAGTTATTGGAGCGTCATTTTGAGCAGCCATTTTACGTTTATCCAAACCCCGCCAACCAGTCCTTTCAAATTGGTAGTTCAGCTGGTGATTTTGGAACACAGCATGTGCGTGTTTTTGGGCGCGATGGGAGGGAGGTGCTCAGTTTTAAAGGTGTTTCGTCAACCACGGTGTTGGACTGCAGCGGTCTTGAGTCTGGATATTACGTAGTCAGGATTGAAGGCAATGAATTGTTTTTTACAACTTCCTTAATCGTGTTGGGTTGAGTCCTAGTTTAAACGAGAGGTTTATACCAATTATCCGACGCCATTCATTGACTTCTCCTACGTCTAAATCAATTTCCGTATCGCGCTGGTAGCGAATGAATAAAGCTAAACCCAGACGCTTTTTTACTTCCGATTCAACTCCCAAGGTATAGCGGTATTTGGACCGTTTGAGTAGCTGTGGTTCCTCATGAAATGATTCTAAACTGGCAAAAGGACTCAAGCTACGGTCAAAATCATAAGCTACTTCAATGCGGTTTCGCCAAGATTCGCTCAAGCGACCATCTGTTACGCGGTTATCACGTTGGTAGCGCGAACGGATGTTTAATTCCCAATCAGAATCGCCAAAAGGAATGCTTCCTGATAGATCAAAAGATAAGCGCTGTTCATTATCGCCTAAATAATTAGAAGAATAGCGATAGGTACCGCTCAGGTCTAGAAAAGGGGTTAGTTCATAGCCTAACTCTACCTCGTTAAACCATACGTCGGTAGCTTTTAATCCATCAGTTGTTCGTAGGTTTTGCTCGTATTTGAGCTTCCAGTATTCAGTGATATTGCCTTTGAAGGCAGTGCTTAGCCATAACTCCTGTCCGAAAATGCAGGTGCTAACCAGTAATCCTAAAATGAAAACTACGTGTTTCAAGCTTATGATTGCGTTACTCGCTAGATTTAGGCCAACGGTTATTTGTTAAATCAATGTCTGCTAAGCGCGTAGTTGGATCAATCTGAACAGATGCAATGCGCTTTAATTTGACAGGAATGGTAAACGAATAGGTTGGGTTTACCCATTGCCAATCTGCTATAACCGTTGCTTTGGTTAGTTTATGACCACGCATAATTTCCATGGGAATGTGGTAATCTACGCGTGAACCATCCTCAAAGGTAACTCGGATGTCTATTGGCATAGGCATGAGGCCCTTCCGTTCTAGCGTAATAAGAGTCTCTTTGTTTACCGCGCTAACTGTATCAATGGCATAGTCGATGTTATTTGCTGTTCCAATCCACTGCTCAAAGTACCAATCTAACTCAAGTCCACTTTCTTTTTCCATTACCCGTTTGAAGTCGCGTGGGGTTGGATGTTTAAATTTCCACGTATCGAAGTAAGCGAGCATTCCATTTCTGAAACCTTGTTCACCAACGATATAGTTGAGCTGGTGTAAGAATACAGAGCCTTTCACATAACTTGATATGCTGTATTGCTGGTTTGTGGGGAAGAAATCTGCATGGTATGTGAGCGGCACATGAGCTTGATTTGGACCATATTGGCGCATTATTGCATAGCTGCGTTCCAACGGATTTTGTGCATTGGCGCCCGTTACGCTATCAACTACCATAGATTCGGCATAAGAAGTAAAGCCTTCATCCATCCACGGGTATTTACTTTCATTCGTAGCAAGAACCCCATAGTACCAGTTGTGAAAAGCTTCATGTGCAATCAGTTCAAGTGTTCCTGCTGGTTTTCCTTCGCCTCGGATCATAGTACACATTGGGTATTCCATTCCACCATCACCACCTTGAATTACACTGAACGATTCATAGGGGTACTTGCCAAATTGGTCGTTCATTACTTCAAAAAGTTTTGCCACATCACTATAGATAGAGGGCCAAAACGATGTTTTTTCGTTGTCTTTACGGTAGAAGTGAATGGTTGGACCGTCAGTAGCTTCAACGTGCTCAACAATAAACTCATCATCAGCGGCCCAAGCAAAGTCGTGTACATTTTCTGCTGTCATTACCCAGTTCTTTTTTGAACCTGAAATGCCATTTTCTTTGATAACTCCTGTTCCGCCAATCACGAAGTTCGAATCCATTGCAACGGTTACTTTGAAGTCTCCCCAAACGCCGTGATATTCGCGGGCTATGTAAGGGTTTGCGTGCCATCCTTCATCATCATATTCAGCCATTTTCGGATACCATTGGGTCATGGTGTATGCTACGCCTTCTTTGTTGTACCTGCCGCTCCTTCGGATTTGCACGGGCACCTGACTGATGTAAGCTAGAGACAACTCGGTTTCAGTGCCAGGAGCTATTGGCTTGTCGAGGGTTATTTCCATTACAGTTCCTGCGATTTCATAGCTGTGTTCGGCACCATTAATCGTTAATGATTGAATATTGTGGTATCCAATCTCATCAGGTTTCAGGCTAGCAATGCGATCACCTATTCGTTTATCTGGATCAGCAATTGTTCTCGATCTCACATCCATCATACTTCCTGGTTGAAACGCATTGAAATACAAGTGAATGAAGAGTTTATTCAATGTATCTGGAGAATTATTGGTGTAAACCATCTGCTGAGAACCGTTGAACTGATGTGTGTTTACATCGAAATCAACCTCAATATCATAGGAGATTGCTTGCTGCCAATAGTTTTGTCCGATGGTAAAGGTGGTGATTAAGCCAAATAAGAGGGTACTAACAAGTTTATTCATTGTGCGAATGTTTATGATTGTTTTTGGGGACGGGGTCAAATCCAAACCCTCCCCAGGGGTGACATGATAAAATGCGTTTAATACTTATCCAGCCACCGCGAAGAACTCCCCATTCATTCAATGCTTCAACGGTATATTGACTGCATGTTGGCTGATAACGACAATTGGCTCCCAAAAGTGGGGAAATAGCATTTTGGTATAACCGGACCAACTGTATGAGCAGCCATTTGATCATTTAGCTAAAGTCTTTGTAAAGCATGCTTGCCTGAATACCTTTATTATTTTGGTACTTGCCAGAAGAGTAAGTATCGTATTCTCCTTCTATGGTATGGTAAAAGATCTGGCAAATCTCTACGCCTGCATAAATACGGATGGGCTGAACACAGAATATTTCTAAGGTCCAAAATCCGCTAAAACCAACATCTCCAAACCCTGCGGTTACATGAATAAATAGGCCAAGACGTCCAATACTTGAACGACCTTCAAGCATGGGTACATAATTATCAGTGCTGGTGTGTTCAACCGTTCGGCCTAAGTAGAGTTTATTGGGTTCTAACAACAAGCCTTCTTCAGGAATCCTGATTGGAGACGTGGGGTTAGGGTTTTTCATGTCCAACACATCGTTGTCGTAAACTAACAATTCATCAGACAGTCTTAAGTTGTAGCTATTTGGGTTAAGCTGACCTTCATTGAAAGGTTTGATTTCAATGTTGTTGCCCATTTGGGCTTTAATTTCTTTACCGGAAAGTATCATGTATGCGCACTGTTTTTAAGGCGTAAGCTGCAAATCTAAGCAAATCGGAAGATGGTCGCTATAACCTCCACGGTACTTTGGACCTAAGTAGAATCGAAATGGCTGTTCACCGAGGTATTTGGAGTCTGACTCCAAAAGGAAGGCGGGCGAAAATACATGCTGTTGATTCAAGCATGATAAGCCGCTACTGCCAGTTAATAAGGAGCTAGAAACCATGAACTGATCTAGAAACGCCCATTCACCGTGGTATTTATGGGTGCCCTGATTTGCTCGAAACCCTGTGGCCAGGTTGTAAAGGGCGTGCTTGTGAAGGGAATCGCTGGGAGCTTTTGCATGAAGCACAGTTGAAATACTTTGGTTCTTAGGAGAATCATTAAAGTCGCCCATGATGACCATGTTGGCATTGGGTTCAACACGATAAAGGGAGTCGCATTTGCGGCGAAGAACCTGAGCAGCTTTAATGCGTTTTGGTTCGGATGCCAACTGGCCTCCATAACGTGATGGCCAATGATTAATGAAAAAGTGAACTTCAACTTGATTTAAAACCAACGCATGAATCCGAAGGATAGGCCTTGTAGGGCGAGCCGTTTCTCCCAATGGAATTGGAATAGCTTCAACTTGAAGAACCTCAACTTTATTTGGGTTATACAGGCAAGCTACATCGATTCCGCGAACGTCGTCAGATTCAACATGCACCAACTTGTAGGTGCTTTTGCTTAAGCTTGTTTCACGGATGAGGTCTTGAATAACGCGCTCATTTTCAACTTCGCAGAGCCCTAAAAAACCTAATTGTTCCCATCCACCTAATGCAATGATAGCTTTGGATAGGTGTTCAAGCTTTTCATAGTAGCGGAACGTATTGTGATGATACATTCCTTCAGGGGTAAAGTCATCATCTTGCTTCTCGGGGTCATCGAATGTATCGAATAGGTTTTCTACATTCCAGAATCCCACACGCAGTATCCGGGGACCGCGAAAACCATCTTGAAACGCTTGCGTAAAAACTGAATCAGCCTCTTGGCTGCGAATTCCGCATGCTAAGAGGCTGAAACAAATAAGTATATAACATGCCCGGATACTAACACGTGAAGTAGGCATCTATATCATACTATTTAATAGCTGCTTTGAGCGCTGAGTTACCTGAATCTTCGCTTGTTACAAGCCATGCAGTTTCAGTGTTGATATCCAACTTATAGGTTTGTTCTTGATCTTGGCTAGCCATAGAAATTGTAGCTAGGTTGTCTTCAATTCCAAGCACATCGATCGTAGTTGTAACCACGTCATTTTTAGAAATTTCCCAACGCTGTTCACTTGGTAAGTAATTCATTTTGGTAGTTTCACCAGCATTACGGCCATCTACAGCGGTAATTTCCATTTGGTTTTGAGTGGCTTCCATACGGTAAGTAACGCCATCTTTACCTGTTACCAATTGCTGCTCATAGTCACCTTCGTTCATTGAAACAGGATTGCTTCCTGACCAAAACTCGATGGTATTTAGAATAACGCCATCTATGAACAAGGTAATTCCATAAACAGGAATCACAACGGCAAAAATTAAGAACACAATTTCAGTTGCAACATTGCTACCCAATGAGGTATTCCATTTGTATAGCTTATTGGTAAGTTTAAATGGTCCGTAACAGCTTGGAAGGCTGATTGAACAACATGCAATAACTCCTGCAAGGGTAAAGGTAGAAATTCTCTTTTTCATGATTTTTTTTAATGATTTACGACTGCTCACTATCTAGGTCTTCAAATTTCAAATTACTAATTTCTGAGCTCATATTATCAGATGCTTCGCGATCTTTTTCATTCTTTAACTCAATTATTTTTTTGAATGAATCTGAGAGTGCTGATCCGAATTTTTCAAAGTCTTCTTTATAGAGGAAGATTTTATGCTTTCTGTATTCGAACGTACCATCATCTGCAAATTTCTTTTTGCTTTCAGTGATCGTCAAATAATAATCCTCGTTGCGTGTTGATCGAACATCGAAAAAGTATGTTCGCTTACCTGCCCGCACTACATTCGAATAAATTTCTTCCTGGTCGTGATATCCTTCTTTATTTTCCATTCCTCTTTTGTCAGGTTAACGATATAATTATTGAGTCTTCTCAAAATTATAAAAATGAATGAGTGTAGCTATTGCTTAGTCGATTTGCTCTTCAAGAAGTTGCTGTTGGAAGAGATCGGCATAAATGCCTTTATGAGCAATGAGCTCAGCATGCGTTCCGGCTTCTGCTATCTGACCATCATCCATTACTAAGATTTGATCGCAATGTTTTACTGTGCTTACGCGGTGGGCAATAATGAGCGTAGTTTTGCCCATCATGATCCGCTTCAAGTTTTGAATGATGCGTTCCTCTGTTTCTGTATCTACAGCAGAAAGACAATCATCGAAAATGAGGATTTTGGGATCGCGAAGGAGCGCTCGAGCAATTGATATACGCTGTTTTTGTCCTCCAGAAAGGGTAATGCCCCGCTCGCCAACACGTGTTTCAAAGCCCTGTGGGAACTCTTTGATGTTGTCATAAACTTGAGCATCTTTCGCCGCTTGTTCAACGTGGTCAAGGTTTAGGGTGTCCTCGTACTCGCCAAAAGCGATGTTTTGTGCTATGGTATCGCTGAACAGAAAAATATCTTGAGGGACATATCCAATGCTGCTTCTCAAGTCGTCTAAGTTTAACTCTGAAATTGGATAGCCGTCAATACGGATGGTTCCGGTATCGGCATCAAACAAGCGGCCAATGAGGTTTGCTACAGTAGATTTTCCAGACCCCGTCCTTCCTAGCACAGCTACGGACTGGCCC
The DNA here is from genome assembly GCA_965661625.1 of Salibacteraceae bacterium. Lineage (GTDB taxonomy): Bacteria > Bacteroidota > Bacteroidia > Flavobacteriales_G > Salibacteraceae. The sequence continues at coordinate 81,567 of CBFIEM010000007.1, forward strand.
CGAGGAATTTCAAACGTTACTCCTTTGAGTGCCCGAATGCCAGAATCTGGGTAGGTAAACGCTACATTTTCGAACGATATGGCACCATCAACGGGGGTGTGCTCTTGGGTATTGTTGATGATTTCGGGCTCAGTTTGCAAGAACTCATTGATGCGTTCTTGACTTGCAGCTGCGCGCTGAACAATGGAAGTTACCCAACCCAATGCAGCAACTGGCCAAGTAAGCATGTTTACATAAATCACGAATTCAGCAATGTTTCCCGTGGTGATTTCTCCAGAAATTGCGAGCTTTCCACCTATGTAAATGGTGAGGATAGTACTGAAACCAATAAGCAGAATCATTAAAGGTTGAAAGAGTGCGTTCACCTTTACCAATTCCAAACTGGTATTCTTATAAGCTTCAGTCTCTCCTTGAAAAACCTCCTCGCGCTCAGCATCGCGGTTGTAAGCCTTAAGCACCCGAATACCGCTGAACGCTTCCTGAGTAAATGTGCTAATCGCAGAGAGTTGGCGCTGAACCCGCTCACTTTTTACGTTAATAATATTACTGACATAATAGATCGAAACAGAAAGCAAGGGTAGCGGCATCAGTACATAAAACGTAAGCTTTGGATTTACTGAAAGCATTGTAGCGATTACTAAAACAAACAACACGAGTAGGTTGAGGGAGTACATAATGGCTGGACCGAAATACATCCGAACTTTACTCACATCTTCACTGATTCGGTTCATTAAATCGCCAGTGTTATTGCGCTTGTAAAAGGCGAGACTTAATGCTTGGTAATGCTCAAAAATCTCATTTTTCAAATCGTACTCAATGAGCCGACTCATAATAATAACCGTTTGCCTCGTGAAGAAAAGGAATACGCCTTTAAGGAGTGCCATCAGAAGTACCATCCCACCGAACAACAAAAGTGTGGTGCTTAGGACCTCAAAAAAGGAAGCTTGTGCTTCAAAACCCTCCAATAATTGGTATTGAAAAATGGTTTGCTCAACTATGTCGAAGGCGTAGCGAATCAATTGTGCTGGAAAGATTGCGAAAATGTTGGAGATCGTAATAAACACTATCCCAGTGATTAAACGCCACTTATATTTTACAAAGTACTTGTTGAGGTATTTAAGTGCTTTCATTTACCCTTCCTTGCAAACCTGTGAAACGAATAAATTCGTTAGTTTTGCCGCCGTTCTCAGACAGCGAATGACGAACAAAAGTACAACGAAATGCATGGTTCTACTAATAAATTGTTCTTTCACTTCTTTACCCAATTGGGCAAGAAAGAACCAAGCAGATGTTGATTGAATTGGCTGTTTGATGGATACGAATAAAATTGCTCATGCAGGGAATATTAAATAGAAGGTATTTACGCGTAAAGGTTTTTCAAGCATTGTATGCTTACCATCAGTCCAATAAAGAGTTGGATGTGGTTGAGAAGAATATGTTGAAAAGCATAAACCAGAGTTTCGACTTGCTGCTATATGAGCTTGCTCTCATTTTAGAGGTTGTTGAGATGGCTCGCCGCAATATGGAGCAAAATAAGGGTAAACAGCTTCCAACGGATGCTGACTTGAATCCAAATTTGCGTTTCGTAAATAACAAGCTGATAGCCATTCTGGAATCCAATGAACAATTGAGTCGTGCTTTTGATAGGCGGAAAATCAATTGGGCAATGGAGTCGGATAATGTCAAGAAACTCTGGCGAAAAATTAGAGACTCCAAGCAATACCTTGCTTACATGGAGTCAAGCGAGAACAGCTTTGAGGCAGATAAGAACGTCATTGTTCAATTGTTCAAACTCCACATTGCAGAATACGAACCACTGCATCATTACTTGGAAGATCAAAGCATCTACTGGTTAGATGATCTGCGTATTATTTGTGCTAATGTGGTGAAGCTTATCGAAGAGATTCCAGCAAATTCTACTCCAGTAGCTGAAATTTTACCATCGCTATACAAGGACGAGGCGGATGACATTCGGTTTGTGAAAGACCTGCTCCGCAAATCCGTATTGAAGGATGAAGATTATGCCAAATACATTGAGGATAAAACGGTAAACTGGGAGGTTGACCGCATTGTAAAGCTCGATGTTATTTTGATGAAAATGGCGCTTGTTGAATTACTTGATATGCCATCTATTCCCGTTAAAGTTACGTTGAACGAATACATTGAATTGGCAAAGAATTACAGTACACCAAACAGCAAAAATTTCATCAACGGAATTTTAGACAAATTGGTAGCTGAATTTAAGTCCAATGGAAAATTAGTAAAAACCGGTCGCGGATTAATTGAATAAATATGAAGAAACTAGCAATACTTCTGGGATGTATAGGAATGATTTTAGGAGGCTGTAATGCGCCTAGCGAAAAGTTAGATCCCGCTATTGTAAACAACCCCAAATCGGCATCAGGCGAGGACAAAGGCGGAATTGCAATTTTAAAATTTGACACAGTGCTTCAGTCTTTTGGAACAATTACGCAAGGCGAGGAAGCCGAAATGATGTTCGCATTTACCAATACAGGTGATGCTCCTTTAATCATTAGTTCTGCACGAGGATCATGCGGATGCACCGTGCCTGAGTGGCCTAAAGATCCCGTAGCTCCTGGACAATCTGGAAATATTAAAGTGGTTTTCAGTTCAGAGGGGAAAAAAGGAACTCAGCATAAAAAAGTTTACATCGTGGCAAATACAGACCCATCAACCAATGTGGTTGCAATTAAAGGAGAGGTAATAGCCCCAACATCAACCAATTAATACAAACAGAAATTATGACAAGTGCAACTATTCTAGCAATGATGGGCGGAGAAGGCGGAGGTTTAGAGAGCTTCTTGCCATTGGTTCTAATCATGATCGTATTTTATTTCTTCATGATTCGTCCGCAGATGAAAAAGGCCAAGGAGGCCAAAAAATTTAGGGAATCCCTAAAAAAAGGAGATAAAGTAATTACCATAGGTGGCGTTCATGGCAAAATTGTTGAATTCCGAGATGGAGCTGTAATAATAGAGTCTGATGGTAAAACTAAACTCAAAATTGAACGCTCTGCAATTTCTCCTGAGTTCACCAATGGCACAGGGAAATCTGAATTGGCTGAGACAGCCAATAAATAAGTTATCTTCTGTAGGTGAAGTCCTTATCAACATACCTACAAAAAATCATTCAAGGCTTGCGGTTTCGTGAAAATCGCAAGCTTTATTTGTTTCTTACTTGTATAGCGCTATCAGCTGGCTTTTGGCTATTGAATGCGCTCACTAAGAGCTACGATGTTTCGGTTTCTATCCCAGTAGCCTATGCGAACCTACCCAACGATGTGGTAATTGTGAATCAATTACCGGAAGCTCTGACATGCAATGTTAATGGGGAGGGGTTTAGCTTAATTGGTGCAGATCCGATGGAAGACGGTGATTCTTTTCGGGTTGATTTAAGCAGTGTTCAGTGGACGGGAAGTATGAGCAGGTTTAAAACAGCCTTTCCTACGCGAGGTGTTGTGAGGGTTGTACAAGAAGCTTTTGGAACAGACGTCCGTATTCTACGCATGTCGCAAGATAGCATTGGGATAATTGCTGAACGGCTCGATAAACGCACACTTGCAGTACAACCTATTATTCAGCCTCAGTTCTCCGAAGAGTATACCTATAAAGTAAGTCCAAGTTGGAATCCAACTTCCCTCGAAGTTACAGGGCCAACATCAGTGCTCAGTGGAAGAGATACCCTGTATACCATACCAATAGCAATTGATAGCTTGGAAGGACCGCAGCAGGTTGAGGTTGTCCTAGACAAACCTCATGCTTCCGTTAGGATGGAAACGCATGCGGTGAGCCTCAGCTATGAATTGGAGCGCGTAACTCAAAAGGTTGTTTCAGTACCCATTCGTTTGGTAAATGTGCCGAAACACTTACAAGTTCAAGTTTATCCACGCGATGTTCAAGTAACCCTAACGTGCGGATTGAGTAAGTTCGAATCGCTAGGGGCAACATCAGTTGTGGCTAAAGTTGACTGCAGTCAGGTTGAAAAACGTCCAGCCCGTTTATCTGTTCGTGTCAGTTCGCGAAAGCCCGGTGTTGATGTGCGATTGATAGACCCCCAGCGAGTTGAATACATTTTGAGAACAATAGCACCATGATTGTAGGATTAACAGGGGGAATAGGAGCAGGAAAGACTACCGTTGCAAAGCTGTTTGAATCACTGCATATTCCGATATACTATGCAGATGTTCGTGCTAAAGCACTCTACACAGAAGATCCTAGCTTGAAATTGGCAGTGATTGATTTAGTGGGGGAGCGAGCCTATTTATCCGATGGAAGCCTCGATCGATCTTTTTTAGCGGCCCAAGTATTTTCAGATAAACACCTACTTGACGGGTTGAATGGGTTGGTACATCCTGCAGTAGCAAGGGATTTTGAAAAATGGTACGAGAAGCATCAAAAGGCACCTTATGTATTGCGTGAAGCTGCCATTTTGTTTGAGTCAGGTGCTTACCGCGACTGCTCCTTCGTTATTAATGTAAGTGCTCCCGTTGATGTGCGTATCCAACGCGTAATTGTTCGGGATAATAGTGAGGCAGAGGCAGTGAAAGAGCGCATGGCAAATCAATGGACGGAAGAACAGCGACTCATGCATGCTGATTTTGTGATTCATAATGATGGGTCGGAATCACTGATAGAGCAAGTTCTTGAAATCCATCGCACACTTCTAGTCTCGGCCGCTCAGAAATAAATACCTTCATAGTTATGAAACTGTTAGATGCAGAACAGATGCGTGCGGCGGATGGTGCAACCATAACGCATGAAGGAATTTCACCGGTTGAATTAATGGAGCGTGCAGCAAGAAGAGCGCTGGCTAAAATGATTCCCTTTCTTCAAAAGGATCAATTAATTCATGTGATTTGTGGAACGGGAAACAATGGTGGAGATGGGTTCGCAATAGCGCGGTTACTTCATGAAAGGGGCTATACGGTACATGCATACTTGGTGAAACTGAGTGAACAATGCAGTGCAGATTGCAAGGAGAATATGGCGCGATTTCGCGCACAACAAGGAGTCATGTCATTATGCACCGCTCAAGACGCGTTAGCTTTACCTGATGGAGCATGTATCATAGACGCGTTGTTTGGGATGGGCTTGAATAGACCAATTACCGATTGGTTAGCTCAATTGGTAGCGCACATGAATGAACAGGCTGGAGTTATACTTTCAGTTGATATGCCATCTGGCTTGGGTCCAATTCCGGATGATACGGAAGGGGCTATGGTGCGCGCAACACATACGTTTACTTTTCAACTTCCAAAAGCTTCATTCTTTTTTAGATCTACTCATGCTGTTGTTGGGAAATACCACGTTGTAGACATCGGTCTGGATAAGGACTTTTTGCAACGCGTAAAACCAAGATTTCACCTGCTAACTGTTGATGAACTGCGTGAAAGCGTACTTTCTCGGTCAACTTTTGATCACAAGGGAAGTTTTGGAACAGCCTTGCTTTCAGTTGGAAGTAGCGGGATGATTGGTGCAGCACAACTCGCTGCACGTGGAGCACTACTAGGCGGGATAGGCCGCCTAAAGGTTCATGTCCCTAGTTGTGGCGAAATACCCTTACAAACACGGGTTCCTGAAGCAATGGTAGTTTGTGATTCAGAAACTGATTACCTGTCAGATCAGTTAGATTTTAAGGATTTTCAAGCGGTTGGAATGGGTCCCGGTTGTGGCAGTCATTCAAAAACAAAAGCAATGGTAGTACATGCGATTAACCAGTCGGTACCATTGGTTCTCGATGCAGATGCTTTGAATGTTTTGGATGACCTGAGTGTTTTAAACCGCAATGCGACTTCCATTATAACCCCACATCCTGGAGAGTGGGAGCGATTGTCTGGCGTTTCGGCCTCTGATGACGTAGGGCAACTTAACGCTGCAATAAAAGCGGCAACAGATCATAACTTACACCTTATTCTTAAAGGGGCTTATACCCGTATAATTGCCCCAAATGGAACTGTTTGGTTTAACCAAACGGGTAATCCGGGAATGGCAGTTGGGGGAAGTGGAGATGTGCTTTTGGGTCTAGTAACTGGGTTATTAGCACGAGGTTATTTACCGTTGGACGCTTGTAAGCTAGGAGTAGCAATGCACGGATGGGCTGCCGATTTCGGTGTGAAACAGGTGGGAGAGGAGGCCTTGTCAGCGCAGCACATCTTAGATTATATTCCAAAAGTATGGCTAGCGCTTACCCAAAAAATAAATAAGTAACAGCTATAGCCGCCAAAATGCCAACCACATCAGCAAAAATTCCTGCGGCCGCCGCATAGCGTGTATTGCTGATTTTTACGGCACCAAAGTATACCGCTAAAACGTAGAATGTTGTTTCCGTAGAACCTTGAAAAACAGAGGACAATCGGCCGGCAAAAGAGTCTGCACCAAAATGGTCCATGGTTTCTACCATCATTCCGCGCGCGCCGCTTCCACTCAGGGGTTTCATCAATGCCGTAGGTAACCCATCAACGAATGCAGTGTCCATGCCAAACGCTCCAACGCCCATGGCTAGCATATCGGTAATAAGGTCTAACGTGCCTGATGCCCTAAAAACGCCTATAGCAACAAGCATTGCTACGAGGTATGGAATAATATTAATTGCTACTTGAAACCCCTCTTTTGCACCTTCGATAAATGCATCATAGACGTTTATTTTCTTTCGCACTGCCAAGTACATGAAGAGGCATATTACTGCGATAAGAATACCATTGCCAACGGTGCTGCTTATGAACGAAACCGTTGCTTGGTCTGCCTGAGAGAAACCATAGAGCATGAGTAAAATGAGGGCGGTAATGCCGCCAATTACGCCAAAAATTGCACGGTTGAAGAGGTTGATTTTCTGTCGGATTGCAACAAATATTAGCCCGGCGAGCGTAGCAAAGAAAGTGGCAATGAGTATGGGGAGAAATACATCTGTTGGGTTTTCAGCCCCCGCAGCGGCCCGTAATCCCATCACCGATACTGGAATAAGGGTTAGGCCGCTAGTGTTAAGAACCAAGAACATAATCATTGGGTCTGACGCCGTTGATTTTTCCTTATTCGTTGCTTGAAGGTCGCTCATTGCTTTTAGGCCCAGTGGTGTAGCGGCATTGTCTAACCCCAGCATGTTAGCAGCAAAATTCATCATCATACTGCCCATAGCTGGATGATTTGCTGGAATGGCGGGAAAAAGTTTTTTGAAAATAGGGCTTACAATTTTAGTGAGGCTAGCAACAGCTCCACCATGCTCACCAATTTTTAAAATGCCGAGCCAGAGTGCCATGATTCCAATGAGGTAAACGGCTATTTCAACCGAAGTTGATGCCATTTGAAACGTGCTGTCAACCATTTCGGAAAACACATTTCCGTCGGCCTCAGTAAAAACAAAACCGGTAGCCGACTGTACCGAATCTCGGAACAAGTAGCCGATTAGCCGCAAGAGTGCAACTGCAAAGCTAACAAGGAAAAAACCTACGAAAATGTAATTTAACGCCATCTTCAAACCAAATTAGACAATCTACCACACAGCATACCTTACTTTTGTACGAAATGTCACCAGTGCGGTGTTTATAACCTCAAGGATTATGAAAAATCAAGTTCAGAATTTTCCAATTGTAATGCTCCTTGGTATGTTGATGCTCTTCAGCGGAATGCTAACGGCACAGCAGCCAAAGTTAATTGTGGGTATTGTGGTGGACCAAATGAAGCAGTCGTATTTAAACGAATTTGAGCACCATTTTGAATCAGGTGGATTTGCCCGGTTTATGAAGGAGGGATACCAATTTAAGAACACACATTACAATTATACCCCAACATATACGGGACCAGGTCATGCTTCGATATATACAGGGGCGACCCCAATGTTACATGGAATAATTGCGAATGATTGGTACAACAAAAAGGCACATGACTTTACGTATTGTGCATCTGATTCAACAGTTGAAGGCGTTGGAGGGAAAGGAAGAGCGGGACAGATGTCACCTCGCAACCTCAGAACCACAACCATCTCTGATGAATTGAAGTTGGGAACAGATAAAAAAGGCAAAGTCATAGGTGTTTCGATTAAAGATCGCGGCGCGATTTTTCCCGCTGGCCATATGGCTGATGGAGCGTATTGGTACAACAAGAAAACAGGTGACTTTATGTCAAGTACTTATTATGGAAATGATTTACCTGATTGGATGAATGCGTTCAATTCAAAACGATTGGCAGATGCATACATAGCTAAGACTTGGAATTTGGCATTAGATTTTTCGGCATACCGTTCATCAGAAGCTGATAATCAACCGTATGAACGCGGATTAGTTCCTGGCAAACCTGCAGCACTTCCCTACAAATTGAAATCTGCATTTAAGGCTGGAAATAATGATTATGGAGTACTTGCCGGAACTCCATATGGGAACGAACTTTTGGTCGATTTGGCGAAAGCAGCAATTGAAGGAGAACAGCTTGGTCAGGATGAATTTACCGATATGCTTACAGTGAGCTTTTCAGCCACTGATTATGTGGGTCATGCTTTTGGTCCACGGTCACTGGAGTTAGAAGACACTTATATTCGGCTTAATCAGGATTTGGAGCGACTGTTTACTACTCTTGATGAGCTTGTTGGCAAGGGCGAGTATATGGTTTTTTTGACTGCAGACCACGGTGTTGCAGATATCAAGGGCTTTGCTAAAAAGAACGGATTACCTGCTGGTCATTATTTTGAAGGATACATTGAACAGGCTTGCGAAAAGGAGCTAGACAAGGCATTTGGTGAGTCTGATTGGATTGCTTCTGTTTCAAATGAGCAGGTGTTTTTAAGTGATGCAGCATTTGAACAGACGCGCTCGGATAAAGCCGAGGTGAGACTGCACCTCGCTGAGTTCGCCCTCGCCTTGACTGGAATAGTCGCTGCATATCCAGCAGAAGCGCTGCGCTACCAGGGTCCCGTAAATGAGCTAGAATCAAGGCTTCAGCGTGGATATCACCACGTAATGTCCGGTGATGTAGTTTTGGTTTTTGAATCGGGTTGGATGGGAACCAGTAAAACAGGTACAACACACGGCAGTGGATATACTTACGATACTCATGTGCCCAACTTGTGGTATGGACAAGGAATTAGTACGGGTAAGTCGTTTCGAAAGGTCCCCATAACTGCGATAGCTCCAACCTTGAGTTTATTGGTTGGTTATGGACTTCCTAGTGGAGCATTAGATGAGCCTCTTTATGAACTTTTAGAGGATTGATGAAGCGTCGCCAAGACCTTCGCGAATGAGTGAAATGGTATCGCCTGTGGCATCTAAAATGGTTGATGGAATATTATTTCCAAAACCTCCATCGATAATGAGATCCACTACACCATTAAAATTTCCGAAGATTTCAGAGGGGTCCGTCGTATAACCCAAAATTTCATCGTCATCAACTACAGAAGTAGTTACAATTGGACTGGCGAGTACACGAACAATTTCGCGCGGAACAGCGTGGTCGGGAACCCGAATGCCTACTTCTTTTTTCTTGGTCTTATTGAAAATTTTAGGAACGTTATTATTGGCCTCCATGATGAAGGTGAATGGGCCTGGAAGTAAGCGTTTCATCACCCTGAAGGTAGTGTTCGTAATGGGCTTGCAGTACGCAGATAGGTGACTTAGATCGTGGAAAATCATCGCAAATTTGGCATCTTCTGGCTTGATGCCTTTAATGCGAGCTATCCGCTCAACAGCTCGGGTGTTTCGAATATCACATCCCATTCCGTAAACGGTGTCTGTAGGGTAAATAATAATACCCCCATTTTCTAAGCAAGTAACAACTTCCTCAATCTCTTTCAGGTTGATGGATGATTCGTTGATGCGTATCAATTTTGTTTCAGTCATAGGCGGAATGAAAATACGTATTCCAAACTGATTCTTCCAAGCTTTAAGTTGCATTTGATTTTAATCGATGCAACCGATACCTTTGCAGCAAATCAGAAGAGTTATGCGCAGTACCCTCCTTGTATTAGTGGTTTTATGTTTTGGTAACAGCCTTTACGCTCAGCAACGTGCAATTACCCAAACAGGTGAGACGGTAATTTTGAATGATGACGGAACCTGGGAATTGGTAAAGCGTCCTAAAGCACTTTCCGAAATACCTATTGCTGAGGGCGATTTTGTAGTTCCCAAAGGGGCCACATTTGAAGTCAAGAGTAGTAAAATTGATGTTAGCCTGTTTGTAAATCCAGATGTATGGGTATTTCGTAAGGCTGAATCAGCGGTTGATGCTGAATATGAATTTCGTCACAAAACGAGTGAAATCTATGCCATGTTGATTACAGAGCCTACAATGGTTCCAATGGCGAATATGAAGGACTTAGCATTGCGGAATGCCAAGGCAGTTTCAAATGATGTTGAGATTTTGCGCGAGGAAATGCGCAACATCAATGGCGTTGAGCTCTTTAGCATGGAATTGAAAACCGTGATTAATGGAAAAGAATTGGTTTACTACGGTTTTTATTACTCAACAGCGAAAGGCACTGTTCAACTCATTGCTTATTCCGAGTTTGACGCTTATAAGAAGGAACGTACAGCGATGACTAAATTATTGAATGGATTAGTCCTTACTGAGCTTTAATTAGCTGATTTCGCAGGTATACCAGAATAAGCATAACGATAAACCAACCAACAATTCCTAACTCCAGAGGAGATGCGTTATTTGATGGTGGAGGTGGAGGCGGTGCCTGAATGAGTATCATGGCTGAAGGTATTTGAATGTGAATACCGTCGTGTCATCATCAGTTATCCTAATTATCATGAACCCACGATTAAAGGCACTGAGTTGATAAGTGTGCTGAGCGGTTTTCTGAAGGTTACCCAAACAAGCGCCTGAAAGATCATAAACCGTAAGTTCTGGTTTTATCCATGCACCTTTTAGTTTCAGTTGATTTCCGCAGAGCTCATAGGACCGATATGCTTTATGTACTGCTAATGAGCTGGTTGGTTTAAGGGAGCACGGGATCAACGCAAATCGTTTATTGTGCTCACCCGACCATATTTTAGTTGTGTAAGAGGCTACCGTGTCGTTAAGCCAAATCGTGTCAGCTAAACGCTTATCAATGAGTCCCAAACAAGACGTTCCAGAAAATGAATCCACCTTAAATGTTACGTGTTCTTCGCGATCGAGGGTAATTCCAATTGGAATAGGTTTCTCCCATTTAGTTGGAACACTCTGAATAGCCAATTTAAAGGTATCGACCATTGAATATAAGCTGCCCGATGAATTACCGGTCCATTTTATGCCGTCCCATCCACGATCAATTCCAAAAGTAGCACCCGGCACAGTCCCAAGTAACAGCTGATTGAACCACCCGGATTGAGTCGCAGCACTGAACCAAAAACGATCAGTAGGGCCAGTTTTGAAAAACTGCGAATTGTTTCCTGAAGCCCGCTGGGAATTGTTAAACACAACGCTATCAGTTCCAATTGCACGCACGAAAAAGCCTTGTCCGGTGGCGGCATATCCCAAAGGAATGGAAGCGGGGTCTGCAGTAGAAGCTACCCCTCCAAGTAAGTTAAAGGTTGCATAATCTGTGCTTGAATTGTTGCCATTGGTAGCGGCAGACTGATGGTTCCATAACCAAACGGTACCATCAATACTATCATTTGAGGTTATAAAGGCACTCAGGTTTAAGGCACTAGGGTAAGGGTTTCCAACCAATAGGTAGCCCGCATTTGAGTCTGAACATGGAATTGCGTACCTACCATTGTTAAATGCCGAACCAGTAAACGTTTTTGTTTGATTGGAGCTAGAGCCTACCGTACCAGTTGTTGCATAACCTGTTGCTGGAAGCATGATGCCAGTGGGGTATGCTTCCCAGGTTTGTGTATTGGCGTTAAACTGATAGAAGTCATTAGCATTAGATGCGTTAAAAGTGGATGCTATATCAGCGCCTTGGCACGGGGAGCTCCAAAGGGAGAACTTTGTGTGATCCACTGGATTACTGGACCGTGATAGTTTACACAGCGAACTAGCCTTATGTGAAAAAAAAGCACTGTCATGCCTGAGGGAGGCGTTAGTGCGGACAATAAAAGCACTCCCATTATTCAACACCATAAAATCTGAAATGGTAAGTTGCTTGCCGTTTTCAAGGTCCAATGTTGCAGAGTCTTCAACAACAAGCGTTTTAATTATGCGGTTATCTTGGTTGATGTTAAACTCAGATCCCGCTGCAATGGAAACCGTATCAATTTGTTGCGGAAAATCCGAACCCATATCCACTACATTTCCCCGTATGGTTATATCTGCATTAGAGCTAAATGTGACCTGACTTCCAGATTCAAAGAGTTTAGGTGAGCTCCCTATGGAAATCCCTGTAGCATTGCTAACTACCAATTTACTGAGGGAGTCGAAGGTAATGCCCCGTCCAGTTCCTCCAGTGAAGCGGAAATTATTAGGAACTACAGTTGCCGTTGTGCTGAAGGCTTCCTGGTTGCTACCAAGAGGTAAGTCGGAATCAAACTTCCACACACCAACGGTATGAAGCCAGCGAAAATCATGAACATCGTTGCCAAATGGGTTGCCTTGAATGTCTGAAAAGAGGGTATCGGAAGGATGAATAACAATCCGCAAGTTTTCACTTCCGGCATTATTCCAATTGGCATTGCTCACTTCTAACAACTTATGGACAATAAGCGTCCTATCTAACACCTGATTTGAAGAAGCAAAATCAATTGAACCTCCCAATACCCGAAAGGTATCTGTTTCAATTACTACGCTATCTTGGTTGGTGAACCGCCATTCGGAAAGGCCGGTCGACAGCAATTCGAAATATGGGATGAAAAGGGTGTCTTTAGCTTGAGTAGATACGCGCACCGCATTACTTAAATTGGCATTTATCCGAATACGCCCCGTTAACAGCTCCGGAGCAATCGTACTTGCATTGTAGGCCAATAGGTTCAGGGTGGCATAGCGGTCTACTTGCACCGTACCATCGAATGGGGTTGGTGCCGAATCATATTGCCACAATGTACTTCCGTTCTCTAAAGCCAACGTGCATGCAGCTGATACATCTAAAGCATTTCCAGATGTCACGGATAAAATGCCACCCTGCTTAACGGTTAACTTGACGTTGCTTCCGCCATTTACTACCCAAATCGAATCGGTATAGAGTGAGTCGCCTTGCTGTATTTCAAACCATTGATTGTTAGTTGTAAATGAAGTTGGGGGAACTCCCGATCCGTCAGCAACGCTATTCCAGTGAATTAAGCGGTTGGCGAAGCAATTGGTACACTGACTATAATAGGTGGTTATTTGGGCATGGCACTGCAAGCCAATACTCACAAGTAAAGTGATTAAAATACGCATAGTAAGGAGGTTAGTTGTTCTTAAAGTAATGGTATAAAGGGAGTTGGGTGCTTTAGTAAGCGTTTAAAAACGGATAATGCTCAAACGTATATTCTGTTTTTTCCATCCTTTAGATAGCAGTTACCCCAGCCCAAGGCCTTAATTTTACAGGGTGAAATTGAAGCACGGATATAACCGCTTATTTCTTGTTGGCCCTGGGAGGTGTGGTTCTCATTGGTTGTTACAGATGCTGCTTCGGCACGACAACCTGCGGGGTATGCTCGAAGAGTCGAAACTCTTTACCACATTCGATCCTTTCTTACCGCCAGACCCGTTCTTAAAGCATCCCAATCTGTTGATTCAAAGTGCTGTTCAGGTCAAGCAGCAGCTCATAAAGCCTCGTTGGAAAGCACACACTCCATCTGAAATGATGGAAATCATGCGGGAAAGGTTTCAGCGATTTGAAAAGCACACCCGTATACAGGCATATATTCCAGAGCGAGAATTTATGCTATACATCAAGCATGCGCTTGTTAACAACAAATCAAATGGCGAAGCTGCCCTCGATGCGATTAATCAAATTCTAACGTTTAGTTTTCGAATCAATGATGGCAGCCCCGGAGAGTACCTTGTAGAGAAAACACCGCGGCATCTTTTTTACAGTGGCTTAATTATGAAGCATATTCCTATGCCCGTTGTTGTGCTCATGATGCGGGATGGTCGTGAGGTGATGACCTCACTGGAATCATTGTACCAAAAGGGCGAATCATGGGTTTCACCAAACTGGGATGAACGCTTGCGAAACTGGAAACATGCGGTTCGCTATACCCATCACTTTTTAAAACAACACCTGGATAATGAACGGGTATTATTTGTTAAATATGAAGACTTAACAGCTGATACGCCAGGAACGCTTCATAACCTGCTAGAAAAGTTTCAGCTTCCTCGGGATAGTGAACAAATCGCTACCTTGATTGGTGATGAAACACGCATAAACACCTATGGAAATGAAGTGGCGAATTATGACGAATTAATAGCTTTTACGGAGAAACACGCAGCTCATGAACTGCAATTGATGGGTTATGAATTGCAGCGTTAGTTGTAATTTAAATACTGCTGGAGATCTTTTTACAATGTGGATGGGTAGGATGGGTGTTTTTGAAACCGTTGGCATGAATAACCGATTTACAAGCTTATGTTAAACAATTGGATTAAGACTTTTTTGCTTCGGTGCAGCGCTACTTTGTGCCTTATAAGTTGCAGTACAAAGGAACGTCCGGTTGATTTTGTGGCAATTCAAGCCGTGGATTCAACAATCATTACAGACGCGCGATATGCTACTGGAAATAATTTCACAGGTCAACCAGTACCCGGTTATCAATCGAAATGCATTTTACTTACTACCGATGCGGCCAAAGCATTGAGTCGGGTACAACAAGCATTATTGAAGTCGGGGTATTCCTTGTTGGTTTATGATGGGTACCGTCCGCAACGAGCTGTTGATGCCTTTGTAAAGTGGACCAAAGATCCTAACGATACAGTTATGAAGTCAATTTATTACCCTACCATTCCAAAAGATAGCCTGTTAGCTAAAGGGTACATTGCAGCCAAGAGTGGTCACTCCCGAGGAGGTACAGTTGATGTAACCCTTGTTAAACAGGTAGGGGAGCGCTGGCGCATGTTGGATATGGGTACACCTTTTGACTTCTTTGGAAAGGAAAGCGGTGTAGGTGCAGAACAACTAACTCCAAGTCAACTCAAGCATAGGGAATTGCTTCACTCATTTATGAAATGGGGTGGTTTTGTTCGATTACCAGAAGAGTGGTGGCATTTCACGTATAGTGCAGAGACCTACCCCGATACGATGTTTAATTTTCCTGTAAAAGGCGCATGTTAACAACACTTATTGATCAGCTTGCATCAGATGCTGTTCCTGGCGATGAATTGCTCTTGAAACGTGGAACAACACCGTTGCGTATTGGGGAACGCGAGCGCTATTTGTATTACATCCACTCTGGGCTAATGGCCCTTCAACGTCAAGAAGAACAGTTGATAATTGTGCGGCTAGGATATGGTGGGGGAGTGCTAAACTCTTTGGCGTCGTTTTTATCTGGAGAACCTTCCGAGTATGAGCTCGCTGTTTTGCGCGAAACACGTGTTAAACGGGTTCATCATCAAACCATTCAAGCATTGTTAAATGGTGATAACAAGGCCAAGGAGATGTACATTAAAACGCTTGAATCTGCAATTGTAGATATGGTAGAACGCGAAACGGATGTGCTGATTAACAGCCCTGAAGAGCGCTACTTGCGCATGCTTAAGCGCAGTCCACACGTTTTTCAAGAGGTACCCTTGAAGTACATTGCGGCATACTTGCGGATGTCGGCTGAGACACTTAGCAGGTTGCGAAATTCTTGAGTCTAATCAAGAACTAGTGGTTTACGATGGGTGAACTTTGCCCCAAAAGGAAAACACCATGAATACAACGTCATATTTAGAAGAATTAATCGCCTTGAATCTAAACAATCGCAAGGCAGCTCAGTACCTGCTAGATCAGCCTGATGGCGCCATTTACAGGAGGCCCAGTTCGGAAGCTTGGAACGCAGTAGAATGCATAGCGCATCTGAATCGTTATGCGAGCTTCTACATTCCCCTTATAGTTGAAAAGTTGAGTAATCAGCCTGAACGACCAGTGAAAGCGTTTAAGCACGGTTGGTTGGGCAAATGGTCAATTGGAAGTATGGACCCAAAAGAAGATAACCGCAATGAGCTGAGTAAAATGAACACGTTTAAAAAGATGAATACCCTAGGTGGTGATTTTAACAACCGCACTATTCACCAATACATCAGGCATACTGAAGATTGGGAGGAATTGCTGAAGCGTGCTCACAAGTATGATTTAAACCGAATAAAGGTGTCTACCACGCTAGGTAAATTGGTCAAAATGCGCTTGGGAGATATTTTAAAGTTTGTGCTTACCCACGAGAAACGACATTTGATTCAAGCGCATGAAGCAGTTGTGGCTTAACGAAAAAAGCACCGCCTTGGCGGTGCTTTTTTTATACTTATATCGGCGCGTTTAACTCGATTTCAATTCGGATTTGAATGCATCCCAAGCATTTGAAAGCTTGGATGATTTTTCCATGATTTCTTCCCGAGTATCATGAGCATACGATTTCATTTCAGATTCAAGCTCTTCAACGCGATTCATTACGGCTTCACTCTTACGATTCCACTCGTCCTCAATCTGTTCCTTGCGGTAACTCATTTTGAGTCCTAAAATTTGAATGCGCATAGTTAAGTGATCCAGCTGGTTGCTCATTCGTTTTGAGAAAACGTCTGACTTGCGATTCATCTGATTGTAATAATCGCGCACTGCAATTAATTGCGTATTTAATGTTTCACGCTGGCGCTCGAGTTGATCTCGCGTATCTGCTTTTCCGAGTTCTGCCTGAACGCGCAATTCGTCTAATTTTTGATGTAAAGCTGTGACTTGTTCATCACCTTGCTCTTTTGCTTTTTTGAGCTCATCCATGCGCTCTTTTGTCCATGCCTTGATTTTCTCCTTCTCTTCTTCAATCAAGTCAACTGCATCTTCTTGGTTGTGTTTTACGAGTGATCGAATATCATCAAATACGTCACTCCACGCTATATCTTTAGTCTTATCTGAATTCATAATGTTAGTTTTTTTAGCTTTAGTAATGTGTTAATTCGCTGGTTATGGATAATTGATTGTCTAAGCTTCTTTGAGGTGGAAAGAATGCAACATCCAATGTGTTTTCTCCATTTTTTTCACCATTGAGTTCAACATATCAATGGTTCCGAAGTCCTCAATTGCAATTGCATCTTGTGTAGCCTTTTTGATGTATTTGACCAAGACTTCAAAATCACTTAACACCTCTTGTACCATTTTGTCGGCACTTAAATCACCGTGTACCTCTTCTATTGTTGAGTTTTCTAAATAATCGGTTAATGTACTCATGGGTTTCTTTCCAAAGATTCGAATGCGCTCGGCTATTTCATCAATATTAGCTTGAGTTTCATTATACTGAGCTTCAAGTATTTCGTGAATGTCAAAGAATTCTGCTCCAGTAACGTTCCAATGAAATTTGCGCAATTTTTGGTAGTGAATGTGATAATTGGCCAGTAAAACATTCAGTTTTGAAACTACTTTTTCTGTTTCTTCTAAAGTGTATCCTAGTTTGGCGTATGTTTTTGATTCGTTCATTCTGATTCTAAAAATTTTAAATGATTACTAATTTTTTCAGTGGTAGTTTGATGCGTCATTACTATGACTCACGATCATCACTCTGCCCAAGCTCTTCTTGAGCGCGCTCAATTCCTTCTTCAACGTCTTTTGCTGCTGCTTCAAATCCGTCAGATAGTTTTCTAAATGATTGAATGGATGCCGTTTTAGCGTCTGAAAGGTCTTCTTCAAGTTGAGCTCGCTGCTTCGTGAGTTCCTTCAGTTGAGGTTGTAATTCAGCTTGAATTTCTTCTGACTCATGCGTTAATTGGCTTTTTACAGTTTCAATTTTTGCATCGAGATTATTCAGTTGCGTTTGCATTTCTTCCTCCATTGCTGCACGCTTTGTTTCGGTAAATGCTTCAACGGTATCAGCAAGTTGTTCAGTTTGGTTCTCCACATCGTTTAAAGAAGTGTCTGAACTTGATTCTTGATTATTTGTACAGGCAACTAAACTTATTGCTGCAATTATTGGAATTAGGGTTTTCATATTTCTTGGTTTTTTAGGTTATTAAAATTGATTGCGTAAAGTGTATTTTGGGCAATTATAGTGGGCTAGGTCGTTCATTACCGTATCGGGTATACCAAGCGTGCTGCTCCTTTGAATCAGGATTTTCAACGTAGTCTACCCTGAAGAAACGTTCGCCACTTGGAGTTTTAACTTCCCACGCATTCTTCATCAAGTAATCGTGGTACGCACCATCTTGATGTGCATCAATAAGCAATTCAGGCACATTTTCTTGTTGAAAACGGATTGCCTTCGTCACCAATAACATGTCTTTTCGGGCATGATTTACGGTTGCTTCCATTACAACACCTTGCGACAAGTATGTAATGCGAGCGTGTCTTTCGTTTACGTATTCGATGTCAGAAATCTGTTCTGCACGGAATAAGTTCGGGAAAGCGTTGGCGTAAACAATGCGCTCTTCTTCAAGATTAGCCACGTTATTAACGGGCTCTTGAGCGTAGCTGCTTACTAGTGCGGTAAAGGATAAAAGTATAAGTATGATAGGTATTCGCATTGTGCTTTTGTTTTAAGGATCTGATACAAAAGAGCACTAATGCTTTGGGAACTGCAGTGACCGCCGTCACTTGTAACTGGTGATTTAAATCACCGAACTACCAATTTTGGGCGTCTTCAGCCAATTTGCTAGGGTTTTCGAGGGAAATTTCTGATCCATCCGTATCAATTAAGCCCGATTCTTTGAATTGTGATAGTGTTCGCACCAAGGATTCTTTGGTTGTGCCAACATAATGAGCTAAAGTTTTTCGCGAGAGTGAAAAGGATGTTTTTTGCTCACTTTCCATAAGTTCCAATAAAGTAAACGCAACCCGTTTAGGCACACTGTCGTAGGCTAATTGTTCCATATGATGCAAGTTTTCCCTTCCTTCGGCACTCACTTTTTCAAGCCATTTCAGTGCAAATGCATGATCGTGCAGCAATGCCTGCTGAAAATCTGTTGTAGGAATGCGCGATATAACCGTTTCACGTAAAGCCTGAGCAAATAGCTGATAATGCTCTCCTTGAACAGCCGCTAGGTATCCAAATACATCTCCCTTACCCCAAATATTCGCAATGTATTCTTTGTTATCGTCAGTTATTGAATACTCTTTAACCATTCCGGTTTCAATAACATAGAGGTGTCTTGGAAAATCACCTGCCCTAAATATCCATTCTCGCTTGCGGTACTTTACTTGCCTAGCCTCAGCTAATAAGTCATCCCATTGACCTTTCCACTCATCCTTGCCCGGAACACGATTGCGTTTAGTTGTATTTAACCTGAGCTCAACTGCATTCAGCAATTCACCACTGTTGTATGGTTTAGCCAAACAATCCGCCGCGCCTAAATTCATTGCTTTTCTAAAAGCAGGTTCATGCTCAGATCCTGAAAGTAAAATGAACGGAATTACTTTGGTTTCAGGCTTCTTCTTTAAAAAACTCAAAACTTGAAAGCCATCCAAGCCAGGTATGTGTCCATCGCAGAGTATCAAATCGGGAAGGGATTCAGTAGCAGCCTGTATTCCAGCCTTTCCATCAGCTGCCGAAATCACCTCATGATTACTCAACTCTAAAAGTTCCTGAAGGTTCTCGCGCGTGCTTTTGTCGTCTTCAATGATTAGAATTACAGCCATGGAGTGAAGTTAAATCAATTTCGAGAGCTAATAGCTTTTCGACGTTAGGTCTCTAACAAAGGTAAATTTTTGAACAAAGGTGCAGGCATTTCAAGATGTAGAACCCCTTTTTCCGCAAGGGCAGAAGTGGTGCTATTTCTTGCGGGTTAATCCAAGGAAAGTCAATGTGCCTTCCGAAACTAGGCATAAAAAAATATGGGCACCTGCCTCCGGCAACGGGCTTTTCGCGCTACGCGGTAGCTTGCTTCAATCCCTGGTGCGTGCTTCGTACGCTTCTAAAAGGGTACGCTTCTAAAGCGAATTCAACTTGTTTTCAAATGATTCGAATTCGAGGTTAACCGATGCCATTCACTGCTACATGATAACATGAAGGTTGCGGTGAGTATTTCGTTGAATTACGCGAAACGTTGGTTTAATGTCCGCACCTATGAACAATAATGGTTCGGTTATCTGTGTAGAAGCCAATGTAGTGCGACCTTGATTCGAATTGATGTGAGGCATAGTCCTTTTTTGTTGTAGGTATTTTAAGCGCCTCCTCCGCGTTTTCAAAGCAGCCACTTTTGCTGTACAGACCTCCAAGTTCAAGGTTATGCTCTTCAACATTAGCGTATAGTTCATTAAACAAGGACTCAGGTAGCCGAATTACCGATGCTGTATTCACATCAGTTCGGAGCAGTCCGGTGTAGTCATAAGCAGTAGCTAACAGCTCAGCGTTAGCAGGTAATTCAGTGCCAGTTATCTCTTGAAAGTGAGCTTTGTACGTTGCTGTTGATGGTGGAAACTGCTGATATATAAGTATTATTAGCATAAACTGACCTGGGAGTATCGTTCCAATATTCAACCATTTGTTTTTTGTTCCGCGCTTAAACAGTATTACTGCCAAACAGATGGTGCTGAGAAAAAGTAAAAATAGGAGGGTAGGATAAACCCAACCAATGCCAAGTATAGTCGAGATCATAATCAGAGGTAATTTAATTTAATCAGTGTCGGATGTCAAAATACAAAAAGGATTAACCCCGTTCAATTCCACACTTTTCCAAGCAGCGAGCAATGTAATTGAGTTCTTCACGGTTCATTCCAGGTCTGGCTTCAAAGCCATCTGCAAATGGAGCAAGCATGCTACACTCGTTGCGCTTACAATGGGCAAGCATAATGGCATGCCTTACATACATGTCACTCGGCGCTAGTTTGTGGGCTTTATTCATATACTTAAACCAGTTTGCAATATGTCCGTTTGCTCCTTGCACATCGGTGCTTGCAAACATGTTGTAGCAATTTGCTAATAGCGTATACGCAAGCGACGATGGCTCGATTGCTATAGCCATTTCAAAGGCGCGCAATGCTTGCCCGTATTGTTGTTTTCTAAAATACACTTGGCCACGTCCCAACTGGGCTTCTGCATTTTCAGGATTGGTAGCAATTACCTCGGCAAATGCGCGTTCAGCTTCGTTGAGATAAGCAATATCCTGATTTTGTTGATGGATACCCAGTAAAAGGTTGCCATAGCGCAAGCGCGCATCTACTCCAAATTCAGGGTCGTTCAAGACGGCTTGAGTAAGTTCTAGGGCCGTTTGATACTTACCTACTTGTTCAAAATAGGTGCTTCCCACAAGTTTAGTATGGTGGCGTTGATCATGGGTGCGCTCGTAGAAAGGGTTGAACACAGTAGTTAATGTTGCTAAGAACGGATGCGGCTCTTCTCGCACCACCGGTGAAAATTTGGGACGGTCACGCAATGAGCTCAGGCTGTTGCTTTTAGCAATTTCTTGTGATACATATACACAAGCTACAGCGTCAGCGTACACTGGAACCCAATCACTAGCATTGAATAAATAATTGTGAAGCGGGCCAAAATTCGGACGGTAAAGCATCACGTAGTCAAACTGATACTTTTCGTGTTCGGCAGCAAAAGCGGCAGGTCTAAAAGCAACTTCAGTAAAACGTTGGAAGTGAGTCATCGGGAAAACGTCCAAATCGCGTAAATCAATGTACGATTCAAAATTTGGACGGAGTTCCCAGAGAAAATATGCCGAAGTGAGGTAGTCTGAAAAGCACCTTCCAGAAATGTTATTTGCCTTAACAAATTGTGCAGCTCCAACGGGGTTTTTTATGGCGCTCACCTTAAGCCCATAACGCTCAGTTGGAGTAAATACCTTGTAATACTGGTTAGAAACTACTCCTGCATAAAATACCATTGCAACAAGTCCGGTTATTGCAGTAAATAAAACAGGACGGTTTAATCGCGCTAAAATGAGAATAGCAAAAACTGCGAAAATTGGCATGAGTCCAATAATAGCAAACGGTATATTCCGGTGCCCTGTTAGTCCTAAGTAGGTAAGCATCAAGGCAACCAAAGGAAGTCCAATGCCTATGCTTTGTATGAATTTTACGTTGCTTTTAACGGTTGTATAAACAATTCCCAAAACCGTTAATGCAAGCAGGAGAATAAAAATGTAGGGATCCTTGAAGCTGAAGTAATAATCAGCAGCATAGAATAAAGAATTCAGCTCAGAAGTGTAGTGGTTGCTACCAACTTGGGTAAAAATCACGTAGGGGTGAATGAGCATATAGGGCCCGCGTGGATTTATACTTACAGCTAGCAAAGCAAGGCCACCTAGCAACAGCATTTTTTTGTTGAGTGGCGTCCATTTTAAAAAAACAGCTTCAAGAATATGGGCTCCCATAAATGCACCTATAAGCACCATTCCAGTTCCATAGGCTTCATGCATGTTTACCCAAAATACATTTAAAGGGATAAGCCAAAATAGGATGTTGGACTTTCCAGAATAGCGCTGAATGACAAAGATTAAAAGCACAAGAGCTGTGAGCACATGTGAAGTCATTTCCGGCCTCAAGATCATGCGAAATTCTGTGGCAAAAAGAAATAAAACCAAACTGATCAAAATCCCTTCATGGTTCCAGGAAATGGATCTCTGCGTAACTAATTGATAGGTGTATTGAGCGGAACGCGCAACAATAACAAGAAGGAGAATATTTGCCAGAGCCTGCAAGAGTCCCATGCCTGGAGCTCCTAAAATAGAAGTTATCCAGAAAGCAATTAATTCAAAGAGCCACTTCACTGAAATCCAATCCCGACCGGGAAATGTAAATGAGAATACATCCTCAGTAGGGATGGACTGGTTCTCCCACATCCATTCTCCCACGCGAAACATCCACCATAAATCAGGCTCACGAAAGCTTTTAAAGGCTAAAACGACTGCCAAAAGGGCGATGATACCGAAGGTGATTTTTTGCAAGCTAGATTGCTTCACGGTTCTATTTTGCGGGCAAGATAGAAAAGGTGGGAGGTTTATTCAAATGCAAAACACAACCTTGGCTTCAGATTAGGTGGATGGTGGAAGGTGTTTAGACCTATGGTTAATGTTTAACCTGAGCCAAAGTTGTGATCTACAGGAGAAAGTCCATGAGAAACTGACACAACTAAAGTATCCAGGTGTTGTGGTGCTGGTGAATTTCAAAAATTAACAATTCAAAACCAAAAAACTGATTATCAATGAATTAATGCTTTAAAAATGTTGGAGATATCCGTATTTATACGGATGAATTCACGCTTGCGAGCGATTGGATTGTTCCGATGAAGTTAGAAGCGAGCTGTCCACCATGGATTTTTTCTAAATTGCATATAACCACGTCAATAATGAATGCCTTAGCCCAAACCCACATCCTGCTCATTGCAGTGCTGCTTTTTACGCTACTCAATGGCTTATTTTGGTATGCATGGCTATCACGTGTTTTTAAGCGCAAGTTTGAGCAGTTGCAAATTCAACCAAGACCTGTCAGCTCTGATGATATTATTTCCGAAACCATCACAAGTTCAGAAGTAGAGCGGGAGCGAGTTGCAGAAATTCTACATGATGACTTTGGTCCGGTACTCAGTTTATTGCGTAAAAACCTGATTGACTTTAAGCAAGAAACGGATGCTAGGAAATCGGTTCTAATAAACCAATATGAGCAGAACATTCAATTGGTAAACGAACTCATCTATAAAATCAGAAACCTTTCCAAAGGACTTCAGCCCGCCGTGTTAAAATCATATGGGATTGCGGCTGCAGCAGAGGACTTCGTAGATTTTATGAATAACTCTACGTCCATTCAAGTCAATTTTAATTTTTATTCTAAAAACGATACGCGCCTTCCTTTTGAGGTAGAACTGGTTTTGTACCGAGCTTTGCAAGAAGGCATAAATAATTCGTTTAAACATGCCAACTGCTCACAAGTAGATGTAACATTACACCTAAATACACCTGCATTCTTACTTGAAGTAATGGATGATGGGATAGGTATAGAGCAAGGTGCTCATCATGCTGGTATTGGTTTACTTACCATGAAGCATCGCGTTGCCTACATCAATGCCATAATGGAGGTTGTTCATGAGCAAGGTAGTGGAACCGTATTGCGAATTAGATCTCGAAATTACATTCAAGACCATGAGCACGATAAAAGAAGAAATAAGGGTGATGCTGGTTGATGATCACCGGCTTTTCTCTAAAAGCATTGACCAATTCTTAAACCGCTATCGAAGGTTTTACATTTTGGATTTAATGCATGATGGGTCAAGTGCGTTGGATTATTTGGCTTCCGGTAGGGTACTTCCACAAGTAATGTTATTGGATATTGCCATGCCACACACAGATGGTTACCATGTATTAAAAACCGTAAAAAAGAAGTGGCCAGAGATTCGGGTTATTATGCTCTCCATGTTTGATTCACCGAAGAACATCATGGAGGCAATTGGTCACGGAGCTAATGGATATTTAGACAAAACCATAACTCATGATGAGTTGGTTACAGCCATTGATACAGTAATGGAAGATAAACCGTATTACAGTCAAATGGCACAACAAATTGTAAGTAGGAATGTAAGCTTGAACTTGGGCTCTCATACAAACTTTGGAACCACCCAGCCATTGACATCCACTGAACTAAAAATATTAACCTACATCTGCGATGAACTTACCAACGGTGAAATCGCAGCCGAATTAAATCGCAGCAGACGTACCATTGAAACAATTCGCAAATCCATTATGGTTAAAACAGGTTCAACCAACACGGCGGGCTTGGTAAAATACGCGTATAAAAATGGTTTGGTAGAATAAAAAAAGGCGACCATCACTGGGCGCCTTTTTCAATAAGTTGCACATAAAAATTAGCCATTTGACTTTTTGTAATCCGCGAGGAACTTTTCAAGCCCGATGTCTGTCAGCGGGTGATTTAACAACCCTGTAATTGAACTCAACGGTCCGGTCATGACATCAGCGCCCAATTCAGCACATTTCATGACATGCATGGTGTGCCGCACGGATGCTGCTAATATTTGTGTATCGTATAAATAGTTGTCATAGATTAAACGAATCTGCTCAATCAATTGTAACCCATCTGTTGAAACATCATCTAAGCGGCCAATAAATGGCGAAACATAGGTTGCTCCAGCTTTGGCAGCTAATAGCGCCTGACCAGCTGAAAATACCAGGGTACAGTTGGTGGGAATGCCTTTTGATGAAAAATACTTCAGCGCTTTTACACCATCTTTTATCATAGGTATTTTCACTACGATATTTTCATGTAGTTCAGCTAAACGCTCGCCCTCTTTCACCATACCTTCAAAATTGGTTGAGATTACTTCCGCGCTAACGGGGCCGTCAACTTCATTGCATATGGCCACATAATGATCAAGGATATTTTGTTCGCCTGAGATGCCTTCTTTAGCCATTAGGCTCGGGTTAGTAGTAACACCATCAAGAACACCTAATGCTGCGGCTTCTTTAATTTGGTCTAAGTTTGCTGTGTCGATGAAAAATTTCATGGATGCGTTGAATTTGTTTCACGCAAAAGTAGCAGTAAGGTGTGAATACACAAGATGCTGATAGCGAAACTTATCGGTAAAGTTGAATAGACCCACGGTAAACAGTTTCCCGAACTTCAATCACATAGAAATACGTTCCTTCTGGAAGCTCTTGACCACTGAAATCCCTGCCATTCCAAGAAAAGTTGTTCCCTTCTGCTGTAAATACCTGATGACCCCAGCGATTGAAAACTGCAAACTCGGTACAATTTCCCAAGTTGTTCCCAAGGGGTATTTCTAGGTAGTCGTTAACGCCATCTCCATTTGGGGAGAACACATTGGGTTGCGCAAACTGAAACAATGAGCTGAACGAGCCAAAATCAAATGGCCTAACTATTTCAAGTGAGCAACCTTCTTGTGAGGACGCCTCCAGACTTACAATGGGTTCACTGCCGTATGCAAAAACATAGGACGGACTTTCCAAGTCAGTTACAAATCTACCATTGTCAATGTCCCACAGAAAATCAGTCGCATTCGTACTGGTATTTATAAAGGTAGCTTCAATTCCAGCGCACCCCACGGTGGTTTCCAAGTCAAAACTCGGAAGTCCAGGTTCTAATGCGTCAACAAACACACTTGCAGTATCGGTACAACCACTTGGTGCTGTCATAATTACTGTAAACAAAGTAGGTGATGAGAACTGAGCAATTGGGCTGGGTGCTGTTGAGTCACTAACCGAACTTGCCGGAGACCACAGGTAAGTTGGTATACCATTGGCAAATTGATATGAGGTAGTTAATTGAATACTATCGTTCTGACATACAGCACTATCACCACGAATAAATCCTTTAAAAATAATAACCCGTGTGCTATCTGTAGACACACAGCCAACAGAATCGGTAACGGAGACGTAAAATAATGCTGTTGAGTCAACAGTGGCCAATGGATTGGCAACAGAATCGTCAGATAATAGGCTGGCGTTTGTCCAGCTGTAGGTAGCCTGACTTGGGCCAGTAGGAGATCCTCCAAGTTGAACCGTTTGGTTTTCGCAACCATCAATGGTATCACCTCCAGCATCAGCTATTGGAAATTGCTGTACATGCACAAACACACTGTCGAATCCTTCGCAACCATTGGTATTTGTGCCCGTAACGCGGTACATAGTTGGAACTTGAGGTATTGCCAATGGATTGTTGATGTTCGAGTCTAAGAGCGAAAAACCGGGAGACCAAGTGTATAAATCTGCTCCCGAAGCGGTAAGTTGTGCGGTGTCTCCAATACAAATAGCTGTGTCGTTATTAACAACCAAACTAGGCGGAGGTAAAATAGATACGGTTACCGTATCAGCCCCTGCACAGGTATCCACTTGTGTGAGAACAATGTAGGTTTGTTGTGAAGTAGGAAATGCTAATGGATTGGCAAGGGTGTCATCCGAAAGCGACGAACTGGGTGACCATTGAAACGTTACATCTGTTCCAGGTGAGGTTGGACTACCACCAAGTGAGATGGTATCACCTTCGCAAATTGCCGTGTCAAGTCCGGCATTGGTAGGGACTTCGCCTTGCACAAAAACAGTTACAGAATCCAATGTTACACAACCGGCCGTGCTCGTTACGGTTACTACATAGCTTGTTGTTACCGCAGGCGAAAAGATTGGGTTTGAAATTGTTGGGTTACTTACACCATTTGTTGGAGCCCATTGATACGTTCCGCCTCCATTCGCGGTAATCACTTTATTAAAACCAGGGCAAATAAACTCTTGAGCTGGAATATTAGGAACTGGATTTGGATTAACAGCTACGGTTACTGTGTCGCGCGCAATGCATCCTATTGAATCCGTTACTTGCAGGAAATAGATGGTGGTGTCAAGACCAGAAAAAACAGGGTTGTTAATGGTGTCATTGTTGAGGTCAGCATTGGGCATCCATACTACCGATGTGGCGGCCGGTGAGGTTGGGCTTCCCCCAAGAAGAAAAGTGTCACCAACACAAATAGATCCGTCATTCCCTGCATCTGCAAATACATTGGATAAAGGCACCGAAGCAGCGAGTGAATTTCCAGGACATCCGTTAGCGCTAGTTGACGTTACGGCTATGGTTCCTGACGTTCCAGCACCCCAAAGTACTTGTATTGATGGAGTTCCTTGACCACTTTGAATCAATCCTCCAGTAACCGTCCAATTGTAAACCCCTCCGGGTTCGCCAGTTATAAAATAGGTGGCTGTATCTGAACCGCAAGCAGGGATTGGTCCTGAGATGGAGTCTGGTCCAGTAAATGGCACCACGTTTATGCTAAAGGTTTCAATTGTTGTTTTTGGTGGGCATCCTTCATCTTCTATAGTTGCTGTAAACAGGTATGGCACAGTTGAGCCTAGTGCACACGTTGTATTCCAGCAAAATTGTGAGGTTACTGTACTATCAGCGCTTAGTGGACTTATAACAGTTGCAGGTGGATTTGTTTGGTTCGCATCAAATATACTCCCGCCAATAGCTAAGTGAATGGTGTCTCCTTCTGCATCTGAGTAAGTAATATCAAAACACAATGTGTCTCCGGCATCAATGGTAAAAGCGGTTCCACCAGTATTTGGTGGTAGGTTTGCCGTGTCTTGAGCAGGTAAATCATTCGGCGGGCAATTGACCGCAAGTAGTTGAATGTTTCTTCGTGTTACAGAAATTAAATTTTGATTTCTATATTCCTTGATCTCAACTGCAGCAGCATAATTACCTACGGCAGTGGCAGAAAATTCAGTAACTCCTGTTGTTGCGTTAATGGCATTGTAACCGCCAATTCCAAATTGATTTTGTAGGGAGTATCCTCCCGCATAAGTGATAGCTGGAATAGGGTAAGGATAAGGGTCCCAGGTAAAAAAGCCATAGTTATTAATTGCAGGAAAGGCAGGAGAGGTAAGTCCATCATGAGGAACTTCTAAAGAATAAACCAGTGAATCTCCATCTGGATCAGTGGCGGTATTGGATATGGTTATGGTATCGCCAACACAGATGTAAGAAACTAAGGTGTCATTAAATTGCGGTGTGTCATTAACTTGGAATTGAACACCGGCAATTGGAATATAGGTGTGGTAGGTCAATGACTCATCACCGGCATTATTCACATTAAGCACACTTCCCGGCCTACAACAACGGTCGTAAATAATATGGTATCCTTGTATGTTGGGTGAGAGGCTCACTATACCCTCATAGCTTGAAAGTGCAATACACGCATTTGATGAGAAGGTGCAGTTTGATGGGAGGTTAGGCTGTACAACCGACGTTGAAACGAGGTTTAAGGTTTGAGTAGTTACATTTGTTAATGATGTTGAAGAGAGTGAGCCACTGTATATACCAATGTTAATGGACCCTTCTGGAAAAGTAGTTCCCCAAGCTGGCGCATTGCAATCTAAGTATGCCTCAAAGGTGATTCGGAAAATGGAATTACCTGGATTGAGGTTATCTGGCCCTAAATTTTCATAACCAATATTTCCACCCACTAAATGAGTTGCCGAAGCATGATAAGCTGAGCATACCATGAATACTGCAATGAGCCAAACAGCTTTACGTGAAACCATAAATGCGAAGTTAATGAATGCGCAACTGACTTAAATTGTTTTGTTGAGGAATATTACCTAGTCTACTGATTT
Organism: Salibacteraceae bacterium; assembly: GCA_965661625.1. GTDB lineage: Bacteria > Bacteroidota > Bacteroidia > Flavobacteriales_G > Salibacteraceae. Next base: position 110,672 of record CBFIEM010000007.1, read on the forward strand.
ACTTCGTAAACGGTCCCTTAGTGCATCATTTTGCGTCTTGCTCGTTCAGAGAGCAGTAAAACGAGCTCCCTACCAACCTGACCAGCAACCGATGTATTTTCACGAGCGCGACGAATTAAATATGGCATGGTGTCGCGAACAGGTCCGTAGGGGAGGTATTTTGACACGTTATAGCCGGCATGTGCCAAGTTGTATGAAATGTGATCACTCATTCCGTATAGTTGCGAAAAATAGACAGAAGGATGGTTGTTCGGAATGCGCTTATCTGCCATCAGTTTGGCCAGTAGCATGCAGGAGTATTCGTTGTGTGTTCCTGCAGTTATCTCAATGTTTTCAAGGTGATCTAACGCCAATTTAATTCCCGCATCATAATCATCATCAGACGCCTCTTTATTGGGTTGTATCGGATCGGGGTAGCCGAGTTCCGCTGCTCTGGCACGTTCTTTTTCCATATATGCACCACGCACAAATTTTACTCCTAATACAAACCCCTCCCTCCGGGCTTGATCGAGTAACTTTTTCAAGTAGGTCAGGCGGTCGTGACGGTACATCTGGAGGGTTGTGAAAACAACCGCTTTTTTCTGGTTATACTTGCGCATCATGGTCTCAGCTAACCGATCAATGGTATCTTGAATCCACGTCTCCTCAGCATCAATGTAAATGGGCGTGTCAAATTTCGCCGCTGCAGAGCAAATACCGTCCAATCGCTGAACTAGCATTGCGTATTCCTGACGTTCACTCACATTAAGTTCTTCGTCGCGCTGTGCTTTGGCCAACAATTCGAAACGACCAACCCCAGTAATTTTCATACAGCTAAAAGGAATAGCAGGATTGTTAGCTCCTTTTTTAATGATATTTATGAGTTCATTGGCAGTGTGATCAAAAACTTTTTCAGAGGCTTGACCCTCAACACTGTAGTCTAAGATAGCTCCAATCTTATTGCTATGCAGCTTGTTGATAGTCCGGTCACAGTCATCAATAGAAACACCGCCACAAAATTGCTTGAATATGGTTGCTTTGATGAGTCCTTTAACAGGAAGCCTTAGACGCAACGCAAATAAGCTTAACGCTGTACCAATTTTCACCAACATTGGTGAACCCATAATGCGGAAAATAAAGATCGAAAAAGCCAACTCTCGATCCGTTTTGCTCCCAAAAGCTACAGCTGTATCGTCGAACAATACAATGAGCTCTTCTTTCTTTTTGATAACTTCTTTCATAGACTTTACGTGCCGACAAAACTAATCGCTCACTAAGCTGGAATTACTTCCCTTCTTTGCGCTTTAAGCGTTTAACCATCCAGTTTCTGTACGCATACATGGACCATCCATAACCTTGCCCTGCTACTAATTGCCAAAGGAGAAATTGTAGGACTAACGTGTCAAACGCTCCATTGTTCCAGTTTTCGCTTGTCTGTTCCCATTCAAACCACACCACATTTATGAGAAACATGAGAAAGCCAAAAACGAGCCCTTCCAAGAAGGCTGTTTTACGTTTTACCTTTGATGGGTAAGCATCCCATTTTTCTAATTGATCTTGTTTGTTACTCATGGTAAGCGCAGAGTTAAGCGTGATTAATAATCCAATTTCAGTTATTGTAAGGAGGTAGTGAAGAAAACTATTCTTTAGCTACAGCTTCATCCAAAATCAGCTTATCTAATGTTTCCACAGACACCGCATGGTAGTTGGGTCGTGCTTTTTCATAGATGGCCGCCGCGCGTTTTTTGGTTGGGTCTGCCGCAATAAGGGCCTTGTAAATTGGGACTAAAAACTTCCTACGACCAACGGTAGTTAAAAATGATTCTAATGCTGGATTAGCCTCGTCATAACCCTCCCGAATGGTATGAATAAACCATGCGGCTTGTACCTCACTGTTTCCTGACTGTGTAAATCCAAATGCCTTGTCTAAGGTTGCAAAACGCTCAACTGATAAAGTGTCAGGCAGGATGCGAATAAAGTGCAGCCATTCATGAGAGGACCATTCAGAAGTTGAAAGTTCATCGAGTGTAAATGCACCATCTGCCCAAGCTTTAAGTGTAGACTCTACCGCTTGAAAGCGTGCAGCACTAACTTGCGGCATGTTAGCAGGAAGTCCAGGACCATAAATCCACGCTTCAATTTTAAGCGACTCTCGCGCTGTGCTATCTGAACCGATTAAGTGCTCATCAAGGTAGCTAATGAACGCTTCCGTGGTGATGGTTTGGAAAGCATGCGATTGAAAGTAATTTTTGAGAAATAGATCAAATGTGTCCCTGCCATAAGCCTCTTCAAGCATGCGCAGAAAGAAGTAGCCTTTTTCATAAGCGACATCTGTCATGCCATCATCTGGATTCCTTCCCGCAAGGTCTAATTTGAGGTGCGTGTCCTCATCAGGTAAATCGGCTAAATCTTCCTGTAAGTCTTGATAACCTAATGATGCCAGCATTTCTGCATAATCGGAACCGTAAAGGGCATCCATAATTCTACGCTCAAAATAGACTGTAAACCCTTCATTGAGCCAGAAGTCGTCCCAAGTTGCATTGGTTACTAAGTTTCCAGACCAGCTATGCGCAAGCTCATGTGCCACAAGACTTGTTAGGCTGCGATCGCCAGCAAGGATAGTAGGTGTGGCAAACGTTAACCTCGGATTTTCCATTCCCCCAAAAGGGAAAGAAGGAGGAAGGACGATTAAATCATAAACTTCCCACGCATAGGCACCGTAAAGTGCTTCAGCTGCTGCTAACATGGACTCCATTTCAGCAAATTCATAAGCTGCAGCCTCAATAACACTCGGTTCGGCATAAACACCGGTACGTGGACCAATTTTTTGGTAGGTAATGTCTCCAGCAGCTAACGCCATTAAGTAAGCTGGAACAGGCTGTTTCATTTCGTAATGATATCGACCAGTTTCATTTCGTTGTACTGGGTTGCTTGCGCTCATCACCGCCATGAGGTTAGCCGGGAGTTTGACATCAGCACTATAGGTATAGCGAATTCCAGGACTATCCTGAACAGGAATCCATGTCCGAGCTAAAATGGCCTGAGATTGAGAAAATAAGAAGGGGTGGGTCTTGCCTGCTGTTTGTTGCGGATTTAACCACTGAAGGGCTTCTGCACTAGGAGCAGTTGTATAAGCAATAACGACCTGTTCTGTGCTAGGTTCAATAGCAACTTCGAGCGGTGCTCCTAGATGTGGCTTAGAGGCTCCTATGGTGAATGCCAGCTCATTACCATTTTCATCTTGAACGGAATGAATATCCAGGCTAACTAGGTCAAAAGTTATTGCCCGTGCTGAGTCAGAAGTGTTAATGTCCCAAGTTGCAACCGCTGAAATTTGTTGTTTATCGAAATTGATTTCAGCATCCCAATGAAGGTGGGTTACAACAGCTTCTTCTGGTTCTGCATAAGAATGCGGGTCTCCCACCTGTTTTTCAGTAACAACTTCTTCAGTTTTTGGTGGCTGTTTTTCGGTACATCCCGTTATGATGAACAGGCTGAGGGTGAGTATTAATCCGATGTGTTTCATGTCGCGGTATTTTGGCCGAAAATACAATTATTTCAGGTGAAAAAAAGTGGAAAACTGACCATTGTCAGCTTTTCAATTGACCGCCCTCATGCCTCAATTTTAAAGGATTTTCAACTTTTGTTATATGAATTGGAATGCACTTGAACGGTCGGAATTAAAATCGCGTGTTTTTGACGCGTTGGCCGCAAATAAAAACTACCACTCAGAGGTTATTTTAGGGTTGCCGGGCACGTACTTAGATACGGCAGAGTTTTACCGAGATGCCCCATTTTTAGATGACGCCCCATACCTCTCAACACTGGTCGCTAATCCTAATCACATTGGTTGCCATACACTTAATCGCGATGAATCGGAGCAAATCTTTCGCGGGACCCAACGGTTGGAGATTGAGTTGCTCGATTTAATTTCAGAGGAGATATTCAAAGCTGATTTGGAGTCGGTTGATGGTTACATTGCAGCAGGTGGTACGGAAGCGAACATTCAAGCCATGTGGATTTATCGCAACTACTTTATTCAGAAGTTAGGTGTTCCTGCAGAATCAGTGGGGTTGGTGTTTTCCAGTGATAGTCATTACAGCATGATGAAAGGGGCAAACTTGCTTCAACTTAAACCCATTGTATGCGCTGTTGATGAGGTTACGCGCCAGTGGGACTTGGACGATTTGCATACATCCATTCAATCGGCTAAGTTAGAAGGTGTTTCAAACTTCATTGTAGTTGCAAACATGGGCACAACGATGTTTGGTTCGGTAGATGATATTGACGCGTTAATCAGCGTCTTTAAGGAAGCACGGGTAGCGTTTAAGTTACATATCGATGCTGCTTTTGGAGGATTCATATACCCGTTCATAGATGAATCTAACCCCATTAATTTTGCTCACCCTGCTGTAAATAGCATTACCCTTGACGCACATAAAATGTTACAAGCACCTTTTGGAACAGGGATTTTTCTAATCCGGAAGGGATGGATGCACTATGCAGGTACCAAAGAAGCTCAGTATGTTCCAGGTCTAGATTACACCTTAGTCGGCTCGCGTTCAGGGGCTAATGTTGTAGCTATTTGGATGATTTTAATGACGCATGGTTCTGAAGGTTGGAAGGATAAGCTCCGACTTCTTATCGATTTAACTGACGCGTGTTGCGAACGCTTGCAAGCAGCGGGAATTACATTTTACAGAAACCCCAACATGAATATAATAACAATCAGTGCAGCTAGCATTAGCAATGAGGTTGCAGAGCGTTACCGCCTTGTTGCAGATACTTATGAAGGTGAGCCCAGCTGGTGGAAGATTGTGGTAATGCCGCATGTTAAAGAGACTCACTTAATGCAATTTATCGACGATGTGATTGAGGATCGTCAAAGAAATAACATCAATGAATAATTCACTGATTGAAAAGTACAATGTAGCAGGACCGCGGTACACCAGCTACCCAACAGTTCCGCATTGGAAACAAGAGCCAATGCCAACCGATGATTATATCATACGGGTTCAGCGTGCTTTTGCAGAAACAAATGAGAAGCGTGGAATAAGCTTATACATTCACCTTCCTTTTTGTACACACCTTTGCCATTATTGTGGCTGTAATGTGCGTCATACAAATCGTTATGATGCAGCTATGCCATATTTAATGCGGGTGCTAAAAGAATGGAAAATGTACCTGAATTTATTTGGTGATCGGCCACGTATACAGGAAGTTCACATTGGAGGTGGAACTCCTACTTTCTATTCGGCCGAGGATTTGGGGTTTCTAATGCAGCTTATTTTGAGTGATGCCGAGCTAATGCCCGGCGCGGAACTCAGCTTTGAGGCCCATCCAGAAAATACTACACGTGCTCATTTAAAAGTACTTCATAAACTAGGTTTTCGCAGAATAAGTTTTGGGATTCAAGACTTTGACTTAGTTGTTCAAGAAAAGATAAACCGCATTCAGTCGCCAGAGCTTGTAGCTGAGGTTGTTGCTATGACACGTGAAGTCGGTTTTGAATCAATCAATTTTGATCTGATCTACGGATTACCGCTTCAAACGGAAGCGAGTATTCGTCAAACACTCACTATTGTGAACCAGCTACGTCCAGATCGCATCGCCTATTACAGTTATGCACATGTACCTTGGAAAAAAGGCATCCAGCGCAAGTTCGACGAGTCAGATTTACCAAGTGGCGCAGCTAAACTTGCACTTTATGAATTGGGCAAACGGCTATTCGCAGAATCGGGCTATACCGACATTGGGATGGATCATTTTGCCTTGCCCACAGATTCGCTATTCAAAGCAAGCGAGGAAGGAACTTTGCACCGAAACTTTATGGGATACACAACTAATCAAACCCAATTGATGATTGGCTTAGGCGCTAGTTCAATTAGCGACAGTTGGGATGCATTTGCTCAAAATCACAAGTCAATTCGCAGTTATGAGAAAGCAATTGATAATGGTGAACTGCCTATCGTTAGGGGACATTTGTTATCGCCATTTGACATGCTCATTCGCAAACATATTTTAGCGCTGATGTGCCAATTTGAAACATCATGGAAAGCTGGGAATCAATATATGGAACTGTGTTTGTCAAAATTGACGGAAATGGAAGCGGATAAATTAATTGAGCGGTATGAGCATGGTTTGCGAATCACCGAAAAAGGGAAGCCGTTTGTGCGTAACGTATGTATGGGATTTGATCCTCACTTGGTTGCTAACACTCACAAATCTCGTATCTTTAGTTCAACTGTTTAACTCAGCATTATGAATCATATCTTATACCTAACTGACTTTTCGGAAAGTGCAGAAAATGCATTTCCAATTGCATTGGATTTTGCATCAAAAACTGGTGCTGAACTTCATGTTTTACATGCACTTGATACTGCACGGCAATACATTAACCTCAGCATGGCATCGACCGGAGATCTTGGAATGCCAGGCGTGGAGCCCGACATTATCATGGAGTCTATAAATGTGCATCAAAAGGACGCCGAAGAATCGTTAAGTGAATTAGTAGATCGGGGTGCAAAAAGGGGAGTGAGTGTTTCCACCATTATTGGTGAAGGGAGTATGCTCGAAGACATGGAGGCATTTTGCGACGTAAATCAGCCCGACTTGATTATTCTGGGAACACATGGAGCTGGAGGGTTTAAAGAAGCTTTCATTGGTTCAAACGCTCAAAAATTGGTGCGTAATTCTACTGTTCCAGTATTGACTGTGTCTGAAAAGATAAAATCGTGGAAATCGGGTTGTGTAGTTTATGCTTCTGATTTTGCAGAAGAGAATTTGAATGCAACCTTGCCTCAGCTTAAACTGTTGGCAGATGCGTTTGGATCAGAAGTGCACTTGCTCTATGTGAATACACCGGCGTATTTTGAAGAAACAGAAGAAACGCTGAGCCGAATTTCTCAAGTTCAGAAAAAGTACGGACTGGAAAAGGCAACCGTTTACATTCAAAATGACTTTACAGTTGAGGACGGTGTGCTTACGTATGCACGTAAGGTAGGAGCAACGAGTGTTGCTATTACAACTCATGGCTTTAAAGGGTTGCGTAAATTTTTTAGTGATAATGTAACAGAGACAATCGTAAATCACGCAGACTTACCGGTCTTATGTTTGCCGCAGAAATAATCAATCACATTTGTAAGACACAAAAAAGCCGCTGAATATTCAGCGGCTTTTTTGTTTATGGCTTATTGTTTTGCGGATGGCTAATCATTTGCCCGAGGAATTCAGGGCAGCTCGTTTCATAATCAATCAATGAAACTGAATAACCTATCCCAACGAATCTTCCCATCAAATAATCCCAATTCTGGATCAAGGGAAAGCCAAACGAGAACCGCCTTACCCACAACATGATTTTCAGGAACAAATCCCCAGAATCGCGAATCAGCAGAGTTGTGGCGGTTATCTCCCATTAGCCAGTAATAATTCATTGCGAACGTATAGCTTGTGGCAGGTTGGTCATTGATGTAAATCGTTCCGTCACGGACATAAAGTTCGTTGCCCTCATAAACGCTAATAACGCGTTCATACAGCGGCAAGTTGTCGGGTGTAAGCTCAACCGTAGTGCCGGCTTTCGGTATTGTTAGGGGACCAAAAAAATCTTCCGTCCAGTTGTAATCAGGGTCATTTGGAAAGATGTTATAATCCGGGTTATACTCTTTACGTGATTGGAAGAAATCAGCTGCTATGCGAGCATCCTTACCATATTGTTGCTGAAACCCTTTTAAAGTCATAGCATCAAATTTATCGGGGTAGTTCAAGTTCAGTGAAACAGATGAAATGTTCTCTTCACGCTCAAGCGCTTTGGCATTCTCAGCAGTTAGTGGAAAGAGGTACTTGTTTTCTTTAAGCTGACTAACCACCGGATTTTGGTCTTCATAATCTATGAGGTACTTGGATTTCAGATCGTCTCGTACCTTGTTTGACCGGAAAGGGATTGGATTTGCTGTTTCCACCAAATACTTGTATTGCATCATGGTTGGCTTTTCAGCAAGTTCTCCATTGATGTAAAGCATTCCGGCCTTGATTTCAAGCACGTCTCCAGGAACCGCCACACAGCGTTTGATGTAGTTTTCACGTTTATCAACTGGCCTTACCGTAATTGCACGTTCTTTCAATAAGGCGTCGTGAGCTAATTTACGGTAATGCGCTTCCGATGCAATTTCATTTTGCTGAGCGAAGTCTTGAATTTTATATCCGATTGCACGCGAGCGAACCATAGCTTCAAATGACATGTTTGATTGGAGCTCCACATCAACCGTATCTCCTTCTGGATAATTGAATACCACCACGTCATTGCGTTCAACATCCGAAAATCCGGGAAGACGAAAGTAGGGGAGTTCAATCCAATCCAAGTATGATTGGGTATTAATAACTGGAAAGGAGTGGTGGGTAAATGGAAAAGACAATGGAGTTTGTGGAACCTTTGCCCCGTAATGCATCTTACTTACAAATAAAAAGTCGCCCTTCAGTAGCGTCTTTTCCATCGATGAAGTAGGAATGGTAAAGGCCTCAAAAAAGTAGGCGCGAATAATACTGGCGGCTACAATTGCAAAAAGAATGGCGTCTCTCCATTCTTGAGCTGTGTTTTTTGGATTTTTCTTGCGGTCAACAGGACCTACGTATGTTAACTTTTCGTCAAGCGCCAACTTAGGAAGGTAGTAGAACGGTAAAAATCCGGCCAGTAGCATATCATTGGTTGTTCGTTTTCCATGAACAGTTGCCGTATTGGCCGACATGATTCCTAGCATGATGATGTTAACACCAGGAAACATAAGCAAGAAGATCCACCACCATGGTTTCTGGATAAGCTTCAGCCATTCTAAAACTCCGTAAACGGGAATGAGGGCTTTCCATCCAGGTATACCATTCTTCTCAAAAATTTTGTAAAAGCTAAAAAAATAGGATAGCGCAATGAGCGCATAAATGACGTAATTCATAAGTCGAAATTGTGTCGTGAAATTAAATGAAAAGGTCGAGTGTGCTTCACAAACAATGTTAAATGGTGTGAATGGTATTTAAATGGCTAATAAATCCTTCATAGTATATATTCCGCGCTTACCAACCAACCAAGCTGCAGCTTGGATAGCGCCAAGTGCGAATCCCTCGCGCCCTTTTGCTTCGTGAGTGAGCTCAATACAATCTGCGTCACTTTCGAATTTAAGGATATGCGTTCCTGGAACTTCGGGTATGCGCTCATGTGTTATGTTTAAGTCTCGTTTTCCCGATGCAGTTTGATGTTTCCATAGGTCGTAAGCATCCATTGAATGGAGCACCACTTCTGCAGTAGTGATTGCAGTTCCGCTTGGTGCGTCTAATTTTTCAGTGTGATGAACTTCATGAATACTTGGACGGTATTCTGGATGCTTGTTCATTAACCTTCCCAATTTAGCGGTCATTTCCCAATAGAGGTTCACACCAATGCTAAAATTGGTAGCGTAAAACATGCTGCCTTCAGCATCATTACACGCCTTGCTCACAGCATCGAAATGCTCATACCATGCTGTAGTTCCAACAACAATAGGAACCTGTGCGTCAAAGCATGCGTTGATGTTACTTATTACACTGTTCGGAACAGAGAACTCGATTGCGACATCTGCTTGTTTCAATGTTTCCTGATTTACAGGGTTAGCTTCATCGAAACGAGCAACTATTTCGTGACCCATTGATTCTGCCAATGGTTCGATGGTTTTACCCATTCTTCCATATCCAATTAATGCAATTTTCATGGCCGTTGCTTTTTACCAAGGGTTAAAGTGAGCTTTACTCCAGAAAAACTCGTTCGTGTAATGGGGTTCATACGGACATCCGGCTGCCAATGTAGTGAGAGGTTGTCGCTTACGTCAAAGTGAAATAAATGGGCATCAACACTTGCGTCAACGATATTCAAGACGTAAGTCAAGCCACCGAGAATAATGTTCAACTCCATCCATTGCCTATGCTGGTTGCGCAAGTCGCGCAGTCCCGTATTGCTAATGAGCCCTTCATATTCATTAATGGTTGTGGAATCGTTATCGATCGCATTGCGGTAATTATCGCGATATTCTACGTAAAGGTCACGATTCTCTAGTGCGAAGTAGGTGCATGTGGCAAATGCAGCGTAAATAATTGGAACCTTCCAAGCTTTTTTGTTGTAAACCTGGCCAGCTCCCGGAAGAACAGCACTTAAAATCGCAGCTTTTCGCGGACTGTGATTCATGAGATTTTCAGGTTGAACTACAGCTGCCGAATCACCTGATGATACACGCTGCTGCAGTTGAGCGTATGAATTCCAGGTCAAGGAGCAGAATACGAGAATGAGTAGCCAATACTTCAAATCGAAAGATTTGTGGCAAAAATACCACTTACGGATTAAGGAGGTCAAGTAGTTTCGTTAAATCCGCGTCGTTGTCAAATGGAATTGCAAGTTTTCCTTTGCCATCGTCTGTAATGCGAATGCTCACCTTGCGATTTAAAATGCGCTCCAAGTCAATTTGATGTTTCTGTTGTTCAAACGAGAGTTCCGCATTTTTAGAACCCTTTGCAACAGGTGATTTAGTAGCTGTTTTTGATGCTTTCGCTAGTTGCTCTGCCTGTCTTACAGAAAGTCCTTTTGAACCAATCAGGTTGAAAATTTCCAACTGACGTCCTTCTTCCTTTACGTTTATCAATGCGCGAGCATGGCCCATTGAAATTGACTTGTTTCGGATTCCTTTTTGAATTTCTACAGGAAGCTTTAGGAGTCGCAAGTAATTGGTAACGGTTACGCGTTTTTTCGCTACGCGATCTGCAAGCGCTTCTTGTGTCAGCTCAATTTCATCAATTAGTCGCTGGTAGCTCAAAGCTACTTCGATAGCATCCAAGTCTTGACGTTGAATGTTCTCAACCAATGCCATTTCTAACATCGTTTGATCATTTGCCACGCGAATGTATGCCGGTATATGTTCTAAGCCAGCCTTTTGTGAAGCCCGATAGCGACGCTCTCCAGAGATTAACTCGAATTTTTTTGATCCGGTTTTACGAACCGTAATAGGTTGGATGACGCCATGAACGCGAATAGATTGGGCCAGTTCTTCTAACGCTTCTTCATCGAAATGGGTGCGGGGCTGATAAGGGTTGGTAGCAATCAAATCAATTGGAATCTCGGCAGTTGCACCAAGTACCGCTGGGTCTTTTCTAACCTCTTCTTGAGATTCATCCTCTGTTGCAGACAAGAGGGCACTGAGCCCTTTTCCCAAAGCACGTTTTTTATTCGCCATCGATATCTATCATTTTATCAGCTTCACTGATTTTGGTCAAATTATTTTTCTGCATGATTTCACGTGCCAAGTTTAAATAATTCACGGCCCCTTTGCTTGAAGCATCATGCATGATAATAGTTTCACCATGAGAAGGAGCTTCCCCCAATTTAGTATTGCGGTGAATGACCGTGTCAAACACCAGTTGCTGGAAATGCATTTTTACCTCTTCAACAACTTGATTGGCCAAACGAAGGCGCTGGTCGTACATGGTAAGAAGCATTCCTTCAATTTCTAAATCGGGATTCAGACGACTTTGAACAATTTTAATGGTATTCAATAGTTTGCCAAGTCCTTCAAGCGCAAAGTACTCACATTGAATGGGGACGATAACTGAATCAGCTGCTGTAAGCGAGTTTACTGTGATTAATCCCAGAGAAGGTGAGCAATCCAAAATGATGAAGTCGTAATTGTCCTTGATCTTCTTCAGGACGGCCTTCATCATTTTCTCCCGATTAGGAAGGTTTATCATCTCAATCTCCGCACCAACTAAATCGATATGTGCAGGAAGAATATCGAGGTTTGGGTTAGGTGTAGAGAGGATGATATCCTGCGGTTCAGCCTCATTAATGATGCATTCGTAAATACTTGTTTTGATGTTTTTAGGATCGAAGCCAACTCCAGAGGTTGCGTTAGCTTGTGGGTCCGCATCCACGATTAATGTCTTCTGATCCAGCGCGCCTAAACTCGCTGCTAAATTGATGGCTGTGGTTGTTTTACCCACGCCTCCTTTTTGATTCGCTATCGCAATAATTTTTCCCATCGCTTCGATTTCCCGCGTGCTTAAAAATGGCTACGCCATTCGAGGTTGAACAACTTGATTCGTAATACGTTTGAACGATTTACCTTTCTTTGCAAGAATAGAAGGCCTTACAAAGGAAATAAAACTACGTGTTGAAGGCAATAAAGAAGCTAAAATTCAAGCAGGAATTACTAACAAAAATCTGTTGACAGCAAGATGACAACTCTAATATGTGGTACGAATAGACCTAATAACGTAACAAGCATCGTTGTGCGGGCTTATGCTGAATTGTTGAAAAGTAAAGGTGAGCCCGCTCAGATACTTGAACTAGAACACTTGCCTCAGGACTTTATTTTTCGGAATGATGTTATTGGAGAGAAGAATCCTGTGTTTTCAGAATTGGTTGTCAAGTACATCGCTAAAGTAGAGCGTATCGTTATTATATCTCCAGAATACAATGGTGGTTTTCCAGGCGTGTTGAAATCCTTCATTGATGCGGTATGGCCAGCCGACATGAAAGGGAAGCGAGTAGCCTTAGTTGGTGTGGCATCAGGTAGAGCTGGTAATCTGCGGGGAATGGATCAACTTACTAATATCTTGCACTATCTATCCGTTCACGTATTACCATTCAAAGTTCCTATTAGCTCAATCGATAAGTATTTGAATGAAGCGCGTGAACTGACTGATGAGAACACCTTAGCGGTATTGAACAAGCAAGTAGATTTGTTCTTAAACTTCGAATAAGGACCGTTTAACCATTATTTTAACCATTCAACGAATTGCACTATGATATTTCCTAACACCACTGCATATTTGTGTCAGTTTAGTTAGGCAACCAACTCTTAAACAAGGGTAAAAAGGGCATCCAAGTAATTTGGATGCCTTTTTTTATGGGTGAATGTGTATATCTAAACTAATTGTATTGCCTTTGTTACCAGCTTCGTCAATCGATTCAAGTGTAAAGTGATATAGGCCGGTGTCTGCTGCGGCTGGAATAACTTTGGCGAAGTTGAAAGAAGCTTCATTGCCGCTCAATAGCATGAGGGTATCCCATTCCCATTCTTCAGCAATAAATTTATGACTGTGACCATCTCCTGCAGGATGCAACTCCATTGTCGCTTGAGCAAGGCCTTCGTTATCCGAAAGATTACCAGCTATGAAGAGGGAGTCTCCAATGTTCACCGATTCATCTTCAATAGGTAATATGAGTGCAGCTTGTGGCTTGGTGACGTCTTCGTTATTGTCGTCGTCTTTCGAACAGCCTAGAAATAGGGTTGAAGCTGCAAAAAGCATTAAACTAAACTTCTTCATTGATTTCATTTTTTCTTTTGTTCAAAGAAATAAATAATTTCTAAATGAAACTAAGTTGCATTTACTAATTTTGCTCAATGCCGCTCGAAAAACTATTGTCTGCAAAAGGAATGCGTATCACCAGCACGAGAAAGGGTGTGCTAAATGCTTTTGAGAAATCATCCTGCGCGATGTCGCATGGAGAATTGGAATCAGTAATTGGTGAATCAGTAGACCGTGTAACCCTATACCGAACGCTAGATTTATTTGAAGCCAAAGGGATATTACACCGTGTGGTAGATAAACAAGGCGTGGTGCGTTATTCGCGTTGCAAGCACGATTGTTCCGAGGCAGAGCACCACGATACACACTTGCACTTTCAATGTGAAGTTTGTGATCAAGTGAGTTGTTTGCCTCAAGTTCAAATTGCTCGTCCAACTATCCCTCAACCATACCAAATTAATGATTGGTACATGATTGCTACAGGCGTATGCGCAAGTTGTTCGGAATAGCAATAGCTTTAAGTTTTGGGCTTGTTGCGCAAGGGCAAGAAGAAGTAATCCTCAGCGGAAGAACGGTAACTGCTCATGGAGAACAGGTTCCAGGAGCATCTGTTGTTGAGGTCATTACGCAAAAAGGCAGCTACTCAAATAAGCAAGGTGAGTTTTCACTGTCATTTACACCGAATCAGTTTGTAGCCCTGCACGTTAGTTATTTGGGGTTTAAAGATGTTATTGATTCATTTAAAATAGTCAATGATACTTTCCTATACATAACCCTTATTCCTAAGGCAGATGAGTTACCTGAAGTTGTTATCAAGGATCATAGGTTAGCGCAAAAAATAAAGGTGGGTGAACAGCGATTTGAACTGGAATCTATGAATGGGGGTGACCGCGGTACACTGATTGGCGCATTGGAACAAGTGCCGGGAATTTCGGCTATGAATGTAGGGGTTGGCGTAAGTAAGCCTGTTATCAGAGGGATGACTGCCAACCGGGTGGCAGTTCAGGTAGATGGCGTTAATCAGCAAGGACAACAATGGGGCTCAGACCATGGTTTAGAGGTAGATCTCCAAAACGTTCAGCGGGTCAGTATCATCAAAGGACCAGCTGCATTGATTTATGATGCTGAAGGAATAGGTGGGATGATTCGTGTTTTACCTGAGCGACCGTTGGATCAGCGCTCATTGCAAATAACACCATCCACCACGTTTAAAAATAATAACAACCACCTGAGTACAAGTCTAGACGTTAAATGGAGGGGAACAGATTTGTTTATTCATGGCAGGCTTACGAGGGTTGACTTTGGCGATTACCGCATTCCCGCATCTTCTTTTACTTACAATGGATTTGTACTTCCTGTTGCTAATGGGCATTTACTGAATACATCCGGCCGTGAGCGGAACGGGTCGTTGGAGTTTGGGGTAATTAAGAATTGGGGCTATTCGCGTGTAAAGCTAAGTCGGTACGCGCTTGATATGGGGTTATTCCCTGGTGCTTTTGGAATTCCTAGAAGTTACAGTCTCGTACCAGATGGAGATCGCAAGGATATTGACTTACCTAGTCAAACTGTTGCGCACACTAAAGTTGTGTGGAACCATTTACACCTCATAGGTAAAAGGGACAATGAGTTGCGGTTTACAATAGGTGGACAGCAAAATGTGAGGCGAGAAAACGCATTGCCTCATGGACAGGGGTTTGATGGAGGTAGCAGTACGCGAGCCCTGGATTTAACGTTGTCTACCATTGATTTGAAGTCAACTTTTAAGCAAACAAGCGATGCTTGGGGGTTCGAGGGAGGTTTAAGTATGAACGGTCAGCGGAATGAAGTAAGGGGTTTTGAATTCTTAATTCCCGGCTACCGACAATTCAGCTTAAGGGGCTTTGGTGTTTTGAACAAGTCACTGAGTCCAAAAACAGAACTAAGCGGAGGTATTAGGGTTGATAGGACTGCAATGACAGTTGATCGTGGTGTTGCTCAAGTAGAAGATCGTGTTACGGGCAGTTTCTTGCGCAATGATTCGTTTCAACGTGAATTTTTAAACCTTGGAGCCTCTCTGGCTTTGCATCATGAGTGGAGTGAGCGATGGGAGAGTACAATTCAGTTTGCTCGAGTTTATCGGAATCCGAACATTGCCGAATTAGCGTCAAATGGTGTTCACCACGGTACATTCAGGCACGAGTTAGGAAATGCTGATATAACCCCAGAATTGGGATATCAGGTTGATTTAAACCTCAACTATGGTTCACAGCGTGTAAGTTGGCTTATGAGTGGATTTTTCGCAAACTATTCCAATTACATTTACCTTAAACCTACAGCTCAATTCTCATCACTTCCTGAAGGAGGGCAACTGTTTGCATACAGTCAGACACGCTCAACGTATACAGGAGGAGAAACACAGCTCAATTTAAAGGTTTCAAAAAGAGTACGTTATAATGTGCAGCTAGAGGCAGTGTTCAATACAAATTCAGCTACGGGCATTCCACTTCCGTTTACACCAGCTCCTCGTGTTAATTCTATGCTGGAGTTTAAGCCAAAGGAGAGCTGGAAACTATGGGTGTCCTATACTTACTCTACCGAGCAAAACCGTGTAGATCGCAATGAAATGATTACGCCTGCCTACCAGCTTGTTGATTTGGGAACGTCTGGTGTATTGCGATTTAACCGGATTCATGTGCAATGGTCAATAGCGCTCCAGAATGCACTTGATGAGCGCTACTTAAATCACTTGAGTAGGTATCGCCTCTTGAACTTACCTGAGCAAGGACGGAATTGGGTGTTTACGTTAAAAGTACCTGTTAAATGGACGTATTGATACGCGAATTTAAATCAACGTTTCGATAACCTCGAGACTCAATGGCTTGGTTACGAAATCTGTAAAAACATCCATTCCAGTAACCTGTTGTGCTTCTTCTTTTGTGTGGGCAGATAAAGCAATAAGTGGCTTAGAAGCGTTCGGTTCACCAGCTTTGCGCAAGGCTTTCGCAAACTCAACGCCATCAAGTACGGGCATGTTTAAATCAATAAAATATACATCGAATGGATTGGCAATAGCTTCAGATAGCGCTTCTTCTGCATCTTCAAACGTGTGAAGATCAACACCTTCAACTTTGCGAAACAGCTTTTTAGCAATCATAAGATTAATTGCATTGTCGTCTACAACCAGAACTCGCTTTGTAGCTTCCATGGTGCGAAAATAAATAGAATTTCGAATTAATAAGGGGTGAAATAATAATCTTGAAGTCCAATGAAGGTTCCTGTAGAATCAAAGGCTCCTGCCTCAAGTATGAGTGAGCCAATAGTAAGTTCTAAAATTTTGTATTGGACCTTGTACCCGTTAGGGTAGGTAAGCCGAAGAATAGTTTTATCGGATTCCAATTGCCAAAAACCGGGCTGTTCAACTTCCGAACTATCGCACAAGTCGCGTGATGGATCATACTTGAAGTTTCCGCTAATGTCGAAAAAATAAATATCATCTTCTGAACAAGTGGGAAGCGGAATGAGCGTGGTATCATTCAACATGGTTCGGTAATGACGCCATTCTTTTTCATAATTCCCCGTAAGCTCAGGACTTCTCGTATCGATAGAGGTAGCAGGTGTTTGCGGAGCCTCCGTCTTTTTTTGACAACCGATGCTTGTGAGGGTCAACAGGAGTAAAGCCAATACATTTCGCATGGCACGAATTTACACTAATCCTGAGGGCTGACAATTGTCATTTTTTAGAAGGCTGTTGCGCATCAATTTTGTGCACAATGAATGATGATTCGGAAATAGGTACTGAGTTGACCTGCAAACATTGTGGAGATGTATGTGATGTTGTGCTCGAAGAGCATGATCATCTATTTTGCTGTGAAGGATGCTTGCGGGTATATGAAATACTTGAACAAAGCGGACTCTGCGACTTTTACGAATTAGAGGAACAGCCTGTTGGTAAGGTTATTTCGAACCAAACCTATGATTATTTAGATCACGAAGATGTAGGCCATAAGTTGCACACGTTCAACGAAGGAGGGATTGCGAAAGTCACATTTTTTATTCCTAAAATTCATTGTTCATCATGCATTTGGCTCTTGGAGCACTTGCAGCGTATAGAAGATGCAGTACTTCATAGTGAGGTTAATTTCTTGAAAAAGGAAGTTTACATCACATACAACTCTGAAACATACCGTTTAAGTCAATTAGCAGAGCTTTTACAACGTATTGGCTACGCACCAACGGTGACGTTAGATGATTACAAAAACCAAACACGTAAAAAATCGACCTTTCAGCGCCGTTTGATTTATCAGCTGGGGGTGGCAGGCTTCTGTTTTGGAAATACGATGCTTCTGAGTTTTCCTGAGTATTTATCGGGAAGTGGCGGGACGGGTGATTATCAAGCACTCTTTAATTGGTTGAACTTGAGTTTCTCCCTGCCGGTGTTATTATTTAGTTCCGCTGATTATTTCATCAGTGCCTGGAAAGCAATTCGGGCAAAAGCCTTAAATATTGATGTTCCCATTACCCTTGGCATTAGCGCAATGTTTATTCGAAGTGCGCTGGAGATAATCACCAACTCAGGTACTGGCTTTATGGATTCATTTACCATGTTGGTGTTCTTGCTACTGATAGGCAAGTGGTACCAAAACCGAACGTATCAAGCCCTTTCTTTCGAGCGCGACTACCAAAGTTATTTTCCAATTGCTGTTACGCGTGTTCTGGGGGATAAGCGCGTTCAACTGCCTCTCGATCAGGTTGAGGTGGAACAGGTATTGGCGTTAAAACATGGAGAACTCATTCCAGCAGATGCTGTGTTGCTTTCGGAGGAAATTGCAATCGATTATAGCTTTGTAACGGGTGAATCTGTTCCGGTTAGGAAATGTTTAGGAGATAATTTATTTGCAGGAGGCCGTGTTATTGGAGGTAGTGCACAAGTAAAAGTAACCAAACCCGTTTCTCAATCCTACCTCACGCGATTGTGGAATGAGCGCACGTTTAAATCTGAACGGCGATCATTGAAGAGTTTGTCGAATCGGGTGAGTGAGCGTTTTCTGCTTGTTGTAGGAGTAATTGCCTTGGCAACGCTAACATATTACTTGCTAACAAATCCGAGTATGGCTTGGAATACCTTCACTGCTGTGCTAATAGTGGCGTGTCCTTGCGCATTGGCTTTATCTGTTCCTTTTTCCTTTGGAACAGCCATGAAATATCTTGGTAGGGTTGGAATTTACCTCAAATCTGCAGATGTAATTGAGCAGTTAGCCCAGCTTGATGTATTGGTTTTTGATAAAACAGGTACCCTAACTATTGGGAAGGGAGCAGTTGTTTGCTGGGTTGGAGAACACGAGTTAAGTACTGCGGAAGAGCACTTGGTGAAAGGATTAGTTCATCAGTCAGGCCATCCGCTATCACAGCTGTTGGATCAACACTTAAATGTGGAAGTGTGCCAGCCAAGCTCGTTCGATGCCTATGTTGGCAAAGGACTTAGTGGAGTTGTTTACGGTAAGACTGTACTTGTAGGTTCGGCAGCATTTGTTGGAGCAAATAAACTTGAACAAAATGGAACCGCGGTATGGGTTAAGGTTGATGGAACGTTGTTAGGATATTTTGCATTTAGCAAGGAATACAGGAGCGGGTTGGAGCCTTTGTTGCGAGGACTTGGAAAAGATTATGACTTGCATTTGCTTTCGGGAGATCAACCAACAGATGAGGCGTTTTTAGCCACCCCATTTAAATCACGAGCTAATTTGCATTTCAGTCAAACCCCGGCATCAAAATTGGCATTTATTGAATCGCTTCAAGCCTCTGGCAAGCGTGTAATGATGGTCGGAGATGGACTTAACGACGCCGGGGCATTGAAACAGGCTGATGTGGGGGTTTCGGTAGCTGACGATGTGTATCAATTTACGCCGGCAAGTGATGTTATTTTAGATAGCCACGTTTTCAATAGCATGTCCAATTTGCTGCGTTTTAGTAGGCAAGTTGTTCGGATCGTGAAGGCTAGTTTTATCCTCTCGCTAACTTACAATGTGCTCGGTATTGCTGCGGCAATCATGGGATATGTAACCCCCTTATTTGCTGCGGTCCTCATGCCGGTTAGTTCAGTTACCGTAGTTTCTTTTGTAACACTTTTCGTGTCTTACCGGGCGCGTAAAAATCAGTTTTTCAGCACGTTACGTAAAAACTGATAAAAGTCAGTTTAGGCATTGAGCAGACTCATGTTTTATGCGGCGCTGGTAGTGAATATTTGTATTGATAAAAATCAAATTCATGAGCGTCATTTACCTGTTAATAGGATTCTCTTTAATCGTAGCCTTGGTCTTCTTAGGTGCGTTTGTGTGGTCCATTCGAAATGGACAATACGAAGATGACTATACACCCTCGGTGCGTATTTTATTTGATGCTGATAAAAAGAAGTCAATTAAGCCTAAAGCGAGTACAACCAATAACAGTTATACAACTACAGATTTATGAGTGAACAAAGCCAAACATCTGCATTAGACAGATTTGAATACGACAACACCATTGTCCGGAACTTTGCCATTGCCTCGTTGGTGTTTGGTGTAGTAGGGATGTTGGTTGGTTTGACCGTAGCCTTACAATTGGTATTTCCCCAGTTGAACGGGGGTATTGAATTCATCACATTTGGACGAATAAGACCACTGCACACCAATGCCGTGATATTCGCTTTTGTGGGAAATGCACTTTTTGCGGGTGTATATTATTCGCTACCTCGATTGTTAAAAACCCCAATGTGGAGTACCATGCTCTCAAAAATCAACTTTTGGGGTTGGCAATTGATTATTCTTTCGGCTGCAATTACGTTGCCTTTAGGCTATACAACCAGTAAAGAGTACGCCGAGTTAGAGTGGCCAATAGATATTGCAATCGCCTTGGTTTGGGTAGTCTTTGGGCTCAATATGATCATGACAATATTGAAACGGAGGGAGCGCCATTTATACGTTGCTGTATGGTTCTACATCGCTACATTCATTACGGTAGCTATGCTACACATTGTAAACTCGATTGAAATGCCCGTGGGGTTGTTTAAGTCGTACAGTTGGTATGCAGGAGTTCAAGACGCCTTAGTTCAATGGTGGTACGGTCACAACGCCGTAGCTTTTTTCCTCACGACGCCATTCCTTGGCTTGATGTATTACTTTGTACCAAAAGCGGCAAACAGACCTGTTTATTCGTACCGGTTATCCATCATTCACTTCTGGGCCTTAATATTCATATACATCTGGGCTGGTCCTCACCACTTATTGTACACCGCACTTCCAGATTGGGCGCAATCATTGGGTACGGTATTCTCGGTGATGTTGATTTTCCCATCATGGGGTGGGATGATAAATGGACTACTTACCCTGCGTGGAGCTTGGGATAAGGTCAGAGAGGATCCTATTTTGAAATTTATGGTCGTAGCCATTACGGCTTATGGTATGTCTACGTTTGAAGGGCCATTACTTTCTACTCGAAATTTAAATGCTATTGCTCACTACACAGATTGGATTCCTGCCCACGTACATATTGGCGGATTAGGATGGAACGGATTCTTAACATTCGGAATTTTTTATTGGTTATTTCCTAAAATGTGGCGTACAAAACTGTACTCGATTCGCTTGGCGAATGCACACTTTTGGATCGGTACCCTTGGTATTCTATTCTGGACCATTCCAATGTATTGGGCTGGTTGGACACAAGCACAGCTTTGGAATGAGTTTACTGCAGAAGGTATGCTAACTTACCCGAACTTTTTGGAGACCGTAACTCAAATCAAGCCGATGTTCGCATTACGCGCTCTTGGTGGGTTACTGTATTTCACAGGTGCTATTTTGGCAGTAATAAACCTGTGGAAAACAGCTGCGCAAGGGAACTTTCTTTTCAATGAGGAAGCAGAAGCTGCACCCCTCGCAAAGGTTTACAAGAAACCTAAAGGAGAGCACTGGCACCGTTGGATTGAGCGCAGGCCAGTACAGTTGTTGGTAGGGAGTTTAATTGCCGTTGCGATTGGTGGGCTTATAGAGATGGTTCCCACATTCTTAGTTGAGTCAAATGTGCCTACCATTAGTGCTGTTAAGCCATATACCCCGCTTGAGTTAGAAGGACGTGATTTGTACATCCGAGAAGGGTGCAATAACTGCCATTCTCAAATGATTCGTCCTTTCCGCAGTGAAACAGCGCGATATGGCGAGTACAGCAAAGCGGGAGAGTTTGTTTATGACCACCCATTCTTGTGGGGGTCTAAACGTACTGGACCAGATTTAGCACGACAAGGTGAAGTTGGTGGTGTAAGTTATAAAAATGCCGCATGGCACTATAACCACATGTACGACCCAACCTCTACATCTTCAGGCTCAATTATGCCACCTTACCCATGGCTAATTGAAGATGACCTGGATTACAGTAGCATTAAGTCTAAAATAGCAGCGATGCGTACGGTGGGTGTTCCTTATCCAGAAGGGTATGAAGAGCAGGCTGAAGCTGATTTGAAACTGCAGCAACAAGCAATTTTTGAGCAGTTGAAGGCTGAAAATGTAAGCAGCGCAGATCCGAATAAAGAAATCATAGCACTCATTGCATACTTGCACCGTCTGGGAAGGGATATCACTTCAGGAGATCCGGATGCAGTAGCAACAAACAACGATTAAGGTATGCTGAAATTTATTAAACATTACATGCTTTCCATCCACGATGTGGAGCTGTATCCCCTCATTTCATTTGTGTTGTTTTTCTCCATGTTTAGCATGGTGCTGATCTACGTAATTGTAGCACGAAAATCACACATGAATATGATGGCAAACTTGCCCTTTGAAGAACAACCGGATCAAATGATGAACCAATCAAATAATGCATAACATGAAACAACCAACAGCATATAAAAACTGGAAAGGGCTTCTTGGCGCTTTGATTGGAGTTGGTGTTTTTTCACCAACAATGGCTCAAGACCAAATGAGTATGATGGTCTCCGGCGAATCTAAATTTTGGATCCTGTTGTCGATGCTCATTTTTCAACTCATTCTTTTGGTGTCAATTGGAGGAATTGTAAAAACACTGACGTCCAACAGTGAGCTTTGGAAAAAGATGCTCAATAAGAAAGCAGCGGGAATTCTGCTTTTCTTTATCCTAGGAGGAAGCGAAGTAGCTTTTGCTCAAGGTGCCGTTTCGGGAGGAGAAAGCTGGATATCTGATCCAGAAATACACGAACTATTATTGTGGCTTAATGCTACAGTTTTATTGGCAATATTCATTGTATTCGCCGTGTTGCGTCGATTAATGCGCTTGGTTAGTGGTCAAGAAGAAAAACCAGCGGAATCGTTTGAGACGTTAATGATGAAAATGACGGATGCCGTTCCCGTTGAAGAAGAGGAGGATGTGTTAACCGATCACGAATATGATGGTATCCATGAGCTCGATAATAACTTACCGCCATGGTGGGTGATGGGTTTTTACATCACCATTGTTTCTGGGATACTTTATTTAGGTTATTACGAACTCTACCTAGGTGGTGATATGATGGAACGTGAATACACTACAGAAATGGAAGATGCGGCAGCTCAGCGTGAGGCATTCTTAGCGAGCTTGGCTAATAATATAGATGAGACTAATGTTGAACTTTTAACTGATGCAACTTCGCTGAGCAAGGGTAAAGAAGTGTTTATCGGGAGGTGCGCAACATGCCACGGACAATTGGGTGAAGGTGGAGCGGGCCCGAACCTAACCGATAAGTACTGGCTACATGGTGGGGATGTGAAGCAAATTTTTGAAACGATTAAATACGGCGTTCAAGGAAAAGCAATGATCGCGTGGGGAGAGCAACTCACACCACCACAAATGCAAAATTTATCGAGCTATATCGTTTCCCTTGAAGGCACTAATCCCCCTAACGGTAAGGCTCCTGAAGGTGAATTATATGTCCCACAAGAAATTGAAGAAATTCAAGTAGAATCCGATACAGTGCTTATTGATACTGTATTACTAACTGACTAAATGAGTTTAGAAGAAGAGGTCAATAGGGATGCATTTCGTGATCGAATAGCAACAATTGATGAGTCGGGAAATAGGAATTGGATCTTTGCAAAAAAACCGTCCGGACGATTCTACAAATGGCGAACGTGGGTTAGCATTGGACTATTGTCGATTTTATTTGCTGGACCATTTATACACATTGCCGGTAGGCCTTTATTCATGTTCAATGTAATTGAGCGCAAGTTTGTCCTGTTTGGCCAGGTATTTTGGCCGCAGGACTTTTTTCTTTTTGTGGTGGGGATGCTTACGTCAGTTGTTTTCATCATTCTCTTTACCGTAGCATTCGGAAGGTTGTTTTGCGGCTGGGTATGCCCACAAACCATTTTTATGGAAATGGTGTTTCGCAAACTAGAATACTGGATTGAAGGTGACTTTCAACGCCAGCGCAAGCTAGATAAAATGGCTTGGAATAGGGAGAAAATCACTAAGCGACTCACTAAGCATAGTCTGTTTTTTATCATCTCCTTTTTAATTGCCAACACACTGTTGGCGTATATCATAGGCAGGGATGAGTTGTTCCTGATAATTACAGATAACCCAGAGAACCACGTTGCTGGATTGTCTTCTATGCTCATTTTTACGGGTGTTTTCTATGGCGTTTTTGCTAGGTTTCGTGAACAGGTATGCACAGTAGTTTGCCCTTACGGAAGGCTTCAAGGAGTGCTGCTTGATCGCGACAGTATAATTGTAGCTTACGACTGGAGAAGGGGAGAAAAACGCGCTCGATTCAAGCGGCGTGAAGTGCGCGCAGATGAAGGAAAAGGTGATTGTATTGACTGCCATGCCTGTGTCGATGTGTGTCCAACAGGGATTGACATCCGCAATGGTACTCAAATGGAATGCATCAATTGTACGGCATGTATTGATGCGTGCGATGCAATAATGGACAAACTCAGTTTTGATCGTGGCTTGATTCGGTATGCAAGTGAAAATCAAATTGAAGCGGGTAGAAAGAAAATCACCATTACCAACCGCACCATTGCGTACTCTTCTGTTTTAGGCTTGCTGCTCTCAGTGTTGTTGGTACTTTTCGCCCTCCGAACAGATGTAGAAACTACGATTTTAAGAACTCCGGGAATGCTGTATGAAGAAGTAGAGCCTGGTTTGTTTCGAAACTTTTACAATTACAAAGTGATCAACAAGACGCACGATGCACTGGTAGTAAATTTTCAGATGAAAGGCGATGGTAGATTAAAAGTAATTAGTGGCCAACCCATTCAAGTTCCTGAAGAGGGATATGCTGAAGGAACAGTCGTAATTTACCTTTCTGAAGATGAACTCAATGGTCAGAAGACCAGTTTGGAAATAGAAGTTATTCAGCGAGAAGAAGTCCTTGAAACATTAGAAACTTCTTTTGTAGGACCAATATAATAGGCTTATGAAGATAGGATGGGGAACAGGTATTGCGATTGTATTAGCACTTTTTGCTGCTATGATGATTACTTTTTTAGTAAAGAGTTTTACCAAAGAGCACCAGTTGGTAACGGAGAACTATTACGAACAAGAGCTTGTTTATCAAGACCGTATCGATGATTTGAATCGCGCGAAACGAGAAGCAATCGATGTACAAGTGAAACAGGCTAATGGTACGATGACTTTAGGTTTTAGTGATGGAAAGCGCCGGACACAAGGACAGTTTTTTTTCAAACGACCAGCAGATAGCAAGTATGACTTGATTATTGAGATTCAAACGGATTCTACGGGGTCTCAACTGTTGAATCGCAATGAGTTCATTCGTGGAAAATATGAATTTAGTGCCAAGTGGATCGATGAAGGCCGCTCGTTTCAAATTTCTAAATCCGTTTTTATCCAGTAGATGATATTTCTACCAGCATTTGTGTTAGGGTTACTCAGCAGTTTGCATTGTGTTGGAATGTGTGGGCCAATAGCCATGGCTGTTCCTTCGAAGTCGCGCCATACTGGTGATGTATTACTCGGTTCACTACTTTACAATGTGGGTAGACTTTTAACCTACATGGTATTGGGCTTAGGAGTAGGAATTATCGGTAGGGTCGTTTCTATTGATCCAATGCAACAGGGGCTAGCTATTGGTGCAGGAGTTATCTTGATCGTTATTGCGTTTGTACCAGCGGTATCCAAACGCGTTACATGGTTGGAACAGCGCTGGGGAAAACTTGTTAAACCTGTACAACGCATGCTGGTGTTCCAATTTAAACGGAAACACGTGTATGATGCCCAGTTATTTATTGGGATATTGAATGGTTTTCTGCCGTGTACCACCGTAATCATAGCGCTTGGTGTCGCCCTATCCTTTGGTGGGTGGCAAGAATCAGCAGTATTCATGTTCTTCTATGCCTTGGGAACATGGCCGTTAATGATTGTAGTTCAGTTTGGAGCTAAACATCTGCCCCAAACTTGGCAACTAAAAGCCAAAAAGCTTTGGCCTTATGGGATGGCATGTGTTGGTGTGCTACTTCTACTACGTGGCATGGACATCACGCCTGCTCACCACCTAATTCATGAACTTTTGGGACTCAATAACGATGTGGAATTGTGTAAGTAGTCAACATAACTTTCAATAAATATTGAAAGTTTGAATATTATGTTTACTTTTGACCCATGGAATTACCTGAGGCCAAGCAAAAATTTTTACAATCGTGGGGGACGTTTGGTTCCAATTGGGGAATCAATAAGACCATGGCCCAAATTCATGCATTATTACTAGTTAGCCCTGAGGCGTTGAGCACGGAAAACGTAATGGAGGCCTTGCAAATTTCTAGAGGGAATGCCAACATGAACTTGCGCGCCTTGATGGATTGGGGGCTGGTTGAAAAAGTTTCAATAGCTGGTGACCGCAAAGATTATTTTCAAAGCGAAAAGGATATTCTTACTGTCGCAATTAGAGTAATGCGGGAACGCAGAAAACGCGAACTTGAGCCCGTCGTGAACCTCCTTAAAACACTAAAAGAAGTTGAGGGAGATGGAGCAAATGAAAAAGCATTCCGTGAAATGATGGAAGAGCTTGAGGAGTTCTCTACAATGGCTGATAATTTACTTGATCGGCTTTCACGTTCAGAACGACAAACCTTTATGAAGTTACTTATGCGATTACTTTAAAAAAATTTGAATCATACTTTCAAAAAATATTGAAAAATAAATAAGTTATGAAACGTGTTAGTTTTTATGTCCAAGTAGGAATTTTTGCCGTTGCCTTCATCAGCACGGTATTCAACGGCGAAGAGGGATTGATGTCTACACTGTTAAGTTTGTTGTTTCTAGGCATTGTTCAACTGCTAGATGCTTCCATAAGTACTTTTCGACGCTATTACCTCTATCCCCTGAACACCCGCTTAAATCAATATTGGTTGGCGGTAGTGGCGTTTTTCATTATGTTATTCACCCTTGGGATAGATGATCACTTGTGGTCAAAAGGATTAGTCTTAATAGGGGGTAGTGCATTGGGAATTTATTACATGTGGTTATCCTATCGCGGATTTCAACTGCGCAAACCGCGCTCTAAGTTTTTTCCAAATACTTCCTGGGAATAAGGATAAGTGAGTAGTTTGCTTTTATTTTCAAATGAGAAGTGACATGTTTGAAGTATTAAACCGAATAACATGGCTATATCATTGTCACCAAAAGAGAAGCAGGAACTGGAGTATTTAAAACGAGGCTTTCCACCCATACATCTCAATCGCCCTGCTCAAATTGGCGATGGAATCATTCAATTCGATGAGCTTAATATTAATTATTATGCAGACCTTTTTGAGGAGGTTGCAGGTGATTTGGCATTGGTGAAGTTTGTTCCGGCTAGCGGTGCAGCTACGCGTATGTTTAAACACCTCTATGCCTATACTGAGCATGCTGAAGATATTTTGATCAAAGAGCTTCAGGATGGAATTCAGCACTTGGCGTGTTATCCAGCACTTGAAAAAACCATTATAAAACTACATAATCGCACGTTGCAGGAGCTAGTGGATAGTGGAGACTGGCAGTTAATTTTCAATGCAATTTTGGGGGAAGACGGCCTTGGGTATGGAGCTCTGCCAAAAGGGTTAATCGATTTTCACAATTACGGAAGTTTTCAGCGCAAAGCTGTTGCAGAACATCTATTTGAAGGTGCATCATATGCTCGAGAATCCTCAGGTGATGTTCACCTGCATTTTACGGTTTCCCCAGAGCACGAGGAACGATTTAAGGCCTACATCGATACCATTCGTTCACGCTATGAAGAAGAACACGGTGTTACCTATCACATTAGTTATTCTTATCAGTCCGCTGAAACGGATACCATTGCCGCAGATGGGTCTGGTAATGTCATAACAAACAATGATGGTAGCTTGTATAAAAGACCTGGAGGTCATGGCGCATTGATCAAAAATTTAGCACAAATTGAGGCAGACTTGATCTTTGTGAAGAATATCGATAATGTTGTTCCAGCGGGTAAAGCGCAACCAACAACGCTTTTTAAACAGGTACTCGCGGCATTTTTAAATGAATTGAAGGAGCGCAGGGATGCTTTTTTAGTAGCACTTCGCAATGATGAAACCTCAGAAGAACTGCTGCAAACGATTGGTGATTTTGCACGAGATGAATTGTATTTGGATATCGAAGAGGACGCATCTCAAGCGGATTTACTCATGGCGTTAGATCGACCAATGCGTGTTTGTGGAATGGTTGAAAATCAAGGAGAGCCGGGTGGTGGTCCATTTTGGGTTACGCAGCCCGAAGGAAAAGTGAGCCTTCAAATTGTAGAGAAGGCTCAAATCAATGCCAATGACCCAGAGCAATTGGAGATTCTGGCACAAGCAACTCATTTCAATCCTGTGGACCTCGTCTGTGCAACTCGCGATGAGCGAGGAGAAGTGTATAGCCTAAACGAATTCACCGATCCCAATACAGGTTTTGTGACTGAAAAATCAGTCGGTGGAACTAAAATTAAAGCGCTTGAGTTGCCGGGATTATGGAATGGAGCCATGGCGAATTGGATTACCTTATTTGTTGAAGTTCCTATTCAAACATTCAATCCGGTTAAAACAATCAACGACTTGCTTAGACCAATGCATCAAGCATAAAAAAAGCAGGCCTTAAGGGGCCTGCTTTTGCTTTTATTGTTCGGGTTAACCTTAGCGCTTCATAAACTTACGGGCCATAGATACTCCATTACCTTTAGTTTGAACTACGTACATCCCTGCTGGAAGTTCATTGAGGTTAATCCTGAATGAACCAGTAAACGCTTGAGCTTGGCGGTGTTGCTTAACCAATTTGCCTTGCATGTTGTATACTGCAACACTCAAATCTTGAGGCTGTGCTAGAAACAAATCAAACTGCAGGTAGTCATTGAATGGGTTTGGATAAATTTCCAATTGATTTTCAAGAGTGAGCTCTTCACGACCTGTTGGCCAATTTGGAGAGCTTCCCACTGCTGGTAAGATTCCTGTAGTGTCTGTTTGTGAAGTACTGTAGCCAACAGTAAACGTGTAACGTTCCTCACAGCCAAAATTAGCAGTGAAAAATTTATAAAATGCAGTTTGTACTGCCGAACGAATACGAGCATATCCATTTCCATCATTATTTGCAAAGAAGCTTAGTCCATCGCAGTCTGAGTCGGCCAACACAAAACGGTAACAACCCGTATCAAGACTTAAGGTTTCCGCATAGGTGGTATTGGGCTGAAGCGCAGGCGATGTGTAAACAACGTTCCCCGCTAAATCTTCAATTTGCCAGCTGGTTTCGTTCCCTGCTGCATTTGTACGGTACTGGACTAATAGCTCTGAGTCGACTACATCTGGGTGCTCAAAAGTAGAGAACAGTTCGTTGTTTTGATTGTACTCGTCTGGTTGTCCACTCGGCTGTTCAATTACTACGCGAAACTGATTTTGAGCATTCCCATTGAGCAACCAGTTTTGAGCAGGCAATTCAACTTCAGCACTTTCAAGTGATTTCAAGTTGCCGGTCCACGTGTGCTTGTACATATTACCTCCAGTAGAACCGTAATAAATATCCAATGAAGTCAGGTCTTGTTCACCTGTATTACGGATGCTTACTTTTGGCCGACTACATATCGGGTTCATCCTATTATAGTTGAAGTCGTTGTTTGGTGCTAATATAGACTCGATCTCTGCGTCGTATTGGAAATTCCAATCACCGTAAGTGATTAACGCTGAGTAAACAGTATACTGTGGATCTCCACTACCATTAGCATCATGTACAAATGGTTGCATATCAATGTCAATTGTATTTTGACCGCTAATTAAGTGTGGGGTGAGGTCATGACGATAACGTATTCCTTCGGTTCCAGGGCACCAGTTGGCCCGATCATAAATCCATGTTCCACCTTGAGGATAGAGGGGATTGTGACCACACTTATCATCCCAAATTAACTGTTGTGCAATTTGAGAGTTGTTCATTTTAACATAGTAATTCTTTGGGCAGAATTCGGCGCAATTTTCATTTCCACCAAAACTATGGCCAGTTGGCGTGTAATGAACTTCAGCTCCGGTTTCACCTGCATCCAATGTGAAGTCAACAGGAACAAGGTGCGACTCGATCGGGTTAGAAGGACGACCATACTTGAATGATCCATCATACATTGTCATCACACGTTTAGTTTCACGCGGAGGAGTTCCTTCAATGAAGTAGAAATCTGTAGTTACCGTGAAACCATCGCTCCAGCCACTGTAACGTGCACGTAAATCTTTGGTTCCACCTAATAAGTCAACATAGTCGGTAACATCATACCAATGCTCCTGCTCCCAATCAGTTGTCAACATGGAACCGTAAGGTGTAATTAGCCTTCCCAATTCAACCCATGTTGAGTCACCATTGTCATAAAAATGCTTCACTTTAATCGAAGTGGTGTAATCCCAGTCTGAGCAGCCAGTAGTAGGGCATCCAAGGGTGTACTTCATGAGCACTTTTCGGTAACTTACGTTAGCTGTAGGGAACTGACCAATGGCGTCATAGTTTCCGTTCCAATCCATGTGCACCTTATCGTGCACCCGCACTTGGGTAGTATCACCTTCTGCTGCAAAGGATTGACTTCCTATTAATATCAATAATCCGAGTAAGAGTTTTTTCATAGTACAATCGTTTTCCAAAGCGTGCAAGTTACAAAAATAGGGTCTTCACCTGAAGCATATTTCAGGTTCATAGAAAGCTTGTGTTTGTCTACGGAATACAACGGGAAGGCTAGCAAGTTGTTTATGTTGTGAATTTTATCTTTGGGAGAAATTGATGCACGCTATTTAGCATTAAAGGAAATGTCATGTTAAACCTTACATATCGATTGATGTGATGCGTGTTTAACTAATTTTAATTGTTTAAACAGAAGATATGGAGTATAGAAATTTAGGGAAATCAGGGTTGAAAGTATCGGAATTATCTTTTGGTTCATGGATTACTTTTGGCAATCAAGTAGGGAGTAACATTGCTTCGGAGTGTATGGATATTGCGTACGATCACGGTGTAAACTTTTTCGATAATGCTGAAGTTTATGCACATGGGAAATCTGAAGAGGTCATGGGTGAACTGCTTAAAAAGAAACAATGGTCTCGTGATTCATACATCGTATCAAGCAAAGCGTTTTTTGGCGCAGGCGGAAAACTACCAACTCAACGTGGCTTAAATCGTAAACATTTAGTAGAAGCCTGTCATGCAGCTTTAAAACGGTTACAGGTAGACTACTTGGACCTCTACTATTGCCACAGGCCCGATAAAGAAACCCCAATAGCAGAAACGGTTTGGACAATGCACCAACTTATTATGCAAGGTAAGGTGCTTTATTGGGGAACATCTGAGTGGAGTGCTCAAGAAATACAAGAAGCACATACAATAGCAGAGCGCTATCACCTTATAGGTCCAACTATGGAACAACCACAATACAATATGCTGCACCGCGATAAGGTAGAGGTCGAGTACAAGCAGCTATACAAGAATTACGGATTGGGAACAACAATTTGGTCACCGTTAGCGAGTGGGATTCTCACTGGAAAGTATAATGGCGGTTTTCCCGAAGATACACGCTTAAACTTGGATGACTTAGGTTGGCTGAAAGAGAAGAATTACCGTGAAGAAAACTTAAATAAAGTCCGCAAACTGACTAATCTTGCAGATGAACTTGGTATCAGCATGACGCATATGGCATTGGCCTGGTGTCTTAAAAATCCAGCTGTAAGTACCGTAATTTTAGGAGCATCTAAAACAGAGCAGCTAACTTCAAACTTGAAGGTTTTAGATACGCAATCAGCGATCACAGATGAAGTAATGGAACGAATTGAGCAAATTCTGGATAATGCCCCTCAGAACCCTGCATTTTAGTAATTTTCAAACCCTAACTTAAAGCAATTATTATGGACAATGATTCAATTAGTACTAAGCCAGCGAGGAGTCAGATGCTGACAGTTTTGTGTATTTTGACTTTTCTAAATGCCGGATATAATGTTATTTCAAATGCCATTGCATTGGCCGTTACTGATCCTGTTGAACAGCGGGATGAAGCAATGGAAGCTATTGAAAGTGCATCGGAAAGTATGGAACAAAGTGATGTTCCTTCTTGGCTAGAGGGGTTTATGGCATCTTCAGGTGACATGGCGAGCGAAGCACTAGAGCATTTCACACTTTTAACGACGGGTGAAATTTTATTTTACCTCATTTCGCTGGTTGGTGCGTTTTTGATGTGGCGCTTAGATAAACGTGGATTTATGATTTATGCCGTAGCCAATGTTCTTCTCGCGCTTTTCCCCCTTGCAGTGTATACACTGAACGGAATGGTGCTGTTATCTGTGCTCGTTCCATTCCTTTTTACAGTACTCTTTATTGGTCTTTATTGGAGTAAAACCAAGGAGATGAGTTAACCTTGATGCAGTTATTTCAATTAGGTGATGAATTGAAATTCCCCCCTCCTGATTTGGCGAATGAAGAGGGGATTTTAGCTTTTGGTGGGGACCTAAGGCCAGAGCGCATCATGCTAGGGTATCATCATGGAATTTTCCCATGGTACTCAAGCGACACACCTATTCTATGGTGGTCTCCCGATCCTAGGTTTGTTCTCTACCCCGATGAGCTGCATGTTTCTAAGTCCACCCGACAAGTGCTGCGCAAGGGGATTTTCGAAGTGACTTTTGACTGCGCCTTTGAACAAGTTATTAATGCGTGTCAGCAAGTTCCTCGGCCAGACCAAGATGGAACATGGATAACAGATGCATTAAAGGCAGCTTACATTCAAATTCATCAATTGGGATTTGCCCACTCCGTTGAAGTATGGAAAGAAGGAGAGCTCGTGGGTGGACTATACGGAGTGAATATTGGTAAAGTATATTTTGGAGAATCAATGTTTTCCTTAGTTTCAAATGCATCTAAAATCGGGTTTATTTCCTTAGTGAATCAACTGAAAAAAGAAGGTATAAGTCTCATAGATTGTCAGGTTGAAACGCAATACCTTCACAGTTTGGGAGGGCGGAATGTTCCACGACATGAATTTTTAAAGCAGTTAAACTACGCCATAGACGATAACAGTTTAAATTACAGCTGGAGTATTTGGAATGACACAGTCAATAACAGAAGCAGAGGCTAAACTTTTACTTAAGGTTCAAGCCCCCTGGGATAATGATGCCCTCCGAGATGCATATGCTGAACGACTTTTTGAAACTCGTCAGTGGTTGTTTAGAAGTGCTTTCGTGCCAAAGCTGGTTGCAAAACGTGCTGCTCAACTAGATAGGATGCATGCTGGTTTAGTGTTGCTTGGAACAAAACAAGCGCTTCCAGCACTAGCTTCAGATAAGCACGTCTCGAAGCTAAAGCCTTATGAGAATAACCTTGGGAGTAACCCCCTTGAAGACTTTATTGTTACTCCTTTTGAAGGAGATTTTGAAACAGCATTATCAGCATTCACAGAAGAAGAGGCTAATTGGAAGCTGTTGTTTGCTGCCGTATACCGTATGGACTATGCTGCGTATTTCTTAAGAAAATGGTTGGGGACCCATTGGAATTGGTACCATGCATTATGCTCCCATATCGAGGAAAAAGTGCCGCAATGGAAGGACCTTGGGTCGGCAGATGTGAAACAGCAAGCGCAGCTAGAAATTCCACAACTGAAAAAAGCTATGGTTGAAGAGGGTGAGACTTATCAAGTTTTACTTGCTACGGAACGTTACCGATTGCAAAAAGTAATTGACATGGGAATGTGAGAACCAATATGGTATCGCACTGTTCTTTTAGCACGATTAAATTAATTTTGCATTCAAATTTTAACACATGGTGCACTTTCATACCCTCAAGGTTAGCAATATCAATCGCGAAACTTCCGATACCGTATCAGTGGCTTTCGACGTTCCCAGTGAATTGAAGGATGAGTTTAGGTTCATCCCCGGTCAGTATGTCACCCTAAAAACGGATATAAATGGAGAAGACGTTAGAAGGTCTTATTCGCTATGCAGTTATGACGCTGGAGGAGAAGGGCTTCGGGTAGCCGTAAAAGAAGTGCCAGGTGGAAAAATGAGCACTTTTTTGAATCGCGAACTAAAAGAGGGAACCACTTTAGAAGTCGCTCAACCTGAAGGTTCTTTTACACCAACCTTAAACCCCGAGGAAGGGACAAGCTACTTGCTTTTTGCGGCAGGAAGTGGAATAACACCCATGATGTCCATTATTAAAGGGGTGCTCAATGAAGAACCAAAAAGCAGGATCACCTTATTTTATGGAAGTAGAAATGAGTCTGCTGTAATTTTTGGGAAAGAATTAGATGCACTTGTAGCGAAGTTTGAGGACCGCTTGCAAGTTGTGCATATATTTTCTCAACCACAGCAGGCGAAACGTGGAATTTTCAAGAAGAAGCCAATTACGACTGGAAGGATGGATCCGAAAAAAGTAATTGCGCTACTAAATACTTATGCCGATATGGGTGTAGATAATACATGCTTTATCTGTGGTCCAAATGGCATGATGCAAGCGGTTCAGCAAGCGCTGAAAACAGCACGGATTCCTGAAGACCAGGTTCATGTTGAATATTTCTCTGCTCCTGATGATGGAGAAACCCCCGCTGAAAGTTCATCGGCAACCAGCTGCACTGCTGAAGTGGTAATGGATGGCGAGTCACAATTAATTGAGGTCGAAGCGGGAACTACAATCTTGGATGCTGCACTAGACGCAGGACTAGATGCACCGTACTCTTGCCGTGGAGCTGTTTGCAGCTCATGTATGGCTAAATTGGAGGAGGGAAGCGTAGATATGAAAATGAATTACGTCCTTACAGACGCAGAGGTAGAAGAAGGGTATATTGTTTCTTGCCAATCTTGTCCAACAACATCAAAAGTGAAAGTGAACTTCGACGTTTAGCAGGTTAGCTAAAAAGCGACATCTGCTCACCGCCATCCGACGATATTTGAATGAGTCTTAATGGAGAAGTGTATACGATGTAGCCCTCAACAGATTGGTTGGTTAAACTTCCCAGTGCAGAGCGGTATTGATTGACTTGCTCCTCGTGCTTCGGGTGAGGTGTTCCTGTCTTAAAATCAACAACAACGTGTTTTTCTCCGCTTATTGCGACTAAGTCGGGCCTTAACAGATTTCCGCTAGCATCTACTAGTTCGCGTTCAGAAAGAACGGTTTCTGCATTCAAGAAAGGCTCAATTTCAGGGTGAGAAACAACTGCATTCAAGTGATTATAAAAGGCGGATTTGTCCTGATCTGAAAGCCAGCCTTCCGCCAACGCCAAATCAACAATTTCATTGAGACTACTGCCTTGAATATACTTTTCAATAGCGGCATGGATTAAGTTCCCATACATTTTGGCTTCCCGACGAGAATCACCCTCCTCTCGGAAACGATGTGCAGTGAGTGCAAATCGAATTTTTTCT
Organism: Salibacteraceae bacterium; assembly: GCA_965661625.1. Taxonomy (GTDB): domain Bacteria; phylum Bacteroidota; class Bacteroidia; order Flavobacteriales_G; family Salibacteraceae. The sequence goes on from CBFIEM010000007.1 coordinate 145,783, forward strand.
TCCCACGGCTTCTGAATGGGATAGTTCCATGTTTCAGGATCAATGGTAGTTTTCTCAGGTTTGTCGCGCTTTAACCGCTCACCAAATTGTAGACACCCTTTTTCCGCATCAAAGCTAGGGTGATTGAGGATCAGGTTTGTGTAGTGTTTTGGTCTCCGTGATTGCTCATAATCACTAGAAATTATGATCAACCTAGATTCGGCACGTGTTGTTCCAACATACAGCAAGTTGATAAACTCTTCTAAGGTTTTTTGCTTATTGGCTGAATGGGTTTTCTCGAGTTGAAATGACTTTGCCGACTGTTCGTTTAGACCTACAGGAGATTTGGTAATGGCATATTCAGTTCCAGTGTTGACCCAAGCAATTTCGGAATCCTGGCGGGCACTTTTATTAACCCAAGGAAAAATAACAACTGGAAACTCGAGTCCCTTAGACTTGTGTATGGTCATTATTTGAATGGCATCGGCATCTTTAGGAACATCTACTGAAAGGTCTGATTTCTTACGTTCCCAATAGCTTAAGAATTGCTGTGGTAAATTCCCATGACGATCTGAAAAATCAAAAACAAGTTCCCTAAAAGATTCTAAATACGCATCATTTCCAAGGGTTGGGAAAAAGTAACGGATGAGGTGGTCAGTAACTTCAGAAAGGGGTGAGAACTTGATTCGTTCGAGTTCTTCCATTATTCCTTGTTGACTTAAGAAGTCGTCAAAATGTGAACGGTCCTTATTCAATTTAAACAATACCTCATGCAGCACGAAGTTCCCTACCGAATTCATGTTTAAACAAAAGGCCAACCTCGCACGCGTGAGTTGATCAAAGGGTTGACTTAAATACCCAATGCAGGCTACTAATAGTTGAACCGGAGGGTATTTGCTAAGTAATAGGGATTCAGAAGATAATACGGGAATATGTTTTGCTAACAGCAAGTCGGCAAGCTGCACACTCTGACTGCGTTTTCGTGTAATGAGGCAGATTTCTGATTTGGAATATCCGTCGTCTAGCGCAGCGCTAACAGCTTCCCATACTTGATTGAGCACCCATTCCACTTCTAAATCCGAATCTTTTTCTGGCCATGTTTTATGGATTGCCATTACTAATCCAGACTCCTTTTTTTGATGAATTTCCTGCTCTTGATTTTTATAGGTTGCCCCAAGTGCATCTGGATAAGCTTCACTAAGTGAGTTGTACAGCCAATTATTAAACTGAATTACCTCAGGAGATGAGCGGTAATTAACAGCTAATCGTGTTTCTTGATAGTGTCGTTTTAGTGAGGCTTCTCGTTCGGCAATAATTGGATTATCAGTTCCCGCTAATTCCGGAAGTTGTGTGAATTGCTGGCTGTTTCCACCCCTCCATCTGTAGATAGCCTGTTTGGCATCTCCAACCAATAAGTTAAGGTATTCCGAAGCCAGCGCATTATCAACTAACGGAACCAAATTTTGCCATTGCATCTCACTGGTGTCTTGAAATTCATCAATGAGGTAGTGATGGTAGCGTTCACCTAATCGCTCATAAATGAATGGCGCTGGTTCTTGGGTAACAATTTCAGCAATTTTCCGGTTAAATTCTGAAATTGGCACAACGCTGTGCTCTTCTTGATACTTTAATAGCTCTTGTCTAACCGCAATTGAGGCGGCAAATGGATAAACCCGTTTATAGAGGAAATAACATTTTCGGATTACCTCAGAAGCTTCATTATAAGTCTCTAAAGCGTTGATAATTATAGGTTTTAAAGGCGACACCATTTCTTCAATTGCTCTACGCTCTCCAACTTTCAAACTCTTTTTAGCCCATTCTTCCTTTTGAATGAGCTTCATTGCAGACTTTAATTCTTTGTCGAAATGACCAGCATCAACGGCTTCGAAAAGTTTCGGAATTCCTTTTTTGCCTTCAGCCAGATTTTCGACGTTAATTCCTGATTCAACGAGGCCCTCTTTTGCCGTGTTAACCGCATTGGTAACAGAGGTTTTCAGTTCGCCAATACGTTGCTGCAATTGCTTCGCATATTCCAAGAATGCCGTTGGGTTCACTGAAGAGAATGACTCCAAATGATGAGCTTGCTCTTCCTTGAACATTTTTTTACTAAAATCAAACAAGGCTTGATCCAGTCGCCACCGCTCATTCTCTTCTACATTTCTTCCAGCAAATTGAAGCAGTGTATCTGATAAGACACTTTCATTTCCAGCTTGGGCAATGGTAGAGTCAACAGCTAATGCAATTATTCGATCTACATCCAACTCAATTTCAAATGAAACAGGTAGTTGTAAATCGTGGGCAAAAGTGCGTATGATGCGGTGGGTAAAGCTATCAATTGTGCTTATGGAAAAGTCTGCATAATGATGGAGTAAGTGCGATAATGTGCCTTGGGCACGAGCGGTTAATTCTTCCGCAGAAATGGAGAGGTCTTTTTGAAGTTGTTTTCCGATAACGGCTATTGATCCAGATCCAGCATCACCATGTGCGAAAGTACTCAACGCTTCAAGAACCCTGCTTTTCATTTCATCTGCAGCCTTATTTGTAAATGTGATTGCCAAAATATGACGGTAATAGTCAGGCGAATCAGATTGTAAAGCAAGCATAAGGTACATGCGAACTAGGGCAGTGGTTTTGCCTGAACCTGCTGAGGCTCTGTAGACCGAGAATGGTTTAGGTGTTCTTGATTTCATTGTATCTTTCGAAACTAAACCAAAAATACAGAGATAGTTCTTGCCAAACTATTTGTGTGCTTTATTCGTTTATAAAGACGTATGAAATATTCAGTTGCCTTTCTTATTGCCTTTCCATTTTTACTGATAAGTCTTCTTCAAGCGCAGTCTGTTCAAGAAGGTGAATTACTAATTCAATTTCATAATCAAGTGGACCCCGTTAAAACATTGGAAGCTTGGAATGCAGATCGCTCCAATTGGGGGTTTGAACTGAAACGACAATTGGTTCCTAGCATGAACATTAGTCACGTACTGTTTAACCCAATTAATGTTTCATTCGATGAGGCATTAGAATATGCAAAATCACAATCAGCTGTAATCATTGCTCAAGGAAATCACGGTGGTGTTCACACGCGAATTAACGAGCCCAATGATCCCGGTTATAGCAACCAATGGGGATTGAACAATACTGCTCCAGGCGCGGCTCATGCAAACGAGGCATGGGATAAAGTTACTGGAGGCGTAACAGCTCATGGCGATACCATTGTTATCGCGATTGTAGACGGTGGGGCAGATTTGGCTCATCCAGATGTGAATTTCTACCAGAATCATCACGAAATTCCCAATAATGGTATTGATGACGATCAGAATGGGTATATCGATGATGTCAATGGCTGGAATGCTTATGCTTCAACAGGAACAATTCCCGTTGATTTTCACGGTCAGCATTGCTCTGGTATTGCTGGAGCGATCGGGGACAATGGAATAGGAGTGAGTGGTGTAAGTTGGGATGTTGAAATCATGCCGGTAGCAGCCTCTTCTGGGATGGAATCAGTAGTGTTAGAAGGTTACGGTTATGTTTTGGCAATGCGCAAGAAGTATAATGAAACCCAAGGTGATTCAGGGGCTTATGTCGTAGCCACAAACTCTTCTTTTGGAGTGAATTTTGGCGACCCTGTTAACTTTCCACTTTGGTGCAACTTTTACGACTCGTTAGGAGCCGCTGGTATTCTAAGTTGTGGAGCAACTGCAAATTTGAATATTGACGTTGACGTGAGTTCTGACGTGCCAACTGCGTGTCTCAGTGACTTTATGTTAAGTGTGACCAATATGAACGCTTCAGGACTGAAAAGCGGTAATGCCGCATATGGCTTAACAATGATAGATTTGGGAGCTCCAGGAACAGGTATATACTCTACCCTTCCAAATAACCAATATGGAAACTTATCTGGAACAAGCATGGCAACACCTCATGTTGCAGGAGCAATCGGATTAATGTATGCTGGTATTTGTGAACGCGTGCTCGATGAATACCAAAATGATCCTGCTGGTTTAGCGTTAAAAATTCGAGATGCCATTCTTGAGGAGGGTACGGATTTTAATACCAGCTTGACGGGTAATACTGTAACTGGTGGTAAATTGAATGTCGCAAAATGTATTGATGCAGTGCTCGGTTGGAATTGCCTAGATGTTACAGCAAGTGTTCAGCCTGATAGCTGCTATGGTTGCTCTGGAATGATCGATTTAGCGGTGGCCCCAACCTACGGTGTAGGCCCGTTTGAGTTTCTTTGGAACAATGGCGACACCACAGCTCAACTAACTGGCTTGTGTTCTGGTAATTATGCTGTTACCGTTACCGACTCATTGGGCTTCCAGTTTACCGATTCTTTGGAGGTAATTACTACAGATTCCATAAGTGTTAGTGTAACTACCACTCCAGAAACCCCAAACCTCGCCAATGGTGAAATCAGCCTCCAAGTATTTGGAGGGACTGGAAACTTCACTTATGCATGGAGTAACGGTAAGTCAACTGCTGTAAATAGTGAAATTCAAGCTGGAAATTATACCGTAACTATAACAGACGAGGGGGGGTGTAATACTGTATTGGAAATACAATTATCTGCCTTATCATCGGTTTCGGAACTCACGACGAAGAACTTACGTATATATCCAAACCCTACGCATGGTTCTTTTCAAATTAGTGGATCTACTGAGGTAGAGAAGGTAGAGCTGTTTTCATTGCAAGGGAAACTACTGCAAACATTCTCTGCGCATCAATTGGGTAGTCAATTGAATATTGACAAGTATGCCTCAGGAAGCTACTTGATAAGGATTCACGAGGGCTTGAATGTTACAAATCTAGTTTTGCATAAACAGTAGTTATGGATGTTAAATGGGGACTTTTAGGGTTATTCACACTTGCGTTAATTAGCTGCCAGCCCGATGATGATGACGATACGCCTAGGGTAAATGAACCAACTCCGTACGACCTGGAGTTGCCTGCTGGTTTTCCGCCCATGGATATTCCGGCAGACAATCCATTGACCATCGAAGGTGTAGCCTTAGGTAAAAAGCTGTTTTATGACCCGATCTTATCTGATGACAATACCCAAAGTTGCGGCAGTTGTCACAACCAAGCATTGGCCTTTACAGATAATGGTAAGCGGTTTAGTGTAGGGATTGATGGCATTGCGGGAAACCGCAATTCAATGCAATTAATCAACCTGGGCTATATGAGGAATTTGTTTTGGGATGGCCGTGATGCAACCCTAGAAGAACAGGCTTTAGAGCCAGTTCCAAATCCAATTGAAATGCATCAAACATGGCCAGATGCCATGAGTAAACTTAACAGCGACCCAGCTTATCCGGGCTTATTTAAAGCCGCTTTTGGAACCTCGTTTATAGACTCTCTGATCGTTGCAAAGGCCTTGGCGCAGTTTGAGCGCACGTTGATCTCAGGCGATTCTAAATTTGATCAAAGTTTACGGGGTGAAGTATTGTTATCTGAATCTGAACGAAGGGGACAACAAATCTTCAATAGTGAGCGTGGTGATTGCTTTCATTGTCATGCCGGCGGTAGGCTATTTACAGATAATCAATTCCATAACAATGGATTAGACCTCGTTCTAACTGATTTAGGCTTAGGCGCAGTAACGAATAATCCTACTGATAATGGAAAATTTAAAACGCCAACATTGAGAAACATTGCAGTAACAGGCCCTTTTATGCACGATGGCAGGTTTGAAACGTTAGCAGAAGTAATAAACTTTTACAGCGACTCGGTAGAGGTAAATTCACCGAATATTGACCCTACTATGCAAAAAACAAATAGACCAGGTGGACAGTTGAATTTAACAAACCAAGAGAAAATTGACCTCGAGAATTTTCTTTTAACCTTAACTGACTCAGTGTTTTTGTCAAACCCTGACTTCGCACCTTAAATTTTATGCATTACTTTTACCCCGCGAAGATGATCGTTTGATTTAACTGATTTTTCGTTTAGATACACAACTGTGGGCACCAACAATACGTCTATTTATGGAGACTACTTAATCAACCCCTTGAATTATGAAAAGAATAGCCACCTGGATTCTTTTCGCCAACTTTTTGTTTGCTAGTAACGCACTAGCACAATGCCCTCAGATTAATGATGGGTTTGGCGTGCCCCAAGACAACCCCTACTTTATTTCCTGTACAGGAGGAGACTTTACAATTTTTATTCAGAGTAATGATACCCTTGGTAATTATTCAATTGACTGGGGAGATGGCTCTCCCTTGACCACCGGTCCCGGCCTTGTTCCACCAAACTTTATTACGCATTTATATTCGGCTACAATTGACACCTTTAACATCTCCATTACCGACCTCTCCACAGGTTGCGTTATTAACGGAGTGGTAGTTCTTGAGGAACCTGTTAATGCATCCATTCAGATTCCACTGGGTGGCGTAACTCAAGTTTGCGCTCCTGGTGATATTGACTTCGTAAATAGCAGTACTGATGTTTCGCCAACAACTGTTTTTCAATGGGATTTTGGCGATGGTAGTCCAATTCAAACATTCGATTATACCAATGAAGGGGACACCATGACCCATACTTACCCGAGGGATCAGGTGGATTGTGAAACTATGGTTACCCTGACAGCTGAAAACTATTGTTCATTCGGAAATCCAACATCAGCGCAATTCTTTCCTATTCAAATATGGGATATCGATGATGCTGAAATTCAAGCTTCTGCAATCTTGCTGTGTTATCCAGATACGGTTGTTCAACTTCAGAATATTACCGATAAGAATTGTTTCCAAGAAGGGAATGTAGCGCAGCGCTACGAGTACTGGAATTTTGGGGATTACTGGGGACTAGGTTATGACTCCATCATTAATTGGCAGCCTTTTGATCCACCAGCGAGGCCCGGGTATACGTTGGCCTATCCCGGGTTAGGGAGCTATGATGTAATGCTTATTGATTCTAACATTTGCGGGCGAGACACAGCCTATATTACGATTGATATTGTACCTCCTCCGCTAGCTGATATAACCATTAGCGACGACACCATTTGTGAGGGTGATCAGGTCACGTTCTTCAATCAATCATCTCAGGGAGCGAACAACTATTTCTGGAACTTCGACTTGGGCAATGGATTTCAGAATTTAAATGGTAATAATAAAACACGCATGTACAATAACAGTGGCGATTACGACATCTTCTTAGTTGCAAATATAGCAGGAGGTTCAGCGAGCTGTTTTGATACTGCGAATGTTCCTTTACATGTTTTGCCAAGCCCAACAGCTTCTTTTAACTTAAGTGATGATGAGGGCTGCGATAGTTTAACTGTGCAGTTTACGGATAATTCAACCGACGCCGTAACTTGGACATGGGACTTGGGAAATGGAAGTTTTTCATTTGGCCCCAACCCACCCAATCAGACCTATACTAACATTGGAGATGCATCTGTTCAACTTACCGTCCAACATGCAAATGGTTGTCTTGATTCGGAGACTCAAACTATTTCTATTTATGAAACTCCAGTTGCAGCATTTACACCTACTAATTTTTGCCAAAACTCAGCGGCAGTTTTTACAGATCAATCAACACACTTTCCCAATGACCCAATAATTAACTGGTCTTGGGATTTCGGAGATGGAAGTACAAGTACATTACAAAACCCAGTGAATACCTATTTAGATTCGATTCAATACCCCATAGAACTTATTGTTTCCACCGCACATTGTTCTGATACACTTCAAGATTCATTACGTGTTCCCCCTCAGCCTTCGGCTGCGTTTAGCATGAGTGATAGTGCGGGATGTCCTGCTCTTGAAGTGCTGTTCAGTGATCAATCTCAAGGGGCCGACACTTATTTTTGGCAGTTTGGTGATGGAAACACCAGTTCACAGTCAGATCCCACTTACTTTTTTGATAATCCCACAACAACTGATACCACCTATGATGTGAGCTTGATTGTAGGAACTACATTCGGTTGTTTCGATACTGCTTATCAATCTGTTAAAGTATTCGGTGTTTCAGAAGCTTCATTTACCTCCAATGCAACTCCTAATTGTGGACCAATCTCAGTAAACTTCACAGATGCATCAAATGCTGCAACTAATTGGACTTGGGATTTTTGAGATTCAACAGGAAGTACCTTGCAAAACCCCACCCACATATTTCAAAATCAATCCTTATTTATTACCAATTACAACGTCTCGTTGATTGTAAGTTCAGCCAATGGGTGTGTAGACACAGCAAATCAAGTAGTTTCAGTTTATCCCGAACCAATTTTTCCTTTCAGCACAAACCCCGATTCAGGGTGTTCGCCCGTTTTGGTCAATTTTCCGGCTGTTGTTGGAGCTGTTCAATACCAATGGGATTTTGGTGATGGAACCACATCTACAGGTCCATCGCCAACCCATGTTTTTGTGAACAATACAACAAACAACCAAGTATTTACAGTTGAGCTAATTGCTACTTCTCCTTTTGGATGTTCGGATACTACCTACCGTGATGTTGTGGTTTTTCCAAATCCTACGGCAGACTTTTCAATGACCAACAACATCGGTTGTCCTGAGCTCACAAGGAGTTTTCAAAACCTCTCAACGGGGGCGGATAATTATTATTGGGACTTTGGAAACGGAAGTTTAGATACAACCGTAGTCCAGTCGTTTCAGCAAATCTTTGACAGTCAAACCCAACAGCAAGTTGATTACCCAATTTCTTTAATAGCTGCTACAAATGCCGGATGTTATGATACAAATAATCAAGTGGTTACAGTGCGTCCTAGGGTAGTGGCTTCATTTGATCACGATAGCTCCGGGTGCAGTCCGATCCCGGTAGCATTCCAAAACAATTCACTGGGTGCTACTTCCTATTTCTTGGATTTTGGGAATGGTGCTGCTAGCACAAGCGCTCAACCAACACAGAACTATACGTACACGGGGACCGCTGATACGGTTTATGCGATTTCGCTAATCGCGAGTTCAAACTTTGGCTGTGCCGACACTTCATTCAGCCAAATTGAGGTTTTTAACACTGCACAATCCAATTTTACCATAAGTACGCTTCAAGGTTGTACACCGGTTAATGTGACTTTTAATAATACATCTTTTGGCTACGATAGTTTGCTTTGGCAATTTGGAGATAATACAGCAAGTAGTTCTACCGCCCAGTTTATTGCCAACACATATACCAATACCACGCTTCAGCCCGAGGTTTATACGATTAACTTATTCGCATACACGGCGGAAGGATGTAACGATACGACTTCCATCGACTTAACTGTTTTTCCGCCTATTACGGCTAATTTCAGTGGCTTGGCAGATGGATGCTCCCCTCGTACTATTTCCCTTACAAACCAATCAACTGGAGCTAATGCTTACTTCTGGGAGTTTGGAGATGGTATTACTTCAGTGGATCCTGATCCAACACACATTTTTACCAATCCAATAATTGCTGATACCACTTACCTGGTTGAGTTGGAGGCCTCATCTCAATATGGATGTTCGGACTCCATTATGTTGCCCATAACCATTTTCAATACTCCACTTGTAAACGCCACGCCTTCAGTTATTTCAGGGTGTACTCCTTTGGAAGTTACTTTTTCAAACGCCTCAACGGGTATGGATGGCTTGAATTGGGACATGGACGATGGAACAACATTTACCAGCACAGCAGCTTCTTACAGTCATACGTTCACAAATACGGGGAATACCCCTCAATTTTTTAACGTTACCCTAGTAGGAACAACAGTTGAAGGGTGCAACGATACCCTTGTGATACCAATAGAGGTATTCCCTCCTGTTACGGCCTCCTTTTCAGGAGGTCAAGATGGCTGCAGTCCGCACACGTTGCAATTAACAAATACAAGCAGTGGTGCTTCGAGCTATTTCTGGGACTTTAGCAATGGCACAACCAGTTCGAACCCGAATCCCATAACTACATTTATCAACAACAGCATTTCGGATACGGTTTACTCAATTGCTTTTGTTGCAACCTCAATTCATGGTTGCTCAGATACGCTTACACAGGATATTACGGTTTTTAACACCCCCATATCCACTTTCTCATTAAGTCAGCAAACTGCATGTACTCCTGTGTCTGTGGCAATTACAAACGGAAGTATTGGAGCGGATAGTTATCAATGGGATTTTGGAAATGGGACAACCTCCAATACGGCAGCTACAGCATTCAATCAGGCCTATGTCAATACATCTGTAAATCCGATCACCTATGATTTGACTCTAATCGCTGAAACTGTAGAAGGGTGTGCGGATACAGCTACCCAAAATTTGACCGTATATCCGCCTGTTGTAGCAGATTTTACAGGAGATTCAATAGGGTGTAGTCCGTTGGATGTTCAGTTTATCAATACATCACAAGGAGCTGTTACCTATTTATGGGATTTTGGCGATGGCACAACTGCTGTAACTGCCAGCCCAAATCATAGTTACCAGTATTCAGGCGCCACTGATACCACGTATCAACTAACCCTAGTTGCTACATCCGCATTTGGCTGTTCGGATACATTAGTAAGAAATATTCAAGTATTTCCGCAACCAATAGCACTGTTTTCTGCAAATCCTACCTTGCAGACGTGGCCCTCAAATGCCGTTACGATTACCAACACAACAAATGGAACGTGGAATTACAATTGGAGCTTTGGTGATGGGAATACAAGTACGACGATTCAGCCAGGAACAATAAATTATGGCACATGGGGGCAGTACACCATTACTGCCATAATTGCGAACGCGTTTTGTAGCGATACAGCATCACAGGCAATAACCATATTGGCGCCTCCACCTGTGGCTAGTTTTATAGGGTCTGGCGAGGGTTTTGAACCGCTTACAATTCAGTTTCTCAGCACCAGCCAATATGCTACGTCGTGGTTCTGGGGGTTTGGAGATGGTAATACTTCAGTGGCTGAAAACCCTGTATACACCTATAACAATGAAGGTGTTTACACGGTGTCGTTGACCGTGGTTGGAGAAAACGGAACATCTACCATGGTTAAGGTAGATTCGGTAATTGTTCATCCGAATGCTAACGCATTTTTTGATTTTAGGCCTGAAGTTGTGAGTGTTCCATTGCAAGCTGTTCAGTTTTTTAATCAGTCTGGTAATGCCACATCCTTTTTCTGGGATTTTGGCGACGGCAACACAAGTCAAGAGGAGTTTCCTCAACATCGATATAGTGAAGTTGGAGCATACACCGTCACCTTAATTGTTGATAATGAATTTGGTTGTGCAGATACCTTTGTAGCAATCAACCCAGTTATTGCTGAAGGTGGTGGGGATATTACCTATCCTAACGTTTTCACGCCAGACCCCTTAGGCTCAAGCGGCGGTTATTACGGGCAAAACAACATTGAAAACAGTATATTTTTCCCTGTGAGTGAAGGTGTAGTAGAATACCATTTACTCATCTATAATCGGTGGGGTGAAGTCATGTTTGAAACGTACGATGTTGAGCAGGGATGGGATGGATATTATCGCGGAGAACTATGTCAGCAAGATGTTTACGTGTACAAAGCGGAAGTGCGTTTTATTAACGGATCAGAGGAAACGGTGGTAGGAGATTTGACGTTATTGCGATGAGGGATTATTTATTGATGCTGTTTTTCGTAGTTGTGGGAGGGCTTGTTGTAAGCCAAGACCCTCAGTATTCGCAATTCTATGCGAATCCGATTTACACAAATCCCGGTTTTACAGGAAATAATGCGGGGAATCGTTTTACATTAAATTACCGCAACCAATGGCCAGCAATACCTGGTGCATTTGTTTCTTATAGTGCAGCCTATGATGCGAACGTGCAAGACTTGAATAGTGGTGTTGCCGCGTTTGTACATTACGACAGGGCAGGAAGTGGTGGGTTGAGGTTTACACAGGTAGGTGGAGCGTATTCGTATACCATTCGTTTAACCCGAAAGCTCGCTGTTCGTCCTGCTATGAGTATGGCCTACAGCATTCGTGATATTGATTTCGCACGACTCACATTTGGCGATCAACTGGTAACAGGAGTTCAGCAAAGTGTTGCTACAGGTGCAATTGCTGAGCGTATACAGTATATGGATGTTGGAGCAGGAGGAGTGTTGTTTAGCGATCATTTCTGGTTTGGGTACAGTGTATTGCATTTAAACCAACCAAATAACTCATTACTTGGAGACGAAAATAGGCTGCCGGCTAAGCATTCGGTGCATGTGGGGTATAACGTGATTGTAAAGCAAACACGGGGAAAAGAAACGGTAAGTAGTTTAACTTTTGCAGGTAATTATAAGGCTCAGAAAAATTGGGATCAAATAGACATAGGAGCTTATTGGTATTACAAGCCGTTTGTTGCGGGTGTTTGGTATCGCGGAATACCTATTGGAAAAGACAATGATGCAAGCCCCATTAATCAAGATGCTGTAGTGTTTATGGCCGGTTATCATTACGACCGGTGGAAGATGGGCTATTCTTATGACATTACGGTTTCTACCTTATGGGGAAATACAGGCGGATCGCATGAACTCAGCTTGGCTTATGAATGGTTCAAACCCAAACGAAGAAAGCGCAGGTTTTTGATGGTTCCCTGTCCTAGCTTTTAAGCGATTCTGCCGGTATTTTTTCTAGTACATAGCGTTCACTATAGTCTTCAGGTAGTTGGGCCTTCAAGTGGTTAACCAGTACAGCTAATCCTTTTGAGTAATGGGAATTATTGGTTATGATAACGTGACAATCTTCACGGTAAGGCTGTAAAAACTTTTTATAAGAAGGCATGACATGGTTTTCCCATTGATAGCGAACCTCTCGTTCTGGATATCCGCGTTCTTCACGATCTCGCTTCAACCTCCTGTTAAACATTATATGCTCTTGTGCATCTATGAATAACCTTAGATCCAAGGCTTTGCGAATTTCCTCATAGTGGAAAATGAACAGTCCTTCCATCACAATAATGGGAGCTGGCTTTACGATGAGTTTGCCAGGGACCTTTTTCTTATTATTGAACGTGTATTCTTTGATCGTAATTGATTCGCCACGTCTGATTTTTATCAAGTCCCTATAAAACTGAACACGATTTATGCTCGTAGGAAGGTCAAAATTGACGGCTCCATTTTCGTCTTTCTCTTGTTCTTCCAGTGGTTTGTAATAATTATCCTGAGAAATGATACAAACCGAGCCCTTTGGCATAGCTTCCTTCAACTCTTTTAAGAACGAGGTCTTCCCCGAGGCGCTTGCGCCAGCGATACCTACAATGTAAGGCTCATTAACCATACGACAAATGTAACTAAGAACCCTAAAGAACAAAACGAACCTCGAATGATATATTACCTTTAGGCCATGAAAAAATGGAGTATAGCATTCGGATTAGCTTTTTTAAGTACCGTTAGTATTGGACAAAGCATTAAAGCTTATCAGCTTTACACGGCTGATGGTGAGGAGGTTTCTGTAGAAGAAATGGTAGCAGTTATGAATCAAGCTGACGTGGTCTTGTTGGGTGAATTACATAATAATCCCATAGCCCATTGGATGCAAGTAACGGTTACCAAAGCTTTGTATGAATTGGACTCGAGTATTGTTTTGGGCGCCGAAATGTTTGAGGCGGATAATCAGCTCATTTTAGATGAGTATTTGGCAGGTACTATAAAGGAAGCCCATTGGACGGAGGAAGCTAAGCAATGGAATAACTATAAAACAGACTATAAGCCACTCATTGAGTTTGCGAAAGCTCACCAACTGCCCTTCATCGCTACCAACATCCCGAGAAGGTATGCTTCTTTGATATCACGAGCAGGATTGGAGGGATTAGATGAGCTGAGCGATCTAGCATATAGCTGGATGGCTCCTATACCTTTTCCTTTTGACGCTGATGCACCGGGATATAAAGAAATGATGGAAATGGGAATGGGGCATGGAGGTGGAATGGACATGACGAAACTTGTTCAAGCCCAAGCGAGTAAAGATGCTACAATGGCGCATTTTATTTTAAAGGGAATCGCCGATCATGAACCAGGAACATTTATTCACTATCAAGGAGACTATCACAGCGCAAATCAAGGCGGAATATATTGGTATTTGAAGTCTTATGAACCTTCTACAAAAGTCATTTCATTGTCAACTACGCTAGAAGAACATGGGGCTTGGAATGAGGGTTTGAGCGGAAGGGCAGATTACATTTTGGTTGTCTCACCTCATGTAACTACATCGTATTAACGACGTTCGTAAACTCCATAAAAGAGTGTTTTCTTGTATTCTCCGCCCGGAGTAAGGGTATTCCAAACCTGATGAATCGATCCATCATCTTGGGGCGTCCAACTTATTTCATGCATGTAATCTCCTTCTGCAAAGGGAATTACTTCACTTCTCATGACCATTTTCCCACCAAAAAATCCACCATGAAGCTTGAGGGAATTTCCTGAGTTATCTACCCAAATTTGATTCCACATGCCTTCTGTTTTGTTGAAGAAGTTGATACTTGTTCCAGTTGTTCCTTTTTTAGATTGCCAATGCTCTTGGAGTACACATTCGTCCTCCAAGGCAACAATTTCATTCTTTCCAATACGCTTGCCATTGGTGTCAGAAACACTCCATTCACCAATCCAAAAGTCAAACTGCCTAAACTCGGTATATCCACACCCGTTTTGTCCCAAAGTGAGCAGACTCATGGTGGTTAGAATGACGGTGAAAAAATAGCGCATCAAAGTTGTTTTTGGAGTACAATTTCAGTTTGTCCTTCGCAAGACGTGAGCGTTAGCTTATCGTTTGCTATCATCCATTCAAATTCGTAAAACAAACCTGTTCTTAATTCAGACTCACTATTCGATGGGTCACAAGCTCTAGCTGTCATAGGACCATGTGAAAAACGGAGTGTTTCAGGAGTTACATGCAATGACCCCTGGAGGTTGTTACAGCCTAAATATGCTGAATAACTCGTGTCCCCATTTATATCGATGTAAGGCGCTGTACCTGAGTATTTTAGTGAATCGGTTTCATTTATGCGTTGAATAACCCACTTGCCATTCAACGCAGTTTCAACTGGTATTTCTGCTTGCTCACTCAAGGAGTCAGCACCAACTTGAACGACTTCTTGCGACAGGTATTCTGACTTTTCAGAGGATGTAGGAAGTGAAGAAGCGGATGGCTTATGGCTAGAAATTGGAGCTGATTCATTGCACCCAACTACTATAAAAGCCAAGCAAATAATGCATGTATACCATTGGTTCTTCATCACTCAAAAACAATTATTGATTTATTCATTGCGCAATAGCTGAACGTTTCCTTTAACAGTATAAAGACGCTCATCATAGCCTGTTGCTTCAATTACGTAAAAATAGACCCCTTCGGCATGATCTTCTCCTGTCCAAAATTCTCCGGGACCAAATGTCGTTATTTCTCTTCCCCAACGGTTATAAATGGACGCTGTATAATCCTTGAAATTAGATACGAAATAATCGATGCCATTCCCGCCACATGATCCGGACCCAATTCCGAAGAAGTCGTTACAACCATCTCCGTTCGGGGTGAACACATTAGGAACGTTAAATAGAACAGCGGCGTTCTCCAAGTAGAACCCGTATGTAACGGTGTCTTTACAGCCAAATTCATTGGTGGTTACAAGTGTAACGGGCACATAAGTGTTTGCACCAGAGAAACGTTGGGTTGGGTTTTCTTCAGTACTCGTACTGCCTCCTAATGTCCAATTATATGTACTTCCTCCTTGGCTGGTATTTGTAAAAGGGATGGTAGCGGGTGCTGTAAACGTATCAGCAGGAATGGAAAAGTTTGCAAGTGGACTTGGGTTAAGCACAACAGTAAACTCATTGGCTGCTCCAATACAGCCCAAGTTGTTTTCATGAACAGCTACTTGAAATGAGGATCCCACAGCTGCCGAATTTGCAGTTCCAAAACCCAATGCTTCGCCAGTCCCTGCAAGAGTATCGGATACGAACCACTCAATTTCACCCTCTCCACCGCCAGTCGCCTCAAAAAGAATGGAGTCACCAACACAAAGTACTGGAACCTCAACCTCGGGCATTTCAGGAGCTTCAACGACGTAAATGGTGTCAGTACTGCTGTTTCCACATCCATTGGCAGAAGCTGCATCTGTGATAGTATATGTGAGTTCCCAACTACCAATGCCAACATTTGCTGGAATAAAGTTAGTCGGACTAAATGAAACAGTTGTAGGCGTAATTGGATTTACGGACCATGTACCAATTCCTGGGGTATTGGCTAAAATCGGCGAATTCGTGGTTATTCCCGCACAAAAGGCACCAGCTGGGAAATCAGTATCAGCCAAAGGGTAAACAGTAACTTCAACACTATCAATGCCTGAGCATGAGCCTGAAGGAGTACTTGCACTTACGGTCATAACATATACACCTGGTCCAATATTCGCGTCAAATCCGCCTGGGTTTGTATCTGCAATAATGCCACCGCCTGTCCATTGGTATGTAGGTGCGTAAATGCTATTCCCCGATAAATTGTTTAGTGAGGCATTTAATGCAAGGGTATCTCCGGCGCAAATAGCTTGTGCTGGAGGTGCAACAGGCTCAAACGGAGTAATATGGCGAATTTGAACTGTATCTGTATTGGAACAAAATTCATTAACAACATAAACTACTTGGTAGGTTCCCACTCCAACTTGCAGTGGGGTATAAAACCCCGTTTGTTGGTTTATTGCGGGGCCCAGCCAACTTCCCCCGGGATTTGAGGAGGTAAGGGTAACTGTATCCGATAGACAAATTTCCTCTGGAGCAATGATATCGGCAATTGGACGATCAATAACGGTAATGGATTGACTAGAACTATTGGCACAGTTACCAGTGATATCATAATTAATGGTAAACGTTCCAACCCCACTTGAATCCGGATCAAATTGTCCAGTTTCCGTTATACCGGTTCCAGAAAAGATTCCATAGTCGAGCAGAGGATCTGCAAATACAGGGGAATCATAAATGCATAATGAATCTTGAAGGTCAAAGCTTGCATCGAATTGCGTAACAACTTCAACGGTAATGGTATCAACAATAGAATAACATGCATCAGTAATGTTTACAATGTAATCGGTTGTTGATGTTGGCCAAACCGTTGGTGTAGATGAACCTGTAGAGCTTATATTAATATTTGGTGTCCAGAGGTATGTAGATGTAGAATTCACGACAGGGGCACTTATTTCGATGCTATCTCCGAGACATAATACTTGATCTGAAGATGATCCGCTTAAGTTTGTATTGAGGCTGGAAACACAAAAAGAATGCACGTTAAAAGCACCTCCTGTTGAAGCGGTCATTCCCCAATAGACAGTTGGGTTACCATTAAAAAATTGATTCACGATATTTCCAGTGTACTGTAAACGTAAATCACAATCGAAATACACCTCAAGTAAATTGGCGCCTGCATCCCATTTGATGCGGAGATCATGATTTTGACCATCTTCAATGTTTCCATTTGATACTGCGGCTTGAATGGGGCCGGCTAAACCATTTGCGGAATTGTGATCCATAACTCCATTACTAAGAATACCAACATGGTCTACTGCGATATCATTGTTGTTTCCATTATTCCAGGTATCAACTTCAACCATAACTGAAGGACTTATTCCCTGGGCACCAATTCCACCACCACCAATTCCTGTGGCAGTAGGCTGAGGTTGTAATACGAAACACATTCCATCGGCTCCACCATTATTACTACCAAGATTTACTTCGAAATAAAGATCGAAAGATTGGTTGAGGTTTATAGCCTGGTTATTCCATACTGAACCATTTTGTGAGGTTGTATTATTGGTTAACTGGTAACAACTGTTCCCAGTACTTGTTGCTGTACCAACGGTAGTATACTGAGCAACACTTACAAAAGCGTCAAGCAGAAATAAGAAGGAAAGCAGATATCTCATGATGATCATATATTGTGCTAAGGTATTTAATCTGAATGATTCATAGCGTTATAACTACTTTATGCGACGTATGCGGACGACATAATGTTTACTGGGAAATCGTCGAAATACAACCTTAAAAATAATTTACCTCTCAAATGTGAAAAACGCGATGGCAATTGTTACTTTGAAGATATGAAAGAAAATGCATTTGGAGATCAATTGGTCTTATCAACTTTTGGTGAATCACATGGCATTGCAATTGGCGGTATTTTGAGTGGTTTGCCAGCTGGGGTGACGATTGATGAAGAATTAATCCAGCAGGAGTTGGATCGGCGCAAACCAGGACAGTCACATGTTACTACGGCTCGGAAGGAGTCTGACTCCATAACCCTACTCAGTGGTGTCTTTGAAGGAGTTTCAACAGGAGCGCCTATAGGTTTTATCATGTACAACAAGGATCAGCGTTCAACAGATTACTCGGAACTTAAGGACGTTTATAGACCTTCTCACGCCGATTACGTTTACGATCAGAAATTTGGTATTCGGGATTTTAGAGGAGGAGGCAGAAGTAGTGCTCGTGAAACGGCAAATTGGGTAGCAGCTGGAGCAATTGCTAAACAGTTTGTTGGACAATTTGGAGTTCGTGCAACCGCCTACACCAGCGCAGTTGGGCCTATTGAAATGGAGCACCATCCGAGTTCTGTTATAACATCCAATGTTGAAGTAAACCTAGTTCGATGCCCCGATGCTGAGGTAGCAAAGCAAATGATTAGCATTATTGAACAGGCTGCTCATGAAGGTGATAGTCTAGGTGGACAAATCAGGCTAGTTATTGATAATGTTCCTGTCGGTTTAGGAGAACCTATATTTGATAAGCTACATGCCCGTTTATCACATGCAATGATGACCATTAACGCTGTCAAAGGTGTTTCATTTGGAAGTGGTTTTGCTGCCGCTGAAATGCTCGGATCAGAGCACAACGATGAGTTTATTGAGACCGATGGAGTTGTTGCTACACGATCTAATCATTCAGGTGGAATTCAAGGAGGCATCTCAAATGGGCAGCAAGTGGTTGTGGATATAGCCTTTAAGCCAGTTGCAACAATAGGCAAAGCTCAACAAACACTATCGAAAAAAGGTGTACCTGTGACCTTGGAAGCAAAAGGTAGACATGACCCTTGTGTAGTTCCACGGGCAGTTCCTATTGTTGAAGGAATGGCAGCTTTAGTTATTGCTGACTTCATGTTGATCAATCAGCTAAGGGCGAACGGAAAGATAAAGTCGGGAAGGTGAATGTATAAATCCTTTGTCTGACGCTTTAAGTCTACACCTATCGAATCAACTGAACAGAACCAAACTTTTCGATGGTTTCATTGTCTGAATCAATTGGACGTAAAAAGAGCCGGTATGAATAGGCACCTACAGGAGCAGGCTCTCCGTTAAATAGGCCGTTC
>CBFIEM010000008.1:0-16620 GCA_965661625.1 Salibacteraceae bacterium
ATAGTGATAATACTTCCAAAACGAAAGCTATCCATTTGAGCCAAAAATTCAACTACTCGCTATTTGATAAAGATTTTTTTGAAAATTACTAACGAATATTACGTTATGCCATGTTAAATAAACAAAAAAAGCCTTCTCAATTTTCATTAAGAAGGCTTTCTGTACCCGGGGCGGGAATCGAACCCGCACGGTATTGCTACCACTGGATTTTGAATCCAGCGCGTCTACCAGTTCCGCCACCCGGGCGCATATCTCTTGGAGACGGGTCGCGAAAATAATATAAAAATCTATTCTGCTGTAGGTTTTTTTCAACCTCTCTCGATAAAAACCCGTTTCTTTGCGTAACTCACTGAAAATTTACGATTTCAGCACGAATTCCGTTTGGATTAATAAGATATTAATCGTTAAATTTGCAGCCCTTTTTAGGGGGTGGAAACGCATATGAACAAGACAGTAAAAATATTTGCAGGATCGGCACATCCAACCTTGGGCACTGGCATAGCTAAAGCTTATGGCAAGGATTTGGGCCAAGCAACCATGCAACGCTTTAGCGATGGTGAATTCACGGCAAGTTTTGAAGAAACTGTACGTGGCTGTGAGGTTTTCATTATCCAACCTACTTTTCCACCGGCGGACAACTTATTCGAATTATTACTACTCATCGACGCCGCAAAGCGTGCGAGTGCTAAGAATATCGTTGCCGTATTACCGTATTTTGGATTTGCGCGTCAAGACCGCAAAGACAAGCCGCGTGTGGCTATCGGCTCTAAGCTTGTTGCTAACATGCTTACCGCTGCTGGCGTTACACGTATCATGACAATGGATTTACACGCAGATCAGATTCAAGGGTTTTTCGAAGTCCCTGTAGATCACTTGTATGCATCTACCATTTTCTTGCCCTATGTAAAATCGCATTTTGATTTGACCAGTCTAGTAATGGCTGCACCAGATACTGGTGGAACAAAGCGAGCAAACGCATACGCTAAGTACCTAGATTTGGAGCTAGCTATCTGTTACAAGCAGCGTCGTGTTGCAAATGAAATACAGGACATGCTGGTGATTGGTGATGTTGCTGGTAAAGACGTACTGCTTGTTGATGACATCATTGACACGGCAGGCACTCTCACCAAAGCAGCCGATCTGATGATGGAGAACGGAGCTAAAAGCGTTAGGGCAATGTGCACGCACGCTGTGTTATCAGGACCGGCTTATGACCGCTTGGAAAAGTCTCAACTTACAGAACTTATCGTAACAGATACGATTCCTTTAAAGCAAGAATCTCCTAAAATTAAAGTGCTTTCAGTAGCAGAGTTATTTGCGAATGTAATTGGACGTGTGGCATCACATGAATCAATTAGTTCAAACTTTATTATATAGCATTAGACATAAACAAAGTAGTAATGAAAACGACTTCAATCAACGGCTCGAAAAGAGCTAGCATCGGAACTAAAGATGCTAAAGAATTGAGAAGAGCTAATAAAGTACCTTGTGTGCTTTACGGAGGCGAAGCGCCTATTCACTTTTCAGCAGACGCTGTACAATTCAATAAAATTGTTTACACTCCAGACACCTATAAGGTAACCCTTGACTTGGATGGGGAAAAGCACGATGCGGTTATTCAAGAAAAGCAATTTCACCCGGTAACAGACAACTTGTTGCACATGGACTTCTTAGAAGTTTCTGACAACAAAGAGGTTGTTGTTCAACTTCCTGTTGCATTGGAAGGTAGTGCAATTGGTGTATTGAATGGTGGTAAATTGCGTAATCCATTGCGTAAGCTGAAAGTACGTGGTAAAGTGTCTGCTCTTCCTGAGAACATTACCATAGACATTGAAAAGTTGCGTATTGGGCGTTCAATTAAGGTAGCTGATCTCAGCGAACCAGGAGTTGAATTCTTAGATGCAATCAACAACGTAGTAGTAGCTGTAAAAATGGCTCGTGGAGCTGTTGATGAAGTTGAAGAAGAAGCCGCGGAAGAGGAAACTGCGGAAGCAGCTGCGGAATAATCAACTTAAAAGCTGACAACATGAAGTACCTGATTGTAGGCCTAGGCAACATCGGTTCTGAATACGTTGACACGCGACATAATATTGGTTTTAAAATACTCGATGAGCTCGCAGAGTCATCGGGTATTTTTTTTTCTCATGAACGCTATGCCAACCGCGCAGAATATAAGTTCAAAGGCCGCACGTATGTGCTGATCAAGCCCACAACGTACATGAACTTATCGGGAAAAGCACTTCGATATTGGTTACAACAGGAAAAACTCACTCCTCAACAAGCACTCGTTATTACCGACGACATTAACTTGCCTTTTGGTAAGATCCGAATACGGGCAAAAGGAAGCTCAGGTGGTCATAATGGCCTTAAGCACATTGAAGAAGTGCTGGGTAACAACCTCTACCCGAGACTGAGATTTGGTGTAGGCGACGATTTCTATAAGGGAAATCAGGTTGATTATGTACTTGGAAAGTGGAATAAGCAAGAAGAAACAACACTTCCAGAGCGCATGGATTTATGCGTAGAGGCCATCCGCTCATTTGGCACCATTGGTCTTGAGCGAACCATGAATACTTTCAATGCCAAATAAACCTTTTTAACGCAGTGTAAAGTTCGACGTTCCAGATTTATACCCTTCAATGTAAACCTCAGCTGTAAACTCTCCATCTGGAAGTTCATTGGCTACATCCCAATAAAGGCAAACATCAAGCTGTTTATTCTCATACTGGATGGTTTTAACAGCGCTGTAAAGGCCTTTTGTTCCTTCAAATTCAAACATATTTGAAGCGTCACTGCTTTCTGCTAGCACTTTTCCAGAAGGAGTAATAATACGCAAGTAAACGTCTTTCTCTCCTGATTCAGCTACTTCATTCTTCATTAGGGTAACACAAGTTCGAATCTTTTCAACCCTACTTGCACGATCTGTTTCTTTATGAATACCATTATTGCGTACCCGTTGCCCTACAGCATTTATGGAAAGTGATTTAATGCGCGCACCTAACTTTACTTTATCCAACAATTGATCATTCGTTTCAGCCAACTCTTCATTCTTAGAAGCTTCTTCGTTTAACTTGCGATTAACATCTGCATTTGCTGCGCGCAGCTCCACGTTTAAGGTATTCAGCGAATCTATTGTTCGCACATATCCCTTCATAATATCCCGTAGCGTAGACGCCTCTTTTTTGAGCTTATAAATATTCCATTTGTTGTTTTTTGCTTCTTCGAGCAACTTTTCAACCTTTGCTTTTTCTGCAATTAGGGCCTCATTGAGCGTATCGTTTGAGGTTTCCAACAGGCTGTATTGATCGCGCATAGCTTCAAGATCCGACACTACTTGATCGCGCTCAGCTTCAAACTCACCCGACTCTGCCCCACACGCTTCGAGCTGCTGTTTGAGGTTTCGGTTCTGTACACCTAGATAGACCCCTAGCCCTGCTAACAGCAAAAGGAGCACCATCATGATTAAATTAAGTCGTTTCCCCTTTGTTTGTTGATCTTGGGGCTGATCCGATAGGTTTTCTGTGTTTTCCATAACTTTAGGTCAACGTATGTGAACCACACAAAGCTAAACTTTTTCGCCACCACCTACCATGATAAAAGATTTTCTGTCATTACTCTACCCTGCCAAATGCGCTGGATGTAAAACACCTTTGGAATATGGAGAAAAGTCCATCTGCACAACCTGCCGCATTCATTTGCCTCGCACCCATTTCGAGTCTTATGGTGGCAATTTTGTAGAACGCCTTTTTTGGAGTAAAGCCCCAGTTAAGCGCGCTACAGCTCATTATTTTTTTCGCAAGTCTTCTTTTCTGCAGCGCATCATGCACCAATTCAAATACCATGGTAATCAGCAAATAGGCATAACCCTCGGCCAGTGGATGGGTCAAGTACTTGCTCAGAACTACACCTTCAGACAAACTGATGTTATTATTCCAATTCCGCTTCACCCAACGAAACTTAAATCACGTGGTTTTAATCAAGCTGCACTTATAGGCACAGGAGTTGCCAGCCAGCTCACCAATGCTCAACTTCTTACCCATGCTATTGTCAGGAATACGGCTACAAGCTCGCAAACGAAAAAGAATGTTTGGGAACGCAATGAAAATGTAAACTCGATATTTACTTGTCCGGAACCCTACCTGATTAAAAACAAGCGTATTTTACTTCTCGATGATGTAATCACAACAGGCTCAACAGCCATATCCGCGGTGAATGAGCTCGTAAAAGCCGGAAGTCGTGAAGTTAACGTTGCAACACTAGCAGTTGCCTGGCGCTAAAACCAGCTGGAACAATTATCTTTGGCGGCCAATGGCACAAGAGCTACATACAAACAACGCGTTGTCCCGCAAGGATCAATATGCGCTTCTGCTTAACCAGTTAACCGCATTAATAACTGAAGAGGCTGATTTGATTGCAAACCTCGCCAACATCGCTTCGGCGCTCCACACCACCTTTGATTTTCTATGGGTTGGGTTTTATCGTGTTATTGGGGAGCATTTGGTGCTCGGCCCATTCCAGGGTCCAATCGCTTGCACACGGATTCAAAAAGGAAGGGGCGTATGCGGAGCTGCTTGGGCTTCAAGCAAGTCTATTCTTGTTCCCAATGTAGACGAATTTCCTGGACATATTGCCTGTAGCACTCTTTCTCGATCAGAAGTAGTTGTGCCTGTTTTGAATGATGCAGGCGAGGTTGTACTTATTCTTGACATTGATAGCTCTTCCTTGAACAACTTTACAGAAGAAGACCTAGAGGCTTTAGAATTAATAGCGGAATTGATCAGTAAAACCCACTTTGCAGATGAGTAATTTGAATCGCCTATCAATTCTTGCCGTTGTATTTGTGGCTTGGGCTTGCGCTCAAGCTTACCCCCTTTCAGGTGGAGAAAAAGATACCCAAGCACCCAAGGTAGAGCGGAGTTCACCTGTTAACTTCCAACCTGGTTTTAATGAACAAAAAATCCAATTGGATTTTGATGAATACGTTGTGATTAGCAGCATTCAAACGGAAACGGTAATTTCCCCGCCACTTAAGCATGAAGTGGATTATAGCTTACGGGGCAAGCAACTCGTAATTACAATTGAGGATACGTTATTGGAAAACACCACTTACAGCATAAATTTTGGAGAGGGAATTGTGGACTTTACAGAAAGCAATCCGCTCGATAGCAATTTGTTTGTATTCTCTACTGGTAGTTATGTGGATTCCATGGAACTCAGTGGGATACTGAAAGACGCCTACACCATGAAGCCTGTTCCTGACGCATTGGTGTTGTTACACGCGGACTTACAGGACTCAACAGTGCGGAATGAACGTCCGAATTACTTTACGCGAACTAGCGAATCAGGTGAATTTAGCCTCAAGTATATGAAGCCAGGTACTTACAATATCTTCGCTTTAAGTGATAAAAACAGCGACTACCTATTCAACCTTCCAAATGAACGCATCGCTTTTAAGGAATTGCCTGTTCAATTAGGGGTTGATGATAGCCTAAGGTTGCGCTTGTTTCGAGAACCTGACACCATTCAATACGTTACAACCAAAGACGTTTCTAACTGGAACTATGCTAACCTTGCTTTAAATGTTGCCTCCACAGACTCTTTACCATTCCGTATAATTTCCGATTCATTGAGTGCTCCACTTTATCTTGAGTCTTTTGAGCAAGATAGCTTTGCAATCTGGTTAGCAACAGAGGTCAATGACTCCCTCGAGTTAGCCATAATTCACGAGCAACGGGCAATTGACACCATTCAATTGAGGTTTCCAGACAAAGCCGCATTTATGAAAAGTGTTGAGCAGGAAAAGGCAAGTTTTGAGCTAATAGTAAAAGCAAGAGGTGGGTCTTCACATGATTACTTTAAACCTTTTCAGATCGAAACCAATCACCCCATTGCAGCCTGGAATTTTAATCGTGCGTTTGTTGTAAAGGGAAAAGACACCTTAGTATCAGATACAAGCAACGGGGTTACATTAAGCGATTCCAACAAAGTTCCACACCTGATTCAAGCCAACCGATTGCTCACATACCAACACGAATGGAAAAAATCAAGTGCATATCAATTGGTTTTGCTACCAGGAGCAATTGAAGATATTTATGGCCTCAAAAATGACACGGTCCGTATGAATTTCAGCACACAGGCTTATGAGGATTACGGAAACTTAGCACTTACTATAAATACTGACAGCTATAACGGCAATCTTATTTTTGAATTACTTGATGGAAATGGTGAATTGGTTAGCTCCCGATTTTTGAGAAAATCACGCAGTTTAGCTTATCCGCTGATGGTGCCGAACTCCTATCAGTTTCGTGTGATTTACGATGCCAACGGTAACGGAACTTGGGACGCAGGAAACTACGCTGAACACAACCAACCTGAACGTGTGGTTTATTACGATGAACCTGTTCAAGTTCGCGCTAACTGGGACCTTGAATTAGACTGGACTATTCCGAGTGAATGGTAAACTTATCCCGATCATTTAGAAACTGAAACTTTTCCCTTACCTCCATTAGATGGGCTGACGACAATGTTATCGTTCTTACGTTTTCAATTCCAGGCTCCATTTCAACCACGGAATGACCGAGTGGATCCAAGGCTACAGAATCCCCACTGTGATTTACTCCATTCCCATCCTCTCCAACCCGGTTAACACCGATAACATACGCTTGATTCTCTATGGCTCTTGCAATCAGCAATTGCGACCAAGGAAAACTTCTCCGTTCAGGCCAATTTGCCACATAAATTGCCAAATCATAACTTTCGTTATTTCGAGACCATACTGGAAACCTTAAATCGTAGCATATCATAGGGCATATTAGCCAGCCTTTGTATGCGATGTGCAACTGTTCTTTTCCAGCAGTATAGTGCGCACCTTCATTCGCCAGTGAAAACAGATGGCGTTTATCGTAAGTGCGATGTTCGCCATTGGGGAAAACCCAATACAACCGATTGTAGTAGTGCCTACCTTCAACGGTAATTACACTTCCTGTAACGGCAGCATTGAGTTGATTCGCTAGGTTCCGCATCCATTGAAACGTTTCGCCCTCAGGAGGCTCAGCCAATGTTTCAGGGTTCATAGAGAACCCCGTATTAAACATCTCGGGCAGGACAACCACATCGGTTTCTGGTTGCGCTTGGGCTATCATTGTTTCCAACTTTTCGCAGTTCGCCTTAGGGTTTTCCCAAACCAAATTAGCTTGAACCAGGGTGCATATTAAATCCTCCATGAACCGAAGTTAATTCAATTAGAGTGACTTAAGAATTGAAGCTGCACGTGAGAGGGTCTCTTCTGATTTTGCAAAACAAAACCTAAGCACCGAACCATTTGAAGGATTGTGGTAAAACACACTCACCGGAATACTTGCGACACCATGCTCTCGGGTAAGACGCTTTGCAAAATCTACATCCGGTTCATCAGAAATTTCCGAATAATCAAGTAATTGAAAGTAGGTTCCAGCTGAAGGCCTTAGCTCAAAGCGCGACCCTTTTAGTGAGTCTATGAAAAAATCCCTCCGATGCTGATAAATTAAACTGGTTTTTTCAAGCAAATCAGGCGTTTGTAGGTACTCAGCAAGTGCTAACTGTACGGGGTGGTTCACAGCAAACACAACATATTGGTGCACCTTCCTGAATTCAGCCATTAGGTTTTCAGGTGCAATGCAATAACTCATCTTCCATCCTGTGGCATGGAATGTTTTCCCAAAAGAGCTTATTACAAATGAGCGCTCAGCAAGATTAGGATAGCGCAATACGCTTTGATGTTCATACCCATCAAACAAGATGTTTTCATAAACCTCATCACTCAAGACCATGATATCATTTCCTGCAGTTATTTTTTCTAACTGTGCCATATCTTGGGCAGTTAGAATTGTTCCTGT
The DNA here is from genome assembly GCA_965661625.1 of Salibacteraceae bacterium. Classification (GTDB taxonomy): domain Bacteria; phylum Bacteroidota; class Bacteroidia; order Flavobacteriales_G; family Salibacteraceae. The sequence continues at coordinate 7,875 of CBFIEM010000008.1, forward strand.
AGGATTGTGTGGTGTGTTGACAATGATCATGCGTGTATGCCTGCTCATCACTTTTTTAACCTCTTCCCAATCAATGTTGTAATGTGGCTTTTTTAGGGGGACATAGATCGCTTTCCCTCCTGAAAGCTCAACTGCCGGGGCATAACAATCGTATGCTGGGGTAAATATTATCACCTCATCACCATCACGAATTACCGCAGTTATTGCCGTATAAATTGCCTGAGTAGCACCAGCTGTAATGGTCACTTCGCTTTCGGGATTCACAACAGCCGAATATTGTTTACTCACCAACTTTGTTACCTGTTCCCGCAGCTCTATTGACCCAGCCATAGGTGCATATTGATTCTTCCCTTGCACCATGTACTTGGTCACTAAATCAACAAGATTACCGTCTACTTCAAAATCAGGAAAGCCTTGCGAAAGGTTTATCGCATCATGAGCTTGAGCGAGCTCAGTCATAACACTAAAAATAGTCTTCCCTACCTTGGGGAGCTTCGAATTATGATTACCTGGATAGTTCATTCAAATGCTATTCTAACTTTCAGCGAAAGGCAAATTTATGACAAACACGGTGGCTAAACGTCACCTTTCCGCTTGAATATTCAACATAAACTGCACCCTCCGAACGTCAACAAAATAGCGCTTGCCGTGTTCAGGTTAAAAGCATTGTATGTATGAAAACTGTTGAGTCCGGAAAAATCATTGAAATCAAGTATGAACTGAGGGAAGATGACGCCTCTGGAGAAGTTATGGAAGTAATGGATGAGCATTGGCCCTTTAAATTCATGTTTGGAACTGGTGCGCTTTTAGAAGCATTTGAGACCGAGTTGCTAGGGAAAGAAGAGGGCAGGCTGTTCGAATTTACCCTTAAGCCTGATCAGGCATATGGTGAGCGAGATATGAACGCTGTTATTCAAGTATTTAAAGATGATATAAGTCCAAATCACCGTTATCCACTTGACAATTATGAAGAAGGAGATTTCATTGCCGTAAATACTGAAAAAGGTGAGGTAATCAATGGGACGATCTTATCGCTTGCAACAAGCTATATCCTCGTAGATACAAACCATGCGATGGCAGGGAAGCAACTTCATTTTAAAGGTCAGATTTTGAATATTCGTTCTCCGAGAATCGACGAAAAAGAGCATGGGCGCTACATCGAGCCAAATGGATTCCGTTCTAACAGCACCTTACATGAACCACCCAACGCTTAATTTTAATCAACAGGACTTCTTTCACCGATTGACACCATTCTTCAAACGGGAATATTACACCTATATTCCAGAGTTGAAACAGTTTAGAAAACGGATGCCGAACGGGTTCAATAACGTCATCATCTATCCAAAAGAGTATGATGACAAGGTGATATTTGAAGTCACTTTTGGATCTCGCATAACTTGGGTAGAAGAAACCATTTACCAATTTACCCGAGGTCTTTCTGGGTTTATGCAACACAGCAATACCACCATCATATCATACGGTAATTTTCACAATAAGAATTTCTATCGCATGTCGGCATCATCGACGGAAGAGTGTTTATTCGTGGCAGAGGAAATTGAAGCTTTCTTTGATGATCGTGGTATTCCATACTTAGATAAACTAAACGATACCCATTATTTAGATCGGGTGATCAATTCAAAACCAAATGACAAATCACCCTTGTTCTTCAACCAACAATGGAGGTGTTTTAGAGGTCTGGCAATTGCCAAACTTGCTGGTAATACCGAATTTTCGATATTGACAAATGCTTATACTGATCATTTGGAAATACTCGGAGCTACAAGTCAGACTAAAAGGCAATTTCAGCTGCTCGCTCAGTATTTGAGCACCTTCAGTATTAATTAGATTTTGCGTTTTGCTACTCCACGAACATTGCGGTAAATAGCTTCTATGATTCCCTTTTCATCTGGGTTATATTGCCATACCCGATCAAATACATCGATAATTTCCTCATTCGCTTGTTCGGTGATGATTAACGAATAAAACTGTGTTCCACGATTAACCTGTTGGAATTTCATTCGCTCCTCAACATCTTTAGACAACTCATACATGATGAAGTCCGAAATCACGAGCACATCCGCTTCTTGATAATCGTGTTCATAGAGCTGGTTTAATGCCTCTCCAAGGGCGAGGGAAATATCTGTCCCGCCATGAAAACTCATTTTCAAGAATTGTGCAATGGAATCAATGCTTTGACCTAAATGCTTCAGGTTAATTGTTTGGATGCCCGAAGAGAAATTAATTAAGTACGCTTTACGATCTGTTTCACTAGCCATTTTCGTCAAAGCGAAACACAGCACTTTGGCAATTGCCTCAGGAATCCCTTCCATTGACCCACTTGTATCAACGCAAATAATAAATGGACCCTTTTCTTTCTTTTTTATGCGTTCACGGCGTTCGCTGAGCACCTCATTGCTTTCCACCAAATGTTTATCCTCATACTGATGGATGGTTAACTGTTTATCCGCAAAACGCTTCAAGAAAAGCCATTCAGTATCTTCATCTGCTATGTTCGCTATTTCTGAAGTAATCAATCGGTTTAAGTCATCCCCTTCCTCTACCCCAACAACCTCAGAGCGCAATGATGGGTCAGCTACATATTTACCACGAACCACAATTCGGTCATATGTTTCCTCATCCGTTTCAATTTCAGCCTGCCTCATTTTACCTAAGATATCTGCAAGTTTTTTCACACTTGCCTCATCTTTAAGTAGTTCATTGTACTCTTCGAGCAAGTCAAAGGAAGTTTGATCCCAAAGCTCTCTACTCATATCCCAGTACCTACCAGCATATGATGCGAACGGCTGAATAACATTACTCAAACGCTCAAACTCCTGCACCTTTTCGTGCAGGGTGTCACGGTAGTTTTCTTTTTCGGATTGCAACTGATTTAATTGGAAGTCTAGAATTTTAGCTTGGAGCAGTGCGTCCCATTTCCGAAGTACATCATCCCAAACAAACCCGATTTGCTCTAATCTTTCTGGTGTCATTGTTTCATACGCCTGTCCCGAAGTAAGCTGTTTAAACTTTGATTGGTAGAAACTGGTGTCGAGCTCATCTTTAGTGTAGTTAGACCCTGCTTTTTGCAATAGAAAAGGCCATGTTTTCACAAATTGTCGCATGTGCCTAATCCCCCAGCTTTCAAATTCGCGTTGTTCATCCTCAAACGGATGCTTTCTCTCAATTTTTCGATAAGTTTTTCGAAACCAGTTCAGCGTATCCACGATGATCTTTCCAGCCAAAAGCTCCCTATCCTTGCATAACTCAATTAGGGGATCATGCTTAAAAATGGAATCTAACGCCTCACTGAAAGCATTGAGGTACGCTTCATTTAATGCCTCTGGAACAGGTTTGCTTGGAATAAGCAGCCCTTGTAAATAGGCAACAAGGTACATTCTTGTTTTCCGATCAAGAACAGCTCCGTAAGCTATAAATCGCTCAAATTCATCTTCAATGTCTTCCCAAATTAACTCCACAGCAAACAAACCACCCAATTACATCCTTTGTTCAACTGATTTCAATATCAACTAAACATAAGCGATTACATTTGTGGCCAATGATCATCATGAGTCGCAATAAATGGCATTACTACAAAACGCTTAAGCTAGCTTTTCCTGTAATGATTGCTCAAGTTGGGCAAGTGATGGTCTCACAGGCTGATAACATTATGGTGGGTAAGCTAGGGACAATCCCTTTGGCTGCTGCTGTACTTGCAAACAGCCTCTTCATTGTAACCTTGTTTTTTGGGATAGGCTCTTCTTTTGCACTAAGCCCATTAATTGCAGCAGCAGATGGGTCAAATAATAAAAAAGCCATTAGCTCATTTCTGAAACACGGTCTAGTAGCAGCCACCCTTTTAGGAGTATTTCTTTATGGGTTGAACACCCTGCTTGCTGAGTCTCTTCCTCACCTCGGACAGGACCGACGTGTTGCTGCGGAAGCCGTTTCTTATTTACATTGGTTAAATGCAAGTATACCGGTACTTATGGTCTTTTTCTGCTTTAAACAGTTTGCGGAAGGATTAAGTGATACCAAGGTTGCAATGTTAATTTCGATTGGCTCTAACGTAATTAATATCGCCTTAAACTACGCCCTGATATACGGAGAGTGGGGTGCTCCAGAAATGGGGCTTGCAGGTGCTGGCCTTGCTACGCTAATTGCTCGGGTTCTTCAACTTTTAGGTATGTTCATGTACATTACTTCTTCAACGAAGTTCAGTACCTATTGGCTAGCTATACAATGGAACTCATTTGAAAAAGCTGTTTTTATGAAACTGGCTAAGCTGGGTATACCATCTGGTCTTCAGATGGTATTTGAAATTGGAGCATTTGCATTTGCTGCGATGATGACAGGCTGGATTTCACCAGAGGCGCAGGCAGCGCATAACATAGCAATTGGGCTAGCTTCTGTAAGCTATATCATTGCATCTGGACTGGGGGCAGCGGCAGCCGTTAGAATTGGCAATCAAATGGGAAGAAAAGACTGGGTTAACCTGCGGAAAGCAGCAAACACCGTATTTGTGTTAACTACAGTTATTATGGTCAGTTTCGGAATCATCTTCCTGATTGGAAGAAACACGTTACCATTAATCTACATCAATGAAGAGTCTGTTGTTTCTATTGCAGCTTCCTTGCTTGTTGTAGCCACGATGTTTCAACTTTCAGACGGACAACAAGTTGCAGTATTGGGTGCATTACGGGGGATGGCAGACGTCAAGGTGCCTACATTTATAGTTTTTGTAGCATATTGGGTTATAGCGTTACCGCTTTCCTACTTTTTTGGTATACACCTCGAAAAAGGCGCGCTCGGAGTATGGTATGGGATAGCCGCCGGCCTAACCATTTCTGCAGCTTTATTAACCTGGCGTTTTTACAGCATGACTCGCAAAAAGTAGTTGGTGGAACCAATGTTCCACCAACATGATCAAAATGTCACATTTACCGACATGATAAAGTTTCGACCAGGACCAGAAAGGCCTGATGAATAAGGTCGGTAACGCTGATCGGTTATATTTTCAATTCCTGTAGCAATTAACAGCGATTCTGCCACTTGGTATTTAGCCTTGATATTAAGTGTATACCAAGACGGAGCATAATTATTTCCCGCGGCATCTTTAGCGTAGATTTCATCTTTGGTACGTTCACTCACTGATAAATTGTTAAATGATCGTTCTCCTTGAAAGCGACTATATACTTGAGCTTCTAACTTCCCCTTCCTGAACGTGACACGGCTCACCCCAAAAAACGGAGCAACGTGGCGCGACGGACTAGTAGAGCCGTCGGCTAACTCTTCTTTTCCAACCTGATAATTTAAATCAGTTTCAAACCCAAAACCCGCAAGAAGTCTAATTTCGAGGCCTGCTTGAGCACCATAAACATATGCTTCAGCTGCATTCTGGATTGCTTGTACCTGACTCAGCACACCATCATACACCAAGCTATCCCTGCCAGCTAATTGATAATCCCTTCTGACCAAAGCATTATTTAACAGCGTGTAATACCCTGTAAGGCTCAACTTAGCTCTATCTCCGAAGCGTTTGGCTACTCCAATATCCAAATTATACGCATACTCAGCGTCTAAATTCGGGTTTGGTACTACAATACTCCCCGGCTCGGAATCGAATACTTTTCCGATATCATCCACATTCGGAGACCTAAACGCACTCCCCGCATTCACAGTTAATTGCCATGTAGAAAATGGACGATATACCAATCCTGCACTTCCAGTCAAGGCTCCATCATTTAGATCAGAATTTGTGAACGGAAACGGATAAAATGTCGTGTCGAAACTAGCCGATAGTGCGTACTGATTGTACCTAACCCCACCTTGAAGTGTGAGTTTTGAAGATAGGGTATAACTTGAACTCAAGTAGGCTGCATAAGAAGACCATGTTGCAGTAGGGTAGCGACTAGGACCATCTTGAATGAGTTGTGTTGAGATATCTTCAATACTCCCTTTTGAGGTCACATCATTAAATACACCTTCTGCTCCATAAAAGAGCGTTAAGTTTTCGCCTACATCTTTTACAAAATCAATATTTAAAGAATATGCATCTACCCGCTCTTTCTGAATTTCGCGAATAGGATCATTCAAATCACGTGAAATACGACTTTCTGCAAATCCTTGATGTGCCAATCGAATAGCTGCTTCATCATATAATTTCACCCGTTTCATATGCGTAATCGTAAATAAATTCATCATCCACGATTGGGGTCCATAATCCCATTCGGCATACCGAGCTGCGCCATTACGTTCCCTATTATGGCGGTCGTATCTGCCATAAGGCGATGTTTCTGAGTAATGAAAACCATACTGAAAGTCCCACGACTTATTTGGACGAAACCTGATTTTTTGCATGAGGTTTGTTTGACTATATGCTGATGGTCGTTGAATTAACTCATCCTCTTGAGTAATTATTTGATCAACACCATCTTGACGCTGAACATAGGTTCCCTTCAAGTAATCTTCGGGGCCGAATTGACCTTGACGTAAATGATCAAAATCCCATTGCGAAAAACTCGTTACCATGGCCCATTTTTTCCAACCTACATTCAAATCAAAATGGCCCGTTTGTTCATTATTTGCTGAAGAATAACGAGCAATTACTTTTCCTGAAATCAGCGGGTTGTCAGAGAATGAAAAGGCTGGTTCTATGGTTTGAAAGTTCATAACCGCTCCTATTGCATCGCTTCCATAAATAACGGAACCAGGGCCAAACACCACATCAGTTTGACTAACTGCAAACGGGTCTATATTAATCACATTCTGAAGGTTACCACTTCGAAATATCGCCGTATTCATTCTTACACCATCAACCGTGTATAGTAGTCGGTTAGCCGCAAACCCACGAATCATCGGGCTACCTCCTCCTTGTTGACTTTTTTGAACATAAACCTTTCCCGAGGTCTCGAGCAAGTCAGCAGCAGTTTGTGGGTTTTGAAGTTGGACTTGTTCTGCAGAAATTGAAGTCACTTTTACTGCCAAATTCCGTGACGATTCTCGCCAACGTGTCCCGGCAATCACAACTTCATCCAACAATAAATTTGAAGGCTCAAGCAACACATTGAACTCATTTGCTTCTAGCTTCTTGTACGAAGTTCTTTCCACCCTAAACCCAACTGAACGAATCTCTATGGCTGTAGACCCTGAAAGTTGTGAAATTTCAGCTTTACCTTCTGCGTTGGTTATAACTGAAGCTTTAGGATTATTACTTAGAACTGAAGCGTATACTATTGGACGGTTTGTTTGAGCATTTAAAACTGTAAGAACCTGACCTACAGATTTTTGAATGAATGCCAGTAAAACTACTAGCACAATTACAACTTGTTTCATAACTAATTAATTAAGCCAATACATCACTAAATATGCCTTTAAAATTGAGCGGCTTTAAGTATTAGCTTAAACGAGGAGGATGATCTAGCTCTCGGATAACAGAAATGTAAAATGAGCTTTGGTAAGGTGTTGAAATGTGCTTAATAATTATCAATGATTCAAACATATAGCAACTTGGAGAACTACAAAATAGCGTCTGATAAAACTGAAATAAGTGCTGCTGTTGGTCTCGTTCAGTGGTGCGCTTTTCCCAACAGCGCGAAGTTAGTTCCGTTAACTTCTGATTCAAATGTGATTCTTCTGTGTCTTTCCAGCAGCGGTAATTAACAAAGCCATTAGCTGTATCGGCTGAAACAACATCATACATTACTCCTTGATACTCAAATTCTTTTTCATGCTCCCACGCAAGTAATTTTGATGCAGCTAATGAGAAGCCTAAGGTTACAAAAGAACTGGGATCCTCATGCTTCTTCATGCGCTGTTTAAATTCCTTACGTAATGCATACTTCTCATAGTTCAAGCAGCCTTTTACAATAAAAAACGGGCCGATAAACAGTACCAGAAATAAGATTGATATTAAAGTGCGATGCATCATGAGTTATGCAAATATCGTAAAATCAAGGTGATGCTCGTGCAATTGCTCCAATTGAACACCCACCTTTTTTCTGTAATAAAAACCGATGAAAACGAATCAATCTTAAGGCGTTAAACCGACATGACACACCCATGAATAGCAGACACAATGGTCCAAAACGCCACACGAGGCAGATCTTTTTTTTGCGTTGCCTTATTCAAATCGAATCGCATGATTCCACTTATTCTTAAAGGTTTAATTGATATCCTATTTAACAACTACCTGAGAATGGTAAGTCATTTCGTCGACCTGAATAACACAAAAATAAATGCCTGGGTTCAAACTTGCCAAGTCAACTTCAATGGTCTTACCCATTACACCGGACTTACTTTGACCAACCAGTGTTCCATTGACACTGAATACGCGGTAAGAGGCTAAACCCAGAGCAGGTAATTCTATGTATGCAATATCTTCAGTTGGGTTGGGATATGCTTTTAATTTTGTGAGCCCCTTAACGTCGCGGGTACTTTGAGGAAAAGCCACGAATACATCCACACTACTTCCAGGGAATTCACAGCCTAAAACATCCGTAATTACACAACTGTAGGTCGAATATCCTAATGTCCAATGAACTGCCATTTGATTGGCTAAACCTGTTACAGGATTAATCGTGTCTATGGGGTCAGTAATCATACCTGAGTTAGCACTCCAATCCACAATTGAAAATGGAACACGCGAATACTGAGCAAGGCTATTGAAGCTAACAGTATCCCCAAGGTTCACAAAATGAGGCTGTTCGATCAGGCTCGTGGCGTAATTCCCACCATGATATAGCGTAAT
>CBFIEM010000008.1:16663-17142 GCA_965661625.1 Salibacteraceae bacterium
ATAAATGTTCGCTCCCAACTCTCAAAGTCAACAGTCCCTTGCAGGTGAGGCGTTGCACTTGAGGTATCATTAAGCACCTCAGATGCTACAGATGAGAAACCGTTAGAGGAGCTGGGCAAGGGAAATACAGTCCATGTGTATGAATAAGGCTGTGTACCTCCAAAAACCATACTGTACAACGTGTCAGAAATTGCAGAAGCGCAAATGGTATCATCCTCTCCAACTGAAACAGAAAGTGATTGGCTGTTACTTGAAAAACATAACAAGCAAAGCACTCCAATTAAGGTGGTTTTGTAGCTCATAATTTAGTGTATGATTAATTATTACCCCTAAAATAAGGATAATTTATTAGTGACTTAGTCTAGTGTATCTACCTCAAAATGCATCACTTCCTTGAGTTCTGATATACGATGCATAGAATAATCTCCAAAGGTCACATGATCGGTATCATTTTCTGCCAAGTAACGCTCATAATAACG
>CBFIEM010000008.1:17150-157554 GCA_965661625.1 Salibacteraceae bacterium
CTGATATACGATGCATAGAATAATCTCCAAAGGTCACATGATCGGTATCATTTTCTGCCAAGTAACGCTCATAATAACGCAAAGCAGTGCGCTTATCCTTATAATACGCATCGTAATTTCGAGCTAGGTGGTACAGCAATTCTTTTTTTGAAGAATGCGTATATGCCGCTTGATAAGCGCGTATTGACTTAGACAAATCTCCTTGCTCCTCATATGAAACCGCCAAATTAGTATAATAGGCTCCGAGGTTTTCGGATGTGCTCGTTGCAATAGCTTCATCAAAATGCACAACGCTCTCATCAAGTTTTCCAAGATTTCGATAAGCCAAGCCAAGGTAATAATGTACAACCTCTGTGGTCTGGTTTTGGGAGATTACCTTTTCCAAGGCATTAATTGCCAGCTCATAGTTTTGCTGGTGGCATTGGGAAATACCATATAGCTTTAGCAGCAAAGAAGAGGAATCACCACCCGCCTCCCATAGTGCCGATACGTGATTTACTACCGAGTCATATTGATGCTGCATGTATTTACTTTTAGCGCGGTTTCGCTGCAGAAGGTGGTTGTTTGTGTCCAGATTCAATCCACGTGCTATGTAGACATCACAATCTTGAAATAATTTTAGGGCAATCATTAAATCGCTCATGGCAATTAAAGACTCTAAATCTTCTGGATTTAAACTCAGTGCATACTGATAGTAGCCTCCGGCAACTACCGGATCTCCTAAGCGGAGGTAAACCTTTGCCAATTGCCTGAAGAAATATGGATTAGTCGAATCTGTTTTTACTAATTCGTAGTACACATTTTTGGCATCTTTCCAATTCCCAAGCGACGTATAAACCGTCCCTAAGGCTTTCAATGCCGGCACATTTAGCGAGTCTTTTTGCAGCACCCTGCGATAAACTGTTCGCGCTTTGTGAAGCTGTCCGAGTTGGAAGTAACAAGATCCTTGATAACGAAGGTAGGTGGGCTCTTCGGAAATAACACCAGTACAGGAATCAAAAGCATGGAGTGCCTGTTGGTAATTCTGGGCATTGTAAAGTGCAATAGCTGAATCACACCCAGTCTGACTAAACCCCAACTGGAATAAACTCATTGCGAAGAACATTCCCAAAAGCTTGTGCATGTCGCGAATATACGAATCGTTGTCTTTTTTGGGTGTATCGCAAGGTAATAGGTGTATAACAAAAATCACAAGAGTTAAATCTAATTTACGCGTTGTAAGGAGCTACTTTTGCGCAATGAATAAACAGTTTCTCCTGTATTTACTTGCTGCCATGAATTTTACGCACATTGTGGACTTCATGATTATGATGCCTTTAGGAGACTACCTGATGCGCCTTTTTGAAATAACTCCTCAGCAATTTACAGCTATTGTATCTGCATATGCTATCAGTGCTGGAATTTCGGGATTTGTTTCAGCTTTTGTAATTGATCGTTTTGATCGCAGAACTGTTATTCTCATAGCATATTCTGGATTTACTTTAGGAACATTAAGTGTGAGTTTCGCTGATACCTATGAGCAACTAATTGCAGCTCGCATATTAACCGGGTTGTTCGGAGGAGTTATAGGAGCGCTCGTACTTTCTGTTGTAAGTGATTTATTTGCCTACAAAGAAAGGGGGAAAGCTATGGGGATCATAACGGCTGCCTTTGCTGTAGCTTCAGTGGTCGGAGTTCCTTTAGGATTATTTCTAGCTAGCAAGTTTCTTTGGCATGCTCCATTTATTATGTTAGGGTCTTTAGGAGTTATTCTAACAATTTTAGCTTGGTGGAAGTTCCCGGTTATGACCGATCACATTAACACATGTGATGAGCGACCAACTCATGTTCAAATGATTGGTGTTGTCACTACCGTCATGAAAGATCGCAATCAGCTGCTTGCATTAGCTATGGGATTGGTGATCATATTAGGGCAATTCATGGTCATTCCATTTATTGCGCCCTACATGCAGCGAAACGTTGGGTTCACAGATGATACAATAGCCTTACTTTATATGTGCGGAGGAGGAGCTGTTGTTTTTAGTGGACCATTAATTGGCAAGCTTACCGACCGTATTGGTCCGCTAAAGGTATACACGGTATTTCTGTTATTATCAGCTATTCCAATACTCATATTTACCAATTTAGGTGAAACGCCAATGATTATAGCGTTAACTGTAACCACACTACTTTTCATATTTGTAAACGGAAGGATGATTCCAATGCAAACCATGACAACAGCAGTTGTGAGTCCAAAAACACGCGCTAGTTTTATGAGCATAAAAAGTAGTGTACAGCAATTAGCTGCAGCAATTGCTGCTTTAATTAGCGGTTCGATCGTAATGATTGGTGAAAATGAACTTTATGAGAACTACGAATATGTTGGTGTCATTTCCGTCTTAATCACGCTTCTAAGTCTTTTCATAGCTCCTAAGCTCAAAGTAGCGGCGGGTAATTAAAGTGATTTTAGTACTTTTTCAGTTTCAATTTAAACCTAAATGCCAGATTGATGAGTGCACCAGAGGACACTTTCAATGATGAACAAGTGCAATCAAATTCCGAACATGTTTTGGAACGTCAAAATTTGATCATCCAAGGAATCCATGCGGGAATTTGGGACTGGGACATCGTTTCAGGGAAAGAATGGTGGAGTCCTCGTTTTTACGAGCTCCTAGGGTACAAACCCGACGAAATACCTGCAACATATGCTACATTTATCGATGACCTCGTTCATCCAAAAGATCGATCAGCTGTTGAAAAAGCTATCAAAGTTCACTTAGAACATGGTGAACCTTATCACCTCGAAATCAGAATGCGTTTAAAAAGCGGGGAATATCATTGGTTTCAGTCTACTGGTAAAGCTCGTTTTAAGGATGGTAAACCACTACGCATGGTGGGTTCAATCATTGATGCCCATGAATACATTAATCACCGGATTGCCCTTGAACGAAGTGAAGATCTTTTAACTGAGGCTTCGGATATGGCAAAAGTGGGAGGCTGGTTTTACAACATCGACGAAAATCGATTGCATTGGACCAAAGGAACCTACGATATTCACAACATTGACTATAACGAAACGCCAAATGTTGAAGCCGGAATAAGCTACTATGTTGACAGCTATAAAGAACTTGTCAAACAAAAATTTTACGATTTACTTGAGAACGCCATCCCGTTTGACATTGAATGCCAATTCAAGCCGAGGGATAAGGCGGTTATTTGGGTCCGTGCAAAAGGAAAAGCTGTGACAAACTTAAAGGGTGAGGTTATTGCAATTCAAGGTGTTTTCATGGACATAGATGAAAGCAAGCAACTAGAGCTTGAACAAGCAAATGCCATCAATCTCATTTCCGACCAAAACAAGCGCTTGCTCAACTTCACGCACATTGTTTCTCATAACCTGAGGTCACACTCGAGTAATATATCAATGCTCTTGGAAATGATTAAAGAGGCTACTGCGGATGATAAACAGGAGCTTTTTGTTCACCTCGAAAAAGCGAGCTCTGCCTTAGAAAATACCATTTCAGATTTAAACGAAGTAGTTCGAATTAACAATCGCATTGACAAGCAAGTAAGCATAGTTCGTTTTGATGACACGTTGGACAAAACCATGGAAATTCTTCATGTGCAACTCGGTCAAGCAAGACTTACCTCCGATTTTCATCTTGTGCCAAGTGTAAAATTCATAGCGGCCTATATGGACAGCATATTTCTAAACTTGCTAACCAACAGCTTAAAATATGCGGATCCTAACCGAGCTCCTGAGGTTCGTGTCTTTTCCAGAAAAAACGAGCTCGGTGACACCCTTCTCGTTTTTGAAGACAATGGCCTTGGAATTGATTTAGAAAAACATGGGAAGGATCTGTTTGGTATGTACAAAACATTTCATAAACACAAAGAAGCCAATGGGGTAGGTTTGTTTCTGGTAAAAAACCAAGTAGAATCGCTTGGCGGGAAAATAGAAGTGAAAAGTGAAGTAGGAAAAGGAACTCGCTTTACATTTATCTTCCCAAAAGAACTCAACTAGCGCTCTAAAAAAGACAACACTGAACGCATGAATAATTTAGGTTGTTCGGCATGCAACCAATGACCTGCATCTGGGATAGTTTGTATGGTGGCCATTGGAAAATGTTTATGAATCGATTTTTCGTCTTGAGGCAGAATATAGTCACTCTTAGCACCACCTAGAAACAATGTTGGTCCATCATAACTACCTTCAGTAATTGGCGCCCCCATAAGCTCAATATCCCGCTCAATAACGTCTAGGTTGAAACGCCAATCCAGTTTTCCTTTCTCTTTCCAGTATAAGCTTTTCATTAAAAATTGACGAACCCCTTCTTCTCCAATATACTTTGCTAAATATTCATCTGCTTCAGTTCGTTTTTTAAGTTGGTCTAACGGAACGTTTCGCAGACCTTTTAGAACCATATGATGATGCACAGGATAAGCTTTGGGAGCTATATCAGCAACAATCAGCCTTTCAACCAACATGGGGAAATCTTGAGCAAACCGCATCACGGTTTTTCCACCCATTGAATGACCCAATAAGATCACGTCACTAAGGAACAAGTCGTCCATTAACTCTTCCAAGTCCTGGGTCATCGCTTCATAAGTAAATGGCAAGTTACTATGAGGAGATTTACCATGATTTCGCTGGTCAACGCTAATGACATCATACGATTCGCTCAACACGCGTGCATGAGATTGCCAGTTGTCCAACATCCCCATTAATCCATGCAAAATAATTAATGGCTGACCAGAGCCCATGCGCTTATAATGGAGTTTCATGCCAGTGCACGTTTATAGATTTGTATTGTATTTTCCAGACCTAAATAAAGCGCATCTGCAATAAGAGCATGACCAATTGAAACTTCATTTAAATGAGTTACTGACCTTGAAAAAAACTGCAGATTAGATTTATCCAAATCATGGCCAGCATTTACCCCTAACCCAAGAGCATGTGCTCGAAGCGCACCCTCAACATAAGGAGATACCGCATGGTCTGCATCTGTATTAAAACCTCTGGCATATGACTCTGTGTAAAGTTCTATCCGGTCGGTTCCTGTGCTTGGAGCTGCTTCTATCATTGCTAAATCTGGGTCGATAAAAATACTCGTGCGAATACCGTTTCCCTTAAACTCATCAATAACTTCCTTAAGTAATTCCTTAAACTTTACCGTATCCCACCCTGCATTACTGGTTAATACATCCGGACCATCAGGCACTAAGGTTACTTGGGCTGGCTTAGCTTCTAACACTAAATCAATGAAAGCCTGCGAAGGATAGCCTTCAATGTTAAATTCTGTGTTCACCGTTTTTGCAAGCTGCCGAACATCAGCATACCGAATATGTCGCTCATCTGGACGCGGGTGAACAGTAATCCCATCTGCACCAAATTGTTCGCAATCTTTGGCCACTTGAATTACATCTGGAACATTACCACCACGGGCATTTCGCAGTGTTGCCACTTTATTGATATTCACACTTAGCTTTGTCATGAAAAAAGATACATTTGAACAACAAAGTGCAAAAGTAAGAGTTTAAATAGGGTAGTATTTATCCTTCACAACAGAATCGCATGTTAGCACAAGAACTAGCACAAAAAGAAATCCCTTTTCTGACTTTATCGGACACGTTTGACAAGGCCAGTGTTTGGATGGATGAGTTCAAGGTTTTGGAACTTCCCGTATTAGAAAACGGAAAACTTGTGGGCTTACTTACCGAGAACCTGTTGTTCGAGCAGCCCAACTGGGATGAAGAAATAAGGTGCTTGTCGCGCAAACTTAGAGATGTTTTTGCCCTCAATTCAGAACATGTTGTTGAGGTTATTGCAAAAATTTACGAATCAAAGACACGTCTTATTCCAATCATCACTCCGGAGCGAACATATAGGGGTGTTGTTACCAATGAACAGTTAATTGCTGTAATTGCCGAAATGAGCTTGGTTAAAGACCCTGGAGGCATTATCGAGTTAGAAGTTAACATCAATGATTACTCCATGAGCGAGATTGCTCAAATTATTGAAAGCGACAATGCGAAATTATTGGGAAGCTATATTACCTCTCCCTCAGATTCGAAAAAAATCAACATCACCTTGAAAGTCAACAAAACGGCTATTGGTGGAATCATTTCTACTTTCGAACGCTATCAATATAAAGTTACTGCTCGCTTTTTTGAAGAAGCACATGAGGACACACTAAAAGACAGGTATGACCTTCTGATGAAGTATCTAAATACCTAATCATGTCAAAGCCGTTTTTTGTAATCCTATGTGCAATAGGATTCCATTTTAGCCAAGCCCAGCAGGTCATTATCGGTGCCATTGAACTCATTGGAAATGAACAAACCAAACCATTTATCATTGAGCGCGAATTAACGTTTGACATTGGAGACACACTGCTGCTATCAAATTTCACCCAACAGCTTGAGCGTTCCCGGCAAAACATATTCAATACCCAACTATTTAATTTTGTCAAAACGAGTTATGTTAAGGACAACAATGACCTTGTTACCATTCAAATAGACGTTCAGGAGCGCTGGTATTTTTGGCCGCTCCCTATTTTTGAAATCGCAGACAGGAACATAAACACACTCTTAGAAAACCAAAAACTCAACCGTATAAACTACGGCCTATTTTTGAGGAAGTATAACTTTCGAGGGCGAGACGAGACAATTCAACTCAATCTGCAGTGGGGTTTTGAGCGCGAGTTATCCATGGAATATCGGGTCCCTTACATTGATAAAGCTCAGAAAACTGGCCTTCGATTATATGGAGGCTATGCGCGTTACCAAGAAGTAAACATAGGTTCATTCGATAATAAGCGGCAATTTATTTCCCTTTCAGGAAAGCCAGCAGAAGAAGTCTATTTTTCGCAAGCACAAATTTCAAGAAGGAATAACCTCTATACAACACATACACTAACATTGGGATGGAATGACGTTAGTATAAATGACAGTGTAGTAACAAATTCTCCAACTTATTTAAATGACCATTCGTACAACATAACCTATTTGAGCACAGCGTATTCATTTCGCTACGACACACGCGATAACATCAACTACCCTATGACTGGTTTTTTGGTTGAGTTTCACATTTCAAAAATTGGACTCGGAATCCTAGAAAATCAAGGATTAAACATCGGTTTTAGTGACATTGGTATAACTAAGTTTCAGCCTTTGGGGGACAGGTGGAATATCGGGGCTAAGGTTAAGTACCGCACATCATACTTGGACAGCCCACCCTACTCGCTTCAGCGCGGATTTGGCTATCGTGACTTTGTGAGAGGTTATGAGTTGTACGTAATGGATGCTCAACGTTATGGATTATTTAAATCAAGGCTGAACTACAACCTGATCAAATTAAAAGAACATACGCTTCCGGTCGTTAAAAATGACAAATTCAGCGAATTCTTCTATGCAGTATACTTAAATTTGAATTTCGACATGGGGATAACAGGAGACAATCTGTATGCAGATGAAAACCCATTGTCAAATACCTTTTTAATGGGAGGAGGATTCGGAGTTGATTTCATAACGTATTATGACCTCGTATTTCGTATAGAGTACTCAGTAAACAAACAAGGAGAGGGAGGCTTATTTTTCCACTTTAATAAAGCATTTTAACGGTGAAACACATTGCACTTTACGGCAGATCTATTGGCAGTGCTTACCAGAAACATGTAGAACGTCTGGTAGACAGCATAGCCGAACGCAACATCACCCTGCATGTTTACAAAGAGAGCCTTTCACATTTTGCACCTTATTTTGAAAGGAAGTTACGCGTAGAAACATTTTCGGACCATCGCGACCTAGCTGAACGAGCGGATTTTTTGGTAAGCATTGGAGGAGATGGAACCTTTTTAGATGCAACTCAACTTGTACGTGATAGCGGAATTCCAATTATTGGAATAAATACCGGCCGACTTGGGTTCCTATCACGCATAGCAATAGAAAAAGTAGAGGAAAGCTTAGATGATCTGCTTGAAGGTGAATTTGAAATAGAGGAACGCGTACTACTCAAGGTCGAATCGGAAAACGCCATCTTCGGCAACAAAAATTTTGCACTTAACGAGCTAACACTGCATAAAAAAGACAGCACCAGTATGGTGAAAATTCACTGCTCAATAAATGGTGAGTTTTTAAACACGTATTGGGCTGATGGATTAATTATATCAACTCCAACTGGATCTACAGCGTACTCGTTAAGCTGCGGAGGCCCTATTGTAGCTCCAAATTCAGATAACTTTGTGATCACCCCTATTGCTCCTCACAACCTAAACGTTCGACCAATTATCCTTTCCGATGATGCTGAGATTACCTTGGAAATGGAAGGACGAAGTGATGAGTTTTTAGCATCATTAGATTCCCGAACTGTAGTTATTCGGCCTGGACTCAAGTTGCGCGTAAAGCGCAATGACTTTACCATAAAGCTGCTACGCCTAAAAGACAACTCCTTTTTAGATACGATTCGGAACAAATTAAATTGGGGCTTAGATCAGCGCAACTAAGCGCTAAAGTGTTTGAAATAATGTTAGTTTCGCGTCGTTAAAAGCACATGAAATATAGCCTCACCATTATTCTCTTTATGTTGATTGCTGGAAGCACAATAGCTCAGCGCACATTTGATGTGGGTATTTTTGGAGGTACCTCTTGGTATAATGGTGACATCAACCCAAACCGACATTTTCCATCAGGTCAAATGAATACTTCGGCAGGCGGTCATTTCAGAATTAATTTCGATGACCGATGGTCTTGGAAACAAGCCATTCGTATTGGAAAAATAAATGCAGATGATTCGGAATCACCTGACGCATTTCAAAAAGTTCGAAACCTGAATTTTGAATCTCCGATTTACGAATTCTCGTCTACAGTTGAGTTTAACTTTTTCAAGTTTGATCCTTTTAAAGAAAACCACAATTTTTCTCCATATACGTTTATAGGATTGGGCTTATTCTACATGAACCCAACAACCACACTCGACGGAAATACTTACACGTTAAAAGATGTTAAAACAGAAGAAAACGATTACAGTAACATCCAGCTTGCAATGCCCTTTGGATTTGGCGTCAAAGTTAGGCTGAGTAAACATATTATTTTAGAGGGTGAATGGGGACTTAGAAGGACATTTACAGACTATATGGATGATGTTAGCGGGAACTACCCAAGCGACCCTAACAATCTGAATGCTATACAAATAGACCTTTCAGACCGATCTCTTGAGCAGCAAGGAGACGACGGAACAAACTGGGGCACACAACGAGGCGATTCTCAAACAAACGACTGGTACTCTTTTGTAGGAGTCAGCCTCGTAGTCAACCTCAACGGAGACCCTTCCAAGTGCTACTTCAATCTTTATAAATAAAGTATATTTGTCGCCTATTTTCGGGAGGTTAAAGAACCCCAATCAGTGGATATTAAAACAGACATAAACGTAGATCGATTACCAAAGCATGTTGCCATCATTATGGACGGGAATGGTCGTTGGGCAAAAAGCCATGGCAAGGCGCGAATTTTCGGTCATAAAAATGCGATTACAGCTGTTAGAGAAACTACTGAAGCTGCTGCAGAACTGGGCATTAAACACCTCACCCTCTATGCGTTTAGTACAGAGAATTGGAATCGCCCGCGTTTTGAAGTCAATGCTTTAATGGAGCTTTTAGTGAATACAATCAATAAGGAGCTCGATACACTAATGAAAAATAACATCCGTTTATTGGCTATCGGGGATATCGAAAACCTTCCAAAATCGTGTCAAAAGGGATTAAAGGTGGCAATAGACAAGACTGCAGGTAATCACGGCATGGAGCTTATTTTAGCGCTGAGTTATAGTGCTCGTTGGGAAATCGTGAAAGCTGTAAAAACGATTGGTCAGCATGTTTTGGATGGAGAAGTTCAGGTTGAGGATATCGATGAAGAACTCTTCTCGAAGCACTTAGCAACAGCAGACTTCCCAGACCCTGAACTCATGATTCGAACAAGTGGTGAGTACCGAATAAGCAACTTCTTACTCTGGCAACTGGCCTATACAGAGTTATCATTTATTAATAAATATTGGCCTGATTTTAGAAAAGAAGACCTCTATCAAGCAATTATTGATTATCAGAAACGAGAACGTAGATTCGGAAAGACTAGTGAACAATTTAAAGCGTAATACCCTATTCACACTTGTGTTCATGGTGGCGCTATTCATTGGCAATCCATCACATGCCCAACTGAAATTATCAGGTGGACAGGAGCCCACAATTGACTATGCTAACCCCATAAAATATGAAATTGGTGGTATCGTTGTTTCCGGAACCCAGTTTCTGGATCCGAATGCTATTTTACTCATCAGTGGATTGGCTGTAGGAGAAACCATTGAGGTTCCAGGTCCAAAAATTTCAGAAGCCATTCAAAACCTTTGGGATCAAGGCCTCTTTTCAACAGTAGATGTGCGCTACCAAAGAATACAAGGTGGCAAGATTTTCTTGGAAGTTTATATTGAAGAGCAACCGCGTTTGTCGCGTTATTCATTTCGAGGTGTTTCTAAGTCTGAGGCAGACAAGATTAGAGAAGAGGTTAACCTTTACCGTGAAAAGATTGTCACAAAGAATTTATTGCTGACCACCGAAAACACCGTTAGGGAGTTTTTCATCGATAAAGGCTATTTGAATGCTGATGTAGAGGTTGTGCAAAAAGCAGACACCTTAATTGCGAACCATGTCGAGCTGCGGATTATTGTACGCAAAAATGAAAAGGTTAAAATCAATGAAATAATAATCCGAGGAAACACACTTTTTAGTGATCGTAAATTGCGAAAGCAACTTGATGAAACAAAAGATAAAAGCAGGTTTCGTCCATTCTACAAATTAGATGAGTACTTAAAAAACATGATTTCCAGTCTTTGGAGAGGGAAAAATGACACCGTTACAAGTATCACTAAGTCGTACTTCGAAGACCGCATCCGATTAAGGGTCTTTAAAAGTTCGCGCTACATCAAAAGTGATTTTCAAGCGGATCTAAAAAACATTATTGCTGCTTACAATGCTGAAGGATACCGCGATGCCAAAATTGTATTTGACACGGTATATGACTACAATGAGAAACTAGTAAATATTGAAATTGAAATAGACGAAGGAAACCGCTACTATTTTAGAAATATTGAATGGATTGGGAACTCAATTTACACGACAAGCCAACTTAATGCAGTGCTAGGCATAAACAAAGGTGATGTTTACAGTCCAGACATCCTAGATATGCGCTTGTTCATGAATCAGAACGGGTTGGATGTGAGCTCCCTTTACATGGATGATGGCTACCTCTTTTTCGATGTCAATCCCGTTGAGAAACAAATTATCAATGATTCCATTGATTTAGAGATTCGTATCCGCGAGGGACAACAGGCTCGAGTAAATCAGGTAATAATCCGAGGTAACACCAAAACTAAGGAACATGTTATTCGTCGAGAAGTCAAAACTCGCCCAGGTGATTTATTCAGTCGAGCGGATATAATACGTACCCAACGGGAACTCAGTTTACTTGGTTATTTTGACCCACAAGCGATGAACGTGGTTCCAAAGCCCAACCCCGTAGATGGAACCGTAGACATTGAATACCAGGTACAAGAAAGGCCAAATGATCAAATTGAGTTATCTGGTGGATTTGGAGGCGGTAGAATTGTTGGAACACTCGGTGTTTCATTCAATAACTTCTCGACCAAGAATTTCTTCAAAAAAGAATCATGGCGCCCATTACCATCCGGGGATGGGCAGCGTCTAAGTTTAAGAGCTCAGACTAATGGAGCATTCTTTCAGTCATACAACATTTCATTTACTGAGCCTTGGCTAGGTGGCAAGCGACCAAACGCGTTAAGTGTATCAGCTTATTACTCCATTCAATCTAATGGTCTAAATCGCGGTGATGCGAACCGACAAAGCATAGACATTTTTGGTGTTTCCGTTGGGCTTGGTAAACGACTTCGAGCTCCCGATGATAATTTCACTTTGTATTTAGAAGGTAGCTTTCAGAACTATAATGTTCAACAATGGAATGCATTTAGAGACTTCTCGAATGGACATGCAAACAATATTTTTGGAAAAGCTGTATTTGGTCGCTCATCAATAAACGACTTAAATTTCCCAACTAGTGGATCTAAAACTACAGTTACACTTCAAGCAACTCCTCCATACTCCCTCGTAAATAACAAAGACTACGAAAACCTTAGTACCCAAGAGAAGTTTAAATTTATTGAGTACCATAAATGGAAATTCACGAGTGAGTGGTACAATACACTAGCTGGTAAAGAGCGTAAAGTTGTACTCTTTACTAAAGTTGGGTTCGGAACACTTGGCTCCTATAATTCTGAAGTTGGGTTTGCTCCTTTCGAGCGTTTTTACTTAGGTGGATCTGGCCTGACAGGCTTTGCCCTTGATGGTCGAGAAATTATTGCCTTAAGGGGGTATGATGATCAATCCTTGAGCCCAATAACAAATGGAGCTGCAACAGGGGGAACTATTATCAATAAATACACAGCCGAACTCCGATTCCCGTTTACCCTAAATCCTCAAGCGATGGTTTATGCACTGGCATTTGCTGAGGCTGGAAACACATGGGACTCATACATAGACTACAATCCTTTTGCTGTTAAACGATCAGCAGGTGTTGGTATCCGCATATTCCTGCCCATGTTTGGACTCCTAGGACTTGACTATGGATACCGATTTGATGATGTGGCGAGTCGTCCTGGAATGCAACGATCTCAAATACATTTTACAATTGGCGCGAATCTTGGAGAACTGTAAATAAAAGCACTATGAAAAAACTTTGTCTACTTTTTATCCTTTCATTTCTTGGCCTTTCAGTCCAAGCTCAACGTTTTGCCTATGTGGACTCCCAGTATATTTTGGACAATATGCCCGAATATCAAGACGCTAAAAAAGAATTAGATGAAATGTCTAATACATGGCAAAAAACCGTAGAAGCGAAATATACAGAGATTGATCGCCTGTATGAAGCTTATCAAGCAGAAGCAATACTTCTAACCGATGAAATGAAACGTAAACGTGAAGAAGAGATCATTGGAAAAGAAAAAGAAGCGAAAGACTTTCAACGCGCCAAATTTGGGGTTGATGGAGAGTTATTCAAAAAAAGACAAGAATTAATAAAACCGCTGCAAGATCGGATTTATACAGCCATTAAAGAGTTGGCCGATGAACGCAGCTATGCAGCCATTTTTGATAAAGCGAATAACACGAGTATCCTCTACTCAAACCCAAAGTATGATAAAAGCGATACAATCCTGAAAAAATTGGGTATATCAGCTTCATCAGATTAATATTGCAAACTGAAAAAAAAGAGACACATGAATACAATGAAATATTTTTTAGCATCCCTACTATTAGTTGCAGCAACTGTAACATTTGCACAAGAAGAGGAAAATACGGCCTTACGCGTTGCACACATCAACTCAAATGAGTTATTGATGATTATGCCGGAGCGCGATAGTATTCAGAAAGAACTTGAGGCCTACAAGGTTCAGCTCGAAACACAGTTGCGCACTATGAGTACAGAGTACGAAGCCAAAGTAGCCGAATATCAGCAAAATCAGCAGACTTGGCCAGAGATTGTGAAGCAATCTAAAGTGAAAGAGATTACCGAAATCGAAGGGCGGATTGGTGAATTTCAACAAAGCGCTCAGGGAGATCTTCAAACTAAAGAGCAACAACTTATTGCTCCGCTTTTAGATCGCGCTGAAAAAGCAATTAAAGAGGTAGCAGAGGCAAACGGATACACCTATGTTCTAGACACAAGCTCTGGTTCTATTTTATATTTTCCTGATAGCCTTGATTTATTACCTCAAGTAAAAAAGCACTTACAAATTCCTTAATTTCGAAAGCACCAAATAGGTGCTTTTTTTATGGCAGGAATAGGAATGTTTGACTCCGGGGTTGGGGGATTAAGTGTCTGGCACGAAATAGTTCAGCAGAACCCTTTTGAACCCATTCATTACATTGCAGATAGCAAGTACGCCCCTTATGGAGAAAAGTCGGTAGCTGAGATACTTAAAAGGTCTAAACGGCATACTGAATTTTTATTATCCAAAAATGTCTCCCTCATTGTAATTGCATGCAATACAGCAACTACAATGACAGCAAGTATTTTACGGGAAAGTTACGATGTGCCATTTGTTGGAATTGAGCCCGCCTATAAGCCGGCAGCTTTATATTCCAAAAGGAAAAAAGTCGGCGTACTCGCTACTAAAGGAACGCTAGAAAGCACGCTTTTTAATGAGACCTACTCGCGTTTCGGAAAAGATGTTGAAACTGTTATTCAAGTCGGAAAAGGTCTCGTTCAACTTATTGAAGCAGGTAAAATCAATAGTGCTGAAATGCGGGATTTGCTCAGCAAATACATACTCCCTATGGTGGAAAAAGATGTGGATCACATTGTATTAGGATGTACACATTACCCTTTTCTAAGACCACTTATCGCAACGCTTGTACCGAGTGGTGTAAACATCATTGACTCAGGAGAGGCAGTTGCAAAAAGGGTGACCCAAGTCCTATCAGAGAACCAGTTGGCATTAACCTCAGGTACGCCCAGCTATAGCTTTTATTCCAATGGGAACCATCAAGTCATGAAATCAATGTTAGACCGTTTTCTTCTTACCAATGCACACATTGATTACTTTGCTGACTAATCTTCTTGAAACCAGCTAGAGTACTTCACATAGTTTCTAGCTATTCGCTTTACTTCCCCATCGAACAACTCCCTATCAAGGTTTTTTACTTTTTTAGCAGGAACTCCGGCATAAACACTCCAAGATTCAATATGCGTCCCTTCTAAAACAACCGCTCCAGCTGCAACTATGGCATTTGATTCAATTTTAACATTATCCATAACGATGGCACCCATACCAATCAGCACATTATCTGATACCTCGCACCCATGCACCAATGCATTGTGACCAATGGAAACATCGTTCCCAATAACGGTTGACGTTTTCTCATATGTACAATGAATCACTGCACCATCTTGCACATTCACACGATTTCCCATTTGAATGCTATTTACATCTCCCCTTACTACTGCATTGAACCAAAAGCTGCACTGATCCCCGCACGTAACATCTCCTACTACCGTACTGTTTTCACTCAAGTAACAGTCGTTTCCAAACTGTGGTGTTTTTCCCCTACACGATTTTAACAAAGCCATATTTAAGAATTTGTTACAAAGGTTAACATTCCACAGTTCTTCCGTAGTTTTGCTTTCTAAAATTTTATCACATGTCAGCAAAGAAAGAACCTGTTACTATTTACGCGGAAATGACACCAAACCCGGCTACCATGAAATTTGTAGCTAATAGTCTGCTAATTCGCTATGGAGCAACAGCTTCTTTCGATAAACCTGAAGACTGTGAAGAAGCTCCATTAGCACGTGTTCTTTTTTCTTTTCCCTTTATCAAAAGCGTATTCTTTGCAAATAACTTTGTCACGATTACCAAAAGTGAGGGGGTCGAATGGGATGATGTTATTTTGGAGCTGAGGGAATATTTGACAAATTATCTTCAAGCAGGCCAACCCATATTCACCACCCCTCC
Source organism: Salibacteraceae bacterium (assembly GCA_965661625.1). GTDB lineage: Bacteria > Bacteroidota > Bacteroidia > Flavobacteriales_G > Salibacteraceae. Next base: position 32,704 of record CBFIEM010000008.1, read on the forward strand.
CAAGGTTACTCAGCACGAAACCGCTTCTTCATCAGCAGAGGAAAAGTCTTTCGTGAAAATAACTGATACCCCAGCCGATGAGGTAGAAGAAAAAATAATAAACCTTTTGGAGGAGTATGTTCGGCCAGCGGTAGAAAGTGATGGGGGTGCCATTCATTTCAAGTCGTATGATAAGGGTGAGCTTACTTTAAAACTAAGTGGCGCTTGTGCTGGATGTCCCTCTTCAACAGCAACCCTTCAAGGTGGAATTAAAAACCTATTTGCTAAATATATGCCAGAAGTAACATCAGTAGTGGCTGAAAATGCATAACTGATTTATGGAATTTTTTAAGGCAGTGCATCTTATCAACGAATCAATAAAATGTATGCCTTATGAACACGTTTCGCCTCTTATTAGCAACACTAATACTCTTTCTTACGCTCCCTAATGCTATTCACGCAAATGGAATTGGATCAATTCGCGGCAAAATTGTAGACCAAGAAACTGGAAAGCCAATCTATATGGCTGCGGTGGCAGTGACTTTCGGGAGTGATGTAATTGGCACAACTACTGATATTGAAGGCCGATTTCATTTAAAGCCAATTCCTACTGGCACCTATGCTTTAAAGGTTCAAATGGTCGGCTACCCAAAATTTGAGCTAAGCAATGTGCACGTGTCTTCTAATAAAGTTACCATGCTTGGTGAAATACCACTTACTGCGGGGATTAACATAAATACTTTCGTGAAACTTGAACACATTACTCCTTTAATCAATCCTGAAGACCCCATGGCAATTCCGTTAAGGTGGGATGACATTGAGAAAAGTCCTGCACTAAGAAACCCTGAAGGTCTGATTGCTTCTATGGGCCAAGGTGTTTACCAAAAAGATGAAGGGCAACCCATTCATTTCCGGGGAGCTAGAGATGATGCTAGCTATTATTTTGTGGATGGGATAAAGGTAAAAGGTCCAGGTTTTGGCATCCCATCTCAGGCCATCGGTGAAATAACCATTTACACGGGAGGAATCCCCGCCCAATATGGCGATGTTACCGGAGGGATTGTTGTAGTCGAAACAAAAAGCTATTTTGACTTATATAACCGTTATACGAATAATCATAATTAACAAAAGCCTTGTTCAGAAAGCGCAAGAACAGCTATAAAAACTTTTCAGATGAGCAGCTTTTAGCGACCTATAAGGACACTAAAAGTCAGCTCATTGTTGCGGAGTTATTCAACCGATTCCAGCACCTCATTTTTGGTGTTGGTTTGCGCTATTTTAAAAATGAAGCTGATGCCCACGAATTAGTTAGTCAAGTCTTTGAGAAGCTGAATAACGACTTGAGCAAACATGAAATAACCAACTTTCAAGGTTGGATTTATCAAGTAGCACGAAATGCTTGCTTAATGACATTGCGAAGCAGGAAACGAAAGGAAGCGAAAATCGAGGAAGCCAGCACCTACATTCATGGTGAAGGTGGCGGTGATGAAAAATTAGCATTAGAGCACCGGCTGGATGCCTTGGAGCTAGCAATGACAAAATTAGCAACAGAACAACGAACATGCATCTCATTGTTTTACCTCGAAAGCAAGAGTTACAGTGAAATAGAAACAATAACAGGTTTTACAAACAAGCAAGTAAAAAGTTATATTCAAAACGGTAAGCGCAATTTGCGTTTAGGATTGGAAGCACATGGAAACGCATCATAAAACAGCTAGCTCATATACAAGCAGAGCCACAATCGAGCGCTACGTCAACGGAAAAATGACTGATGAAGAAGTTTTCGCTTTCGAGATTCAGCTTACTAGAGACCCATTTCTAAAAGAGGCGGTTCTTGGTTATATTCAACATCCGCACGCACAACGCGTTTTGAAAACCAAACACAGCCTTCCTAGCAAAAGTTGGATTTGGGCAGCACTTACCATCACTGCATTAACTGTCGTGGCCATACTATACCAATGGCCAACTAACATAACCTCCGAAAACCACCAAAATGTTCTTGTGGATTCTTCGGAGTACCACTCTGATACGGTGAATTATAACGCAATAAAGGATGCTGTTATTCAAGAAAAATCTGAAGTACAAATGGATGAACAAAGCACAGGCAATCCTTTCGAACTTGTTACACAAGAAAGGTACGTTATCCCCAAAGTGTCTGTTCTTAGTTTGAAACCAAAAACATCACCTTCCGTAAAACCTCTTGCTTCTAATCACACTAATTTACTTGCCAAACATTCAGGACCAATCGCGATATTGGCAGACCATAAAGTTCTAGACTATACCAGGTTTGAACGAAAAATCACAACTTCTACTGACTTAGATTTCACCACGTATGTTGACCAATCAGTTGAGCCTAGACTCGAAAACAGTCAAGATTCAATACCAATTGCTGATGCCCACCACATTGAGGTTGACGAAGAGTACATGAAGTACCTCGAATCTGCACTGGAGCTCTTAAGGCTAGAGGACAACGACGCTGCAGTTCTGAGGTTCAAACGAATATTGCAGACTTTTCCTAATGATCAAAATGCCTTGTTCTACCTTGGTGTATGCTACTATAACATGTATGCATACAAAGAGGCACTTATTAAGTTTGAAGAAGTTCAAGCGCAGCTCCCACCAATTTTTGATCAAGAAGCAAGGTGGAAAAAAGCCAAATGTCTTATAGCTTTGAAACGACAAAAAGAAGCGATACCCATTCTAACTCAAATATCAACAGGCGATGGATTTTACAGCGAACAAGCTTCAAAACTTCTGGAAAGCTTTCCGAACGAATAAAACACACATGTTTGCGCTTGGTCTTTTGTTCACAATTCTGAGCTGTTCAAGCAAAACTAATTTTAGAATCGAAGAATCATTTAAGAATGGTAATCCGAAATTCGAAGTTGGCTATTCAGAAAAAGGTGAAATCAATTACAACCGCTTTTATTACCCAAATGGCACTGTTCAAAAAGAAGGACCAATAAAAAATGGAAAGCGAACAGGAGAATGGAAAGCCTACTACAAAAATGGTGCATTATGGAGTGTTGGAACTTTTGAAAATGACAAGCGCGTAGGCTCTTCAAAAACTTTCTATCCAAATACTCAACTTCAATCTAAAGGGGAGTATAAAGACGGAAAACAGTTTGGTAAATGGATCCATTATGATACCACAGGAACAGTCATAAACACTCAGGAATTCAACTAGTTTTTCAGCGTTGGTAAAGTTCCTCATTCTTAGTAACTTTACAAGCCAAACTTAAAGCATCATGAAGCAATTTCTCGCGTTTATTACGGCCTGCTTTTTTTCAGCAGCACTAACTGCTCAAACACACACACCAATTATTGAGGTATTCACAAGCTCAACATGCGGCCCTTGTTTGCCAGGCAATGTCAATTTAGATGGAATTCTAGCTCTTAACGAAAATCAGTATTCCTTGATCAAATATCAAATGAGCTGGCCTGGAAACGGAGACCCTTACTATACAACAGAAGGTGGTTCGCGTCGCAATTTTTACGGCATCAATTCAATTCCCCACATGGTCATTGATGGCACTGATGAGATGGACCCAAGAAATTTCACACAGGCAGACCTTGATTTTCATCTTGCCAAATCACCACAGATTGCAATAAATTTAAAAGACAGTGTCATTGGCCAAACTATGCACATGCAATTCGACATTGAGGTTTTACAGCCACTCACTGGATCTGCGTACAGACTTATGGTTGGGATTTTGGAAGACACTACCTATTTGAATGATCGCACAAATGGTGAAGATCAATTTCATATGGTAATGAAAAAAATGCTTCCCAATGGAACAGGGGAACTCATGTTACCACCAAATGGAGGTTATCCTGCCGGTGAAGTTTTATCATTCTCCAAGTCGTTTGAGTTTCAAGGAACATATGATCCTTCCGCAACTGCAAACAACCCTGTAAACCATTCAACGCGACATACAGTTGAGGATTTCTCAAACCTTGTTGTAGCAGTATGGATGTTCGACTTAGCTTCACGAGAAGTTGTTGGCTCTACAAACACACTGCTTAACGAGCAAGGAGAAATATCTTCTACAGAAGAATCAACTGCAATAGTTTCAGATGCTAAAATTTTTCCAAACCCTGCTGGAAACAGTTTCACACTTGGCCTGAATACACAGGAAGTAGGCAAAGCAACTGTAGAAGTTGTGAACATGCTAGGTGAAGTAGTGAACCAAAAAAACATTTTTCTTTCCTCAGGAATGCAGCGCTTCGATTTTAATAGCGCAAGCTTTGTTCCCGGTCTATATCTAATTAAAGTCACCACCGGCGACAATACGCACGTCTTGCGTCTGATGAAAAAATAGGACTATCGCGTTTCTTAAATGAGAGCAAGTTGACGCTTGCTCTTTTTTTTTGATGTTAGTTATTTTTGAAACAACATGATTGATAAACTCACCGTTGATAAAATATATGAAACTGCTCGTATTGAGGAGGTGATTGGTGAATTTGTTAACCTCAAGAAGTCAGGGTCAAATTTCAAAGGACTTAGCCCTTTTACTGAAGAAAAAACACCCTCATTTTTTGTTTCTCCCTCCAAGCAGATTTTTAAGTGTTTTAGTTCAGGAAAAGGAGGCAATGTTGTTCGTTTTTTAATGGAGCATGAGCACATGTCGTATCCCGAAGCACTTCGCTTCTTAGCTGATAAATATGGGATAGAAATTGAGGAAGAAGAACAAAGTCCAGAACAACTCGAAGCTCAGAACGAACGCGAAAGTCTTTATGTTGTCACACAGTTTGCAGCAACTTATTTTGAAGATCAGCTTCACAACTCTGAAGAAGGCAAGGCTATCGGCTTGAGCTATTTTCAGGAGCGTGGTTTTAGTCAGAAAACCATCACCAAATTCAACCTTGGATATAATCCGGACCAATGGTCTGCCTTAACTGATGCCGCGTTAGAAAAAGGGTATAAAGAGGAGTTTCTTTCAGCATGTGGCCTCGTTAAAAGAAATAGTAAGGACAAACTTTATGATGGCTACAAAGGGCGCGTAATTTTCCCCATACTCAACCTAAGCGGAAGAGCAATTGGCTTTGGCGGGAGAACCTTGAAATCGGATAAAAAGATTCCTAAATACATCAACTCGCCTGAGAACTTAATCTATGACAAGAGCAATGTTTTGTATGGGTTGTACCAAGCAAAGTCACACATCATTAAGGAAGATGTATGCTACCTTGTGGAAGGTTATACAGATGTGATTTCGCTTAGCCAAGCGGGCGTTGAAAATGTTGTCTCTTCCTCTGGAACTTCCCTTACTACAGGTCAAATTAGGTTAATCAGTCGATACTCAAAGAATATAACGATTCTGTATGATGGAGATGCTGCTGGCATAAAAGCTTCTTTTCGCGGTATCAACTTAATTCTAGAACAAGGACTCAATGTGCGTGTTGTGCTCTTCCCAGAAAATGAAGACCCTGATTCATACTCGCAAAAGCTTAGCACAGAGGCGTTCCAGACTTATTTAGCTGATAATGCTCAGGACTTTATTGCTTTCAAAGCTGATGCGCTGATGAAAGACATACGAAACGATCCTTTGCGCAAGTCAGAAGCAGTGCGCGATATTATCGAGAGTATCGCTCTTATTCCTGATCACATAACCAGATCTGTCTATTTAAAAGAAAGCAGTTCACTTCTCGAGGTGGAAGAGCAAGCCCTTTTAAATGAAATGAATAAGATGCGGAGGAAGAATGTGCAAGAACAAGCTCGTCGTTCTCGTTCCGAACATCCTACCGAAGTACAACAACAACCGGACAATGATTTTCCTACAAGCCCAAGTATTTCACAAGTCGACATCAGAAATGCGGAATTCCAAGAAAAAGATGTAATTCGAATATTACTCAATTATGGTGAACAAATGATTGAGTTAAAGTCAACCAGTGACACGGGTGAGCAAGAACTTGTTGAAACTAGTCTTGCGAATTACATGTTGAGTGAACTACTTGAGGATGATATTCAATTTAAGGATGAAACGTTTCAATTGATTGTTGATGCATACATCGAACTCATCAATCAAGAAGAAGAGGTAAATCATGCTTTTTTTACGAATCACACAAATGAAGCAATAGCTTCTACAGCAACTGACTTGCTCACATTCCCTTATGACTTGCATCACTGGGAACGCAAAGAAATTTACGTTAAGAGTGAAGACGCTAAGCTTCTTATTGCTGCTAGAGGGGCTATCTATTCGCTAAAAACTAAACGTGTTCACCAGTTGATTCAAGAAAATCAAGAGCGCATGAAGGAGGCTCATATAAAAGGAGAAGATATTTCGCCATTATTAAAAGCTCAATTAAATTTAGACCGCATAAAGCGTGAACTAAGTAAGGAACAGGGCATAACAATTATTAAATGATATTATCTGAATTGCGCGAGTTACTAGAATTTCACCTCATTACCATTGGGGAAAAAAGCATTACACCATTTGACATCGTATGGGTGGCAGGAATCTTTATTGGGGCCCGTTTGCTTGTTATGGCAATGAGTAGTTTCCTCAAACGAAGCTTATCTTCTCGCGGGTGGGTAGACAAGAGCAAGCAGTACACCATGATTAAGCTAATCAAGTACCTAGTGTATACACTGGCCATTATTACCTCTATCGATTCACTAGGATTTGATTTAAACGTTTTGCTAGCTAGTTCAGCTGCTTTATTTGTAGGTATTGGATTGGGACTTCAAGCTGTTTTTAATGACATGATATGCGGTCTTATCCTACTGTTTGAAGGAGTTGTAAAAAAGGGGGACCTCGTGGAAATGAGCGGAACAGTTGGACGCGTAGAGCAGCTTGATATTCGCACTAGTAAAATTCGGACTCGGGATGGAATCATGCTTATTGTTCCAAACTCGAAACTAGTAACCAGCGAAGTAATCAATTGGAGTCATTCCGATCGCAATACACGATTTAAAATAACGGTAGGTGTTGCTTATGGTTCAGACACTAAACTCGTGAAAGAAATTTTAATGAAATGTGCAACTAATCACCCTGATGTATATAGTGAAATTGATCCATTGGTACGATTTGAAGACTTCGGTGACTCTGCGCTTGTATTTGAGCTTTTTTTCTGGGCGAATAAAACTTGGGAAATCGAAATGGTCAAAAGTGACCTTCGATTTCAAATAGACCAATCTTTCAGAGATGCAGGAGTTTCCATTCCATTTCCTCAGCGGGATGTTCACCTTAAAAACAATTAAGGAATTCCTATCTTCGAAAAGACTATGAGGCAACTAACAGGCATATTCATCCTCTTCTCGCTATTCTTTCAGGGTTTTGGCCAACAAAAATCCGTTCACGGGTCAGTTTTAGACTTTAGTGGTCAGCCTGTTATCAACCATAGGGTCCACCTTTATGCTGACAGTACTAATTTCCCAGGGTTCTATACAGATTACACCGTTTTCACGGATAGCTTTGGGATGTACAGTCAACTGGTGAATGTTCCTGATGTCACAGGGGATATCTATGTTAGTACAACTGATTGCCAGCTCAATGGAATTGTAAATGTGGTAAATTATAACAGTGGTGCTTCCAATTACCAAAGCGACTTTAATTATTGTGGGTTTAGCAGTAATTTAGGGGGCCAAGTTACCGTCGACTCAACAACAATTCCTTTTGAGGTAACCGCTACTCCTATTAATGGAATTCCACCCTACTCTTATTATTGGTCAACAAACGATACGAGTCAATCTATTTTTGTGAGTGATGGGGGTAATATTTGTGTTACAATCACAGACATAACCAATACGAAGAGTGTGGTTTGTAAAGCTGTTTTCCCTACCTGTGAAGCTGTTTTTTCACATAGTCGTCAAGGAACTGTGGCAGAATTTACTGCAGAACCTATTGGTTACCAACCCTTTTCTTATTCTTGGGATTTTAACGACGGAAACCAAAGCACAACAGCTAACCCCGTTCACGATTATGGCTCTGTGGAAGGGATTGATAAATATAAGGTGTGCCTTACGATAACTGATGGTGCTAATTGCTCCAATGTAGCGTGCCAAAGCGTATTTATTTCAAGTAACCCTAACTCGGGTAGGGTGTACGGAAGTATTACCTACAATGATACGTTTGCACTGAATGGAACCTTATTTATTTATGCTCAAGATGTCGAGAATGGAAGTCCTGTAATAACCTTAATTGACTCACTGGTAGCACCAGACGGAACTTTCCAAATAAATCACTTGCCATACGGCGAGTACCTGTTTAAAGCCAAAACAAGTAACATAGATCCTGAAGCAGATCGGTTTATTCCATCATATTATCCATCGACTTTCCACTGGGCAGATGGCTCATCGATTATTCACAACCAAGATAATCGTGAAGTTGATTTGGAATTGGTTGAACAAAACACAACCGCTTTCTCAACAGGCAATCGGATAACTGGAACAGTTTCGTATCCTTCTGGGATGCCCGCTAAAGGGTATTCGATTATTGCGTTCAATTATGATCTTAATCAAGTGGTTGATATTACCTCCTCAAATTCCGACGGAAGTTATGAGTTAAAAAACCTTGTATCAGGAAATACTCAAGTTTATGTTGATGAACCGGGAAAGTCAAACAGTCCCTACCTATGCAATTTAATTGAGCCGAATGATCATCGCGACAACATTGATTGGGAGGTACGAACAAGTGATATCTTTGGATTATGGAATCCATCTAGCACCTCAAATACGTCCGAATCAAAAGAAATTTACGTTGCACCCAATCCTTTTCGAAATTTCTTCGTTATTACTAGTGAAGCCTTTGATTGGGGAGCTAGAATTTCCATTTATAATCAGCAAGGAACACGCATAGAACAAGGAGTGTTCAACAAAAAAATGATTGTAAATGCGACTAGTTGGCCAAAAGGCATATACTACATCACAATATCGGAGAGGGATCGTGTGATGCATTATACCGCAGTAAAGAATTAGTATCCACGATACGTTCATGATAATTGACCAGAAACTTCTGAACGACTGTCTCGCTAATAAGCGACGTGCACAGCATGACTTATACAAGTTGTGCTACGGAATGCTTATGAGTGTTTGTTTGAGGTATGAGCGAAACAAGGGTGACGCAGAAGAACTCTTGAACATGGGTTTTTTAAAAATCTTAACAAAATTAGATCGGTACCAAACCCATGTGCCATTTGAAGCGTGGATACGCAGAATTATGATTAACACAATCATTGATGAGTTTCGAAAGAATAAGAAAAAAAACGAAACTATTGAGTACACAGATTTTGAAGATCAGAATTATGACCGTCATGTAGATTTCAATGATGCCGATAAGAAATTTGACGCAGCAGAATTGGAAGAAATGATTACGCGGTTGCCAGATATGAGTAGGAAGGTGTTTAACATGCATGTAATTGATGGCTTTAGTCACAAAGAAGTGAGTGACGAACTCGGAATTTCCGTGGGCACATCAAAATGGCATGTTGCAAACGCAAGAAAAATGTTAAAAGAGATGATATTGGCAGCTGAAGAAGCCAATGTAAAATCAATCGCCATATGAGCGGAAGCAAGAAATTAGATGAGCTATTTAAAAAGAAGCTAGGGAACAGGAAGGTTCCTTATGATGATGCTTCTTGGCAAAAAATGGCTGCAATATTAGACGAATCGATGCCAGTTGGTGCAACAGTTGCGGCGAATACTAAAGTTCAACTTTGGCAACGCGCTACTTTTAAAGTAGCTATTGCTGCAGGAATTGTGGCAGCTTTAGGTGCCTGGTGGTGGGTAAGTTCAAATGAAACACTTGATTTTGATATTAAAAAAGGTGAATCTATTACTCAAACTGCAGATGCACGTGAATCAGAGGCTGAAGTTAATCAAACTCAATCAGCAGACTTAGAACCTCTAAGCCAAAGCGGTAACACAACTCGTGCCTCTAAACAAAAAAAGCAGCAGCATAAAACTACCCTATCCGCGATTGTGGGCAATGCAGTGCAAGAAAATGCTCCCTCAGCTTCGAATTTACCCGTTTACCGTCAAGAGAATATTGCTCAAACTAATGGTAATGAAGTTTCAGCTTCTGGAAATGATTCCCAAAACAGCCCAGCATTCATTTCAAATTCATATTCTACCATTTCAAACCCATCTTCTACAGCTGAAATGAATGACTCACCATTAAGTGAAAATTTGCTTGGTGATGAAAGCAACATTTCTGACACTTCAGAACGGCAAAAAATTAGTAGCATTTACATGCTTAAACGTTCAGAAACTCAACCGATGCAATTGGCATTCGCTGAAGAGCGTGCGATTGAACTTCCTAAGGTATATACACATCTATTTAGTGTTCTTGCTGGAGCAAATCTTGCAAAAGATTACAACACTTCAGGCGCTAGCTTTTCTGGTAATGAATTTATAGGCTTAAGCTATGAAATCCTAACACCGAGTAACTTTGGCTTTGGAGCACAACTTATTTATCAAGCGCGAAAAGGGATTAACACAAGCAGCACGTTTGAATATATTGACTACAGTTTTGGAAAAGAAACTCACCTTACCACAATTGAAAATAATCGCCTCTATTACTTAGAGCTTCCATTATTTGCAAGTTACCGCATTAAAAAGAGCCGATTGCATGCCGGTATATCTGCGTCGTATTTACTAACAAGTAAAGCAGAGGTTCGGAACGAAGTTTATGGTCAGACGGCTCATCGCGTATCAACTGAAGACGAACTTGGTCATACTTCAGGCCTAAATGATTTAGACCTTGCACTTATTGGCGGTTACGAATTTACTATCCGTCCAAAGTTAGCTTTAGGATTGTCTGTTAGTTATGGGTTATTAGATGTTACTGATAACGATTACTTTGAAAGTGATGTGCGAAATACAAACAGTCAATTGCGCTTTTCATTAAAATATAATTTAGCAACCCGCTAGTGTTATCACGACTATTCATCTTTAGCTCTTTGTTGGCTGCTCTTTGCAGCTGCGACACCAATTCTGATGAACCAACAGAAGGCATGGATGTAGTTCAGTTTTACGTTCAAGCCATGATCAATGGAGACAGTGTCATGATTCAGGCAGGCGAACAAGGATTTTTCATGCACACAAACAGCGAATACTCTTCCCTTTTTGCTGTTCATTCTTTTGAAGGGGAGTTAAGTGAGTACGGATGTCTTCAGCCTTGTCTAAATAGTGTTCGTTTTACAATTTTTGACGCGCAACAAAGCACTTCAGATGTATCATTTGCTGCTGATCTTTTACAGCCGGGAACTATTCCATTTGGCTTGGGGTCATTAAGCATGCCTGCAAATTATCGCCTCACACTACAAGGTATGGCTACAGGTCAACATACTTCACAGTATTGGTTTATTGATGATTCATTAGCTGGAACAGCAGATTCATTAGTGGTTGACTTTAGACCAAATGAAGGTGGTTTTCGAACTTTCTGTTACGTGGTTGAACAAGGAGGTTTAGCTGATACGATATGTTATGACATCGATCCAGTTAGTGCTTGTGATGCCCGAATATCTTCAACCTTGAACGGCGACACTGGTACGTTTACAGCTATTGGAGAGCAGGCAGTACTGCCAATCACTACAAGCTGGACACTCCCGAATGGCCTTACCGCGCTATCTCCACAAATTCAATTCATTGATACAACCAATGGTGCAGTTAAAGCGTGCCTGCGTATTGAAGATGCAAATGGATGTGTTGCTTTTGATTGTAAGCAAATCATATATAATTCATCCACAGCTGCACTGATTTCAAACTTTACTCACACTAAAAGTAGGGTCCCTTATTCCGAATTCAACGATTTTGGATCACTTGCCTTTACATATGTTGATCAAAATGGAAAGCAATATTCTTCAGACCGCTTCCCCCAACCTAGCTCAAGTTATTTCAATGTACTTGAAGCTCAAGACTATACTCAAAATAACAATGGCCTCCCCACTTCGCAATTGAGCATTGAATTTGACTGTATGGTTTATGGGGATGATGAATCAGAGGTCATACATTTTGAAAACGGGAAAGGTGTTATTGCTATAGCTCATCCATAAACTTGATGTCTTTTACCATTAATTGAAGTGAAACATTCCCTTTCCAGTGATTTTGATCTATCGTGCAAACTACTGCAAATTTTTCACCCGATTTTATTCGCAGCTCATGCTTCCCTAGTCCAAATGCTATTCCTGAAATAGAAGGGCTTTCTTGATCTCCGTGTGTTAAGCTCAGTTTTAAATGGTTTTTATCAGCCCCAACACACTTTGTGCCTCCCGTATCAACAATGTTTTCAATACAAAAAACAGGCTCTGGGTTTTCTGGTCCAAATGGAGCCATTTGTTGGATAATTCGATAGAATTTACTTGTAATATCTTCAATCCTAATTAACCGATCCACATCTATTGTTGGAGTAAAATGTTTGTTCTTCATTCGGGTGGACACGGCCTGTTCAAACTTCAATTTAAAAACTTCAACTTGAGACTCTTTCATTGTAAGCCCAGCAGCATACTTATGTCCACCAAACTGAATCATACAATCACGAATATCAAAAAGGGCATCATAAACATTGAACCCTTTTACGCTTCTAACCGAACCGGAAACTGTTCCATTCGCTAACGTTAGAACAACTGTTGGCCTGTAATAAGATTCTATTAAGCGGGAAGCAACGATTCCAATAACCCCCTTATGCCACTCAGGCCTGTAAACTACAGTTGTAAACTTTTTATGGGCATCCTGTTCTTTCTCTACTATTTGGAGCGCTTCCTCGGTAATTGATCGATCTAACTCTTTTCGCTCATTGTTATGGCCTTCAATCAGGTCTCCAAGTTCATCCGTTCCGCTTTCTTCTAGGACGAGCAAATTGACTGCCGTTAAAGCATGTTTCATTCTACCCGCAGCATTTATTCGTGGGCCCGCTTTAAAGACCAGATCTGAAACGTTCACATCTTTTGTTGAATCGACACCTTTCAGGAGAATCTTTACACCGTGCCGAGCAGAGGAATTGATTTTATTCAACCCAAGTGCACATAACACCCTATTTTCACCAGTAATTGCAACAATATCACAAGCTATGCTAATTGCTACCAAGTCAAGTAATTGACTCGTGTCAAACTCAAGGTTGCTTTTTTTAACGATAGCTTGACATAACTTAAACCCAATACCACAACCGCTTAGTTCTTTGTAGGGATAAACACATCCCTCCTGTTTAGGGTCCAATAACGCTAGAGCTGGCGGAATAACATCCCCGGGAAGGTGATGATCACAAACTATTACATCTACTCCTCCTGATTGAGCACGTTCAATTAACTCAACCGCCTTCACCCCACAATCCAATGCAATCATCACTGAAAATTTATTCTCGATTGCATAATCGACTCCAGCTGCTGAAATCCCGTACCCTTCTTTATAGCGATCAGGTATGTAAGGTGTCACATTTGAGTAGTTGATACCTTTAAAAAAGGCCAGCATCAATGCAACTGAAGTTGTCCCATCAACATCATAATCACCATAAATGAGGATGCGTTCATTTGAATCGACAGCCCGGATAATTCGTTTAACAGCAACTTCCATCCCTTTCATCATGAAAGGATTGTGTAATTGGGATAAACTTGGGCGGAAAAAGGATTTGGCTTCTTCAAAGGAGGAAACTCCGCGTTGAAGAAGTAGTTCTGCGAGCACATCCGAAATACCTATGGATTGTGCTAGTTTTTGGGTGGCGAGTGGAGGCACATCACTTCGATATTGCCATTTATTGTCTAACATGAATCAAAGTTAATTCATTTGAAGCTGTGAGATTAGGTTACTTTCGCAAGTATGGTTGTTGTACACATACTCTTATTGATTGGGCTTCCAGTGCTTGCCATTTTCTGTCAGAGAACTTGGAATTGGTTTAGCCCTCTTCTTTTTTGTTACATAGCTGGACTGTTTATTGGAAATAGTTTTGATCTACCCCAATCAATCTATAAGCAAGCAACAGAAATAACAGTAATACTAGCTATCCCGCTTTTACTATTTAATGCAAAGGCTAAAGACTGGTTAACGAGCAAAGTTCTGCTCAGTTCATTTCTTTTAGCATGCTTAGGGACCTTAGTTGGTATTGCTATCGCTACATTGTATTATACGAGGGTCGAACAGATTCCCGAAATGGCTGCCATGGTAAGTGGAGTATATACAGGTGGAACAATAAATATGGCTGCTATCAGGCAAGCAATTGATGCACCGGAAGCACTATTTATTTTACTCAATGGATCAGATGTGATTTACAGTGGCATCTACTTTCTGCTGCTAATCTCTTTTGGTACAAAATTAATTTCATGGTTTCTTCCAGCAGACAAGAAACAGGATATTCAATTGGCTCCAGTTTTTGATACTAAATTAGCTTTCAAAGAAGTGGCTTTTAGTTTGGTCTATGGATTGCTCGCCCTAGGACTTTCTCTAGGTATCGCTTGGCTCATTCATGATCACTTGGATGGATTAACCATCATCATTAGCATTTCTTTATTAGGCTTTATCGGTTCGTTTATTCCAGCAATAAACACCCTCAAGTCTAATTACCAAACGGGTGACTTTATCTTACTCATATTCGCAGTCGCTATTGGCGGATCTACTCAGTTTGAGATGCTGTTAGAAACAAACTCACACGCGTTTGGATTTGTTGGAATCGTATTCACTTCGGCGCTTGTTTTACACCTATTGCTTGCTAAACTTTTCCGTATTTCTGCTGAAGCCTTTATAATGGGAAGCACTGCTGCATTTTTTGGGCCGCCTTTCATCGGACCAATAGCTGGAATAATGGGTTCAAAACACCTGATTTCACCTGGGATAGCAATTGCGCTTTTAGGAAATGTTATTGGAACTTATTTGGGGCTGTTGGTGTACTTCTTAATGGCTTAGAAATAAGGCATAAAAAAAGGGCGCCACCGCATTACGCTAAGTGACACCCCCCACTAACCACCTACTTGTTATCAAAGATAGAGCAATATTTTATTCTTACAACTCCTCTTCATAAAATCTTAATCTATTTTCCCTTTTTGATTTTGCATAATTCGTGTTTGAATACGAATAGACTCATCATGAATTGCCTGAAGTGAACGTTCTATGAACTCCTGTGACAAACCCAAGTCCTTTGCATAAGGGATTCGCGTATTTAGTATAGTTCGCCACCGCTCAAGCTGCAAAATTGTGACATCATTTCTTTTCTTAAACGCCCCAATCTTTTCTACTACTTCCATTCGCTTCTGTAAAGACCTCAGCACTTCATAATCAATTTCATCTATCTCGCTTCTTAGCTGCTCTAAATTCATCTCAAACTCTAACGATTTTGACTCAGAAGATCTTACAACAAGGCTTTCCAATAAGTTGAAAAAGCGACTTGGGGTTAACTGTTGTTGTGGATCAGAAAGTGCCTCATCTGGTTTGTTATGCACTTCAACCATCAACCCGTCAAAATCTAGATCCAAAGCTTTTTGAGCTATGTAGTCTATTTTGTCTACCCTACCAGCAATATGACTGGGATCGCAAATAAGAGGTAGCTCTGGATATTCCGTTTTAAGGCGAATTGGTATTTCCCAATAGGGAGCGTACCTAAAGCGTTTATCATGGCTTGAAAAGCCTCGGTGAATTCCAGCAATTTCTGTTATACCCATTTGATTTAAACGTTCAAAGGCACCCAGCCACAACCCCAAATCCGGATTTATTGGATTTTTTACCATAACGGGTACCTTAACACCACGCAGAGCTTCAGCGATTTCTTGAACTGCAAATGGTGAAACAGTTGTCCGGGCTCCTATCCACAGTACCTTAATATCGTGATTTAGAGCCTGCTCTACATGAGCCGCATTAGCCACCTCTACCGCTACAGGAATTCCAAACCTATCTTGAGCTTGTTGAAGCCAAGGCAACCCAATATTACCAACGCCTTCAAATGAATTTGGCCGTGTCCGAGGCTTCCATATTCCCGCTCTCATTAATTGAACTTTCCCCGATTGCGCTAGGGATTCTGCGATAACATCTACCTGCTCTGGTGTTTCAGCACTGCACGGTCCGGCAATAATATATGGTTCAGTTCCTTTCTTAAAGGAAAAAGGTCCTGATTCTATTTGAAGCATATTACTCATAATTCAAAAATACTTTCATCTACTAAACAGCTATGTCTTTTGTATGTTTCAATCGAGTTGCCCTCTCGCAGTTTCAAGTTGAAACCGAGTTACCTGAGTAAGTTCCAGTTTAGACAAACCTTTCCCGTACTCTTTCTTGAAGCGATCAAGTCAAAAGCCTGTAACACATCCTTCGGACTGTATTCATATTTACATTCAGGATTAACCTTACCCTCCACAGATAATGAAACCACCTCCTCCATACACTTCTTGATGTGTTTGGGTTGAGCTTCTGCAATATGCAACATGTTAACTCCTGAAAGTGTATCTGAATTCATCAATAAGCTTAAAGGATGAATGAATCCAAAACTCCATGCTAGTTTGAGTTTATCCCATAAACTTCCAGATGACGATGACCAGCTGGAAACACCGAAAAGCACTAGCCTACCTCCCTTTCTAAGTAACCTCCTGTTTTTCTTAAAATTCACGCCACCAATTGGATCAAAAATGGCATCAAACTTATCCCAGTTGGGGTTCTCTTGGCAGGCCTTTTCAAAATCTAACTCTTTATAATTTATGCCAAAGTCCAACCCGTTTGATTCTGCAAATTTCAACTTTTCTTGAGTACTTGCCGTTCCGGCAACACTCACGCCAGCATTTTTTAGCAACTGAACTAGCGCTGTACCAACACCTCCTGCAGCAGCATGAACTAATGCGCGCTCACCTGAAATTACATTAGCCTTATAAAAAGCCATATAATATGCGGTTACATATTGGGTAGCTAATGCGGTTGCATTTGCAGCTGAAATGGATTCTGGCAGCTTAACTACTGTTCTTTCATCTGCAATTGCCAGGTTCGTATATCCACCGAAACGTGTAAACGCCAAAACGAAATCACCTACTTTAAAGTTACCGCTTGAACCACTGGTCTTGACCACTTTTCCTGCCACCTCATACCCCAAGATTGCAGGCAACGGAGGTGCATCCTGATATAGTCCTTTCCTGGCCATTATATCAGCGAAATTTATTCCAGATGCTTCAACCTCAATCAACAACTCATTTGACCCTAAATCTGGAATTGATTCTTCTTTAAGCTCAAAACTAGAACTGTCCGCACAATGATTAACTAAGTATAATGATAATCGCTTCATCACCTAACCTTTGTTTTTCGAATAATCACCCTAAATATCCCAGGAAAGAATCGCTTTAAATAAATTGCTGCAACTTCCTTACCACCTATATTAAATTCAGGTACTTTACGATCTAGTTTACGCTTAATAATGTGAGCACATTTTAGCGGGTCCATACCATTGGCTTGGGCGTCGTCCATTTGATTCAACACTGACCCATCCTCTGAAAGTGAGTTAAGACTAATTTTTGTACGAATAAATCCCGGTAGAATTAGGCTAATGTGGACCCCAGATCCATCCAGTTCTGCTCTTAACGAATCGAAAAATCCGTGTAATGCATGCTTGGCAGCTGCATAAGCGGATCGGTATGGGGAACCAAACTTGCCAACCAAACTGGTAATGGTTGCAACATGACCACTCCCTCTACCCACCATTTTTTTTACTACTGGAATGGATAGGGCAATTGTTCCGAAATAATCGATTTCCATTAACTCTCTGTTAACCGACATATTAGACATCAGGGCCTTTCCTCGTTGACTAATTCCTCCAGCGTTTATCAATAAATCTACCTTCCCATGAATTTTCCAAACACCTTCAACTAGCTCATCAAAGTCTTCTGATTGCCCTAAATCAAAAGGTACAATTTCACAGCTCACCTTGGTTGAAAGCTGACTTTTCACTTGATTCAGTCGCGACACATTTCGCGCTGAAATAATTAATTTTACATCACTATTACCATAAACTTGAACTAATGCTTCACCTATTCCAGATGATGCACCAGTAATCCAAACTACATGTTTCATAATTGGATATTGATATACTTGGGTCTTTCCTTTAACTTGCAACAAATGTACAGTTGTTGATGAAGCTATTTGCTCAAATTCTCCTATTCGTAACAATTACGGTAGGTTGTCACAAAAAAAAGGAATTCGATATCCAGGGTCATAGGGGTTGTAGAGGTCTCTATCCCGAAAATTCCCTTTCCGCTTTTGAACATGCCGTTAAACTAGGCGTGACAACGTTAGAGTTAGACGTTGTTATTTCTCAGGACTTCAATGTAGTTGTTTCACATGAGCCCTTTTTCTCCCATGAATATTGCGCCCTTCCCTCTGGGGAGCGAATTAAAGCTTCTGACGAACAAACTTATAACCTATACAAGATGCCTTATCAGAGGATCAAACAATTTGAGTGCGGCTTGTTGGTTCACCCTAGATTCCCTAATCAACAAAAGGTTCCTAGTTATAAACCTTTATTGCATGAAGTAATCACAGTGGGAGATAGTACCGCGAAACAAATGAACAGACCACTCCCAAGCTATAATGTAGAATTGAAAAGTACCATAGCAGGCACTGGAAAGTATCATCCAGAGCCTGCGGTCTTTGTTGACTTAGTAATTCAAGCGTTAAGCCGGTCTAATATAACGGGCCGGGTAACATTGCAATCATTTGACCTCGCAATATTACGTGAGCTTCATCAGCGTCAGACACCACATGATTTGGCGCTATTATTAGATGAAAACGGCACGTTTGAAGATGCTATTTCTTCCCTCGGTTTTTACCCTGATATCTACTCGTGCAATTACAACATGCTTGCAGAAGGTCAAGTACAAAAACTGCATGAACAAGGTCTCCGTGTTATTCCCTGGACAGTGAATGACACTTCTTCAATGAAGGCCTTAATTTCATGGCAAGTTGATGGAATAATAACAGATTATCCTGACCGTCTTATTGAGTTAATTCAAGAAGAGGAATCAAAATAAGATTGAATGGCTTGCACATATTCCCTAAAAGCGTGCTCTCCTTTGACCGTAATGCGACATGTAGTTAAAGGGTAATTTCCGCGAAATGATTTTTCAACTTCAAGATATCCGGCATCCTTCAACTTTGAAATTTGAACACTCAGGTTTCCTTTTGTAGATTCTGTTTTTTCAAGAAGGTAATTGAACTCTGCAAAATCCACATTGACTAAAAGCGATATAATTGCAAGTCTCAATTGCTGATGAAGAAGAGGGTTTAGTTCTTTCATGCATGATCAATTTTATGTGCTTTTAACAAGTAACCGGGTATAATATATGAGACTAGAACAGCTAGAATCAATAAGGCAACAACTCCGGAAAAAGGAGCTATAAAAACGCCTACCAAACCAACGATCCAAGCTAGCACACCGCCAACAATCAAGGGTTTAAACTCAAGGATTCCACCCGACACGAACGTTCCCAAACCATAGAGCATAATTATACCGAGATAAGCCACTTTCCAACTTGAAATTTGCGCTAGAAAAAAGAAGAAAAATATTCCACAAACTATTCCTATCCAAAGAAAGCTCATTGCTTTCTCAAACTTATTTCCATGACGTTTTTGATCCTTTTGTCTCTTTGAATAAATAGCACTCACTACACCTCCTATACCCATGAATATTGGCCAACCAATCCAATGAAAAGCTAAATCCAAATTTAACAAAATGAGTTGGAGTCCAGCCGCTGCAATAGCCAACCAGCCCCAAATTAGGTAGTAGGCATGTTGTTCCTGTATGTTCTTCCTCGTTTGTGCGAGCATTCTTGTAATTACCTGAAGACTTTCTTGATGTTCCATGATTTTTATGTTTTGTTGAGCAAATATAAACTAGTTTATATTATAAACCTAACATTTAAAAAAATATTAGCTCTCGCCTGACAATTCAACCTGAACGCGGTCAATTGCCGCTTTTTGCTGCCTCATTGCCTTTGCATACTCCTCTCTGTATTCTTCCTTGATTGGTTTAGATGGAGGCAGCTTCTCGTTGCGATGATTTACTTGTTTACCATTTTTCCAAAACCTAAAGCAAACATGAGGGCCGGTAGCAAGTCCAGTGCTACCTACATAACCAATAACATCTCCTTGTCGAACCACTGCTCCTGCATTAATTCCCTTAGCAATCCTTGTCATATGCAAGTATTGTGTTGTATAAGTTGAATTATGTCTGATTTTAACGTAATTACCATTATACCGTTTAAAACGAGCCTCAATAACTTTTCCATCACCTACTGCTAAGATCGGCGTCCCTCGAGGTGCGGCGTAATCCGTTCCCAAGTGAGCCTTATACCTTTTTTGAACGGGATGAAACCTACGCGGCGAATAACCAGAAGAGATCCTACCATACTTTAGCGGGGCTTGTAAAAAAGCCTTTTTCAAGCTATTTCCTCGTTCGTCAAAATAATCTGGGATACTATCTTGCTCAAATGTGAAAGCATAAAAATCAGTGCCACCATAATTGAATAGCGCTGAGATAACCTCGCCAATACCAATGAACTCGTCACCTACATACTGTGCTTCATAAACCAATTTGAAGTAATCCCCAGGCTGTATGCGATAAAAGTCGATGGTCCATGCGTAGATTTCCGACATCTCAACAGCAAGAGCTGGACTCATATTACTGGCTGTTAGTGCATCCCAAAGTGACGACTTAATGAATCCTCCTGCACTTTTAACTTCTGTTCGGACCTCTTTTTGTCCGAGGTATATTTTTACCGAATCCCTCAAATCATAGACAACATAATCTATCGGGTTTGGCTGATAAATAAAATAATGTGCCGTGCTTGCTGTATCTCTGGATTGGAGCACGCTATAGGGCCTTCCTGCCCGAAGGTCACGAACATCGAATACGTCTCGAGACGCTTCAGCCAGTTCAGCAATTTTAGTATACGGCACGTTGTGCTCTAGCAGAATATCAGCCAGAAACTCATCCCTTTTTATTGTGGATTTTGACACGTTGAATTTTGATACGGGTAATCCAAACTCCAATTGAGGTGGGACATGCTTTTCAACAGACGAACTATCCGAGTTTACCGGAATGCCTTCTTCAGTCACCTCGGCAGAAGGTCTGATTGCATAGTATACAGCCAAGAGCGAACCAATCGCTATAAGTATGTATGTTAATTTTGGCCTCAAGACTTAATGATTGACTCTACCCAAGATTTACCCCACTCCTCAACTTCGAGATCGGACCATAATTGAGGAAAAAATATCCGCTTTTGAAATTTAGGAGGTAAGTATTCCTTCCAGTTTGTTCCGCCGGTAGCAGCAGTATCGGAAGGGTGCTGCTGCAAATAAGTTACCGCTGATTTATAATGCATCAAAGGCCAATTGATATTCACATCAACATCCAGCTGCTTTAATACATTAATCACTTTTTCATCTTGTTGGTCTTCTTCACTAAAGCTAAGGTAAATTTGCCACAAGTTAGAGTCGCGACATTCTTCCCCTAAGCGAATGAGTTCTTCTGTGTATTTCCGTTCAAATTGCTTTAGCGTAAGGGTCTTTTTTCCAGTTTCAGCTTCAGTTGCACCTTGCTTCCAATAAAGGTATTCAAACATCTCTTCTATGGAGTATTTACTCGAATCCCCTTTAAAACGACTGCGCTCATTCTTGTCTACAAGATGAATGAAATCCGTACTTCTAATCTCAATTTTACGGTATTGAGCCGACTGAAAACCACTGGCTGGAATAAGGCTCATTCTAAATTTCAGGAATTGCTCGCGCTCCATTCCTTTGTACATGATTTCAAAACTCTTTGTAAGTGCTTCAAAATACCGGTTAATCCGGAGAACTCGCTGAATAAAAAACTGCTTATCTGGTTTAGCTTCAGCAAGCTGGTTGAACTCATTCAAACAGAGCTTAAAATAAAGCTCAGTGATCTGATGATACATGATGAAGATTTCTTCATCTGGAAAGTCTGTTCTTGGGTTTTGTAAGCTCAACAACGTATCCAAATGAATATAGTCCCAGTACGAAATGTAATTTGCGTAGAGTAAACCATCTAGGTAAGCAGTTAGTTCTTGCCCCATAGAGTCATACTTCTCCCGAAGCAACTCTACTTTTTCAATAATATCAGGGTTTAATTGCATGCCGTATCAATTTGGATACAAATTAACCCAAATTGTACGGCATGGCATGCGTATAAAGCAATATTATTTCTTAGCTAATGGATGAGCGATTCCTTGATAATTGGTAAGTTCCATTTTTATTGAACCTACAAGGACATTTGCTTTAGCTAATACAGGAATGCGGTTTTGGTCATCAGTAATGAAAACCGTTAAATCCTCGGGATCATTAAATACTCGTCCTGCTTGAACCAGCGGCTGGAATTTTAAACACTTATAGGTTCCGCTTTTAATTTCAATGGTTTCTCTTCCAACGTATCGAATTTTCAATGGCTCCAATTTATCATCGACAAAAGCTTGAAATTCAATCACATCTCCCACATTATATTTGCTGATATCGATGCTTCGCGCAAAATAATATGCACTCATCATATCCTGAACGCCGGTTGGAACTTTAAACTCTTTCCCCTTGTGCGTCTTTACTTTTTGATCTAGCTGTTCAAATTCATAGCGCTGCTGAAACTCATAGCCTCCTTCGCTAATATCGCGCTTGAACACATAAGGAAACAGTTCAGCTTTGTCAATATAAGACTCATAAATATCGTTTACTTTAAAAAACCAATTAAAAGCCCCGGTGCTTTTCCCTGTTCCAACAACATGATACACTGGTTTCCCTTGAACAGTTTTTTGACCTCTTTTCACCTCTATCGAGGCTACACCTGCGTCTAAGAATCCATAATGGACTAAATAATCCAATCGCTCACCTTCGGTAAATGGTTCAAAACTCACTCTTGGAATAGCACTTAGAGTCAAGGCTATACTATCGACTTTCTTTTCAAAAGCTTTTTGGGCATTGATGGCACTTAAACAGAATGAAAGCACCAAAACGGTTGCAATTCTTTTCATAATTTCAGCATTTGAACTTGTGAAAATCAATCTTTGTGCCATTGTTCAAAAATACGTGTATTTCTTAAGAGGTGAACTCCCCATCCTCCAAGAACAGACTTCAAAACCAAGCCAGGAAGCAGGTGGATCCAACTCTGAATGTTTATGTAGGTAGGCCCAAAGCGGGCCGCTAGCATTGAAAAACCTAGAACGAGAATAAATACATGGGCTAGCACCCATTCCAAAATCCTCAGCCAAGCTGAATCTTGTTCTTTCCAATATGAATTGCTAAGTACTAACGGGGTCAATAAAAACCCCAAGAAAAACCCAAGCGATTTTCCAGCAAGCACATTCCATCCAGCTGAAAAACTAGCAAAAACAGGAAGCCCTAGACCACCTAGGATTAGGTAACCCAAAATGGCCGAAAAGCTCAATCTAGCTGGAAGAACGGAAGCTACCAGGATAACGAAGAACGACTGTAAGGTGATTGGGACTGCAAAGTTTGCAAGTTGAAAAGAACATGCTGCTCCAACCGAAAGCAAGGCTACAGCCACGAGCAGTCTAAGCATGTTATACTTCCGCATTGCCTCCGACTACAAGTACAATTTCACCTTTTACGCCATGCTCCATGTAGTGTGAAGCTAGGTCTCTGAGTGAGCCTTTTCGATTTTCTTCATAAAGCTTTGTCAACTCTCGTGAAACACATGCAGAACGATTTTCACCAAAAACCTCAATTAACTGATTTAAGGTTTTAACAAGTCGATGAGGAGACTCATAAAACACGATTGTTCTTGGCTCATCAGCTAATCGCTTAATGCGTGTTTGTCGTCCTTTTTTATGTGGCAAAAAGCCTTCAAAGACAAACTTATCGCTTGGTAAACCTGAGTTCACCAATGCGGGCACAAAAGCGGTAGCTCCTGGCAAGGTTTCAACATCAAGATGAGCTTCTTGACAAGCTCTTACCAACAAGAAGCCCGGATCAGAAATACCAGGCGTACCGGCATCGCTCACAAGGGCGAGGGTTTCTCCAGCTGAAATCCGTTGGGTAACCCGCTCAACCATCCGATGCTCATTATGCATATGGAAAGCTACTAAGGGTTTCGAAATTTCGTAATGTTTTAGCAGCTTGCCTGTTTGCCTTGTATCTTCAGCCAAGACAGCATCGCATGATTTGAGCACTTCGATTGCTCGGATGGTAATATCCCCCATATTTCCAATGGGGGTAGGAACTACGTAAAGCTTAGACATTTATTTGCCTAGCTTGTCCATTTTATCCAATACATCTTCTTTATCCTCGCCGGCTTCAATACATTTCACCACATCCTGAATAAGCTTATCAATATTAGATGAGCTGAATCCGAGACCTACTCCAAAAGACATACATAATTCCATTTCACGGCTATCTATTTCACCGTCGATCATCATCATATTAACCAGGTTGTAAAGCTGGCGTTGTCGCTCTTCTTTATCCGTTGGGGGGTTAAATGTAATGGAAGATGGATTCGAAATCAACGATTCTAATTCTCCACGAGTGATATAAAACCTGCTTGACATTTTGAACAAATACTCAAGCTCAACTTTATCCAAAATACCGTCTGCTAAAGCAACTGATAGTAGATTTTTGAAATGTGATTTTGCGCGGGTTTTTTCTCCCGATTCAAATGCGTCATTAATACTCATTCTTTTCTATTTGGTTGTTCAATTTATAAAAATCTACGTTCAACTAACTCTAAAAATTGTTGGGTAACATCTTCTTCGTCGTTCCAATTGAACCTAGCTTTTACTTGTAAATCAATAAAACGCAATGCTTCATCGTGAGAATTAATGTGATTCAACTCATTCAATGCACGATTAAAAGCTTCCATATTTCCGTCAAACAATTCATTTGCGAATAAAAAGCGCTTATTCAGACCTATTACTGACTTTAGATCTGAAATTGGACTTTTTTGAAGTCTTGAAGCTAGACTATTATCATTTTGCGCTTCAAGCGAATCCTGAAAGGAATTGGGCGATGCCGGCTCCTCTTTTTCTGCTTTAGATTGCGTGGTTGTTGATGAATCAGCAGACTCCACTGCTGCACTGGGCTGGTGCTTTTCTTCTTCAATACCTGTGCTTTCCATTTCCGCTTTTTCACTTGATAAGTCACGATTGGCATTCTCTTCAGCTTGTAAAGCATCCTGATTTAAATTTGAATCCAATTCCAGCGATCCTGAATGATTGTCAGCAGATTCTGCATCCTTCGCAACGGCTTCTCCCGATATTGGCTCATCAACAACTGGTTCTGAAAACGCCGTTTCGTCTTGACTTTCATCATCCTGAAGTTCTGCTTCTGCTTCTGCCTCCAATGCTAGTAGAAGAGCTACCTCAACTGCTCTCCGCTCGGCATTTTTTAACTTATCTGCCAATGAACGCAGCTCATTAACAGAAGGAATATCATCCGTTGCCTGATTGCTAATTATCTCCAACTCTTCTTTAAGTGCTAACCAAGGGTTCTCCATACCAAAATTTCTTATCCTGCTCAAGTTAGAACGCACAAATTAAGTTCCTATTTTCAATTAGCTTTGCTCGTTCCTTGCATGGACTAAAATACACGAATGTTTTTAGAGGAGAATGTAAATTACAGGAATAAATCCGGTTGGATTGAGGTTATATGTGGCTCTATGTTTTCTGGTAAAACTGAAGAACTAATCCGACGGCTTAATCGTGCGAAATTCGCGAAACAACGGGTTGAGATTTTTAAACCTATGGTTGATACCCGCTATGATGAAAGTGATGTGGTATCCCACGATGAAAATAAAATCCAAAGCACACCAGTTCCAAACTCAACCAATATTTCAATTTTGGCTGACAACTGTGATGTAATTGGAATCGATGAAGCTCAATTTTTTGATACTGAACTCATTGAGGTGTGCAGAGGCTTAGCAAACAGAGGCGTTCGGGTTATTGTTGCCGGACTCGATATGGATTATTTAGGTAGGCCTTTCGGGCCAATTCCAGGGCTTATGGCTACTGCGGAATACGTAACAAAAGTGCATGCCATCTGTGTTCGTTGTGGTAATCTTGCCCAACTCTCAAAACGCACAGCCACAGGAGATAAAATTGTACAATTGGGTGAAAACGAAAGCTATGAACCGCTATGTAGGAGTTGTTACTACAACCTTTAAAAAGGATTGGAAGGTTACAGATAAAAGAATGTAAAGATTTGAACGCAGCGTTACGCATACAAAAAGGTGTCCATAACAGTACCCTGTTCGTGGATATGTGGGAGTCACTCGATGATTCAATATTGCGTGGATTTAAACTACTGGATGAACAACAGCAACACCGTGATGCAGTTATCCTATTAAACGGTTATCGGCTTGACGCTTCTCAAGCAGCTAAGTTATTTACCCATTTTCCTCAGCGATTCAAATGTAAATGGCATATCATCGGACCTCTTCCTCAAACTCGTATTCCGGAAGCTACGTATCATGATAACCTTGCCGCCTTCATTGCATCGGTTCCATTAATCGCTTTCCAAGACAAGGCAGTATATGCACTCGGATTAGGAGACCCTGCCTTTTTCAGATTCGAAGAACGTTATCAACGCAATAGTCACGAAACCGTATTGAAAGTAGACTTAGCAGCAATTGAACATAACCTATCCTGCTTCAAAAATGAGTTACAGGATAATGTAAAGGTTATGGTTATGGTTAAGGCCTTTTCATACGGTAGTGGATCTTTTGAAATTGCAAACTTCTTGAAGTACTGTGGTGTTGACTATTTAGCTGTAGCTTATACCGATGAAGGAATTGACTTGAGGTTAGCACACGTTGACTTACCTATAATGGTACTCAACCCAAACAGGAATGAATTGGGTTTTATGCCTGACTATAATCTCGAACCAGAAATTTACAGTATTGACTTATTAAAAGACTTGATTCAAGAATCAAATCGATCTAAAGTCTACCGCATTCACCTCTGCTTTGACACAGGCATGTCTCGTTTGGGGTTTTCTGAAAAGAACCTCGAAGAACTGGTACAGCTTTTATCAGCGAATAAACACATTACAGTTGTGTCACTATTCACTCACCTTGCGGCTGCAGATGATGCACAAAAAGATACGTTTACTAATGATCAAGCTCTTCAATTTAAACGCATAGCAGAACAACTTGAGCCCAATCTGCCAAACAAACCATTTTTACATGTATTAAATTCTGCTGGGATTCAACGATTTCAAGAATTTCAGTTTGATTACGTTCGGTTAGGAATTGGGCTTCATGGGGTTGGAGCTCCTCAAGGAATAGACTCTCTGAAATATGTTGCGAGCCTAACATCCGTTGTCTCTCAAGTTAAGCATATCAAACCTGGGGAAAGTGTTGGCTATGGCAGGTCTTTTATCGCAAAAAAGCCAACCACTATTGCTACCATTGCCATAGGTTATGGGGATGGGATTAGTAGGAGACTCAGCAATGGATTAGGTGCTTTTTACATCAATGGAAAACCAACGCCGATAATTGGAAATATTTGCATGGACATGTGTATGGTTGACATTACTGGGCTAGAAGTTAAACGAGGAGACGAAGTCGTTATTTTTAATTCCGAACGTTCGATTGATGCACTGGCGCAATTACTCGATACCATTCCGTATGAGGTACTCACCAACGTTTCATCCCGGGTGAAGCGGCTATATTACTTAAAGTAATGAACCCAATCTCTGCAGTGGTAATAACTTATAATGAGGAGGCTAACATCAAAAGGTGCATTCTTTCTTTACTACCTGTTGTTGACGAAATCATTGTTTTGGATTCGTTTTCCACAGACGCAACTGAGGCAATTTGCAAAGCATTAGGTGTATTGTTTTATCAACATCGCTTTGACGGTCATATCGAACAAAAAAACAGGGTAATTGAATACACTTCGCACAATTTAGTGCTATCGCTTGACGCGGATGAAGCGCTCGATCCAGAGCTACAAAAGGCTATCAAACAGGTTAAGCAGAACCCAGAATATGATGGGTACTACTTGAATAGGCTCACCAATTATTGCGGCACTTGGATAAAGCATGGCAATTGGTATCCAGACCGCAAATTGAGACTTTGGGATAAACGAAAAGGGACATGGGGCGGATTAAACCCCCATGATCGTTTCGAGCTAGTCGAAGGAGCTTCTGTTTCCAAGCTAAATGGACACCTTTTACACTACAGTTTCTACACTTTTGATGAACACTTAGCACAAATTCACAAATTCACAGACATTAGTTCTAGGGCAGCATTTGAACGTGGAAAAAAAAGTTACTTCTTCAAGCCAATCATAAACCCAATTGCTAAATTTATTGGCGGTTACATTATAAAGTTAGGGCTACTTGATGGAAAAGCAGGATTTCAGATTGCTTGGTACTCGGCTTACGCTACCTTTCTAAAATATTCCAAACTTGCCAAATTAAATCGCAATGCCAAGTAACTTAAGCGTAATCCATGTTTCTACTCCTATTTCATGGAGAGGAGGCGAGCAGCAAATGGCATACCTCGCAAAATGGCTTGAAAACAAAGATGTGAAGCAAGCCATCTTTTGTAGCGAAGGAAGTGCGGTTGCAGCATTTTGTTTAGCTAATCAAATAGAACATCAAACCGCTCGGGAAGTATTTGCGGTGAACCCCATATTCGCATGGCGCTTGGCTCAGTTTGCTATATCAAATGACGCAACAATTATACACGTTCATGACTCGCATGCTCATACCTTTGCGGTGCTCGCTGCAACATTGTTTGGGTTAAAGGCTAAAATTGTTGTTAGTCGCCGAGTTGATTTTCCCGTAAAAAATTCCATTTTTTCGAAATGGAAATACAACCATCGCGCGATTGCTAAAATTATTTGTGTCTCCAATAAAATCAAAGAAATTACTGCGCCGGCAATAGTTCGAAAAAATGTATTAACTACAGTTTACAGTGGGATAGACACATCACGATTCTCTGAAACGTTACAACAAGCTGAGATTCGCTCAACACTTGATATCCCATCTCATTCCTTACTGGTTGGTAATGTAGCAGCTCTTGCGCCGCACAAGGACTACAAAACCTTTATTGAAGCGGCAAAACTTATAAAAAGTAAACGAAACGATGTTCATTTTCTAATTATTGGCGACGGGCCTTTGCGTAACGAAGTGAAACAATGGGTGCTCCAATCCGGAATAAAAAGCCACATTCATTTGCTTGGTTTTAGAGAAGATGTGCCTCAGTTATTAAAAGCTCTTCAGGTTTTTATGATTAGCTCGGAAACTGAAGGTTTAGGCACTTCGATATTAGACGCCTTTGCTTCTGAGGTTCCAGTTGTTGCAACTGAAGCCGGTGGCATACCCGAGCTAGTTATGCATGGCAAAACTGGATATTTAGCTCCGGTAAAAAGTCCAGAAAAATTGGCAGCGGGGGTCCTGGAAATCCTCTCAAACAAAGCGTTTGCGGATCAACTGGTTCAAGGAGCAACAAGCCACCTCAAATCGTTCACTAAAGAATCAATGGCCGCCTCAACACGTGATGAATACATCAAGCTACTCTAACATCGTCTTGATCACAGGGCAAAGCAAATAATAGGATTGTATAGAAAAATGCGAAAAACGTCACTCCAATTTGAGTCTCCAAGGTATCCTCGTTAATCATAGAAACCACAGCAACGGTGAAGAAAACTGTATATAAGAAGTTTTTAGAACGTGGATTAAACGCAAAAGGCGCGATTAATAGCGCTAAAAAAAGAATTAAACCCAACACGCCAAAGGTAATTGCAAAGGTTAAATACTGATTGTGAGCTCGCAGTTGATATTGTTCAGAAAGCAAGCTCCCATTCTCGTCGTATGCTCGGTGAAACTCGTTTTGAACATCTCCCGTTCCTACTCCAAATATTGGATGATCGCGAAATATTGACCATCCATTTTTCCAGAATTCGAATCGCTGCCCAACAGAGTTCCCCTCGGGGTTATACCCGATCATGTAGACATCAATTTCCCATAAAATTTTATGGATCCGAACCTCTAACTTATTCGCATCCATATACTCAACATTAGGAATTCCCTGTTCAATGGCATTCACTTCTGAATCAGACAAAGCCATTACCCCATCCCAATCCTTACGCAAGCCCTTTGATGTTAAAAACCGAATGAGTGTATACCTAAACTCGAGGCCTTCATTGCTCGAGCTTGAAAGCTCAATCTCGCTTCTCTTTGACCAAGCGCTATCAAGCTCATTATCTGCGATGTAATAGTTTACGTAGTAGCCATTTTCTGTTTGACGATCACCATGCAAGTGATAGTACTTTTCGCCATACTGTGAATGTGTTTCAATTTCGGCCTTTGGATTTTCCTTTATACTCACATAGTCTGCAACCGTTTGAGCAACGTACAAGCCAATTATTAAAGGAAGCAAAACCACTCCTGCGATTGCAAACGAGCGAATTAATTTATTTTTTATCCGAATGATTGCAAATACAAAGACCACAAATAAAGCGATCACAAAAGCGATTATTCCGCTCATTGACTTTAGAATGAATAAAAAGATAACGAGCCAAATAACATCCAGTAACAATAGCGTCTTCCACACATTCACCAGGGAGGAATTGATGATTAAGTAGATCGCGACAAAAATGCTTAATGTAATGAGCAGGCTAAAGCGAATATGTGAAATAAACAATGAGATGCTGCGTGCATCGGACACTTCACTTCCAAACCATCCTAGGTAATTTATGAAACACAGCACAGAAGCGCTTGTAACGCCAAGTACAAATACGATCAATACCGTTCTCAGTTTTTTAACTTCAAGTGGCTTTGAAGACCCATAAACCAATGGCAGTAACAATAAGGGGAGTTTAATGCGAATATCCTTCAGCCCATATGTAAAGCCAGAATCAGTCCACGCTAATCCAATAACATGAAGGGCAAAAAAACTAATCAGTAGCAAAGCTACTGGTTGTGCCTTTATGCGCTCCCACTTTTTTGAAAAGTCCCTTTCTAAAATCCAATTAACTGCAAGGGCAATTTGCGCAACGCTCAATACGAAATGTGATAACGGCAGGCTTGCCGCGATCAAAAGCGTACAGGTATAAAAAATAAATCGATTATACTTGGCCGATAAGGCCCAAAATGCGTTGCTCATTCTACAGATTCAATCAATGGTGGTCCTGTGGAGTTAACACGTGTTGATAAGCTGTTTGATTCTTAAACAATTCAATTGCTTTAAGCACATTCTTGTCGGATGGTAATGAAAACGCAATTCTTCCCTTTCTGTAATGGTATCGACTCACTAACTCATTACCGAGAACGCTCGATATTTGATCTTTAAACTCAAGCAGATCTTTTTCTTTATTGTGGGACATCCCTTTTTCAATTGCAGCAATTTCATGTTGTAAAGCATCGTAATAACGCTCTGTTTTCATCGCTTCCCTTAAAGACTCCAGCATTTCCTCTGAAGAAGTTGTATAGTCAAATTCCTTATCCTCTAGCCAAGCAAGAAATTGATTATAACGATCATCTGAAACTTCAAAAACGTCCGCCGGAGGGATACTATCATTTGCGTTACGAAAGTAGTTGGCGTATTCAAAAATGAGCTGTTCACTCAACAGCCCTCCTAAAACAGGAGACATTTCCTCCCGTTCAATTTCAATATCTGGTCGTATTCCAGCTCCATCAAATACAGGCCTTCCATTTTTAGTTTTAAACTCATGTATTAACGAATCGGGAATTTCTTGAGCCTTTCCCTTTCGATCCTTTTTCGAATAATCCACACGTTGTATGCATCTGCCTGATGGTGTATAGTATTTTGCTACTGTTAGTTTAAGTTTTGCATTGTATGTAAGTGATTTTGTTTGTTGTACTAAGCCCTTCCCAAAAGAATTTTCTCCAATAACTACTGCTCGATCCAAGTCTTGAAGCGTCCCAGCAACTATCTCAGAGGCTGAAGCTGAGGAGCCATCAATGAGCACAGCAAGTGGCATGGTCAAATCTAAAGGAGGGTTTATAGTCTTGTGACTTCTATCCCACTCTTTAACCTTCCCTTTTGTGTACACCACTTCCTGTCCTTTCGGTACGAATAGACTTACAATATTCACGGCTTCGCGTAACAATCCACCACCATTGCCTCTTAAATCCAGAATCAAACTGGTAATCCCTTTATTCTCCTTCAGGTCCACAAACGCATCTTTGACTTCCCTGCTAGCTGATTCCGTGAAGCCATTTAACTTTATGTAACCAACATTCTTGGCTGCAGTGCCGTAGTAAGGAACATCGTCTACCTTCACCTCTTCACGTTTCAAATCAACTGTGATCGTGTCTTCAGCGTGTGGACGATACACCTTAAGTGAAACAATTGTTTGAGGCTGTCCTTTCAGTACAGTACTTACTTCACTGGAGTTTTTACCAAAAGCACTCTTACCATCAATTTCTAAAAGGCAATCTCCAGCTCTTAAACCTGACTTATGAGCTGCAAACCCTTCGTAAGGTTCAGATATCACAACATAATCTCCTGAAGTGCGAATAAGAGCGCCAATTCCACCGTATTGACCCGTGGTCATGAATTTAAAGTCTTCAATTTGAGACTCTGGATAATACACGGTATAAGGATCCAATGCTTTAAGCATTCCATCAATACCATCTTTAATCAGCTTACCTGGCTTAGTCTCATCAACATAATAAACGTTGATTTCTTTGTAAAGCGTCGCAAAAATATCGAGGTTCTTAGAAATCTCGAAAAACTTTTCAGATGCGGTAAAACCAATTGCAAGCATTGCTAAACCTAAAACCAGGAGCGACCGCTTTAAAGCGTTTTTCATGTTACCTATTTTTTGATTAAAGCTGCACGAGCGCGTTTGTTAAACGCTGTAAAGATAGGATTATTTTAGGCCTTACTTGAGCCGTTTGAGCCGTTTGAGCCGCTTGAGAACGGGTATAAATTACCATAACGTGCATGGTCAACTTGTTCTCTTTCAATTCTCCAACTAGCTCCAACTGATTCAGCCTCCAACTTTCCTTTAGTCTTCGTTTGATTAGGTTTCTATGAGCAGCTTTTCGAACTTGTCGCTTGGGGACTGCAAAGGCCACTTGTAAATTTTCGGCATCACCTGAGTGTGGAATAATGCGGTAGAGAATCCTAACTGGGTTTTCATTGAAGCGCATGCCTTCCTTAAACAAGAGGTCCAGGTCACTCTTACTTTTCAGTTTGTACGCTTTGCCAAAATCATTTGCCATGTGACGAATATACAGCGCAAAAAAAAAGCGTTCATAATGAACGCTTTATTAATACACAATGCGGTTTTTACTTCTTGTTCTTTTCCTTTACATATTGCTCAATGGCCATAGTCATTGATGGAGCGTTCTGAGTAGGCGCCATTACATCAACAGTTAGCCCGCTTTCTTCAACTGCCCGTGTAGTTGTAGGGCCAAAAGCTGCAATCCGTGTTTTATTCTGCTTGAAATCAGGAAAATTCTTGAACAATGATTCTATCCCAGCTGGGCTAAAGAAGACCAACATATCGTAAGAAACATCCTCAAGATCACTGAGATCTGAACAGACGGTGCGGTAAAAAACACCTTTAGTGTAGTTGATTTTATTCTTCTCGAGAAGTTCTGGGATTTCCTTTTTCAAAATATCTGAGCACGGTAGCAAAAACTTTTCTCCTTTATGCTTCTTGATGATATCAACCAATTCCGCAAAACGTTGCTTCCCATGAAAGATTTTCCGTTTGCGGTAGACTACGTACTTCTGCAAATAATATGCAGTACTTTCCGAGATGCAAAAGTATTTCATAGAATCTGGAACAGTAGTACGCATCTCTTCAGCGACACGGAAAAAATGATCAACAGCATTCCTGCTTGTAAAGATGACAGCCGTATGATCTTGAATATTTATTTTTTCCTTTCGAATCTCTTGAGAAGCAACGCCTTCAACATGAATAAAAGGTCGAAAATCAATGTTCAACTTGTACTTGTCGGCGAGGTCGAAATACGGTGATTTCTCAGATTCTGGCCTTGGTTGCGATACTAAAATGGTCTTTACTTTCAAACCTATCCCCTTTAGAGTTATCCTATTCAATCCCCTAGTCCTGGTACGCTGAGCAGCACCCAGCGTAAGACCACAACCAACGGTATGATTTCGAGGGCGCAAAGGTACAAAATATTATACAACAGAGAAATTCTAAACTGTCCAATGCTCAAGTATAACGAACTGATAATACGCAAACTAAATAACGACACAATCATCAGCCCACCTAGTTTAACCAGAGAGGTTCTGAAGGAAATAACATCAATTTGATCCCACCCACCATATTCATACAATACCACAATTGGCAATAGTACAACTCCTAATAACTGAGTGAATGCACTGATCCAAGCAGCATACTCCCTGAACATCGCCTTCCGTTCAAAAAGCAACCCTGAAGAGTGTACTACTAAAAGTTTTAGAAAAAACCACCCCCCTATTACAAGCAGAAGTGCCAAGACTTGACCAAGACCGGTAAAAAAACCGCTACTGGTAAAGTACTCAACATAGATTCGCAATGCTTGAACTACAAAAACAGAGGTAATAAATAACCCGTTGATCACTAAAATCACAGCACCAGATCTCGACAGTTGTTGAGACTCCCTGGTACTCGCCATTGTAAAGCGCCGCAAAATTGACGTCTTAAAGAGTTCCCGGAAACTCCCAATTCCCGAAAAACGAGCATATCCCAATAGACTAAAACTTATAATCACTAGGAGAAAAACCCAACCCTCAACCTCATTAGTGTAAGCAACGGGCTCCATACGCGGAATTTCAATGAGTTCCTTCTCGTAACGAAACAATGGAAACTCCTCTCCCATCCACAAAGGAGCGCCGTTTCCCACTTCTTCTTGAGAGGCAACTGGACTAACAAATAAAGTAGAATCGTTCGCCATTGATAAACAAAAGTAGGGTTTGACAAGTTATGCCTGAGGAAAGCGCGCAGAAAAATAAATACCTTTGACGACTCTTGAGAAATGAACATTATGGCTGATAAATACGAAGCACACGATTATTACCTTTTGGATGAGTTATTAACAGATGAACACAAGCTTATCCGTGATAGCGCTAGGAGCTGGTTGAAACAAGAAGTTTCGCCCATTATTGAGGATTATTATGAGCGGGCTGCATTCCCGAAACAAATTGTAAAAGGACTTGCAGATCATGGCTGTTTTGGCCCTTATATCCCAGAAGAATATGGCGGAGCGGGGCTAGACCAAATCGGCTACGGCATTCTTATGCAAGAGTTGGAGCGTGTTGATTCAGGAGTTCGTTCTACTGCCTCTGTGCAGTCTTCACTCGTAATGTACCCCATTTTTAAGTACGGAAGCGAAGCACAAAAACAAAAATTTCTACCAAAACTAGCATCTGGCGACATGATTGGCTGCTTTGGTTTAACAGAACCAGACTTTGGATCAAACCCGGGTGGAATGATTTCGAATTTCAAGGAGGATGGTGATGATGTCATATTAAATGGTGCTAAAATGTGGATTTCCAATGCGCCTTTTGCTGATGTGGCTGTAGTATGGGCCAAAGACGAAAATGGTCGCATTCACGGACTGCTAGTTGAACGTGGAATGGAAGGGTTTGAAACACCTGAAATGAAAGGCAAACACTCATTGCGAGCAAGCACCACTGGAGAGCTTATCTTCAATAATGTTCGTGTTCCTAAATCGAATATATTACCTGGCCGCAGTGGACTTGGAGCCCCTTTATCATGTCTTGACAGTGCTCGATACGGCATTGCTTGGGGAGCAATTGGAGCTGCTATGGATTGTTACGACAGCGCGCTAAGGTATTCCAAAGAGCGTGTTCAATTTGGCAAACCCATTGCTGGTTTTCAATTGACACAAAAGAAACTAGCTGAAATGATTACTGAAATCACCAAAGCTCAACTAATGGTTTTTAGGTTAGGAACATTACGCAATGAAGATCGCGCAACCTCATCTCAGATTTCAATGGCTAAGCGAAATAGTGTTGCGATGGCATTGGATGTAGCTCGGGAAGCAAGACAAATACACGGCGGTATGGGGATTTCAAATGAATACCCTATCATGCGCCACATGGCTAATTTAGAATCAGTTGTGACATATGAAGGAACCCATGATATTCACCTGCTGATAACTGGGTTGGATATCACTGGCGAGAACGCATTTGTTTAATTAAAAATACGCCCTTATGGAAGCGCCTCCTGCATGGATAGCGCTTCCAACTTCTCCTTGACGACCATTGTACGTGAGGTTCAGCTGTAAAAACTCTCCGATATTTCGCTGAATAATAAAAGCCCAGGTGGCATTCCTGCCTTCCTGAAGCCCTTCAAGCATTTCAAACGACACAGCCCCTCCCCTGCTGCCTTCATACTCGAGGTCAATTAAAGCTACATCAAGCTGAATTGAACCTTTGGAAACACGTGTTACCCTTGCTGCAACAGAAATACGCTGATCGAAAAGCTGATCATCAGCTTCGAGGTATGAGTTATTGCGCTCCCTATACTTATATGCTCCGGAAATATTCCAATCACTATTTGGTTGATATGTCAATTTCGGTTGAATTGAAGCCGACTCTATCTCATAGCTCCTTGATTCAAAAAATTCAGATCGATTTGACTTGGTGCTTCGTTCAGCCTTTATATTTAGCTGGATATATTGTGCAGGATTGACCCTCAAGTCAACAGCATTACTCAGCGTTCCCCGTGACTCATTTCCATTTGTAAGTAGGCGTTTGCTTCTGTTATCTAAAAAGGTGTACTCCACACCATATATCGGATTTACCCGATTGAAGAACAGGGAATTTCTAATTGCTGTATTGAGCGCTATTATATTACTGTCTGCCAAGTCTGACACAAACGGATTGAATCGATTCACATCCTCTTCCCTATTCGTCTTCCGATCTATGCGATATGTTGTTTGATTTGAAAATTTATGAAGAAAAGCTAAACTTGACTCCTCTGAAATAAATGCTTTAGGGGTTATGTTTAGCGACTGACTAAACTGGTTTGTGAATACCCGGGTAAAATTGTTGGACTGGGTAAATACACGGATAAAGTTTGCCTGATCTGGAAAAGGCGCAACTTCAAACTCATTCAGCTCTTGAATGTCATTATCATTGTAGTCTATCCAAGTATAAACCCCTTGTCCTGGATTGACCTCAACATAAACAAACTCTCGGCTTTCTTCCAATCCACTTCCAACTTCAAAAAAGGTAGTTGTTATCACGCCATTTTTAAGCATTCGTGCGGTATACTCAAGCCTACCTAGCACACTGTTTTCTGGTTCAAGCTGATAAATACTGTCATTCAAAACTTGAAGTGACCGATAGGTGACTTTTCCTTTAAGCTGACTTTTTCTGTTTTTTAATAGTCCGAATTCAAGTCCAGTGCTTTCTCCGCGAGTAGACTGGGACAATTCCTTGCGCGATACACCAAAATCATACCGCTGGTTATACCAGACACGGTAATTGTTTGCAGCAGAATCGTTGTTTGTCGCAAAAACTTCCCATTCCCAGAATCGATATGCTGCCTGAGACAACTCGCCTAAACTATCCTTTCGCAAGTTATTTTCAAAGTCATCCTTGTACCCTATTGACCAAGATTTAAACTTCTTTTTTAACTGTGATTTATGCCTGTAGAAATTTGTTGCCACAACCTCACCAGAAGCATTTACAAAACTTGCATCTACATTGGCTTGATAACTATCAGTGTTCAGGTTGGTGGTGAATTGATGCCTTACTGCGCTGTAATTCCCAGTCGTTTGATACCATTTCGAGCCTGCTCGTATGGTGCCTATTTCAGGGTGAGTCAAGGTTCCAAAAACTTCAGGCAAATACTGATTTCCCTGAATACTTAGGTCTCGAATATTCCAATCCCGATCAAACTCTACAGATCTAAAACGTTCAATTTCGCTAAAGTTATCTGACACTTGCTCATGATTAACCTCTCCTTCAAATCGCCACGCCTTGCGAGACTGATTGAGCCATCTTGACGTCTTAACCCCCACTTTAAATGCATTCCCAACATTATCATTACCATCTAAGCTCGAAAATGTATTTGCATCGAAATTTGATATTGCTGTTTCAAATTGCACACTAGTCCGCTTTGAAACTTTGTATGCCCCATTTAGGGTGAACATTTGACGCCGCTTGGGAGATATGAGCAATATTATTGGCTCATAGGACCCTTGAGGAACTCCTGAAACTGGCTGAACATACTCATATACTTGTCCATTGGCTGAAGAAGCAACCTCCCTGTAATTACCTTGGCCTGAACCAACAAAACTGAAAGACACCTCGTACCGGGCAGAATCAGGATTTGTACTGTAGTAAAAAATGGAGTCAATTTGACCTGCGGATGAGTCAATTTGAAGTGCGTATCTAACTCTCCCATTATCAAATCCTACATCTTGAACACCACTCGAAAAAGCTTTATCCAATCGGTCTCCAACTTCACTTAAACGATTCTTTGCCTCATCTGATAGATCTTGTTGTAAAGGTTGATTCTTTCCATCTTGTTCACTGTATGCACTAAAATTAAGTACCAAGCGATCCGAGGCATAATTGAGCTCTGATTGAATCAAAGACCGGGCATAAGTCTGTGATGTATATTGAAATTCAATCACAATGCGTTTATCCTTTGTTATGAGCTGTTTAGCTGTAAAAACAACTTCTGCTCTATTGTAGTCGATTGTGTAGTCATTTTCTTGTCCCCTCTTCAACAAAACACCATCAATGTAAACGCGTTCAGTACCACCCAAGGCAATGATGAATCGCTCATTTTCTGATCCTGTGAGTCGATAAGGACCCTGGTTACCTTCAATTCCTTGGATAATATTTCGAGCAAACTTCCCCCTTGAAACAGAAGCGCTTGCCTGAACACGAAGGTATTTGGCAGTATCTGATTTTAAAGGAATCCTCGTTTCAAATAAACCACCCCTTAAGCGTTTTTTATACTTTAGAAAAAAGCTCTCTGGCTGCTCTAATTGAAAATCTCCAGCTACCAATTTCGTATTCGCCTTGAACACTTGAATATAAACTTGATCAAACTCCTGAAGCTGCTGAGTATTCCCTTCTGGTTGGATAGGAACATTGTTATCGGAAATAGCTGCTGCAATTCCCACTCCATCAGTAATTTGACCTGAAAGCTGTAAGTTCAAATTGGAATTAACTCCTAAATTCTGATTATTACCTACTGAAATCCCCCTTGAAATACTTCCCTGCTTTTGGAGCTCATTGAATTGAAAACTGCTACTCGGCTTAGGTAAAGCCTCATATTTAAATGGGTTTTTTATGCCCTCAACTTCGCGGAGCATGAGTTGTTTATCCTTATTGCTATAAACACGGCTGAAGTCATACGTCAACCTGCGATATGAAATCACCACAGGTTCTTTGGGGTAGGTAGCACGCCAAATTAAAGCATTCAATGAATCAACAAAGTGATAATCATTTTGGGTATAACCCTGAATAGCTAATGAAGAAGGGAGAATTGGAACACTGTCTAATCGGATTGTATCAGCTTGAATAAATAGGGTGCGAGAAACTAACCCACTGCGCTCTTGTCCCCTAATTAGAGATGAAAACAGTAAGCAAATTACTAGCACAAACCCACGCGATGCTCTATTCAAACCATTCAATTCCGACGAATTTAGCTAATCCACTTCTAGTTACCTTTGCTTGAACGATTGAGTTTTGATTTTATGCTATTTATATCCTACAACCTCAATGGTATTCGAGCAGCACTTAGGAAAGGACTCTTGCCATGGGTGGCAGCTACCAAAGCTGATTTCATCGGTTTTCAAGAATTAAAAGCTCACATCAAAGACTTCGACCCCAAGTCTTTCAATGAAATGGGGTATAATACCTATTGGAATCCTGCAGAGCAAAAAGGGTATAGCGGAATAGGTATTTTAACTAAACAGACTCCTAGCAACGTTCATTATGGACTAAATCACCCTCAGCTCGACAAGGAGGGACGTGTTATAACACTGTCATTTCATGACTTCCACTTAATCAATGCATACTTTCCTAGTGGAGCTTCCCATCCTAAGAGGCAAGAGCTCAAAATCCAATTCTTGTCAGCGCTGAAAGAACACATAAATTCACTTGAACATCAAAATGTTATTTTAATGGGAGACTTTAATATCGCCCATAAACCTCAGGATATTTACAACCCAAACAACTACAATGAAAGTCCAGGGTTTACTCAGGCTGAAAGGCAATGGATGGATGAATTGCTTCAAAACTTTAACGATGCATTCAGAACTTACAACAACCAGCCAGATAATTATACGTGGTGGCCTCACAAGAAGCAGTCTCGCCTTCGGAATTTAGGGTGGAGGATTGATTACATTTTATATCGTGGGAATAAATTTTCCAACCTTATTCGCAGCAATCACCTTACTGCCGCGTTACATAGCGATCATTGTCCAGTTCTGGCACAGTTCGCTAAACCTTGAGGTTATTCAAGGTCTTATTGTTTATAAGTAATAAAGGTCCATCAATAAATTACCCCCCGGGTCTGTTACTTTGTGTTAAACTTTGAAAACAATGGTATTACGCAATTTTAAAGTCAATTTAACGGTCTTGGCGCTTGTCTTATTTGTTGTTGGTTGCATTCCTCCAAAACAGGTAGAAGACCTTAAATCCAAATACTCAAAGTGCGAGGAAGAGCGTGATTACCTCAGCGGAAAGAACCAGGAGTTAGAACGAGCTTTAACCGAAAGTAAGTCGAATGCGAGTCAATTAGAGCGTGAATACAAAGAAATGGCAAAAGACACCGCTGATTACGGCAAACGTATCCGCAAAGCCATACGGGATTTGGAAAAGCAACGCGCCATTAATAATGAGCTAAAGGAAATTCAAACATCTCGCACAAGTGGAGCCGAAGCAGAAAACAAAAAACTTATAGCTGAACTTCAAGTAAAAATGGAGGAGCTTCAAGATAAAGAAGATGCTCTCAAGCGATTGGAGCAGGAGCTGAATGAAAAACGCAAGAACTTAGATCTCCTAAATGCTGAATTGGAGAAACGTGAAGCCCGGGTAAAAGAATTAGAAGATCTGATTGCCCAAAAAGATGCAGCAGTTCGCGCATTAAAGGACAAAATTAAGGCTGCACTATCGGGGTTTGCTGATAAAGGAATTCAAGTAGAACAGCGAAATGGCCGCGTGTACGTTTCCATGGAAGCTCAGCTTCTTTTCGCCAGCGGAAGCACATCAGTAGGAGCAAGAGGGAAAGAAGCAATCATTCAGCTGGCTGAAGCTCTACAAGAACAAACAGACCTAACTATTCTCGTTGAAGGTCATACGGACAATGACCCTATCCGCAGCTCTTTCATTAAAGACAACTGGGACCTCTCTGTAATGCGCGCCACATCGGTAGTTCGAATAATGACCGAGAACAGCTCCATCAACCCGCTCATTCTAACTGCTGCAGGAAGGGGAGAATACCTTCCAATAGCTCCAAATGACAACGCTACTAACAAAGCTAAGAATAGAAGGATTGAGGTAATTCTTAC
Organism: Salibacteraceae bacterium; assembly: GCA_965661625.1. Taxonomy (GTDB): domain Bacteria; phylum Bacteroidota; class Bacteroidia; order Flavobacteriales_G; family Salibacteraceae. Next base: position 74,087 of record CBFIEM010000008.1, read on the forward strand.
TCCAAACCTCGATAAGCTTTTCGAGATTTTAGAAGAAGGTTCTACAACTGCTACTCAAGATTGAGTAGATTTTTCGCTCTAATAAAAAGCGTTGTAAGACCTACAACGCTTTTTATTTTTTGATTAATGAACCAAATGCACCAGCCATTCGTTGATTTAAAGCCCTAAATTTGCGCGCAATATGAACAAACAATCAACGCTCAAATTATTTCTCCCAATTATCATTGCCATCTCAATTGTGATTGGCTTCCTTTTAGGAACTGGTTTACCAACATCTGTTTCTAGCTCACCTATAAAAGCACTAAAGGGTAAGAACTTCAACATGCTTAATGAAATTATCAATTATGTGGATAATGAGTATGTGGATACGGTTCAGCGGGATGTTTTAATTGAAAATACGGTTCAATACTTACTTCAAGAATTGGACCCGCATAGTTATTACATTCCAGCAGAAGAGCTTCAGGCCATGAACGAACCATTAGATGGTAACTTCGAGGGGATTGGTATTCAATTCAACATTCGTAAAGACACCATTGTAGTAGTCACACCTATTTCTGGGGGACCTTCTGAACAAGTAGGCATCAAAGCTGGAGATCGCATTGTTAAGGTAGATGAAGAAGTTGTTGCTGGTGTAGACATCACCAATGCGGATGTCATGAAAAAACTAAAAGGTGAAAAAGGAACTAAAGTTGAACTAGAGGTATACCGTAGAAAATCCGCTCCGCTTAACTTTACCATTACACGAGATCAAATTCCTTATTACAGTGTTGAAGTATCCTATATGATTCGACCAAATACTGGATTTGTGAAAATTAGCAGGTTTGCTCGAACTACCTATGAAGAGTTTATGGAGGCTTCGAGCAAATTGCTTAAATCCGGGATGGATACGTTAATTCTAGATTTGAGGGGCAATGGAGGAGGCTACCTGAATGCTGCCGTGAACATTGCAGACGAGCTACTCGATGTAGGAGACTTAATTGTTTACACCGAAGGCCGTGCAAGACCTAGGGAGGAGTACTTTAGCACTAAGGCGGGTAGCTTAAAAGATCTACCGCTAAAAGTCCTCATTGATGAAGGGTCCGCTTCAGCTAGTGAAATCCTGGCAGGCGCAATTCAAGACAATGATCGCGGAACTATTATTGGTAGAAGATCATTTGGAAAGGGACTGGTTCAGGAACAAACGATGTGGCCAGATGGTAGTGCGACAAGGCTTACAATTGCTCGTTATTACACTCCTACTGGAAGGTGCATTCAACGCCCTTATGAATCAGGAACTAAAGCATATCAAGAAGCCATTTATGATCGCTATGAGAATGGTGAACTTTATTCTGCGGATAGTATCACACTTCCCGACTCGTTAAAATATACTACGGCTGGTGGAAAAGTTGTTTACGGTGGAGGGGGAATAATGCCTGACCAATTTGTTCCTGCTGATACCTCTGGGGTTTCACCATATTTCAACGCAGTTGTTTACAGAGGGCTCATTTATGAGTTTGCTTTTAACTATGTAGATCAGAACCGAAAATCACTGAACGAGAAGTACTCCAGTGCGGAAGATTTCCATGGAGCAGTAAAAAATACTGGTATTTATGATGAGTTTACTGCCTTTGCACAATCAAAAGGTGTTGATAAAGAAATGCAAGGAGCAGCTGATTCGAGCAATTTAATTCAACTTCGACTAGCGGCATACATTGCTCGGAATGTGTGGGGTAGTGAAGGGTTCTACTTTTTCTTAAACCGCGATGATTTAACAGTTAAGCAAGCTTTGCCTCAGTAAGGTATGGCTATTTAGTTCGATTAACGGTGTAATGAATCAATGACTCCAACGATAAACGGGCTTCACCTTCAGGAAAAGTTGCGAGAATCTGTAAGGATTCATCCACAAGTTCATTCATCACTTTAATTGCGTAGTTAATGCCTCCACTTTCCAATACAAACTCCACGACCTCTTTTACCTTAGCAGGATCCTCATTGTGATTTTTCACCAAGTTTACTATCCTTTTTCGCGTGCTGCTTGTAGTGTTATTAAGGGCGTAAATTAAAGGAAGGGTGGTTTTCTTTTCCTTGATATCAATTCCCGTCGGCTTTCCTATTGATTTTCCGTCGCCATAATCGAATAAGTCATCCTTAATTTGAAATGCTATCCCTACTTTTTCACCAAATAATCGTGCTCTTTCTATTTCTTCGTCATCTTCACTTACACTTGCAACTCCCGTGGCACAGCATGCAGCTATTAACGTGGCAGTCTTTTGACGAATAATATCAAAATATACCTCCTCATCAAGGTTTAACTTTCGCGACTTTTCTATCTGGAGCAATTCACCTTCACTCATCTCCCTTACTGCATTAGAAACAATTCTCAAAAGCTTAAACTCGCCCCGATCAACTGCAAGTAGTAAACCTCTTGAGAGTAAGTAGTCTCCAACGAGAACTGCAATCTTATTCTTCCACAATGCATTTATCGAAAAGAACCCCCTACGCTGATAAGCATCGTCAACAACATCGTCGTGAACTAAAGTAGCAGTATGAAGGAGTTCAATTAATGAAGCTGCGTTGAACGTACTTTCACCAATTTTTCCGGCCATTTTCGCTGAAAGAAAAACGAACATTGGTCGAATCTGTTTTCCTTTTCGCTTAACAATAAAGTGCGTGATTTTATCCAACAATGCGACATTGGATTTCATGCTGAGTCTGAATTTTTTTTCAAACTCTACCATCTCACCTGTAATCGGTGCTTTTATTTCCTTGATGGATGCCATTAAGGGCACAAATATACCTATTGAAATGGATGGAATCGTAAAAATATTACTCGGCAGTAGTAACTTGATTTTTATTAGCTAGCTGTCCACAAGCCGCATCAATATCTTTACCACGAGAGCGACGTATAGTTACATTGACTCCTTCAGACTCTAAGTAGTGTGCAAATCGATCGACAACTTTTACCTCTGCACGCTCAAACTCAGCATCATCTATTGGATTATACTCAATGATATTCACTTTTACTGGGAATCGTTTGCAAAGTGACACCAACTCTTTGGCATCGTCTAGCGAGTCGTTGAACGCTTTAAAAATAATGTATTCAAACGTTAATGCCCCTTTTGTTTTTTGAAAAAAGTAGTCCAACGAATCCATTAATACTTCAAGTGTGTTTGAGTCATTAATAGGCATAATTTCAGAACGTTTTTTATCGTTCGCAGCATGCAGAGATAAGGCGAGGTTAAAACGAACATTATCGTCAGCTAACTTCCGAATTTGACGAGCGATTCCGGCGGTTGATACAGTAATTCGTTTTGGAGACATTCCCAGTCCATCAGATGCCGTAATGCGGTCCACTGAATCCATCAAGCCCTTGTAGTTAAGCAACGGCTCACCCATGCCCATGTAAACGATATTACTCAACGGCTTACCAAACTTCTCTTCACTTTGCTTATTAATTCCAACAACCTGATCTACAATTTCATGCCCCTTTAAATTTCGAAGGCGTTTCAGCTTGCCCGTGGCACAAAACTTACAACTTAAGCTACACCCAATTTGAGAAGAGATGCATGCCGTAAACCTAGAGTCGGTCGGTATAAGAACACCTTCTACAACGCTATTGTCATGTAATTTAAATGCCGACTTGATTGTCCCATCATCACTATGTTGCTCTTCTGCCAGTGTTAAATGGGGTAATTCAAAGTGCTCTTCTAGCTCCGAGCGTTGAGCAATGGAAAGGTTGGTCATTTCGTCAAAACTCTTTGCCTGACGTTTCCATAGCCAGTCGTATACTTGACTTCCTCTAAAAGATTGTTCTCCTTGTTCAACAAACCACTTTTGCAGTTCTTCTCGACTCCAAGTTCTAATGTCAGATTTACGCTGTGCCATATTACAAATGTAAGGCTAAAAAAAAGCAGCGAACTTTACGAACGCTGCTTCTCTATTAGTTCAATTCAACATGGTTAGATAATCAACATCGCATCACCGTATGAATAGAAACGGTACTCTTCTTTGATTGCCTCTTCATAGGCTTCCATAATCAAATCATATCCACCAAAAGCACAGACCATCATTAAGAGTGTCGACTCGCTCTCATGAAAGTTAGTAATCATACTATCTGCAATGCTAAATTCATATGGAGGAAAGATGAATTTATTTGTCCACCCTTCATAAGGCTTTAAAAACCCATCTGTAGATACAGACGATTCGATAGCTCGCATGGAAGTAGTTCCAACAGCACAAACCTTACGTTTATCCCCTTTGGCTTTATTCACCATTCTCACACACTCATCCTCAATAAACATCTCTTCAGAGTCCATCTTATGTTTTGTAAGGTCTTCAACCTCAACTGGTCTGAATGTACCTAAACCTACATGAAGCGTTAAGTTGGTGAACTCAACACCTTTTATTTCAAGGCGCTTCATTAAGTTTTTACTAAAATGCGTTCCTGCAGTGGGTGCTGCCACAGCCCCTTCTTTAGCGGCAAAAATTGTTTGAAAGCGATCCGCATCTTCCGGTTCAACTTCCCGATTGATGTATTTTGGCAGTGGAGTTTCGCCAAGCTCATAAATCGTTTTCTTAAAATCTTCATAAGGACCATCAAAAAGAAAACGCAATGTTCTACCGCGCGAAGTTGTGTTATCAATCACCTCAGCAACGAGGGCATCATCCTCTCCAAAATAAAGCTTATTTCCTATTCGGATTTTACGCGCTGGGTCTACCAATACATCCCACAAGCGACTTTCGCGATTCAATTCACGCAAAAGAAAAACCTCAATTTTAGCTCCGGTTTTTTCTTTATTCCCATACAAACGAGCAGGAAACACACGGGTATCATTCAATATCATTGTATCTCCTTCATCGAAATAATCAATGACATCTTTAAATCGTTTGTGCTCAATGGTGCCTTCTTTGCGATTAACAACCATCAAACGACTTTCATCACGATCTTGAGCTGGATGTTGAGCAATCAGCTTTTCGGGAATTTCAATTTTGAACTGAGATAACTTCATGTACGCTGTTTTTTATTGAAAAACGGGGCTGCAAAAATAAGAAAATGAATGGATTATCAATTATCCTTCATCAACGGCATTTTCTCGATAAATATGTTCAACTAGCTCTTCAACGTTCCAAGCTTTGTCTACGTGATAATCGCCTATTTGTGTTCTTCGCAACTCCGTGAGGTGACCGCCCGAATCAAGTGCCTTACCTAAATCGTATGCCAATGACCTTATGTAAGTCCCTTTCGAACACTCTACGCGGAACTTAACATCTTTATTTTCAACAGTTATTAATTCAAATGATTTTATGTGTATACGATTTGGCTTTACATGAACCTCGTCACCAGCGCGAGCTAAATCATAGGCTTTCTTTCCTCCTATTTTCTTAGCCGAAAAAATGGGCGGTAATTGGTCTAGTTCTCCTTCGAAAGAAGCCATGGCCTCTCTGATAGCCTCCTCTGTGATATGTTCAGTTGGAAACGTAGCATCAACTGATGTTTCGAGGTCGTAGGAAGGGGTTGTACCACCCAGTCGAATTGTTCCTGTATACACCTTTTTTTGACCCTGAACACTAGCTATTTGCTTCGTTTCTTTACCAGTACACAAAATCAATAATCCCGTAGCTAAAGGGTCTAATGTTCCGGCGTGGCCTACTTTAATCTTTTTAATTCCAAAGGCTTTGCGAATAGCATACCTAACTTTTCCAACTACATCAAAAGATGTCCAGTTAAGCGGCTTATCAATAAGAAGACGTTGACCGTTCAAATACTTATTCGAGGTAACTTCCATGCTATCCTATCAATAAATAACTGCCAATCATGGCCACGAACCCAATAAGAATACAATAGATACCAAAATACCTCAGCTGACTCTTGCGCACCAAAGCTACCATCCATTTACATGCGAAAATGCCTACAATCAATGCACTTATAAAGCCAACAGACAATCCTAGAAAATCCGTTTGATCGTTCAAAAGGGATCCGTCCATAATGTCTTTAGCCATTTTTCCTAAAATGAGGGGAACAACCATTAAAAAGGAAAACCGAGCTGCGCGTTCTTTATCAATACCCAACAAAACACTGGTAGATATCGTTGCGCCTGACCTAGATATACCGGGCAATATGGCAACTGCTTGCGCAATCCCTATGAGTAAAGCGGATTTATACGTAACCGTTTTGTCTGTGTGTTTTGCGCGGTCGGCTAAAAAAAGCAATAGCCCTGTAAGCACCAACATTCCCCCAACAAATAAGATTTGTCCGTCAAACAAGGTTTCTAATAAATCGTCAAATAGCAACCCAATTATGCCAGCAGGAATCATTGATAACCCAATCTTTAATGAAAATTGAAAATCTTCACCTCCGTCAAAACTGAACAGGCCTTTTAAAAGGGCCAATACATCTTTTCTAAACACAATTAGGGTACTCAAAGCTGTTGCACCATGAAGCACTACCGTGAGTAACAAACTTTCCTTCGGCAAAGCATCACTTCCAAGCAGAACTTTTGCCAATTCAAGGTGTCCACTGCTGCTTACTGGAAGAAATTCGGTTAGCCCCTGAATGGCTCCAAGAATCAGCGCATCTAATAATGACATAGTGTTTTTTTAGTCGGTTGGCTTTTTCATAATACCGAACATAACCACAACATATCCTATTAATACTACAATAGGTGCTAATGACAAACGGCGAAAATTAAAAATTCCATCACTAAAAATAGAAGGATCTTCGGACCCCCCTCCTGACATGAGCGCAAACCCAATTACAATCACGAGAGTGCCAGCAGCAATTAAAAGGTAATTTATCTTGGCTAACGCCAAGGTTTCTTTGGATTCAGACATAAGTATTAATATAAATGTTCCGTTTTGATTCTCAAGTATTTACGGACAGCTAAGGAGGTACTCATCCAGCTGATCACGACTCCAATTGCTACAAGAGAAATAAATATGATTCCAAGTAATTCAATGTTAGACAGACTAAAAATCTCAGGGAAAGTATCATCCAAATAGTACCATACCCCTGAGAGCAAAATCATAGCAATGATACTTCCATAAATCCCATGAGCAATGCCTTTCAAGACAAATGGTTTTCGAATAAACCCCTGCGTAGCTCCAACCAGCTGCATACTCTTAATCAAGAAGCGTTTTGAGTAAATCGCCAATCGAATGCTGTTATTGATCAGTGCGATTGCAATAACCAAAAGCAATCCGCTAAACCCGAACAACACAAAACTAATTTGACGTACATTTTCATTCACAATGGTGATTAAATCCTTCTGATAGTATACTTCTTTCACCTTTGGATTCTCAATGAGCGATTGTTCTATCCACGCCACACTATCCGGATGCGTATATGCCGCAGATAAATAAACATCAATAGATGACAACAATGGATTGTAGCTCAAAAAGTCCACAAAATCTTCTCCTAAATCTTCTTGAAGCCTAGCGGCTGCTTCTTCTTTATCAACATATTCTGTTGATTTTATGTAGTGTGTAGCATCAAGCGATTTTTGTAAACGCTTAACTTCAACCTCCTTCACTCCTTCTTTCAAATAAATACTGAACCCGATATTCTCTTTGACATAATTACTGAGCGCTTGTGCTTGAAACAGTATAGAGCCTACCAATCCGAGCATAAACAGCACAAGTGAAATACTTATTACAACGGAAAAATACGAGCTATTTAGCCGTCTTCGTTGAATTTTTTCCGGGTTATTCGCCATGCTTTGAATTTAAGGCAACTAATGTAAAAAAAACAACTGAGCATCAACCTCGAAACAAGCCGTTTCGGGCGGTTTTTGTTAATTTCGCTTTCTCTAAAATTAGCTCGACATAGACTATGGAATATTCTTTTCAATCGATTGAATCTAAGTGGCGTGATGCTTGGCAACGAAATAAAACATATCAGGTTTCTAACGATTCGGAAAAGCCTAAGTATTATGTCTTAGATATGTTCCCTTATCCTTCAGGAGCAGGCCTACATGTTGGTCATCCGTTAGGCTACATTGCTAGTGACATTCACGCTCGCTACAAAAGATTAACTGGCTTTAATGTGCTACACCCCATGGGGTATGATGCGTTTGGCCTACCCGCAGAACAATACGCCATTGAGACCGGACAACATCCTGCCAAGACCACGGCTACGAATATTTCACGTTACCGTGAACAGTTGGATAAAATTGGATTTAGTTTTGACTGGAGTCGCGAAATCAGAACCAGTGATCCGGAATATTATAAGTGGACACAATGGATATTTATCAAGTTATTCAACTCGTACTACGATGAATCTGAGCAAAAGTCCTACCCTATTTCTAGACTCATTAAAGAGCTGCAAGCTAAAGGCAATGCACATTTACAAGCAACTTGCGATGAACATACACCGATAATAAACGGATCAACTTGGGCCAGTTTCAACGAGCAAGAAAAACAAGATTTACTCGCTCATTACAGACTTGCTTACCTTTCCGAAGCTGAGGTGAATTGGTGTCCAGCGCTGGGTACCGTGCTTGCAAATGATGAAGTAAAAGAAGGCAAAAGTGAGCGTGGTGGACATCCGGTAGTTAAGAAAAAAATGACGCAATGGTCTTTGCGAATTACAGCGTACGCAGAACGATTGCTTCAAGGGTTAGAAGAACTAGATTGGAGTGACTCTCTTAAAGAAACACAGCGCAACTGGATTGGGAAGTCTGAAGGTTCAAAAGTCACATTTAGCATTAAAAACCACAACGAAGAAATCCCAGTGTTCACCACTCGACCAGACACTATTTATGGGGTTAGCTTCATGGTTCTAGCTCCAGAACACGCGTTGGTTAGAGACCTGACAACAGCAAATCAGGAAGATGAAATTGAGGCTTACATACAAGCAACTAGCAAGCGATCCGAGCGTGAGCGGATGGCGGATGTCAAAACGATTTCTGGTGCGTTTACCGGTAGCTATGCAATTCACCCACTAACGGGTGCAGAAATCCCTATCTGGATTAGTGATTATGTTCTTGCCGGTTATGGCACTGGAGCCGTTATGGCAGTGCCTTGTGGGGATCAACGCGATTGGAATTTCGCACAGCACTTCAACCTCCCTATCCCGAATGTTTTTGACGGAGTATCGGTTGAAGATCAAGCATTCGAATCAAAAAACGTTACGATAGCTAATTCAGACTTTCTCAACGGATTAAAAGGACAAAATGCCATTGACAAAGCGATTAAAACCATCACAGAAAAAGGATTTGGCTCTCGTCAAGTGAATTACAAATTACGTGATGCTGTTTTTGGGAGACAGCGATACTGGGGTGAACCCATTCCCATCTATTACGAGAATGGGATAGCTCGACCCGTCCTTGAAAAGCACTTACCACTTAACCTTCCCAGTATTGATAAATACCTTCCAACAGCCGAAGGTGAGCCACCTTTAGCTCGAGCCGAAAACTGGTCATACACTCCTGAAGATGGTGTTGTAGCGAATGGTAAAGGCTACCCATTGGAACTTACAACAATGCCTGGTTGGGCTGGAAGTTCATGGTACTACTTGCGCTACCTGTCGCCCAATTCGCCATCTAACTTTGTGAAAGCTGAAGACCTGGCCTACTGGAAAAACGTTGATTTCTACATGGGTGGGTCTGAACACGCAACCGGTCATTTACTCTACGTGCGCTTTTGGACTAAATTCCTTTCCGATATTGGATTGCTCCCTTTTGAAGAGCCCATGAAGAAACTTGTTAATCAAGGGATGATTCAAGGCGTTTCAAAATTTGTATACCGCATTGATGGCACGACAACCTTTGTTTCCAGTGGCCTAAAGCACAAGTATACCACCACACCAATACACGTTGATGTAAACCTTGTAGTAAACGATCAATTGGATTTAGAAGGTTTCAAATCGTGGAGATCAGAATACAATAACGCTGAGTTCATCTTGGAAGAGGGTGTTTATCGCTGTGGGAGTGAGGTCGAAAAAATGTCCAAGTCAAAATACAACGTCGTAAATCCCGATGAATTAATCGAGCAATATGGAGCTGATGCCCTTCGATTACATGAAATGTTTCTTGGTCCAATCGAGATGCATAAACCTTGGAATACTCAAGGAATTGATGGCGTTTCCAAGTTTCTGAAAAAGTTATGGCGCCTTTTTCACCATGAAGGAGCATTGCTAATTACTGAGGATCCAGCAACCAAATCAGAATTAAAAACCCTTCATAAAACAATAAAGAAGGTTACCGAGGACATGGATAAACTGAGCTTAAACACGTGCGTAAGCACCTTCATGATTTGCGTGAATGAGCTTTCTGATTTGAAGTGTAATAAGCGTGAAATTCTTGAGCCTTTGCTCATTCTTACTGCCAGTCATGCGCCTTTCATTAGTGAGGAACTATGGAATAAGCTTGGCAATAAATCCAGTATATTCAACACGGATTTCCCAAAATACAATGCCAGTTTCCTTGAGGAATCTCAAGTAACATACCCCATTTCTTTTAATGGGAAAATGCGTTTTAAGCTTACCCTCTCAAAATCACTTGGCAAAGAAGGAATTGAGCATGAAGTATTGAATCATGAAGATTCGCAAAAATGGCTCGAAGGAAAAGCTCCTAAAAAAATAATCGTGGTTCCAGGTAAAATAGTAAACATTGTGGTCTAAAGGCCTTGATGCATGTTGAGCGATATTGACAATCGCAAGTTTTAATTCAAGGCTCAAATCCTTTTGATATTTATTCAATAATTTTGTACATTCATTCAGCTAACACTTAAATCGCCTTTGTAATGAGTCATGACAACGATACTTGGATAACGTCTGAAAGAGCACCTAAACTAAAAATGAAAATCAAGCGAAACATTGCCAAAGCTTGGTATAAGCTTGATCAAAAATCATATGATCAGTGGCTCGAAGGCCGAGCCGCATCAAAAGCATCTCAAAAGCACCTTGCATAGTAATGTTGAGATAAAAAAAAGGCTTCCATATGGAAGCCTTTTTTTTGAGGTCTTAGCAACCTATTAACGATTCTTTATTTCCTGCATACGTTTTTCAGTGAAACGCTGGTATTTCGACCATTGATCGTCACTTAAAACTTCTTTTAATGCAGCGTCGCGATCACTATTTATTTGATTCGCTACTGGACGGCCTTCTTCTTTCGTTGAGAATTGAGAAAGATCAACATTGTTTTTCGCATCAATGGATTCCATAATAATGGATTCTACTTTTAGATACTGCTCTTCAGTTAAATCAAGATGAGCTGAAAGTTCATTCGTCATGGCTGTGGCAGCCCTCTGAGCGTTTACTTCACGTTTTCCTTCTTGTGCTGCGGTGGTTCCAACACAGAACAATGACACAGCAGCAATTAAAATTAATTTTCTCATAGCTTTTTATTTATAAGTTTAAAAGTACTTCAAAAGGTTCCTTACCTCCAAATATCATTTTAGTTGGGTCTTCTAGCATCTCTTTTACTTTGTAAAGAAAGCTCACTGACTCTTTCCCATCAATAATACGATGATCATATGATAATGCGAGGTACATGATTGGTCGAATTTCAACCTTGCCATCAATGGCAACAGGCCGCTCAACGATATTGTGCATTCCTAATATTGCACTTTGAGGCGGATTGATAATTGGCGTACTAAGCATAGATCCAAATACACCTCCATTTGTAATGGTAAATGTCCCACCCGTCATTTCATCGATAGTTATTTTTCCATCCCTCGCTTTGATTGCCAAGCGTTTGATTTCAGCTTCTATCTGAGCTAAACTCATTTGTTCTGCATTGCGAACAACAGGAACCATTAACCCTTTAGGTGAAGAGACTGCAATTCCAATATCCGCGTAATCATGGTATATAACTTCGTTACCGTCGATCATTCCATTAACTGCTGGATACAAACGCAACGCTTCTGTAACGGCCTTTGTAAAGAATCCCATAAACCCAAGGTTTACATCATGAGAATCGCGAAACTTATCCTTATACTGTTTGCGCAAATCCATAATTGGCTTCATATCAACCTCGTTGAAGGTTGTTAGCATTGCCGTATCATTCTTTACGCTTACAAGGCGCTGAGCAATCTTCCGTCTTAGACTCGACATCTTTTCACGACTTTGCTCTCTTGAGCCACCCCAACCTACAGTTGCGGACGTATCAATTCCGGCAGTCATATATGCTTCAACATCACTTTTAATAATGCGTCCATTTGCTCCTGATCCAGAACCAACATTTGCAGGCTTGATGCTATGTTGATTCATCATTTCTTTTGCCAATGGAGATGCTTTAGCTTGATCAACTTCCTTACTTCCTGATGATGCTTTTGCAGAGGGTTCTGGTGAAGACGCCTTCTTTTCCGCTGGTTCAGCTTTTTCCTCTTCTGCTTCCTTCGCTTTAGCAGTGTTGCCAGCAGGAGCCTCAGCATCTGTATCAATTTTGCAAACGATTTCACCTACTTCAACGGTAGCTCCTTCTTCTACTAATATTTCAATTGTACCGCTTTCTTCTGCGTTTAGTTCAAGTGTTGCTTTATCCGAATCAATTTCAGCAATTGCTTGATCACGTTCAACGTAATCTCCACTTTCCACCAACCACTGGGCGATTTCCACTTCCGTTATAGACTCTCCCGGGCTCGGGATTTTCATCTCTAATGCCATGATTAATTGTCTTGTAACTTATTATAGTTCAAATGCTTCATTCAATATTGCTTCTTGTCGGCGCTTAAACACCTCCATTGATCCAGAAGCTGGGCTAGCACTAGCTGGCCTTGTAACACTTTTCATTCCTATTGCCTTGTCCCAATGTTGCATTAGGTAACCCCATGCACCCATATTTCTTGGCTCTTCTTGAACCCAAACACATTCAGCCTTACCAAATGGTTTCAATACTTTGTTCATTTTTTCCTCTGGAAAAGGATACAATTGTTCAAGGCGAATCAACGCGATATCATCTCGTTCTTCACGTTCACGCTTCTCTAGCAAGTCAAAATAGAGTTTCCCTGAACATACTAACACGCGTTTAACCTTGTTAGGACTTACTGAGTCATCCCCTACCACTTCTTCAAATTGTCCAGTTGCAAGTTCGGAAATAGATGAAACACATTTCGGGTGACGTAAGAGTGATTTTGGAGTAAATACCACTAACGGCTTTCTGAAATCGCGTTTAAGCTGTCTTCTGAGTAAATGAAAGTAATTCCCTGGCGAGGTAACATTGGCAATTTGCATATTGTCCTCAGCACACAACTGTAAATACCGTTCTAGGCGAGCACTTGAATGCTCTGCGCCTTGCCCCTCATAACCATGAGGCAGCAACATAACTAGCCCATTCTGGCTCTTCCACTTATCCTCTGCTGCAGATAAAAATTGGTCAATAATGATTTGGGCACCATTATTAAAATCACCGAATTGAGCCTCCCATATAACGAGTGCTTCCGGAGAGCCCATTGCATATCCATATTCAAAACCAAGCACCCCATATTCGCTCAAGTGCGAATTGTAAATATAAAATGGAGCTTGCTTCGCGCTTAAATTCCCTAGTGGGACATACCGTTCTTCTGAATCTTCTACGGTTACAACCGCATGTCGGTGGGAAAATGTTCCGCGTTCTACATCTTGCCCGCTTATCCGAATTGGGTGTCCTTCATCAATCAGTGTTGCATATGCCAACAACTCTCCCATGGCCCAATCTAAACGATCAGCTTCAACCATCTTCTTGCGGTCTTCAAATAGTTTAACCGTCTTTTTGAAGAATGTCTTCTCCTCTGGAAGTGAGTTGAACTGCTTACTTAACTTAACAAGTTTTGCCTTAGAAACAGCCGTTTTAATAGGCTTAAAAACATCACCGCGTTCTGCTGTGCGCAGCTCACTCCAAGTATGACTTAGGAAGTCAGTAATCTTAGCTTTCTCAATTTCTTTAGATTCCTCAAGTCGTGCTTGCAGTAAATCCCGAAATTCTTGTTCAAGCTCTTTTATGAATGAGTTATCCACCACACCATCCTCAATCAACTTCTTCAAGTAAATATCCCTTGGGTTTGGATGTTTTGCTATGGCTTTATACAATAGCGGCTGCGTAAACCGTGGTTCGTCACCTTCATTGTGGCCGTATTTTCGGTAGCAAAGCAAGTCGATGAACACGTCTTTATTGAATTTCTGACGAAACTCAAGGGCCATATTCATTGTGTGAACAACAGCTTCAACATCATCTCCATTGACATGAAAAACAGGGCTCAATGTCACTTTACCAATATCTGTACAGTAAGTACTTGAACGACCGTCGGTGTAATTAGTAGTAAAACCAAGTTGATTATTTATCACAATGTGAATTGTACCACCTGTTCTATACCCCCTTAATTGAGCCATTTGAATCACTTCATAAACAAGGCCCTGACCTGCTATTGATGCGTCCCCATGAATTAAAACTGGAACAATCTTATTCTCGTCTTTGAGGTATTTATCAATTTTAGCCCTAGTAATTCCCTCAACAACTGGATCAACCGCTTCAAGATGTGAAGGATTTGGCGCCAATGTTAAGTGTACGCTATTTTCAGATTGAATACAATCAACCTCGGCACTAGAGCCCAGGTGGTATTTCACATCTCCATCAAAAAGATTATCCTCATATTCCTTACTCTGAAATTCGGAGAATATCTCCTCATACGTCTTGTTAAAAATATTGGCCAAGACATTCAATCGTCCACGGTGAGCCATTCCTACAACGACTTCCTTAACGCCGTCTTTAGCACCAGACTCAATCAATGTGTCTAGGGCTGGAATGATTGATTCTCCCCCCTCTAATGAGAAGCGCTTTTGACCAACAAACTTTTTGTGTAAGAAGTTCTCAAAAACAACTGCTTGTGAAAGCTTGTCGAGAATCTGTTTTTTTTCTGCCTTTTCAAATTGAGGTGTGTTTTTGTTTTTTTCGACACGTTTAATCAACCACTCCAACTGGCTTGGTTTGCGGTTATATACGTATTCTACGCCAATAGATTGGCAATACGATTTGTCTAAAAACGCAACAATATCTTTCAATTTCGCCTTACCCAAACCCAGTTCAGAACCAGCTTCGTACTCGCTCTCAAGATCCGCATTCGATAGGCCAAAGTAGTCTAATGAAATTGTATCCGTATACTGCCGTCGTTGCCTTACTGGATTGGTTTGCGTGAAAAGGTGACCGCGAGTACGATAGCCCTCAATGAGCTGCATAACCTTAAACTCCTTGGCGTAGTTTTCAGGCACAGGACCACCTTCTTCATAATTTGACTTTGAAAATTCGAACCCCTCAAAGAATTTCTGCCAGCCGTAGTCGACAGATTCAGGGTCCTTTTTGTATTGCTGAAACAAATCCTCAATAGCATTTACATCCCCATTGCTGAGGTAAGAAAACTTATCCATGTCTTTCTTCGAGTTCTGGAAAACACAAAACTACAATATATTCAGTTTGTATGGCGGGTCTTCTTGAGGGAATATAAGAAAGCTTAGCTGTAACGTTTCCTCGAGTTAATTTTTTGTATGGATTTAGCAACTAGAAGTTTAGTAATTACCAAGCCGGATGATGTATCTGGGGATGTTGATAGTGCTCTTGAAACATGTTGTTCATCAATATCTGCACGATAGAGCAAAGCCCATAGCTTTTCTTGGTCTGTAGATATCCAATCGTTAATGTATTGCACCACTTCATCGAAAAACGCGGTTTGATCACTGTTAAACTTTAAGTCAATACCAACCAGGTTAAACTCTCGGACAAGTTGCAGACACACCGCATTAATATCAATATTGGTTGAACTTAATTCACGCTTCAATAAAATCCCAGACTCCTTCAAACTTTCTGTTTACATTGGATGTTATAAGTTAAAGACAAAGTTATGAAAGGTCATGTTCTGATAGGCGGTGGAAGTGGGTTAGTAGGAAAACTTTTAACGGAACAGCTAAAAAGCTCAGGGTATGAGGTTGCATGGCTTTCAAGATCGGCAAAACCGTCTCGTTCAACTCTTGTATTCCATTGGGAACCTGCCACTCAAACCATAGATCAGAAGGCTATCGAGTGGGCGGATTATGTAATCAATCTAGCAGGTGCAGGGGTAGCAGATAAACGTTGGAATGCATCATGGAAAAAGGCCATTTACTCAAGTCGAATAGATACAACAGAAACCCTCATTCAGGCATTTACCAAATACCCTAATCATAATGTAAAAGCGTTTGTATCGGCATCTGCAATTGGTATTTATGGATTTAAGACCAGTGATGAAATTTTGCATGAAAATAGCCCAGCAAATGATGACTTCTTGGCGAATGTGGTGAAAGATTGGGAAAAATCAGCTAACCGAGCTATTAACCTTGGTATTCGTACCTCAACGGTAAGAATTGGAATTGTCCTTAGTCGCGAAGGAGGTGCATTAGTGGAGATGAGCAAGCCTCCTGTTTTAGCTCCTCTTGGAACGGGTCATCAATGGATGAATTGGATTCATATAGATGATGTTTGTGGAATATTCCAACACATTCTTGAAAACGAAGCATTAGCCGGTGCTTACAATGCTGCCGCACCAAACCCAACGCGCAACTCCTTGTTCACTCGAGAATTAGCGAAAGCTGCAGGCAAGCCCTTTCTACCTATTGGTGTGCCCCATCTTATGCTCCGTTTGATTGTTGGAGAAATGAGTCAAATTCTTACTGGCGGGCAACCAGTTTCTGTTGACAAGATTAACGACACTTACACGTTTAAATTTGGAAAACTGGAAACGGCTTTAAACCAATTATTTGGTTAATATTCCCTTTCAAGCAGCTGTTGAGCGAATGTCCTTAAACCTGAGTCGTTTCCTGCATTTACTGCATCTAGCGCATCAAAGCCCAACTTCGCATACTGCTGTTTCAAAAGCTCAGTCTCCAATTGGACACCGGCTTGATCGAAAAGTTCAAAAACGGCATTCACTTTTGTATCTGACTGGTCCTCAGTATCAAATAACTCTATTAATCTTTTTCTACTTCGTTCGTCACTTTTCTCAAGAGCCTTTAGATAAAGGAAAGTCTTTTTGTTGGCGCGGATATCTCCTCCAACCCGCTTCCCGACTTTCTCTGGATCACCGAAAGCATCCAAATAATCATCTTGCAATTGGAAGGCAATCCCCATGTATTTACCAAAATCATAGATTAGCTTCTGCTCTTCTTTAGAGGCCATCGCCCTAATAGCTCCCAATTGCAGAGAGCACCCTAATAAAACAGCTGTTTTTTTGCTAATCATCTCCACATAAGCCTCGATTGTAGTATCCGGGCTTGTTTCAAAATCCATGTCCATCTGCTGCCCTTCACATACTTCAAGAGCAGTTTGGTTAAATACGTTCATCAAACTTGGAACTTGATTCGTATCTGCCTTTACTAACTCTTGATACGCAGCAATCATCAATGCATCTCCCGACAGGATTCCGATGTGCTCACTCCACTTTTTGTGAACAGCAGGTTTTCCACGTCTGAGGGGGGCTTTATCCATGATGTCATCATGAACTAAAGTGAAATTGTGAAAAATCTCAATTGCCAAAGCTTGATGAATTGAAATTTCAGGGTCTGCTCCAAATAATTCAGACGCCATCATTGCCAAGGCCGGTCTCATACGCTTACCTCCTAATCCCAGTATATAACTCATCGGGTCATACAGGTTAGCTGGCTTTTTGCTTAGTTCCAGGGAATTAAGCTTCTGATTAATGAGCTCCACATGAGCCTTCAAATCTTTCATTGAGTTGCAATTATCGACAGCAAGTATTTTCCATAGCCAGATTTAACGAGTGGATTTGCTAAATTCTTTAACTGGTTAGCATCGATAAAGTTCATTCGAAAAGCTATTTCTTCGATACATCCAACTTTCAGACCTTGACGTTCTTCAATGACTTGAACAAACTGACCTGCCTGCATTAAAGATGCATGTGTGCCCGTATCTAACCAAGCGGTACCCCGATCAAACACGTTTACTTTTAAATTTCCTTCCTCCAAGTAGACTTTATTTACATCCGTGATTTCATACTCTCCTCGAGGCGAAGGCTTAAGCTTTTTCGCGATATCAATTACACGGTTATCATAAAAGTAAAGGCCAGGAACGGCAAAATTACTTTTGGGATTTTCTGGCTTCTCCTCTATAGAAATTGCACGTTTATCATCATCAAACTCAACCACCCCATAACGTTCCGGGTCACTTACATGATAAGCAAATACAATTCCTCCTTCAGGGTTTACGCTAGCCTGAAGCTTTTGAGAAAGTTTAGACGCATAAAAAATATTATCGCCTAAAATGAGTGCTACAGAATCATTTCCAATAAAATCTTCGCCAATCACAAAGGCTTGTGCCAGTCCATTTGGCTCTTCTTGTACCGCATATGTGAAGGTGCAACCAAGTTGAGAACCATCACCCAGAAGACGCTCAAAATTTGGCAAGTCATGCGGAGTGGAAATAATCAGCACTTCCTTAATACCAGCCATCATAAGCACAGAAAGCGGGTAATATATCATCGGTTTATCATAAACAGGCATCATCTGTTTACTCATAGCCAAGGTCAAGGGATGCAACCTTGTACCAGAACCTCCTGCGAGTATTATTCCTTTCATGTCAATTGTATCAATTAGGCTTTGCGAATAGTCAACTCTCCAAGCTCAATATCCTCTTCTTCGTCGAATATTTCCAAAAGAGGCTCCTTAAAAGCTTTCGTAGTAATGGATTTGTCTAGTGTCATCAAGAAAGAGGGAAGCAGCACCAAATTTGCAAGCATGGCCGCCAATAGGGTAAAGGACACTAGAATACCTAACGCCTGAGTTCCCCCAAAATTCGATGATGCGAAGACTGAAAAACCAAAAAATAAAATGATTGAAGTATACATCATGCTCACCCCTGTTTCCCGAATTGCATTAACAACACTTACTCCTATGTTCCAATGATGGGACTTGAGCTCTTGTCGGTATTTTGCTAAGAAATGAATGGTATCATCAATAGAAATTCCGAAAGCAATACTAAAAACCAATATCGTTGATGGCTTTATCGGAATTGAGAAATACCCCATTAAAGCAGCAGTTAAAAGCAATGGTATGAGGTTAGTAAATATGGATATTGCAATCATGCGTACACTAGAAAAAAGCAGTGCCATGATGAAGGCGATTATGATAATTGCCAAGACCAAACTCGTAAATAAGTTATTCACCAAATAGGTTGTTCCCTTGAGGTAGACTACGGATGTTCCTGTAAAATCAACATCATATTTGTCCGCAGGAAATAGCGCATCAACATCAGTCCGAAGATCAGCTAATAGGCTATCCATTTGGATTGTCCCAACATCCGCCATCTGCACTGTTACTCGTGCATACTGCCTTGTACTATCTACAAAACCATCAAGCACAGATTGAGAAGACTCTCCCGCATTTTCCAGGTAGGGTTTAAAGAATACGCGTTCTTGTCCGTTTATTAATTGATATTTCGCAGGACTTCCGCCATAATACCCCTGTTTAATAAATTTGATACCATCTACAACAGAGAGCGGCTTAGAAAGCTCTGGGTATCCTTGTAAAACTGATTCTAGACGGTCAATGCGTTTCAACGTACTAGCCTTCATTGCCCGTCCTTCTCCCTTAGTATCAATTGAAATTTCCAATGGCATCACACCATTAAAATGCTTTTCAAAAAACTTAAGGTCTTGCACCACGAAATGCGTTTTTGGCAGATCATCAACTAAATTCCCCGTAGTTTCAATAAAACTGACACCCACAAAACCAGCAATCACTAAAAAAGCACTTACAACGTAAGTTTGTTTACGTCGATTGGTAACTAAAAATATCAATCCCTCTACAAATCGTTTTACCCAACGCTGGTCCAAATGCTTTGTCTGCTTCTTTGCTGGCGGAGGCAAAAACGAAAACATTGCTGGGATAATCGAAATGGACAATATAAAAAGCACCATAATATTTATTGATGCTACTATCCCAAACTCTACCAAAACCTGACTATTGGTAAACACAAATGCCAAAAATCCAATTGCCGTGGTGAAGTTTGTAAGAAGTGTTGCTTTTCCAATTTTGGTAACTACCCGTGTAAGTGCCAATACTTTGTTGCGGTGATTGATATACTCCGCGTGGTACTTGTTAATCAGGTAAACGGAGTTAGGGACTCCTATTACGATTATAAGTGGTGGTATGATACTCGTCAGAATCGTTATTTCGTAATCAAGCAAGGCGAGCGTTCCGAGGGACCACACAACTCCCATAGCTACAATCAATACAGAAACTACAACTGGATAAATCGACCGAAAAAACAGAAATAAAATGAATACGGTTACTAAAAAAGCCATCAGAACGAACATGCGAAGCTCCTTCTTAATCAGGCGTGTTGTGAATGTTCGGATAAATGGCAATCCAGAATAATGAATATCCAAACCAGATGCTTGCTCAAAATCTTCAATGGTTAAAAGGATACTATCAACAAGTGGGCTGCGCGCTTTGGAATTAAAAACTTCTGTATTTAATGAAATCCCCATTACATTAACACCTGAAGTGTCATTGTAAATTGCTCCTTTATAGAATGGCAAGTTGTAAACAATACTTCTAATGCTGTCCAGTTCCAATTCGGTTTGAATCGGGTTTGTTACAATGGTATCAATCAGAAATTGTTTGTGCTCAACATCCTTTTTCAAGTTGTACAGGCGGTTTAATGCAATAACACCGTTAACACCATCAATGTCGGTTAGCGACTTCCCCAGTGACAACCAGTCATTAAAAACTTGAACAGAGCCTAGCGGATCTTCTTCAATTCCCAATAAAAAAACTGTTGATTCCCCCCCAAATTTCTGACGAAACTCCTCGTAAGCTACTACTGTAGAATCATTATCTGGAAGCAGTTTGGGCAAGCCCCATTGCAGCTTTACATCCTGAGCCTTCCAGGCCATAAAAGCCGTGCTTAATGCAAGGAATAGTAGCAAGGGCACACGTTGCCTCAAGATAAATTTAGCGAGCCGACTCCACATAATGTATTTTTATTCCCTGCAGGTTAATTCAAATTATTTAAGCAGCTGTAGACATGCTCAAAATGCTTGAGCTATGCGCTACAAAGAAACTAGAAATTCCTACAATTCGAAAGCCATCGTGAGTTTAAAGGTAAGATTGTCTGACCATTCAGGTAAATGATGTTCTCCATACCGATAAAACACACCAGCTCCAAAGCCTAAAAAACCTACATCTAAGTACTCCATTCGAAAAAGGTGCTTAGCATACAGCCCACTCTCAAAATAGCCGTCACCTATGGATTTTAGCGCTACACCTTGATGCCTGCTCAATTCCTCTTCCAAAATGGAGCCCCACATCGCATTGTGAGTCATGTAGAACTCAGGCCGAACAAATTTTGTATTGGTAAACACACGAAACAGGCGATGGGTGTAGTGCAGGTTCATATATGATGTGCTCAAGAACTCAAAAAGGCGCATCGTTTGAAAGCTATTATCAACAAGGACTGGAATCTCCTCGCTGTTTGTTCCATTGCCAATAAACAGGTGTGATGCCGGAATGGATGCATCAACACTACCTGCGCTCATGGATAACGAAAAATGACCCAATGGCTTCCACGTAAAGGATTTATACACCTTTGCTTCAAATTTATTGTAAGCAAACTGTCCAGCACCGAAATCATCGAATCCTTTGGAGTAATTGAACCATACTATCGGGAAGTCGGTACCTAAAGACAGCGTTCTATCTTTAATCTTGAGGAGCTGTTCACCATACGCAAATCGCAGCCGAACGGATGCTTCCGTTATTTTGTTAGAATTATTGAAAACACGTAGGTCTTCGGAAGCGTTCAGGGCATATTGATAATTTGCGTTGTAGTTCAAATATTGGTCACTTAAACCTAATTCTACTTGGGCATATCGCAACATCCTCCATCGTACGTTGGCTGAATAAGTCTCATTATAATTCATCCAATTCGTTAAATACCTTCGCCAAGTTTCACTTGAGTTTTCAAGCCGATCATTTAGGAAAGAAGAGGTCCCAGGGATTTGGGTATCAAAACTATATTTTAAGTCAAACCTAAAACGATCGGGGTCTGGCGTTTTCAGTGTTATTTGCCCGCCATATTTTGAGGTCTCATCTCGGAACCCATAGGCAAAATAACCACCACCGGAAAACCAGGGCAAAAAGTCATTGTTCGTATACAAACCACCGCCAAGACGAAATCCTTCAAATAAGTTGAACCTCATGAATTGTTGCAAATCGAAATCAACTGGGCCAATTTTCGCCCGTCCTTCCACTAAACTTTCAGACCAATCCACCCACTTGTCGGCGTTGAACTCTTCCCCCAAACTATCCATTGTATGATAGGTATTTAAATCTTTATTAGTCAAGGTATCTGGACGCATGCCAGACCAATGAACGTCCGTCCGATAACCAGCAGAGTCGGCTATTGAAATCTTTACATTACTAAAATCGTTTCGGGTAAGCCCTGGTGCTAAATTTATTTCACTCAAATAACTTCTCCCCAATAACTTCACCTCACTTTTTACGAGATCAAGATCAAAATGAAGTTGTTTTGGAAACCATTTGCCTTGTTCTTTTTCGTATTGCTGCCTAATGGTTAGTTTATTCAGCTCAGCATAGTAATTTGTAGCTGTTACATTTACAACTGGAAATTCATTTGAATTAATTGATATCACACCTTTCAACCCCTCAAAGTTCGCCCCTTTTTTTGGCTGATACTTGATCACAAATAACGTATCCTCTCCTAATATTCTGGTTTCTTCCAACTGGAACAAGTATCGATCCCAGCTTCGATTAGAAAGTGGGCTGATGTATTGCTTATCAAGAAGCTCAATGTAGTCTGAGTAAAACGAAAATGGTTGTAAATCCGTAGCTAAAAAGGTGAATGCTGAATTCTTCAAACCTGAAACACGTGTTGCCTTCACTTCATCAGAGATTCTATTGGGCTTCATGTATTTGCTCTCTGTGTAAGTTTCCATCATAAACAGGTGGTGCGTTTCAAGGAAGTCATAATACGAAGCCTGAACAGTGTCATTTGGACTTAGGCCCTCTGGTCGTTCATCAGTAGAAGTAACGTATAGTTTATTGTAGCTGTTGTAGGTGTATTGATCATAATTTTTAGGGTTATGCTTAGAGCGATTTCTGCAGGCAGCCTTAATTATCCGGTGTGCCGGATTAACACCTGGGTAAACGACAAACTCATTTAATGTGGTTGGCGTTGTTTTAAGCAGAAAGACATTTTGGCTTTTACGAACTGAAAAGGATTTGCGCTCATAACCAACATAAGAGCATGTGATTTTACTTGTTTTATCACTAATCCGAAAAGAGAATTTCCCGTCAATATCGGTAGTTGAACCGCGCATTGTAGCACTATCGATTAACGTAACAAATGCCAATGGCGCACGCGAATCGTAATCCAATACATACCCCTCAAGCATACGATCCTGTGCAATGCCATTGAATGACAATGAAACCATAACGAAAAGTAAAATCAAACAGTAACGCATGAATTCTTTGGTTTGGGAAGACCAAAATAGTCCTAATTTCGCCATCATGAACGGAGTTTTGACAGACGGTTATCAATTCATACGAAAGCTCACAATTCTGCGTGTGTGGAATATGGTTCAAATCGTTTTGAGTTATTACCTATCGACCCTTTTGAAAAAACCTATTATCTGGGGAAAACCCATTAGTGTATCGATTGAACCCACTACAACGTGTAACTTAGGTTGTCCTGAATGTCCAAGCGGACTCCAACAATTTACGCGCGATACGGGGAACTTAAAACCCGACATGTACAAGGATATGCTTGATCAATTAAGCGCTAGAACTTCCTATGTGATTTTCTATTTCCAAGGAGAACCATATATAAATCCAAAATTTCTAGAGATGGTTCGCTATGCAAGTAGCAAGAAGATGTATACGGCCACTTCAACCAACGCCCATTTCCTGCACGATAAACTGGCCAAGGAAACGGTAGAGAGTGGACTAGACCGTTTAATTGTTTCCATAGACGGAACAACTCAGGAGGTTTACGAACAATATCGGAAGAAGGGAAAGCTGGAGAAAGTGTTACAAGGCACTAAAAACGTAATTGAATGGAAGCGCAAATTAAATAGCCCTACACCACATATTATCTTTCAGTTTTTGGTTGTTCGTCCAAATGAACATCAAATTGATGAAGTGCATCGGATTGCTGAAGAGATTGGAGTTGATGAAGTCAAATTGAAAACGGCTCAAATTTATGATTACGAAAACGGAAATCCGCTTATCCCTACTATTGACAAGTACGCACGTTACAAAAAACAATCTGACGGCACTTATACCATTAAAAATGTACTGGCCAATCACTGTTGGAAAATGTGGCACTCTTGCGTATTAACGTGGGACGGATTGGTGGTGCCTTGTTGTTTTGATAAAGATGCCACTCATCAATTAGGTGACATGAAGGAGGCTAGTTTCTCTGAGCTTTGGCATGGACCCAAGTATAAAAACTTTAGGTCAGCATTAATCAAGTCCCGAAGTGAAATTGAAATCTGTAAAAATTGCACTGAAGGAACTAAAGTTTGGGCTTAAACAGTCATGATATCCTTTTCTTTTGCGGCAATCAAATCATCAATACGCTGCGAGAATTTATTCGTTAAATCTTGCACCTCATCCTCAGCTCCTTTTTGAGCATCCTCAGGAAGTCCATCATTTTTTAACTTTTTAATTTCATCATTTCCTTCCTTCCGAATATTGCGGATACTAACCTTCGCATTCTCTCCTTCCGCCTTAGCCTGCTTAACTAATGTCATTCTTCTTTCCTCGGTAAGCGCAGGGACATTTATCATGATCAGCTCTCCGTTATTCTGAGGATTCAGCCCTAGATTGGCATTAATAATTGCCTTTTCTAATTCCGGAAGCATGGCTTTCTCCCACGGTTGAACAGAGATAGTCCTAGCATCTGGAGTATTTACATTCGAAACTTGACTAAGTGGTGTCAAGGAACCATAGTACTCAACCATAACCCCTGACAACATTTGTGGTGAAGCTTTTCCAGCACGAATTTTCGTCAACTCATCTGATAGGTGTACAAGTGCCGCATCCATTTTCTCAGCTAAATCTTCAAATATTAAATCCAATTCTTCGTTCATCACGTCAGTTTTAGTTATCACAAAGAAAATAAAAATACGGTTGGATTACCCTCTTCATTTACTCGAACAATTTTATCATCTTTAATTCACGAAAAGCACCGATATGACTCATTTTTCAGAAGATTTTCTTTTATTCTTTAAAGAATTAGCAGCTAATAATCATAAGGACTGGTTCGATAAAAACCGATCACGCTATCATAACGCTGTAAAAACTCCCTTTGACCAATTCGTTCAACATTTAATTGAGTCTACGCGAAGTTTAGATCCCGACATTCCTGCTGATATGAGTTACAAGTCGAGTATTTTTAGAATAAACAGGGATATTCGATTCAGTAAAGATAAAACCCCTTACAAGCTAAATCGCAGTGCCGTAATTGGTCCTAATGGAAAGAAAGACCACAGTACCCCTTCTCTTTATATAGAAACAGGACCTGAGCACTTGCGGATGTACACCGGAGTATATGCCCCCAGCAAGGACATCATCGAGCGTGTTAGGTATGCCATAATGGACCATCAGGAAGAGTTTCGAGGAATCATTGAATCCAAAGCATTCAAACAAAGCTTCGGTACTGTAAAGGGAGAGGTAAATAAAGTCTTGCGCGCTCCATTTAAGGAAGCCGCACAGGATGAGCCACTATTGTTCAACAAGTCATGGTATGTCTACAAAACATTCCCTCCAGAAACTATCCTCAGAGCAGATATCCTGGACGTTATCACCAGTAATTATGCAATACTTGTTCCCTTTAGGGATTTCTTAAGAAAAGCTATTACCCCCGATTAATTGGTTACAAGTGTGCCAATATCGTCACCTTGTGCCACTTTAGATAAATTATTTCCGGAGTCCATATCAAATACAACGATGGGTAAGTTGTTTTCTTTGCAAAGGGTAAAGGCTGTTGCGTCCATTACATTCAGGCCTTTTTCCAAACAATCTGCAAATGACACTTTCGAATATTTTTCTGCCGTTGGATCTTTTTCTGGATCTGCTGAATAGATACCATCTACGCGCGTCCCTTTCAAAATAACATCCGCGCCAATTTCAATGGCTCTAAGTGAAGCTGCAGTGTCTGTAGTAAAGTAAGGGTTACCTGTTCCGGCACCAAAAATAACAACCCGACCTTTTTCTAAATGTCTTGTTGCCCTGCGCTTGATAAACGGCTCTGCAATTTGTTCCATTTTAATGGCCGACAATAATCTCGTTTGCAGCCCTGTTGCTTCAAGAGAGCTCTGGAGTGCCATACTATTAATCATTGTAGCCAACATGCCCATATAATCGCCCTGAACTCGATCTATAGCTCCATCTACTTGTTGTATTCCTCGAAATATATTGCCGCCACCTATTACAATAGCGAGCTCAACGCCTTGGTCAACAAGTCCTTTTATTTCCTGAGAATATTGAGAAAGTCGCTCGTGGTCTATACCAAATTCTTTAGAACCCATTAAGGATTCTCCACTTAATTTAAGAAGGATGCGATTGTATTTCATGATAAACCGAAAATTAGGGCAAAAAAAAGAGAGATTATTTAATAACCTCTCTTTTCTTTATTATTTCATGTCTTTAAGACAACGAGAAACGTGAAAACTTCACAACCTCGAGACCTTTCTCAACATCATTTAAATACTGTTGAACAGACTTTTTATTATCCTTGATAAACGCTTGATCTACCAATGTATTCTCTTTGAAGAACTTGTTCAACTTTCCTGTTGCAATTTTATCCACCAGCTCTTCAGGTTTCCCTTCTTGACGAATAACATCACGTGCAATTTCAAGTTCTTTTTCAATTACATCTTGCGAAACACTGTCTTTGTTCAATGCCACAGGATTCATAGCTGCAATTTGCATAGCTACATCTCGTCCAGCGTCCATAACTGCTTCACTGGTCTTGTTCAAACCTACTAAAGATGCAATTTGATTTCCTGGATGATTGTACGCAACAACAGCCTCAGATGAAATTGATTCCAATCTTGAAATTTCAATTTTCTCTCCGATTTTACCAATTTGCTCAGTAACTTTTTCAGCTACTTTCAAACCATCAATTGACATTGCATTTAACTCATCAACAGTAGTTGCACCATTTTCTAGGGCAGTTTGGGCTAAACTATTTACGAAGTCTGCAAACTCACTATTTTTTGCTACAAAATCAGTCTCGCAATTAACCGTAAGGATGACTCCACGATCTCCTGACTCATTTGCAACAGATACAGCCAATCCTTCTGAAGCCTCGTTGTCTCCGCGCTTAGCAGCTACTTTTTGACCTTTTTTACGAAGAATTTCTACTGCCTTTTCTGTATCGCCATCGGCTTCCACCAATGCCTTTTTACAATCCATCATTCCTGCGCCGGTAATCTTTCTCAGATTATTAACTTCGGCTGCCGTGATTTTTGCCATTTCAGATTGAATTTCGCGTTAATATTATTCTGCTGATTCAGCTGATTTCTCAGCAGTATCTTTTTTTGCTTTTGCTGCAGCTTGAGCATCTTTCTCTGACTTACGTTCAGTAAGACCTTCAGCTACATATGCAGTAACAAACTCCATTACCTTTTCAATTGAGCTCGATGCATCATCGTTTGCTGGAATTGGGAAATCTACCAAATCAGGGTTTGAGTTGGTATCTACCATTGCGAAGGTTGGAATATTCAACTTCCGTGCCTCAGCAATTGCAATGTGTTCTTTCTTGATATCTACGATAAAAAGTGCTGCTGGTAAACGTGTCAAATCAGCAATAGATCCTAAATCACGTTCCAACTTATCTTTCTGACGGCTTAGCATAAGGCGCTCGCGTTTTGCCAAGTGTACCGCTGTTTCATCAGCCAACAACTTTTCAATGCTGCTCATCTTGCGAATGGCCTTACGGATTGTTGCAAAGTTTGTCAACATCCCACCTGGCCAGCGTTCGGTAACGTAGGGCATATTTACTGCACCTGCCTTTTCCGCTACAATATCTTTTGCCTGTTTTTTAGTTGCAACGAACATCACTTTCTTACCCGACTTAGCCATTTGACGAAGTGCGCTTCCCGCTAATTCAATCTTAGCAGTTGTTTTATGTAAGTCAATGATGTGAATACCATTGCGCTCCATGAAAATATAGGGAGCCATTTTCGGATGCCACTTGCGTGTAAGGTGCCCAAAGTGCACACCTGCCTGCAGCAACTCTTCATAGTTTGCTTTTGCCATTTTTTTAAATTTTGTTCACTTTCCTCGCAATCGAAAACAACACATGGGTAATGACCTTGTAACAGGTGTTCCCAAGCGTTTGGATGCTGAACGAATAAAGGTGAAGATTAACGTTTCGAGAACTGGAATTTTTTACGTGCTTTCTTCTGTCCAAATTTCTTACGTTCAACCATACGTGGGTCACGCGTAAGTAATTTCTCAACCTTAAGCATAGGACGATTTTCCTCGTTGATTTCACACAGTGCACGTGAAACAGCCAAACGAATAGCCTCAACCTGTCCGGTGATTCCTCCGCCTTTAACATTCACCTTAACATCATACTGACCTTCAGTTGATGTCAAAACAAATGGACGCTGCAACTTTAGCAACTGTGATGGAACTGGAAAATACTCATAAGAACTTTTACCGTTAACGGTCATAGTTCCTTTCCCTTTGCTCATGTAAATTCGAGCAACAGAAGTTTTACGTCTTCCAATGGTGTTGATTACTTCCATCTTTATTTAATTGTATTAAGATCTAGCTTTGTTGGTTTCTGTGCTTCGTTTTTGTGATCCGGACCTGCATTCACATACAAGTTGCGGAATACCGCTGCACCCAACTTATTCTTAGGTAACATCCCTTTAACAGCCATCTTCACAACTCGAGCAGCATCTTTACCCATCAAATCTTGAAATGATGTGAAACGCTGTCCGCCTGGATAACCCGTATGCCGGATGTATTCCTTTTCAAATTCTTTATTACCGCTTACTTTTATCTTGTCTGCGTTAATAACAATTACGTTATCACCTGTGTCTGCGTGAGGGGTGAAAGAAGGCTTGTGTTTACCTCTTAAAACCATCGCCACACGCGAAGACAAACGTCCAAGACCCATGCCTGCTGCATCTACGATAACCCATTGTTTGTCAGCATTTTCTTTGTTTACTGACTTGGTTTTATAACTAAGTGTATCCACTTGTAATTCTTTTTAGCGTTAACCAATACCTTTACTTACCCCTCAAAAACGGGGCTGCAAAGCTATTATTAAAATTTTAATACAACAAGTTATTACACGTGCAATTGTTCATAACTATCACACATGCAAGCCACAAGGACATCCTTGTGGTAGTACTTCAACGTGGGAGCAAGCTCCATGGATTAAATTCACTCCTCATTCTCGGGCGAAAATAAGCAGCACAGCAACAAAAGGCCTCACATCTCCTTCAAATTGCGAGCGCGAAGATACAGGATTATTCCATATATCATTGGTAAAACTGAAAGGACCTGCATTACTTCGTGCACATTTTTAAACAAGGCTAGTCCTAAGGTTACACATCCAGCAATAATAAAAAACCAACCTTTGCGTATCAAATAACCCTTAGCATTGCGCTGATAGCTCTCCAAACGGGTTTTAGATTCGCGATCATCCAGCTGAATGCAGAGTTCAGCAAGTTCAGCTTTATCAAATTCCGGAAATCGCGCCTTCAAGATTTCTTCAATCTCCAAAAAAGAAAAGCCCTCCACACGCAGTTGAAGGGCTTCCAATTCCATATTCACTGGCTCTATCATTTAACTAACAACACCTAGTTCTTTGCCTACTTTGCCAAATGCAGCGACAGCCTTATCTAAATGTTCTTGCTCATGCGCCGCAGAAAGTTGCACCCGTATACGTGCTTGTCCTTTTGGAACGACTGGATAGAAAAAGCCAATCACGTACACGCCCTCTTCCAACAAACGATCTGCAAAATTTTGCGACAATGCTGCATCATACAGCATTATTGGTACGATTGCAGAATCTCCGTCCTTTATATCGAACCCCAACTTCGTGATTTCCCGCTTAAAATAATTCACATTCCACTCGAGCTTATCCCTAAGTTCAGTTGTTTCACTCAGTAATTCAAATACAGCATTTGACGCTCCAACAATTGAAGGAGCAAGGGAATTACTAAAGAGATAAGGTCTTGAGCGCTGACGCAACAGCTCAATCACCTCCTTATTTCCGGAAGTAAACCCACCCATAGCACCCCCAAGTGCTTTTCCAAGGGTTCCAGTAATGATGTCTACTCTACCCATCACATTTTTAAGCTCATGTGTCCCACGACCAGTCTTTCCAATAAATCCTGTAGCATGACATTCATCTACCATTACAAGCGCATCGTATTGATCTGCTAGATCACAAATCTTATCTAACTGGGCTACATAACCGTCCATTGAAAAAACTCCATCGGTTACAATAATTTTAAAGCGAGCGCCTTCAGCTTCTTTTAATTGCTCCTCCAAGTCAGCCATATCGTTGTTGGCGTACCTAAAACGTTTTGCTTTACACAAGCGCACACCGTCTATGATAGAAGCGTGATTAAGTGAGTCTGAAATAATTGCATCGTCAGGCCCTAAAAGGGGCTCAAATACTCCTCCATTGGCATCAAAAGCGGCTGCGTACAAGATGGTGTCTTCTGTTCCTAAGAATTGAGCGATTTTTGCTTCGAGCTCTTTGTGTATATCTTGCGTACCGCAAATAAAGCGCACAGAACTCATCCCAAACCCATGGGAATCCAGTGTTTTTTGTGCTGCTTCAATTACCCTGGGATGGCTTGACAACCCTAAATAATTATTCGAGCAAAAGTTCAATACCCGCTCACCTGTAGAAACGGTGATTTCCGCTCCTTGCTCTGAAGTGATAATTCGTTCACGCTTATATAATCCGGCCTCTTTTATTTCTGCCAACTCTTTCTGGAGTGTTTCCTTCATTTTTCCGTACATAAATCCCTTGATTTTTAACAAATATAACAATCTCACCTACCATCCAGAACCAAAAAAAGGAGTGCCTTTTGAGCACTCCTTGATCATAAATTGTTCTTCGTTTTAGACTACTCCTTGGTCCAACATTGCATCAGCAACTTTTACGAAACCAGCAATGTTTGCGCCTTTCACATAATCTACTACTCCATGCTCATCACGACCATACTTTACGCATGAAGCGTGAATATCCTTCATGATTTTATGCAAACGCTCTTCAACTTCCTCAGCAGTCCAACTGATACGCAATGAGTTTTGGCTCATTTCTAATCCAGAGGTTGCAACTCCACCAGCATTTGAAGCTTTCCCTGGTGCAAACAACACCTTGTTATTCATCAGCACTTCAACTGCATCAGGCGTACACGGCATATTTGCCCCCTCTGCCACAGCTTTAACTCCAGCTTTTAAAAGTTGCTCTGCATTCGTTGCGTTCAATTCATTTTGCGTAGCACAAGGAAGGGCTAAGTCAACACCTTCGACAACCTCCCAAGGACGTTTTCCTTCATGGAATTCAACACCGAATTTATCAGCGTACTCCTTAATTCTGCCTCGTTTAACATTTTTCAACTCCATTAAGAAATGAAGCTTCTCAGCATGAATGCCATCGCGATCATAAATACAACCCGATGAATCACTTGCTGAAACAACTTTACCTCCAAGTTGATTTACTTTTTCGATTGCGTATTGTGCGACATTTCCTGATCCTGAAACGGCCACACACTTACCTTTAATACTATCATTAATTCGGTTTAGCATTTCTTCAGCAAAATAAACCGTCCCATACCCAGTTGCTTCAGGGCGAATCAAAGAACCTCCCCAGCTCAACCCTTTACCTGTGAGTACTCCAGTAAACTCATTGCGAAGACGTTTGTACTGACCAAACATGTAACCGATTTCTCTACCTCCAACACCGATGTCTCCTGCAGGAACATCTGTATTCGGACCAATATGACGGCTTAATTCAGTCATAAAGGACTGGCAAAACCTCATCACTTCATTGTCGGACTTCCCTTTTGGGTCAAAATCTGCCCCACCTTTACCACCGCCCATAGGAAGGGTCGTTAACGAGTTTTTAAAGATTTGCTCGAAACCTAAAAACTTAAGCACTGAAAGATTTACTGTTGGGTGAAAACGCAACCCTCCTTTGTAAGGTCCAATTGCCGAGTTGAACTCAACACGAAACCCTCTGTTTACGTGAGTATTTCCTTTATCGTCAGTCCAAGGAACACGGAACATAATTACGCGCTCGGGTTCAATTATCCTATCCAACACATTCCCAGCTTGGTATTTGGGATTCTTTTCGATAAAAGGAACTACGGTTTCAACAACCTCTAATACTGCTTGCAAAAATTCAGGCTCATGACCATTCTTGGCCTTGACCTTACTCATAACCTCATCTATCTGAGCTTGGTATTTGTTATCTGACATGGTTTCCGAATGCTATTAATTTGCGACAAATGTAATGTTTTTGAAATTCACCATATGCCATTTGAAGACGTTGAACAAATCCTTGAATTTGACATCATATTCCAAAAAGTTACCTTAGCGCCTTCTTATACTAAAAAGGTGATATGGGTATCAAATTAATGCTTCTTGGATCTGGTGAATTAGGAAAGGAATTTGCTATCTCAGCCAAAAGACTGGGGTGTGAAGTTGTCGCAGTAGACAATTATTCGAATGCCCCCGCAATGCAGGTTACAGATTTAAGCGAGGTGATTGACATGCTTGATGGAGAAGCATTGGAAGCTATTGTTACCAAGCATAAGCCTGATTTCATTGTGCCAGAAATAGAAGCCATACGCACCGAGAAGCTTTATGAGTTTGAGCAACGCGGAATTACAGTCGTTCCCTCTGCAAAAGCAACTAACTACACCATGAACCGAAAGGCAATCAGGGATCTTGCAGCAATTGAAGTTGGTGTACAAACTGCTACTTATAAATATGCTACCAACCCACAAGAATTAAAAGCGGCAGCCATTGATTGTGGATTCCCATGTGTTGTAAAGCCCCTCATGTCATCTTCAGGGAAAGGACAGTCTGTATTGCGCTCTAAAGAGGATGCAGAAACTGCGTGGAATTTTGCAGTAGCAGGAAGCCGTGGTGATGTCAAAGAGGTCATTGTAGAATCATTCATTGATTTCGAATATGAAATCACCTTGCTTACAGTAACCCAATCTGATGGGAATACCCTATTCTGTCCACCAATTGGCCACCGTCAGGAACGCGGTGATTATCAAGAATCATGGCAGCCGGCCTCAATGAATCCAGACTTATTGAGTGAGGCGCAAGTAATGGCAAAAAAAGTTACTGAAGCATTAGGAGGAAATGGAATCTGGGGTGTTGAATTTTTCATTGGAAAACATGAGGTTTGGTTTTCTGAATTATCGCCAAGACCTCATGACACAGGTATGGTGACCCTTGCACAAACTCAGAATTTAAATGAGTTTGAATTGCACCTTCGTGCCATTTTAGGAATTCCAATTTCTGATATCACGTTAAACCGTTCTGGAGCAAGCGCGGTAATTTTAGCAAGTAATGATGGTTTTCCAACTTATTGTGGATTGAATAAAGCAGCGACAATCCCTCACAGTGACTTTAGAATTTTTGGGAAGCCCTCAACACGGCCATATCGCAGAATGGGAGTTGGATTGGCTTGGGGAAACCCTTCAGCAGACATAAATGAAATTCGGCAAAGAGCTCAACAAGTTGCAGAACACATCCACGTAAATCATCAAAAAACTAAATAGCTTCATAACGCTTACCTGGTAAAGTCCTGATGC
Organism: Salibacteraceae bacterium; assembly: GCA_965661625.1. Classification (GTDB taxonomy): domain Bacteria; phylum Bacteroidota; class Bacteroidia; order Flavobacteriales_G; family Salibacteraceae. Next base: position 107,861 of record CBFIEM010000008.1, read on the forward strand.
ACCCATTCATTTCCAATTGAAACAAGCACAGGTTAAGCGCAGCTGGTTTAACACCCACTAAACTGGTCAAGACATCCAGATGTACTTGGGGTCTTGCGCGAATAACGTGTAAAACTGTTTCCTCATCTTCAGAAAGAGAAATTGGAAATGACATGGCTTGTTGTGAACCTGATTTTTCCCAGTTCAACTCAAACATGAGGTCATGCCCGCCTGTTATTAATTTCGCCAATCCTCTGCGTATTAGCCGATGACAGCCTGCAGTGACAGGGCTTGACACATTGCCAGGAAATGCAAATACGGGCTTTTGATAGGCTGCAGCCAATTCTGCTGTTATTATCGACCCTCCTTTCAATTTACTTTCTACAACAACCAATGCGTCAGAAAGAGCTGCGATAAGTCTGTTTCGGCTCGGAAAATTATACCTATCAGGCTTAGTTCCAAATGGGAAATCACTTATCCATGCCCCTCCTTCTTCTAAAGCTTGATGAGCGAATCCTACATGAACAGAAGGGTAAATACGATCTAATCCGTGAGCAAAAACACAAATAGTTGGACGATTGTACTCCATAGCTGCTCGATGAGCAAGAATATCAACTCCAACTGCCATTCCACTAACTACCGAAAGCTCTTGATTTGGCGCTTCTTTAAAAATTAGGTCCACCAATCGCCTTGCATCTCGCGATGCCGACCGCGTTCCCACAATTCCAATAGTGTGAAGGGCATTTAAATCTGCAGCTCCTTTTTTAAAAAGTATAGGAGGCGCATCCGATAGCATCGCAATCCGTTGCGGATAGTGTTTACTGCCAAAAGGTATAAGCTCTACGCTTGCTTGTTCATATTTCGCAACTTCACGCTCCGCACTTGAAATTACTTGTCTTAATTGAATGGCATCAATTATTCTAGTTTCTAAATTGAATTTCTCCAAGAGCTCTTCCCGGCTTAACTCAAAGACTGAACTAGCACTTCCTGCGTACTTAATTAATTGAAGTATTTGTTTGGGTGATATACCCTCAATAGCGATGAGGGCCATTGTAAAAATGGACTCGTAAGTGGTGGTGTACATGCAACAAAAGGTACGGAAAATCTTAGAATCCGTAATTGGGGTTCTCAGGGGAAAACGTGTCTTCAGAAAGTTTTGGGTGTAGTTTAACCCAATGTGTAACGTACTCAGCGAAAAGCCCTTCCTCTAAGTAAATCTGTTGTTTTATGGGTACATATCGTTCAGGGTCCATGTAGAGAAGTACGCGTTTGGCATAAAAATTTGGGATCATTATTACCTGACCTGCTTCAACATCATCATAAAAGTCAATTTCAGGGTTTTTCTCTAAAACCATGAACTCGCTTATGCCTTTTTTCTGTGCAATTGAAATCAGGTCCTCACCCTCCTTCACTTGATAGGGTATATAGGCAAAATCTTCGTTCCAAATTTCTACCAATTCACATGAAATACCATTTACTTCTCGTTTACCAGCATATCGAAATCGCTCTTCAAACTCTCCTCTTCTAACAGCCTCTTTTAACGACCTTCCTATTATTTCTGCTAGGTAAACACCTCCCGCGTTAAAAATGGTGTGATGTCTTCCTTTGCGCATCAAGTAGCCTTGTGGGTCTAAATTCAGGTTGAAATATGGGAAACTATGTGGTGCAATGTAAGCTTTGTCTGGGTTTACATCTGAGCGGTATATTATTTCAGCACCTACTTCACCGTCATGATGAGAGCGGATATACAAGCGATGCGGATTGAATTGAACAACTATGTCCGTGACATTTACCTCATACTCACCGTCCACGCGTTCTTTTGACTCTTGTCGCATACTAACAGTCTCAATGTGCTCATATAGGTCGAGCATTCCACTCATCAATTGATACGCAGGCAACGAGTCATATTGGCAATAACCATTACATGTAAAAATCACTAAAGCCAACGCTCCCAATATTCTCATGGTTCAAAAGTAGAAAAGCAAAACAATCATCAAATGCTTTGTGGCACAAAATGGTCTGATTGTTTACTTTCGTATGCATGTCATCTATCGAAAAGCATATACTGGATCTCCTACAAACGGAAGAGTGTGTAGTACTCCCGGGGTTAGGTGGGTTTGTTGTGCGGGATGAGTCTGCTCACTACGACGCTGATCAGCATAAATTCTCGCCTCCACATCGTACGGTGAGCTTCAATCAAAAACTGGACAAAGATGACGGTCTATTGGCTGATGCAATCAAGCGCGAAACTGACATGTCATTCAGCGAAGCTAAAGCCCAGCTTTCTGAATTTATTTTAAGCATTCAAAATCAGCTTAAAGCTGGCCGTGAATTTAGCTTGTCTGAATTAGGCAGACTACACACAAATTCAGCTGGAAAAGTGCAATTTACACCTACCAATACAGGTGTTTCCAATACTGAGTTTTATGGGCTGGAAACCTTCTTTGCAGTTCCAAAGCTTGAACAGGAGGAAAAACCAACGCAATCGCAAGCTCCGCTAATTAAGGAAATTGAATCTCGAAAAATATTCCCTTTTAAAGCAGCTGGCGTAGTTGCAATTGGGTTAGCTGGGGCCACATACCTGACTTGGGCTATTATAGGAACTGGCGTAGTGCGCCAACGACAACAATTTCAATTGTCAGATTTAAATCCGTTCGCATCAAAAATTTGTGCTGTTTATCAACCGCTTTCTAACAGCCACACGAGCATCAAAATTGAAGCAGAGTCAAGCTTCTTTCCGGACAAACTATCAGCTAACTCCATCAAGCTTGTTGATGACTTGCCCGGCAAGCTCCACATCTCAAGCCAAAAAGCCACTGGATCAAGGCTTATAACACAAGGGGAGTTTCACATAATTGCAGGATGCTTTAAGGATTACAACAATGCTTCAAAATTAGTTCTTGAACTGAAGTCAGCTGGCTATCCTGCTCAGATCATTGGGCAAAAAAATGGCCTTTACAGGGTGAGCGCTCTAAATGATCGTTCGAAGAAAGCACTGCGAATTAAACTCAACCGCTTTAAGCGACTTGAAAATAAAACTGCCTGGATTGACTCGTTTTAACGAATTTTCAAATCACCATAGCTCACCTGTCCTTTTATTTGTGCTTGCCCATTACTCCCGCAAACACCTGTTCTTATTTCGGTCATAGCTTTGTTCTGCGTGTTCGTGAGTTTACATGTATTTGGAACTACAACATCCCCATAAACTGCTTTTAGATCGAATGAATAAGCAGTTCCTGCAGCATTGATAACAAAGTCACTATATGCGCCCGTGATTGTTATACCATTGAATGTATTTTTCACTTCATCAACCTTCAAATTGCCGTAAGCCAAATTAATGTTCAATTCGGAGTCCAAGCGTTCAATAAATACATCTGAATAATCTGCGTCAACCACAACGTTACTTACCGCAAGTACCGACAAATCATCATAAGCACCTTGGTAATCAAGTGTTCCTATTGCTCCTAATTCGAGCTCACTATACTTGGCTTTAATGTTCATCAGACGTGCCTCTTTACCTTTTAGGTCTGAATATGAAACTTTTACTTCACCCGCTTCGAGGTGGTCAAAGTTCAGTTTACCGTATTCTACATTTATTGCATTATTTGCACTCATGAGTTCACCAATATTTAAAGTGCCATAACCTACATATAGGTTCGCTTCACCTGTTGAGCGATTTAATACGGCATCCCCAAATTTATTCTTCACTCCCAATCCCATCGTTTCCGGAAATCGCACGCGATACTCAATTTTTAAATTTTTAAACTTTGATCTGGACTCAATTTCTGTAACAGCCGAAACTAAATCTCCTTTTTGGTTTAAGTGAATTTCCACCCGATCCAACAATTCGGCTCCTTTTTTCTCGTTTGAAGCCTCTACAGCAACTACCACGTCTAACTGAACCTCATTGATGCCAGGCTCTGATGTTAGGAAAATAGGGCCATACTTATTATCTATGCTAAGGGAACTTGTGGGCTCTACTTGGTAGTTTTTATGGTACTCTTTTTTGTACGTATCCTGAGAAATTGCCTGAACAACTAGAATTGAGCAGGACACAATCATGAGCATATTAAGCGCTAACTTTATCATGTTTTCTTTGAGTTTGGTTTTGAATGATTTTTTCAAGTTTCTGCAATACAACGATTCGCATGCGGTAGTTCATAATCATACCTTGAATAACTCGCTCATCATTTGGGGTAGTAGCCAATGCAAGCTGCAATTCTTGGTATTGTTGTTCGAGTTTATTTAAATCCTTAAAGGCTGTCTTTACCGGCTGAAGTTTACTTAATCCTTCAGTCTGAAAGTTTTCTTTTTGTGATTCGATTACTTGCTGGTAATACTGTTCTACCTCCTTGTAGTCAGCAGATATATCCATAAGTGTGAGCTGCTGATTGCCTGAAGGAAGCGCTGAACTTTTCTTTCCCAAATCAAACGCTACGGCTGTTATCAATAAAACACCAACAACAGCTGCAGCAGCATAATAAAGCCGATGTGTCTTTTTCTTTACTTGCTGTTGTGCTAAACGTTTTTCAAATCGTTCACGATTATCAATGGGTTCGTCGGCGGTAAATTCATGTTTATTTGCTCTCATCCACTGATCCATGGCTCACCTCCTTTTTAGATAAAAATTTTAATATATGTTGCTTGGCTCGGGCCAATTGAGATCTTGAAGAAGAAGTCGTAATGTTTAAGTATTCAGCTATTTCATGATGCGTTAACCCCTCAAACCAAAAAAGTGTAGCGACCGTATGGTATCCTACTGGCATCTGATCCATCGCCAATTTTAAGTTCTGTAGATCTTTTGACGGGTCTATGTCTGGTGAACTGGCGACTTCGGGAAGGTCAACATCAATTTCTTCATGAATTGCTTGGGTTGATCTCTTGCGTAAAAACTGCAGTGACTCATTTATCACAATGCGTTTGAGCCAACCTGAAAATCGACTAGGCTCCTCTAAATCATCAAGGCTTGAATATGCTTTCAAGAATGCTTCATGAACTAATTCTTCGGCATCTTGAGGGGTATTAACAAGCCTAAACGAGGTTCCATACATAGCAGACCAATGCAAATCGTATAGTTTCATTTGCGCCTTTCTGCTGCACTTGATGGATTGCAGAACTAATAATTCGATATGTGAAGTCTCATGCATGAAGTATTACCTCAGAACCCACTATGATTTGCCCATTCAATGTGCTGAATTGGCATGCCTTTTTTACGCATAGCAGAATTCCTTACTTTGTAAGATGCATATCAATCGGAAACGCTGCGTAACTCAATTACTTTTTGGGAAATTGTTGCTCGAGAAAAGCTAGAGCCCTGCGATTAAATTCATTTGCCCGTTCAATATTAACCACATGTCCACAACGATCAATAACCTCAATTGCAGTACTGTGGTACCTCTCACAATAGGCTCTTGCCGGACCCAGAAAAACATGGTCTTGAGCTCCCATTACAACAAGGTAGGGAACATCTAAGTGACGTGATACCAATTGTGCAATTTTCCGTTTTATGTTATGGGTGATGTAGAGCCAGTTTAAAAACTCGCGTTCGGAAATCTTCCGCGCTTCCCGGATAAAAATTCGTCTTGACGCCGCATGATTTGCCCTGGGTAGCACTATCCATGCAAATAAGTCATACAACCTATGAAATGGGATGATTTTAGCAAGAGCTTGGCCCGATTTTACAAGCACATTTAGCTTTGCATTAACTTCAAAAATTCCTCCGGCAAGAACTACAGATTTTATGCGTTTGGGGTCCATTTGCTCAATGCAGCGTATAATAACCGAGCCCAACGAAACACCCATAAAGTGTGACTTTGGTATACTCAGATGATTGAGCAGAACAAGCACGTCGCTAGCGATTAAATCCAAGCTATAATCTTGTTTCTTTGGCCGCTCCTCAAACTTCGATGCCCCATGATCGCGAAGGTCTAGCAAAAGCAGGTTAAACCTCGCTTCAAAGGTCTCAACTTGACGCTTCCAGGTCTCCATGCTACCGCCAGCTCCATGGATAAAAACCATCCAGTCAGCACTCGGGTCAACAACTTTAGTTCTGTAATGAAGCAATTCTGCCATAATACGCTAACAACTTTCGCCCAGAAAGGTTAAAAAAAATCCCGGATAAACCGGGATTCAATGTTATAAGTAATGCTTTAATAAATTGGAGTTTGCTTTTTTTCTTAAGCTTCGAAGTGCCTTTTCGCGAATTTGACGAATTCGTTCACGGGTTAAACCTAAACTATTGGCAATTTCTTCAAGTGTCATTGGAGTCTCACCATTAAGGCCGAAAGACAACCTTACAACATCTGCTTCGCGAGGCTTTAGCGAAACCAACACACGCTCTATATCTTTACATAAAGACTCGCGCATCAACTCATCAGATGGATTATTCGAATTCTCGTTGGTTAATACATTTAACAAGCTATTTTCTTCTCCTTCAATAAGTGGAGCATCTACACTGACTTGCTTCTGGCTATATGTGAAAAGGTCTGCAACATTATCAGAAGATGATTCCAGCAAATTCGCAATCTCTTCGTTGGACGGAGCACGCTCGTGTTCTTGTTCAAGTCTAGAGAAGGCGTTTGCAATTTTTTGAATTGCAGACACCTTGTTTAAAGGTAATCGCACTACGCGCGAATTTTCTGCAATTGCTTGCATAATGCTTTGACGAATCCACCATACAGCATATGATATAAACTTAAAGCCCTTTGTCTCATCGAAACGCTTTGCTGCTGTAATCAGACCAATGTTCCCTTCAGCAATCAAATCCTCTAATGTTAGACCATGACCTTGATACTGTTTGGCAACAGAAATCACAAATCGAAGGTTTGCATTTACCAGACGGTTTAATGCTTCTTCATCTCCTTGTTTTATACGTACCGCTAATGAAACCTCTTCATCTGGGGTTACCATTTCTTCTTTTGATACGTCGCTTAAATACTTGTCAATGGATTTGCTATCGCGATTGGTGAGCTGCTTAGTGATCTTTAACTGCCGCATATCTTGCTTCTAGGGTTTTTTGAGTTCGGATTAATTGTTCAATGTACAATTTTTTCAACAAAGCTCAAGTTAATTACTATCGTACCGTTCAACGGGCCGCGAAGGTACAACCTTTTTAATACTCTTGTCAAATAAAAATACAATTAGCCCCGTAGGAGATCTAGGAGATCTGATAGTTCTTCGGCTTGCGTTTCAGAAAGGTTAGTAAAACTGTTCATTAAGGTGCCGAATTCTGCACCAATTGACGTTAAAAGCTTTAAGCCCTTTTCAGTAATCGCAACCTCCTTCTGTCTCCGATCAATGCTACTAACCGTTCGTTCTACCAATCCTTTTGTGAGGAGTTTGTCAACCAAGCGTGAAGCATTGGAGTTTTTATCCAACATTCGGTCCATCAAAAGAGATATAGATGCTGGTTCAGGATATTGACCTCTAAGAATCCGCAGTACGTTGTACTGTTGCTGAGATATCCCAAACGGCTTTAAGAACTGAAGGTGTTTATCAGCCATCCAGCTGGAAGTAAATAATAAATTCACTGCCATTTTATGAAATGACGACTCAAATTGCTCTTGCTTTATTTCCGCTTCGATTTTCACAATTGCAAATATAGGTACATACATCTAATTTTGAAGTTATAACTATCATGTTCATGGAAAACACACTTAAACACTACAAAATCACCGTAACGGGTAAGGTTCAGGGAGTCTACTACAGGAAATCTTGTGAAAAGCAAGCGATTGCATTAGGAATCAAGGGGTATGTAAAAAACCACTACAATGGTGATGTTTACATCGAAGCTGAAGGACCTAAGAATGCCTTAAAAGACTTTCTAGTTTGGTGCGAAAGCGGCCCCACTAATGCTCGCGTAGATGCGCTGAAAATCAATGAAGACAAGCTTCAACATTACGAGCAATTCATCATTAGGTACGTGTAAGTTTAAGTACGGTGATTTCTGGAGGTATCCCAACTCTTCCCGGAAAGCCAATGTATCCAAACCCCCTATTCACATATAAATACTTGCCGTATTCCTCATACAGCCCTGCCCACTTGGGGTACTTGTATTGAACTGGGCTCCATTTAATATCCCCCAACTCAACGCCAAACTGCATGCCGTGAGTGTGACCGCTTAAGGTTAAGTCAATGTCTTTGTGTTCCTTTTTTATTTGATGATCCCAGTGGCTAGGATCGTGTGATAAGAGCACTTTCAAGTCAACTGCTGGCATTCCAGTTTTTGCTAGACCAACGTCTCCATGTTGAGGAAAAGGAGGAACTCCCCAATTTTCAACTCCTAGAATTCCCAAACGCGCGGCTCCTCTCTCAATTAAATCGTGAGAATTCAATAATAGTGTGAAGCCCATCTCGCTGTGAATCTGCTTTAATCGCTCCAAGTTTTCGCGTTTCGCACTTTCAGAAGGCCACTTCGCATAATCTCCATAATCATGATTCCCCAGAATTGAATACTTGGGTATCTCTGGAGTAATGGCATTAAACAAGCCTACCCAATCCTCAGCTTCTGCCGCAAAATTATTGACCAAATCGCCCGTAAACACTAAGATGTCTGGTTTCAAACTATTCAACATTTCAATTGCTCGTTCAACCGGTTTTTGGTTATCGAAAAATGATCCCAAATGCGCATCACTAATTTGTGCAATAACAAATCCATCCAAATCACTTGGCAACTCTGGGAACTTGATATCACGTTGGATAACACGAAAATCAAAACGGCCTTTAATCATACCATATGCCGCACCTATAAACGGCACAGTGGCAGTAATAATACCCACTTGATTCAAAAATCTACTTCGCGATATCGGGGCGGCTTCCCCCGAAACTGAATCGAGGTTTGGCGTAACCTTTGACACCAACCATTTGCCTAAAAGCAATACATCATCAGCGAATAAGAAAACCGAAAAAACGAGTTTAGGAAGGTAAAACAGGAGGATTAATCCAAACAAGAAATAAAAGTACTTGTAATTCTTGTAATCCGTCATTGCCTGCGCATTAAACGTGGCAATTAATATCCAGATAGAAAACAAAATAAAAAGCACCCAATGGCCATGACGAATACCATATACCAGCCATTGTGTTGAAATATTCTCGGTTAATATTCTAAGTCCACGAGACGTGTATAAATCGATCAAGAAAAGAAAGACGATAAAAATAAAAACCGGTAAATAAGACATACCCTTCATGATTGTTAAACTTCAGCAGTTACATAACAGCAGTTATGCCTTATTGTTATTGCGCAGCGATTTGTAAATGCGGATGGCAAGCATCAGTGAAATTGCGAAGCCTATTAATCCAAAAATTCCATATATCCAGTCCGTGGCGCTTTTTAGAATAATCATAAAAACAATCGCAACTAGGAAAATTGTTGCTACTTCATTCCACACACGCAATTGCATCGAGCTCCACTTAAAGAACCCTGAAGCAAACTGGTTGTAAATCATTTGATTCATAACATGGTAAACGTATAAAAATCCCACGAACGCTAATTTGACTTGCATAAAACCAAGCTTAAGGTAACCCGGTGATTCATGGAGCATCCAAAGCCCAAAAACTCCGGCAAGGATAGCGCTGGGCCATGTAATGCCATAAAGCAGCCTTTTCACCATAAGTTGAAACTGATCAGATAGCACTTCTCTTTTTTCACGTTCTAAATCCTGTGCTTCCCGCCAGTAAATAAAGAGCCTTACGAGGTAGAACAGCCCTGCAAACCAAGTAACTACAAAAATGAGGTGAAGTGCTTTTAAGTAGAGTATCACATTTAGATTTTGCCCAAAATTAATAAAGTACCTCTTCTTCTGCCTCCTTTATCTCATGATTCATAAGAAGCACTAATTTTGTCCTTAGACTTAAATCATATGCAAAAATCCAAAAAGCCTTCTGAATCAGCTACTACTTCCACCCACATCGTTCTTCCAAATGATACAAATACATTAGGCAACCTTATGGGTGGTCAATTACTTCACTGGATGGATGCTGCTGCTGCCGTTTGTGCCCACCGGCATGCAGAACGTGTTGTTGTGACCGCTAGCGTAAATCACGTTGCATTTAACCACCCCATTAAACTAGGCGATTTTGTCACCCTAGAAGCGCGTGTAAGCCGGGCATTTAATTCTTCTATGGAAGTTTGTATAGATGTTATGGTGGATGACCACAGGACTAAAGAACGCGTGAAATGTAACGATGCTATCTACACCTTTGTAGCGGTAGATCAATATGGGAACACGATTGAGGTTCCAGAAATTGATCCCGAAACACGTGAAGAAAAGGAACGCTTCCAAGCAGCATTAAGAAGAAAACAACTTGCCCTAATTTTAGCTGGCAAACTCGAACCAAGTGAAGCTTCAGAGCTCAAAGCAATTTTTGATAAGCAATAACATACTAGCATGAGACATTTTTTGGTATTAATCGCAGCAGCATTTATAATGACAGGTCATGGGCTCGCTCAAAACAACCAGGTAAACGGCTTAAAACACATCAACTTTGGCGTTGGATTTTCTGGGATTGGCATTCCTATTTATGGCGGTTTAGAAATTGGCGTAGCTCCTAATATCACATTAGGTTTTGCAGGGTCTTTTCGAACCTTTAATGAATCCTATAGCGGTAAGAAGTACGGCCATACAGTTATTGGGGCAAGCGTTCTGGCAAACTATTATTTTGATGAAATTGCAGAACTTGATGACCCTTGGGATCTATATGCAGGTCTAAACCTGGGCTACTTCACGTGGAACTCTCCCTCTGACTATCCAGGAGGCTTTAATAGTGGATTAGGATTAGGAGCACAAGTAGGTGGTAGGTATTTCTTTAACAACACTTGGGCTGTAAACTTAGAACTAGGAGGAGGGATTGCTGCTTCCGGTGGGAAAATAGGTGCGACTTATCGCTTCTAGCGCTAAGCGTATGCTAGCTTCATTTTTTTAACTTGAGCTTCGAGCGATTCTGAAATAAACTTTTCGCGAATTCGATCAACCATAATTGGAAATGCGAATGGAGAAGGCTTTTCAATTTCCATCAAGCAAACGTCTTGCCCTGATATCCTCACAAGCGCTGATCTGAGTCGCACGAACTCCATTTGGAACTCGAGTGCCTCATCATATGCTTGTTTGTAAAGCAAGTTGTCGGGCTCGTAATCCCTGAAAACATTGAAGAAGAGTTGAGCACTTGATTGCAAATGTCTATCTGCTTTTTGTTTGCCAGGAAACCCTTTAAAAATAAGCCCACTTATTCCCGCGATATCCCTAAACCTTCTTCTCGACATTTCAGATGCATTAACACTATTCTGTATATCGTCCATTAGATTTTCGGTTGAAAACAAGTTGTTGTCAATAAAGTCTCCAATTGGAATGGGTTGGTCAGAAACGAGTTCAAAACCATAATCACTAAATGAAATAGAAAACGAGATTGACCTTAACAAACTCATCCTGTAGGCTACTAAGCTTGCAATGCCTTCATGCACAAACCGGCCTTCGAATGGGTACATGCAGCAATGATACCCTTCCTTTGTTTCAAACGTTTCTATCAAGAATTCATTTTCCAATGGAAGGTGACTACGTTCGCTTTGAAAGAGCAATAGTGGTTGAATAGCCTTTAATTCAGGAACATCCAGGTTATTTTTAATGGCATTATGAAGCGACTTTCTAAGTACATGCGCTAAGTTGCTGCTCAATGGCATTCGTCCTCCTTGCCAACTGGGAACCATTGCGGTTTTAGATTTTGAGCTTCTTACCTGCACTACCATCTCGCGTATCCGGACTAATTCTAAGCACCTTCCGGCAAACCAGAAGGAAGCTCCCGGCTTCAACTTAGCAATGAACCACTCCTCGATAGTGCCAATAAAACCACCACTCACAAATTTCACCTTCAGCGCAGCATCTGAAACGATAGTACCTATTTGCAACCGATGTCGCATCGCCACCTTTCTGCTATTGACTTTATACTTGCCATCGGTTTCAATTTGGACTTTATGGTACTCATCATAACCATTGAGTGAATCTCCGCCAGTAGTAATAAAGTTAAGGCACCATTGCCATTCTGAGTCAGAAATAGACTCGAAACAATGTGTATTTCTGACAACACTTAAAATCTCATTTGGATAAAATCCACTTGAAACTGCAACCGTAACTAAAAACTGAACTAGGGTATCAAAGGACCTCAGGTATGGCGGTCTATCTTCTACATAGTTCAATGCTATTGCATCCCTCAATGCAGCGCCTTCCAGAAGTTCCAAAGAATGTGTTGGGACGAAATAGATTTTACTTTTCACACCTGGTTTATGGCCGCTCCTTCCGGCTCGTTGTATAAAACGAGCTACCCCTTTTGGGCTGCCAATTTGAATAATGCGCTCTACGGGTCGAAAATCAACCCCTAAATCCAAGCTAGAGGTGCAAACTACAGCCTTTAACTCTTTTTTGTGTAAGGCATCTTCTACCCAATCCCTAATGTCCTTAGCTATTGAACCATGATGCATGGCGAGCTGCCCAGCCAGCTCAGGAGCCTCCTCAAGTAATTTCTGATACCAAATTTCGCATTGAGCACGTGTATTGGTAAAAATCAATGTTGAATTGCTCTGATTGATAATCGGAACAACCTTTTTTAAGAGCTTTACTCCTAAGTGACCACTCCATGGAAATTGCTCAACTTGGTCTGGGAGAATGGTCTCAAGTTCAATCTCCTTTTTAAGTCCACTTTCAATAAATGTCCAATTACCCGACTGGTAAGTTCCCCCCAAGAGAACACCCAGACTATCGTCCATGTTACCAATGGTAGCAGAAATTCCCCAAATAAGAAGTCTGTGCGCATGCTCCTTCAAAAGCGCCATGGCAAGCTCCATTTGGACACCTCTCTTTGTTCCTACAAGTTCGTGCCACTCATCACATACAATGCATCTCAAATTCGAGAATCGTTTCTCATAGCCTTTTTGAGCAAGCAATAATTGTAAGCTCTCCGGGGTTGTAATAAGCACATCGGGCATATGCTTAGTTTGCTTATTCCGCTCGGCTGTTGCCGTGTCCCCTGACCTAATGCCAACCCTCCAATTTAAACCCAAGCCACTTATCATCCGCATTGCTGATAATTCAATTTCTTTTGCCAAGGCCCTAATAGGGGTAATCCAAATCAATTTCAGACCAGGCTCTTCCTTTTCCTCAAGCGCTTGTGCAAGTATCCCACCAAGCAAGGCATAGGTTTTACCGCTGCCGGTTGGCGCAGTTAAAAGTCCATTTTCTCCCTTCTCGATAGCATCCCAAGTGTTTTGCTGAAATTCGAAAACATCCCAGTTTTGTTGCTCAAACCAGTTCTGAATAGTCTGTTTGCCGGTATGCTTAGCCATCGTATTTTAAACCCTGAAGTATCCTGATTTCATCACCATTTTTGTCATTTATCCACCTCAACACACTTAGAAAACTACCCAATTTTCCGCTCACATGTGCGCTGAGATCCGTAAACTTCTTGATAGTAAACTCAGGTGAAACGTTTATTACCGGAGCAAGCATGATTGCACTAGATTTTACAGAGCAATCAGCGCCCTTAAACCCATCATCCGATTTGCTGACAAAGGCATGATTAAAAGTGATTAATTCACGCATGAATTATAAACACCCTCAAGCCAATATTGTTATCATTTGATCATCACTGGTAAAGCCGCTCGACCAGTATTCCTCTCTAGAAGTAAAAAATACATACCACTTTCAAAATTTTCAACACTTAGCTGAACTTGACTTAGGTTAACCTTTTGCGTAAATACTACACGACCGAGGTTATTAATGAGGGTTACTTCTTTGAGTGAATTGGATGGGTTATTCAACTCAACAAAAAGGGTTTCGCTCGCGGGATTGGGATAAACAGAAACCTCGTCAAGCGCACTCTTCTTAAATACGCGATTAACTCCACTTATGATTTCAGACTCAGGATCAAACTCAACTTGAGTCACATTTCGAATACCGGGAATAAGGACTTGTTGTCCGTTTTTAACATGATAAATTGAAGTATCTGAACTGACCCCATCATAGCTTATTCGGATTGGAATTTTAGCCGGAAAAAAAGATGTTGAAGCAACAGAACTCGCTTGATAGAGCTCCAGTTCCAACCCATCAGGAACTTCAGCATAGCCTATATGGTAATTGGGTATTCCGTAGCCATATACAAACGATGAAATGAAACCCGTCAACGGATAGGGAGCATACTTTTCCATTATCATGAAGAAATCATCCGTGGTTGCGAATTTATAAGCGTAGGTTGTTAGGTACTCCCTTACTCCTTCAAAAAATAAAGAGTCATTGCCTATCTCGCGCCTCAACATATGCAGCACCATTGCTCCTTTGGCATAAGATAACCCGTTGTTGAAAACACGTGAAACACGTGTTGTATCATAAGCATATAAGGAACCATCATACTCTCGTCGAATTCGTTTCAGCTGTGCATCTTTCCACAATGGCCAGTAGGTATCGGGTTCAAAGAATTGATAGGTGAGTCCTGCCAAATAGGTTGCAAAACCTTCATTGAGCCAAATATCCCTCCATGAAGAACACGTAGCGTAATCCCCGAACCATTGATGAGCCAATTCATGAGCTCGTAAGTCCCAGTTGAAATCCCCCATGAAGCTCATTGTAGTGTGCTCCATTCCCCCATTTCTTTCCCACATTGCGTGACCATAGTGTTCATCTGCAAATGGGTAGGGAATAAATAATGAATCGAATAGTTTCATTATCGGATCAACGTCTGTGTATTGCAATTCTTCATCCAGTCGTTCAGAATAGATGAAATTGAGTTCAGGAATTTGATACGCACCCATATCAATGGTATCGCGAACAATGGCATACTCAGCAACACTCACAGCTACAAGGTACGGAGGAATAGGGTGCCGATGATGATAAGCATAAGTCATTGAATCAGGATGAGGAGACCATGATGTCATCACACCATTGCTCACTGCTACTTGGTTCACGGGTGATGTAGGAACAGTTACTTCAATCGTTACGCTATCCAATTTTTGATTCAAATCATGGATAGTGGGCCACCACCGCATTGCGCCATAGGGCTGTGAAAGCGTGTGTAAGGCTGGGCTTCCATTAGCCCTTATGCTTTGAACAAAAGCACGATCATCAACTTCAGACGGGATGCCTTCATACATTATGTGAACTTCTACTTTATCCTCATAAAATAACGTAGTGTCTAGATTGATGGCTAAAATATTTAGCCTGTGAATAAACGACGCCGAATTGGAATTAACAGCAACTTCAGAAACCTTAAGTGAATCGTCAAGCTGAAAATAAAGCTGATCCGTTTGCTTTAAGCACGTTGCTTGATGGATTACTTCTCCACTTATTCTCCTTTCAAATGCATCTAACCTCAACTTCAGCTTAGCATAATCAAGCGATATTACTTCTGGGAGAGCAGGTGAAGGACCAAATCCTTGTTTTGGTCCAATACTGCATTTGGCATTGAACCCTTCAAACTTGCTAAGTTGCTGACAATTTGCTTGAATAGATAAAAGCAAACACCAAACTAGCAACATCAGAACTAAGCGTGTACTCATGGATTTTCAACGGTTAAATTTGCGATCAATTGTAAACAATTCCATGTTTTTTTAAATGGCATATCACATAATCCTGTTTTAACTAAATTTCCCCAGCTCCTGGTGAACCTATTCGGGTTGAATGTAGTGAACTTTGAGCAAAAAGAAAACATGAAGTGCAGGAAAATCAACCTTAAAACCGCACAGTTCAAGAAACACATACAGCTTCGATGCGCAATTCTAAGAAGCGCAAAACCCCATGACCCTAACATGCGGTATGAGAAGGCTGGGAACAGCTTTAACAATTAGACCCGGTAATATAAAATGACTACCTATTCTGGTTTCCCAACAATTTCAGTTGGTGGATATCCGAAGTATTTCTTAAAGGAAAATGAGAAATAGCTAACACTATTGAACCCCACCGAATAAGCAACTTCAGAGATATTCCCCCCACGTTGCTCAAGCAGTTGTTTTGCTTGTTCTAAGCGGTATTCACGCAGTAATTGGTTAAATGTTTTGTCTGTAATTGTTTTTACCCTGCGTTGAATAGTTGATTTGCTCAGCCCTAACGATACCACAATATCTTCGATAGCGTAGTGTGAATTCTCCAGGTTTTCAGAGAAAAGGTCCATCAGCTCTCGCATGAAAACCGACTCAGTAGATTCCACCTCGCGTTTTTCAGACTCAAGCAAGGCCTTCGCCTTAATTCGTTTTCGGATATCGATAAGGTTATACACTCGAGCAACAAGCTCTTTCGCATTAAATGGTTTCGTAATGTAATCGTCAGCTCCTATTTCTAAGCCTTTAATCTTGGACTCCGCGAGTGTTTTTGCGGTAAGGAGAATTACAGGGGTGTTAGATATTCTAGCATTACCCCTTACCTCTTTTACAAGCGTATAGCCATCCATCTCAGGCATCATGATATCCGAAATAATCAAATCAGGCTCTTTTGCAATGGCCAGCTCTAAGCCCATTTTTCCTTCGCTTGCTGCAATAACATGAAAGCCTTTAAAGTTTAAAATTTCTTCCAAGTTTTCTTTAACCGAAGGGTCATCTTCTATGATTAATGCCAAAGCCATAGTGTAGAACTCAAAAAATAACGATTTTTAGTGTTTCGAAGTTAAACTATTTCCCTTGCAGCAAGAACAATTTCATACGGAATCCTTTTCCCATAAGAGCCTCAACCTCAATTGGGCAAAAAAACTAACTGCCATACAGAAAGTGCTTCGCAAGCAAGGAGCGTTAAAAGATCGGCTGCAAATTGTTTTAGAAATCATCGGCGAAGAATTATTGGCAGACCGTTGCTACCTCTTTCAAAATATCGAAACTGAAGCATCTACACTAATGATGCGCCAATATGTGTTTTGGAACAAAAATGATCAGGTCGTAGATATCACGGAGTTTGCAAATGCTTCGATACCCTACACTCATTTTCCAGGTTTAGAACAAACTTTCCAAAAGGGGAATCACTTTCAAGCAATCGCAAGTGAAATTCAAGACTCCAGTCTTCGTTCAACCATGGAGGGGAGGGATGTTATGTCTGTCCTTTTTTATCCCATCAAATCCGGTGAGGAACTTTGGGGGTTTATCGGATTAGAAGAGTGTAATTTCAATAAGTCTTTTTCTGAAGAAGAAGTTTCCTTCATAGATTCTGTTGCTGCTTTTATAGACCTCACCCTAGAATCAGAGCAACTCAAGAGCAAGCTTGAGAAACGCGATAAACAACTTGAAATAGCAATTGAATCCTCTCACGATGGGTTCTGGTACATCAATTTGACTACAAATAAGATGTACTTGAGCAAGCAATGGAAAGCAATGCTTGGATATGAGGAAGACGAATTAGACAGTTCTTTTGAAATTTTTGAGTCACTGCTACACCCTGAAGATCGCGCGCTCGTTCTTCAAGCACTCGATCCTTTTAATCGACTTAATCATGGAACATTTGAATATGAATATCGCATTCGGAATAAAGCTGGATCCTACACGTGGGTGTTAACTCAAGCGTATGTAAAAAAAGACACGAATGGCAATCCAATATCACTCGTAGGGACAAATATTGACATCAGTTCTAGGATCAATTACAAACATCATATTGAGCAAAAAGAGGAGGAGTATAGCACCATTGTCAATTCGGTGCACGAGATTATCTTTCAAATTGATCAAAACGAGCACTTCACATTTTTAAACAGAGCTTGGGCAGATATCACTGGTTTTGAAGTAGAAGAATGCATGGGAACCCACATTCGGGATTACATTTTTCCGGACGACCGAAAGCAGGCCTTTGAAAACCTTCCCGCACATGGAAATCCAAATACCCGCGAAAACCTCAGTTTCGAAATTCGATTTATAAGTGCCTCATCTGGTTCGTTGTGGTTTAAAGTTCACGTTTCGGTAGAATATAATTCCAATGGACTTTTAAGCAATGCTTTTGGGACAATCATTGATATAAATCAACGAAAACTAGCTGAAATTGCTCAACGGGAAACGGAAGAAAGGTTCCGTCTAATGTCCGAAACGATGTCTGACTTAATATGCATGCATAAGCCTGATGGCACAATGACTTATGTTTCGCCTTCAATTCGTGAGATGTTGGGATTTAGTCCGAGTGATTTTCTCGATCACTCCCCTTATGAATTCATTCATAAGGAGGATAAAACAAGGATTTACAATGAGATTCACGACCCCGTGATCAAGGGAAAAGCATCGAAGTGCATTGGAACTTTAAGGATGCGAAAGGCTGACGGCTCATACTTATGGCTTGAAACAATAACACAGAGTATAAAGTCTGGAAATAAAATAGAGTCCATGCTTTCCACGTCGCGAGATATTTCGAAACGCGTACAGGCTGAGCGAGAAATGAAAAAAGCGCTTGAAAAAGAAAAAGAGCTCAATGAACTTAGATCCAGATTTGTATCCATGGCATCTCATGAATTTAGAACTCCGTTAACATCAATTAAGTCAAGTGTGCAGTTGTTGGAAATGTATGCAGAAGAAGTTGACAACAAAATGAATGCGCCTTTCATGAAGCATTTTCAGCGTATCGTTGAACAAATTGATCGCCTATCCGCACTGATGAATGATATTTTAATAATGGGGAAAACTGAAGCGGATAAAATGCCGCTTAGCATAGAACCTACCAACCCTTCCATGGTAATTCAAGAGGTTATAGACATGCATTACTCGCCATTTGAAGATGGCCGAAATACGGAGTTTAACGTTATTGGGGAGCCTTTTGAAGTAGAATTAGATACAGGACTTATGAGTCATGTGGTATCAAACACCCTCTCGAATGCATTTAAGTACTCATTGAACAAGCCCGCTCCACAACTGACATTATCTTTCTGTGGTGACCTTATAAAGATTGCCATTCAAGACTTTGGAATTGGAATTCCTAAGGAGGAACAAAGTCAACTATTTCAATCCTTCTTTAGAGCTGAGAACACTTCGACAATTGAAGGGACAGGGCTCGGCTTGGTTATCGTTAAACAGTTTGTTGAGCTACATGCCGGGTCTATAGATGTATCTAGCGAAGAGCATCAAGGAACGCTTGTAACCATAACCATTCCTCGAAAACATACTTAAACTACAAAATCGTGTATCGCTTTCACCAATTTATCTAATTCTGAAGTTTTAGTGTAAACATGCGGAGTTACCCGAACTCCATTAATTCCCTCCCATACAATTGGAACGGTATGAATACGATAGTCTCGCATAAAGTGACGGTCTAAATCAGCAGCTTTTGCCCCAACAACCTCAATGTTTGCCAAAGCTCCATACATTCCTTCGCTGGTTGGTGTATTGATCACTACCCGCTCCAAGTCCTTTACCTGGTTTACCCAATAATCCTTGAGGTACCTTAAGCGAGCTTCTTTCTTTTTGGAGCCAATTGCCAAATGAAAGTCAATGGCATGAGATATTGCCATTTCATTTGCAAAAGAACGCGTCCCTAGGTTCTCAAACTTTATGATTGATTCTGATTTCGGATCATCTGAAGGGAACATAGGCCAAGTTTCAGCAATCCGTTCGGGCCTAACATACAATAGTCCTGTCCCAAAAGGAGCACAGAGCCATTTGTGCAAACTCGTACCGAAGTAGTCGCAATCGAAGTCACTGATTTTATAGTCAAGATGCGCAAATGAATGTGCTCCATCTACCACAGTCCGAATTCCGCGTCTTTTTGCTTCGGCACAGATCTCTTTGGCAGGAACTACTTGACCGGTCCAGTTGATTAAATGAGTAATATGAACAACTTTTGTCTTCCGCGTGAACTGGTTAACATAAGCATTCACAAGTTCGTTTGGGTCTTCAATTGGCAGCTTGAGGTTTACCCATTTCAGCACTATTCCATCACGCATTTCGCGCTGACGCCATGCATTTCTCATGTTTGGATAATCAAAATTGCACACCACAACCTCATCCCCAGCTTCTAGTGGCATTCCAAAAATCGCCGTGTCCAATGCTTCCGTTGTATTTCTATTAATGGCAATAGAATCTGCTCCAACGCCTGCCAAATGAGCCAATTTTTCACGCAGTGCTTCCCGGTTTTTATCAATAACTCGCCACATGTAATATGATGGAGCCTCATTAGATTGATGATAGTAACGATCTACAGCATCTTGAACAATTTTAGGTTGTGGACTAACACCCCCATTATTTAAATTAATCAGTGTCGGGTCTATTGTATACGCCAGTCTAACCTGATTCCACAAATCCTCATTTGAGCGTGCACTGAGCGGAGTAGATTCATTTAATTCAGTCAACGCATCTGCAAGCTTGGCTGCACGGGCATTTATACCCAGCGGAAAAATTGAACCAATTGTTGCTGCTGCAAAGGTTTTTTTCAAAAAATCTCGTCGAATTGCCATGGCTTCCTTAATTTCGGATTAAGATACTAAAATGAAGCCTTTATGAAATCACTAATTCTTGCCGTTGCGCTATTATCAGCTCACTTAATATTTGCTCAAAGTGCGGATGACATTGTAGGTGTCTGGACAACTGAGGGAGGCAAAAGCCATGTAAAAATTGTTGACCGTGGAGGTAAATATTATGGGGAAATCATTTGGTTAAAAGAACCAACTGACGAAGCCGGTAAAACGAAGGTGGATAAAGAAAATCCAAATGAAGCACTTCGAAATAGACCTATCGTTGGACTTGAAATTTTAAAAGGTTTTGTCTTTGATGAAGATGAATGGGAAGACGGGACAATCTATGATCCCGAAAAGGGAGAAACATATAGCTGCGAAATTACTATGCCTCATAAAAATGCGTTAGATGTTCGCGGATATATTGGAATTTCATTAATAGGACGCACTACAACATGGACGCGTCATACCGATTGAAGCTTTTGTCCAATTTTCTTGTAAACTAACTCAAAGTCTTTCCTGCGTTGCTTGGACGATGCTAGCTCCTCGCGATAACTTGCTGTAACGCGTTTGGAATATTTCAAAATAAAGTTGGGGTTAACATGTACAACAAGTCTATTTTCTCGCTTGAATATGCCGGTATGATTAGTGCTCCAATAATATCTGGTTTCGGCCTTTGTTTTTAAGCTGAACGCGTATTGGCCAAAAGTATGAATCACCGCATTTCTAAGTAGAAACAAATCCTCAGCATCAGATTCGCACAAACCTCCGTAGGTTTTCCACATTTTTTTCATGCGCTTCGCTAAGTGCTTCTTTTCCAACGATCCAGCATGACACTGAGCTAGTAAGTCCAATGCAGAAAAGCATGCAAATGTCCCAGAAACAGGTGCGTGTTCAAGGGTGCTCTCGGCTTCTGAAAATGCAGCAGTTAATGGTGAGTTTTCCGATTCAAAAAATAGAGTTATATGTTCATCAACGCTATCAATCATGCTCGCTCTGACAACTCTAACCAACGCAATTCTTTACTTTCAATTTCATCCATAATCCTTCCCATTTGCTCACCCAATTCTTGCAGCTTTTCGTGACCGATATCATCATCATTCATGGCATTGGTCAGCTTTTCTTTTTCACGTTCAAGTTCAGCAATTTCCTTCTCCAGTAATCCAAATTCCCTTTTCTCATTGAATGAGAGTTTTTTGTCATATGATTTCGATTCTTTCCGAGTCGCCTCTGGCTCCGATGGTTTTGCAGCTGCTTCCTCCTTTTTTGGGGCGCGCATTTCCTGTTCTCTTTTTGCCCTGTATTGGCTGTAGTTTCCTGGAAAGTCCCTTACCAATCCTTCTCCTTCAAAAGCGAAAATGTGATCAACCAGTTTATCCATAAAAAATCGATCGTGCGTTACTACCATAAGACAACCTTCAAAATCAGCAAGAAACTCCTCCAAAACTTGAATTGCCAAGACATCCAAATCATTTGTAGGCTCATCCAGAATTAAAAAGTTCGGATTCTTCATGAGGATGGTCAGCAAATAAAGGCGTTTTTGCTCTCCTCCACTTAACTTTTCTACGAGTTGATAATGCGTGCTTCTCGGAAAAAGAAACCTTTCCAACATCTGTGCAGCTGTATACACTTTACCCTTTTTGAGTGGGATATTCTCAGCAATATCTTTGATTACTTCGATAACTCTTTTACCCGACTTAAAGTTGAGTCCGCTTTGCGTGTAGTAACCAAAAACAACTGTCTCCCCCTGTTTTATGGTCCCTGTGGAGGGCTCTTCAAGTCCCATTATCATATTGAGCAGGGTTGTCTTTCCCGAACCATTTGATCCGATCACACCTACTTTTTCTCCTTTGACGAATTTGTGTGATAAGTCTTGAATAAGCGTTCGTTCATCAAATGATTTTGATACGCTGTGTAGCTCCAAAATTTTTGACCCTAAACGTGTCATATTCACATCTACATCGAATGACTTCCGTTCCTGTTTCTGATGAACTTGATCTTTTAATTCGTGAAAATTGTCCTGTCTTGCTTTAGATTTAGTTCCTCGCGCTTTCGGTTGACGACGGATCCATTCCAATTCCTTTTTATACAGTCGTTTAGCTTTGCCGTGAACAACTTGATCGTTTGTTTCTCGTTCCTCTTTTTTCTCGAGGTAGTAGGCATAACTTCCGCGATAACGGTGAACTCCTCCCCCTTCTAACGAAAGGATTTCATTGCATACCCTATCCAGAAAATAACGGTCGTGAGTTACCATCAATAGGGTCATTTTACTGGTCGATAAATATTCTTCCAGCCATTCAATCATTTCTAGATCTAAATGATTTGTAGGCTCGTCGAGCAGAAGTAAGTCTGGTTCATGTATTATGATTTCAGCTAGCGCTACCCTACGCTTCTGTCCGCCACTTAATGTGCTTACCGGTTGATCAAAGTCTGTAATGTTTAGCTTGCCAAGTACTTGTTTGATTTTCTGTTCAAAGTCCCACGCATTCAACGCATCCATTTGGTCCATAGCCTGCTGCATATGATCCATATTGGACGTTTCGATTGCATCATTGTAAGATTGAATTGCTTTTATCATTGGGGATTCGCCATAAAAAAGGGCATCAGAAACAGAGACTCTTCCTGGAAAAACTGGATTTTGATCCAAGTATGCCACTTGAATTCCTTTTCGAAGGGTAACCTTTCCTGATTCGGCGGTTTCCTTTCCTGCTATCATTTTTAGCAACGTTGTTTTACCCGCACCATTTTGAGCAATAAGCCCTACTTTTTGCCCAAACTCGAGGCCAAATGACACCTCGCTGAACAAAATTCGTTCTCCAAAAGATTTACTGAGCTGTTCTACAGAAAGGTAATTCATTGCTATTTTTCACAAAGAAATTGAAATAAACCGGTATTGAGGCTTAGGTCTCTGTTGAAGTTTATATTTTTATATGCTATGGGGAAGAATAAGGGGCTTAGCACCAAATGGCGTTGGATTATAGGAGGGCTTTCTGTAATCCTCATGTTTTTCCTGATTTTTCTATTTATTCTGCGGCCAATTGTAATCCACACAGCAGAGTCAATGGTCTTTGAACAGTCTCAAGGAGCCTATTCACTGAGTATTTCAAATTCTAAAATTAGTCTCGACCAAATTGGAATTCGATTAGAAGGCATTTCTTTATCCGCTAATTCTGACTATTTCACGAATCATCCACGCGCAACATTTTCAGAAATTAACATTGCAGAAATTGAGCTGGGTCTTGGTAAAATCGTTGAGCTGATTTCCTCAAAACGTGTCGTAATCGAACGATTAGAAATTATCAACCCTAGCATTCGATATTTTCTTCGAGGAGGTGAAAATCCTGAACTTGAAGGTCGAAGTGTCATTCCATCAGATTCATCAATTATTGAAGGTATCGCTATTCGCGAACTGAGCATCCGCAACGGTCAATTTGATTTGTATCGCATCTGGAAAGACACCATTAAAGTAGCGCACTCAAACAATTTCAACTTACAACTAGGCGGGTTGCGAATTGCGCAAGCTATTCCTGGATTAATTGCGCACGATGCGATGTTATTTGACCTGAAAGAAACCTATGCCTTCGACTATGATCGGTTTCTGAAGTTTGAATTTCAATCACTGAACATCAACACAAAGAAAAACGTGCTTTCCGCTCATCATATCCATGTGAACCCTACCGTTGACAGGGAGCGTTATGCGGCAATGCTTCAAACTCCTACTGATGCCCCTGAAGTTTATTGTAAACACCTTGAGGTAAGTGATATTTCATTTTCAGATCTAATGATTTCGCGTGATTTAATAGCACGTAGGATTGCTATGGACTCTGTAGATATTCTTCTTTACCGCAGTGCCAGCCAGCGCGAATATGAAGGGCAATCATATCCATTACCCAATGAATGGCTTCAATCTTTCAAATACCGAGTAGCTGTTGATAGTTTAGAAATGGAACACGTAAATATGCTTGTTCAAGAGGAGGCTTTAGGCTCTAGCAGCTTGTCATTGCTGCGGCTTTCAAAAGGATCGCTTATAGCCACGAACATAACTAACGACACTTCAATTACATCCGAAAACCCTAAACTTTTTGCAACGGTTAAAGCGACCATCTCAGGTTCTGGGTCGCTGTTAGTTAAGGGTGAGCTAAGTTTAACGCACCCCAAGCACGCATTTAATGTAAAGGGTGATGTGCGTAACCTCGACCTGAGGAGGTTGAATAGCTTCTTTGGACCGCTAGCTGGCGTTCGTTTTGACCGCGGTTTGCTCAAACGCTATGAATTTAGAATTGACGGAGACAACAGTTATGCCCGTGGAAAATCTCGACTTAATGCCGATAACATCTCCATTCAAGTATCCACATTTCAAGGCACAAAAACTGACCGTGAGCGCTTGTTGAGAAAGTTAGCCATAGTTTCAGAAAACCCTAATCGTGGGCAACGTGCACTTTTTAACCCCGATGTTCGCAAAGGCCGAATCTCTTATAAACGCAATCCTCAAAAAACGTTTGTCAACTACATATTTCAAAGTAGTTTAACGGGCATGTTATCTGCCTTAGGCATTCCCAATTATGAAGACCGGCGGACTATTCGTTACCAGGTTAATAAATAAAACGTTTCAAGACAGCTTGAATCTGAGCAGTATAGGCCTGCCCGAACAAGTCTAGATGAACCAGAAGCGGATACAATTGGCCAATTGGAATACGTTCAACCCAGCCTAAATCGAGGGGGTTATGTTCGTTATATGCACTGTAAAATGATTCGCTAAATCCGCCGAACAAGCGTGTCATTGCAATGTCAATTTCGCGATGACCGTAATAAACCGCTGGGTCAAATAATACTGGTTTTCCTGCATCATCTTCCGCTACATTACCACTCCACAAGTCGCCATGAAGCAAAGCGGGAGACTCTTCCGGATAAAAGTCAGTAAACCGATGAGCAAGCTTATCAAATTTTTGAATGTCACTTCGATTTAATAGTCCCTTTTCAAAAACACTCTTTATTCGCGGCTCAATTCGCTGTGTAATGTAAAACGCCCACCAACCGTCGTTGAAGTCATTTAATTGCTCAAGGGTTCCAATGTAATTGGGTATACCCAAGCCAAATTGCTCGTTGGAAAGTTTATGCATTTCAGCAATTGCTCTTCCTGTATCAGCTCCTTTTTGAACATGCGTAAGCGGAATATATTCCATGATAAGGGCTACAAATGAATCCAGATTTACGAGATGATGTACTTCAGGGACCCGATACAAATTCACCTTGTTAAGTTCCTGAAGTCCATGAACCTCTGCCTTGAACATATTTGGATAACGGTCTCGTTTATTTCGTTTCAAAAACACACATTGATTAGTAGACCTAACACAGAACGATTCGTTGATATCGCCACCTGAAACAGGAGTTACAGCAATAACCTTTTCATCAGGAAATGTCGCTTCCCACAACTTGTTGAACCAGTTATTCTTTTCTGTCATAAAATGAAACTATTTTTGAGCTAGCGTGTTTGTATAATTGAATCAAATAAAACCATTATGAAGATACTGTTGGCATCGTTATTAACCGCACTTATTGGAGTTTTTCCAGCATCAACGTCTTTTTATGATTTTCAAGTAAAAACCATTGATGGTGAGTCAAAGACCCTCTCAGCTTACAAGGGTAAAACCATTCTTGTTGTTAATGTTGCAAGTAAATGTGGATTCACCCCACAGTATGAAGATCTCCAAACATTGTATGAAACCTACCGAGATAAGGGATTTGTTATTTTAGGTTTTCCAGCTAACAATTTTGGTAGCCAAGAACCAGGAAGTAACGCCCAAATCAAAGCTTTCTGCACGAGTAATTTTGGTGTTGATTTCCCAATGTTTGAAAAAATATCAGTGAAAGGGGATGATATTCACCCGCTTTACAACTTCTTAACATCAAAATCAGAAAATGGAGTATTAGATGCTCCGGTGAAGTGGAACTTTCAAAAGTTTCTAATAGGTCCAGACGGAACATTAAAAGACGTTTTCTATTCCAGGACAAATCCTATGGATGAAGACCTTACGAAAGCAATTGAATCTTTGCTGTAACAATCTGGTAATCTGTTTTCTCTAACTTTAGACCAACGAAAACTTGTCTAAAGCCCTATGAGAAAATCACTGAATTCTCTTTTATCCTGCTTGCTAATAGTAGCAACTTCTTCCGTATTTGGAGGGGACTTAAAGCTGTTGTTGGAGGCGAATACCGCTCCAGATAATGCTTTAAAAAATGTGCTGTACACCGTTTACCAAGAGGACCAAATCATGTTTAAGGATCTCTCAAAAAATGGTAAGCTGAAGCTCTCCCTTGAACCATCAGTAAAACGTATTACGTCTTGGCAGAATACCCGGGAATGGTTAATAAGGAAATTCAAATAAGAACAAGTGACTATCCTGAAAAGGTACGCAAGCAATACATCATCCTAGTATTTGACCCAATTGCCAAGAATAGTTTAGAAACAGAAGCGGTGAAGCTCATTTATTCTCCCGAAACGCGAGACACTAAACTGCTTTCAACCGAACCAAAATTTAAATCGTTTAAAGATGGTTTTATAACAGCCAGTCAAACACTTTCAGACGTTAAGTCGCTTGCTCTTCGAAACGCCACAAATATGTGGGAGTTCGAAGAATATGCTGCAGCCAAAGGATTTTACGAGATCATTTTAAAAATCGACCCAGAGCATAGCATTGCACTTGAGCGCCTTGCAGAGGTAGACAAGCTCATAGCCGAAAAACAGGCATCAATCCAAGCCGAACGAGCAGCGTTTGAACGTCAAATTGAACAGTTAAAAGATTCTTTAGCCAAGTTACCTGAACGCGTAAATAATCCTCCGCTCGCAGCCGGTGAAAGCAGTTCATCTGAAAAGCTGAATGAGGGTCACTATTTCTCAGTACAAGTAGGGGCTTTTCACGACTGGTTTAACGAAAGTGCATTTACAGAGTTAACTGACCTAATTGTAGCACAGGGAAGCGATTACAAGCGCTGCTTAGCTGGGAGTCATGATTCAAGACCACAGGCGATAGCTCGGTTAGAGGAAGTAAAAGCTCTAGGATTTACAGATGCCTTTATTGTAAAAATGTCTGGGGATGAACGGGTAGGTTTTTAAACATGACTAATTCGCTAAATTTATTACCTTCGAAATAGGGTATTGAATCAGGCTTAAACTTAAGAGACATGAATTTACATCAACTAATTGCGGTGACACTCTGCCTAGCTTCACTCATTTGTGTGGGTCAGCAGGAAATTACCGTTCAGATAAGGTCGTATGATTTGCGTTCTGATCCTGTTTCAGATGTTACATTCGAAATCTACAGTGGTACTGAACCTGCTCGCGTTGAGCAAAGTACAGATGGTAAATTCAGTTTCATCATCAGAACCAATGACGAGCCAATCACCTTATTAGCGAAAGCCCAAGATTTTCAAACTAAAGAGCTCCATTTCCCCGTACCATCCTACTTCTTCGGAAGTAAGTTTGCCCTGCAAGAAATTGATTTAGAATTTCGACCAGGAAGTGAAGGTGAAATAGAAAGTGGCCAGCTCACGTACAGGTCAGGCAAGTATTTCATTGAACGGAGTCCCTCAAAAATTGAAGACATTTTAGCTCAACAAGAACAACTGGCAGAAACCTCAGAAGTAAGTGAAGAACCGACCATTAATCCCGACTTGATTGAAGCAAATGAATTTCACGCCCCTCCTACTTCAGACACACCAGTGCTTGAAACGACTAGAAGTGTTTCAGAAGCAGAAGATCGTACGTTTAGCTCCAATTCAAGGTACTATTCGGTACAAGTTGGTGCCTTTTCCAAGCAGGTAGAACCTACCAATTTCAAGCGTGTTCCAGAGTTTAAAGTCATAAACGACGCTATGTACTTTCGTTGTTACTCTGGCCAGTTTACAGACAAAGACGAAGCCTACATGCGAAGAGAACTGCTCGTTGACATAGGGTTCATCGATTCATTTGTGGTGGAATTTCAAGGTGGCGAGCGCGTTGAGTTTTAGCTCAAAAAAACAATCTTGATTTTCAGTTGTTTACATTTTTATAAGTTTGCACAACGGGAGTCATAATTTCCGACCCGCTCTTGCATCATGCCGATGCCTTGTCGGATTCCCTGAATAAATCTTTTTTATTGGAACTAAAAACTAGCATGTGATGCTCAAACACGTAAGCGTATTTGTATTACTATCCGCCTTTGCTTTTCCATCGATTGCACAACTGAACGGCAACAGGTATGATAAATTATTTGATCTCTACATTATGGGGGATTATGAGAAATGCATCAAAAAGTCCGAACGACTAACAGAAAAAGATGCTACTCGCCGGGACCCAGAGCCCTACCTATACTTGTCAATGAGTTATTATAAAGTTTCCCTAGATAGAGAACTTGAGGAATATTACCCAAGAGCACTAAAAAATGCGTTACGGCACGCGTACAAATTTGTTCGAAAAGATGATGAAGGTACACTCAAGTCTACGAATCAAGACTACTTAAATGAACTGACCCAAACTGCTTTGGAAGAGGCTAGCTATCAGTACAACATGAACAAGTATAGGAAAGCAGCCTATTATGTTAAAAAAATCATGAAGTATGAGGCAGAAGCCTATGGGTTGCAAGTATACCTTGGGGTAGCCCAAGTGCTATCGAGAAATCGAAGAACTGGTTTAGATAACATTACGGCTGGATTAGACAGCTTGAAAGTTGCTACTAAAGCTGGCGAAGATTTGAAAGAATATGAAGCAGCCTACTTCTCAACAGCAATTGTGGACTATGCTACATACTTAGAAGAGGACAGTAAAATTGCAGAAGCTCAGACTATTTTGGAAAAAGGAAGGTTTATTCTTCCAGAAAATCAAGCGATCAAAAAAGCGCTGAACGAATACGCTTCTTTATAACTGCTCTTTTCAGTAAAACGCTATTTTTGCCAACATGGGGCATTAGCTCAGTTGGCTAGAGCGTTTGACTGGCAGTCAAAAGGTCAGCGGTTCGACTCCGCTATGCTCCACATAAGCCCTTAATAGAGCTTTTTTTGGCTTCATATGGTATTTAGTTCAACCGTATTCCTATTTCTATTTCTTCCACTGGTTCTGCTCCTCTATTTCTCGATACGCAGTACCCTCTGGAAAAATGCTGTATTACTCATCTCAAGTCTTTTTTTCTACGCTTGGGGTGAGCCTGTTTACGTTTTCCTAATGATTTTGAGTTGTGGATTCAACTATGTAATGGGATTATGGGTTGGCCGATCTTCTACAAAAAAGCCGCTTGCCCTTGCCATCGCTCTAAACGTGCTGGTGTTGTGCTTGTTCAAATATGCTGATTTCATTGTAGAAAATGTAAATGCGCTAGCTGGTAAGCCACTGTTGGATCTGCCTCAAATTGCCCTTCCCATTGGAATTTCGTTTTTTACGTTCCAAGCCATTAGCTATTTAATAGATGTAAGCAAAAGCAACCACTTGGTTCAACGGAACCCATTCAAACTTTCCCTCTACATAGCCCTTTTTCCTCAGCTCATTGCTGGGCCAATTGTGCGCTATCAGCATATCGTCGCACAGCTAGGAAGAAGGACGCACCACATTCGCCTTTTCACATCCGGCTTACGTAGGTTTATTTTGGGGTTGAGTAAAAAAGTACTTGTAGCAAATGCTGTTGGCACTCTTGCCGACTCCATCTTCGAAAATCCCACTTCCTGGTCTACACCTAATGCTTGGATTGGAATACTGGCGTACAGCCTGCAGATTTATTATGATTTTTCTGGCTATTCAGACATGGCGATCGGACTAGGTAGGATGTTTGGATTTCGCTTCTTGGAGAATTTCAGGTTTCCGTATTCGGCCGCTTCCATTCAAGATTTTTGGAGAAGGTGGCACATTTCCCTTTCTACTTGGTTTAGGGATTACCTTTACATACCATTAGGCGGGAACAGGGCTGGAGCAACGCGCACCTATATCAACCTGATTATAGTGTTTTTTATTACTGGCTTGTGGCATGGCGCCAGTTGGAACTTTGTATTCTGGGGCCTATTCCACGGTTTTTTCCTACTTGTAGAACGCGCTGGTTTCTCCAAATTCCTTTTCCGATACACTTGGTTTGGACACCTCTACACCCTCCTTGTGGTGATGGTTGCCTGGGTGTTTTTTAGACTTACACATTTTGGGGAAGCAATTGAATTTACAGGCGCGCTTTTTGGTATAACTGAAACCAATGAAATAACTGCCATTTCAAACCAGCAGTTCATCTTTTTAATCATTGGGTGTGTATTTGCTATCAATTGGTTGCCTAAAAAGTGGACACACTTTTTTCAATCAAACTCGATTGGCCAATCACTTTCATATGTTGGGCTATTCTTCTTACTCTTATTTTGTTTGTTAGATGTTGCCAACTCTACGTATAACCCATTTATTTATTACAGGTTTTAATGGGCAATACTAAGAACATACGCATCATCATTGCTGGCATATTTGCTGCGGCGTTGCTTGTCTCCCTTGTTGCAATCATCGAAGAGTCACCTGAGCCCACAACCTTTCGAATAGGTGTGTCTTATTCCGATTCGGCTCAAATCAAAGCCACACTTACAACACCAACTAACGAGGTCCTTGCTGGTCCAGAATCACCAATTCAAAGCTCTAACTGCGTTTACGAATCTATCTTCCATCAAGAAGGCTTGTTGATTCTGCACCTTTTTAATGCAAAACAAGGGGACACCTTGATTATCCAAGGAGTTCATCAAGTTAATGTCATCACCGATCATTATACCGAATCGCTTCACGGATTACCCCGGTTTGCGTTGAATGATTTAGAAAGCTATGGCACGAACACTTACGTTATCTCTGGTCCCGAACCGCGTATTCAGTTTGAAACCATTCCTACCCACGGTGGATTTGGTTTTTACCTCAAGCGCATTGGGGTGTATGGGATCATCTTTATTGCAATTGCCCTATTCGTATACTACCTCCTTCCTAGAACAATGCCAGTTAAGTGGCACCTAAATGTGATTCTTCTTTTGGCTGCATGTGGTGGTTCTTTCCTATTCATGGCCATGTATAACCTCCTCGTAGTTCAGGAAAATCGATCTGAATTTTTCTTGAATTGGGAAGTGAAGCCACCAGGAATTTACGGGGTATACCCAGCGGAAAACGCTTCATTCGGAACAGCACATCCTCAATTCATTAACCAACGAGACCCCAATTACACACCTCAAAAAATAAGGTGCTTGTATGGACCACTTTTCACCTTCCGCATTGATACTGAAAATGAACTGAAACCTTACCTATTACGCTCTATTACCCTGCGAAATACGGGATATAATCGGGTTTGGGAGTCAGCAGATATTATCGCGGACTTTAAGCTAACCAATGACCTTGACATCGCCCTTAAAAATGGAGTTGTACAGCTCCAGGCTACTGGGCCAGATCCCTATTTTATATTTACTGGTGACATCAGCGGATATCGGATTTTAGACCGCATGCTATTTGAAGTGGAAGCACTGTTATTTTGGTTACTTACCCTTATCTTATTCCGAACAGTTCTCGGGATTCAAGCACTCAACTACTCCCAGAAGTACATTCATGCCATGGGCGCTTTTTTCATCATTTTATTGCTTTTTGTACCCGGTTTAATTTGGCTGTTTTCATCAACCGAAGTATACTTTCCAGGTGAGAAAAGAAATGCCATAACATGGGACTCAATTGCGTCAAGCAGTGTAATGGCATTTCCAAAAAAGTTTGAAGCCTATTTCTCGGACCATTTTGGCGGTAGAAGGAAAATGGTTACTGCTGACAACCTTATCAAGGTGCTTACATTCAACCAAACTAATGATCAAAGTCCAGTGCTCCTTGGTAAAGGCGACTGGATGTTTTACCGGGATGGTGGTGTTGAGGATATTGTTCGCAATCATTCTCCACTCACCTCTGAAATGTTGAAGCGCATTGCACGTACCTTAGAAGAGCGGCAGTATTGGCTGAAGCAGCATGGCTCCTCCTTAATTGTTTGTTTCCCTCCCCTTAAGCATACGGTTTACCCGGAGTATCTGCCTGAAAACCTTTATCCATTGCAGCAGCCGTCACAACTCAATCAGGCCATTTCATATTTACGAGCCAATACAACCATTCCAATTGTAGACATGTATCCGAATATCGCAGCCCACAAATCGGAAGGAGACCTCTACTATAAGCGTGACTCACATTGGAATGGCCTTGGAGCATTCTTTGGTTACCGCAGCTTGGCTGATACCATTCAACATTATTTCCCTGCATTTGGAACGCCTAAATCATTGGATGAATATCAACGCGTTTACTTTAAAGCACACGAAGGTGATTTAGCTCACCTCGTAGGGTTAAAGCAAGTACTACCAAGAACAGAGGTAGCCTTAGTGCCCGATACACCTGCTAATGCTGAGTTTCGATTCATCAGAGACTTATCAAAAGTTCCTGTCGCAAACCCCATGGCTTCCTTCATCAATACAGCATCTTCCAATAACCTCTCTATCTTCTATTTTAGGGATTCGTTTTCGAACTACTTGCAACCTTACTTGAATGAGCATGCACGTGAAAGCATTTACATTTGGACACCGCTTTTTTTCACAGAGGCTTTTGAATATGGATACCCAGACTTAGTTGTTTACGAGGTTATGGAACGTTTTGTAAAAGATTTACTAGCACCAAACCCACCAGCGTTGCAAGAGGCATATCAAACCTTTCTCAATGCCCATGAGGCAAACGATAGCACACTAAACTTCTCCCAAAGCGCGACTCCAAACTGAAAACCTCTTCCCCCAAAGCAGGCCTGTGTTCACCAAAATAAAACTGATACCATAGTGGTGTCGAAAACGATTCAAAGTGGCAGAAATTGGACAAGATATAATCTGCCTTCGTCCAATCTGAGGTAATGGAGAAACGCTGAATGTCCGAATCATTCAACCATTTTTTATTCACCCTTCCTGGAAAGTCAGAAACGAATACTACTGCTGTACCCTTTTCTATTCGCGCTAATTCTTCCCAACCTTGTCTAAATTCCACCCCCCAATAATCGCGCTCAAACTGTTGTTCCATAGGCCCTGAAACCCATGGGTTCATGTACAAATGACCATGCGGGAAGGTAACTGTGTTATACAGCATTGCTCCTACTCCAATAATCACGAGAATGCCTGCACAAAGGTGTCTTTTATGAACCATCCAGTTCGCTCGTTTAAAAGTT
Source organism: Salibacteraceae bacterium (assembly GCA_965661625.1). Classification (GTDB taxonomy): domain Bacteria; phylum Bacteroidota; class Bacteroidia; order Flavobacteriales_G; family Salibacteraceae. The sequence goes on from CBFIEM010000008.1 coordinate 141,409, forward strand.
GAAAAACCCCAAACGGCAAACAATACCATCCAAGGGTAGATGTATTGAAAATGACGCCATCCGTTATAAAATATAGGTTGCATGAGTGATGACATGGCCAGGGTTAAACACGGAATCGTAAAAGCTGTCCAACCCGCAATGCGTTGAAGCTGACTCCATGATTTAAACCTAGATATAAAGCGAAAAACACCTACCAAGTACATACCCAACAGAGCTATTGGGATTGTGTAACCCAAGTAGGCCCACAGGTAATACCTCGGTGCATTTCCCGGATCATAAAACTCCCCTTCAAAGAGGGTGGGGTTTGGTTGTTTTACCTCTGTAATTACTGCGAATTGTTGCCAGAACAGTTCCAATGGGTTGTTCCATAAGAAAGGCCAAAAAATTACTATTGCCACTAGCGTGCTTCCTCCAAAAACAGCTATTTGTTTCCATACGTCAATTGAACGCCACCGTTCAAAAATATAGGGCAACCATGGCACTAAAAACACCAACCCAATAAGCCGGATGTCTACGATAAATCCGAGAAAACCTCCGGCAACTGCAAATCTCCAAAGCGCGTTGTTCCGCATTGCGCTGAGTATTAGCCAAACGCTTACCACACCCATTATCATGAATACAGGGTCTTTTGTATTGAATAAGGAATGACCAAAAATGCGTGGGTGAAAAACAATTAAGCCCCAAAGCACCCATTGTAGGATTTTGTTAAAGCCCAACAAGGCTCCCAGCTTGAAAATGGCCAAACTCCCTATTGCCACTAGTAAAAAACCCAACACATGATGAACAGCAGTAATGGTGGTCACGTCTGTAATTCCTAAAAGCCGCTCAATTCCAACAAAAAATAACTGAATAGCCGGGCCAGTTTCATCAATATTTCCATGAAAAATAGCTTCCCAACTAGCAGCATTTCCCTGCAAGAAATCAATCGCCCATTTCCAGTTTCTAACTGCGTTTTCACGCATTATTTCATCATCCCACCCTTCACCAGTGTGCCAAGCCAAAGTAACTCCTATTACCAAATAGACCCCAAAGAACAGAAGTCCTCCCCACCTTTTAGCCAGCTTGTACATAAACTAAAAATAAGGTATAACATATGGCATAGGAGGTGCTCAAGCAACCAAACGCTACGCCCCATTTTCGAGGAAGGTAGCGCAAGCCTTGAAAAAATAAATAGCCAATGGCACCTATTGAAACTAACATGAAAGCCCCTTTGAAGAATGAATAATACGGGTAGGATTTGGTAACCAAGACGATGGCTAAATAATTTAAAGCCAACATGGTTAATGCACTTAATCCGAGCACGTCCATTGGAGTTGAAAAAAGACTTTTAATTACCCGTACTACTCCTGTGAAGCAGATTCCAAAGAAAATAAGGGCTAAAACCAACCCAATTCTACCTAATCCTATTATGGAAGGAGGGACGAGCTTCCAGTTTACCTCAGCATCTAAATCCCGATAATTAATGTGTGTTTCATAGGGTAGCTTTAAGTTCGCTTTTTCAAGCAGTGGCAACGATAGTTTCGGTTCTGTTTCGACATAAAGCTGGCCCAATAAAACGGTTGGCAACGATTCCATATTTCCCTCCTTAAGCAACGGGACATCCCAAAATTGCCAAGGCACAAAACTCCATATTGTGCGCTGATTTGGACGCTGATTAAGTTCCATCTGAAAAATCTCAATATTAAGGGCAAATCCATTCTTTAAATACTGCGATTTCCAAAAAGAATGACCAAAAAAGCAGGCCAGCGGAAAACCAATAATGAGTAGAGCTCGTTTCGTTTTAACACGCCAAGAACTACTGGAAAACAAGATGATTGGCAAGGCAAACCCGAAAAGCACAACCGATGTTGATTTGGTGAGTATAGCCAAACAGCCAATTAAAGCAACGAGTCCCCACTTTACAAGACTTCTTTCGTTCATAATACGCAACAAGGCTAGCACGTATGCAGTACAGAAAACAAATGCCGCCATATCGTTACTTGTTGTTGCCGTCAATAGCACTATTCGCGGCAGAAACACAAGGGTTGCAAACGTTGTTAACCTAATCCAGGATGGACCTTTTATACGCTTTGTGAGTTTAGCGAGAAGCGGAATTAGCAGTAGCGCGAATACCAAGTTTAATCCTTGAATAACCTTATTGGAACTACCCCAGCTTGAGTTAATAGACCCTGCGAGGGTTTTTGCGCCTGCACCTAACAGGTAAAATACGGGAGGCTGAAAACACTCAAAACATGCATTTGGAGGGGGTATCCCTCCACTCTTCAGAATCAAGTTTGCAGGTTCATAATGATCGTCATATAATACCTGAGGACTTACACCGATAAACAGTACTATTCTCAAGGCTGCCGCAAGAAGGCCAATTATTACGAATGATTTTCCTTCAGAAATCATACACGTTAGTCCTTGGTTTAGATTCTGTAATTTCGGCATTTGATAATTCCATAATGATCGCTAAAGTTAGCAAGTTCAATTACGTGTCCGTCACCATAAGGTTATTACCCCTGCTATTTGCTGCAAAGGTGTTAATCTTTGCTTGTGCATACCCGTTTTTCAATACTACAGATGAACTCCCCAACTTTGACACAGCACTTAAACATGGTGCGGGATTCTCATACCAGGATACGACGTTCACTTATGACTCCCTTACCTTAGCCATTGCCTATAACATTCAGTCGCCAGAATACTTGTACGGTGAGGATCAAAATCCCGATTTTATTCCACTCCTAAATTTACAATTCAAATCTGACTACCCATTCTACCATGAGTTTTTTTCGCAGATTGAGCATCAACAAGCTCATGATTCGCCACTCTATTACACCATGCTTGGCAGGCTTTTCTATAACCTACCCACATCTTGGCCACCGCTTGTAAAAGTATATGCACTTCGTGCAGTGAATGCTCTATTTGCTTGTGTGCTCATGTATGTAGTTCTGGCATTTTTGGCAATGCTAAATTTTGCTAAACCCTATCAGATTGGAACAGGCATACTGCTCATCTGCATGCCTCAATCTATCTTTTACTTCATCAATCCCGACTTACTAAGCTGTTTGCTCACATCGGTTTACTTGCTCAATGTGGTTTGGGCACTCAAATCACCTAACTACCTCAGTTATGGTCTCCTTGGCTTTACTGCTGCTATTGCCATCATGTTAAAGGCAACTGGTCTTGTTGCTGTTTTAGCTACCCTCGGAGCTTTTTTCATTTATCCTTCCCCAACTCGAATTTACAAGCACCTATTTACGGCAATTGGTGTATTTTCAGGATTCATTATTCCTATTGTATGGCAGCGATTGCAAGCTGATGTTGGAGTATTTGGGACCATCAGAAAAATTGAAGTATTGGGGTGGATTGAAAAGCCTCTTTCAGCCTATTTCCCGCATATCTTATTCTCTTATGACGGCTTAAAAGTCTTTATCATGCGATCGTGGAGTTCATTTTGGGGTGGCGAATCTCTTTGGGAGGGAGCACCATTGTTTGGACCTCGATCCGATCTCTTTTTCAGTTGTTTTATGTTGGTTGTGCTTGCATTCTTTTTGTGGCAAACCGTAGTGAATTTTCGGTCCGTTAACCTCCGGCAAATAATGCGATACACCTCGTGGCTAATTCTTGTAGGGTATTTTATGTTTTTCGGCATCTTAAGCATCCGTTATGACTTTAACGAATGTGTGTACCCTAGCAGAGCGTTTCCACTTTTTATTTCAGGTAGACTTATGCTCGGAATGCTTATTCCGGTTCTTTATGCATTTGTTGATGGCTTAACATTGCTTTTTCCAACACCAAAACGAGCTATGTGGGTTGCAGTATTAATTGGGGCATTCTTCCTTACGGTAGAAAGCTATAAATCGCGGCAACTGTTTGGTTCGCCCCACAACCTATATCACCTTAATACTTCATCCTAAAATCATGTGCTCCTAGACTGAGGTTGGGATTATAGTATGGGTCGTTTTCAATATAACCCTCCCACCTATCGCGTAATTTGGCAATCTCAGCCTTGTGTCGAATCATCGATTCTTTAGTGAGGTGTGGATGTCCACGTGAAATGGATTCGTGATGGTAAAGTTCAACATGAGGAATATAAACGTTACGATACCCTTGATCTAGCACCCGCAAACAAAAGTCAACATCATTATACTCCACTGCAAAAGACTCATTAAACCCTGAGACCTCATCAAAAACTGATGTTTTGACCATGATACATGCGGCAGTGAGTGCGGCATAATTATTCAACAAGTTCACATAATTGAAATACCCTGGACCATCGCGGTGTTCTCCAACTAAAACGTGACCTGCAGCGCCGCCAAGCCCAATGATAACTCCTGCGTGCTGAATGGTGTCATTAGGATACAGCAATTTCACCCCTGCTACGCCTATTTCTGGACGTTGACATTGTGCGAGCATGCCTTCAATCCAATTGGAACTGATTACCTCTGTATCATTATTCAACAGAATTAAGTACTCACCGCTCGAGGCCGCTCTTCCCTTATTCATGAGTAATGAAAAGTTGAATTTCTCCGTTACGCGTTCTACCTTGAAGTTCGGCTGAGCCTTGGTCCATTTTTGGAATAGTTCAAACGTACTTTTTTCCTCACTGTTATTATCAACCACGACAACTTCATAGTTTGCATACGAGGTATGTTCAAAAATGGAAGCCAAGCAGGTGTCGAGAATGGATGCTTTATCTTTTGTTGGAATGATAATGGAAACGCGTGCATTGGGGTCCAAAACATCAGGTTGGATTTTATACCCCCTAAAGGCGTCTAAAAAATCTACTTTCCCAGGAATCCCTCTTCGTTGCAAAGCCTCCATAAGCGCCTTTTGTGCGGCCATATACGCGTAGGGTTTTGCCTCTTCGCTATCAGCTGCACTTGCAGCATGGATACGCCAATGATAGAGAACTTCAGGGATATGTTCAATCCGATCTGTCTGCTCTGTAAACCGCAGCACCAAGTCGTAATCCTGACTGCCCTCAAAACCTAGGCGCCAACCTCCTATTTCGCGCATCAGTGAAGTTCGAAATACAGTTAAATGGCCCAAATAATTTCGAGAAAGCAGGCTTTCGGGTGACCAATCTGGTTTAAAGTGAGGAACGGAGTGAAAGTCTTCTTCATCAATTTTATCTTCATCTGTATAAATGAGGTCGGTTTCAGGTTTTTCTTCAATGCGAAGGGCAACTTTATACAGTGCATCTAGTGCAAGTAAATCGTCTTGGTCCATCAGCACAACAAAATCTCCTTTTGCTTCGGCCAAACCTGAATTTGATGCGGCAGAAATATGCCCGTTGGTTTCACGGTAAATAGGAACTATTCGTCCATCGCGTTTCGCATACGCTTCGATGGTTTTCCTAACCTCAATATCCGTAGAGCAATCATCGCTTAAAATTAACTCCCACTCTTCATATGACTGCTGCAATACGCTATCGATGGCAGCCTTGAATAAATGGATAGGTGGATTGTAAACGGGCATCACAATGGAAAAGAGCGGAGCATGCATAAACCTGCTTGCATTTTTACGTTGCTCAAGCAAGCGATCTTCATTGGGTTTTCGCTGCGTGATCCAGTTCATATAAGGGTCAGCATGGCCAGACTGAAAGGCCTTTCCGGCCTCAACAATGACAACCTTAGTTTCTTCCAATGCAAGGTAAACGTGCTTGAACACCTTCGCTAACAGCCTGCGGAGTACGTTCCATGATTTTTTAGAAAACAGTACGATTACTTTACGAAACGCATTTTTGGATTTACCCATACTGCTGTTTGAGCGGAGCCTACTTTTAAGCACACTGAGTTCCCGTTGCAGTTTGAACAGCTTAGACGATTCAATCGCATTAATTCGACTTTGTAAGTTTACATTTGAGTTCATTGCATGTCCAAGCTGCTTAGTAAGCTGCTGGTTGTAGTCATGAATTTCATCCCGATGTGCCTCTATCTCAGCCCTGTGCTTTTCCGTTGCATGCAGCTGCTCAGTAAGCTCATCACGCTGAAGTTCGTGATGATGAATGGCATCTTGTAATTCTGCTAAAGTGTTTGAAAAGTTGCGTTGTTCATCCGTAAAAAATGAAACAATTCCGGATAAATAATCCTGGTATAATTCAGGGTGTTTTTTGATGAGGTAATTGACATTTTCAGTGTGAGCATCTTTGGTACTTGCTGTAGATAACAAAGAGCCTTCGCGTACACGGTAGCCAAATAACACTTCATCCACATGGTGAAACGCCCAGCCTTGCTTCAGGGCGTTCATCCACATCTCCCAATCTTCATAGCCCAGATGAGGAAGTGCTTCATCATACCCATTCGCCTTCTCCCAAATCTCCCTCCTAAATACCGCGCAATTATCAATGTAATTCATTGCCATTAAGCGGTTAGGGTCGAAGGCAATGTGCTGACCTTCTCCTTTGCGGTTACCCATGTACTGCACAGCACTATAAACAACTCCTACTTCTGGATACTGATCAAGTAGTTCTATCCCCACTTCCCAATAGCGGTTGGTGATGGTGTTATCTGGATCAATGGGTAAAACGTAAGGTGCGGATGCTTCTTGCAAACCGGCATTTCGAGCTGCCGAAACGCCCTTGTTGGCTTGATGAATTACGCGAACTCCTTTTTGCTCCCAAGCATCAATAGCCGAAAGCGTAATGGGGTTATCTGAGCCATCATTTATGAGTATAACCTCAAGTGACTCATCCTGCCAGTTAAACGAGGACATGCATTCATCTAAATATTCCCCGAGGTTATATATGGGGATGATGATGGAAAGCTTGGGTGATTTCATGTCAAAATAGATTTTCGTAACGCGCAATTCCTGACTCAACTGCACCATCGTGCACCAGTTTCCCTGCTTCCAAGCAGATTACCCGGTCGCATATCCTCCGAATATCTGCTACACTGTGCGAGACAAATAAAATTGTTCCTCCAGCAGCTTTAATGGCTTGAATGCGGTCAATACACTTCTGTTGAAAACCTTGATCTCCAACTGCGAGCACTTCATCAACAATCAGTATTTCGGGCTGTGCTGCAACGGCCACGCTGAAACTTAAGCGGCTAAGCATTCCAGTGGAGTAGGTTTTCAAAGGTGTGTTGAGCACTTCCGGACTCAACTCTGAAAATGCAGCTATCTCCTCCTTAAGCTTGATCAATTGCTCACGTCCATACCCCATCAAGCTCCCTGTAAAAGCGATGTTTTCGTACCCTGTAAGCTCCATTTCAACACCGGCTCCAATTGCCAATATGGGCGCCACCTTGCCACGGATGGTAATACCTCCTGCGGCTGGCTCCAACATCCCCGCAACTGCCTTCAGCAACGTGCTTTTTCCTGCTCCGTTTTTTCCTACTACGCCAACAGCCTCTCCCGGATGAATTTCAAAGGAAATACCCTTCAATATTGACTTTTTCTGGAAAGGAGCTGACCATTTAAAACCAGTAATTAAATCCTTAACTGAATTGATACCGCGATTGAAGGTAAAGTAGCTCAAGTCAACAGCGTTAAATTCGATATGTGGTTTACTTGTGGTGCTCATAAATTAGAAATCACGCCTGCTTGAAGTTTTCTGAATAGCACAAAACCTAAAATTAGCGACCCCCCGCTCCAGGCGAGCATCATAATAGTGGTTTGCATATCTGGAAATGTATTGGAATACAAGGCGTCTCTTGTGGCTTGAAAAAAGGGAAAAAGTGGGTTTGCTTTAAGCACAACATGATAGGATTCAGGAACAAAATCGAGGGTATACGCGATTGGAGTTAAATAAAATAAGGCTGGGTTTACCGCATTCCAGAGAATGGAAACATCCCTCAAGTATACATTCAATACCCCCAAGATCATCCCCATTCCCAATGCAAAACCTCCCAATAATGTGACTGGAATTAATACCCCGATGGTTTCGGGTGAAAGTTCTAATCCAAAGAACAACATGAGGGCGAAAAATGGTATGAAAACAAATCCCAAATTGATGATTTCTGTTAATACTGCTGCCCATGGAAAAGCTAATAAAGGAACATTTATGGTTTTAATAATTCCGGCATTCGCCACAAGACTTTGGATTACTCCATTTGCTGCATTTGAAAAATACTGCCACATCACTAATCCCGACAAAACGTAAAGCGAATAGCTCCGCATACCTTGAAAAGCCTGACTAAACACAAAGTGAAAAATCATGAGGAACAACAGTGGTGTTAAGAATGACCAGAGGTATCCCAACACCGAATGTTTATACCGCAATTGAATATTGCGGAAGGCAAGGTGTTTCACTAGGTAAATACTCGGTATCTTTCGGGCTGTAATCATGTCTGGCTTCAAAAGTAGTATTAATCTGAACCGAAATAGTAAACCTGAAATTTGGGTGAACGGTAAATTCCTTCACCAGCCTTTAACCGGTGTTCAGCGCTATGCGTTAGGTGTTTGCCATGCCCTTATTAACCAGGGATATAAGGTACATATAGTAACAGCTCCCCACCCTCTTCTCAAGGTGAAAAACGCTCAAATTCATACCGTTGGAAAGCGTGCTTCTCCGTTGTGGGAGCAGTTTCAGCTCCCTCAATATTTAAGCAAGCATGGGAGTCCAGTTATTTTCAATTTATGTAATGCAGCGCCACTAATTTATAGCAATCGCATCACTGTGATTCACGACTTGGCTGTTTTTGAATCTGCTAAAAACTGGTTCAATTGGCAATTCAGAACATGGTATCGATTTCTCCTTCCCAAAGTAGCACGAACAGGACGTATCGCAACTGTCAGTGAATTTTCCCAAGCCACACTAGCGATGCGGTTCAACCTACAACAATCCGAAATACCCGTCTGTCCTCCTGGAATCCATTGGACCGAAAAGGCACGACCCATTTCCAAGCCCAAAAAGCCTTATTTCTTTTTAATCGGCTCTCAAAACCCAAGAAAGGGAATTGCTGAGTTTGTAGAAGCTTTTCTAGCCACTCCATTTGCAAAATCACATGACTTGGTACTTGTTGGCACGCCTAGTAACCACTTTCCCAATCAATCAGTTTTACACAATTTCCACTACATTGAACACCCCTCCGATGGTGAACTTCAAACCCTTTACAAAGAAGCTGAGCTGACCGTATTCCCCTCTTTTTATGAGGGTTTCGGATTGCCCATATTAGAATCGCTCGCTTTCCACACACCCGTTCTAGCGCGGAAGTTAACTGTTTTTGAAACTGTTTTTGGAGCGCATATATCCTACATAGGAGCCAACCTTGCAGCGAGTATTAATGCAGCATTAAACAGCACCAAACCTCCTTTGAGTGCCGACTACTATTCGTATGAAAGTGCTGCAGATAAGCTAGTAAGTCTTCTCGAGAAATAGTATTTTCGTTGTTCTTACGAACACACACCCTCGCTTGAAAGTTGCAATTATTCATGATTGGTTTTTGGTAAAAGGAGGAGCCGAACAGGTCTTTAAGCAGATCCATCGGTGTTTTCCAGATGCTGAAATATTCTCCCTTTTCAATCACTTAACTCCTGAGTTATCTGAAGAAATTGTTCAAAATGAAGCCGTAACGACAAGCTATTTACAACAACTTCCATTTTCCAAACACTACCACAGGTATTTGCTCCCTTTTTTTCGACGAGCTATTGAGTCGTTGGACCTCTCGGAGTACGATTTAATTATTTCATCTTCACATGCGGTAGCGAAAGGTGTTCAAACGCTACCTGGACAACACCACATTTGTTATTGCCATACGCCAATCCGTTACGCCTGGGATTTGCGCGAACAATACATGGGGCAACTCCGGGTTAAGAAAGCGAAAAGGTTGCTCTCATGGCAATTGAATAAGCTCAGAAAATGGGATTATCGTGTTTCAGGCCGAGTAACCTCTTTTATTGCGAATTCAAAATATGTTGCAGAACGTATCGCTGCAAATTACAACCGAGAAGCCAAGGTAATTTACCCTCCTGTAGACACTGATTTTTTTAGTCCGCATGAATCCCGCTGGGAAGAGCAAACAAGCTACATTGTTATTTCACGTTTGGTTCAATACAAACGCATCGATTTAGTGGTAGAAGCGTTTAACCGGTTACCTCAAATGAATTTGACGATTGTTGGTGATGGACCAGAACTAGAGCGATTAAAGCGAATGGCAAACTCGAACATAGCATTTACGGGGTTCGTTGATGACACCTTAGTTCGTGATCAACTGCATCAATCCAAAGCGCTTATATTGGCTGCAAATGAGGATTTTGGCATTACCTCTCTCGAAGCCCAAGCATGCGGCATTCCTGTTATCGCTTTTCACCAGGGCGGATATTTAGAAACCGTGGTTTTAGATAAAACTGGTGTTTTCTTTCATGAGCAAAACAGTAATTCACTGATTGATGCACTCCTCAATTTTGAGGCAACTCGGGGCAAGTATAAGGTTCAAAACATGCGCGACCATGCTTTAAAATTTTCAGCAGAACGTTTTAGAGAAGAATTTACTTCCTTTGTGTATGAAGCAATTTCAGCAAGAAAAAAGCTCAGTAGAGTCTAAGCTTTTTCATTTCGCTTTTGTAGCATTGTTTACCTTTCCCGTATTACCCCTTCAACTTAGTGCTGGAATACTCATTGTATGCACCTTGCTTGCCATTGCTTATGGACTGCGCCAAAAAGAGCGTATTCAACGCCCACAGTGGTCTCCTCTCTATGTGTTCCTGCTGGTAGGCGTTACTTATTTACTGGTAGTACCTTTTGCAACAGATGTATCTTCCGCTTGGTACGAGCTGGAAAAGCGTGCCGGTCTTATTGCTGTTCCGGTACTCTTCGCCTTAGCACAGCCACTACTTTCCAAACAACTAAAGCTTCATGCAGCCATTAGTTTCTCTACGAGCACGGCACTTCTCGGGGCATTCATTACATTTTTGCATTTCTCCAATGCCGTGGAAAATCATGAATGGGCGGGCACCTTCAGCTACTTTTATAAACTCCGTACACTTTTTGAGTCGTACACAGGAGTACACCCCACGTACTTTGGCCTTTTTGCTGCATCAGGACTAATCCTAACCTTACGTACAAAGCGAACTGGAATAGCGCTGCTATACTGGGGAGTTATTGGTTTGTTTTGTGGGATTGGACTAATCATATCTGGAGCGCGAATGGCAACTTTTGCGGCATTACTTGCATGCCTGGTTATGTTATCCATTCAAAAACGCTACAAGACACTTATCGTAGTTGCCAGCTGTTTAGCAGTAATCACTTTTTCAAGCCACGAAGTATTAATTCCAAGGGTTCAGAACGCTTGGAGTGTTGTTCAAGGAAATGAATCCGAGGCAACACGCGCAACATCCATACGCGGAGCCAGTATTCACTGTGGTTGGTCCATTGCAAATGATCACTTCTGGACTGGTGTTGGGCCTGACGGTACACAAGCAGCTTTAAATTACTGCTACTCCCTGCTTCAGCAAGATGAATCCCTCAGCAAAAACTTAAATACGCATAATGAGTATTTAAACTTGTTTTTAACCTTTGGGGTTTGGGGTATTGTTTTGGCCCTCTTCCTACTTTTTGCGCTTTTTCATGCTGCCAGGAAAGAATCATTTACAACGGCTTTTGCCATTATCATAGCACTTATACTATTCACTGAGAATGCACTTGCGCGGCAGCATGGGGTATTTGCTATTTCCTTGCTCTGCGGACTGTTTTACAGTTTCTACAGTTTAAAGCAACTGCAGCGCGACCACGATGCTGCGGGATAACGCAAATCAGAAATTCGCGTAGAGAAAAGATACCGCCTCTTCAGACTTATTTGCCAACATGTAAATAGCAATTGCAGCGATAACCAGAATCCGGAAAACTCGTTTAATGCGTGTCATCTAACTCGTTTTTGATTCGTTTATAAATGATGTATGCCCCATAATTTCCATGGTGCTGGTAATCCTTAAACATGCGATTATCGTAGGACAGGTCCCACAAGTCGATTGTATTTATACTGTACTTGGATAGGGAATCATGTATTTCACCATGAAGCTGTTCATATGCGCTGAGTTTCCATGTTTGATTAACAGCTTTGGCTAGTACTGCATTATATGGTCCTATGATAACAGTTAGGTTAATCCCATTTCGATTACACAATTGGTAAAACTTAGAAAGGATTTCATGCTGATACGACTGAGTGGTATCAACTGCAGGAAACCACAGTTTTTCTTGGTGTTCTGCAAATGCAAAAGTCACGTTGAGGCTGGTATCCTGTTCCTTCAAGTATGCGTCAAAATCAATCGGTTTCAAACGTGATTTTTGAACTGGATTTTCGTAAGGAAGGTCGATCCATTCTGTGGCAACCCTAAAATCCGTATAAAAGGTAGACCGCCATTGATCCCAGAAATACCCGAACGCGGCAAATGAACCAAGCAACCTGGTCTTTTCTTTAAGTACTTTTCGGTAAAACTTAAAGGCGTTGTCTTTGGTTAAGTTCTTCTTTTGGGAAAAAATAAATCCGGGGTCTAAGTACCTTTTTTGGTAAGATTCGCGTGGTTCGTTTAAACCAAACCGGAAGTAGGTGGGGTTGAGGAATAAACAGACGTCTAAACCGTTCCACGCCTCAGGTGAAGCCTCAATTAATGGCAGGTAAACATCAACCCTTCGGCCCACACCTCCCAACACTGAGAATTTCCGTGATCGTGTGGAGTCCGCATTAAACCAATGAAAATAATTCTGGTAGTCTAGGTCTCCTGTTTCAGATGTTCCAAGTAGAAGTCGTCCATTATTTGTTTTAACCTGACTTAAAAAATGATGGAACAATGTTGAGTTTCTTTTAATTTCATTAGCGTCAATACGCTGGTACTGATTGGTTGGAAGTTGCTTTTTACCAACAGGGTTCCAAACGCTAATCCCTAGACCAACAAGCAGCACCAGGAGCAACGCCCAGCCAACATCTCCACCCAGACTGTACAGCTTTTTAAGACTATACCAACGTTCTATATGCTCGGGCAGGTTGTTCATAGCAAGCTCCAAATTTCACTTAATTCATCCATCGAATAATTGAAAAATGCCCAGCCTAATGTTACAAAACCAAATGTTACTAGAATCATGAATACGCGATAGCCTTTGGTAGTTAGCACCGAAGCTGGAATCAATTTGGACTGCCCGTTACCCCAAAGCTTGAGCAGGACTAACCCCAATCCATGCCAGAGGCCCCAAAGCACAAAATCCCATGTGTTTCCATGCCACATACCACAAATTACAAAGGTTACCACATACCCTGCACTACTCACTGCAAGTCTTGGAAACCCTGACAACCACCTTGAGAGCGTGATAACAATGGGCTTAAAGATTAGGTTCCTCAGGAAAGTAGAGAATGTTATATGCCACCTCCGCCAAAAGTCAGCCAAATTAGTTGATAAATAGGGTGATCTGAAGTTTTCAGGAGTGCGGATACCCATAAGGTAGCCTGTGCCAATGGCGATATCTGAATATCCACTAAAATCCAAGTAGATGTAAGCTGAATATGCTACCAAGCTTGCCAACAACCCCAAATAGACGCCATGTAAATTGACAAGCAGTGAATAATCAGTAGCTTCAGCTATAATAAAAGGAACTAAGGCATATTTCTTTACTGTACCCATTGCTATTCGCGCTATACCTGGAAATATTAATGCCCTTTGCGCTTTCCCTAGGGGTTTGTTATGCCACCTGCTAAAATTTGAAAAACTGTCTATTGGACCCGCAAGAAAGTTGGGAAAAAACAGTGTGAAATTGATGTAATCGATTACCTGAAATGTTCGGATAATGCCCTTGCGCGTATCAACAATAAACTGAATATGGCGGAACAAGAGGTAGCTTATTCCAAGTCGGCCAATAAGTGACGTTTCGACAGCATAATTTCGGTAAACAAAAGTCAATACCAGCAAGCCAATTAATGTTGCTGAAACACCGTACTTGACGCGTTCATTCACCAAGCGATGAACCCAATACCCCACTCCACATACAACAGCACTTAGTAGCACATGAAATAAGACATTCACCATGGAGAGCACGCTGAATAACACAACGACATTCCCCACAAATAGCATGGCTTTTACAGGAACCTTTAGTTTAAGTGCACGCACTAAAAAGTACCCTGCTAAAAACACCAGCACCAATGCAAACTCAAGTGTAGAACTAAACAACATAACTTAAACTAAAAAGCTGCTTCCTGCGTGAATGTATGGCATTCAGGTAAAGTTTGCTAAGTGAATTATATTACGCGGGACATTGCACTAAAATTTGCTGATACAGCTAGCAAAAGCTAATTTCGCAATTCTGCGGCCCCGTAGTTCAATGGATAGAACAAAAGTTTCCTAAACTTTAGATCCAAGTTCGATTCTTGGCGGGGCTACCACAACCTATCAAAAGCCCTGTAACACAGGGCTTTTTTATTTTATGGGGTGCTTTTTGGGTGTTCTTGCTCATTACGTATCTCCAACTCGAACCGGAGAATCGGAAAAACAACCTCTTGGATTTTCACAATTGCATATTTTGGGGTAGCTCAAACAGCACAAGTGCACATGCAAAAAGAGGCCGCATCCTCACACGACCTCCATACACCTACACGCATCCACCGCGTGATCAATACGTTACCTGAATGAGGTACAATTTATAAAGGGAAAGTTCAACTTCCTTATAAGCCTCAAAACCCATAAGCACTTATCCCAGTTTGCTGGAATGCGCTTCTATGCAACCAGAATCTGTTATGCGTTTCATCATTGCGTCTGGTTATGGTTCGATGTGCTGCATTGTTGATAGAATACGCTATCAAAGTTAAAAGGAATTGGTATTGAATAAATGGAGGTATTAACACTCAATCCTTTTGATTTTCTGTTAACATCTCTATTAAATGTAAAGACAGGAGATTGTCTAAATAATAAGACTTTTAATTGCAGTTATTTTCTAGGTCGAGTAGTTTACTTAAAAGTGGTTCTAGAATGATGAAGAACACCTATAATAACAAAGATTAGTTCTTACGAGATAAATTTGGAAAAACAAGTAATCAAAGGAATATTAATTATGGAAAAAAGTGAAGTAGAGTTAATTAACGACTACATTAAAACCCGCGAAAAACACAGAGTGGAATTGAACCTGCTGAAATTACAGCAAAGCAAAAACAATATAGAAAAAGAACAAAAGAAAAATGTAGCTGAACATGAGAATAAACTTCAGAATGCTGAATTGTTGGTTGTTAACTCAACAGATGAATCCCATCGGAAGGAAGTAAAAAAGAAATTTATCCGTCAACTATGCATTCTCATTGCCTCTATCAATAAAAGCAATTTAGACAAGATTTCATTTTCACAAGGACTCAATACTTGTAATATTTTAGTTCGTTTAGTAAATGACCTGAATTACTTCTTGAAAGACAAAAACATCTCACCAAGAATTTCTGAAATCTTGCCACCTTTAGATGACAACGACGAATTAGATTCCAAAAATTTTGTTGCTTTTTTGGAAGAAAAGAGGGGGATATTGAATTCTAAAAAATCATTCAATTGTATTGAATTACTCAAATTCATATCTGATTTTTAAAAGAAGGAGAAGTAAAGTTTAGCATTAACCGTTAACCCCCACACCCCTCACAATTAATAACTGTACTCACAGGGCTAAAGTGATTTAGCTTCATTTCTAGTTCATGCATGCGCTGCCTTGTTTCCATATCTTTTAACATATCTCCACAGAGCTGCGCTTTGAGTTGCTGAATTTCGTTTTTGATAGATTCCATAGTTTAATCGAGTTTATAAATTCCATAATCCATATAGGCGTCAACTTCGTTCTTTGCAGAGGACGTAATCCATTGGCCCATTGCCATTACACTTGCAAGGACTCCATCAATCGTTTCTTGAGGTTTTTCCTTTGAGGATCTTATATTTCCCGCTGGATCAAGGTCGCCGTTTCCAATCATCCATGCCCATGCTTTGATTCCAACGTGGCATCGCGTACCGTTATGCACCATGTTTTCAAGCTCTTCTGAAGGAGAGCTGGCCAAATTGACTGTAGTTTCAACTCCTCGGGAAAGTCAACACCTTTATAAAGACGCGTATGCAGTTATTAAAATTAACCACCCTAGATAGTGGAAATACAGCTGAACTTGTTTTGTTACATTTACCCCTCTAATACAGCTGGATAAATGCAATTGCATTTATCCCTACGTTATGCACAATTAAAAGTAGGGTAACACAATTTACGAACGGTATAGATTA
>CBFIEM010000009.1:0-151134 GCA_965661625.1 Salibacteraceae bacterium
TCACGCAACCGCCATTCTCAGCCTTTACCCTGGCCCGGCGTCCAGCGGGGCCAACGCTTTTCCAGAACCAGCGCTTAATTAGGCTTGAAGCCATAAGAATGTTTCAAGTGCGTCAGGTCAATAGTTTATTTTCTCCGCATTGAATGCCAGTTTAACTGAGCTCAACGAAAACTTGAGCGTGAGGGGTTGCAGCGATACCCCACAGGGCTGTTTTTAGACCGAGGAGTAAAGCGGAAAACCCGACCGAAGCTAACGAAACGCACGTGTAATAAAAGGTGGAACTGAAAGCTGAGGGCACGCCCAAATGTTAAAGCTGTACGGCGTTTTAATTTGCAAATTGGGAAGAAGTCCGTTTATGTCTTGATTAAATAATTAATTTTGAGTCATGCGATTGTTTGCCCTCGTATTTGCTGTTTATACCCTTATGCTAACCGGCTGGAGGTGTGGAGACGTGCATGAAGAACACCATTCCATTGTGGATATGGTTAAACACCATGAGCATGATGAAGGAGTAAACGATTGTTCGCCACTATGTGTTTGTCAGTGCTGTCACATTGCACTGGATGTGCCTTTATATTGGTCTTCCGCCCCTGTTTTTAAAGATTATTTAGTGCAGCATTACCAACTTAACGAAAAGGAACTGGATTCGCCGGTTTACGATCAGTTCATTCCTCCTCGAATCGTTTAATAAAACCGAAGGGAACGTGCGTTTTGTTCCTACATTTTTTATTTCAAACGATTACTTCATATTATGATACAACAGGTTATTGCCTTTTCTATAAGGCAGCGTGCTGTAGTACTTTTACTTACCGCAGCACTAATTATTTCAGGTATTTGGTCTATGCTGAAGGTTCCCATAGATGCGGTTCCAGATATAACCAACAACCAAGTTCAAATTATTACCCAAGCTCCTAATTTGGGGACTGAAGCCATTGAACAGTTTGTTACTTATCCCGTAGAATTGGGCATGGCAAATTTACCGGGGGTATTGGAAATTCGATCGGTATCTCGTTTCGGACTGTCAGTTGTTACGGTTGTTTTTGAAGATTCAATGGGAAGTTACTTACCCCGTCAGCTTGTAAGTGAAAAATTGGTAGCCATACGTGGAGAAATTCCGGCAGGCTTTGGAAAGCCGGAAATGGGGCCGATTTCAACAGGACTTGGTGAGGTTTTACAGTACACGATAGCAGTTGATTCGACTTATCGGAAGGATTATTCCCTTGCGGATTTACGTACAATACAAGATTGGATTATTCGCAGGCAAATGGCAATGGTGCCAGGAGTAGTTGAAGTGAATGCTTTTGGAGGAGAGGTAAAACAATACGAGGTTGCAGTAGCCCCCAACCGCTTAAATGCCATAGGGCTTACCATGGGTGATGTGCTGGAAGCTTTAACCACAAACAACATTAATACGGGAGGTGCCTACATTCAAAAGAACCATCAGGCTCAGTTCATTCGGGGTGAAGGTTTAATTGCAGATTCTGCAGACCTTGCGATGGTTCTTGTAGCGAATTTTGGGGGAGTTCCAATAACTATAGGAGATGTTGCTCAAGTAAAGTTGGGAAAAGCGGTGCGCTATGGAGCCCTTACCAAAGATGGAAATGGAGAAGCCGTTGGCGGAATGATTTTGATGCTGAAGGGAGCTAACTCAAATGATGTAATTAATGCCGTAAATAAACGGCTGAGCTCCATTCAAGCATCCTTACCACCTGGGGTGCGCATTGAGCCATTTTTGGATCGGAGTGACTTGATTGAAAGTACAACAGCTACTGTGCGCAACAACTTGATTGAGGGGGCATTGATTGTGATTTTTGTTTTGGTTGTGTTGCTGGGTAATTGGCGTGGAGGACTAATAGTAGCCTCTACAATTCCGCTAGCCTTGTTATTTGCATTTACCTTAATGAATGCATTTGGTGTTTGGGCCAACTTGATGAGCTTGGGAGCTATTGATTTTGGAATTATTGTAGACGGTGCAGTAATCATTGTTGAAGGCACTGTTTTCGCTTTCCAACGTAAACGAGCTGATGGTGTTGCTTTGAGCAGAGAAGCACGGGAACGCGAAACGAGTTGGGCAGCCGGAAGTATGATGCAATCTGCATTCTTTGGCCAGCTGATTATCCTTGTAGTCTTTGTACCGTTACTAGCACTTGAAGGCATTGAAGGGAAAATGTTTCAACCCATGGCGCTCACATTTATGTTTGCCATGTTGGGAGCCATGCTACTTTGTTTGACCTACGTTCCAATGATGTCGGCATGGGTAATTCGTATTCCAGACCAAGAGTCTCAATCGTGGGGAGGGCGCATTGTTGCAATGCTAGAACGCGCCTATGAGCGCGCCTTGATACCTGCTTTAAAAATGCCAAAGCTAGTTTTAGGGGTGGCGCTGTGCCTTTTGACGTTAGCTGTAGGACTTTATTCCACGTTAGGAGGAGAGTTTATTCCCCAACTCGATGAGGGTGATGTGGCTTTTCATACCATTTTAAGGCCTGGGAGTTCCTTAGACGAAACCATTAAAGCGACAACTGAAGCAGAACGCATTGTGTTGATGAATTTCAGTGAGGTAGAACACGTTATGAGTCGTATTGGTGTAGCTGAAGTTCCTACTGACCCAATGCCTATGGACGTTGCCGATTGCATTGTTACACTCAAGCCTCAATCGGAGTGGGATTCAGGACGGTCAAAAGCGGAGCTCGTAGCTGCTATGAAAAAGGCTGTTGCAGTAATTCCCGGAGTAAACTTTGAGTTTACTCAGCCCATAGAAATGAGGTTTAACGAACTGCTAACTGGAGTGAGGGAAGACGTGGCAATAAAGCTTTTTGGTGATGACCTTGAAACTTTAGCAGAGAAGGCAGCAGAAATTGGTGACCTCATTAAAGGTATACCAGGTGTTGGTGATTGGCGCGTTGAAGCAACCGATGGACTTCCTCAAATCACTATCCAGCACAACCGCAAGAAACTCGCACAATATGGCGTTTCTGTTCAAGCAGTAAATGACCTAATTGAAATGGCATTTGCAGGAAAGTCAGCGGGAATCATTTTTGAAGGCGAGAAACGATTTGAGCTTGTAGTGAGGTTGAAGGAAGAATTGCGCTCCTCGCTAACTGATGTAGAATCGTTATTGGTGCCTATCGCAGGTGGAAACCAAGTGCCTTTGGGAGAGCTGGCTACAGTGAGTTATGTTCCGGGTCCAATGCAAATTAGTAGAGATAATACGAACCGCAGGACCTACGTGGGAATAAATGTTCGCGGAAGGGATGTGAAGTCTATGGTGACAGAGATTCAAGAGGTTCTCGATGAAAAACTAACCCTTCCTCCGGGTTACTTTATTCGGTATGGAGGAGCTTTTGAGAACCTGGAACGAGCTACAGCCAAATTGCAAGTAGTTGTTCCTATATCGCTCGTCCTTATTTTTATCCTCATCTATTTGGCGTTAGGGTCATTTAAACAAGCAGTTATGATTTACCTGGCCATCCCAATGGCAGCCATTGGTGGCGTGTTTTCACTTTGGTTGAGGGATATGCCATTCAGTATTTCTGCCGGGGTAGGGTTTATTGTTCTATTTGGTGTAGCCGTATTGAACGGACTGGTCTTAATAAGCAGTTGGAATGAGCTGAAGGACGAAGATGGAACGCTCACGGAGCGCATTCTTAAAGGAGGCAAACGCAGAATTCGACCAATACTTTTAACGGCATTAACCGATATTTTTGGGTTCCTCCCCATGGCTATGTCTACATCGTCAGGAGCCGAAGTGCAACAGCCGTTGGCAACAGTGGTAATAGGAGGAATGGTAACGGCAACGTGCTTAACGTTGTTTGTGCTGCCAATTTTGTACCATTGGATTACTCAACGTTCACAGCCTGTTAAACCGGTAGTGTTAACAGTTTCAGTGCTATTTATTGTAGGAATAGCGTGTGGTCAGTCCACGGTCAATTCGGCTGAAGAAGCCATTCAAATGGCGCAATCCAATAATAGGATGCTCAAGCGGTCTGCCTTGCACAAGGATTTGGCAAGTGCAGAAAAAATCAGGGCATTCAGTATTCCTAAAACCGCGCTTGCTATTCAGCTGGGAGCGTATAATAGCGCAGAGGAAGATTTTTTGTGGAGTGTTAACCAGCGGTTAGACTTTCCTACCCTTTATTTAAAGAAACGACAATGGGCAAAAGCACTGGTTGAAGAGCGGGAGTGGAGCTACAAAGTTTCTGCAAACGAACTGGCATTTATGGTTAGAACAGCTTGGAACAACTTAGCTAGCGCCGAGGCAAAGTATGACTTGATGCTGAAGCGAGACTCACTTTATAAAGCAGTACTGTCGAGTTATGAAGAGATGGAGCAAGCAGGCCATTCCACAAAGCTTGAGCTCACTGCAGCTTCCCTTCAAGCAATGAAAGCAAAGCAGGCTGCACGAAAGGCGGAGTCGGCACGAGTCATTGCAGAATCGCAATTGCGCGCATTGCTTCAAGACACGAGCGAGGTGGTGCAGTTTAACACCTCTTTTGAACCGCTTTTGCTTGCTGAGGAACCTCGGCTAGAAAATAACCCAATACTGGGTATGCACGCACAACAGGTACAGGTTGCTGAGCGTAAAACACAGGTTGCAACCCAACAATGGCTACCTGGAATTAGTTTGGGCTATACCAATTTGTCTATGGTGGGAATCCCCGTTGATAATGGATCTATAGCACAACGTTCGGATCGGTTTTCCTTTCTGAGTGCAGGGGTATCAATTCCCTTATTTTTTGGAAATCAACGCGCAGCATCCAAAACTGCACAGGTAGAGCGAGAGCTCGCAATTAACCGAGCTGAAGAACACGCGCTTAAATTGCGTGAAACCCTCATTCAGGAACAGGCCAGCTATCGTCAGAACCAAGCAGCTGTTGCCGATTATCAGCGCGTTGCATTGAATCAAGCAGCGCTTCTTGAGGAACAAGCCCAATTGAGCTGGGAGGCTGGATCCATTAATGTGGTCACTTATTTTCAGTTATTGAATGAGTCGCTTTCGGTGCGTATGGCTTATTTGGATGCAGTTAAAGCTGTGAATACCTCTTATTATTCATTACTACTTATTTCAGGAAATTCGTTATGAAAAGAACATTAATATATATCGTATGTGCATTGCTTACAATTCAATGTGGTCAAAACCATGATGACCATAATCATGCACATGACTTAGAACAAGAGCACAATCATCAGCCGCATGAAAAAGCAGGTGGAGGATTTGAGTTAACGATTAATCAAGTAGAATACTTGAAATTAAATGTGGGAAACATTGAACAACGGGAATTAGCCGATCCAATACAAGTTAATGGAACATTAGAGGTGCCTCCTCAAAACAAAGCAAATGTAACAGCACTTGTTCCTGCAAATGTGTCTAAAATACATGTGATCGAGGGTCAGCAGGTCGAAGCTGGAGACGTGCTGGTTGAGCTCACCCATCCCAACTTAATTGATCTCCAAACAGATTACCAACAGGCATTTCAAACTGAAGTTTTTGCAGCAGCACAATTTGAGCGTGCTGGTAAACTCAGAAAGTCTGAAGTGAACTCAGGAGAGGACTACATCCGCGCTAAAATGGACTACGAGCGTGCAAGATCTGCAGCTAGCGGATTACATCATAAATTGGAGTTGTTGGGGTTAAATCCAACTGAAGTTTCTGCTGGTAAAATTGTTAAGCACGTTCCAATTAGCACTCCGTTTAATGGCTTTGTTCGAATGGTTCATGTGAATACAGGGCAGTATGTTCTCCCAGAACAAGTATTAGTTGAAGTGGTAAATATGGAACATATGCATGCCGATTTTATGGTTTTTGAACGCGATATCCATCGTATTCAAGAAGGACAAGAAGTCACTTTTTCTACCACTGCAACTGGTGAAAAGGAGTATTCAGCTGCTATCTATTTGATCGGAAAAAACTTTGAACAAGAACCAAAGGCAATCCATATCCATGCTGATCTTTCGGGCAATGCTGAAGGGCTGCTGCCCGGGATGTACGTGTCTGGAGTTGTTCAGTCAATTGATTCGGCAAACTGGGTGCTTCCCGAAGATGCTGTTGTCGACATAGGAGGTAAAGCCTATGCGTTTGAAGTAGAGCAACATGAAGGGAGTTGGCATTTCACCCCGATAGCGGTTAAATTGGGTAAAGAAGCTATGGGATTTCGAGAAATTACGTGGGCTGAACAAGATTTGGTAGGGAAAGAATTAGCGATGAGCCAAGCCTATGCTTTACTCGCAGAATGGAAAAAAGAAGAGGCCGAACACGACCATTGAATTTTCATGAGCCAACATTAACCAAACCCCAACATGTGATAGCAATGAGATTGCTTTATTTTGCAAATTATGAAAGACCTCAGTATAAGTAAACTTCCTTTTGAGCCAGCGTTGATAAGTGAAATGGAATCTATAGCTGTTTTGAAGGAAGTGCCAGCCGGAAAACTCATCTTAGATATAGGCGACTATATCAAAGGAATGCCCATTGTTCTTGAAGGTGCTATACGTATCATGCGAGAAGATGAAGAGGGAGATGAGCTATTGCTGTACTACCTCGAAAAAGGAGATACATGCTCCATAACAATGACCTGCTGCATGGGAGATGCAAAGAGTGAAATACGAGCGGTTGCGGAAACGGATGTTACGTTGTTAATGATTCCAATGGGCAACATTGATACTTGGACCACCAAATACCGAACCTGGAGGAACTTTGTGTTTAATAGCTATCATCGTCGCATAAATGAACTGTTGGAAACCATAGATGGTATTGCCTTTGAAAGGATGGACCAGCGTTTAAAAGAGTATTTGACTGAAAAATCTCGTGTAACGGGGAAGCGAACGCTAGAGCTTACACATCAAGGAATAGCACAAGAAATGCACACATCGCGTGTAGTTATTTCCAGGCTACTGAAAAAAATGGAGCAAGAAGGTTATATTGAGATTAGGCGCAATGCCATTGAGTTGTTAGGGTTGGACTAGTTGTATAGACTTATGTGCACCAGTGCGTTTTTCGCTGTGTTACTTTTGTAACTAACTTCCACAAAAGCCCCATTTAGTTTTGCCTCCCGTATCAAAAACGTGAAGCAATGTTGAGAATTTTAGGGTTATTGGTGGTTGGGGTGTTGGTCCTCCGTCCTGTAGCGTACACCCAAAGTGGTGCTCATAACTTGAACATATGGTCAAACGGGTATATTGAAGGAGACATTGGTGAAAAGCTCGCGGCTAAAGGGCAAATTGCTATCCGACGAGCTGATTTCTTGAACCTCTGGCAGCAATTCATCATTCGGCCATCGATCTATTATCAGGTCACTGAGCAAAATCGGCTTGGAGTTGGGTACAGTTTTATCCTGCATTACCCGCTAAATAACGGCAATCCACATTTGGAGCACAATGTGTTTCAAGACTTAATAACTACAAGCAGGTGGAACCACGCTCAGATGTTACATAGATTCCGATTGGAAGAGCGCTTTATAAAATCATCAGTTGCCCAAGAAAGGAATGGACTTCAAACTGGATTTAAGCGAAAAAATAGGCTGCGGTATCGTTTGCAAGTTCAAGTGCCCTTCAATCCCAATACAAAAAATCACCATTGGGGCATTTTGGTGTTCAACGAAATATTCCTCAACCTCAATACAGGTATCGTTCCTAAAGCACTTACCCAAAATTGGAGTTTTGCCGGAATGTGGATACAGTTTAACAGCCACTGGAAAGCAGAAGCGGGCTTTCATCATGCGCATGAACATGTTAACATTAACGATCGCGAAGACAACAGTTGGGAATCGAGTTTAACCTATACGCTCTAGGCAATTGTAAAATCATTACGTTCATTCGGAAAAAAAGCTGATACACTTCTAATTCAGGAATGTAACCTAGGTTACTGATTAACTTGTTTTCACCCACTTTCTTTGTAAACCTAAAATTAACACGCACTATGAATTGGATTTATGATCCTTGGCCTTGGTATGTATCAGGCCCTATGATTTCACTCGTAATGTTTGCCCTACTATTCATGGGGAAGAACTTCGGTATGTCAGCAAACCTCAGAACTATGTGCACCATGTGCGGTGCCGGCAATAAGGCAGATTTTTTCGACTTCGACTGGAAAGCACAACGGTGGAACATTATGGTAGTTATTGGTTCGGTTATTGGCGGCTTCATCGCACAATTTTTACTGAGTGAGGATGCTTCAGTGGCAATTAACCCTGCAACAATTAGTGATTTGCAGCAATTGGGGTTTGCAGATGCGGGTACCAATTACCTTCCAAATCAACTTTTCAGTTTGGATAGTTTATCAGATCCATTCAATTTGGCCCTGCTTATTATTGGAGGCGCGCTGGTGGGGTTTGGTGCGCGCTACGCAGGTGGTTGTACATCAGGTCACGCCATCTCTGGCCTCAGTGATTTACAGTGGCCCTCGCTCATTGCCGTTGTAGGCTTTTTCATTGGCGGCTTAACCATGATTCATGTTGTTTTCCCAATTTTATTTTAACATGCAGTACCTTTCATATTTAGCAGTAGGAATCGTTTTTGGCATAACCATGTTCAAGTCAGAGGCTGCCTCATGGTTCAGGATTTATGAAATGTTTCAGTTCGATTCATTTCACATGTATGGCATCATCGCATCAGCCATTGCAGTGGGCGTTCTAGGCTTGCAGCTTATTAAACGGTTTAAAGTCAAAAACTTCCATGGTGAACGCATTTATATCAAAGCAAAAAATCCGAGTATAAGCAGGTACCTCATCGGCGGAATCACCTTTGGACTGGGATGGGCGCTCGCTGGGGCTTGTCCGGGGCCCATGTTCACGTTAGTAGGTGCAGGCTTTGTCCCCATTTTAATCGTAATCATAGCAGCAATTGGTGGCACATACCTTTACGGGTTGGTTCGAGATAGGCTTCCTCATTAATGCTTTGGGCGTGCCCACCCCTTCATGAAATCAGGGCTGGTCGGGTTTTCTGCTAAACTCCTCGCTCACCTAGTTCGCTGTGGGGTATCGCTCCACCCCCTCACGCGCTGCTAATTAGAGCACGTTTTTAGTCAAACTTAGCACTGCCTCAATTACCGCGTTTGGATCTTCACGTTGAATAAAATGGCCGGCATGCTTACTGAAACGCACTTCAAAAGCTGCATGGTTAGCCATCTGTTTAAACGGCTTTAATCCAATTGCTCCATCTTGCTCTCCAGCAATTACAAGGGTTCTACACGCAGGTAAATCGGTGTATGATCGCCCACTTTTTAATCGCCCGCTTTTTTTGCGCATGTCCCAATAATAAGCTAGAGCTGCTGCACTTCTACCCGGCAGCTCAAAACAAGCACGCATGGTATTAATGTGTGTCTTTAAGTCAGGTAAATTAGGTGCCCAACGGTGCATCAGGGTGTTCAAATAACTAAACTGATTTTTTTGAAACCGCTTCACCGCTTTTTTAGGATTACCTAGGTAAAAGATATGCCGAGCCTTAATTAGGGTGGATAAGTTGAGCTTAATGTATGCCGAATGTGGCAGCGCCAAAGCTACAAGTCCTGTTATGTTGTCGGGATATGCATTTGCCATCAAATAACCAATAGCAGCTCCCCAATCCTGACCAACAATCCGGTAGCTTTTTATGTCCAACTGCTCCATCAGCGCATGCACATCGGCTGCAACAGTTGCTAACCTATAGTCACCGTCTGGAGCAGTTTCAGTGGGAAAATAGCCCCGTAAAAAAGGAGCAATGCACCTGAACGATTTCGAAAGTTCGGCAATAACATCGTCCCAACTTCCTGCGTGATCTGGAAAACCATGTAAAAAGACAAGAGCAGGTCCGCTACCTTCATCAAGGTATGCTTGTTCCAAACGTGTTTGAAGCGTATGAATTTCAAATGTTGATAGAGAGCGGACTAAGTTTTCGGCAGTCATTAAGCAGTATGTCCGTTAAACTAACTTACTCATGGCTTTCACATAACCTAAGTGCATGGCCTCGTGAACAGTATTAAACTGAATGGCCTCAGTTGCATTATTTAATGTGGCTCCATAGCTCGTTTCATAAGTGGTATATTTTTCAAACTTCCCCGCACACCAATCATCAGTGAGCTGATCCACAGATTGGGTGAGTATATCGCTAATGAACTTGATTTCTGAATTGTCAATGGCACCGTTGGGTTTTGAACCCTTTCGGTAACAGGCAATAAAATCGTCATCCAGCTTCATGGGTAAGTTGGAGTTTTTGTATACCAAGAGGTTCATGGTCGTTACCACATGTCCAATATTCCAAATAATCGAGTTATTGAAACCTGCTGGAATATGATTGAGCTGTTCAGTTGATAATAGGTTGAGGACCTTAACGAAATGAGCGCGTGTTGCGCGCAAGTGATCTAATGCTATCATGCTATAAAAGTAAGTATTCGCATGGGAGCATTTCGCCATTTGGGATAAGCGGTAGTGCAAAAGCGATGAAATAACCGTGATGTTTTGAACCACACTAGGTTATGGCTGTTAATCATTACACAGGAGGAAGGGATTAATCGCCTCACTCTAGTTAACTTTGAACGAATCAAAAATTTAAATAAGGATATGTCAAATCAACAAGTAGAAATTGACCCTAGCAAACTCATGCGATGGGTAGGAATATTTTTTGTAATTATTGTAATCATCGTTGCGGTCTCTAAGGCAGTTGTCGTTATTGAGCCAACTGAAAGGGGAGTAGTATTTAAAAAGTATAGCTCAGGATTGGATGTAGACAATCCACTGCGTGAAGGATTGAATATTGTAGCGCCATGGAACGACGTATACTACTTCGATATTTCAGAAAATCAAATTGAAGAGACCATGGATGTTCTTTCAGTTGATGGGTTATCCATTAACTTGGATGTTTCTGTGAGGTTTCGCCCAGAACCTGATAGTGTAGGGTACCTTTACCAACAATTTAGAATTAATTACGAAGAGAATTTAATTCGCCCGGAGTTAAGGTCTGCTGTTCGTAGAATTATTGGGCAGTATACGCCTGAAGAGTTATACGCTTCAAAACGTCAAGAAATTGAAGATCGCATTGAGGAAAATACCCGAGCAATTTTGAACAATAATCACCTTGAATTAAAGGCATTGTTGTTTAGGAGTATTAAGTTGCCTGCAAGTATTAAAACATCAATTGAAGAAAAATTAGCAGCCGATCAAGAGGCGCAAAAATTTGATTACCTCATTGCTCGTGAGAAAAAAGAAGCCGAACGCCGCCGCATCGATGCTGAAGGTAAAGCTGCAGCTAACCGCATTCTCAGTGCATCCCTAACCGATAAGATTTTGAAGGAGAAAGGAATTCAGGCAACTGAAGCATTGTCAAACTCGCAAAATGCAAAGGTTGTTGTTATTGGCTCAGGAGATGGTGGATTACCCATTATTCTAGGCGGAGACAAATAAGATAGCTTCTGCACAAGAGGTTAAAAAAGGCGCTTTTAAGCGCCTTTTTTTATGCCAGGAAAACTCAAACTCATTTTTGGTGTGTTTTTCTTTTATATGTATATACATATATGTATGTTTGTAGCTACATATATTTTAATCCATAAACTCAATACAATGAAACTAAGATTTTTACCAATAGCGGCAGCGGCCTTCTTTTTTACTGCATGTGGTGGTGGAAGCGAAGAGGCGACTACAGAAACAACAACTGACGCAACAGCTCAAGAAGAGGTAGTTGAAGAGTCAGCTCCAATGACCATGACAATTGATACCGAAAACAGCAACTTGTTGTGGAGAGGTGAAATGTTAGGGGTTAAAGAACATACAGGAACACTAAATTTCACAGAAGGAAGTGTTACAGTTGATAATGGAATGGTAACAGGTGGCTCATTCACAGTTGATATGACTTCAATGATGGCAACTGACGAAAACTATCAACCGGAA
Organism: Salibacteraceae bacterium; assembly: GCA_965661625.1. Lineage (GTDB taxonomy): Bacteria > Bacteroidota > Bacteroidia > Flavobacteriales_G > Salibacteraceae. The sequence continues at coordinate 11,856 of CBFIEM010000009.1, forward strand.
GAAGGATATACAAAAGACAAGCTAATAGGGCATTTAAGTTCAGCAGATTTCTTTGATGTATCAACACACCCAACAGCATCTTTTGAAGTTACAGGCAGTGAAGGAAACACACTAACGGGTAACTTAACTGTTCGTGGAACTACGCATGAAGAAACTGTTACTGATGTTGTTATTAACAAAGAAGCTGGAACGATGACTGGAAAGCTTGTTTTCGACCGTCAAAAATATGACGTTGCTTGGTCAAGTGGAGCTAAAGAAATGGTTTTAGCTGACGATATTGAATTAGATATCAATTTGAAAGCACAAGGTTAAAATAAGATTGGCCTTGTTTTGCAAGAAACGTCACCTCACATGAGGTGGCGTTTTTTTTTGACCTTAATGGAAATGAAAGCGAACTCCTACTCCCATCTTAATGATGTCTGTTAACAATAACTCTGTGCTATTTGAATAATATGATGCAATGTACAAGTCGTTCGAGTTGGCTTCAAAAAACATGCTCATTTTAGAAAAAAGTATGGAATTATGAAACTGTCGCTGAACAGCTACTTGATAAACAGGGTGAATCCTCAAATTCCTGCTCCACCAATAATAGCCGCTCTCATAATCACCTGCCCAAGTGAGCTCTGATCCTGGGTAGAAATGACCACTTATCATGGCGCCAATTGCAACGGGCTTAAATTGATACCGTTCTCCCACTTTAATATGAAAAGGTATCCACAAGAAGCGCAGGGAGGGACTAATAATTGTTGGAACATCGCTATGAGGTGTCCGGCCAACGCGCGCGTCTAGTGCAAAGCGCTGACTGTTCGACTCCAATCCAATACCCAACGATTGTTTACCAGAACTCCCTCCGTATTGACCGATAGCAAAAACACTGTACGCATGCTTTTGCCCATGTGTAAGAGTTGAAGCAATTGTAAAAAGCAATACTGCGAGCAATCGTTTCATCATTAAAATGATTTGTGTGTTATTTCAAACCAAGTACCTGAAACGTGAACAACCATATATGTGCGCTTAGAAGGAGAACTGCTGTTCGCATAATGCACATTTCCATGCTGCCATTCGCGCTGGGTATGCAAGTGCCCATGCAACGAAAGCAGATGATTAGGTGTGTTATTTAACAAGTTGTGGTAAGGTTCTGATAGTGCTGGGTCGAAATCGGGATTGAACGGGGTACGTGCGACAAGGAAATGAGTTGAACGTCATTGGGCGTTGCCTCAAAGGTTTCGCGAAGCCAGTTGATATCTGGTAAACTGCGATCAAAGCCCATTGCTACACTATTCGTGTTGTGCAATACAAACTTAAACTTACTTGCTTGAAAACTAACGTGTTCATCACCAAAATACCGCTTGAAGTTCTTACGTCCTTGAGCTATCATGTCGTGATTTCCTATTGATGCTACATAGGGTTGATCTAAGTCGTTGAGGATGTCAATCATTAAGTCATACTCTTCCTTCAAGCCGAAATCGGTTATGTCACCAGAAATTATGGTAAAGTCGATTTGCTCTTTATTTATGGCATTAACAGCATCCCGTACATCATCATAGAAGCGTTGCGTATCGCCAATAAATGCGAACACAATCGTATCTTTTTTGGGCAGCGATGCAATACGAGCGGTGTTGACGTCATTGTAACGCGGTTCACTTTCAGTAACCTCAAATGGACTTCCTTCAAAACGTTCGCAACTAATCAAGAGTAGTCCGATTAGTGTCAGGTAGAACAAGCCTTTTAGTGATAGTAAGGTGCTAGGGTACATACCCGTGTGTTTTGTCATGTGATTCGTTAAACAATTAATGAGGCGCAAAGTTCAACAAACCTGTTTAACAAAAATGTTAAATAAATGACAAAAAAATATTAATTCGGTATTAGCAACTTTAATATAACAGCTTTGCGCTCTTCCATAGCTACTGCATAAGCCTTTTGATCGAGGTTAAGCACAGAAGCTAAGATCGGTTTTGCAACAACTGGATAGCTGCATAAGCTCATTAAATTGATTATGAATTGTTTAGGAGGAATCGGTGCGATAATTCCTTGTTCAATGGCTTCTTCTATTTCATGTAAGAATTGGTCGGAGGTATTGCCAATAGCAAGAACTTCTTCTTCAGGTACGATGCTAGCTCCTCCACACGACATTTTATTGAGCTCCATAATGACGAACGTCTCTAGGCCAGGATAAGCTTGCTTTTCTTCAATCATTGCTTCCACAGCATTTGCTATTTTTTCCTTGAATGGCTTATCGTTTAGTAAGGCTGAAGCAACTATTCCATGCACCCTGCTCATCGCTTCTTTTAAAACGATTTGAAAGAGGTTGTCGCGGTTGCGAAAGTAGTAATGAATGAGGGCACGGTTAACCCCGGCAGCATCTGCAATTTCTTGCGTAGTTGCACGCGGCTTTAAGTCGCGAAAGAAAAGGCGTTTTGCCGTTTCCTTGATGTGCTGCTCAGTTTCTAACTCTTTCGTCATAAAATGGAAGTCTTGACAAATTTGTTAAAAATCATGAAATATACAAGCGTTTAATTCATGGAGCACATTCGTTACTTTTGCAAGCGTGATTTATCAAAACAATTCGGCAGGGGAGGTAGAAATTAAACGGTATGAAGAATTAGTGCCGGAATTACCTGATTTGACTTTTGCTGTAAAAGAAATGGAAGCTATTTATGACCTCACTGGAGGTCAGGCCGACCTTCCTCACCGGCATGCGTATTATACCGTAATTTGGATTTTAAAAGGGAAAGGACGGCATCACATAGATTTTTGTGATTATACCATTAAGCCTGGCCAACTCTATTTTGTTCGCCCAAATCAGGTGCACCAATTGATATTAAAGGAACGGCCTAAGGGGTTTGCCATTCTTTTTACGCAAGAATTTTTAGTCAATAATGGCATTCGAACCTCATTCATTTCAGATTTGAGCATAAATAATGAGGCTGGAGAAAATCCACCGCTATTGTTAGGAGAATCGAACCAAAATTTGTTGGGATATGTTCGGCAGATGCTTTCTCATTACAAAGGCAATCAGCCGTTTAAGTATGAAGCGTTAGGTGCTTTTTTAAAGCTCTTTTTGATTGGTGCACATGAGCAATGTACTGCGAACCCTTCGGTTGATAAGGTGGGCCAAGCCGGGAGTGCACTTCTTGTTAACCAATTCAAAGAAACAGTTGAAAATCATTTTAAGGAAAAGCATCAAGTGAAAGAGTATGCAGCCATATTGCACATCACGGCAAATCACTTAAACGATGTGGTCCGCTCATTTTTAGGAACCTCCGCAAAACAGTACATCCAAGACCGAATAGCATTAGAGGCGAAGCGAGAGGCATTGTTTACCGAGTTAACCAGCAAGGAGGTTGGGTACAACTTGGGGTTCAACGATCCTGCACACTTTGGAAAGTTTTTTCGGGCTCAAACTGAAATGAGTTTTCAGACTTTCAGGGAGGCTATCCGTAAAAAATACCATTGACCCCATTACTTTTACCTGTACTTGCTGCGCTGTGATACTCACCTTTGTAATTCACAAGTTATAAGTTATGAAGGTAAAAGAAGGAAAAGCAGTAACCTTAACTTCAGTGCTCGAAAAACGCTGGAGTGCAAGGTCATTTTTAAAAGACCCAATTTCTGATGAGGTGCGTTTACACCTGTTGGAGGCCGCAAGGTGGTCTGCAAGCTGTTTTAATGAGCAGCCATGGCGCTTTATTGTCGGACGAAAAGGAGAGCCTGAATATGATGCACTGCTATCGGCATTACTACCAGGCAATCAAACTTGGGCAAGTAAAGCTCCGATGCTCATAGCCTCCTTTGCAAAGCGAACATTCACCCATAATGGTAAACCCAATGATTACGCACATTACGATGTGGGAGCCGCAATGGCTTGCCTCACTGCGGAGGCCACAAATTTGGGGCTTTCTGTTCATCAAATGGGCGGATTCAATAAAGGTGACTTAATTGCCGCATTCCAAGTGGATACCTCCGATTTCGACGCGGTTGTAATGACAGCAATTGGATACCCGGGAAATGCAGCTCAGTTGCCTGATAATTTAAAGGTTAAAGAAGAGGCCAATCAAGAACGGAAATCACTGGAACAGCTATTGAACATTCCCGAGGATAACGCTAAATCTAATATCGTATGAAACGCAGCGGATTTTTGAAACAACTATTGGCTAGCGGTGCTGGCTTAAGCCTATTGCCATTGGTTGCACAAACGAAAGAATCATCATCAACCTATGATAAGTTGATGAATCAAGTTGGCTTCAATCATATTCCCAATAAAGAAAACAAAACCATGAAATCAGTATTACATAAAGCTACCACCAGAGGGCATGCAAATCATGGATGGCTCGACAGCCACCATACGTTTAGCTTCGCTAACTACTACAATCCAGAAAGGATGAACTTTGGAGTGCTACGCGTACTCAATGATGATCGTGTCAATCCAGGGCAAGGATTTGGAACCCATCCCCACGACAATATGGAAATAATTTCTATTCCACTCTCGGGCGATTTAGAACATAAAGATAGTAAGGGAAATACAGCTGTCATTCGCGAGGGAGATGTTCAGGTGATGAGTGCTGGCACAGGTATATTTCACAGTGAATACAACCGGAATAAAGACGAGGAGGTAAAGTTCTTGCAGATTTGGATGTTTCCAAACAAGAAAAATGTTGAGCCGCGTTATGATCAGATTTCTATAGCAGATATCCGACAAAAAAATGCGTTTTATCAAATCCTCTCTCCTAACAAGCAAGACCAAGGGGTGTGGGTACACCAAGACGCTTGGTGGCACTTGGGAGATTTTGAGCCAGGAAAGACAGCGTCTTATGATTTGAAAAAGCCAGGAAATGGAATGTATGTTTTTGTATTGAAGGGATCCGTTAACATTAATGGTCAACAGCTCAATGCACGCGATGGATACGGCATGTGGGATACCACCCAGTTCAATATGGAGGCAACAGAAAATTCGCGCTTATTGCTGATGGAGGTTCCCATGAGCGTGTAAACGGCTTGAATACTAAAAAGATGAAAGGCTCAACATTGTTGAGCTTTTCTTCGTTCAACCCTTACCTTCTGCTACATTTGCGCTATGGAAAATCCAATAAAGCGTATCGCTGTATTCTGTGGTTCCTCAGAAGGTCACAACCCCGAATTTGTTCAAGGAGCTCAGCGTGTGGGAAGGCTGCTAGCAGATGCAGGAATTGGACTCGTATATGGCGGCTCACAGCGTGGTGTTATGGGAGCGGTGGCCAACGGCGCACTGAAGGCGGGAGGTGAAGTAATAGGTGTGATTCCCAGTTTTCTGAAAACCAAGGAAATAGCACATGAAGGTTTAACTGAAATGATTGAAGTTGATACCATGCATGAGCGCAAGCACTGTATGAACGAATTGTCAGATGGATTTGTGGCTTTACCCGGTGGTTTTGGCACGATGGAGGAGCTTATGGAAGTGCTCACATGGGCGCAGCTTGGTCTTCATGGAAAGCCAATTGCAGTTTATAATCAATTGGGCTATTACGATGCGCTTTTTGATTTATTAGCACGAATGGAGTCTGACGGTTTACTTAAACCGGTTTACGCAAAAATGGTATTGGAATTTGAAAACTTGGATGCCATGATACCATACCTTAATGACTACGTACCACCAGAGGTGCCGGTATGGTTGCGAAAAGGACAATCGTAACTACACCTAATCGTTGAGCTCGCTTAAAATAATGCGGTCATAGACAAATGGCCCAAAGGGAACAACGGCGGCGATACACGCTTTAATGAACTGGATGAACTTCCAGTTGAGAGCCATGAAGGTATAAAATGCTGTTGCGACATAAGCAACAAAGAGTAAACCGTGAGCCCAACCTACATACTTAACCAACAGCGGTTGATCAAGCAAATACTTTGCTGGCATAGCGATAAGAACTAAAACTAAAAATGAGGTTCCTTCAGCTAAACCAATAACACGGAATAGCTTGAGCAAGAGCTGATGAGGTTTAGCGTGTTTCGTCATATCACAAAGGTGCGTCAACATCTGCAACAAACCAACCAAATTCCCCTTTTACAATTAGCCAAGGTACAGGCCACCATAATCCTTCTTTGGCCATGACAGTGAACTCGGTTGAACTGTTTTTATCATCGTCGAAATTAAAGCCTAAACGCAAAAGGTGATCTGTAATGTTAGCCACTTCAGTTGGGTTTTTACAGCGCAAATGAATGAGGTAATCATCCTGTTCTAATGGGGCTTTCGTGTACCGTTGGTTTAACTCTTCAGGTTGTATGCTTCGATTTTCTAGTATGTGAATTGGAATCACAACTGAATAAAGTTCAAATTGAATCATGATGCAAAGATAAGGCTCAAGCACTACCTTCGTGCTATGAAAGTGGCTATTGTAGGGGGAGGAGCATCTGGATTTTTTGCCGCTTATGCTGTGAAAAAATATCACCCCAGTGCTGAGGTGGTAATCCTTGAGAAGTCAAATGCTTGTTTGGCTAAAGTCAAAGTCAGTGGAGGGGGCAGGTGCAACGTAACACATAACCTTAGCTTAGCTAAACCTTTTAGCTTAAATTATCCCAGAGGTGGAAGGGAAATGCGCAAATTATTAGGGCATTTTGGTCAACCAGAAGTAATCTCATTTTTTCAAGATCACGGTGTAACGCTTCAGGCTGAGGCGGACGGACGAATGTTTCCCACTACAAATAATTCCCAAACCATTATTGATTGTTTGGTTACTGCAATTGTCAAGTTGGGAGTTGAAGTTAAAACCGGGGTCAGGGTCAACCATGTTGAACCTCATTCAGATTACGTCTCCCTTCAACTGGCAGAAAGAAATGAACATGTCGATCACTTAATTATAGCGACAGGTGGAAGCCCTAATGAAAAGGGCTTTAGGTGGTTAGACGCGTTAAGCCTGAACATCGTTAAACCGGTCCCTTCCCTGTTTACATTTAATATAGGCAAGCATGAAATTACGCAGTTAATGGGGCTTTCCGTTAGCAATGCGCATATTAAGATTCAAGGGTATGATTTAGTCTCTAAGGGGCCGTTGCTGATAACGCATTGGGGATTTAGCGGTCCAGCAATTCTCAAACTGTCTGCTTTCGCGGCATTGTTTCTAGCTGAAAAGAGCTACAAGTTTACCGTTCACATAAACTGGGTAGGGTACAATGAACAGGAGTTGCGTGATGTGGTATTGGCAAAAACGTATAGAAACTCAAATAAACGGATAAAGAATAGTAGCTATACTGGAATTCCAAAACGACTTTGGTTTTATTTGGCTAATCGGGCAAACTTACCTTTAGAAAAAATGTGGTGTGAGCTTTCCAAAAAAGAATGGAACCGTTTGGTCAATGTGCTTACAAATGATCAGTATGTGTGTAGCGGCAAAACAACCTTTAAAGAAGAGTTTGTAACAGCAGGAGGAATTGATTTGGCTGAGGTTGATATGCCTTCCATGATTTTACATAAACATCCGCGCATTTCCGTTGCAGGGGAGTTGCTAAATATTGACGGAGTAACAGGAGGGTTTAACTTTCAGGCCGCATGGACAACGGGGTATTTAGCAGGTAAACATATTCCTTATCCCAACGTTTTAGCTACCCATTGATTAAAAAAAGAACTTAAAGTTATTCCAGATTCACGGACTTGCTGTGGAATAATACTTTGTTCGCTGAGCCCGGGGACGGTGTTGATTTCGATTAAGTAAGGCTGTCCATCTTGAATGATGAAATCGGCACGTGCAACAAACTCCAATTGCAAAACATCAAAAGCCTGAATCGCTAACTCTTGAACCTGGCGGGTAACTTCAGCTGACATATTGGCTGGAGTAATCTCTTGAGATTCTCCTTCATATTTTGCACGGTAGTCAAAAAACTCGCCAGCAGGAATTATTTCGGTTAGTGGTAATGCTTCTACTTTTCCATTGAGGTTGTGTACACCGCAAGAAACTTCTCGTCCATTGATGAATGCTTCTAAATTGGCTTGTGAGCAATGCTTCCATGCCTCAGCCAGTGCGGTAGGTAATTCGGAGGCATGTTTAACTTTTGAAATCCCAAAACTTGATCCCGCCTCATTCGGTTTAACAAATAGCGGTAGGCCTAGCTCTTCGGCACATTTTTCAGCGTCATAAGCATCTCCTTCACGAATGTAAATTGCTTTTGCGCTAGGAATGGCGTATCCACGGAGAAGGCTGTTGCAAAACCCTTTGTTAAATGTAAGTGCGGCTTGAAATGCTCCGCATGTTGAATAGGGCATATGTATCAAATCAAAATAGCCCTGCAGAATACCATTTTCACCTGGTGTTCCATGAATAGCAATAAAAGCAGCATCAAAGAAAAAATCATCCCCATCAACATTATATGAAAAGGCATTTTTATCTACGGGATAGCTTGAGCCATCTAGCTCTACATGCCAATCGGTGTCGTGCATTACCACGAGCACTGGAATATACTGCGACAAGTCCAAATGTGCCATTACAACTTGGGCACTTTTTAGCGAGATCTCCCGTTCGGCGGAGTCTCCACCAGCAACAATAGCTATGCGCTTTTTCATGACATTTGATTTTCTAAAACACGAAAATAGCCTTCACTACTGAACACAGTTTAAGCGAAATGCTAAAGTTTTGCCCAACACATGGTTAACTACTTTACATAGGGAAGCTTGAAATAAAAGGTAGCACCTTCGCCAAGTGTGGATTTAATTTCGAGTTTGCTATGGAGGGAATGAAGCAGTTCTTGCAGTAAAATAAGACCAACACCAGCACCTTCTTCACCAGCTGTGCCTTTTTTGCTTTTGTTTTGTTTGAGGTTAAAAATTTCTTCAATCTGTAGTGGCGATATTCCCGGCCCATTGTCTGAAACTGAAATTTGAACCGAACTACCATCGTGTTTTGCGGATGCTGTTATGGTTCCTGACTTTGAATATTTCATTGCATTAAAAAGCAAATTTCTAAAAGCAAATTGGAGGATGTAACTCTTCCCGAGTACCTTATATTCTGGGTCGATGTCCAGTTCAATGACTATCCCTTTTGACTCACATGGTTCAGTCAGTCGTTCACATTCACCGCGCGCCGCCTCATATAAATTAATAGGAACTAATTCATCTTCTGAGATCCCATCGGCATAATGTCCCCATTGCAAGATATCTTGAATAAGCTTCCTGGTTTTGACAATGTCTGAAGCAATTCGGCCAAAAAAATCAGGGAGCTCTTCTGTTTCAATGGCACCACTCTTGGCTAATTTCAGTATTCCTTCAAGCGCTTGTAAGGGGTCTTTAACATCATGGGCTAGAATCGAAGTGATTCGCTTGTTAACGGCATTATGTTGTTCTATCAATTCCTTTTGATGGATCAATTGTTTAGACGTTTTCCTCAAATCGTCCATGGCAGCACGTAATTCAAAATTGCGCATTACTTGTCTTCCGAGAATTTGCAGTGCATTTTTCTGGTGTTTTGTTAACAGTCGGGGTTTCTCATCCATAACACAGAGTGTTCCCACCTTATGCCCTGCAGATGTTTCGAGTGGCATTCCTGCATAAAAGCGCACGTTCGGGTTTTCGGTCACGAGTGGGTTGTCATGAAACCGTTCATCTTCGAGTGCGTTAGGAACTTCAAAAAGACCATCCTCATGAATAGCATGGCCACAAAATGAAACTGTTCTCGGAGTTTCTGATGCATCCATTCCAAGCTTTGCTTTAAACCATTGCCTGTTACTATCAACTAGTGAAATTAGTGAAATGGGAGCTTCGCAAATAGCTGAAGCTAGCTCTACAATTTCATTGTAGTTTGCTTCAGGAAGTGTGTCTAGCAGCTCGTACTTCAGAAGTTCTTGAAGGCGCTCTTCTTCGTTCTCAGGGGTTGCGGGTGAAATCATATAATTGTTATCATTTGATGTAATACCTTAGGCCGGCATAGGTCATTCGACCAAATACAGGTCCCCAGATTAAGGTTGCGTCAAACTGATCACTAAAGGGGTTTTCGCTCGCTAGAATTGGGTTGGATTGCCTGAAGTTTAGCATGTTTTCAATTCCTAAATATACGTCAAATGTTTCTCTAAACGTTTTAGAAACTTGAAAGTGTATCGTGCTAAATGACTCAGAGTAATCAGGAAGCTGATATGTGACAGCCTTGTCTTCCGTATTTGGAAGTCGCTTTTCGCCTTGCCAATTGAGCGTGAAATCAAACTGCCAGCGGTTCCGCGTCTCGTAGCTTAAGTTTAGAAATGATCGATGTGCTGCAATCAGTGGTTTTCTGAGGAGCTGATCACTAAAAGTTGTCTGAACATCAAACCAGCGGTAAGCTAATTTTAAATCTAGTCTTTTAAGAACTTCATAATTTATTTGAAATTGAAAGCTATTAGAAAATGACTCCCCTCTTAGGTTGTAAAAGTATACCGCATCTGACTGGCGATCGAGGTCAGTGACCAATTGATTCTCAAATTGGGTTCTATATGCGTCAATGAGGAGGCTTCCTTCTCGAAACCCGAGTTTAAAATCAAAAGTATAACTCAACCCATAATTCCACGCTACTTCAGGCTGTAACCCATACAAGTTGTTCTCGCTGTTATCTCCTAAGATGTGGATTGTCCTTCCACTTGCCAAAAGTGAATTATTTTCAGCAATTAAACTTGGGAAACGCTGTCCCCTTCCAATAGCCATTCTAAAAGTATGAATATCTGATGGAGCCCAACGCAGGTGAAATCGCGGTGTTACAAAAGCTCCAAACGATTGGTGATGGTCCACACGTGCACCAGCCGTAAAGTTTATGATATCTGCAAAATTGTACGCATACTCAATGAAAGCTCCGGGAATGCGTTCTTCCCGAATAAACATGGTATCTCCTAGTTGTTCTTCGTAATCATCGTATTGAAAGCTTACCCCAGACTTAAACACGTGATTCGTTGTGCCAAGGTAATCTTGGTAAATGAGGTTTGCATATCCCGATTGCTGTTTTCCTATATACCTTCTGTAGCCATACCAGCTCAATTGATCGTAATTCGATGCTTTAAGTTGCAGGCCCACTGATCTTCCGGGGTTCTTGGTGGAAACAAGTCCTACTTTAGACCAGGCCTCGTAACGACTAATTGCAGTTTCTAGTCCCCAGGTAGTTGGAGTTTGCGCCCTGCTTTCAAAGTTGCTTTCTCCTCCTTGAATATTCATTGAAGTCCATTTTACACCAAATTGCCCTCTTAACCCATTGATATTGGAATACTTCCAACGATTAGCTAATGTTGACGTAGTTCCAAGTGGAATGTCTAAAAAGTTATCATTGTTCCTATCGAGCTTAGAAAAGTTCTGCTTGTAATGAGCTAGAATGGCGGTACTCCAATTCTCATTGAGCTTGATTCCTGAATGGGCATTTGCTTCTATTCGCGAACCTTGATTTCCGTATAGGTTCACAAAAAGCTTTTCTGCACTTTCAGGCTTTTTTAGTTCCACATTTATTTGGCCAGCAATACTTTCAAAACCATTTAATACTGAACCAGTACCCTTATTAAGTTGAATACTTTCTATCCAAGTTCCAGGTATAAAATTGAGTCCATAGATTGATGCTAGTCCGCGAACATCAGGCACATTTCCAGTAGTTATTTGAGTGTAAGGGCCTGCTAAGCCTAACAGTTGAATTTGGCGTGTACCAGTAATGGCATCGTTAAATGATACATCTACACTAGGACTCGTTTCGAAACTCTCACTTAAATTGCAACAGGCAGCTTTTTGCAGTTCTGCAATTCCAATTTCTTCAACTTTTATAGCATTTAGCCGATCAATTTTAGTGGATGTAACATTGCCACTAATCTCAACTTCTTTGAGCGTTACTGCTTGCTCTAACTGAATCGAGATAAAGCGTTCATCGGTTATAAATAGGGTGTCCGAAGCAAAGCCAACACTAGATATTATCAATTTAGAAGCTCCTTCAATCCTAGTGATTTCAAATTCACCGTTGATGTCCGAAACTTCACCCTGACTTGTGCCTAGCCAGTAAACATGTGCACCTACTACTGGTTGAGCATTCTGTGAAGCGTCTTTTGTAACAACCACACCTTTCAGTGTTGATTGCGCTAGTGATACCGCCGATATCATCAGCAGCACACTCAAACATAAATAACGCATTAATGGGAGTCTAAATCGCGATACCTACAGCAGTGGTGCAAGTTGCTGTATGCTTTTTCCGAAGCTTTATAATGTTCTGTATCATGACCAACTTCAGTAATAGCCTGCTCAACTTCTGCTGGGCTGGTCTTCTTAGGTCGGTAAATAACGGTCATTGTTTTGGTGATTTTGTCCCATGAAGCATACTTGACACCTTTAATTGAGGCGCCTAATTCGATGCGTTCTTTACACATACCGCAAACTCCTTGCACGGCAAACTGCGCTGTGTCGATTTTTTGCTGACCGAATGAAAGAGTTGATGTAATTAATGCGAATAAAACTAAAACGAGGATTTTCATATGTCATTTGTTAAGTATTGATTCTAAAATTTAGCTGTCGGAATCAATGTCTATAACAAAAAGACTTGCGTGAACGCAGGCTGTTTCTCCTTAATAAGCGGAGGTCCTGAGTCACTTAACGTTTTAGTATTTGAAGAGATAAATTGAAAAACAAGGTCCTTTAACCAAGTTACAGCAGAGGTTAAGACAGTCTGCTCAGAAAATTCGGGAATCTTACTTGGAGCTTTTGCCTCCACATCTTTCCCTTCGACAGTTACCGCGTGGTTTTCACAGCATGGGGATTTGGATCCAAGCTCACACGTACCCGTATTGTTCGAAGTACAGCTAACTTCTGTAGATAGTGAAACATCCATCAAACGCCCTAGACAATAATGCTTGTTAAGCTGAAAGCTAAACGTGCTTAGCACTACCACAAGTCCAAGTATGGGAGTAAGGATATGTTTTAAAATTTTCACAGTTACAAAAGTAGCTTTTTTGATAACAACAGGGAAAATACGAAAAGAACTAATGCTAAAAGCATGTTAAATGATGTTAAGTTACCACATTTAGGATGAGCGGCTTATAACTTTTATAGGTGGTCGACAATTTCATATGTATGGAGGTGCATGTGCTAATCCGGGAGGTACTGAAGGTATTTTAGACCTGCAAGAATGTTACTTTATTAGGCTATTCTTCGGTTAACAAACTCATGTACTTTATCGCATAACTGCATAGGCTCAAAAGTTCGCCAGGATAAGTCATTCAATTTCCCACCCGATACCAGGTATTGATCAAGCCCTGCATCATCAAATTCGCGCATTACGTGGTCTTGAAAGTTCACCATGGCAATCCACCCCTCTTCGATATCTTCTGACCACTCCTCATAATAACTGTCATCTGAGCTGTGGAAAGTCATGAGATTTTCACCCAGTAAAATGAATTTATCGACACCTTCATCAATTAACGGGTCAATGATGTTGCGTTTAAATATCATGACGTCATTATGCAAGGTGTCATTCCATTCCCCAATAAGTTCAATTACAGCAAAGCCATCCAGGTAGTCCGTGTAGAGGAGTTTTATAAATAGGGTTGTAGAGCCAATGTTATCCCACTGGGGATGAATCCAGTGGTCATATATGGCGTCGGCGAATTCAAACTCACTGTATTCTCGACCATAAAAAGGTGACCTAACATCTTCTTCAGCCGTATAAATGTTTCGCCAATTCCAATGGGGCTCTAAATCATGCATTTCGCAAAGTTCGGGATGTTAATTGGATCACACAATTCATTAATCAAAAACCCGATTGGGAGCTCTAGCTGAGGATTCCTTACTTTCGTCATTCCAAAATCATTAAGGATATGAAGAATACGTTAATTCTAATTGCTGGCTTTTTGGCTGTCTCATTCACGGGCTTGGGTAAAGAGGGCATGTGGCTTCCGATGCTCATTTCTCAGATGGAAAATGAGATGCAAACAATGGGCATGAAATTAAGTGCGGAAGATATTTATGCTGCAAATGAATCGAGCTTAAAAGATGCAGTTGTGCATTTTGGCGGTGGATGCACAGGGGAAGTAATCTCTTCTCAAGGTTTGGTATTGACAAATCACCACTGTGGCTATGGGAGGATTCAATCGCACTCTACCCTTGATCACAATTACTTACAAGAAGGGTTTTGGGCGGATACGCAGGCAGACGAGTTGAAAAACCCTGGATTGGAAGTCACTTTTATTGTAAGGATGGAAGATGTAACTGATTCGCTTTTAGCACTGAGTACGTCTGACCCAGCAGCGTTTCAGCAACATTCGGAAAAACTATTAAAAGCTGCTACTGAAGGAACACATTACAACGCGTTCATTCAACCATTTTATTATGGGAACCAGTTCATTCTTTTCGTAACGGAAAGTTTTGAGGATGTTCGACTTGTTGGGGCTCCACCTTCTTCAATTGGCAAATTCGGCTTTGATACCGATAATTGGATGTGGCCAAGGCATACAGGTGATTTTTCATTGTTTAGGATTTATGCCAGTCCGGATGGTAAGCCAGCTCCATACCATGAAGATAATGTGCCTTATCAACCAAAGCATCACCTACCCATTTCGTTGAATGGATATGACGAAGGAGACTTTACAATGGTTTATGGATTCCCAGGTAGAACTGAGGAGTACGTAGTGTCTAACCACATTGATTACGTGTTGAATATAGGGAACCCTGCAAAAATTGCCATGCGCGACATTTCATTAGATATAATAGGAAAGGCAATGGCAAAGGATGAGTTAACATCCATTCAATATGCTGCCAAGCAGTCAAGTATCTCAAACGCTTGGAAGAAGTGGAAAGGCCAGTCAAAAGGACTCCGGGAGGTACGGGCCATCCAACAAAAGCATAAGCTTGAATTCCAATTTGAATCTGCTTTGGTAAATAATAATGAGCTGAAGTCTAAATATGGAAATGTGCTTCCTTCATTGCGCACAAATTATGACTCGCTGGCTCCGTACGCACTTGCAAGGGACATGCTTATTGAAGTATATTATTACGGTCCTGAGGTGCTTCGATTCGCCAGTGGATTTGAGCAATTATTAGATGAAAGTTTGACTGAAGATCAGCAGGCACAAATAATTACCAAGCTACGCAAAGCCACGAAGGGGCATTTCAAAAATTACCAGCAGTTAGTAGACCTCGAGTTGATGGCTCACATGCTTCCGCAATACCTCAATACGGTGAGGCAAGACCTTCGTTCTGCAACTCTGTTTGATCGTTTTCAAGATCCACATAATTACAGTGCTGAGGTTTTTGACAAGAGCATTTTTAGCACTGAAGAGCGTGTCAATGCGTATTTAGATAATTTCAAAACTAAGCGTGCTTCAAAAATTAGTGACGACCCTATCTACAAGCTTTCATCAGCTTTGCTAAATACTTACAATGAGCGGGTTCGTGAAAAATATGGCACCTTCAAGGAACAAATTGATGCACAAATGTCTGTCTACATGGAGGCTCAAATGGAAGTCTTGCCAGATGAGCAACGTTACTATCCAGATGCTAACAGTACGCTTCGCGTTTCTTATGGTAAAGTGGCTGGTTATGAACCACGAGATGGTGTTGTGTACGACTACTATACCACCATGGAAGGTATTATGCAGAAAATGGATACATCAACAACAGAGTTTGACGTTCCTTCTAAGCTTGTGGAGTTATATCAAACAAGGGATTATGGTCCCTACAAAGATAAAAATGACCGACTCAGGGTATGCTTCATTGCTTCCAATCATACTTCAGGGGGAAACTCAGGAAGTCCTGCTATTAATGGAAAAGGGGAGTTGATTGGATTGAACTTTGACCGCACATGGGAAAGCACCATGAGCGATTACATTTTTGATGAAAATCGCTGTCGTAACATCATGGTTGATATTCGATATGTGCTTTTTATCGTGGATAAATTTGCGGGAGCAAACCGACTCATAGAAGAAATGACTTTGGTGAAAAACGATGCCCCAGCTCCCGGCGCAAATGAGCTACATTAATCAGATAATGTCATTAATTTTAAAGGTGATGTTGTTGAACTCAAACGCATCACCTTTCTTTTTTCCTTCCATTTTAGCATAAACAGGTGCGTCTGTAGCCATCAGAAAATACTTTTCTCCATCAACTTCAATCGCTTTTAAAGCTTTGGAAATGAAAAAATTTCCGCGGTTGGTCATTACTAGCGACAATAATTCTACTTCAGCTTTTTCTTTTTGGAACTGATAGTTGCGGAAAGTTTGAATCAGGCGTTTTACTTCCTCAGCCTCTTCCCTTCTAATGCTTGCGAGTTTATTGGACTCAGTGTCATGGCCAGCTTCTCCAGCCTCCATTTCTAGTGGGTCGTCTTCATCATGACCTCCCACATGAATTTCATCCATTAACTCGTTATACTGTTCTTCCAATCGAACGGCAACGGCAGCAGCTATTTTATGTTTAAGTTTTAGTGTCCTCATGAATTTAGATTGTAAACCGAAATTAGTTGGCCAAATGGTAAAAAGCAACTTTTCAATTTATTGGGAACTGTTTTTTTGTTCATAGGCTAGCTTCCTCAGATCATAAGCGCGCTTATCATTGGGAGCAATAGCAAGTAATTTATTGAGTGTTACAATCGCACCATTATATTTTCTTCTTCGAATATATACCCTACTGAGGTTAAATAGAGCTCCTTTAAAATTGGGTTTGAGTTCAAGCATGATTTCAAAATGCCTTTCAGCTACATCGATATCACCTACCTTCAAACTTGTTAAGGCCAGGTTATAGTGCGCATCTGCATAATCAGGAGCGAGCTGAACAGCAGTGTCGTAGTAAGTTAGGGCTTCTCGCCTTTTTCCAAGACGGGTGTAGATATTGCCAAGGTTATTCCATGCCATGGCATATTTGGGATTCAAGGCAATAGCTTGTTCGTAAAACTGCTTTGACTTTTTCCATTGCTGCAGTTGTGCATAGGAGTTACCCAAATTATATGCAGCCTCAAAGACGGGTTCTGCATCCATTGCTTTATGCAGGTACTTCATGCTGTTAGCTAAATCTTGCTTTTTATCGTAATAACCAGCTAGCGCAGCCCAAGCATGACCGTTGTTAGGTGCCTTGGCTGTTGTGTCGGTCCAAAGTGTAAATGCATTTTGCCAAACCTTGTTACGCTTGTATGTGCTGTAACTGTAAATTCCTAGAAGAAGCACAGCACTAAGTTGGAGCAACCGTTTGGGAATATAATTGTGGAGCGCGATTCCTATACCCCATAAAATAAAACCAAAACCCAACATGGGAAGGTACATGCGATGTTCAAAGATTAAATCTTTGATGGGAAGAAAAGAGCTTTCAATACTTAGAGCAATGTAGATCCAAATCACCCCAAATGCGATGAACGGAAAGGTTTTTCGAAAAACAAGTGCTAATCCAATAATAGCAGCATTGGCCAATAAATACAGCAAAGGGATGAGCTGGAGTAATGATTCAAAGTTAGGGTAGCGGTAATAGGCAGTGAGGTCGGTAGGAAGAAAAAAGAGTTTCCAGTAACGCAACAACACCCCTTGCTCCGACGCAAAATATTGTAAGGGAGATAAATCGGAATCGGTGGGAATCATATCCATAAATAGAACGATTAACCCTATACCACTCAACCCAAGGGTAATGATGCCGAAAGGTTTTTTCCAAGCTTTTGGATCAAACAGGAACAACTCCAACGCGAATAACATGATGGGTAACGATGCAGCGTGTTGCTTTGAAAGCACCCCCATCACGAGGCAGAAGAATAAACTTGCAATAAACACTATCCGCTTTCCAAATGCTAATGAACTCCATCGAGGTCGTTGCCAACAATAGATGAGCGTGCCCAGTAAGTAGAATAGTGTCCCTAATTCGGTCATGCGCTGAATGATGTAAGTAACCGCTCCTGTTTGAACTGGCTGAAGCATAAATACACCTGCTATAAAACATGCGCCAAGTCGTGATGTCATTTGATTGTTACTTTTCGTCACCTTACCGATTAGGAAAAGCGCGATAAAATAAACGAGGACTCCATTGATGCAATGAACAAGCAAGTTCGTTCGATGAAAGGTTTGTGGATCCATTCCCGACTGAGCGTATCCCAATGCAAACGTGAAATAGCTGAAGGGGCGTCCAAGAATGTCTGTCCAGACCGCAACCTTGCTGTAATGATCTAAGGAAGTGATTTCTTCGTTATGAACGATAGAGGGCAGGTCATCGAACTGAAAGCTAGCGTCAAACGAATTGGTATAGCTGAGCCAGGTTACAGCAATTAAAATGATTACAAATAGGCCGTGTGGCCAAGGCTTCTGTTGTGTTTTTCCCATGATATCTTTCCGCTTACTAAGAAAGTAAATCTTGACGGAACGAACGAGGTTCTATTTACAGAATCACAGGTTGTATCTCTCAGATGGGTACTTATCTTTGAGAATTAGGGAATACCATGAGGAAATCAGTGAATTCAGCATATCAAGGATCTGTTCTAAACGTTTGGAAAGCCGCGTTTAATGACCTCATTGCGCACCGTTTCCTAGCAATTCAACTGATTCGCGTTTCGTTTTTGGAAGAATTTAAAAAATCATACTTGGGAATTACCAAGGCATTCCTTGCTCCAGTACTAGGGGTGGTCATTTGGCTGGTGTTCAATCAAACAGGTTTGTTTGAGCCAGGAGCCACTGACATTCCATATCCAGCATATGTAATTTTAAGTACCGGACTGTTCACTGTTTTCTTGAGTTTTTATGAACATTGCAGTCACACACTTATGCACCATAAAGGATTACTAACCGATGCTGTATTTCCCTTGGTCGTGCTGTTTGCTCAGAAATTTGTTCACAGCCTATTTCATGTGTTTATACCACTCGTATCAACGGGTATTATTTTAGTAATTCTTGGTGTGCCACTGAGTGGCTGGGGCTTGCTTACACCATTAGCACTGGTGCCAATGATGCTTGCCGGGGCGGGATTGGGATTTGTAATGGCGTTAGCTGAAGTTGTAGCACTCGATCTTTACACGACCATGAGTAGAGGCATTCAAGCATTGATTTTTGTTACACCCGTTATCTATTCCGAAAGTGTTGAAAGTCCGTTTTTACAGGTGGTGATTTCGTGGAATCCACTAACATACCTATTGGGGGCTCCGCGTGCATTGATATTGGGTAATGATTATCAACATTGGGATTTGTATTGGATGTGGACAGGGGTAGTAGCCGTGGCATTTGGCATAGGTTTAACACTAAGCTTAAAACAAGCTCGGGCAATTATTGAGAAACTCTACTAATGAACACATCGAGTACCATACCATTGATTAAGTTGGAAGGGGTCCGCAAAAAGTTTTGTACCAACCTTAAACGAGGGATGTGGTATGCTTCTATGGATTTGTTGAAGCAGGCTTTGGGAATAAAAATAGCCTCCCACAAATTGCGTGTGGAAGAATTTTGGGCCGTTGATGATATTAACTTAGAGGTTCACCGAGGTGAGCGGTTGGGAATAATTGGATTGAACGGGGCGGGCAAAACAACGCTTATGCGCATCATAGCGGGTATCTATAACTCCGATGCGGGCAGTAGTACCGTTAATGCAAAGGTGGTTCCCATGTTTGCTGCTGGGTCAGGAATGAATCCGCTTTTTACAGGAACAGAAAACATCTACTTGAAAGGAGCTGTTTTTGGAATGACCCGCGCCCAGCTGGATGAACGAATGAACGCGATTGTATCGTTTGCAGATTTAGAGGAGCACATTCATGCTCCATTTGGAACGTACTCTTCGGGAATGCGAGCTCGCCTTGGTTTTTCAATTGCCCTTCATAGTGATTTTGATGTGTTGATAGTAGATGAAGGGCTAGCTGTTGGCGATCAAAAATTTAGGGCAAAAGCATTTAAAGCGTTAGATGCATTGCCTGATGATAAAGCAACCATTTCAATTGCACATAATCCCAATTTGCTTGCACGCGTTTGTGATCGCATAGCCGTGATGCAGCATGGTAAACTGATATTTGAAAGTAGGGAGGTTAGCGAGGCAATCGATTATTATTTTGATCATTACGTCGCTCAGAAATCAGGAGTTGATTCTGGTGCGTCACACGGTAAAATCATTACTTCGGTTGCTACAGACAGCCCCATTTCTCGCGGTATACCAACCGTTAATCACAATGGAGAACTGTGTGTGAAACTAGAAGTGAACACGGATGAACTTCCAGATGATGGACAGGTAGCAATGCAGTTTTATGACCGAAGCAGAATGCAGGTGGCAGCAGTTGCGTCAAAACAGGCAAATTGGTTTGTAAAGCGTGGATCGGGCATGGTGAATATCACGGTTAAGTTCAATCACTTTCAGCTCAGGCCAGGTATTTACTGGGTGAGTGTAGCCCTAAATCGCGGAGCGCATTTTGAAGTGTTTGAAAAGCTGAATTTTGCTTTGAAATTTCAAGTATTGGGAGACCATCGAAGTGAAGCTCCAATTCAATTAATGCCTAATTGGTCCATGGAACTATGAGTTTATTTAGTCGAGATACCCGCATTGGAAACCGAGTGGAGTTGATTTCGCTTCATATTCCCAAAACAGCAGGAACTTCTTTCCGGAATTCATTGAAGTCAATCTATGGTGATTCTGGAGCCGTTCGGCTAGACATTAATCCCATTCACCGCTGGATAAAAGTAGAAGAGCGCAAGCTTGAGACAAAAAAATTACCAAATGAGGTAAAGGTCATTCATGGCCACTTTCACTTAGACCATCTGTATGAGGATATCAATTTAAAGGCAAGTGTTCCTGTAATTACCTGGATGCGAGACCCCGTTAAACGTGTAATATCGAATTACCATTATTTGGCTAAGCGGTTGCGCGAGGAATTGCAAGAGGAAAAGAAAGACTTAAATATATTAGCCAAAATGGAGCGGAATCTCATTGAATACGCTCGAGCAGATGTGAACCGAAATGTACAAAGCAGGTACATTGCACAGAAGCCGCTTAGCGAGTTTGCTTTTGTTGGCATTGTCGAAGATTATTCAATTGAATTGCAACGGATGTCGGAATTATTTGATTGGAAGGATATTCCAGAGCATCAACAAAATAAAACGGGATATGTCCAGCCGAGTATTCCTAACGAATGGCTGGAAGAAATTAAGGACCTCAATCAAAAGGATTGTGCGTTGTATACAGAAGCGTTGAATCTTCAAAAGCAAAGAGTTCAATGAGGTACGCCTCGATTCATATCCCCAAAACTGCTGGAACAAGTTTTCACGCGTTTTTATCAAACTATTTTGATACATCTCATGCAATCAAGCGGAGGGAGGTTGCGGATGGATCATGGTTGGGAGCTCTTTCCCATGAGGTGGTCCATGGACATGTTACTTACAAGGAGTTTCGGCCTTTTTTGACGTCAGAAGTGCGTTTGTTAACCTGGTTGCGCGATCCAGTAGCTCGCGTGGTATCAAATTATCGCTTTTTTATTCGTGGGCTGAATGATCCGAATTACAGGAATCCAACTACCTATGCAATTAACGCTCACCGGAAATCAGAAAGTTTACTTGAATACGCAGCGCGAGAGGAAACCCAGAATGTAATGACCAAGTACTTGGCTGGAGCTGAGCTTAACTCCCTTTTTTTTATAGGTTTGGTTGAGGATTTAGAGGGGTCGATGAATCGGTTGTCGGCATTGTTATCACCTGAAATTAATGCGCCAACTTCACTCGATCATTTGAATAAGTTAGGGACAAGCCCAAGTATTTCAAGCGAAATTCAAGCAACCGTTTCTAAGTATAACCAGAAAGATATTGATTTGTACCAGCGTGCATTGCACGAGTTGAAGCAACGGGAATTATGAAGGTTTGGTTAGCATCATTTCCAAGGTCTGGAAATACTTTTTTGAGAAATATCTTATTTGATGTTTACGGACTGGAATCCGCAACATATCATGAGCATGAAGACCATGTAAAGGATGCTGATTGGCAAAAGTTTCCAGTAATTAAAACCCACTTGCTTCCTTCGGAGGTTCCCGGTTTGGAAGCTTCAACCCCCGTGATTTATATTATTCGAGATGGAAGGGATTCCATGTGCTCGTTAGCTCATTTTAGAAAGGATATCGTAGCGCCAGGATCAGACTATTATGAGAACTTAAAGGCGGCAGTTATTGCTGAAAAAGGTTCTTTCTTTGGAGGATGGTCAGTAAACGCTCTAGCATGGGCTAAGCGGGCAGATTTGATTATCCGCTATGAAGACTTACTGAAGGATCAAGTGACTCAACTAAAACGGGTAGAGGAACTTCTCAATCTTCCCCCAGGCGACTATGCCAAATCACGATCGTTTGAAGATTTAAAATTTGGTATTCCTAAGTATGGCGGTGGATTAGATCATGGCTACAATGAGGAGAAAATACGGTCACTTTCTAAACGTAATTTCAGAAAAGGCAAAAGCGGATCTTGGAAGTCGGAAATGCCCGAAGAATTGGCCAACCTCTTCTGGTCAATTTATGGAGAAACCATGGAACAATTTGGCTATTCGAAGCATGGAGAGGTTTTCGAACATAATTATGTTGAACTAGACTACAACATTGCTGAAAAACTTGGTTGGAAACTCCCGCAGTACGCAAAACCTATGCGGGTACTATTAGAGGCTGACAAACTGCGGGATGAGCGCAATGACGGGATTAAAAGGTACGTGCTTGAACTTGTTCAGGGAATGGAACAAGCTACCCTGAGGAAAAATGGTAAATGGCAAATTGATTTATTCATAGACAACAAGATTATTCCAATTACCCAATGGCGCGACTTTATTAAGGAGCAAACCAAGGACGCTCAGAAGAAAGCTGCGGTGAGAACAGGTGGGGTTATATTGCCTTATCCAATTATGGTTGCTAAAAATTTGCTTTTCGAAGCACTGGCCTTACTACCAAAGTTTATTCGCGAGTCGTATAATTTTGGATTCAATAAGTTGGTGGTGTGGCGGAGGAATGCGCGATTATTTAAAGAATATCAACTCCTCGTTCCAGAAATTAAAAAATATAACCTCATTCACGTTTCGTTGCCCCAGCATTATTTTTACTTCAAGCGTATTAGGCAACAATTTATTACGACCGTTCATGACCTGAGCCACATTCATTTTCCTCACTACCATGAGCGGGGAAACATCGACAATGCTAAAAAAGGAATGAGTTTCATCCAGCGTAAACGGAGTCACATCATTGCCGTTTCCAAGTTTACGAAACAAGATTTGGTAAAGGAGATGAACTTTCCAGAAGAGCAAATTACCACAATTACAGAAGGGGTAAACCGCGATTTGTTTCGCATAAACCCCAATCAAGAGGATGCAAAAGCAGTTTTTGAACGGTATGGATTACCAAAAGACAAGCCCTACTTGTTCTCACTTTCTACGTTAGAACCCCGAAAAAATTTAGTGAATACAATCAAGGCATTTAATAAGCTTTTAAAAGAAATGCCTCACCTCGATGTGAACCTTGTAATCGCTGGAAAGAAGGGATGGAAAATAGAGGAGCTCTTCTTAATTCAGGCAGTTGAGCCGAATCGGGTATTTTTCACAGGTTACGTAGATGAAGCTGACCTGCCCATACTTTATCACAATGCACTGGCTGTTTCTTATGTAAGTCACTTTGAAGGATTCGGCCTACCTATTCTAGAAGCAATGAACTGCGGAACTCCAGTTATTTATGGATACAATAGCTCTCAAATAGAAGTTGCTGGTAAAGCCGGCTATCCGGCTAACCCCAAAGATGTGGATAGCATCAAGTCACAAATGGAAACAGCAGTTACGCTCCATGCATTGCGTCAAATAAAAACAAATGCGAGCATAGCCAAGTCTGGAGAGTTTTCATGGCGTAAAACAATCATAGCCACCCTTCAAGCTTACGAGCAAACAATTCAAGGAGAGGTTCAAGATTAGTTTTTAGCAAACACTTCAGCTTCAGCACCTTCTGTTAGGCAATAACTGTTGTCATGGTCGGAACGTGAAACACCAGCGAGCACTTCGTATTTGGCCATTTGCTTTGGATCGCTAAGCATGTTTAAGAAGTTCAAGTACGTTTCAGACTTGTCAAAGAAATCACCAGCCAGTAAATAATGCATTAATGAAAAGGCCGCCTCTCTACTTTGATATGCGCTGTAATTCGCCAAATTGAAACCTTCGGGATCATAGAAAATCTCGATGAACTTGTGTACCAAATTATAGGCGCCACCAATCACCTCAAACTGTGACTTAAAGGATTCCCTTAGTGCAGACCTGTCTGGATTATCTAAATGCTGATTAATACTTTCAGCAACGAGCATAGATGTTCGCGCACCGAGGTAAATTCCCGTTGCGAAAATCGGGTCTAAAAAAGCTCCCGCATCACCTGTGAGGGCAAAATTAGAACCGTATTTCCGGTCTACTGTAAAGGAATAATTGGTCACAATGTTAAGCGGCATCAGTGTTTCGCCTTCTGCCGCCATAATATGATGTAACTCAGGTGTTGCTTTTATCTCTTGATGGTAAAGTGCTTCTTGCCAATTTTTAACTCCCTGTTCAACCAATTTTTTACGCTCCTGATTGATGTAGTTATTGTCGAGAACAACACCAATGCCAACACGTTCAGAACTTAATGGAACTAACCAAAGCCATCCCTTTTTCTCTCCACCTGTGTAGAAGACTTGAATCATGCCTTGCTTCATTTCATCGGTCCACTGTGCGCCTTTCCAATGTGTTGCGAACGCCGATCTATCCAACCCGGGAACAGGCTTTTTCCACCCCATTGTTCGGCCAACAAACGAGTCTTGACCACTAGCATCAATTAAGAATTTCGATTGAATCTCATGTTTTTCACCATCAGCATCCTTGAAAGAAATGCTGACAGGCTGGTCAGTGTCGAGGTGCTCAACTTTTAACACACGGGATTCTTCTCGAAGCTCAGCACCTTTTTCTACAGCGTTCTTGAGTAAGATGTGATCGAATTGGGCGCGGTTTACATTAAACGTTCGGTATTCTTGACCTTTCAACACATTTTTAAAGCAATACGTTTTGCTTGTTGTGCCATCGCTAGAAACGAAGCGAACCCCAGGTTTACGCACGAAGTTCTTGATCATTTGATCGTAAACTCCGAGGGTTTTGAATATTTCATTGTTATAAGGGAGTAAGGACTCTCCTACATGTGGTCTCGGAAATTTTTCTTTTTCAATGATTAATACCTTTTTCCCTGCTCTTGCTAACTGCGTTCCCGCAGTTGATCCTGCCGGACCTCCTCCAATAATCACTACGTCGTACATTTCTCTAGGTATTTATAGCTTGGCATTTCCTGCCATCAAATTTAAAATCATTTCATTAGAGCCGGAGTAAATACGGCTGCCTGGTGAGTCCAAAACTGCTTGACTCACACGGTTATCTTCATGGCCCAAAGTAGCCAATATTTCAGAAACTTTTAGCGCTGTTTCTACATAAAGTTCACTGGCCATGAGTTTACTCATGTAAATTCCATCTGTCGCTTTCTTCGCATCAAAGTTTTTAGACGCTTCATGTACTAATAAACGCGCAGCATGGCATTTGGTTTTGAGGTGCATTAGTTCATGAATCAAAGCTTGGTGGGCAGCTTTTTTCAACGGGCTCTTTAAAGCGCCTTGCGCGATTTTGAGCCCGCAATCAAGAACCCAACGTGATTGACCTAAATGTATCGCCGCAAGCCCTAGTCGTTCCCAATTCATAGCTGTACTAAACAGTGCTCCGCCCATACCTTCAGCTCCAATGAGCTGCTTGTTGCTGACCATTACTTCTTCCATAAAAAAACTGCCTAACGAGCAAGAAGGAAGACCAGATTTAGTAAATGATATACCCCGAGAAAAGCCATTAATTTCTGGCGATAAGATAAAAGCAGAGATTCCGCCAAAGTATCCCGATGATGATGTTTTTGCATAGACTAAAAAGGCATCAGCTTGTTCTGCGTTCGATGTAAAGTGTTTACGCCCATCCAGTTGATAGTAGTCGTTTTGTTTCTTTGCCGTAGTGCGCATCGAGAATGCATCAGAGCCGCTTTCTGGCTCGCTGATGCCGTGGCCAATGATAAGCTCTCCTGAAACAGCTGGCAAAAGCCACTGTTCACGCTGGTTTTCAGAACCGAATTCCCAAATAGACGTAACGCAGCTCAAGGCATGTGCTCCCAGTCCAAATGCTAATCCTGTATCATGACATCCAAATCCAAAGGCCTCATAGGCTAAGACGGATTGGTACATTGATAGCCCTTTTCCACCCCATTGTTTGGGAATCATTGGGCCAGTGAGCCCTGATGCTGCTGCGTGTTTCCAACGTTCACGACTGAAGCTGTGCGGGCTTTTACCTAGCGTATTGCAATGCTCCGCGGCTTCCATGAAGTGCATGTAAAGCGCCTTGTCTTCTTTAGATAGCAACTCATCCTTCATATGCGGCAATTAATGCTTGAGCGTCTATTTTATGATTGGAGTTTGTAGGGAACTCCTCACAGTGGACAAACTTGTCGGGAAGCATGTAGCTTGGCAGCTTTGAGGTGCCAAATTGCTTTAGTCCCAATACCCCCAATTTTCTCTTTGTCCAAGTTGCATAAAAAAGTATAATTTTTTTTCCGTCAGCGTGTTCAATAGCCAAGGCAATAAGTTGTGAAATGTCGGGATGTACAGCAAACCCAGCCTCAATATCCCCCATTTCTATCCGGTATCCCCTGCGCTTTACCATACGGTCCAACCTACCTTTAAAAATAAGTTCACCTTCTTCTTCTGAGACGGTATCGCCGCTTTTGTAAAAACGAGTTCCACCTTGGCGTAAGAATTTAGCCCGTGTTTCTTCTGGATTGTTCAGGTATTCAAGTGCCAAGCTCACCCCACCAATTCTCAATTCATTATCCTCAATTTTACAGGTGGCATAAGGGGTGGGTTTTCCAATGGGTAGCACGTTGTAAGATCGCCCCGGTTCTACCTGATGGTAGGTAACAACATTTGTTTCTGATGGCCCATAGAGGTTTATAAGTACTGTTAAGGGTAAGTCTTGTTGTAGGAGCTTGAATTGCTTCATGGGGAAAGATTCACCAGCAAAAAGGACAGTCTTTAGCTGATCCTTAAACGTGTTCAGCGGGGCGTACTGTTGAAGTAATTGCAGTGCTGTAGGAGTGGTGTAAAGGGTGTCAATATCATATGATTTTATCAATTCAGCAACTTGTAATGGTTGCTTAGCTTCTTGCTCATTGCAAATAACTAGGGTTCCACCAGACTTGAACGTAGCGAAAAGGTCAAATGTGCTTAAGTCAAAATGAAAAGGGGCATGCGCAAGGACTCGCGGCTTATAATGACTTAAAAATTTGCTTGAACTCCAGTCAACAAAAGCGGTAGTAGCTTCATGACTCATAATTACACCCTTGGGTATCCCCGTACTTCCGCTTGTAAAGAGTACATGTGAAGCACCCGTGGAAGCAGGTTGAGGTTGTTTTAATTTATAAACGGTGAGGTCTCCAACATAATAGGTTTCCAAAATACGCTCAACTGAAAGAGGCGCTTGTGCGTCTTTAGCTGTAATTAGCCAGCCAAATTGTGCTTGGTTTGCAATATCTTCTAACCGCTGTCTCGGGGCTTCGATATCCAGTGGCACATATGCATGCCCAGCCTTTAAGCTTGCGTAAATGGCAGTTACATATGCTGCGCTTTTTGGTAAGTGAATACCAACGTATTGAGGATTGCCCGAAAGTTGAATTGCAAGTTTTTCAACATCCTCTACAAGCGCTGAATACGACAAGCGCAATGAACCGTCGACTAATGCAATCGAGTCAGGAAATTTTGTGGCGGATTCAGTTAAATTATCTACCAGAAAAGGTTTCAACTACCAGCAAGTTTTTGCGAAATGGTTTGAGTTAAAAGCTCTACCGTGTCGATGTATTCCGGAGTCATTTCTTGTGGGAAAAACTCTACTTTATAAGTTTCTTCTAAATGCTGAACGAGCTGCATGGTAGAAATGGAGTCCATAACTCCGGTACTTACCAATTTTGTGCTAACGGTTAATTCAGAGTCATCGCCATCAAAGAATTGCGTAACGATGTAGTTTTTAATTTCGTCTTGTATTGCTGTTGTAGTCGCTTCCATAGGTTCTATTCTTCTCCTCAATCCAACTTCACATTATCATTTTTTACCGAAAGTAAAGATAGTATCATTTTTTCGAATTTCCTGAATCAATTGTTCGGCAATAAGTCGGTGGGCCCAGCTGTTAGGGTGTCTATCCCATGAAGCGACTTGAAGCATTTCAGGATCAAAGTTGTCATAAGCTTTATGCGCACTGATTGGAGCAAAACCAATAGCAGTAGCTCGCTGAAAAAGCCCATACTTTTTACTTGACTCATAACGAATTATCGGTTCAGGAACATATAGAGCAACAGGTGTTGCACCCATAGCTACGATACGGTCATAACTAGTTTTTAAGGTCCAGTCTATGAGCTCTGGAATTGCAGGCTTAAGCTTGAAGAGCACCTGTTGAACATCGTCCTCGGGAGCTATTTTTAAGCTATCAATCAGGTTTGCGAGGTAGGGTTCTTCATATTCAAAAGATCCATCCAATAAGCGCATAATAGATCTTGCAATGATGAGCGCATCAGATTCATGAACTGCAAGGATTACGAGATCTGGATTCAGCTGGTCAACCAATTCACCTTGTGCTAAGAAAGCACGGTGTTGTAAAAATGAATGCCCCGAAAAGGATAAGTTTAGCAGTTCGAATCTTCCATCGGCATCTTCGCGATTAATGGTTGATTCTGCAATGGCTTCAAAGGTGGAGTCGTCTGCAACACCAGATCCCATTTCAATGGATGACCCAACAAGAACTGCACGCAAGGTGCTGCTATCAGCTTCCAATGGATATTCTTTATCTCGAAGGCCTAAACTGTTTGTCGAAAACGGCTTGTCTTTAAAGGTCCCCTTCTTATTAGGAAGCAAAACGTGCGACAACATGGAGTGTGTGTTTTTCGAAAATGACGTTTCATGCAATGCCCCCCAGTTATCTGGTCGCATAGCTTCTACTTCTCCTATTCGGCTTCCCAAGTTTTTATTTACGTTAATCACACTTTCGTAATATCCAGCTGTTAACTGCATGCGATCTGCCGCATTAAGTGCTTCGCTTCGAATTGCGGCAAGTGTAAATGCCATGCGAGGAGGTAATTTAGCACTATCAAAAGCTAGTAAACTGAGGGTGAAAAGCGTTAGCGCAGTACTTCGTATCCAAACGGGTAAGGACACTATTTTTCCCCATATGTTCCATTGAACAATAAATTGAAGCGCAGTACCAATAACTGCAATGCCAAAAAACCAAGTAAGCACTTGAGTCCCCGCACCGTCTTGGAACTTAAGAGAACTCGTTAAGAATTCAAGCCATTTCCCTATCGTTGGGCTGTTCCAAAGGCCTACTAGAATCGCCATTAAAAAGAAAATCCCTACCGTTTGAACCGTCTTTAAAAATGCTTGTACAAAAGGAGGTACTGTTGGTCGGCCTTTCTTCTTGCGATTGAGCAGGTATACAGAGTTTAAGGTGATTAAAATGCCAAAGGTTAGCCAGAATGCACCATCAGCAGTAGTGAAGAGGAAATCACCCCGCAACCAAAACCACTGGTAGCTGTGTAAAAGGTAAGTGATGAAAAAACTGTAGAGCGTCGCAATAATAATGGACTTTTTCATTCCCCTTTTCTTATGGCGAAATAGCATGGGGTAATAGAAAACTTTCTGCATGAACTCTTTCCAGTAAGTGTTTATTCTTCTCCAGATTTCAGAAAAGTTGGGAGCGAAGTAGAACCAAAAAAATGGAGAAGGCATGTTGAAGCCAAAAAGGCATAAGACCCCCATAGCGATGTTAAAGTGCCCATTTACCCGAATGAATAGGCTGTAATTAGAAGCTGCAAAATTGAACAAGTCGAATGCGTTTTCAACTTCACTCAGCGGGAATACCCAGAAGTAATAGGCCAATTTATACAATACCAATTGCAGGGCACCCAGCATAATCCAAGCTATCCCTTTCTGGTATATCTTAAACCGATCTTCATTTTCAAACGAATTAACAAACGTTTTATAATCAACAATTGGAAATAGCAAGAAAATAATATTTGGCAGTAGGAAGAAATAACCGATTTGATGCCAGATTGATTCTTTGACTGAGTTAAACCTAACCTCATACATGAAAACAATAATGCGAAACATGAACAGGGATGCAATCACTGGAATAACATCGTTGACAATACCTGCCTTAATGTAATCAGTTCTAATAAGTGTGAGGAAAGTTGCAATAACAAAGATAAGTCCCCATTTGTAGCGATGTTTGATGCGAAGTTTGGTAATCCCAAATAGTAAAAATCCAGTGCTAATTACCACTGTAGCTTTTGCCGCGCCTAAGAAATATACAAAAGCTGCCAGTGAAAGCAGTGTGAAAAATGGAACCTTAAACCGTTGAGGTAACAGGAGTTGAACAACAAAACCGCCTAGCATTACGGGCAAGATGCTTGTAAGCCCTATGCCAGCTTCTAATTTGAAGCTAGCGATGAACCATAACACAACCGCTAAGCCAATGGTCAATAACATGGAATTAACCACGTTGGAAGTCTTCACGTTATTCATGCAATCCAATTATATTTACCGCTGAAAAGTTGAGGAGTCAAATATTCCACTTCTTTGCCACTTTAACAAACTCGCGAAAGCGATATTGATGAGAAAACAACTAGTTCTGGTATTGGTTCTTATTGCCGCGTCTCTAATACTTTTGGAATGGGGAGCTAACGTGTATATCCAACAACGGATACTGACTGATACCCAGGTAGCACGGAACAAAAACGGCTATTATGGCTGGTTTGATTTTATAAATCATTCGGTAAGGAATATTGACGTAAGTCGTGTAGTTATTTCAAACTCCCAAGGCTATGCTCATGAATTTTCTGATGCGAAAACTTATTGTGGCATAATGAATCAACTTAACGCTCCACAAAAGACCTTAAACTGGAGCGTAAATGGTTTGACTTTGGAAGAGCTCTATGTTCTTCTAGACAATGCGGTCGCAGAAAACATTCCTGAAATTAACCTGGTGATTAGTCAGGGAGTATTTAACCAAGAACGCGGGCTTTATCGCTCTGATATTAACCTAAAGTCAACTGATAGCCTCACCGCCTTCGATCTGAATAACTGGGCACCAGATGAAGACCAATTCCGGATTTGGTTACAACGTCAAACAGCTGCTGTTAGATTGATTGGGTATTCAAGAATGATGATCTCAGAATCTAGCTCCATTCCGATTCATTATTTCCTAGCTGGCAGTTTGAAGGAGTTGGCAACCAACCAATGGCGCGATAATCCACTCTGGTTGGCCAAACAAGCTAAGCAAGAGTATAGGCTTGATTCTGCATTGATAAGCAAACAAGTAAGGTTGTTTTTTGATCACATTGCAAAGCAAAAGGTACATGCCGCAAGTAAAGTAGTGGTGGTAATTCAACCTAGAAATATTTTTGAGCAGAAAGGAAAAGAACTGACGGATACGCAACGTGAAAAACTGAAAGTAAATGCATGGTTTAGTGAGCTCTTGAATTCGGAGTCTCATGCGGTAGGAATTGCATTTTTAAACTTAACAGATGCTATCCCGGCCCGAGAATTCCTTCCCACAAGTCGCACTCATTTTACGGAAAAAGGGCATAAGCACATGGCCCGTTTATTATTAGAATTTTATGCGAGATGAACTTTAGCAGCATCATATTTTATGTGTTTTTTCTAGTTGTGCTGCTTGGCTATCACGGTCTCAAATGGAAATATGGACGGGTGTGGATGGTTATCGCTTCATACGTGTTTTACAGTTTCGCTAACCCTTGGTACATTCTGCTGCTGTTCACAAGTACATGTACAGATTTCATCGCAGCTCAACGTATTGAGGATGGTACAGGAAATCGCTCCTCATGGATGTGGCTCAGTGTAATAATAAACCTGGGGTTGCTGGGTGTGTTCAAATATGGCGATTTTATCATTGGATCGTTTAACCAAGGGTTAGGAGTCCAAATTCCCTATTTAAATGTTTTGTTACCAGTAGGGATATCATTTTATACATTTCAAACAATGAGCTACACAATTGATGTGTATCGGGGAAACCAAAAAGCAGAACGCAGCTTCATCACATTCGCGTTGTTCGTAGGGTATTTTCCTCAACTCGTTGCTGGACCAATTGAACGAGCGAAGCAACTAATTCCTCAATTGAGTACAAAGCGTAAAGTTACCGTTCAGGATTTCGAGTACGGTATGCAGCGCATCACTCTTGGGCTTTTTAAGAAACTGGTAATTGCTGATCGGTTAGGAGTATATGTGTCGGATGTGTATAATTATCCTGCTTCAATGGGGAAGTGGGGAATCGTGCTATCATTTTATGCTTTCATCTGGCAAATTTACTTCGATTTTGCAGCCTACTCAGACATAGCAATTGGACTTTCGCGATTGTTTGGCGTTCGACTTTCTGAGAACTTCAACTTCCCCCTACAAGCGACAAGTCAACAAAAAGCTTGGAGCAGGTGGCATATGACTTTAACCAGGTGGTTCAGGGATTATTTATTGGGTTCATTGCGAAGTACTTATGGAAAGTCTGAGTATAAAGGCTATCTATATATCTTAATTGTATTGGGTGTAACCGGTTTTTGGCATGGTGCTGAATGGACAATGTTGAGCTTTGGAGTGTTGGGGGGAGTATATATCATTATTCAAAAATTGCTCAATAAAGTGGTAAGCTTTTCGTCATGGTATCAATCTGTAATTGGAAGAGGTATACTCGCTTTTGTAAATATGTCCCTATTTGCTTCGCTTTCAATCTTCTTCAGGAGTGGAGACATGAACCAAGCTTTTCACCTCCTTGAGCCCCTCACAACTAGTGGGAATTGGGGTTTAAACAGGTTGGCTTATCCTTTTCTAGGATTTTTCTTGCTTATTTATGGCTTGGATGCCTTTGCTCATTGGGCATATCGGAAAAATGTTTCACTATGGCCTGCTTCAAGACCGTTTCGTTGGGCAGGAATTTTAGCTTTGCTTGTTGGAGCCCTATTATTAGGTGTGTCTGACGCAGATTCATTCATATACTTTCAATTTTGATGCGGGTAATACGGTTTACGGGAATATTGGTTGCAATAGTTGTAGTAATTGAATTGCTATTCGCTTCATTTGACCCCTACCGCCATCTTCCTGCCTCCTCAGATGCTACCAGAAATCCAGAACAGCAGTGGGGCTGGCCTGAATATACAGCACATCCCAAGTTAGAAGAAGAACGACTTGTTGTAATTATATCAAACTCACAAGCGTGTGCATGGGAATACGCTAGTGAATCAACATACCCTGGATTGTTGCGGCAAAAACAAGGAACGCGCAAAGGGTTGCGAATCGAGAACTGGAGCATGGGGGGAATGCGACTTGCAGACTTAGAAGTGCTCGCGCGCAAGGCAGCGCTTAATGGTGCCGATGAGGTATATTTTGTTCTAAACACTTACAATTTTGATGTTCCAGATGTTGTGAGTCTTGACTACGCAGTCACCGATGTCAAATTGATCCCCGAACAACTGAGTCAAGCCAACTATTATTCAAATGCCTTGTTTCGCGAGAGTCAAACTTCAGATCAGCGCATTACAAATTGGTTCTACGCCTATTCAAGCGTTGTTCGTCTCAAAACGTTTATTCAAAATAAATTGAGCCGCAGGATTCCGATGGCTTACCAAATCATGATTTTTGGAAAGTACATCCAAGCAAGGATGAAGGTTGGGATGAATATCGATGCAGATTTAAAAAGCAGGTTCATGCGTGAAGCTCAAAACATAGAGCAACAAGCTTCCAATCGCTTTAATGCCTACAAGCGTGTGATGAACAGGTTGTTGGCAGCAAAAAAAGAATATCGCTGGACTACTGAATACAACTATATTATTCAGCCACGAGCTTCTTGGGATAAAGTGTACTCCAAAGCATTTAATGAATCATATGATCGTACTGCACAGCAAGAAGCAGAGAGTCGCTTCATTAAGTTGGTATCTAAAAACCCAATAGAGGGATTGACGCTCCACAATTGGTCATTTCGATTCCCCAATAATGGCTTCTCAACCAACAGTCCAAGTCATTTCAACGAGTATGGCCATAAGCTTATGGCAGATGCGCTATGGAAGGAGGTAAATCCTTGAACTTTAACAGCATTTCATTCTTTGTATTTTTTGCCATTGTATTTTTTGCATACCGTGCTATTCCTTTTAAGTATGGTAGGATATTACTTGTTGTAGCCTCTTATGTGTTTTATGGTTTAGCTACACCATGGTATGTTATACTCTTGCTAGCATCTACAATTACCGACTTTATAGTTGCATTGCAACTGTCAAAAACTCAAGATAAACACAAGCGTAAAATGTTGCTGGCAGCGAGTATCGTGGTTAATTTGGGCTTGCTTAGTTTTTTTAAATACAGCGACTTTTTCATAGCTAATGTTAATGTCCTTTCCAGTTTAATGGGGTGGGATGAAATTGCATTTCTAAACCTGTTGTTGCCGGTAGGAATTTCGTTTTACACCTTCCAAACCTTAGCCTATTCCATTGATGTATATCGGAGGGAAATGGAGCCTGAAAGAGATTTCCTCACGTTTTCGCTTTATGTAGGATTCTTCCCGCAGCTCGTGGCTGGACCAATTGAACGAGCTAAAGATCTCATCCCTCAGCTCAAACAAAAGGTAAATGTCTCGATTGCCGACTTACAACATGGCCTCGAACGTATTTTATGGGGTCTCATCAAGAAAATGGTTTTTGCGGATCGGTTAGCTGTTGTAGTTGCGAATACTTACAACAATGCTCCAGAAGCTTCGAATCAGGAACTGTTCATAGCTACCTTTGCGTTCGCATTTCAGCTTTACTTGGACTTTAGCGGCTATACCGACATTGCCATTGGTTTAGGAAGATTACTTGGGGTGAAATTGTCCGAAAACTTTAACTATCCCTATTTGTCGCTGAGTCAGGCTAGCCACTGGCGAAAATGGCACAGAACCCTAACGCTTTGGTTTCGGGATTATGTTTTTCGTGCTTACACTGACAACGGTAAGCGCAAGAGTGCCTTTTGGCAGGTGAGTGGTGTGCTATTAGTTTTTAGTTTAACAGGGTTTTGGCACGGAGCCAATTGGAATATGGTTGCATTTGGTTTTGTTGCAGGTGTTTTTCTAATCGCGCAACGGCTGCTAGAACCCGTAAGTAAAAAGGTGCGTAAACAGGTAAAAAGGTTATCATCCAGACTGTTCAATTATGTGTATCAACCGTTAATAATTGGTTGGAATTTTACGTTGTGGATGGCGCTTGGTCCTTTTTTCTTGTTGAGAGATATTGATGTTTCGCTGGGGATATATAAAAGTTTTATTACTTCAAGTTGGATTACACCACCTTCAGAAGGGTATTATGCATACGCTGTTTTTGCAGGTTTACTTTACGTCTTACATGCTATTCGCGGACAATACATACCTAAAATGAGAACCGGAGAGCTTAGCTTGAGTTACAATCGTTGGATTACAAATACCCTCCTTGTTTTAATGCTCATTTACGGAGCATACGATTATAAAGAGACGTTCATTTATTTTCAATTTTAAATGCGCATAGCCCTTTTAGCCGATCCAATCGATTTACAGCATGCGGGAATTCACCGTTACACTGTGGAATTGGCGCACGCCTTAGCTTCATTTGGCTCGCAGCACGATTACCTCATTGTGTGTGCAGCCAAACATCCCGAGTTGGATTTGGAGCAGCTTGTTGTTCCTTTTTCCAACAAGATCTTACGTCCTTCCTTCCGCATGTTTGTTGAAATACCGCGTAAACTGCGACAATGGAAGCCAGATGTTGTTGTTGAACCAGCACACTTTGGACCTTGGTTTTTACCTAGAAGTGTTAAACGTATCACTATAATACATGACCTTACACCAAGGTTGTTTCCCCAATGGCATAGGCTGCATAGTCAATGGCTTCAACGACTTTTTTTAGGGGGGATTTTGAATCGTGCTGACGTGATAATTACCAACTCCAAGCGAACAAATACGGATTTATTAAAGCTGTACAATAAATCGGGCTCACCTATCTATCCCGGAATAAATAGCCAGTTCTTGCCCGGCTCAGTTCAACGTGATGCGTATTTCATTTCAGTTGGGAGTATCGAGCCTCGAAAGAACCTAGAATTAATATTAAAGGCTTTTGAAGCATTCTATGCTGAACACCCTAATTTTAAGTGGATAATTGTTGGTTCCGATGGGTGGAAGAATAAGTCATTTTATCGTGCTTTGCGCAACTCATCTGCGTCTAAGGCGGTAGAGGTCAAACAGCGTGTATCAGATTCAGTATTAGTATCCCTTTATCAAAATGCTCAAGCACTCTTGTGTGCATCCCACTATGAAGGCTTCGGATTTCCGCTAATAGAAGCAATGGCCTCAGGTTGCAGGGTTGTATCGAGTCCAAATGGCAGCCTATCAGAAGTAGGAGGACAATGCGCCATTTATATAGACTCACCACAGGAGATGAAACAGGCTATGGAGTTTGTGGTTGCTGAGCCGGAAAGCGAGCGCCTAATCTGGAGAGCAAAAGCTGAGAAGTATTGTACTCAGTATTCATGGCAATCATTTGTAAGATCTTTTGAGAAGTTAGTTGACAGCCTTCAGTAACTCTTCATAGGTTTTTAGGTACGCGTCAACCTGTTTGCTCAACTCAAATTTGTAAAGCGGGATTTCGTCAAATGAATTGTCAAATGCCCTTTGAAAAGCTTGATGCCAAGCTTGGGGAGATGATCCGTTAACCCAAATATGTTTACCACTGACTGTTTCGGGTAGCGCAGTTATTGGCTTTGCGACTACAGGCACGTGCATTGCACTGGCTTCCACTGCAACAAAGCAAAATCCTTCAGCCACACTCGGAATTACCACGGCACACGCATTTTGGATGGTCTCTTGAAGTTCCGGTTTGCTCAATTCATGATAAACTGAAAACCGATTGGAAGCTTGCATCGCATCTAGTTGAGGTTTAAGCTGATTGTAAATTCCAGCAGGGTAGGTAGGGATAACGAGTTTCATTGAACCTTGCGTGTATTTTGCTTCATATGAAGTCCAAGCATTCAGCAACTCAGGGATTCCCTTTGCTGGTCCAAGCCTACAAACACAAACCAGCTCTTTACTTGGATTAGCTGGGGCGTGCCGCTTGAATTGATCATAGTTTAGCCCGTTGTAAATCTGTCCAACACGTTGTTCACTAACTCCATAATTTTTAAGAGCTTGGGCAGTGTGTTTGGATACGGCAATAAAACGGTCAAAGGGTAATGTCAACAGAAATTGCTCAAAACGTTTAAATAACTTCCGCTGAACTCCGCTTAAGAATGGAAGGGTATCCCACAAT
The DNA here is from genome assembly GCA_965661625.1 of Salibacteraceae bacterium. GTDB lineage: Bacteria > Bacteroidota > Bacteroidia > Flavobacteriales_G > Salibacteraceae. The sequence goes on from CBFIEM010000009.1 coordinate 49,124, forward strand.
TCTCCCCAAACCTCATGAAAGGTAATCACCACGGGAACGCGTTTTATTTTTGCAGCTAGAAATGCCGGAAGGGCAGCATTGTATGAAGTAGTTTGGATGATGGAAACGGCTGGTACCCTTAATATATCTAGAATGGATAGAAATGTGAATAAGTAGCGATTCCCAACCGGTGACCTTCGAATGTGAATCCCTTCCCAAACTTCATTAGTCGGAAGGCCTTTCTTGAACATACTTGTAACTACCGTTACTTTCCAACCAGCATCTACGAGGGCTTTTGCGGTATAGCTCGACAAGGTTTCGGCACCACCAATGTAAGGATGGAAGTGCTCTACTACAAAAAGACAATGCTTCAAGGTGTTTGGTTTTCCGACTGTTTCAGCTTTTCTACATCAGCACGCAGCAATGCAATTTCCTGTGCCAGGTGCTTCTTTGACTCAGAAAGTTTTGAAATGACCATGCTAAACTGAATCATGATAAGCAAGGTGGCCATCATAAACAATAGAAATAAAGCTGTTGGTGGATACGATATGCCAATCCAGCTCGCAATTAAATCTAACGCATCCCGCCAAAGCGACAATCCTAAAAAGATGATGCCAAAAATCACCCACCAGATGGAGTAAATTTCCTTGATTCGTTTGGTAATAATCAATCGAAAAATAAATAAGAGGAGCACCAAGCTTCCAGCAATGGCAATCCATTGAATACGGTCTGAGTAAATGATATCAGTCATCGCTATGCGTGTTTGCTTTTGATCGTAGTGCAGTCATCAGCATACCCAAAAGTACCTTAAACATATAAACTGAGGAGTTGCGGTAGTTTATAGATGAGGTTCCGCCATAACGCTTCCTCATATGTGTGGGGATTTCTTTTAGCCTGAATAAATTTTTGGCAAGAAGAACACCTGCTTCAGGTTCAGGATATTCAGTAGGATAATGTTCTGCTAAAAACGAAAAAGCCCTTCTGTTGTAAGCTCTAAATCCAGAAGTGCAGTCTGAAATTGAAACGTCGGTGAGCAGCTTATTCGCAAAACTTAAAATTCGAATCCCGATTAGGCGGGTAGGAGAACTGGTGTAGGTTTGACTGGTTTTATCCAAAAAACGACTTCCAATTACCACTTCGCTTTCTCCAAACTCAATGGGGGAAAGAATTGATGCAATTTCTTCTGCCAAATGCTGACCATCACCATCAAATTGAACTGCCGCATCATATTGATGGTGTTGCGCATATTTAAAACCCGCTTGTACAGCTCCCCCTACGCCAATATTAACAGGGAGATTGAGGACCTTACACGGAAGGTTGCGAGCAGTTTCAAGCGTGTTATCTACGCTCGCGTCGTTAACTACTAAAAAGTCATATTGAGGAACATGCGCATCCAACTCTCGAATTACAAAAGGTAAACTTTCGGCTTCATTATAGGCCGGAATAATTATTAGTACGCGCAATTTCCCCATGTTTGTCAAAAGTAAGCGGGCTTACGCTGAAAAGCAATGCTTATAATCGGAAGAAAGTTAACCAATAGTGTTGGCGGTATGAATTATTCGTGTTATTTTTGCCCTCCATTTTAGAATAAGAGAAGCAAGCTATGGCAAATCATCAGTCGGCATTAAAGCGTATCCGTTCCAACGAAGCGAAAAAAATCCGCAATCGTTACCAGCATAAAACAACCCGTAATGCTGTAAAGGCGTTACGTGATGAAACAAGTAAGAAAGCAGCTACGGAAATGTTTCCGAAGGTGTCTTCAATGCTTGATAAGTTAGCAAAGCGCAACATCATCCACAAAAACAAAGCATCTAATTTAAAAGCTAAATTAGCGAAGCACATTAGTGGATTGAAATAGGATTACCCCAATTCATTGCGAAAGCCCTGCACGTATGTGTAGGGCTTTTTTTATTTTTAAGAAAACCACCACCATGAAAACCACCTACCAAAAACGCCTCTCCATAAAGGAGTGGGCAGAGGGCGAGCGCCCACGAGAAAAAATGATTCAATTGGGCCGTTCTGCACTTTCTGACGCCGAACTTATCGCTATTTTAATTCGGAGCGGAACACCTTCAGAATCAGCTGTAGAAGTTGCCAAACAGCTATTACACGTGTTTCAGCATGATTTAGCGGCCCTTTCCAAAGGAAGTTTAGCTCAATTGAAGCGCGTAAAAGGAATTGGTGAAGCCAAAGCGCTATCAATTTTAGCGGCTCTAGAACTGGGTAAGCGCAGAAGGTCCTCGAACACTGCACAGTTGGAAGTAATAGATTCAAGTGCAAAAGCTTATGAACATGTTTATTCAAAACTTGCTGACCTTGATCATGAGGAGTTCTGGGTTGTTTTATTGAATCAAGCCAACAAACCCATTCATTTTCATTGCATTTCTAGCGGAGGGGTTTCAGGCACAGTGGCTGATGCAAAGCTTATTTTTGAATGTGCACTCAGCCATTTAGCATGCTCAATAATTCTTTGCCATAACCACCCCAGTGGAGCTACAAGGCCAAGCGAGGCGGATAAACGGTTAACTACCAAGTTAGCTGAAGCAGGAAAGACTTTAGATATAAGTGTGCTTGATCACTTAATCATTGGCGATGAATGTTATTTTAGCTTTGCCGATGAAGGATTATTATGACGCTAGCAGTATTCTCACCATTTGAAACATCAAGACTGACGTATACGTGCAACTACCTGTTCCATGAATTGATGGGGTTAGATGTAAACGTATATTCAGATGAAGCATTATTCTTGAAAGCAGAAGCAGATGCATTTGTCTGTTATCGCAGGGAGGCTTTTGCTGGTATGTCAACGATTCAGATTATTCCAACGGGTTTATTATTTGAGAACAGTGTAGCCGACATTGAAGTTCGTGCCGGAAGTTGGAATGATGTTCCAACTATTTTTCCAAATGAAGGTGACATTCCATGTGATGTGCTCGCAGCATCTTTTTATATGCTGAGCAGGTATGAAGAATACTTGCCTCATCACAGAGATGAGCATGACAGATTTAATCCGGAACAGTCTATTGCAATGAAGCTCGGATTTTTGAGAAGGCCAATTATTGAGGAGTGGGCAATCTTATTGGGAAAACAGCTATGTAGCGTATTTCCAAATTTGGAGTTAAGCCGACCTAAATATGAGTTTCACGCAACTGTTGACGTTGACAATGCATATGCTTACAAAGAAAAGGGAATTGTGCGAACCGCCGGAGCATTACTGCGCGAAGCGGTAAAATTCAAATTTTCAGAACTGCGTAAACGCTTTCAAACCATTTATGGCAACCTCAAGGACCCTTTTGATACGTTCGATGAACTGATTCGCATTCATAAAACACACCAGGTTCCTACGCGCTTTTTCTTTCTTGTAGCGGATTATGGTCATAATGATAAGAATGTGCCGATTACGAGTACTGCATTCAGATCCTTAATAAAGTCGGTAAATGATTACTGCGATGTAGGTATTCATCCAGGTTATAACGCTCACCTGAATCGGCAACTACTCAAAGTAGAGCTCGAAAGGCTGGAAGAAACAATCCATATGCCCGTTACCCATAGCCGCTTTCATTTTTTAAGATTGAGCTTACCCAAGTCGTATCATTTATTGCTAGACGCGGAGATCGATCATGATTATTCAATGGGCTATCCCTCTGAGTTAGGTTTTCGTGCCGGGACTTCACGTCCTTTTTACTTTTACGATTTAGATCGGGAAACCATTACGAAGTTGCGGGTACATCCGTTCTGTATCATGGAGGCAACCGTCAAATATTATTACAACCAAGGGCCTTTGGAGGCGCTTTCGGTATTCAAAGAGTTGGTAGATCGGGTAAAAGCAGTAGATGGAATAGCTGTAGCATTATGGCACAATGACTCGCTTTCAGAAGTCGCACCCTGGAAAGGTTGGGGCAAGCTTTATGGTCAATTGGTTGACTATGCGAGACCTCAATAGGTTGCATTCTTCTATATTTGCCAAAAGGAATTGACCATGGCGAAATTGATAAATCTCGGTGATGAACAATCTGTTTTTAACCAGTTTATTCGTGAGATTAGGGATGTAAATATTCAACATGACCGTATGCGCTTTAGAAGAAATCTTGAGCGAATCGGTGAAGTAATGGCTTATGAAATCAGTAAGACTTTCGCTTATGCTGCCGAGCATGTGCGGACGCCTCTTGGTGATGCTGAGGTGAAGTTGCCCCAAGATGAGGTTGTTATTTGTGGTGTTCTTCGTGCAGGACTTCCTCTTCACTATGGGTTTTTAAATTATTTCGATGGTGCAGATAATGCTTTTGTGTCAGCTTACAGAATGCACCACAAAGACAATGAATTTGAGATCAAGGTAGAATATGTGTCAGGAATGGATTTGGAAGGAAAGACCTTGATTATTTGTGACCCCATGTTAGCTACTGGGAGTTCACTGCTTCTTAGCTACCGCACACTAGTTGAAGAATATGGTGAGCCTGCACACCTTCATATAGCATCTGCAATAACCAGTTCTGAAGGGCTTGATTACGTTAGGGACCGGGTTCCAAGTGCAACAACTATCTGGGTGGGTGCAATTGATGATGAACTTACTGCTCAATCTTACATTGTACCAGGACTTGGAGATGCCGGTGATTTGGCATTTGGCCAGAAGGCGTAACATATGGAGGTGTTTCAAGAAATCATCAGCGTTATTCTGATGATGTTAATATGCGCAATTAAGTTTTTAACAGGTCCTTTAGTAGTATTAGCTGCTGGTTACAATACGTGGCAAACCATTTTAATAGCATTTGTAGGTGGCGTCGCTGGATGTTGGTTTTTCTTTTTCATGGGAGGTCGTTTTTTCACTTGGTGGGAGATGAAATTCGGAAAGCGCAACCGCAAACGATTCACCAAGAAAAATCGCTTTTTAGTCAGGTTTAAGAATCAATTTGGTATGCCAGGCATAGCCGGATTAACAGCATTGATTAGCATTCCGGTTACCTGTTTTATTGCTGCTAAATACTTTCGAGGGTCAAAGCAGGCAATGCCTTCTTTTATTGCTTGGATTGCGTTTTACAGCATTTTTCTGACACTTTTCTCCAACCGTATCATAACTTTATTCAAATCCATATTATGAGGTATAAACATCTCTTCTTTGATTTAGACCGAACACTTTGGGATTTTGATAAAAGTGCTCTTGAAACGCTTCAAGAACTTTTTGTTCATTTTAAAGTCGACCGATATTGTGCTGATTTTGATCAATTCCACAAAGATTATATCCGGATTAATGAAGGACTATGGGAAAAGTATCGTATTGGAGAAATCCAGAAGGATGAGCTCCGAAGTCAGCGATTTTTAGATACAATGAGCCTATATCAATGGGAGGATGACACAATAGCAGAGTTGATGGGGTTGTTTTACTTAGATCGTTCACCCATTAAACCGAATACCTTTCCAGGAACTCATGATATGTTGGACGCCCTTGCTCCTAATTATGAGTTACATATCATTACCAATGGGTTTGAAGAGGTGCAACACATCAAAATGAAGCACAGTGCACTGGATCATTATTTCGAAGCTATTGTTACTTCAGAAAAGGCTGGCGTAAAAAAGCCTCATCCTCAAATTTTTGAGCATGCCCTAGATTTAGCCAATGCTAAAGCAGAAGATAGTTTAATGATTGGAGATGACTTTGAGGTAGACGTTTTAGGTGCTCATCAAATAGGAATTGACGCTGTTTATTTCAATCCAAATGAACATGCAAAAAGTCATGATTTCTTTGAGTATAAAGAACCAAGTGAACTTGTAGACTGGTTAAGTCAGCGGTAATTTCGCTATAGCGGTTTGAGTACCTTTTACTTTTTGGTCGGGTGATACCAATATTTCAGTCCCGATAGGGAAGTAAAGGTCTACCCGGGAACCAAATTTAATGAACCCAAATTCATTTCCCTGCTCAAACGACTGTCCTTCTTCAACATACCAAACAATTCTTCTTGCCATTGCTCCTGCTATCTGGCGCATTAAAACAGAAAATCCATTTGAATGCTCAAGCACTAGGGTAGTGCGTTCATTTTCTGTACTGGATTTGGGATGCCAAGCTACTAAATACTTCCCTGGGTGATATTTAAAATACTTAACTATACCAGCGAACGGAATCCAATTGATGTGCACGTTTATGGGTGACATAAAGATTGACACTTGTATACGCTCATCTTTATAATATTCGGTTTCGGTTGTTTTTTCAATAACAACTACTTTCCCATCTGCAGGTGCATATACAATATCGTTAGCTGTATTAAGTTGCCTAAAAGGCTTTCTGAAAAACTGAAGTATTGTAATTGCTAGAAATATACTTAATGCGTAGGTAAGGTATTTCAGCAGAATAATGTCAAACCAAAAAACACCGCCAAGTGCATTCAATACCAGTATAAATAATCCAATAACAAGAAAACTTGCTGCACCTTCTTTATGTAGGGTCATAAATTCAAATCTATGTGGCAAATGTATAGAAAGGAAAATTGATTTACACAGCGAACTTAAAGAGTAAATAGATTAAAGGGCTCGCTAGAAGAACTGCATCGAATCGATCCAATATCCCGCCATGACCAGGTAAAAGCGTCCCACTATCTTTGATGTCGAAAGAGCGCTTAAACTGTGATTCCACTAAATCCCCCATTGAGCCTATAGTTGAAACAATGAGGGAGGCGCCAATCCAAATCATAAGTGAATAATTTTTAAAAAAGTGAGCTAGGGCAAATGCAACACCTAAGTTCACTACTATTCCTCCTATAGTGCCTTCCCAAGTTTTGTTTGGAGATATGGATGGAAAGAGTTTGTTTTTTCCGATAGACCTTCCCACTAGGTAAGCGCCGGTATCATTTGCCCAAATCAACATAAATGTTCCTAGAATGGGTTCATAATTGAATAAGAATGCTCCGGTACCGTCATGAGAAAAGCCTGTAGCATAAAGTAGCCCAAAAGGAAGAGCAACATATATAGCAGAAAGGAATGTCCAAGCTACATTTTCAAAAGGAGTGCTTGTTTTTCTGTAGAGTTCAATAAGAAAAGTTGCAAATGCAATGACTAGAGTTGGAGCAAAAGCAGTGTAATTCGGAAGCTGATAATAGTTTCCGTAAAAAATTCCTAAGAACAAACTTACTGAGAGCAGTCCACCAATGGGTATAAGTGGCTTGTACTTAGCTTGAGCAATACGCAGTAGCTCTGCGCTACCTAAAGCGGTGAGGATGAAAAATAACCACCCTGCTGAAATATAGTTCCAAGTAATGGAGCCAATGAGCACGGCAACAAATACAATCCCCGTTAAGGCACGTTGTAGGAAGCTATTCAAGAGGTCGCGATAATGGATTTAGCTGTTTCCAAATCGGAACTTTGCACGTAAATCCCAGCTTCAAGTTTCAGGTTTAAATTAAGAAACTCAGAGTCTTGATGATTATACAATACAGCGTTAATTCCCGCTTCTTTCAGTTTGGCCATTTTCAAATCAATGTCAAACTTATCAGTTGATTCAATAACTAACTTCCAATTCTCATCCATAGCTAAGTTGTTTCAATTAAAAGTAAACAAATTAAGCTTTGGTCTCTTCGTCTGCAGGGTTCTCATCCACCTGTTTTTCATCTTTTGGATCTTTACCCTTGTTCGAAGAATCAGCTGATGTTGAGGGTTCAAGGTGTTGGTTTGAAGAATCCACATTGTTTTCTGACTCAGAAGATTCCATACTAGCAAAGGCTTTTTCTTCACCAGAAACTGGGTCTTGCTCGGTTTCTGCAAACGGACGTTTACCGAAAATGCGTTCCAGATCTTCCCTGAAAATCACTTCTTTTTCCAGCAGCAGTTCGGCCAATTCAACCAGTTTGTCTTGATTTGTTCTGAGGAGCTCTATTGTACGCTTGTACATACTTTCAACAAGAACGCTAACCTCTTCATCGATAATTTCAGATGTTTGATCACTGTATGGCTTCTGGAAGGAGTAGTCATTTTGACCGCTACTGTCGTAATAACTCAAGTTTCCAATTTTGTCATTTAACCCATAGATACTAACCATAGCATAAGCTTGTTTGGTTACTTTCTCGAGGTCACTAAGGGCACCTGTTGAAATCTCATCAAAGGTTACAAGCTCTGCTGCTCTACCTCCTAAAGCTGCACACATTTCATCTAAAAGCTGCGCCTTAGTAGTGATTTGACGTTCTTCGGGCAAGTACCAAGCTGCACCTAGGGATCTTCCACGAGGTACAATGGTAACTTTTACTAAAGGTGAAGCGAACTCCAATAACCAGCTTGCAGTAGCGTGACCTGCCTCATGGTATGCAATCACTTTTTTCTCTTTCGGTGTAATTACCTTGCTCTTTTTCTCAAGACCGGCTATAATGCGGTCTACCGCATCTAAAAAGTCTTGTTTGTCAACCTTTTTCTTATCCCGACGCGCTGCTATCAATGCAGCCTCATTACATAAGTTAGCAATGTCAGCTCCAGAAAAACCTGGTGTTTGACGAGCTAAGAATTCAACATCAACAGTACCATCCAGTTTCAAACTTTTCAAGTGAACTTTGAAAATCGCTTTTCGCTCGTTGAGTTCTGGCATGTCAACATGGATTTGACGATCAAACCTTCCCGGACGCAGCAGCGCTTTGTCAAGAATATCGGCGCGGTTAGTTGCTGCTAATAAAATGACTCCGCTATTGGTGCCAAATCCATCCATCTCGGTCAATAACTGGTTGAGCGTATTTTCACGTTCGTCATTAGAACCTTGCATCGGGTTTTTTCCTCGAGCCCTTCCAATCGCATCAATTTCATCTATGAAAATAATACTTGGAGCCTTTTCCTTGGCCTGCTTAAATAAGTCACGAACACGCGAAGCGCCCACTCCAACAAACATTTCCACGAAATCGGATCCCGATAAAGAAAAGAAAGGCACTTGTGCTTCACCAGCTACTGCCTTGGCAAGTAGTGTTTTACCTGTTCCTGGAGGGCCTACCAGAAGTGCCCCTTTTGGAATTTTTGCGCCCAGCGCAGTATATTTTTTAGGATTTTTTAGAAAATCTACGATCTCTTTAATTTCTTCTTTTGCTTCTTCAACACCTGCTACGTGATCAAAAGTTACTTTAACAGTAGTGTCTTTATCGAAGAGTTGTGCTTTTGATTTCCCAATGTTAAAGATTTGTCCTCCAGGACCTCCTCCTGCTCCGCCCATTCTGCGCATGATAAACAGCCATAGCCCTATCATAATTGCAATTGGTATAATCCAGCCTAAGGCGTCACGCAAGAATGTATCCCGCGTTTTTGTGTCATAGATGAAGTCGCGTTCTTCAGAGTTTTCTGCATTCTGATGTTTCCAGCGTTTGATGTCTGCATCAATAGTTTCCTTCCAAGGTCCAACCTCAAAACGATAGTGTGGACCTAACGGCGCGTTCTCTTTGAAAATGCCTTCTTTCAATCGGTCTTGATGAAGTTTTTTCTTAAGGCTGTCTTGCTTTATGAATAGTTCGCCACTTTCAGCTTCGCCGTCAATACTGTAGAGCACAATTTTACTTACATCTCCTGATTTCAGCATTTTCTCCACTTCAGAAGAAGTGATGGATGTACTTGAGCCATTCCAATCCAATAAATTGATTGAAATAAGTACAACTGCTACAATGGCATAGATCCAGTAAAAATTAAAATTACCACCTCCTTTTGGGGACTTTCCTTTAGGAGAGAGCTTTTTGATGCCTTTAGACTCTTTATTTGATTCGCTCATAATGTTGTTTCGTTCTTAATCTTCTATTCTAGTAACTTCTGCGTCGCTCCAAAGTTCTTCCAATGCGTAAAATTCTCTCCATTCTTCTTGGAAAATATGAACAACAACATTGAAATAATCAAGAAGAACCCACTGCGCATTATCTAATCCTTCACGTGCGGTTGGCTTTTCTTGAAGCTCCATACGAAGCATGTCTTCAACGGATGTGGCAAGGGCTTCAACGTTGGTTGAAGAGCTACCAGTACCGATTACAAAAAAGTCACTAACTGCATGTGGGACCTTCCTCATATCGAGAAGCAAGATGTCGAGGCCTTTTTTATCTTTTAACCCAGCAACGGCTAATTCAGCAATTTGGAGTGAAGTTGGATCTTGGTCTTTGATCATTCAAGTTTTATTTAGCCTGCAAAAATAAGGAAAACAAGAGGTATCCCTTTGTTATCTTCGCAAGCATTAATTAAGCGTTATGCCATTACATGAAATCGGACGTAATATAATCCGTATTCCTGAAGTCCCATCGACCAATAACTATACCACCGAGTTGGTAAGACAATCTGTCATACTACCAGGGACAGTTGTTATTGCTGACCACCAAACTAATGGAAAGGGTCAACGCGGAAATCGGTGGGAAGATGTGCCAGGAACCAATTTGCTAATGAGTGTTTGGGTTCAGCCAGACTGGATTAATATAGGAGATCAGTTTGCCTTGAACGAATGGGTGTCTCTTTCGTTAAAGCGCGTGCTCGAATCGATCATTGGCGATGAAGTGAACGTAAAGTGGCCCAATGATTTATTGGTTGGATCAGCAAAAATTTCGGGAATTTTAATTGAAACAACTTCGAGAGGGGAAAAGTTACAAGCTGCTACATTAGGAGTTGGCCTTAACATCAATCAGCAATCCTTTGATCCGATGCATAATGCAACCTCACTGGCGTTAATTTTAGGAAAAACGATTAATCGCGATGAAGTTGCCAATGCTGTAATAAAGGAACTAGATACTAGCTTCCAGTCGCTTTGTGTTTTGCCAGCACTACACCGCACCTACACTAAGGCGGTGGGTTTAATAAATCAGCCTAAACATGCAATTATTAATGGCGTAAAACAATCCATTGAAGTACTAGAGATTGCACAAAGTGGTGCGCTAAAAGTGAAGTTAACGGATAACTCGGTTAAAGTGTTCGGGTTTCATGAGCTCAAACTCATGCGTTAATCTCGACTAATTTATCGGCTAACATATTGAAGAAATTAGTGAGCGGTTGTTTAGCCATCATTGCTAACATGGCATTCATGTTTCCTTCAAAAATGAGTTGAGCTTCTGTAGAATCTCCGGCTTCTTTAAAATGGATGTTCAAGGTAAATTCAAAAGGGTTCTTACCGTTTGAAACCAATTCGAGCCTAGTTGGCTCTGATCCACCATTCCGCTTCATGCCAATCTTGGCAAGACCTTTAATTTGGAAAGAGCATGTTTCTGGTGTGGCCTGCCAGTCTGAAATACGTTCAGCAGGCATTAGTTTTTCAAGGTTTTCTAAATTGTCGAGCAAAGCGTAAAGCTCGTGTGCTGGAGCGTTAACTTGAACTGTTTTACTCTTAATAGTTGTCATAAGCTTACTTAGTTGGGTTCCACTCACTGGGATTTTCTCGCCAGCTTCTAAGAGATTTTAATTCGCCTTGATTGACATAGTCTGAGTCAACTGCTTTTTTAACCAAAGCAGAGTAATTGGATAACGTAAAGTATGGACATTGAGCCTTGCGCATGTTTTCTTTGGCGACTTCAAATTCGTAAGAAAAGATTGCAACAAGTCCTTTTACAATGCAATTGCGATCCCGAAGTGCCTGTACCGCTTTTAAGCTAGATCCTCCGGTTGAAATCAAGTCTTCAATGAGAATAACGCTTTGTCCTTCTTCAATAACACCTTCCACTTGGTTGGTCATCCCATGAGCCTTCGGCTCAGGCCTGACATAAACGAATGGTAACCCAAGTTCTTGTGCAATTAAAACACCAGGAGCTATCCCACCAGTTGCTACTCCAGCAATGACGTCTGGACGACCAAAATTTTCATCAATAACTTTTACAAATTCTTGACGAATGAATGTCCTTATCTTTGGGTAACTCAGTGTTTTTCGATTGTCACAATAAATAGGAGACTTCCAGCCAGAAGCCCAAGTGAATGGCTCCTGCGGTCTCAAAACAACCGCTTTTATTTGAAGCAGAAATTCTGCTACTTTGAGTTCCGAATCTTCGATTAAATTCATGACGACAAATGTATAAGATTTTCCTCAACAACCGGCCGGTTATTTTAACGGCTTCCAAACCTAAAAAGCCTAATAATACAGTACTTGTAAAGCGATTTAAGGGAAAGAAACACCTGGAAAAGGTGCTACACACATTCGGGGGTTCTGATGATTTCAGCATGTTAGTTGTTCATCATTGGGATTTAGATGATTTGTTTTACGCCTTTCGACGAATCTACAAGGTGATCCATGCAGCGGGAGGACTCGTAAAAAATACTAAGGGTGAGCTTTTAGTGATCAAGCGAAATGGTAAGTGGGATATTCCCAAAGGTAAAATGGATCCAGGTGAAAAACCCAAGCAAACGGCACTTAGGGAAGTTCAGGAGGAATGCGGGGTTTCAGGGTTAACCATTAGTTCTGACTTGGGAGTAACCTATCATGTGTACCGCGATAAAGGGGTTGAATGGCTCAAGAAAACGTGGTGGTATAATATGGATAGTACATTTGAGGGAGAGTTAATTCCTCAAGAGGAGGAAGGTATCACCAAGGTTAAATGGGTTGAACCTGAGAAATTGCCAGCTTATAGCGAAAATACGTATCAAAGTATTCGCGAAATATTTCTAGCATTTGGTGATTAGCGGATCCGATCATTCTGATAATCGTTAATCAACTCATAGGGTTTGCGATTACTTTTATTCATTTGATTGAACTCCTGAAATAAACCATACATGGCCTCAGGTCGATCTGCGGGAGCAATGAGAAGGTAACCGTTTGGGTCTATAAGGTAGGTCATAGGGGCAGTTTGTATTCCATAACGTTCGAGCATTTTAAAATCCGAATCGAAATGACCGATCTCTAAATTTTTCGTGCTGTATGCTGCTGCATAGGATGCGTAATTGCTTGGATAGTAATCGATCGAAATTGCTACAAATGCAATGTTTTTTCTAAACTTAGATGCTATGGATTGAAGAAGAATAAGGTCTTTGAGCGAGGCTTCATTCCAACTGGCCCAGAACTCAACAAAAACGTATTTACCTCTATATTCCTCTAACAGTTGCTTGGTTCCATCGAGGTTTTTCCAGGATAGTGCGGGAGCTAGTGTTTTTGGGCGAAGCTTTTTAGCTTTAGCAAGGATGCGGTTAGCAATCCGAATATGTGTTTCAAATTGTGATTGACCGAGAAATTGCTGGAGCGCCAAACGCCATATCTCGGAACCTTTTGAGGAAGCATGTAAACGGCGCTGAGCGATATAAAGGAACAGGTATTCTCTGAGGTCCTTGCGCGCCGCTAAAAGTGAATCATATGTCAGCACTTCAGCAATAGCCTCATAAGGTTGATTTACCATTTCTCGTTCTAAGAACTTTTGGTGTTTAAACATCAACTTAGAAAGTGGGTCGAGGTAGAGTTGAAATAGAAATGTGTTATAAAACTCGTTGTGGTAATGAATGGAGTCATTTGCTAACAGTTTTTCTGCCAGCATTTTGCGAGATGTTCCATTGTACATGTCAAGCAAAGCAAAGTTGTAAGTGAGGAAATCGGGTAGTGTTTCACTCCCTTCTGCCAAAAATGCTTTTTGAGCCTCTTGTTTGAAGGATTGCACAGAGCTATCCGCATTTTGAACCATAAACTGCTCGCGGTTTTTCTCGAGGAAATGTTGCAAGAACTCTTGAAAATCAGCGTAGGAAAACAGTTCGTTTTGATCAGTCTCCCTTGTGGTTGATAACAGGTCCAATTCTATTTTACTCAAGCGATCATCGAGGTTTTCTGGAAGCTTGAGGTACAGCTCATAGTAAGTTTTTGGTGCCACACGAAGTTTTACAATACGACCTATAGTTGCTAAATAGAGCGGTTTTGTCTCTGTCAATGATACCGTGAACTCGAATGTTCCATCGTCATTAACACGGGTTAGTTGAAGTGTGTCTTTTTCTTGACTTATATAGTCTGCAATTGCAACCAACGCAATTGATTTCCCCGGTAATTCAACCGAGCCTTTAATTCCGGATGCATGCAGAATATTGCAGACAAAAGTGAGCGCGATGACGGTTAGCAGCCTCATCTTATTTATGGAGGGCCTTTGGTAAAAAGGGGTTGACATTTCCTCCTGCTCTAATAATCTCCCGCACAATGGTTGAGGAAACAGCAGAATATTCTGGTTGGCTTATGAGAAAAATGGTTTCAATGTCCTCGTCCATGGTCATGTTTAAAACACTTATGGTGCGTTCGTATTCAAAATCCGCAGCTGTGCGCAAGCCCCTAAGTATAAAGTGAGCATCAATACGCTTGCAAAAATCAATGGTCAATCCCTCGTAATGCGCAGTACTTATTCGCGGTTCGTCTGCAAAAACTAATTTGAGTTGTTCAATCCGTTCGTTTAAGCTGTAGGTAGTTGATTTTGAGCTATTATGACCAATCGCGATCACGATTTCATCGAAAAGCTGCAGCGATCTACGAACTATTTTTTCATGGCCAATCGTTATTGGATCAAAGGAACCTGGAAATACAGCGATTTTCTTATTCATGAGTTACGCATTTGAAAAAGCTAAAATTTACAGTGCTGTAAGAACGGTGTTCTACAAAATTAGTATGATTCTCGAAATTCAGATGATCCGGATGCTCTAAGATAAAAATTCCGGCAGGTTCGAGCCAGCCATTGTTAAAGATAAGGTCTGGGATTTCGGTTAACGCTTTGTGATCATAGGGTGGGTCAGCTAAAATGAGAGCATAGCGTTGCTCATGTGGTTTTTTTAAAAACTTAAACACATCGGCTTTGTAGCTTTTGATGGGGAGCTCCAATTCTTGAGCGGTTTTATGTATGAACCGCGTGCATCCAAAATGAATATCCACTGCTAAAATATGATGTGCACCTCGGGAGGCGAATTCATAAGCAAGGTTGCCTGTTCCACTGAACAGGTCAAGCATGAGCACTTCTTCCAGCTGAATGCGGTGCTCGAGCAGGTTGAGCAAAGCTTCCTTTGCAAAATCAGTTGTGGGTCTTACTGGAAGTGATTTTGGAGCGGTTATGCGTCTGCCTTTATGGCTACCACTAATTATACGCATAGCACAAGAGCTTGAATGTGAGCATGTTCTCCAATGGCAAATTGTAATCGCTCATGCGTTTGTTGCTTGGCTTCTTCTAGTGGCATAAAATAGGTGTTTAGAATGGGAGCTGTTTTTTCTAAGCTATCAGTTTTGCCATACCACGTAATTGAAGTTTGAACAGGGTTAACTTGAAGCTGCTGGGCAGTGTAAAGCGTATAGTATGCAATATCTTCCGAGGCCTCTGCTTGAAATTGATTACAGAATATAAGTTGCTCTCCTTTAAATCCCGCAAGGTAAAACTGTCCTGGGTGCGCAAATAGCATGTGGAAGTGTGTTTCTTTTCTATTCCTACCCAATAGAGCAACCTCAGATAACCAACCACTTATTTCATGAACTGGCTGATAATCCTTTATGGCTTGAAGCAGGTGCTTTTCAGCTTCACTTCCAAACACAATATTGGCATCGAGTGCATTGAGTTCGTTACTTACAGCAAGGAGTTCATCGTGGTCTGTTATCCCTTGGGTAAAAGCTAAAATTACACGCGCTTCAACTTGATCGGAAATGCTCTTAGGAACACACGAAAAAAATGGTGAGTTAATGCTGAAAATAATATCTCGAAACCCAAAGGCATTGAGTTTCAACTCCTGAATCGCTTCAATGATAGCTTTACCATCTAGTTTTTTCCAATTCCAAGTGCAATATACAACTGGGGAGAAATTCTTTTCGCCAACGTGCAGGGTTGTAAAAAGCAACTCTTGCTGAGCTACATTTACTATGGCTATACATGAAGAAGCAGCTTTGGTGTCAAAGCTGCTTCTGATTTGATCTCGAAATGTTTGTATCGTATTCAATCCCTATTTTTCTTCTTTCCAGTTACCAGAAGTACTCGGGTCTTTCATAGAGCCAACCATCATGGGGTCTTTCTCATCGAAAGGCGCTGAATCTTCTACTTTAAAAACTGGTACGCGAATGTTGTTCTTCTCAACAATGCCAGCGTCTAAGTCGAACTGTTTTCCACTAACGGGAATAATTGACAGTGAATCGGGGTGAAGTTCTACAGACTTGATGCGTGTTTCCAAGTATTCATCCGAATAGACATAGTCGAAAGCGGGAATGCGAGATGTGTCACGACGAACAATGCCTGAATCTAGTGCTTGTTCTTCGGTCATCCCATCAGGAACTGCTCCAAACATTTTTACCACAGATACCGAGTCGTTTTTCAAAAAGTTACCAAGGCTGTCAAAGCTGCCAGTGTAGGTATTGTACTCGTTTTTAAACGCAACCTCTGCCTCCCTAATATCCTTCAATCGCTGGATAACTTTAGCATAGATAGCTGTTTTCTTATTGTTGAAGTCGATTGGCTCTTGAATTGATCGGTAGTTAAAATACCCTAGAATAACCACTAAAACACCAAGTCCAAGACTCACGGGCATTTGTAGTTTTTGATTGATGATCTCCATTGCAGTTAACAAGGCAACAGCCCCAACACTTAAAAGTGCAAAACCTCCCAAGAAGATTAATCCGTTTTGAGCAGGCGGAACCACGGTTGAAATAATGATTACTAACCCCGATAAAATCAAAAGGCCTGACACGCCGTATTTGCTGATATTCTCTTTCATATTTTCGTTTTGAAAATCTTTCTATTTCAGGTTGAATGCGTACAAAACTACAATTTTTTTCATTTGCCAAAAGGGCCTAGATTAAAGGGAAATCAAGCGATTTTAACTACCATTGTCAGATGAACTCCACAGCGTTCCAAAATGAGTTGATCAATGCATTGCCACATATGCCTACAACAGGGCAGCATGAGGCTATCGTGAGGTTGTCGCGCTACCTCGTTGGGGAAAATGGCAAAGACTTGTTTATTCTTAGGGGGTATGCAGGTACTGGCAAAACAACGTTAATAGGAGCTTTAGTGGATGTCTTAAATTCCCACAAACAACACTGTATTCTTCTTGCCCCAACAGGTAGAGCAGCTAAGGTGATGTCGACCTACAGTAACCATCCAGCCAGTACCATTCATCGCAGGATATATTGGCTGGAAGAACAAGCAGGGCTCAGGAGTTTCAAACGCGGTATAAATCGATTGAAGGATGCAGTTTTCATTGTAGATGAGGCATCGATGATATCTAGTTATAGTTATGAGCAGGACGGTGATTTATTATCCGATTTGGTACAGTTTATTTTTCAAGGTGTTGGCTGCAAATTGATTTTGGTAGGCGACGTTGCCCAGCTCCCGCCAGTTGGAACAGCATTGAGTCCGGCTTTAATTCCGAGAACCTTTAGGGATGATTTTCAGCTAAAAGTAGATGGAGCACAGTTAAAAGAGGTAGTTAGGCAAGAGGATGCGTCAGGCATATTAGTTAACGCTACCCAGTTGCGCGTTGATTTATTGATGGAGCAATTTAAATTGGGACTGTTAACTTTTTCTGATGTTGATTCAATTTCAGGTACGGAGCTTCAGGAGTCGTTAAATGAGTCATTTTCAGTGTATGGAGAAGACGAAGTGATTATCATAACCCGTTCGAACAAGCGCGCGAATTTATTCAATCAGCAAATTAGGGCTAGGATGTTTTACAGAGAGTCTGAAATAGAAGCTGGAGATAAATTGATGGTCGTTAAGAACAATTACCATTGGCTGGGAAAGGATTCTGCAATAGGCTTCATCGCAAATGGCGATATGGCTGAGGTGATGCGGGTTACAAACAGGGAGTCTATGTATGGGCTTGAGTTTGCAGATGTTGAGCTCAGGTTGTTGGATTACCTCAATGAAGGGCCGATTGGTGTAAAAATAATGCTCGATGCAATTGATGCAGAAGGATCGGCCCTATCAAAAGATAAAATGGACTTGCTCTATCAGGCTGTTCGGAGTGATTTTCCGGACTCTGAGACCAAAGCAGAGCAACGCGATCGCTTGCAGAACGACCCCTATCTACAAGCCTTGCAGGTTAAATTCGCATATGCGGTTACTTGTCATAAGGCTCAGGGAGGGCAGTGGGATGCGGTCTTTATTGATCAAGGGTATTTAACTGAAGAGTTGATTGATTTATCTTTGATGCGATGGATGTATACAGCAATTACACGAGCGAAGAAGCGATTGTTTTTAGTGAATTTTAATGCTGACTTTATAGGGAAAGGGGATTGATATGGCACGACTTGGAAGGTTTCTGTTACGGTTGTTTGGATGGCGTTTCGATTGGAACATTGATCCCGATGTTACCAAGTTTGTTTTAATAGCTGCTCCGCACACAAGTAACATTGACTTTTTTGTAGCATTGCCGTGCTTGTGGCAGATGCCTGTAAAAGGAAGGTACTTGATTAAGCGTGAGCTTTTTTGGTGGCCTTTAAGTGTTTTTCTTCGGGCATCAGGAGGCATTCCTGTTGACCGTAAAAAAGGGACTGCCGAGTTTGTTGAGCGTTTAAAAGGTATGTTGTTGAAAGAACAAAACTTTGCGTTATTATTCACCCCGGAGGGAACACGTTCTTATGTGGATCAATGGAAGACAGGCTTTCATCGCATTGCCCTGGAAACGGGAGTCCCGATTGTTGTTGCAACAGCGGATTACAAAAAGCGAATTGTTGAGGTTTCAACGCTTTTTCAGCCTACAGCAGATTTACATGCCGATTTAGAGAAGCTGGAGGAATTGTATCGTGGTGTTATCGGTAAATTCCCAAATCAATTCAATGCTGAATTTTATGTACGCGCGGAATCAGACGTCTAGATCCATGTCAAAGCGCTTACGCAACTCTTCCATCGCTGGAAACTTTTGCTTAAGGTATTCATATTTGTCGCGATTGGTGTAAAGTTTATCACCCTGCTCCACCTCTTCCACCTTATAATGAATTGTGAGGTGGTAGTTATTTAAGTTTTCCTTTAGGAATCCCAATAACCCTTGCTTCTGTTGCATAAACTCTGCTTCCCCAGAAACATGTCCAATTCGAATGTGAACCTCTGAATCACCAACGCGTGTTGGTTTTGCCTCTTTCATGATCGTGTAAAAGAGATTTGCTCCTGATTGAAGTAAATTATCAGCATATTTCATCCAAATTGCTTCTAGTTGCTCATTGGAGAATTGGTCTTTTGGCTTACCTGAGACATCCTCTTCGTCTTCTTGATCAGCAGCCTCTTTTTCTGCGAAAGCATCTTTAATACGAATGCCGGTATTTGGGATTGACCCAAACTTCTTTAATGTTCGCTTGGGTACTTCAGGATCTGGCTTCTCAGGAACTGGTTGGGCCTTGTTTGAGGTTTCTTGAGGTTGAGCGTCGGAACTTGATGAATTAACGTGGGGCTCATTTGATTTTTGAACTAACTCATTAGTATCACTGCCTTGAGGCTTTTCATCTCGTTCACTACTCTCCGAGTCTGAAATAATTATCGGGTACCGCTTGCTAGATTTTTTTTTTGCCTCCCGAAAAGAGGGAAGCAATTTGCATGAGTGTTAGCTCAACCAGTAATCGTTGATTTTTGGAGTTGACATACTTGTAGTCGCATTCAGTGCACAGCGAAAGTGCATCGATAAGGATTTCTTGAGATAACCCTGAAGCCTGTTCAATGTACCGGGTTTTTAATCCTTCCGCCACTTCAAGTAACTCTTTTGTGGACTCATCTACACAAACCATCAGGTTTCTAAAATGTGCTGCTAAGCCATTTATAAAAAGGTGTCCATCAAACCCATTCCGTAAAATCTCGTCAAACTTTAACAGGGATGCTGGAATATCGTGCGATTTTAGGGCATCAGCTAGTTGAAAGTAGTAATCATAATCGAGGATGTTTAAGTTCTGAATAACATCCTTATAGTGAACTTCGTTTCCTGAGAATGCTACAATTTGATCGAAAATGGAGAGCGCATCTCGCATTCCTCCATCTGCTTTTTCTGCAATGAGGTGAGCCGCATCCGGGTCAAGTGCTACACTTTCTTTACTTGCAACATGCTGAAGTTGAGCAACCATGTCTTTAATGCCAATTCGGTGAAAATCATAAATCTGACACCTCGAAAGAATCGTGGGTAAAATCTTGTGTTTTTCGGTGGTTGCTAGAATAAAAATAGCATGAGCAGGCGGCTCTTCCAAGGTTTTTAAAAAGGCATTAAAAGCTGCCGATGAAAGCATGTGAACCTCATCAATAATGTATACCTTGAATTGCCCTACTTGGGGTGGTATGCGCACTTGATCAATCAGGCTTCGAATATCTTCTACACCATTATTAGAGGCAGCATCGAGTTCAAATACATTGAACGCAAAATCCTCATGCGCATCAATTTCTTGGTCAGCTTGGAGGTTAACGGTTTTTGCTAAAATCCTAGCTGTAGTTGTTTTTCCTACACCTCTTGGGCCGCAGAACAAAAAGGCCTGAGCCAAGTGGTTGTTTGCAATTGCCTTTTGAAGGGTATCCGTAATCGCTTTTTGACCAACGACACTGTCCCAATCATTTGGGCGATATTTGCGGGCTGAAACAATGAAATTTTCCATGCAGGCAACAAATATAAATGAAACCTAAGGGCGGCGAAGGTTTTCGGAGCCATCTTTTTTCACACAGTTTGTGCGTTGATTTTACTGAAACATGCTAAACGTTTTCAAAATCAAACTATTTCGTTATTTTTGCCGCCCCGATTTTATCGGAAAAATTAATAATTAACAGTAAATTTTATGAAACGCTACGAAACTGTTTTCATTTTAACTCCCGTTTTATCTGAAGATCAGGTAAAGGAAGCAGTTGCTAAGTTTGAGAAATTTCTGAAAGATGGCGGAGCCAAAATCGTGAACCAGGACAGCTGGGGACTAAAGAAGTTGGCTTATCCAATCCAAAAGAAATCAACAGGATTTTATCATTTGATGGAATTCGAAGCAACTGGAGAGCTTATCGCGACACTTGAGGTTGAACTCAAGCGCGACGAACGCATTATGCGATTCCTAACCGTAAAAATGAGCAAAGAGCACATCGCTTTTGCTGAAAAACAACGTAACAAAAAAGAAGTTGCTTAATCGGATAAACATCATTTACAATGGCAGATAATTCAGAAATCAGATACCTGACTCCGATTAACATTGAAGTTAAAAAGGAGAAGTATTGCAGATTCCGCAGAGCGGGCATCAAATATGTAGATTACAAGGACCCTAAGTTCTTGTTGAAGTTTGTAAACGAACAAGGTAAAATACTACCTCGTCGTGTTACAGGAACATCAATCAAATTTCAACGTAAAGTGGCAACAGCGGTTAAGCGCGGACGTCACATAGCAATTTTGCCATACGTTGCAGATATGCTTAAATAAGGAGAATAGGTCATGGAAATCATACTAAAAGAAAATATTAGTGGCCTTGGATACAAGGACGATTTGGTATCAGTTAAGCCAGGATACGGTCGTAACTACCTTATTCCACAAGGCAAAGCGATATTAGCTACTTCATCGGCATTAAAGATGCGTGAAGAAACTTTACGTCAGCGTTCTCACAAAGAAGAGAAAGTGCGCGAAGAGGCAGAAGGTCTAGCTAAGAAAATTGCTGGCTTGAACATTGAGCTTGGGGCTAAAGTTGGTGAGAACGGAAAAATATTTGGTTCGGTTAACACCATTCAACTCGCCGAGGCACTTAAGAAAGAAGGTGTTGATGTTGAGCGTAAGAGCATTGATATTAGCGGAGATGCAATTAAGGAGGAAGGTTCTTATGAAGCAACCATTAAATTGCATCGCGACATTACTGCAACAGTGAAGTTTGTAGTGAAAGGCGAATAAACAGTAAGTTTATATTACTTTTTGTAAAGCCAGTTTCTTCGGAAGCTGGCTTTTTTTATTCATACCTCAATGAGGCTATTGGATCAAGCGAAGCTGCTTTTTGCGCAGGGTAATAACCTGCAACTACACCTGTAATGAAGCACACAACTATTCCGAGTCCAATCCAAAGCCACGGGACGATAAATGTACTCCCTACAAATAATGATACGAGGTTGCCGATACCTATGCCAAAAGCAATCCCTACAACTCCTCCTATTTGACAAATAAGAATCGCCTCAGTAAGAAATTGTCCGCGAATACTGGAAGCTTTTGCACCTATCGCTTTACGTGTTCCAATTTCTCGAGTTCGCTCTGTAACCGTTACAAGCATTATGTTCATCAGACCGATGGATGCTCCTAATAACGTAATAAATGCTATAAATGTGGCGAATAGTGTTACCATTTCCAAGTTATCTATAAGCACGGAAGCTAGGCTATCACTCCGGTTAATCGCAAATGAATCCTCTCTTCCAAGTTTGTCATTTCGGATGGTGCGAAAAAGACCCTGTGCTTCGTTAATAGCTGGTGTAAGGTGCTCGGGACCGTTTGTGAGGATGGTCACCGTGTAATTCATATTTGGGAAGGCGAAATATTGCCTTCCCGATGCCATAGGAATAAGTACGTTTCTATCGCCACCAAACCCCATTGATGAACCTTTCTTTTCCAATACACCAACAACCCGAAATTTAATGTTGTTAATGGAAATGGTTTTGTCAATTGCACTGGTATTTTCAAAGAGGTCGTTTTTGACTTCATCTGCAATGATGGCAACATTTGACCCGCTTCGGATTTCATTTTGATTAAAGTTTCTGCCAAGTTGAAGCTCAAACCCATTTGTTGCCAAATAATGCTGGTCACTGGCAAAAACCTGAATATTTGGATTGGTTTTCTTGGTTTTATACTTAATGGTTGAATTAAATGAAACACTGGTAGAGAGGGAGACTGTTGCAGGATATTCATAACGTTCTACAAATCGTTCGGCTTCGGCATATGAGATAACTGGTTTTCTTTTTCTGCGTTTACCTCCACGATTCACGTTGAAGTCAGCGCGGTTTCGGATTGAAAAAGAATTCGAACCCATGCTGGAAAACTGCTTGTTTATTCCAGCTTTCATGGCATCAATTGCTGTTAGAATTCCTACCAAAGCTGTAATTCCCACGGCAATGATCATAACCGTTAAACTGGTTCGTAGCAGCTGACCTTTTATAGCTCTAAGTGCAATGTAGAAGTATTGAATTCCGGGTTTTTGCATCGTGTAAAAGTAATGCATCTTGAGCAAGACTTTGGGTTGTTTTGCTTATTGGTATTGAGTACTTATGAAATGCATATAGCGATGATGAGTGGAGGCAGTTGCAGAAACCCGTCCCGTTTCTTTCTTTCAAGGTTTGAGATGCTTAAATTCGCGCGTACTCAAGCAATCAATCTTTAGACTAATAAATTGATTATTATGGCCTTCGATATTGAAATGATTAAGAAGACCTACGAAAACATGCCGGCTCGCATCAACAAAGCACGCGAGATCGTAGGGAGACCGCTCACACTGGCAGAGAAAATTTTATACAGTCACTTAGAGCAGGGTATGCCAACGAAGGCATTGGAGCGCGGTAAGGATTACGTAAATTTTAATCCAGACCGAGTTGCAATGCAGGATGCCACAGCTCAAATGGCATTACTTCAATTTATGCAGTCTGGAAGATCAGAAGCAGCGGTGCCATCAACTGTGCATTGCGATCACCTGATTCAAGCCCGGGTTGGTGCTGATAAGGACTTGCAAGAAGCATTAAACAAGAACAACGAAGTGTTTAACTTCTTAGAGTCAGTATCGAATAAATATGGAATTGGTTTTTGGAAACCAGGTGCTGGTATTATTCACCAAGTCGTTCTAGAAAACTATGCTTTTCCTGGAGGAATGATGATAGGTACAGACAGCCATACGGTGAATGCCGGAGGTTTGGGAATGGTTGCTGTAGGTGTAGGTGGAGCAGATGCTGTTGATGTAATGGCAGGTATGCCATGGGAACTCAAATTCCCAAAACTTATTGGTGTAAAATTAACAGGAAAGCTTTCAGGCTGGACTTCAGCTAAAGATGTGATCTTGAAAGTAGCAGGAATCCTCACTGTTAAAGGTGGAACTGGTGCTATCGTTGAATATTTTGGCGAAGGAGCTGAATCGATGAGTTGCACTGGGAAAGGCACAATCTGTAACATGGGTGCTGAAATTGGAGCTACAACCTCTACGTTTGGCTATGATGAGAGTATGTCAAAATATTTACGCTCAACAGACCGCGCTGATGTCGCAGACTTAGCTGATGGTATTCAGGAGCACCTGACAGCTGACCCAGAAGTTTATTCAGACCCAGAACGCTATTTTGATCGCGTTATCGAAATTGACTTAAATGAACTTGAACCGCATTTGAATGGACCATTTACTCCAGATTTAGCTACTCCAATTTCAAAAATGGCTGAGGAAGCGGCTAAGAACGGTTGGCCAACTGATGTCAAGGTAGGGTTGATTGGTTCTTGTACGAACTCATCTTATGAAGATTTAACGCGATCGGCTTCATTAGCTGAGCAAGCAAAAGTTAAAGGACTCAAGGCAAAATCTGAGTTTACCATAACGCCTGGTTCTGAGCAAGTAAGGTATACTGCCGAGCGAGATGGTATCTTAAGTACGTTTGATGAAATAGGTGGTGTTGTACTCGCAAATGCCTGTGGACCTTGTATCGGCCAATGGGATCGTGCAGGAGCAGACAAAAAAGAGAAGAATACTATTGTTCACTCTTTCAATAGAAACTTTTCTAAACGTGCAGATGGGAATCCTAACACACATGCATTTGTTGGATCACCTGAGCTTGTTACAGCAATAGCAATCGCTGGAGACCTCACCTTTAATCCAATGAAGGATACCCTAACTAACGAAAAGGGTGAGCAAGTTAAGCTGGATGAACCAGCTGGAATAGATTTACCGGTTAAAGGATTTGCTGTAGAAGATGCAGGCTATCAAGCTCCAGCCGAAGATGGGTCGAGCGTCGAGGTAGTAGTAAAGGATGGTTCAGAGCGTCTTCAGTTATTGACTCCTTTTGAACCTTGGGATGGTGAAAACTTAATGGGCGCTAAACTGCTTATTAAGGCAGATGGAAAGTGTACCACTGATCATATTTCAATGGCAGGTCCATGGTTAAGGTATAGGGGACACTTAGATAACATAGCGAACAACACGTTAACGGGTGCTGTAAATGCATTCAATATGGAAACGGATTCAGTAAAGAATGCGTTATCTGGTGAGTATGGATCTGTTCCTGATGTGCAGCGAAAGTATAAGGCTGAAGGAGTTCCAACTGTTGTTGTGGGAGATCACAACTATGGAGAAGGGTCATCTAGAGAACATGCTGCCATGCAGCCGAGACATTTAGGTGTTAAAGTTGTTCTCGTTAAGTCATTTGCTCGTATTCATGAGACAAACTTGAAGAAACAAGGTATGCTTGGGTTGACTTTTGAAAATGAAGCGGACTACGATAAAATTCAAGAGGCAGACACGTTCGACTTCATTGACTTAAAGGAATTCGCGCCAGGAAAACCAATTACAATACAGTTGACGCACGCTGATGGAAGTAAGGATCAAATCATCACAAACCATACATATAACAGCAATCAAATTGCTTGGTATAAAGCTGGGTCGGCATTGAACTTAATTAAGCTTCAGAATAAGGCTTAATCAGAATTTTAACTTGTAAAAAGGCGGCATCAACAATGCCGCCTTTTTTTATGCCTCATTCAATGTGAAGCTAAAGGTAGTTCCACCGCGATTATTGTTTGCTATTGATAGTTCGCCACCCATTTCTTTGATTAGGTAGAAACAGATTCGGAGGCCTAAACCAACTCCCTCTTCAGAAGAGGTGCCATGAGTAGAGTTTTCATTGGTGCCTGAAAGTATGCGCCTTTTTACAGGTTCAGGAATGGTCTTTCCTTCATCATCTACTGAAACTCGAATAAGACTTCCTTCTTTTGAAATCGTAGTGATAATTGTATCCCCGTTTGAACCAAACTTGGCGCTATTACTAATGAGGTTCCTCAGGATGGTTTCAAAAGCATTAATATTCGCTTGAGCGTGAGTTTCATCTTCACATGCTACCTTCAGGGAAATATTTTTAACTTTTAAAAGTGGATCAATTTTTTTAGCAAGTTTTGTTGCGATAGGTTTCAATTCCACTCGTGTAATTTCAATTTGCGATTTATTTTCCTGAGAGTTCGCCCAAGTTAAAAGGTTGTCAAGCAGCTCCATAGCATTAAATGCTGCTGATTTTGTAAGTGAAAGTTGCTCGGAGTTTTCATCGTTTTGTGGCAAAAAATCCAACATCGATTGGATAGAACCCAACGGCCCCCTCAAGTCGTGACTAATGATCTTAAGCAAGTGTTTCTTGTAATCATTCATAGATTCCAAATCTTTTGAGTAAGAATCAATTTGGGCATAGGATTGTTGAAGGGAAAATTTAATTTTTCGATCCCTAAGCCAGAAATATATAATCAAACCAATGAGGACTGCTAGAAGCAAAGCTATTGAAATCAAGTAGTTACGCTCCAGTTCTCTGGATTCTATGAGCGCATCTCTTTCAAGTTGATCTATTCTGAGCGCTTGATTTTCTGATTCTTTTTGATCAAGCTCAAATTGGGCTTTAATTTCTTCTATGCGAAATAGTCGCTCTCGATTTAATTGATTCTTATTGAAAGCAACATAGCCCTCTAACGTAATAATTGCAGAGTCCAATAAACCTTTTTTCTTGTAGCTTTTGTAAAGGTTGTGGTAGGCCGTTTTTGTATAGGTTGAGCTACCGCTTTGAGTTGTGTCACTTAGGGCTGCTTTTGCGTAGTAAATAGCAGAGTCAGCATTCCCAATTTCCAAGTATACTGCTGCTAAATTCGTGTAATTAAAAACCAATGTTGCAGAATCCCTTGTTTGATCAAAAAGTTTAGCACTTTTATTCAAATAGTAAAGCGCGGAGTCGTATTGCCTTGCATGAGAATAGTGTACTCCAATGTTGTGAAGGCTTTTAGAGAGGTTTACAAGGTATCCTTTCTTCGCATAAAATTCATAAGCTTCCTGAAAATAAGGCAGGGCGTTGCTGTCAAGTTCTACCAAGTTGAGGCCTACGCTTGACGCGCTTACAGCAAGCTCGTGTCCTTGATTCTTCGATTTGTAATAATTGTAGGCTTTTAAAGCATACTTAAGTGCGACCTTGTAATCGTGATTCATATAATAGACGCTGGCTAATTCTTGATAAACTAAATTGAGAAAGAGTGAATCCTGCTTACGTTTAAAAATTTCCATTGCTTCGGCAAGTTTAAAACTCGCTTTTAATAACTGATTGTTTTGACGGTCAATAACGGCAAGGTTTCTTAGCATATACGCCGCATTGCGTTCTTTATGTTGTTCGCGGTAATATGCTAGCGCCTTTTCTGTATGAAAGTAGGCCGCATCTTTCTCTCCTAAAATGGAATAGGTAATGCCGTAATTTCGATGCGTTCTGTAAATGAGGCTGTCCAATTTTGAAACTTGCGAAAGACTATCCATTACTGATATCCAATGTTTATTGGAATCTCTAGAAGAAAAACGATACGCTGTCCAAATTTTTTCAGCAATACGGTATTTTTCAGAAATTGTAGAGGCAGATTGATACTCAGTACTCAAACTATCGTTTGGATATGCTACTAAGGGAGAAAGCAATACGAATGCGAGTTGTAAAAATACAAGCAGCTTAATCACCATGAAAATGAAATATTAGTTTGTTCTTCTCGAACTTAATGAAAAATCACCCATTCAGGGTGGGTTAACTGCTATATTTGTAAAAACTTTTATCTGTGCATAACGATTTAATACTGCGAATTGCTCGAGGTGAGCAAGTGGAACGAACCCCTGTATGGCTAATGCGCCAAGCTGGTCGGATTTTACCTGAATATAGAGCTGTTCGAGGTAAGCTGAGTGGTTTTAAAGAATTGGTTGAGACACCTGAACTGGCATGTGAAGTGACGCTTCAACCTGTTGATCTTCTTGGTGTAGATGCTGCGATTATCTTTTCAGACATATTAGTTGTACCCGAGGCAATGGGGCTGCCTTATCAAATGATAAAAGGAAAAGGTCCTTGGTTTGAGAATCGCATTAGGACACGTGATGACTTTAAAAAGCTTCATATTCCAAACCCTAATGATGAATTGAACTATGTGCTAGAGGCAATTAAACTTACAAAAACGGCATTAAATGGTCGCGTACCTCTAATCGGTTTTGCGGGTGCCCCTTGGACTATTTTTTCATACATGGTAGAGGGGGCTGGTTCTAAAACCTTTTCAGAAGCGCGCAAAATGTTGGTGCAAAATCCTCAATTGAGCCATGATTTATTGGATGCTATTACAATTACTACGATAAGTTATTTAAAGGCTCAAGTCGAAGCTGGAGCACAAATGTTACAGTTATTTGATAGTTGGGCTGGAATATTGAATAGGGACACATACATGAAATTTGGGTTTCCCTACATCAAACGTATTTGTGAAGCTATCGATGAGGTGCCCATTACGGTTTTTGCAAAAGGTGCTTGGTGGAGCTTGGCCGACTTTGATGAAATTGCTTGTAATACAGTAGGTATAGATTGGCATACGAGTATACCTTATGCCAAACAACAGGTTAGGCAAAAAGCATTACAGGGAAATTTGGACCCATGTTTGTTATATGGGGACGACAACGATATTGTTACTGAAACGAAAAAGATGCTTGATAGCTTTGGTAGCGGCCGGCATATTGCTAATTTAGGCCACGGAGTTTACCCTGATACCAATCCAGATAAGGTGAAGGTATTTATAGAAACCGTCAAGAATCATTTTCATTAACTGATCTGATATGAAGAAGAGCGTATTATTAACACTTACAGGTGCTGTTTTAAGCACTTGCCTTATAGCCCAAAACAACCTTGTTCCTAATGGAAGTTTTGAAGAAACAGAGAAGAAAGTAAAAAAAGGAGCTGGCGAAATTCAACTTGCAACAGGTTGGATTGCTGTCAACGAAGAAAGTCCAGCAGACTTGTTCGCTGGAACAGTCAAAAAAGAATACAGTCACCCTGAAAATATTAAGGGATATTGCCTGCCTGCAGATGGAGACAATTTTGCTGGAGTGCGATTTTATTCTGATCGTGGCGGCGGCCCGCGAACATACATCATGGCGAAATTGAAAAAGCCACTCATTGCAGGGAAATCGTATTGTGTTTCCTTTAAGGTTTCATTAAGTGACTTATCAAAAGCGGCATCTGCAAATATTACTGCATATGTTGGAGGTAAAGCGAAGATGAAAGATATTGAAGCTGGAGAAATCAAACCAAATGTTCAACATAGCAAGAATCGTATATTCAAGGATTCATACTTATGGGAAACAGTTTGTTCTACAATCACTGCTGAAGGAGGTGAACGTTACATGACCATCGGTAACTTCAAAACCGAAGAGATGATTGGTAAGAAGGAAACGGAAAGGATGCGATTGACTGCTCAATTCCGCGGTACAATGCAGACGCGCGATTCTTACTACTTCGTTGATGACGTTCAAATCGTAAACATGGAAGAAATTGCGTCATGTGATTGTGAAGAAGGAGAGACTGGAAATGAAATGGAGGTTGTATACACTGAAAATGTTGGAGAGACTGAAGATATGGACGTTTCCGCTCAAATTGAATTGAAAAAAGTGAGCTTTGACGAAAATTCAGATACCCCTAAAGAAGGTGCTGTGATAAAGGAAGTTGCAGAAATGATGAATAATGATGCCTCAGTTTCTTTAATCCTCAAAGGTTTTACCAGTAAAAAGGAAGAGTTTAACACCACGGATAACTTATCCTTGAAAAGAGCAGAATCTGTGAAGTCACAATTGGTAGAGCTTGGAGTTGATGAAGCGAGGATTTCTACTAAAGGTTTAAAGGATTCTAAGAAAATTGATGAGTCTGGAACTAAAGCAGGTAACGCTAAGAACAGACGCGTTGAATTTGAAGTAGAATAAGCATAACCAAGTAATTATGAAAAGGCGCCCTGAGGCGTCTTTTTTTTTACCTTGTTCAAATGACGGGAATTGATAAGGATGCTGTAAAAGGCTGGGTCTTTTATGATTGGGCGAACTCAGTGTATAGCCTCGTTATTAGCACAGCTATTTTTCCCATTTACTACGAATCTATTACCCAAGGGACAGACACTGATCAAGTAACTTTTCTCGGATTAGAATTCACGAATACGGCACTCTATTCGTATGCATTGTCATTTTCTTTTTTGCTGGTTGCTGGTATTTCACCATTACTCAGTGGAATTGCCGATTATACAAATCGTAAAAAATCTTTTTTGAGAAGGTTTTGTTACTTAGGATCAGTCAGCTGTGGGGCATTGTTTTTTTTTGAAGATGTAAATACCCTTTGGATTGCAATTGCCGCAACGATTTTGGCATCGGTGGGATTTTGGGGAAGTCAGGTGTTTTACAATGCTTACCTCCCTGAACTGGTTCCCAGAAAGCTCCAAGATAAAACTTCAGCAAAAGGATATGCAATGGGCTATCTGGGAGGAGCTATTTTGTTGATTGTTTGTCTCGTAATTATTCAAGGTCCTTTTATTGAAGATACGGGGTGGGCAACCCGATTGTGCTTTTTATTAGTAGCAGTATGGTGGCTCGGTTTTGCTCAGATTACCTTTTTTAAATTACCAGAGGAATCCTCACGAAAAAGTATTCACTGGAGAACAATCTCAAAAGGCTATCAGGAATTATTGCGGGTTGCTAAATCTTTTAACGAAATGAAGCACGTCCGGGTGTATTTGATTGCATTTGTTTTCTTTTCCATGGGGGTACAGACCGTCATTTTATTAGCGTCATTATTTGGGAAAAAGGAACTAGGCTTAGAAACATCTCAGCTGATTTTAACCATTTTATTAATCCAATTTGTCGGTATTGGAGGGTCTTACTTATTTGCCAAGTTATCCAAGAAAATGGGGAATTTTGTAGCCTTAAAATTGGCCATTGTGTTATGGATAGGGGTTACTGTGGCAGCTTACTCCATGGATGGGTCAGACCCAAATGTGGCCTATAAGTTCTATGCAATGGGAGGCCTTGTTGGCTTAGTGATGGGAGGAATTCAATCATTGGCGCGCTCAACTTACTCCAAAATGTTGCCCAAGGAAGGTGAGCATACCACCTACTTTAGTTTCTATGATGTTGCTGAAAAGCTGGCCATTGTAATAGGTACATTTTCATATGGTTTAATCGAGGAGATAAGCGGTTCGATGCATCAATCTGCACTAACTTTGGGGTTGTTTTTCATCGTAAGCTTGATAGCCTTACAATTCGTTAAAATTCCAGAAAAGCATTCAAATTATGAGCTCTAAATCTGATGATCTTTATGATATAGCCATTGTTGGTGGGGGTATTGTTGGTGCAGCGACATTCCTCAAGCTTCAAGAACGCTTTCCAACGAAGCAACTCGTGCTACTTGAAAAGGAGAGTCACCTTGCTGCCCATCAAACTGGTCATAACTCTGGGGTAATTCATTCGGGTTTATATTATAAGCCAGGTAGCAAAAAGGCTGTCAATTGTGTAAATGGTCGCAAAGATCTTGTCAAATTTTGTAAGGAGTATGGTGTAAGCCATGACGTTTGTGGAAAAGTTGTCGTTGCAACGGGAATAAAGGAGCTACCCCATTTAGATAAGATATTTAATACAGGTCTTGAAAATGAAATCGAGGGCATTCGAAAAATAAATGCTCAAGAGATTCATGATTATGAACCACATTGTGATGGAATTGCAGGAATACATGTTCCAGTTACAGGAATTGTGGATTTTGTTGGAGCGACTGTGAAGATGACTGAGGTTGCTCAAGGAATAAATCCATTGAGTAAGGTACTATTGAACCATGAAGTGTTAGGGATTGAACACGGAGATTTAATTCAAACCATCACAACCAATCAAATTCGTGTAAGGGCTAAGAAAGTAATATTCTGCTCTGGGCTGCAAGCTGATCGGATGGCCCGCAAGGATGGTGTTCATGTAGAAGAGAAGGTTGTGGGTTTTCGCGGAGATTATTACGAGTTAACCGAACAAGCCAAGCATAAAGTTAAGAACCTCATTTATCCAGTTCCTAATCCAGACTTTCCCTTTCTAGGCGTTCATTTTACCCGAATGACGAATGGTGAAATTGAATGTGGTCCCAATGCAGTTTTTACTTTTAAACGCGAAGGATATGGTAAAACTGACTTTAGCTTGAGGGATACAGCTGATGCTTTAAGCTACCCAGGTACTTGGAACCTGTTCATGAAAAACATGAAATTCGGTATTGATGAGTACCGACGTGCTTTTTCTAAACGGCTATTCTTGACGACACTTCAACGATTAATTCCGTCGCTCAAAATGGAAGATATCCATGAAGGAAGATCAGGTGTTCGTGCACTTCTTCTGAGAAAAGATGGCGATACAAAAGATGATTTTCGAATTGAGAGCACAGCAACGAGCATTCACATTTTAAATGCTCCCTCGCCAGCAGCCACTGCTTCATTAGCAATTGGTGCAGACGTTGCTCTAATGGCAGAACAACAGTTTGGGTTTAAATAATGTACTATTGGACTATGCGGAATTTGTCTTGAATTCCTTCCCAATCCCATATAAAATGAGCAGTTATTTCATCCAGCCTTTTCAAAAACACGGGATTAGGAGTCTTCATGTTCTTAAAATAATCTTCTTGATAATTGTTTAATTCATATTTGAAGAAGACCGCCTTTGACATGGCATAATGCGTGTTTTTGGAGGGGTGATTTATTCGGGTAAAAAAGGACTGATAGGTTGAGATCAATTTTTGGGTTTGCTCAGGAGAAAGACCTAATGCTTCGCTAAACAGTTTGTAACACCGTTTGGTAAGGCGCACGTCTTGATAATCATTAAATATTTGTGGAATGAACTTCATGTTTCCAGCAATAACGATCATTAAAAATTCGTCGCTATTCTTTGGGTCAATTTGTGGTCTACAAACAAAGCTCGGGTCTTCATTAATGAGTTGAGCAACCTCGGGAAAAACTTGGTCGACAAGCTGTATTAAACCACCTACAAAATGTTTGGCGACTTTATCTTCGGAAACTTTTTTCTTGAAGAGAATGTCTAACATATAAATTCTAAGCGTTAGCTTGATTTGTTCTTAACAAAGCTAAATAGGCTATAAGGGAGTTTTCGAACAATCAATTCATAATTGTTAACAAAGTTATTAACGATTTTAAGAATCTGTTAATAATGAGGTAACGAGCAACTGTTTTGGTTGTCAGAAGGGTGTATTACATTGCAGGGTTAAAGCCCCGTGCCGACGTTGGTGAACTTTCTTACTCTACTCAGATTTGTAAGAGCTAAACTGAGGATTTTAACTCACCTTAAATGCTACTGAAAAATGATTTTAGTATTGAAGTAATTTTATTGAATGATTCGCTAATAGAATTGGGTTTTAAGGAGAAATAATATGAAATTACACACGGTTACCACAAGTTAGAAGAAGAAAAGATGCTTGAAGTTTTAGATTACATTAAACATGATAAAGACGATGAACACGAGGCCTATATTGTAAATCGTGAAATCAGTTGGCTTCAATTTAATGAGCGGGTGCTGCAAGAAGCAGCTGATCCTTCAGTACCTCTCATAGAAAAACTGAGGTTTCTAGGTATTTTCTCAAATAATTTAGATGAATTTTTTCGAGTTCGTGTCGCAACGGTAAAGCGCATGATTGATTTTAAGAAGAAAGTTAAATCAAAGCTTTCAATTAATCCGAAGAAGCTTTTAATCCAAATTCAGGGAATGGTGCTTGAGCAACAAACCCGTTTTCAAACCATCTACAGAGAGATCTTAGAGGAATTGGAAGCTGAGGGGATAATGCTTATTGATGAAACTCAACTAACTGAAGATCAGGGAGAATTTGTCAAGAAATATTTTTACGAAAAGGTTTGGCCAACTCTTATCCCCATAATGATTCATGATGTTCAGCGGTTTCCATATTTAAAGGATAAATCGATTTACCTAGCCATTAGAATGTGGAAAGATGACTCACTAGAAGATGGACGGTTTTCCTTACTGGAAATTCCCTCCCGAAGAATGTCGCGCTTTTTGGTTGTTCCGTCAATATCTGAAAAGAATTATGTTATCATTCTAGAAGATATCATTCGCTATTGTTTGAGGGAGGTTTATTCTATGCTTGACTACAACACTTTTGAAGCATATACCATAAAAGTAACGCGGGATGCTGAAATTGACCTTGAAAGCGATCTTTCTAAATCCTTTCTCGAAAGCATGAAGAAGGGATTGAAACAGCGAAAAAAAGCTCAGCCTGTTCGTTTCGTTTACGATCAACAAATGCCTAAAGAATTACTTGACTTTTTCAAGGCCAAAATGAAGTTAGATGATGATGACAACTTAATTCCAGGAGGGCGGTATCATAATTTTCGTGATTTTATAGGGTTTCCAAACCTTGGGAAGGCATCACTGGAGTACAAAACATTGGCAACATTATTTCACCCTGATTTAAAACCTTATCAAAGCATCTTTCGTGTAATTCGAGATCGTGATGTGTTATTGCATTACCCTTATCACAAATTCGAATACTTCATTGATTTTCTAAGGGAGGCGGCAATTGATCCCCAAGTCGAATGTATCAGAATGACTATTTACAGACTTGCAAGTCAGTCGCGTGTGATAAATGCGCTGATCAATGCCGCAAAGAATGGTAAAAGGGTAGTGGTAGTTTTAGAGCTACAGGCACGTTTCGACGAAGAGGCCAATATCAAATGGTCTAATGTGTTGGCTGAAGAAGGTGTTGAAGTACACCATGGTACGCCTGGAATGAAAGTGCATTCGAAATTATGCCTTGTTTCTAGGAGAGAAGACAACAAACTAGTACATTATACCAGTATTGGAACAGGTAACTTCAACGAAAAAACGGCACAGATTTATAGTGATCTTGCTTTATTCACCATTGACAAAAGAATCTCTAAAGAGGTTATTCAACTCTTTGGGATTTTCGAAGGAGAAGAGCTTCTAGGAGAAGTATATGATCACATCATTCCTTCTCCAACATATTTAAGGAATGCATTGAATGAACTTATTGAAGAGCAAATAGCTCTTGCCCCAACCGGTAATGGTTTTATCATGCTCAAAATGAATAGTCTAGTCGATAGATCACTTATTGAGAAACTCTATGAAGCTTCTAGCGCTGGTGTCCATGTAAGGCTTATTGTAAGAGGGATTTGTTCCTTAGTTCCGGGCATTCCTGGGGTGAGTGAGAACATTGAAGCGATCAGTATTATTGATCGATTCTTAGAGCATTCACGTATTTACATATTTGGTAAAAAAGGAAACGAGAACATGTACCTTTCTTCTGCTGATTGGATGGGTAGAAATCTAGATAGTCGTATTGAGGTTACTTGTCCAGTTTATAGCAATCATATTAAAGAGGAAATATGGGATATCTTGGACCTGCAGTGGTCAGATAATCAAAAAGCTCGGCTTTTAACGGGTTTGGAAGTTAATCAGCATAGAAAGGTTGAAGAACAAGAAGCTCAAAAAAGGTCTCAGTACTTGATTCATTCTTATTACAGTGAAAAGTTGAAAACGAATTAGCCAAGTGGAGTTAGAAAAATTAGCAGCAATTGATATCGGCTCTAATGCGATGCGGTTACTCATTTGTAACGTGATTGAGGATAAGGAGAAAACGATTTATAAGAAAATCGCGTTGATCAGGTTGCCAATCCGATTAGGTGCCGAAGCATTTACCGCACAGAGCATATCACCCATAACATCAGATCGGTTTCTAAAAGGTATGAAGGCTTACCAGTACCTCATGGAAGTGCATCAAGTCAAAGCATATCGTGCTTGCGCAACCAGTGCCATGCGAGAGGCAATGAACGGAGAAAAGTTGGCTCAGCGAATAAAGGAGGAAACAGGAATCCAAGTTGATATTATTAACGGAAAGGAAGAAGCTAAAATTATCCATCAAGCCCATTTTAAGGAGAATTTAGACCCATTAAAACAGTACATGTATGTTGATGTAGGTGGAGGAAGCACCGAAATCACCTTGTTCGCTAAGGGGGAACCAGTTAGGGCTAAGTCTTTTGAAATCGGGACCATTCGAATTTTAAATCAGATGGTAAAAGATGCTACATGGAATGAGCTGGAAGAGTTTGTTAGGGGAGCAGCCCGAGATTTTAATGACTTAGAAACCATTGGGTCTGGGGGAAACATAAATAAACTTTACAAGCTATCGGGGAGGTCATATCCAAAACCGATGGAATTAGAACAATTGCAGCATTTGAATCATATGCTGTTGAATATGACGGAAGAGGATAGAGTAAGACGCTTAAAACTCAATACTGACCGTGCAGATGTTATTGTGCCTGCTTCCAGAATTTTTGTTTCCTGCATGGAATGGGCAAATAGTCAACGGGTGCATGTTCCAAAAATTGGATTAGCGGACGGCTTGATTATGCAGTTGAATGATGAAATTCATGGCTAATCAATAGCTATCATCGTATTTTCAAAGACCTTTCCTTTGTGGTAGGCTTTAAACGTATAACCTGATTCATGAACTTCTTGAATTTCTACGAACATGGTATCACCATCAGCAAATGCTGTTCCCTCTGGGTTATTCGAAGACTTATAGGTAAGGAAATAACTACACTCACCAGTCCAGTTTACATAAAATTCATCCACGAAATCATGGGAAAGGCTATATTCTTTCTGAGATGTGCTGTCCCTTACAATCCGAACATCTGATTGTTGTGTGTACGAAAATACACCGTTTTTAAATGTTGAACATTGCTGTGCTGAATCGCAGGATTGAGTAATAACAGCGAGGAGGGCAAAAAATAAATAATAACCGGCGCTATGCATAAACCTTATTTCCAAGTTTGATAATCATTCCGCTCAGCGACTCTAGCGTAATCGGCTTGCTTAGGTAATCATCCATTCCTGCTCTCATGCAGCGTTCGCGATCATCTGACATAGCGTTTGCCGTTAAAGCTATAATTGTTGGTTGTTTAATCTGTTTATTCTTCCGAATCCTCATTGACGCTTCAAGGCCATCCATTACTGGCATTTGCATATCCATAAATATTAAAGAATAATTCCCTACTTCAATAGCATTAACAGCTTCCTCACCATTGGCAACCATATCACAGTCATAGCCCATTTTTTGAAGCATGATGTGAGCTAATCGTTGATTAATGAGGTTGTCTTCAACAATAAGAATGTTAAAGGGATAACGTTCCGCTAGCTTGGGAATATCCTCAACCTTGTTCTGTGGAATATAGAATTCGTCAACTTCTTCGCAAAATGCCGATTTAAATGATTTGAATGTTAATGGCAGGTAAAGTGGACGTGTAATTTCGCTTTTCGAAAGTATTTCTGGAAAGTCATTCCCAACCGCTAGGTAGAGCATAGATTTTGGGGATAATCGCATATCCTCCAATTCATGTATTAATTCGCGAATATCACCACTAGTTTTTCCACCAAAAACAATAGCCGACACGATGCTTCCCGCATCATGATACGTCTTCCATTGGTCAAACTCAAACCGCTCATAAGTGCTCAGCTCTATTCCCGTTCGTTTAGCGAAATAACTGATCATGTTAAATTCATGTTCATCAGCATTTACCACGCACAAGGTGCCGGGAATTTGCGGTTTCGCATGTTTGTTTTCATCGGTTTTCTTAAGCGGAAGGGTGCAGGTGAAAGTTGTGCCTTTTCCTAGTTCTGAATCTAAACGGATATCTCCATTCATTGCTAGTACCAAACGTTTCGAAATTGCTAAGCCAAGGCCTGTTCCACCATACTTGCGTGTAGTGGAAGTGTCTCCTTGTGAGAAGGGTTTAAACAGGTTGTTTTTTTGTTTATCAGTCATCCCAATTCCCGTATCCGTAACCTTGAACTCAATACTTTCGTGGATATCATCAATAGGAGTGCTAGATAATTCAATTGTGACAGAGCCAGTTTCCGTGAACTTAATGGCATTGGAAACGAGGTTTAGTAGCACTTGGCGTAAACGGGTAATATCACCGTTAACAAAGTTTGGCGTATCGGGGTGAATCAGTTGAATTACTTGAATACCCTTCGCATTTGCTCTACTTGCATTAAGCTCGATTGTTTCATCAACAACTTGAGAAAGCTCAAATGGTTGTTCTTCAAGAGTGATCTTGCCGGCGTCGAGCTTAGAGAAATCCAGGATTTCATTTATAATAGTCATTAAACTATCTCCACTCATTCGAATGGTTCGAATGAACTGCTGTTGTTCTTTAGTAAGCTCGGTACTTTGTAAAAGCGATGTCATGCCTAAAACACCATTTAACGGTGTTCTAATTTCATGACTCATCGTAGCTAAAAATTCCGACTTTGATTGCGCAGACTGTAATGCTTTTTGGCGGGCGATTTCTAAGTCTTTTTGTTTCTTAATCAAATCGGTTATGTCCTTTGTTACACAAACAAAACCATCTACATTATTATTTTCTTTAAATATGGGATTGAAGTAGACTTCTGAAGACCGCATGTGCTTGCCTTTTTTGCCATTATCAATCCTTACTTGAAACTTACGGCCCTTTAACGCCCGTTTAAAATGAGGCTCCCAGACTTCTCTATTTTTCGCCGGAATTTTGTCCAAGATGTTATTTCCTTTTTGAAGTGTAAAACCGAACTTATTCTCAATTAAATTGAGGTAATTATCATTTGCTTCTATAAGCTTACCAGACTCGTCAACAGAAAAAATGATGTCATCGGTATTTTCAATTAAGGCTAAAATATTGGACCTACTCAATTCAAGTTCTCGAGATTTTTGGGTAACCAGTACCTGAAGTTCTTGTTGTCTAGTTCGAGTGCGGTGATTTGCAAATCTCCATATACCAATGATCAGAAGCAAGGATAAAATAACAACCAGTATGTAGAACGAAGGCTGTAACCAAAAGGGTGCAAGAACAGTAAACTTGTAGGAATTAATATACCCACTATCTGAGCCAACTTTTCGTGTCCTGATATTTAAGGTGTAATCTCCAGGGTTGAGTGTAGTAAAGGAAATGGTTTTGTCATCATCAATGAGTATCCACTCCTCATCAAATCCATCAATTAAGTATTCTAAAATAATATTCTGCTCGTTATTAAAGATTGGTGAAGCAGTCTGGAATTCGAGTCGTTTAAAATTATAATTCAACCTGAATGGTCGGACTTCATGAAGCGGTATCCCATCAATTAGAATTTGCGTAACAATCGCGCTTGAAATCGAATACTCTGGAACGCTATTCGGGTTGAATATTACGAGGCCATCAACAGAAGGAAGAAAAAACCGATTTTGATAGATGAACCCTGTATTTTGAAATCCACCATTGAATTCATCAACTTCTAATCCATTCTCATGGCCATAATGTGAGCATTCTATACCTGTCCTTTTTCCTTTAAAGTAATCGACTAAAAGAGTTGAATCAATAGCGAAAATCCCAGAGTTACAGGTTATCCAGTATTTGCCATCGTATTCAGCAATCCAAGACACAACGTTGTCATACAAACCATTCTCTTTGGTTAAAGAAGCCAAGGTGTCACCTTGCCATAAGTACAATCCGCCTCCATAGGATCCAAACCACATTCGTCCTGCTTGATCTTGATATATGTAGCGAAAGTTATTTTGATCTATGTTGTTATTCTCTGAGTTAAACTGATGTAGCCTTTCTCCATCATACATAAGAACCCCGCGGTTTGTAGTAAACCAAAGCGTATCCCCAACTTGTTTAATTGCATTGGTTAATACACTGGGGTAAGAAAGGCTGTCTTTTAAGTGTGTAAACGTCGAAGTTTTATAATCAAATACTCTGACGCCGTCGTAACTTCCCACTGCCAGCTTGCGGCTTGAGAGTTGGCAGAAACTCAGGTTTGTATTTGTGTGGATGTCTGTTGTATTTCCCTTCGAATACTGATATTTTTTTTTGTCCGGGGAAACCATTGTTATGGAGGAGCCATAGCTTCCTATCCACATGTTTCCATACATGTCTTTATGGATATTCCATGCGCAGCCACCACCTTCAGCGTCATTGGCATATGGAACGTTAGGATTGTTCAGAGAAACGTGGCTGATTTCCCCTTCTTTTAGGTCAACCCTTATGGCTCCTTTGCAAGAAGGGGCTATCCAAAAAACAGAGTCGGACTCGAGGTTAAGCCCAACAATACTCTCACCAGAATAAGTTGACGGTAGCGGAAACTTTTCAAATAGTTTAGGGCGAATGAGGCTTAACCCCATGTTGTCTGTTCCAACCCAAATATTCCCGTTTTTATCTTCAAAAAGTGACCTTACATTGTGACTGCTCAACCCTTCATTTGGAGTTATTAAGTTAGAGTTTCCACCTTGATTCATTACGTAAAGACCATTGACAATACTGAGCCAAAAGGAGCCATTCCTATCTCGAATACCAACTCGTCCTGTTGATCGTAGGTTCTCATGATAACCACTAATGGAATGAATTTCTCGATTCTTATCGATAATGAAATATTCAATACCATTGGTAAACAATACCGAATCTGAAGAAAGGTTTTTGATGTAAATAATTCGCTCATCATCCTTGTAGTTTGACGTAGTGCCATCATGAAATGTGAATAACCCACCACTAGTGGCAAAGTATGCGGTTTTACTCTCACTGTTGTAGGCAAAGTTGTGCACGCCCGGCATGACGTCTTCAAAGTCTTTTACCAATTTGAATTCGTTATTTCTAAAGCAATAAAGCTGATTGGAGACGCATATGAGGGGATTGCCCGATTCGTCGAGCTCAAGTCCTTGAAGAACTTGTAAAAAATTGGGTAATTTATAAGAAGTAAAAAGTCCGTTGTGAAGTTTTACTAAGTATCCATCTGAACTACTAGCCCATATGATTCCATTATTTCCGAGACATGCGTCCTCAAATCGAGAGCCATACAAATTTGGGTTAGTCTTATTATCGAATTTCTCAAAATGAGTGCCATCAAAGCGAGCTATTCCTTCATTGGTGAAAACCCAGATAAAGCCTTCGTTATCTTGAAGGATAGCGTTAATGGTGTTCTGAGGCAAACCGTCACTTGTTGTCCAGCTTGTAATTTCAAAATTTAATTCAGATTCAAGCTTATAATCCCATGTCTTTTTACTGTAAGGAACTTGACCAATCGCTAAATTGTGACAGCAGAGGTATGCCAGCAAGAGTACGTAAGCGATTAGGTTTTTCATTGTGTTTTGAAAATTAATAAATAAGATCTCTACAAACTAGCGCCGAATGCGGTAATTCTTGTATTCACCTATCCTTACACCAAATAAGCGCTCTAAAGCGTAAAGAAACCACCCTTTGGCATTGAAGTTTTTCTTACTCAGGTCAAATTGGAAATCCCAATTTTTAGTTGATACCCGATGTAACATAACAGCTGGATGTGTTCCTTCAAATTTTGCTAAACTGTCAATTCCTGAATAATCGAAATGTTCCGACTGGCCAACCATTCGCTCAACGGTTACATCGTCGTGCCAAAATTTATGAAACTGTTTCTGTTTGTCAAGTTGCTTTTCGGGAGGCTTGACCCACCCGTAGTGATAAACAAATGCACCAACGGGCTTGACCCAGAGTTTCTCACCATTCTTACGAAATCCTTGTGCATCTTTATATGAACGTATGGATTTGTCGTTTCTAATTACGCGAACCTCCTTGCGGTACCACTTTCTGGAGTCGCCTTCATAATTATATGAGCCATAAAAGTGTTTGTAGTTAAATAGAAGTCCTTCGACCTGTTGGTTATTCAGGTGTTCTAGCATGCACGTTTTAATTGAGGCAAGGTACTTTTCATGCACTACTTCATCTCCCTGAATGTAAAAACACCAATCATAATGCTCAGGGATTGCATCGAATGCTTTATTGGTCTCTTCGGCAAGCACAGTTCCACCTTCACGCCGCTTCAAATTCCACTTGGTTTTAACAATGTTAATTTTAGCTGACTCGATAGATTCAATTAAATCTAATGTTTCATCTTCAGACTCTCCAACAGCAACATAAAATTCATCACAGATTGGCAGAATGGACGTAATTGCCTCTTTGATGGGGTAGTCAAAAAGTACTGCATTTCGCACTATCGTGAATCCAGCAACTTTCATATTATGGGTTTACCAGTTGAATACCAGTGTAATTGTAGGGTGAAATGGTTTTTAGTTGTCTTTTTAATTCATCACTTATTGATAAGGAATCAATAAACTCAGCCAATGTATCTTGTGTAATAGTTGAATTAGTGCGGGTAAGGCCCTTTAAAGCTTCATAGGGTTTTGGATACCCTTCGCGCCTCAAAATAGTTTGAATCGCTTCCGCTACAACTGCCCAATTGCGTTCTAAATCTGCATCGATTTGATTGCGATTAAGAACGAGTTTACCCAATCCTTTAACTGTTGACTGTACAGCGATTAGAACATGGCTAAATGGACTTCCAATATTTCTCAGAACGGTACTATCTGTTAAGTCGCGCTGTAACCTAGAAATAGGCAACTTAATGCTAAAATGGTCGAACAAGCAATTTGCTATACCTAAATTTCCTTCGGCATTCTCAAAGTCAATCGGGTTCACTTTATGCGGCATTGCACTGGAACCAACCTCCCCATCTTTTATCTTTTGCTTGAAATAATCCATTGCGATGTATTGCCAAACATCACGGTTAAAGTCTATTAGGATCGTGTTAATTCGTATCATGGTGTGACACAAGTACGCTAGGCCATCATAGTGCTCTATTTGTGTAGTTGTTTGTTGTCGCTCAAGGCCAAGCTTATCCTGCATAAAAGTATTCGCAAAAGAAACCCAATCATGTTCTGGAAAGGCAATGTGGTGGGCATTGAAATTACCAGTTGCACCGCCAAATTTACCCTGCATTTTAAATGCATTCAGATCGTCTAATTGACGCTTGAGTCGTTCCGAAAACACCTGAAATTCCTTGCCTAAACGCGTCGGTGAAGCTGGCTGTCCATGCGTTTTAGCAAGCATTGGGATATCCTTCCATTCATTAGCCAGCTCCTGAACCTTTTGCATTAAGCGAGTTAGCTCAGGAATAATGATATCCTTGAGAGCTGCTTGAATACTCATGGGCACAGCTGTGTTGTTGATGTCTTGAGATGTGAGTCCAAAATGAACAAACTCAAGGTGTTTATGGAGGTTTAGTTTCTCAAACCCTTGCTTTACGAAATATTCAACTGCTTTTACATCGTGATTTGTAACGCGTTCCGTTTCTTTAATTTCTTGAGCATCAGATGGCGAAAAATTGAGGTATATCGCACGCATGGCGTTTTTTTGATCATTATCTAGGCTTAGACCAGAAATGACTTTATTTTCAGCCAATGCGATGAAATATTCCACTTCAACCATAGTCCGGTATTTGAACAATGCGAATTCAGAAAAGTAATCTGCGAGCTGTACTGTTTTACTATGGTACCTGCCATCGATTGGAGAGATAGCTGTGAGCGCTTCTAGTTGATGCATAAAATGCAGTTTGAATTATTAAAGGACAAAAGTAACATTCCAACCTATTCTTCTTTTGAATCGAAATGCATAATATTTGCGAATCGGATACTTTTATAAGCAACCATCTTCTAAAATTCCGTTTTTAATGTATCACA
Source organism: Salibacteraceae bacterium (assembly GCA_965661625.1). Taxonomy (GTDB): domain Bacteria; phylum Bacteroidota; class Bacteroidia; order Flavobacteriales_G; family Salibacteraceae. The sequence goes on from CBFIEM010000009.1 coordinate 92,512, forward strand.
AGATGATAGCGCAAGAAAAAAGTGAACTATTAGATGTCATAGAAGCCTGTAAATCTGGGGACCGTAAGGCTCAGCACCAGATTTATAAGATGCTGTATGGTAAGATGTTAGGTGCTTGTATGCGGTATGCTAGTGATGTTGATGAAGCAAAAGATATGCTTCAAGATGGCTTTATAAAGGTGTTCTCTAACCTTGAGAAATATAATGGAGAAGGATCTTTTGAAGGCTGGGTAAGAAGAATCGTTGTTAATACTTCGATTGATGCTTTACGAAAAAGAAAGAATGTTCGGTTTTATTCACTTGACGACTCAGAATACGAATGGTTGGAAGATGAGGGAGATGGGGAGATACGGTGGAATCAGACATTAATAAATGAAACTGAACGCGTTATGAAAGCTGTAAACGCATTAAGTCCAGCTTACAGAACTGTGTTCAACCTGTATGTAATAGAAGGCTATCAGCACAATGAGATTGCAGAAATGCTCGGAATAAGTACAGGAACAAGTAAATCGAATTTGGCGAAAGCTAAAATGAATTTGAAAAATGCGCTTGGAGCGTTCAAACATTAATATGAATACAACGAATAAATACGACGAATTTGAGCAAGCTGTTCGGGATTCTATAAGTGATTTCGAAATGCCCTATGAGTCTTCGGAATGGACTAGGCTGGAGAAAAAGCTTGATCAAAAAGCAACAACTAAATCAACGAACACTTTGAAATACTTCGTTGGTTCAATTGCTATTATCGCTGCTTCGGCATCGCTTTTCTTTTGGAACACAACAACCCCTGATGCTGCTGAGTCCGTTCCTCAGAATCCTGCAGTTGACCGGATAGAACTGCAGGCAGAGCAAATAGCAGAAGAGTCAGGTAATCCTATCGCTTCTGATGAAACCCCTGCAGATCTTGTTGAACAACCGCAACAAAGCACTACTGAAACCGGTGCCGTAAATCAGAAGGTTGAAGGAAATGTGTACAAACAGTCAGATTTCTCACCTAATGCAACGAAGTCAGTTGAGCAAGTTGAACAGGATAAACCAAGTAATGACTTACAGGAAGTACAAGCTTTACCAACGGATAAAGTTACCTCACCAATAAAAATTCAACCAATTAGAACGCGAATCTGTCGAGGAGAGAATGCATCATTTGAGTTGCGCAATGGTGGCATTGCCAAGTGGTATGTGAATGGAACACTTGCGGAAGAAGCGCGTGTGTTGGAACTCAATTTTGATGAGGCTGGCGAAGTAATGTTGAAGGCGGAACACACTGCTGAGAAGTCAGTGTTTGATGAGTTAACCATTCGTGTGAATGAGTCACCAGAAGCAGATTTTTCTGTAGATCAGGCAACGTATAATAGCGTTCCCAAATTTAAATTTACTTCTAGAGCCATTGATGCTACTGTTTGGCGTTGGGATTTTGGTACGACCTCTTATGCATATGCGTTTGAAAGAGACACGGAGAAACTTTTTCAAACTGCTGGCACATACACGGTCACGCATTATGTAGAAAATGAGTTTGGCTGTGGTGATAGCATTTCTCAGCTAGTGTATGTGGATAAAGACTACAATTTACTCGCCCCGAATTCTTTCAGTCCGAATGGTGACGGATTAAACGAAACATGGATACCAGCAGCTTTGCTTGAAGGTAACCATGAGTTTACCTTAGCGGTATCAGATGTAAATAACAATGTGATTTATAGAGCTACATCTAAAGATAATCCTTGGGATGGTTCTGTTAGAGGGAGAGTTGCTCAGCGTGGAGAGTATTTCTTCTGGAGAGCTGTAGTGCGTTATCCTGAAGGAGATGTGCATGAATACGGAGGTAAAATCACGGTAATCGATTAATAGTAGGAAAGCACAAAGTGTAGAAACAAAAAAGCCTCAGGATTTCCTGAGGCTTTTTTTATGATGTTAGCGATGACTACACGTCAATGTTAGCATATTTCGCATGCTTCTCAATGAACTCCCTCCTCGGCGGCACATCGTCGCCCATAAGCATTGAGAAGATACGATCTGCTTCAGCACCACTTTGAATGGTTACTTGACGTAACGTGCGGAATTCTGGATTCATTGTAGTATCCCAAAGCTGAGAAGCATTCATTTCCCCAAGCCCCTTGTAGCGTTGAACAGAAACGCTGCTTTCGCTTCCTTTTCCTTTAAGTTCACCAATAAGGTTATCGCGCTCTGCATCATCCCATGCGTACTCCTGTTGTCCACCTTTTTTAACAAGGTACAACGGAGGAGTTGCAATGTAGATGTGTCCTCCTTCAATAAGGTCGCGCATGTAACGGAAGAAAAATGTTAGGATTAACGTTTGTATGTGGCTTCCATCTACATCGGCATCACACATGATGATGATCTTATGGTACCTAAGTCCTACAATATTAAGCGCTTTGCTGTCATCTTCAGTTCCAACTTTTACACCTAGAGCCGTATAGATATTCTTGATTTCTTCGTTTTCAAAGATTTTATGTTGCATTGCTTTCTCAACATTCAAAATCTTACCCCTTAGCGGCATAATTGCTTGGAAGTCGCGATCTCGACCTTGTTTTGCAGTTCCACCTGCTGAATCTCCCTCAACTAAGTACAACTCACAATCTTCGGCTTTCCGCGAAGCACAATCGGCTAGTTTACCAGGAAGACTTGATCCTGACATCACATTTTTTCGCTGAACCATTTCACGTGCTTTCTTCGCAGCGTGTCGTGCTTGAGCAGCTAAAATTACCTTTTGAACAATAGTTTTAGCATCCTTTGGATTTTCTTCTAAGTAATTTGCTAACATTTCGCTAACAGCCTGCGAAACAGGTGCAGTTACTTCTCGGTTTCCAAGTTTAGTTTTTGTCTGACCTTCAAATTGTGGCTCAGCAACCTTAACAGATATTACAGCCGTAAGTCCTTCTCTAAAATCATCACCGTTAATTTCAAATTTCAGTTTCTCTAGTAGACCACTTTCGTCTGCATACTTTTTTAACTGAGTGGTAAGGCCTCTTCTAAATCCAGAGAGGTGTGTACCTCCTTCATGTGTATTGATGTTATTCACGTATGCGTGAAGGTTCTCGGCATAGCTATTATTATAAACCATAGCAACTTCTACCGGTATGCCATCTTTTTCACCTTCTACATAAATCACATCTTGAATGATGGGTTCACGGTTCTTGTCTAAGAACTCAACAAACTCTTTTAACCCACCTTCAGAAAAGAAAACATTTGAAATGCTATTACCCTCCTCATCTGCATGACGTTTGTCAGCAAGCGTAATGGTAATTCCTTTATTTAGGTATGCCAGTTCACGCATTCTGTTTTCAAGAATGTCGTAGCTGTATACTGTAGTTTCAAAAATTGAGGTATCTGGCTTAAAGGTAACCTGAGTTCCTGTTTTGTCTGTTGTTCCAATTTCCTCTATTTCAATAGTTGGAACACCAATTTTATAGGTTTGACGGTAGATTTTGCCTTTACGATGAACAATGGCCTCCAAATCTTCGGAAAGTGCATTAACACAGGAAACACCCACACCGTGAAGTCCACCGGATACTTTATAAGTGTCTTTGTCAAATTTACCACCGGCGTGAAGCACGGTCATAACTACTTCGAGAGCAGATTTTTTCTCCTTTTCGTGATAATCAGTTGGGATACCACGTCCATTATCCATTACGGTAATGGAGTTATCCTCGTTAATGGTTACATCAATCGTATCGCAATAGCCAGCTAAAGCTTCATCGATCGAATTATCTACTACTTCATAAACCAAATGGTGAAGCCCTTTGACACCGACATCCCCGATATACATTGCTGGACGTTTACGTACAGCTTCAAGTCCTTCAAGAACCTGAATATTACTCGCAGAATAATCTTTTTTGTCGATTGGCTGGCCTCCTGTTTCTTCGCTCATAAAATGCTTCTTTAAATCACGTATATCTCAGGCAGAATGCGCCTTAAACAAAAATAACACATTGCAGCGGTCAGTCTGGATTAGAGTAGGTGGTTTCAGGCGAACTTATTAACAGGTAATCAACATGAGAATTGATGGGTTCTAGGTTTATTCACCCCAAAAACTATAGGTTAATCCAGCTAAGAAGCTGAATCGTTGTGTTGGGTAATTTAAATAACGCTGATACTCAATCGCGGCCAAGTTATTAAGTTGAATAAAGGCACTAAGCTTTTTGTTAAGGCGATATTCTGCTCCAATATTGATGTCAAACGTTCCCGCTAATTCTTTTGCGTAAACACCATTCGCAACCTGCGACCCTTTATTGGGATCTAATGACTTCGCAAATTGCTTCGATATGTAATATAAATCGAGAGAAAGTACCAGTTTGTCATCGATATCATACCTACCCAAAAGGGATGCTTTAAAGGCTGGTAAATGCCATACTTCGGCTTCGGCTTCAGGGTCAAAATCACGAAAACGACCAGAAGCTATTACTTTTATGCGTTCTCCCTCTTGATAACTCAATTCCCCATAGATTTCAGTAATGTTAACGGTATCGTAAATCACGTCAAAGCTGTTGCTGGACTCAATGTTAACGAGATCGCTATTAACAAACATGGCCATATTGGCGAGCTGCATACGACTTCCTTTTAAATTAAAGGCAAGTTTACTGTTGTAAGCACCCCGTATACCTCCGTATACTTGATACCTTTTGTTTTCATTTTCAAGAATGACACCTTCGGGCTGCAAGAAAAAGTTTTCTTCAACGAGCAGTCTGTTGTTGCGACGAGTCATTCCTCCTGAAACCCCTAAATATGGAATGAGCAAGTCATCCACCAAACGGTATTTAAAATGAGCATTAGGGTAGAACCTGAACTTACTCTCATCTTGTGCTTCTAGGTTGGCCACAAGACCGATATTTACAAGCCATTTAGCTCCTCTAAAAACGAGTTGGGGAGCGAGGTTTATTAAAATATTGGTAGCGGTATCTGCAGCAGAGTTAGCATCGTTATAATCAATACCCCCTTGAACGATTGCATGGTCTTTACCAAAAAATCGGTCAAACTGTACCTCAAATTCACCATGTGTTTCAGTTAAATCGTTATTGTTAGTGAAGTGATTAATGGTTCCTTCAATTTGATGATTCCAACTTGTACTATCAGCATAAAAACTGCTTAGTTTAACCGCTCCATTGATATTTTGGTAGCTTTGTTCCAAGCTGCTATCGTCTATACTCGATAAATCTACGCGTTCCAGAAAGTCTTTATCGAACCCATAATAATGTCCGAGAGATTGTTTAAAACCGAAGTTTCCTGAAAGCTCATGAGCCCGAAACAAATGATTGCCGTGCAATTGGACACCATTGGTGTTAAATTCACTTTTAGGAAGATCTTTAATGTTGCCAGCAGTCCGTGAATGATCTAAAGCAATTCCATAATGTCCATTGCGAGAACGCAAATTATTTAAGTGAAATTGAAATAAGCTGGTTCCATAATTACCACCTCCAAATTTCGTGTAAGCCCGATATAATCGGTTAAGGGGCTCTCCTTTCATTCGTGCCGCTTGAATACTATCAGGAGTAAAGGACGACTCAAATCGCTTGGGAATAATATCAAAACCCAAATCAATTTTTGGAATGATAAGGTTCTTTTTTTGAGGTGTTGTGCCAAATTTAAACGCCTCGCTAATGGTGGGTTCAAATTCTTTTAAAATAATCACATCACCACCCCTTAAGGTGTCTGTATTTTGAGCTAGAACTGCCGTGCTTATAAATAGCAGGCAGCATGTGATTTGTGTTAGCTTATTCATTTTCAACCTCCTCATATTTGGGATGATTTTCTTCGATTGGCATTTCTTCTTCCTCAAACAAGAAATCATAACCTGAGTCCATACCTTCAGATTCGATTTCAATTGGTGGCTGATCCTCTGTTTCTGGCGGTGCTTCTAATGCTTGAATTTCATTGAGCTTTGAAGAAGCAAGATTAATAATCTCTTCATCGCCAGTGAAGTTTTCCAGAATGCTGCTGAGGGTAGCTTTAGCTTGAAAATAATCTGCTCTTTCGGTGTAGATGTCCGCTAATAAAATGAGGCCTTTAGCCAACCATTTCGGGTAATTACCTGACTCATTAACGAGTTTAAATACAGCTACCTCGGCACTATCAATGTTATGCTGATCAAAGAGAATTTGTGCAATACGATACTGGGACTCTGCAACCCGTTTACTGTTACTTAACTCAGTTAGCTCATGATACGCGATTAATGCGGAGTCTTGTTTTCCTAGTGCAAGCAATGATTTTGCTCGGATGTACATAGCTTCTTCGCTTAGTTCAGGTTCGATTTTTTGAAGTTTAAGCACTGCATCAGCGCTTGTTAATGCATCTTCAAAGAGTTCAAGTTGGCTGTTGGTTCTGAGCAAACCCACAAGAGCCGCGGTTTTGTTTTCCCTTATGCTTGCTACCTTAAGAAGTCGACTATAATAGGTGTTTGCTAGTTGAATAGAATCGTTCGAATAGGCAATGTATGCAGCTTTTACAGTAGCGGCTTCCTTGAATTGCTCTGATTCGCTTGCTGAAACAACGTCATAGTTAGGTAATGCCTCTAAACTTTTATCCGCGTCATACAAGCATTCAGCACGATAGAAGTTTGCCGAAATTTTAAAAATCGGATGATCAAAGCGGTCTAAGTATTTCTTAAAGCTAATAACGGCACGCTCACAGTTTTGCTTTAGATACTGTTCTTCAGCAGTTTCATAAGTCAGGGAGTCAAGGGAAGCGTCGCTGATTTCCATAAAATCTAAACCAGCGAGGTAGTTTTCATATGCTGAAATATCACCCTTATCGCGGTAAATCGATTCAATTGCTTTTACAGCCTCCCTGGAATCGGCATAATTAGGATTGGATTTCACAACAGTTTCAAATGCTGTTAGTGCTGCATCATTGTTGCCATTATTGTATTGGATGAATCCAACATTCATTAATGCCCTTTTTCTAAATGGCGAATACCCATAACTAATTACCTGCTGGAATGCATCAAGCGCTTCATTCGTATTACCGGCAATGAGATGGCTTTTACCCAACTCAAATTGAGCTGCATTTATGTATTTCGACTCTGGAAATAATGCTAGTAATTTGTTAAGTCCCCCTGTTTTCTCATCATTTTGCTTGAGCACCCCATTGGCTATTGCATATTGATACAGAGCGTAATCAGCGTCTTCAGCATTAAACTTCACAGCACGATCATAGTATTCCAATGAACGGTAATAATCTTTAGAAATGAAATAAGCATCACCAGTGCGTACCAGTGCGTCACCTATTCGCAAAGAGTCGACGTTATCCGAGAAGTCAATAAATTTCCTAAACCATCTTGCGGCGTTTTCATATTGTTCTTGTTTAAAATAAGCATACCCTAATCCGTAATGTGCTTGTTGAAAGGCGGGAAGTAAGATAGCTTGAGGCTTAAATATAAAGTTGGTGTATGCACTTATACTAGCATCAAATTTTCCTGAACGATATTGAGCTTCAGCTATCCAAAAATGTGCTTCTGTTGCTAAGTTTACGATTAATGGATCCTTCAATGAATTCTCAAATGACTCTACAGCCTCCTGAAAATCGCCACTTTGAAAGTGCTCTACCCCTTGGTTGAATAAAATTCGTTGCTTAACCTCAAGCAGTTTGGGCTTTTTGTCTTCAATCGACTCTAAGGACTTTAATGCCGTTTGGTAGTTTTTAGTATTCAGGTAAATGTTCACTAAAAAATCGTACGCCTCAGATTCATTTGTAGCATAAGGAAAGCGTTCTAAATAGGAAAGGAAAGCATCAATTGCTTCACTGTAAGGGTCGAAAGAAAGTGCATAACATAGCTTCGCATAGGTAAAGTAAGATGACTCTGTAAGTTCTGAGTCATAATCTAACCGAATGGCCTCCTTAAAAGCCGACCGAGCTTTAAGTTGATCGCCTAGTTCTAAGTGTGCTTGTCCCATGTGGTAAGCACTTAGCTGACTCAGGCTATCTTCTTCAATGGTTACACGCTCAAATTGAACGATGGCTGGCGTGTAAGCTTCCGTTTGCAAATAGGCAAACCCTAATTGATAATAGTCCGCTCGAGTTTTGCCTGTCCGCGTTTCTTTTTGATACTTTTCAAGGTATGGGATTGCCTTGTCATAATGATGTTGTTTAAAATGTGCCTCGCCTATAAGCTTCGCGATTTCTGAACTGCGTTTTACACTTGCTTGCTCTAGAAAGGGGGTGGCATATGTTATTAAGTCACTATACTTTTCTTGAAGGAAAAGAATTTGAGTAATGTAATAGGGAATTACGATTGCAAATTTGGGGTGTTCCTCGAGGTGTTTGAAGTGTTTGAGAGCCGTCTCATAATTGCGTTGTAGGTAAGAAATGTGGCCATAATAATAGTTGGCAGGCGCATAGTAAGGTGTCTCGATATCTTTTATTTCATAAAACTGTTTGCTGGCTTCTTCAAATTGTTCAAGTTGAAAATAGGCATACCCCAAGTTGAAAAAATACGTTCCCTGCTCATCTTTGGATACATCATACCTGTCAATGTGATTGTACCTTTCGATTACATCTTCCCAGTCTTTTTTGCGGTATGAAAATTTAGCAAGAAGGAAGTATGCTTCTTTTACTTTTGAACTCTCAGGGTAGTTTAAGATGTATTGCTCCAATAGGTAGGCGGCATTTCTATGAAAAAGATGTAGTCCGCATACAGCTTTGTAAAATGCAGCATTACTGAATATTTCAGCGTTTGGATCCTTAACCTCTTCGAGGACATTTTCATATTGCTTAATCGCTGCACTATACTTCTCTTTATCGAAAAGATCCATAGCCCTGTTGTATGTGCGACTAGGGTCATACTTCGCAACTGATTGTTGCGCATAGACCTGACTGGATAAAAAGGCTATAAAAAAAACAAATGGAAAGCTGTAACGCATGCGCATGATTTTCCTAAGTATATATTAAGGTGTAAAAGTAGCTGGATGTACAGGGGGAATGGGCTTAGTGGTTTAATAGTTTTCAACGCTTTTTTGTTAACTATAATGCGTGCTTATCTTTGATTTACCAATGAATTCGAAGGAATATTGGTTAGTTTTAGAAAATAAAGATTGAGCAATGGAAACAACTCCGGTAATCACAATGAATAACGTGAAGGTATATCAGGGTAAGACGCTGATACTAAACGATGTAAACCTTCAGATTGATAAGGGTCAATTTGTTTACCTAATCGGAAAGACTGGAAGTGGAAAGAGTAGTTTACTCAAGACTCTTTACGGTGATTTGTCGCTGAATGAGGGGAAGGCAACAGTTACTGGTTTTAAATTGGATAAGCTCAAACGAAAGCAAGTGCCTTTCTTACGGCGCAAATTAGGTATTGTGTTTCAAGACTTTCAGCTTCTGAGAGATCGTACTGTAGATGAAAATTTGATTTTTGTTATGCGTGCAACCGGCTGGAAGCAGAAGAATAAGATGAAGGAGCGCTTACAAGAGGTACTGGAGTTAGTTGAGTTGCAGAATAAAGGGTATAAAATGCCACATGAACTTTCAGGTGGTGAGCAACAACGCGTGGCAATAGCTCGGGCTTTGATAAATGATCCAGAGCTGATTTTAGCAGATGAGCCAACAGGAAACCTTGACCCAGAAACTTCAGATAATATCATCAGGTTATTGAGTGACATAAGCATGCGAGGAACCGCGGTTCTTATGGCTACACACGACTATTCGATCATGGAGAAGTTTAAATCTAAAACCTTGAAATGTGAAGATGGAAAAGTAACCGCAGCTTAAATGATATCTATTCTTGTACCAGTTTACAATTGGGATGTAAGTGTATTAATAAATGCGTTATACTCTCAAGCAGTTGATTTGGGAGTTCCTTTTGAAATTCGCGTATATGAGGATGGAAGTGATGTTGCTTACACAGTCAAGAACGAGCAGCTGAACAGCTTAGAAAATGTTGTTTATGTTAATAATAAACACAATGTGGGTCGTTCAAGCATTCGGAATCGCCTTGCTAGAGAAGCAAAGTTTGATCACCTGATTTTTATGGATTGTGATAGTCAGGTGACATCTCAATCTTACTTGAAACAGTATTTTCTTCAGCGAGACGCTTTGGCTATATATGGCGGAAGGTCGTATGAAAAATCAAAACCAAACCGCTCTAACCTGCTCAGGTGGAAGTATGGTGTAAAACGAGAATGTTTGCCTGCTATTCAACGTCAGGCAAAACCGTACTTATCCTTTTTAACTAATAACTTCTTCATCCATAAATCCGTGTTTGATTTAGTGCAATTTGATGAGGAATTGGTAACCTACGGCTACGAAGATTCTTTTTTTGCTCAGGAATTGAAAGCACAAGGAATAGCAATTACTCATATCGATAACCCGCTTGTTCATTTAGGGTTGGAGACTTCTAGCCAGTATATCTCTAAAACGCGAGATGCGCTGGCGAACTTACATGTTATGTACGTAGACGGAAAGCTTTCTGAAAGTGCAGTTAGTTTGCTTCACTTCTATTCAAAACTGAAAATGTTCCGAAATATACTTGCATCCTTATATATTTTGGTTGGAAGACTCCTGGTTAGTCAGTTGAAATCGAAAAATCCAAGTTTAGTTGTCTTCGATGCTTATCGCCTTCTTTACTTCAGCTATTTGGAATCAAAGAGGGATTCGTAAACACGCAATAAAACGCGTTCTTCGTGTTGCCAATTTAAAACTTCTCGGGCCTCCAAAGCTGCATTTTTGCAAGACTCCCAATAATCTCGATTTGCTAAAAGGGAATTAAGTCCGTTGTAAATATGTTCTGCATTTACCTTTTCAATTGCCTCTCCAAGCTTGTAGTTTTCTAATACAGCAGTGTATTCTGGGTACGCCATTACCAGCTGGGGTACTCCAGAATGCATGTAATCAAAAAAGCGATTAGCTAGCGACAATTGATTGCTCAATCCATCATTTGTAAAGAGTGTTATTCCAATCAATGCGCGCTCTGTGTATGTTTTCAGCTCTTTCGGAGGCAGGTAACCAGTGAATGTAACCTTATCAGTTAAATGCTCTTTTTCCGCAAGTGCTATGAGTTTTTGATAAACACCACCATCTCCGCAAATCACCAACTTGTGCGGGATTCTTTTCATTGCAAGCAGTAAGCTTTCTAACCCGCGTCCTTCATTTACTGCTCCTTGATAGAGGATGTAGTTTCGAGATTCATAAGGTAAAACGGTGCTGTGTGTTAAGCGTGTTGCATTTCTCACCAATTGAAGGTCAACCCCATATTCGCCCTTGAATTTTTGGGCATAACCATGTGAAACGGTGTAGCCAGCCTGAATTTTTGGTATGGTATATCGCGCAATCCATTTCCAGATAATGTGAACGTGAGGCCTTCGTACGATCTCTTCCATTTCAGAAAAATACTCGTGAGCATCATAGACGAGCGGGACACCCTTAATACGTGATGCAAGATATCCGGCTAAAATAGTATCGAGGTCAATGCTACAAATAGCATCGCAAGGTTCTTTAAGCAATTGAAAAAATAAGCGGACATTATGCTCTGCATAAAACACAAACTTTTTGTTGAACCAATTTCGAAATCGTTTTTGTTGGTAAGGTTTTTTCGCTAAGGTCTTCGAGTTACTCCTCAGTCTTCCTATTAGAGTGACATCATAAACAGTCGACAGCGAGGTACAAATTCGGGCCATCCGCTGATCATATGTCAGGTCGTTTGTTACTGTACAGACAATGCGCTTCAACGTAATTTTCTCCAATTTTCAGTTAAAGGAACCTTCTCTCCATTTTTCATGAAGTAGGGAGGGGGGAAGGGAGGGAAGTAAGTTGCCCGAAAGTGCCGATCAATTTTTTCATCATCCCAAGCTGGATCGATTTGTTTAAGGTCATCTATTTCGTTTCTTAAGTGAAAAGATTTTTTACGATCAGTGAATTTATTTTGGGGAATGGGTTCTTTATCCCCTTGAAGTATTGACTTGATTTCTTGTTGGAATAAGTCGATGCTAGCTTGTTCAGTTTGGTTATAAAGTTCACCGATGGTACAAGTGTTTGAGATAGGCCACCTTTTTTCGGCAAGAATTGCTCCATCATCAATACCAAGAGTCATGACATGAAGCGTTGTGCCAAATTCCTCAACACCATCTATAATTGCAAAAGAAAATTGATTGCATCCACGGTATTCAGGGAGAGGGGCCATATGCAGGTTTATTGCACCTTTTTGGGCCAAATTTAGGTGAGATGACTTTAAGATTTCATGATATTGGACCGAAATAAGCCAATCTAGTGTACCCAAATTCTCTAATTCATTGGCATTGCTGAAAAAGGGAATGTCATGTTTTTTTGCGAATGTGTTAAATGAGAATTCGGATGAATGATCAATCGTGCGGTCATTTGAGAGTATTCCAACAACTTGAGCCCCAAGAGACTCCTCGTGTTCAATAAGGAATTTTAAGCATGCTTCCCCTACTTTTTTACTACCTAAAAATGCTACTCGATACATGTCTACAAAGAAAAGGATATCCGTTTAACACGAGGTAGTTAACATGTGAAAGGTGAATAAATTGTGTTTGCGCTTAATAAAGCGATGGGCCAAGCCTGTATTTTTGAAACAAATAAAGTCATGGAAGTTAAACACGATTACTCACTAAGATCACTGAATTCTTTTGGCATTGCATGTAAAGCAAAGCGCTATACTGCTTTTCATTCTGAGGATGAATTGAGGATGGCACTGCCAAACGATCAGGCTCAGAAAACGTTGATTTTAGGTGGAGGAAGCAACCTCTTATTTACCAAAGATTATGATGGCAATGTACTGCATAATAAGGTGTTGGGAATTGAAGAGGTAAAGGAAACAGACACGCACGTTTTTGTAGAAGTAGGAGGTGGAGAGGTTTGGCATACTTTTGTTATGTACTGCGTAAATCGAGGGCTCAATGGCATAGAAAACTTAGCGCTCATACCGGGAAGTGTAGGCGCAGCACCCATGCAGAATATAGGGGCTTATGGTGTTGAACTTGAGGCAATATTTCACCAACTCAAAGCAATTCACGTCAAGACAGGTGAAGAGGTAGTATTTTCTAAATCAGATTGTGAGTTTGGATATCGTAGCAGTGTTTTTAAAACGAAGCATAAACATGAATTTGTTATTACAAAAGTGACATTCGTGCTAAGTAAATCACCAGTCTTAAACACATCATATGGCGCTATTGAAGCTCAATTGGAACATAATGCTGTTTCTACTATTGACGCTAAAGCTATTGCAGAGGCTGTAATACAAATCAGAAGGAGTAAATTACCCAATCCGGCTGAAATAGGTAATGCAGGTTCATTTTTTAAAAACCCAGTAGTAGAAGCTGAATTTGCAAATTCCTTACTTGAACAGTACCCTAAAATGGTTCAATACCCCGTTTCTTCTGGTGAAATAAAAATAGCCGCGGGATGGTTAATTGATCAAGCTGGCTGGAAAGGGTTTCGAGAATCAGATTATGGTGTTCACAAAAATCAGGCACTTGTACTGGTAAATTATGGGAACGCAACCGGCACAGAGATTTACAGGCTATCTGAGCGTATTATTTCAGATATCAAAACCAAATATGGAGTTCAGCTGGAGCGGGAAGTAAATATCGTTTAATTACGACTTACTTTTTCCTTTTTTGGCAGTTTTAGGCTCAGCTTTCTTTTGCTTTGCTGGGGCCTTTTTTTTCGCAGCAGGAGTCTTTTTAGCTGCAGGCTTTTCTTCAACAACTTCTTCTTCGGGCTTAAATCCTTGAGCAACTAACACATTATACCATTTAAAAAGCTTCTTAAGGTCAGAAGTATAAACTCGCTCCTGATCAAAATCGGGAAATGCTTTTAGCAAGCGATCACGCAACTCATTTCCAGAAGCATTCGCATCAATCGAAGATGATCCCTCTTCTAACTTATAGATCATCCCAAATACTTCTCCGAGTGGAACATCTCCTTCGAGCCCATAAATACTGATGTCTTCTAGGGCACTTACTTTGTTGGTAGAGTGCGCAGGAAAGCGTTTTCCATCCTCAAGTGATTCAACAACAATTCCGTTTTTCATTTGTCCAACCATTTTGTACAAACCGGATTTTCCTGAAATTGATAGAATGCCTGTTAAGTTCATGTGTTCGCTTTTAAGGTGTCCAAAAGTAGTAAATAGATGTTGGAATTAATGTGCAACAATTAGTCTTTGACTTTGCTTACCAAATTTTGTTGAGGATGTTAAAATATAAACGCCATTATTTAACTCACTTGTGTTCAATTCAACAATGCTACAAGCACTACAGTTTTTAGTCAATAAAAGTTGTCCTGTCATTGAATGTAATTGAATATTTCGCTCGTGATGATCTGGAAAAACAAGGGTCGTTTTTTGAGATGTAGGATTTGGAAATATGAGTGGTTGGTTTACTTCAGTTGATTGGATACTTGAGGGTAATTCGCCATTGTAGCGAGCAAAAGCAGAGTCTGCAGCCTCCAAGAACTTTACTTGATTACTAGCAGCAATAACCGCGAAGGTTGCAGTAGCGGTATCGTTGGGAGCTAAGTTACCCCAGTTTATAGCTACTACTTGACAAACATCATTTCCGTCAGCTGATCCCATTCCCGATTCGCCTCTAACATTGATGAGTGCGTTGTATTTTTCAATGCTGTTGAAACCGTCCCAAAGGTTTATTCCTCCGGCACCTCCATCAATGTTGTCCAATCCGTTTACATTATAACTGCTAGTGCCAAGTGCTTGAACCCCTGCGACGGGCGCATTCTGTAAAGGAGAGTACGTATACATAACTTGCCTATTCAAATCTTGAGCTGTGCGGTTGGAATTAAAGCTCGCAATATCGAAATCTACGAATAGACCGATGTTAAGGTCATTTATGAATTGTCCTGAAGTATTGATTACTTCATATTCAAGTAAAAAGTAGTTCTGGTGCCCAGCATAATTGAACCCTACACTCTGCTGATTTACTGTAACCCCCAAGTGGTCGTTTAAACTTTGGGTGTCATCAAAAGATGCACGAGCAAGATGAACCGTATCCCCAACTGCAGGAACCAGAGTTGCACGCTGAACAGTTTGGAAATCATTTTCAAAAGTTGAAGTGCTGCTTCTAGCTTGATCTACAACAAATGTATTTGCTCCAACTTTTCCTCCAATCATAAGGCTCGATTCATACATGAGACTCGAAGACCCATTTAGGCTTAACCCTATTCCCATATTCTGTTCACGTGCATTATAGCCGATTAACCCTTTTGATGTTATGGTGCTAGCGAGTTCATTCGGTTCGATATTGATGTAGTCTGCTGCAATGATTGTCTCAATAAAATGATTAGTGTAATAGCTACCCGATTCGACTTCAATCCTCAATGTGACTTGTTCACTGAGAGGCGCATTGTCGTTTACTCGAAAAGAAAATGGATTGGATAAATTATCTGTTTGAGTAAGTGATAAAATGTCACCTAAATTCACCTGATCGTTGAGTAGTTGAATTCCGGTGCCTGCTTCAATAAATAGGCGAGCAACTGAATTCGGTGCGTCATTGAGGTAATTGGTGAATTTCGCCGTCATGTAAATCGTATCACCTTCTACTGGAACATTATCATTGTTATCAGTAAGTACAATATCAGAAAGTACAATTCCTGGATTAATAATGTTGCCAGACAACGCATTCAGCAGATTTAACCTGCCTGAACCGATTTGATTAACAAGGGTAGCATTGTTTCCAGCAGTCGAAATATCATCTGCGGTGGTTTTTATGCGCTCCGCGATCTGCATTGCTGATAATCCAGGATACTCTGCTCTTACAATGGCAGCAGCTCCTGCAACTACTGGACTTGCCATTGAAGTACCGTTTTTATTTCCATAACCACCGCCATCAACCGTGTTGTAGATGCCAGCTCCTGGAGCCATAATATCTACCCAAAAACCGAAATTACTAAAGCTCGACTTCGCATCGTCGCTGTTCACGGACCCTACCGCTAGGCAATAATCATACGCCGCGGGGTAGAACGGTTGATTGGTATTGCTATTCCCAGCAGCAGCGACCACCAATGCGTCTTTATTTACAACAGCATATTCGATAACATCTTGAGCAAATGAAGAAATGCTATTACCTCCCCAACTGCAATTGATGATATCAGCACCTTGATCAGCGGCATATACTATGCCTTCATACCCGTGAGTAATTGCCCTGTTCTCACCAACACGAACTGTCATAAAACGCGTGTCAAACCCAACGCCTGCAACCCCTGTTGTGTTGTTTGTAGTGGCTGCAGCTATTCCCGCAACATGAACACCATGTTCTGATAGCGTTGCTTGTAAATCATGGTTGTTTTCAACAAAGTTCCACCCATTGTAATCGTCGATATACCCGTTTTGATCATCATCAATACCATTGATTGGATCATTAGAATTGGTATACATATTAGCAATAAGGTCAGGGTGGTCTAAATCTGTACCTGTATCAATAATTGCAATTACTCGTGCGGCAGAACCTGTGTTAATATCCCATGCTTGTAGGGCTTTTATTTGATTCAAATAGGGCTGATTGTTGAGGTTGGTGTCAGATGGGGTTAAGGAAGTGTAAAGTATCGGCTTAAATTCACAATACGCAATGATGGAGCTTTGATTTAATCGCTTGACTAAGCGAGCCGCAATTTTTTCTGATGGTGATGTTATCGTGTAAATACAGGAAAGGTCTGCACCAATCTTGTCATTCTGCCTTGTAACAGTAATTTGGTGGTTGGGAAAGGTTTTTTCAATTCTTGAATCAGATGCTAAAAGGGTATTCTTGATGAAGTCATCATTGATGCCATCTGAAGTACATCGGGATTGATATGCTTCTTTGACTTTAAGTACCAAACGGTTCTTTGCTGACTCTTGGGCATTTCCTATCAACGCCAAAATGAGAGTTATGGATAGTATGAGGTATTTCATGTGAGTGATTTAAAGGCGGGAATTTCATTTTTAAACACAACCTGCTTAGTTTCCACATCAACTAAACAGCAGAAGTGGTTTATGCCGTTGGTAATTACTAAGTAAGGAACTTTGAACACAAGGTTATAACGTGCTATTTGATCAAAGGTTGACTGGTTTAGCGCTACTTGAGGAGCCTTACATTCAACCATGAGCAATGGATTTCCTTCCAAATCATGGCAGAGTATATCTGCACGTTTTTGCATTGAATTTAACGTTAATCCTACCTCTATTTTCATGAGTGAAAAAGGATATCCTAAGTCGTTATTAAGGAAATGAATGAAGTGTTGACGCACCCATTCCTCAGGATTATTGGCTACCCACTTTTTTCGCACTTCATCAAGAATGAACAGCTTTCCGCCTTCTTGCTTTGTTGATAAGTTAAAGTCTGGTAAATTCAATTGTTGCATTATTACAAAACTACATCGTATATTTTCGATTATGAACACAAAAGAAGAGATCGTATCAAATTGGTTACCGAGGTACACGGGTACCCCAGTAGACGGTTTTGGTGAGTACATATTGCTAACAAACTTTGACAACTATGTAGAAGAGTTTGCTGAAATCATGAAAGTTGAGGTTCAAGGAAAAGGTAAAGCTATGCCTAACGCTACGAGCAATGATATTTCAATAATCAATTTCAGCATGGGAAGTCCAAATGCTGCGACCATTATGGACCTGCTTTCAGCAAGGAAACCGAAAGCTGTTTTGTTTTTGGGAAAATGCGGAGGCTTGAAGAAAAAAAATAAAATAGGTGATTTTATTCTGCCATTGGCTGGAATTCGGGGAGAAGGGACCTCCAATGATTATTTTCCACCAGAAGTTCCTGCGCTACCTGCGTTTACGCTACAACGAGCAGTTTCTCATACAGTTAGGGAGTACAATACGGATTACTGGACAGGGACTGTTTACACAACAAATAGAAGGGTGTGGGAGCATGATAAGTCGTTCAAGAATTACCTGAGAGATATCAGGGCGATGGCTATAGACATGGAAACCGCTACCGTTTTTTCAGTAGGGTTTTTCAACCAGATTCCAACTGGAGCTTTACTTTTGGTTTCCGATCAACCAATGATTCCGGCCGGAGTTAAAACTGCCAATAGTGACGCCAAAGTAACAAAGTCATTTGTTGAGAAGCATGTTAGAATTGGCATTGACTCATTGATGGAGATTAAAAACGAAGGCCGGTCAGTAAGGCACTTGAAATTTGATTAAATGACATTCGAACAACTGTATGACTCACTCAAGAAACGTGATTTCGCACCAGTTTACTTACTGCATGGTGAGGAGGAGTATTTCATAGATCGCATATCGAAGTACATTGAGGAACAAGTGCTTTCAGAAGATGAACGAGGGTTTAATCAAACCGTTCTTTATGGAAGAGACACGACGGCTGACGAGGTGCTAGAGACGGCAAAGCGCTTTCCAATGATGTCGGAATTCCAGGTTGTTATCGTGAAAGAGGCTCAGCAACTGAAAGGAATGGAGGCATTTGAGAGTTACTTTGCTCAACCTATGTCTACTACTATTTTAGTGTTAGTTCATAAACACAAAAAAGTAGATAGTAGAAAGAAATGGGTTAAGGCAATGGGCAAGAATTGCGTAAAGTTCGAGTCGGGAAGGATGAATCCTAATCAAGTTGCGCAATGGGCAGCAAGCTACCTAAAGCACCATAATTTGACAATGTCGCACAAGGCTTCAGTTTTAATCGGTGACCACCTGGGCAGTAATTTGCCTCGTGTTGTGAATGAGCTTGAAAAGCTAATTCTAAATGTTCCTGCAGGTACAGAAGTGTCAGATCAACATATTCACGACTACGTTGGAATCCACAAGGATTTTAATATGTTCGAGTTTCAAAAAGCTATTGGCTTGAAGCAAAAAAAGCGAGCTTTTCAAATAGCCACATTCTTCGCTGATAATGAGAAAGACTTTCCGATTCAAATGTTGGTGATTATTCTGAATTCGTATTTTCAAAAAATCCTCACGTACCATTTTACAAAGCCGGTTGATCGCAATCAAGATCGCTTAAGAACCATTCTTAAGGTTCCTCCTTTTGCAGTGAGCGAATACAGACAAGCAGCAGCTAACTACACAGGCAAACAAGTAGTTCGAAATATTTCTTTGTTGCGTGATTTCGATGTTCAAAGTAAGGGGGTGGGCACTGCTTCAAGGATGAGTAATAACCGATTAAAAGAGCTTGTGCTTAGACTAATGGCATGATGGGTTGAGTCACTGCGTAAGTACTTCTGGTGGAATTGAGTTTTGAATGGCAGATTCGATGTTCTTTTCTTTGCTGAATTCATTACATTTGGCGTTCTCAATTTGAACTTATGGCACATCGTATCTCACTTACCCTAAGCTTAGTTTTAGGTATGCTTAGCTTTTCTTTTGCTCAAACGGGATCTATTCGTGGATTTGTTTACAGCGGAGAGAGTAGTGAGCCCATGATTTTTACAAATGTTTTTCTTGAGGGAACGAATTATGGCGCTGTAACTGATGTAAACGGATACTTCTTAATCAGTAAAGTTCCGTTGGGCTCATACAAACTCGCGGCCACCACCATGGGGTTTGATACAGCCAACGTTACCCTCGAACTTGTTCGAGATAATCAGATTTTGACACGTAAACTTGTTATCAACAAACGCGCTGTTCAGCTCAAGGCAGTTAATATCTCTGCCAAAATGCAAGAGCGCCAAACAAAGCCTAAGGTTTCGGAAATTACCTTAACCCCCAAAGACATTGCGCGGATCCCTGCGATTGGAGGTGAGAAGGATTTGGTTACTGGAATTACAACTATGCCTGGGTTTATCCTTACCGGTGATCAAGGTGGACAATTGTATGTGCGGGGTGGATCTCCCGTCCAAAATAAGGTGTTAATGGACGGAATGATCATTTATGCTCCGTTTCATACCATCGGGCTATTTTCAGTTTTCGATCTTGACATTATTCGAAACACTGACATTTACACGGGAGGATATAATGCTGAATATGGTGGTCGTATCTCTTCTGTAATGGATATTACCACACGGGATGGAAATAAAAAACGTCTTGCAGGTAGGGTAGGGGCAACAACCATGGGGGCACGCATGCTCTTAGAAGGTCCTTTGAAAAAATCGAAAGAGCCAGGGGGTGCATCGTCTTCATTTATTCTTTCTGCAAAGCAGAATTACCTAGAGCAGAGTCAGGATATTTTTTACGATTACATCGACAATGATTTGCCGTTTAACTTTACAGACCTTTACGGTAAGTTATCGTTCAATGGCTCAAATGGGAGTAAATTTAATGTGTTCGGATTCAACTATCAAGATGATGTAAACTATACCCTTACTGACTTGGATTGGCAAAGTGTAGGAGCAGGAGCCAACTTTGTTTTAGTTCCTCAAGGGACACCTGTACTAGTTGAGGGTAATTTTGCCTACTCCCGCTATGATATTCAATTAATTGAAGCTAACAGAAGAAGGAATTCGGGAATTAATGGATTCAACGCTGGGTTAGACTTCACTTACTTCATAGGGGATGATGAAATCAAATATGGAGCAGAATTAATAGGTTTCAGCACTGATTTTAGCTATTTGAATGCCTTAGACCGTAAAATTGAACAAAACCAAAACACCACCGAAGTAGCGGGGTATTTAAAGTATAGACTTAATAAGAAGAGTCTAATCGTAGAACCAAGTTTTAGAGCTCATTATTATGCTTCATTAAATGAGCTTTCACTGGAACCAAGGCTGCGGGCAAAATACAATGTGTCTGATATGTTCAGGCTAAAAATGGCAGGTGGACTTTATTCGCAGAATTTGATTTCGGCTAACAGTGATAGGGATGTAGTAAACTTGTTTAACGGGTTTTTAGCTGGGCCTGAGAACATTCAGAAATCATTTACCCAAGAAGATGGAAGCGTGAGGTCAGTAGACCATAGTCTTCAGAAAGCTTGGCATGCTGTTTTTGGTGTGGAATATGATCTTTCTTCAAAAATGGGAATCAATGTTGAAGGTTATTACAAGCGATTTACACAGTTGTCTACCCTGAATAGAAATAAACTGTATGAGGATACACCTGAAAATGCGGACCAACCAGATGCATTGAAAAAAGATTTCATTTTAGAGGAAGGAGAAGCTTATGGGGTGGACATGACATTTAGCTATTCAAATAAGCGCTTATATTTCTGGTTTGTTTATTCCATTGCTTATGTTGATCGTTGGGATGGAGTAATTACTTATAACCCCGTATTTGACAGGAGACACAATATCAATGTAGTATCTTCTTATACATTCGGGAAGAACTTAGATTGGCAGGTATCAGCCAGGTGGAACTTTGGTTCCGGATTTCCATTTACACAGACTCAAGGGTTTAGAGAGAATTTCACCTTTCAAGATGGCATAGGTACCGATTACGTTACTGGAAATGGAGACTTAGGGGTTGAATATGGTCAAATTAACGATGGCCGTCTTCCAGCATATCACCGATTAGACTTTAATATCCGGAAGTCGATTTCAATTTCTGTCAATTCTATTCTTGAAATGAACGCGGGTGTAACGAACGCTTATAATCGGGAGAATGTGTTTTATTTCGATCGGGTGAATTTTGAGCGTGTGAATCAACTTCCTATCATGCCTAGTTTTGGTGCGAGTTTAACATTCTAAGGCATTAAAAAAATATTCATTCTTTTCGTTCTAAACGCGCTAAGTGCCGCAGGATTTATTGTAGTTTTGTTTCCCGTAATCAATACATCACATTGATGGCGGAATCGTGCAAATATATCTTCGTTACAGGGGGTGTTTCATCCTCACTTGGAAAAGGAATCATCTCGGCTTCACTTGCTAAATTGCTTCAGGCTAGGGGTCTTGCTGTAACCATCCAAAAATTTGACCCTTACATCAATGTTGATCCTGGTACCCTCAATCCATACGAGCACGGAGAATGCTATGTTACTGATGATGGTGCTGAAACAGATCTCGATTTAGGTCATTATGAACGCTTTCTAAATACGGCTACGTCGCAAGCCAATAATGTAACGACTGGTAGGATTTATCAAACGGTGATTGATAAAGAACGCCGTGGGGATTACCTCGGAAAGACTGTTCAAGTAGTTCCTCATATTACCAATGAAATCAAGAGAAGGATGAAAATCCTTGGCAATTCAGGTAAATACGATGTAGTGATCACCGAAATAGGAGGTACAGTTGGCGATATTGAATCCCTTCCTTATGTGGAGTCAGTTAGACAGTTAAGGTGGGAATTAGAGGATAATAGTTTAGTTGTTCACCTTACCCTTGTTCCATTTTTAAAGGCAGCGGGTGAGTTGAAAACCAAACCAACACAACATTCCGTGAAAGAGTTGTTGTCTTACGGCATTCAACCAGATATTTTAGTTGCTCGATCTGAATACAAGCTTCCGGAGGATGTTCGGAAGAAGCTCGCCTTGTTTTGTAACATTAAGCGAAACGCAGTTATTGAATCAATTGATGCTTCTTCCATTTATGATGTTCCAGTGCTTATGCATGAGGAAAAATTAGATGAAGTTGTTATTCAGCGTTTAGGTCTTCCTTCCAACATAACTCCTAACATGGATAATTGGAAAGACTTTTTACAACGTGTTAAAGGTGCAGATACAACGGTTAGAATAGCGCTTGTTGGAAAGTATGTTGAGCTCAAGGATTCCTATAAATCCATTGTAGAGGCCTTCACCCATGCTGGTGCAAAAAACAATTGTAAGGTTGAGTTAAAGTGGGTGCATTCTGAAAGTGTCAATTCAACCAATGTTGAAGATAAACTAAGTAATGTTGCTGGTGTATTGGTGGCTCCTGGATTTGGAGAACGTGGGGTGGACGGCAAGATTGAAACCATCAAATATGTTCGGGAGCAAGGAATTCCATTCTTTGGTATTTGCTTGGGTATGCAATGCGCAGTTATTGAGTTTGCTCAGAATGTAATTCAAATGGAGGATGCTCACACCTCTGAAATTAAGCATGACGCCAAGAATAAGGTAATTGACTTAATGGAAGATCAGAAAGAGGTAAATGACAAAGGGGGGACAATGAGGTTAGGGTCTTATCCATGTCGAATCGCCGATGGATCGAAGGCATTTGATATTTATAGCCAGTCCAACATAGAAGAACGACACCGTCACCGCTTTGAATTTAATGATGAGTACAGGGAGGTTTTTGAACAACACGGAATGGTTGCTTCAGGAATAAACCCAAATTCAAATTTAGTGGAGATTGTCGAAATCCCAAGTCATCCTTGGTTTGTAGGTGTTCAATTTCATCCAGAATATAAGAGTACAGTAGAAAACCCTCACCCGTTATTCGTTGCCTTTGTTGAGGCGGTAATGGTGAAATCACAAAATGAAGTAGGGGCGGTATAGTCCCATTGACGCATACATTATGGATAAGAATCAAGTTATTGGATTAGCGGCTATTGGAGCCATATTATTGGGGTGGAGTTGGTGGATGACACCTTCTGCAGAAGAGCTTGCATTAAAGAAACAGAAGCAAGACTCAATTGCTTTAGTTCAAGAACAACTTGAAGAAAAAGCTAATCAATCTCTACCTGTTCAAGAGAAAAATCAGGAGGTAATTGATACGGTTGTTGATCAAAGTGACTCTGTAAAACTAGCAGAAGCTGCGAGCCTTTATGGTGACTTTTCGCGTGCAGCTGTAGAAGAAGAAGTGTTCAAAACCATAGAAACTGACCTACTTAAAGTTCGATTTTCTTCGAAGGGTGGGCGAATGGTTTCTGCGGAACTAAAGGACTATAACACCTATTCGGGCACTCCATTGTTGCTCTTTAGTGAGGATTCCTCAATGTTTAATTATGACCTTCCATTTGGAAATAAGGCTATTTCAACTCGTGACCTAAATTTCGCTTCTCAGGTAATAACAACTGATACTACAAAACAGCTCAGGTTTACCCTTACCGGAGAGAATGGCAGACGCTTTACTCAAGTTTATGGATTTGCAAACGGGTCTTATATGGTTGATTATTCAATTGAGACCTCCGGAATGGATGATGTTTTGCGCAATTCTAATAACGAGCTCGCTTTCACCTGGAGTATGTATTCTCCTTCAAAGGAAAAAGGGATGCAGCAAGAAAGGGCAACTACCTCTGCCTATTGGAAAGAGAAGGATGGTAATGTAGACTACATCAACGAGAGTAGGTATAGTGAAGAGCGTGAGTTTGAAAAGCCATTAAAATGGATCGGGTTTAAACAGCAGTTCTTCTCTGTTGTGCTCATTGCAGACAACCACTTTGCATCAAAAGGAACTCAGGTTCAAACGATCTCAACAGAAGGCTCAATGGATTATGTGGAGGCCTTTCAATCTCAAACAATGATTCCGCTTGCAAATAATATGGCAAGCATGAAATTTTTTCTTGGTCCGAACAAGTATTCGTTGGTCACGCAATATGATTTAGATCTGGATGAGCAAATTAACCTTGGCTGGGGGATTTTTGGCTGGGTGAATAAATACATCGTTATTCAAGTTTTTGATTTCTTGGAATTGTTCAACATGAATTACGGTATTATTATTCTGATACTGACCATTGCAGTAAAGTTGGCGCTATTTCCTATTACTTATAAAACCTATTTGTCAAGTGCTAGAACGAAGGTGTTAAAGCCAGAGATGGACGCGTTGAACGAAAAATTCAAGGATGAAGATCCTATGAAAAAGCAACAAGCGACCATGAAGCTTTACCAAGAGGCAGGAGTAAACCCCATGGCAGGTTGTATACCAATGTTGATACAGATGCCGATTTTATACGCGATGTTTCGCTTCTTTCCTGCGTCGATTGAGTTGAGGGGTCAATCATTCTTGTGGGCAGAAGATTTGTCTACTTATGATAGTGTTTATCAGCTTCCTTTCGATATCCCATTCTATGGTGATCATGTAAGTTTATTCACTTTATTTATGGCGGTGTCTACATTTTTGTATACCCGATATAATAGCTCTATGTCAATGCCTTCAGGACCGCAGGCTCAGCAAATGAAGATTATTATGTACTTCATGCCGATTATGCTACTAGGGTTCTTTAATAATTACTCTTCTGGATTGAGCTTTTATTATTTCTCAGCGAACATCATTACCATCATCCAGCAGCTAGTAATCAAGAAGTTTTTTATAAACGAGGAAGCAATTCACGCAAAAATTCAAGCGAATATTGCAAATCCAGACAAGAAAAAAAGTCGTTTCCAAAAACAAATGGATGCTGCGATGAAAAAACAAAAACAAAAACGATGAAATACTTAGTAGTTTTATTTTCTGTAGCTCTATTTGCATTTGGTTGCAAATCAACTGAAGATCAATCATCAAATTCGGATGAAACACATGTTGAAGCAGAGCACTTAGCCACTGATGAAGCAGATTATACACCTGCGAAGCAGGATGAATTGGAGTTAAATCGAAATGAGCACGACTCGCTAGTTTTCAAGTTGGAGCGAGGAGCTTGTTATGGGGACTGTCCTGTTTACCTCGTTCAAATTTTCAAAAGTGGACATGCTGTACTAAATGCTCAGCAAAACTTAGACATTCAAGGCTTCTACGAGGACTCCTTCAGTCAGGAAGAGTTAAACATGATTTTTACTCAAGCAGAAAACGCTGGATTTTTTGAAGGTGAATCAGTTTATGACGCCAATGTAACGGATCTCCCTGCTTCATTCTTGTACATTCACCTTAATGGTAAGAAGCATAAAATGAAGCTTCGCTTCAACATACCTGAAGAGTTCATGGAGTTGCTCAAGGAATATGAGGCTATGATACTTGAGCGCGATTGGCAACAGTTGAAGTAGGTTGCAATTCATTATAGGCTATTGTTCCTGCAGTGGTATTTAATATTGCAGCAATACCAGCTAAAAATGTGCCTATAAATGGGATGAGCAGAAATGCCGAAAATGCCATGCCATTTGCCGTTAGTAATACCCAATGCTTCCTAGAGTATACGACGCTTTCCTTACGGGATACCCCGTGGCGTTCATTGTTATAATCAATGAAGGAGAATCCGTAATAATAACTTGAAACCAAGAAAAGTGCAAATGGTGAAAGCCATCCTATGACTGGGATAAAACTGGTTGCGAAAAATAAAGTAATCCAAAGTATTTCAAAGAAAAGATTGCGAGTGGCTAGAAGAACGCCTCTCCATAGTTCTTTGATAAAACTCCTAAGCTGGAAGGGCTGAACTTCGCCAGTTAAGTGGCGATTTACTTGTTCACTAACAAAGGCAAGAAGGGGTGCAATTAATATGAGTACAACAAATCCACCGAGGTAGGCAAAAATTAAAAAATACATGATTTTTAAAACAAGCCAGATTAACCAATAGATGATTTCTAGCAGCACTTCTCCTCCCCAAAAACTCCAGTTAGTTGGCTCTTGGAATAAGTCAAACTCCATAAAGTAATCGGTGAGCGAATTAACTCCTGCGATTCCTGAAAAGAAGAGTACTAAATTGAGCGCAATAGGTATAGTCAATGTCCAGCTCAAACCAGCTGCATTCAAAACTCCCAAAGCCTTTGTGTTTGCTCTAACAGCAGTAGTTAATTGCTTGCGTATGGTTGCAGATTGATTGCGGTTCATTTAGCGAATGAGGTTCACTTCACCATCAATAAATTTTAAGCTTTCGTTTTCTATTTTGTAAAGGATGCGGTAGGCATAAGTTCCAATTTGTGCATTCTGACCTGTATTGTTATACTTTCCGTTCCAAAATTCACTGGGATTTGTAGTCTCAAAAACCAAGTTACCCCAGCGGTTATAGATGCTCATTTTATAACCTTCTGGGTTTATGAAAGGAGCTACCGGTCCAAATAAGTCATTTAGGTTATCACCGTTAGGTGTGAACCCAGTAGGGATAAACATTTCAGCAGCAAGCGAAACATCAACTTGATAAGTAATGGTATCCATACATCCTTGAGTGTTTGCTACCACTTGGACGAGTTCATAATTACCAGAGTCGGCAAAGGCGTGCGAAAAGTTCTCTTGAAGACTAGTTGAGGTTCCATTTATCCAATATTCCCATGAACGTGCACCAGATGCGGTGCTTTGAACATTAATAGTGGCTTCAGATGTGCTTGGGAAAAGTGGATTGTACGTAAATCCAGCATTTGGTACTGGCCAAACATCTACCGCACATGGATAAGTTTTTACTGTTTCACACCCTAAATTCGTCGATACACGCACTTTAATGTCTTGACATCCAGGGCGATTAAATGTGCGTTCAATAACGTGACCTGTGCTTGATTGCTCCCAGCCTTCACCAAAATTAAATTCATAACTAAATGCTGGTTTATGCGGTGTTACCTCTAGAATAGATTTCAAAGGCTTACATCCAGCAACTGGATCAACCATTAAATCAAAATCGGTTTCGTTACCAACAACTACAGTAACATATGCTGTATCCATGGGCGTTAAGCATTGGTCATTTACAGCTACAGCGTATGTTGTGGTAACCAAAGGAGTAACTGCTTTAGTGCTTCCTGTGCCAAGGCCATTGTCCCATGTGAAAGTAAACTGTCCATCACCTCCTCGAGCTGTAGCACCTAATATGGAAGCTTCGCCAATACAAACGGTGTCAGGCTCTGCTTCTGCTTGGGCTCTAAGTTTTTGGTAACCACCTACTTGTACAAATACAGAATCAATTGCAGCTGGTGTTCCACATCCGTCAGTAATCGTAACAAAACCCCAGCCAGGCGTGTTAAAAGCAAAGGATCCAATGTTGCCAGTTGATCCGCTTGACCAGTTAAACTGATATTGTCCATCTCCTCCAGAACCGAAGGCAGTTGATTGCGCTGTTTCACCCGGGCAAATGGTGTCAGTAGGAAGGCTATTTACTTGGAGACCTTGACGCACATGAACAATCACTAGTCCTGTATCTATTGGACAATTGTTGATGTCTGTGATGCTAACGGTATATCCTGTTGTGATAATTGGATTGACGTTAATTTGTTGACCTCCAGATCCGTTACTCCACGTATACGTGTATGGAGCTGTTCCGCCTGTCGCAGTTGCGGTTATTGCAGTGGAATTGGTAATACAAATTGTGTCTTGTACAGCGCCCACAGTTGCAATTATTGGGTCAGGCTCACCAATAGTCACGTATGTGGTATCGATACATCCCCGATCATCAATGACTTGTAGCCAGTTTTGACCAACACATAACGAGTCTGCATTGATTGTGGTTTCACCGCTAGACCACAAGTAATTGTATGGTGCCGATCCGAGTGAAACAAAACCTGTTGCTTCTCCATCGCAATTTACGCCTGCACATGATGTATTTGCAGTATTTCCTGTATTCAATACCATTGGGAATACTTCAGTCAAATTTATGTTCTGACTAACGGTACAGCACAAACTATCCGTTATTTCAAGGGTATATAGCCCCATAGGAACACCGTCCAATGTATCTGGCGTCATTACCGAATCAACTTGCCTTATTATAACGCCGGAAGGATCATACCAAACGTAAGAGTAAGGACCAACTCCATCAAGTGTATCTGGATTTGCAATAATTTGACCATCAGTACCTCCAGGACATCCAATTTGTCGGGTTGTAATTGCAGCATTTCCCATATTGCAGCAGACTTGATCACAAAAGGGCCTAACATACATTGAGAGTATTGTGTCATATGAACAACCAAAATTATCCGTCATGTAATAGGTGTATGTTAATGTTGTGTCATACAATCCTATGGGATCTATCACTATGGAGTCTGAATCTGAATAAGTCACATAAGTATCCGTAATCCAGTAAGCTGAGTCTACGCCAGGGTTATAGTCGATAACAGTGGGCGGAAGCAAATTGGAGTCGAAAGCAAGCGACCAACTGAAAATGAAACCATCATCACTTCCCCATTGGTCCACAACTGTTAACGACCAGTTTCCGTTAATTGGGCACCCAACCAAATTTGACAGTGGATCAAATGAAGTATACGTAGAACTATCCATTCCATTGAAATTATTTCCAGTTGCCACACCGTTACAAAACTCAGGGGCTAGAAGCCCATTGGTTCCAGCAGCAGCTACAACTGTACCATATTGAGGTACAGTATTATTTGGGAAATAGTAGTTCCAACCTACACCAGGAACTTGGTTGGTGGCTTGACATGGTTGTCCTAAAAAATTACCCCCACCTCCAGGAAACTGTTTTAAAATAGCGCTATTCCCGTTAGGACAAGTAAGGGTTATTGTTAAGTCACCCACGAAACTATGTTCCATATTCACTGAGACTTCATCGAAGTCTGAAGATTGTAAAATGGAGTCGGAGGGTAAAAAAGAAGTTATCGTAGTTGTACTTGAGTAAATACCAGGGTTAGCTCCTGACGCATCTGGAAGAGCGATGGAATCGCCACTAAAAGGAGGGATGTAGTTAGACCAGCCTACAGACTGAACATTTCCTATCATTGAAACTACCTCCGATTGACAGGTGGAGTCTGCTGTTAATGAACTCAGGCTAAAGTCGGGTTCGGTTGAAACGCGAACCACCTGAGTAAATACATTGAGTTGTGTACAACCATTCGTATCCGTTGCAACTAACTCTATAAAATAAGCCCCAGCTGAATCAATAGGCCAATCGATTACAGTCCCTGTAGTGTCGTAAATGGTATCTAAACTCTGTCCTTCTAGAACGGTCCAATAGAAACTGGTTGTTGCATCTGATTGGTTATACCATGTGTTATTTGCTTGATAATCACCTGAGGCTTCAATGTGTATCGTATCTAAAAAACACACATCTATGTATCCGCTGCTATTGGTGTCGGGGAATAAGGAGTCATAATTGACGTAAAAATTTTGACAAGGGGCAGTACATGATATGCTAGCAGCCCAGCCAAGTTCTTCATCTGCTCCGTCTGAAGTAAAATGAAATGTAATGCATCCAGAAGTGTTTGCGGCACCAGTGGCTATGAGTCCGGGAGATGTTGTGTTTTCATCAAAAATGGCAATAACAGGACCAGCAGTTGAATTTCCATCATAAATGCGCAGCGTATCCCCAATTCCTAAATCAAATGCGAAAAAATCGAAAACGAGAATATTACCGCTTGAAGAGCAAATTGTTTGTGTAAAATTTTCATTGGCCAAATAAGGGATTCCGGCAGCTGTTCCATGACCCTGGGAGTCATTATAAGTTCCTCCACATGCGCTTACGGTAGTTGAACTCATATTGATGGATTGTCCTTTGATCTGCGTATTAAACAGAAACATTCCGATAATTAAAATAAAAGTAAAAATTACTTTATTCATTTCGTTGAGTTTTCAAATGCGTGCTCTATTTCATATGGGGCTGCGAGTATAAGAACGTGTTGCGTATTATTTATGCGATAGATTCTAGCAAACCTTGAGTCTCTCGTGGACGGGTGACGAAGAATATCAAATTTTGATTCAAAATCACTTTTAGACCAGGTGGAATAAGCTGAGTCTAAATCTGTTACTAAAGGCAAGTTAGTTAGCTTCTCTACGGGCACGTGTTCAGCAATTGTCCACCCCTTAGCTTTGTAAAAATCCGCATAAGCAAGTTCTTGTTGATTCAGGCTGTTCAAATCCGCTGTTGATTTTACACTGTAAACATTAGCGAATTTTGATGCTTGTTGACCAAAACACCATGAACTGATGATAATGCTTACGATAAAAATGAAGTGCTTCATAATTATTTCTTTTCCTTGCCCTTACTAGACAAAGATATTGCTAAAACGTTGCTTTATATTGTATAAAAATGACGGGAATTGGCCAATGACCTTTTGCTTTTTATAAATTTGCCGCCTGTAAAGTCAAAAAACACACTAAAAATACACAATCCATGAAAGTTACTGTAGTAGGTGCTGGTAATGTTGGAGCAACATGTGCAAATGTTTTAGCTCACAATGAAATAGCGAATGAAATCGTGTTGTTAGATATCAAAGAAGGTTTCGCCGAAGGTAAAGCCCTTGATATGTGGGAAACCTCACCAATCAACTTGTATGATTCACGTACTGTTGGAGCAACAAATGATTATTCTAAAACGGGTAATTCAGAGGTTGTTGTAATTACTTCTGGACTTCCAAGAAAGCCAGGAATGAGTCGTGATGACTTAATCGCAACAAACGCGGGAATCGTAAAACAAGTAACAGCTAACGTAATTAAGCATTCACCAGAGGCTAAGATTATTGTCGTTTCAAATCCACTGGATGTAATGACTTATCAGGCGTTCTTAACAGCGAATAAAGATAGTCGCCAAGTTTTCGGTATGGCAGGAATTTTAGATACTGCGCGTTACCGTTCATTTTTAGCGCTTGAATTAAACGTTTCTCCAAAAGATATTCAAGCCGTACTTATGGGTGGACATGGAGATACTATGGTTCCATTACCAAGGTATACTACTGTTGGTGGTATTCCAGTAACAGAGCTTATCGAAGAAGATAAACTCAATGCGATTGTTGACCGTACCAAAACTGGTGGTGGTGAAATCGTGAAATTATTAGGAACTTCAGCTTGGTATGCGCCAGGGGCAGCAGCCGCTCAAATGGTTGAGGCAATAGTTAAAGATCAAAGACGGGTCTTCCCAGTGTGTGCATGGCTACAGGGTGAGTATGGTGTAAAAGATTTATACTTAGGGGTTCCTGTAATTCTTGGTAAGAATGGAATTGAGCGCATCATTGAGCTTGACTTAAATGATGCTGAAAAAGCGTTATTAGCCGATTCAGAAAAAGCAGTACGTTCTGTTAAAGAGGTTCTAGACGGGATGGACATTTAATACGCTACAGATAACTATACTTCAAAGCCTCTAATGTATTAGGGGCTTTTTTTTGCCAAAAATCTAAGTGATAAATCTGTGCTGAAGGGATGGGGTTGGCATGTAACACCTTGACCGCTTTCCAAATATCGAGAATCTATTTTTTGAAATGAATCGATATACCGAATCACGAATACGAGATGGAACTCGTTTGAAGATCGAAAACCAAGAATACGGACGTTTTAAGAATGGGGCAATTTTTAAAGCAGCTTCTGATTCAGTGTTAAATTGATGACCATCCCAAAAAATAAGTGAAGTAGGGGAGTGAATACTTTGTCCGAGCTTTTTAGAAACATTCACACCTAATTCAGATTGGAGTGAAGCAAAGCTCAATTGCTCCCCGCTTTCGTGTTTCAGGATAAATTGTACGGAATGATTACATAAGTTGCAATACCCATCAAAAAACACAATGGGCATGTTTTCAGTGAGTTCTGTATTTTTTTCGTCCATTTTGATTGGCAAAGATGAAAATAAAACAACTTCATTTGGCCTAGAGTTTAAGACAGGTTGGCGTAGTTTCATTGAAGTTCTATATTTGCAGGCTTATTCAGTCAAAGAATTACGATTTTTTAATTTAGAAAGAACAGATGCAAAACAAAGGCGCAATATGGTTTTTCACCATACTCCTTACGATCGCTTGTCTTTACCAAATTTCATTTACTTGGGTAGCGAATCAAGTAGAAAATGAGGCAAAAGAAATAGCCACGGCAAAAGCCGACTCCCTTCAAGCTGCAGAAGGATTAGAAATTGCTCAGCGGGACTCTGCGATGCAATCCTTCGAATCCGAATATTTATTGAATGCAGGAGGGAAAGAGGTTTACCCAGTCCTCGGTTATAATTACAACTACGTTAAACGAAACCAAATCAACTTAGGGTTGGATTTGCAAGGCGGAATGAATGTAACCTTGGAAGTTTCGGTTGTAGACTTGGTAAAAGCAATGGCAGGCTCGAATGCTGAGAAAGAAATTTTCATTTCAACACTTCAACGAGCGAAAGAGCTTAAGCGCGAGAGTGATTTAGGTTTTGTACAGCTTTTCAACCAGGCATGGAACGAGTTGAATGGTGATACACCTATGGCAACCGTTTTCAGTACACTCAGCAATAAAGATATCATTGCATCTGATGCATCAAATGAAGAGATTATTGCGGTAATTGAAACTGAAGCTCAAGATGCTATAAAACGTACAGAACAAGTATTGCGCAAACGTGTGGATAATTTAGGGGTTGTTCAGCCTAAAATTCAGCGTTTGGCCAATTCGGGAAGAATTATTGTTGAACTACCCGGGGTTAAAGATAAAAGTCGTGTTCGTAAGATTCTTCAAGGAACTGCAAAGCTTGAGTTTTGGGATGCTTACGAAAACGCTGAAGTGTTTAATGGCTTGAGTCAAGCAAACGAGATTCTTCGTGTTACTGAAAAGTCGAAACGAGCAAAAGACCAAGAAGCTGATGATGCTATTGAAGAATTGGCTGCGGAAGACTCTGTGCAAACAGATACTGAATTGTCATCTTCAGTTGATTCAGCTGCTGCAGATACAAGTGGTTCAGATGAGTTGCTCACGGATTTATTAGGTGGTGCTGATTCGACAGCTTCAGATTCTTCAGGTTTGGCAGAAAGCTCATTGGAAGAGCAACGGAAAAACAATCCGCTTTTCGCTTTACTACAGCCACAATATCAACAGGATCAGCAAGGGAATGTATTCCCAGCACCTGGCCCGAGAATTGGGTTTGCAAGAGCAGCAGATACGGCACAGATTAATGCTTGGTTCAAGCGGAAAGACATTCGCAATGTGTTGGCACAGTCAACGCCACGAGTCGCTTTTCTTTGGGATGCGAAACCATTAGAGGAAACAGAAGACGTTTACTCGTTGTATGCTGTTAAAAAAACGCGCGATGGTGTTGCTCCATTAGAAGGGGATAAAGTTACAGATGCTCGTGTAGGAACTGACCCGCTAGGGAACCCTACCGTAAACATGACGATGAACCCTACAGGGGCTAAAATTTGGCGCGATATGACCAGAGAGGCATCTAAAGATCCTCAAAACTTGCGCTCTATTGCAGTTGTGCTTGATGGGCTCGTTTATAGTGCGCCCACGGTGCAAGGTGAGATTCCTGGTGGAAATACAGAAATTGCAGGTCGCTTTACGCAACAAGAAGCTTCCGATCTAGCAGGTGTGCTTAAAGCAGGGAAACTACCGGCTCCATCTCACATTATTGAAGAAGCCGTTGTTGGTCCATCTTTAGGAAAGGAATCGATCTCGTCAGGACTTCAGAGCTTCATGGTTGCTTTAGCACTCATTTTGCTTTACATGATTTTTTACTATAACCGTGCTGGGATAGTAGCGGATGTTGCCCTTATTTCGAATGTGTTTTTTGTAGTTGGGGTGCTTACCTCTATCAAGGCTACACTTACACTTCCTGGAATAGCAGGTATTGTGCTTACTATTGGTATGTCGGTTGATGCCAATGTTCTTATTTATGAGCGAATTCGAGAAGAGTTGCGTGCTGGTAAAGGACTGAAAATGGCTATCGCCGATGGTTACAAAAACGCATATAGTTCAATTATTGATGCGAACATCACCACAATGCTTACGGGTATAATCCTATTTGTATTTGGTACAGGTCCAATCCAAGGGTTTGCCACAACATTGATAATAGGTATTTTAACATCATTGTTCTCTGCAATTTTTGTTACACGGCTATTGTTTGAGTGGAATATGGCTAGCTCGTCAAATATTTCTTTTGCAACAAAAGCAACTGAAAATGTATTTGCAAATGCAGCATATAAATTTGTTACCAAGCGCAAGACATTTTACGTTATCAGCGGTATTTTGCTCGTAATCTCAATTGGTTCATTAGTGAGTCGTGGGTTAGATTACGGTGTTGACTTTAAAGGAGGGAGAACTTATACCATCCGTTTTGAACAGCCGGTAGAGGCAGAGGCTGTGCGAACAAATCTATCTTCAACATTTGTTGACGAAAATGGTGTACGCCAAGAGCCAGAAGTGAAAATCTTCGGTAGTTCAAATCAAGTTATGGTAACGACTAAGTTTCTTATTGATGACGACGCCGATGATGTGGATGCGCGGGTTGAAGCACGTTTGAACGAAGGGCTAGGTTCAATGGGAATGTCTTACGAAGTAATGGCAAGTCAAAAGGTCGAGCCTACAATTGCTGATGACATCAAACAGTCTTCAGTTTGGGCAGTTGTGTTCTCACTTATAGTGATATTCTTGTACATACTTATCCGCTTTAAGAAGTACCAATATTCGGTTGGCGCAGTGATTGCGATGACGCATGATGTGTTAATTACGTTAGGGGTATTCTCATTGCTTTGGGGAGTATTGCCATTTTCACTTGAAATTGACCAAGCATTCATTGCTGCCATATTAACGGTTGTAGGTTATTCAATTAACGATACAGTAGTAGTATTTGACCGTATTCGTGAATACTTGGGTATCCACAAGAAAACAGCTTACAACGATGTTGTTAATAAAGCCTTGAACAGTACGTTGAGTCGAACAATTAATACTTCATTAACTACATTCTTTGTGCTGTTGATGATTTTCATTTTTGGTGGAGAAGTTATTCGAGGATTTGTTTTCGCATTAATGGTGGGTGTTGTTGTAGGAACTTACTCATCAATATGTGTTGCGACTCCTGTTATGATTGACTTACAATCTAAAGAGCAGAAAGATAAGCGCCATTAAATTGGACATGCTGAAAGCATAGCCCTTCCTTTTAGGAGGGGCTTTTTTCGTTATATTTGACTCATTCTGTTGCTATGTACGAGCCGACGTTTTTATTTCTTGGTGGAGGGGAGATTTTCATAGTCTTCCTCGTGGTGTTATTGCTATTTGGTTCGAGTAAAATTCCTGAGTTTGCAAGGGGATTGGGGAAAGGGATTCGATACTTCAAAGATGCAACTGATGGTATAAATCGAGATATTCAAGATAGTGTAAACGAGGTTAAGAAAGACGTCGATATTAACCGTCAACTGAGAGACGAAGAGTAACAATGGCATACGTTTGGCTCATTTTAGGTTTGGTCTTACTCATTGTAAGTGGAGAGTTCCTTGTGAAAGGAGCAGTGAGCCTTGCGTATAAATATCATATTTCAACACTCGTTGTAGGTATGACCATCGTTTCGTTTGGTACATCTGCTCCCGAGCTTTTGGTAAGTGTAAACGCGGCGTTGTCAGGACATCCAGATATTTCTATTGGAAATGTCATTGGCTCTAATATCGCGAACATAGCTTTGGTACTTGGATTAACCGCGCTTATTTTTCCAATTGCGGTTGACCGAAACTCAATCCGCACGGATTGGCCAATGATGATGTTTAGCACCCTGCTACTTTACTTGTTTTTAGCAGATTTGGAATTGGTTTGGTGGGAGGGTTTAATCATGTTTTGCATGCTCCTCTGCTTCATCTTTTATCTCATTTGGTCTTCGAGACGTGCCACTAAAATGAAAAAAGCTGATTCGGCTGAGGATTCCGTTGAAG
Source organism: Salibacteraceae bacterium (assembly GCA_965661625.1). Classification (GTDB taxonomy): domain Bacteria; phylum Bacteroidota; class Bacteroidia; order Flavobacteriales_G; family Salibacteraceae. The sequence continues at coordinate 128,670 of CBFIEM010000009.1, forward strand.
AGGTTAAAAGTCCATTGGTTCGCGACTTAGTATTCATCATTGGAGGCTGCGTGGGACTGATGTTTGGTGCTGATTTACTAGTTGATGGGGCTGTGGATGTGGCTAAGAGTTTTGGAATTAGCGATCTCGTGATTTCTGCTACAATCATTGCTTTTGGAACCAGTGCACCTGAACTAATGACTTCATGTGTTGCGGCATTTAGAAAGCATACTGATATTTCAGTTGGTAATTTGATTGGCTCTAATATCTTCAACATTATGGCTATTATGGGAATCACCCCAATGGTGAAGGCCCTCGAAATTAATAAAGAGGTTGTCCAAATCGATATGCTATGGGTTACTGGAATAGCAGCAATCACACTTCCAATTCTTATTACAAATAGGCGGATCTCACGTTTCGAAGGAGGATTGCTCTTCGTGGTTTATTGCAGTTACATTTATTTTACAGTTACCCGTTAGGTCAGAAAAATATTTTTTTTGACAGTTTATCGGTGTTTTTACCACTTGTTGATAATATTTTTTATAAAAATTAAAGCAAGCGGGTGTTATATCTTAAATTTGCCTTGAATTTTATAAAAAATATCATGGCTATATTTCGTTTTACTGCACTAGAAGCAACAATGGGTCGGATACCGGTCGATGTTGAACTTCCCTCAGCAAAAATTTCTGACTTTTTTGGAAGTCGCGTTTTTAATCAAAAATCGATGAAGGAGTTTATGACTTCAGATGCATTTGATAGCGTCATGGAAGCTATGAACAAGGGAACAAAGCTTGACCGAGCCATGGCAGATCAAGTTGCTTCAGGAATGAAGGCTTGGGCAATGTCACAGGGGGCAACTCATTACACCCACTGGTTTCAGCCATTAACAGGTCGCACAGCTGAGAAGCATGATTCTTTTAACACGTTGGCAGAAGACGGTTTATCCATTGAAAAATTTAAAGGAGAACAGCTAATACAGCAAGAGCCTGATGCATCTTCATTTCCCAATGGCGGTATTCGAAATACGTTCGAGGCAAGGGGTTACACTGCTTGGGATCCTACTTCGCCAGCGTTCTTGATTGGAAAAACCCTTTGTATCCCGACTATTTTTGTTTCCTACACAGGAGAAGCACTCGATTATAAGGCGCCACTTTTAAAAGCTTTAGCTGCTGTTGACAAAGCAGCGGTAGACGTTTGTCAATACTTTGACAAGAGCATAACCAAAGTTAACGCATCGTTGGGGTGGGAGCAAGAGTACTTCTTGGTTGACTCTGCATTATACAATGCTCGTCCGGATTTAGTTTTAACAGGGCGTACCCTTTTTGGTCACTCTTCTTCTAAAGGTCAGCAGCTTGATGATCATTATTTTGGTTCTATACCAGAACGAGCAACAGAATTCATGCGTGATTTTGAGCGTGAATCGCTGGAGCTGGGAATACCGGTTACAACACGACATAATGAGGTTGCTCCAAACCAGTATGAAGTAGCCCCAATGTTTGAAGAATGCAATATAGCTGTTGATCATAATCAGCTGCTGATGGATGTGATGGAGAAGATTGCTCATCGCCATAACTTCAGGGTACTGTTGCACGAGAAGCCATTTGCTGGTATGAATGGCTCTGGAAAGCACAATAACTGGTCGTTGGGTTCAAATGCTTCAAAGCACAGAAACTTATTGGCACCTGGAAAGACTCCAAAATCAAACTTGAGGTTTCTTACATTTTTAGTGAATACGATTTGTGCTGTTCAAGAACATGCTGACCTGTTGAGGGCGTCAATTGCTTCAGCTGGAAATGATCACAGACTCGGAGCAAATGAAGCACCACCAGCGATCATTTCAATATTCATTGGTTCCCAGCTGACGAAAATGTTAGATGAGTTAGAACGTAAAATAGGCAGTGCGCTTACACCTGATGAAAAGCAAGCGCTGAAGCTTGATATTGGTAAAATCCCAGAAATATTATTGGATAATACAGATCGCAATAGAACTTCACCATTCGCCTTTACAGGAAATAAGTTTGAATTCAGAGCGGTTGGATCGGCTGCTAATTGTGCAAATCCTATGATTGTGCTCAATGCAGCAATGGCTCAGCAGCTAAACCGTTTCAAGAGCGATGTTGAAATTCATATTTCAAAAGGTGAGAAGAAGGATGATGCAATCCTAACGGTATTGAGAACGTATATTAAGAACTCCAAGAAGATTCTATTTGAAGGAAACGGTTATGGAGATGAGTGGAAAGAAGAGGCTGAAAAGAGAGGTTTGACCAACATCATAGGAGCGCCAAATGCACTAAAAGCATTCGTTTCTAAGAAGTCTGTAGCACTTTTTGAAGAGTTGGGGATCATGAATAAAATTGAAGTTGAAGCTCGACATGAAATAAGTTTGGAAAATTACAAGCTTAAAATTCAGATCGAATCGCGTGTTTTAGCAGATATGGCACTCAATCATATTATACCTGCTTCAATAAAGTATCAAAGTCAGGTGGTTGAAAACCTGCGAGGCTTAAAAGAAGTGTTTGGAAGTGACTTTAAGAAGCATGCTGGCGGACAGTTGGATATTGCCACAGAACTTTCTGAGCGCATTACAAAGGTGCGGGATATGGTTATGGAAATGACTGAATTCCGTAAAAAGGCGAATGCTTTGGAAGACATTGAGGATCAAGCAACGGTTTATCGGGATCAGGTTTTTCCATGTTTGGATAAAATCCGCTACGAAGTGGATAAACTTGAGTTAGTAGTGGATAACTCCGATTGGCCCCTTCCTAAATACAGAGAAATGCTATTTACGAAGTGATTTTTTAACATTTAATGGATATAAAGCCCGATATATAAAATGTCGGGCTTTTGTTTGTTTCATGGAAATTAAATTATTCTTATTTTGGTGCCTTAAATCTAGAGAAACCGTTCAGCAACAACTCACAAACAAGCTTTTCATATGAAATTGATGAAAGTTTTATTCAGCGCATTATTCTTATTGTTTTGCGTCCAGCCATTATCAGCTCAAAAGGATTATACACTTGAAGCAGATGGAGCCTTTAACAATGGGTCTTATTTTAACTCGATAGAGCTTTACAAAAAAGCCTATTCTAAAGTAAAAAAGGCCGAGGAGAAGAAGCGCATTCTTTTTCAAATCGGATTGGCATACTACAACCTTCAGGATAACTCTCAAGCTGAAAACTGGCTTAAGAAAACTGTGAAGGCTGGATTCGAGAATCCAGATGCTCAACTCTACCTGGCTCATGCTATGCGACGCCAAGGTCGCTTTGAGGACGCCACTGCAGAGTACGAGAAATATTTGGATAAAAAACCAGACAGCAAAGAAGGAAAATTGGGGGTTGAAGCTTCCAAGCTTGCTCAGGAGTGGATGGACAATCCAACACGTTACGTAGTTGAGGCCGAGCCATTATTGAACTCAAAGCAATACGACTTTGCGCCATCATGGGCAGATAAGAAGAATGAGGCATTAGTTTTTACTTCAACCCGTGAAGGATCTATTGGTGACGAAATGGATAATATCACAGGACAAAGCTATTCTAGTATTTGGTATACTGAACTCGATAAAAAAGGGAAGTGGATGATACCAACAGCTTTAGGTGAAACCATTAATACGCAAGAAACAAACGAGGGAGCGGCAGCAATGAATGAGCGCCGTAACTACATCTATTTCACGCGTTGTCAGTATAAGAAAAACAAAATCATCGGCTGTGATATTTACAGTGCCCGTAAGATGGGACGTAATTGGGGAGACCCAGAACTCGTTGATTTAGGTGCGGCAGATTCCGTGACCGTTGGACATCCATTCCTTGCATTCAAGGACGAGTACTTATTATTTGCTTCAGATATGCCAGGTGGTCAAGGTGGTAAAGATATTTGGATAGCCAAGTATGATCGTCGTGAGAAGACTTTCGGTGCACCAGTGAATCTGGGGCCTAAGATCAATACTGCTGGAAATGAAATGTTCCCGTATGTTTCCGATAAAGGTGACCTTTATTTTGCTTCAGACGAGCATCCTGGAATGGGGGGTCTTGATATTTTTAAGGCTACACGTGTTGGAAAGGAAATCAAATGGGAGAATGTTGAAAACATGAAGTACCCGATTAACTCTCCTACAAATGATTTCGGGATTATTTTTGACGGCAAGAAGAACCGAGGATTCCTAACATCAGATCGCGATGGAGGAAGAGGTGGAGATGATATCTGGAGTTTCCGTTTCCCACCACTCAAATTCATCATTGATGGAACGGTTACCGATCTTGAAACGGGAGAACCTATTCCGGGAGCTACAGTTACGCTTAAAGGTACTGATGGGTCATCTGTAGCTATTAAAACCGATGAGTTAGGGAATTATGAATTTGACAGCAAAGAGGAGTCTGGTGATCGCTATGTGGTGGAGGAAACGTCATACACTATGGAGGTTACTGCCGAGCAGTACTTGAAGGGTAAAGGACAAGAGACTACAGTTGGTGTTACGCAATCAACTCGTTTCAAGCATGACTTTAAATTACAGCCATTCTCTGACGTGATAGAATTCCCAGAAGTACGCTACGATTTAGCTCGTTGGGAATTACAGGTTAATGATAGTGTGAACTCTAAGGATTCATTAGATTTTCTTTATCAAACACTGATTGATAACCCAAATATTGTAATTGAGCTTAAGGCTCATACAGATACACGAGGTAGTGATGCTGCTAACCAAACACTCTCGCAAAAACGGGCAGAATCTTGTGTTGAGTACTTGATATCTAAAGGAATTGCTTCAGATAGAATGGTACCAAAAGGTTATGGAGAAGAGTTACCTAAAATTACGGATGAACAAATCGCTGCCCTCCCAACAAATGAAGAGCGTGAAGCTGCTCACCAGAAAAACAGGAGAACTGAGTTTGGTATTTTAAGGGATGATTATGTTCCCAAAGAAGAACCAGCTACTGAAGAATCTGAAGAAGGAGAAGCTCCGACGGAAGAACCAGCAGAGTAGCTAATTAAATAGTTAATAGAAAGCATCTCATTTTGTGAGATGCTTTTTTATTTTGCACCCATGAGTAAGGAATCGAGGTATGATAAGCGCGGTGTTTCTGCCGATAAAACAGATGTTCACAACGCCATTAAGCATGTAGATAAAGGCTTGTATCCCAAAGCTTTTTGTAAGATAGTTCCAGATTATTTGGGAAATGACGACGACTATTGTGTAGTGATGCATGCTGATGGTGCCGGAACCAAATCTTCCCTTGCATATGCCTATTGGAAGGAGACCGGAGACCTTTCAGTTTGGAAAGGGATAGCACAGGATGCACTTATCATGAATATTGATGATTTATTATGTGTAGGTGCCACGGAAAATATATTGCTCTCGAGTACGATAGGTCGCAATAAAGGGTTAATACCGGGAGAAGTTATTTCGTCAATTATCAATGGAACTGAGGAACTGTTGTCAGATTTACGAACTCATGGTGTTACCATTCATTCAACAGGAGGGGAAACGGCGGATGTTGGAGATTTGGTGAGAACCATTATCGTGGATTCAACAGTAGTTTGCCGTATGAAAAAGGCAGATGTTATTGATAATGCTAATATCCAGCCCGGTGATGTTATTGTCGGGTTGTCTTCATCAGGTCAGTCAAATTATGAGTCTGATTATAATGGAGGGATGGGGAGTAATGGTTTGACATCTGCAAGGCATGATGTTTTTGGCGAACAAGTAGGTAAGAAATATCCAGAGACACACGATCCAGCAGTTCCTGAGGAATTAGTTTATTCCGGAAGTAAGTCCCTCACAGATAGAGTAGAAGGAGCTCCTATTGATGCTGGAAAGCTGGTGCTTTCACCTACTCGTACATATGCACCAATTATTAAACGAATTTTAGAATTTCACCGCAGTTCAATTCACGGCATGGTCCACTGTTCGGGAGGTGCGCAAACCAAAGTGCTTCACTTTGTTGACAATGTTCACATTATTAAAGATAATATGTTCGATGTACCCCCATTATTTGAGCTGATTCAAGAAGAATCAGGGACAGCATGGAAGGAGATGTATAAGGTGTTTAATATGGGACATAGGATGGAATTGTATGTTCCTGAAAATATAGCGGATTCAATTATTGAAGTAGCCAATTCATTTGGTGTTGATGCTCAAGTGATAGGTCGAGTTGAATCATCGGATAAAAAAGAACTAACCATTAAATCGGACAAGGGAGTCTTTACTTATTGATGCAAGCTGAACAAGAATTACTAGGAAAGCTTCAAGCCATTCAAGATCGGTTTGATGAAGTAGGGAGAATGATCACTGATCCTGAAATTATCGCTGATATGAAGCGGTATGTTAAATTGAATAAGGAATACAAAGATTTAGAAGCGGTTGTTGCAGCCTACAAAAAGTACAAGTTAATCATTGATAATATTGCGAATTCTAAAGAGATTCTAGAGTCTGAAACGGATGCAGATTTTAGAGAGATGGCAAAGCAAGAACTTGATGAGCTTCTTCCTCAAAAGGAAGAAATGGATGAAGAGATTAAGTACTTATTAGTTCCCAAGGACCCAGAAGATGATAAGAACGCGATAATTGAAATTCGCGCTGGAACTGGAGGAGATGAAGCTTGCATATTTGTTGAAGATGTTTTCCGCATGTATACCATGTATTTTAAAGAGCTTGGTTGGTCTTTTGAAGTAATCAATTCAACTGAGGGAACAGTTAAAGGATATAAAGAAATCTCTCTTGATGTTACTGGTGAGGGAGTGTATGGAACCATGAAGTTTGAGTCTGGTGTTCATCGGGTTCAACGTGTCCCAGAAACGGAATCACAAGGAAGGGTGCATACAAGTGCAATTACTGTAGCCGTTCTTCCTGAAGCAGAAGAAGTAGATTTCGAATTGAACTTAACTGATGTAAAAAAGGATACTTACCGTTCCTCTGGAGCTGGTGGTCAGCACGTCAATAAGACAGAATCAGCTGTGCGCTTAACCCATTTACCCACCAATACGGTTGTGGAATGTCAAGATGGAAGGTCGCAGCACAAGAATTATGAAAAGGCGCTCCAAGTTTTACGCTCTCGCCTTTTTCAAGTTGAGTTAGAAAAGTTACAAGCTGAACGTGCGGCACAGCGCAAGTCACTCGTATCTACTGGGGATCGTTCTGCAAAAATTAGAACTTATAACTATCCTCAAGGTAGAATAACAGATCACCGCATCAACAAAACCATGTATAACCTGAGTAATTTCATGAATGGAGCAATAGGAGACATGATTGAAGCATTAAAAATGGCCGAAAACGCTGAGAAGTTGAAGGCAGGATCATAAATCTAATGCAGTGACAAGAGCAATACTAATAGAACAGATTAAGGAAAAGCAATCATTTTTGTGCGTTGGGCTAGATCCAGATCCACAAAAGATTCCCGATCACCTCAATAACTATGAAGACCCAATTTTTGAGTTTAATCGGCGCGTCATCGATGCTACTGAGTCTTACGCGGTAGCCTATAAACCGAATATTGCATTTTATGAAAGTTTAGGACCTTCTGGTTGGGAGTCGCTGAGAAAAACCCTTGAATACATACCGGATCATATTTTTACGATTGCAGATGCTAAGCGCGGAGATATTGGGAACACATCTTCGATGTATGCAAAAACATTCTTTGAAACTTATCCATTTGATTCAATAACAGTAGCGCCTTATATGGGTGAGGATTCTGTTACTCCATTTTTGAAATACCCAAACAAATGGGTAATTGTTCTGGCCGCAACTTCGAATAAAGGAGGCCGGGATTTTCAAGAATTCGACATAAAAGGAAAGCCGCTTTACCAACACGTTGTTAATCGTGTTGCTTCGTGGGGCTCAGATGAAAATACGATGTTCGTTGTAGGTGCAACTCGTGGTGAAGTTATTCGAACTATCCGCGCGAGTGCTCCAACTCATTTTTTTTTAGTGCCAGGTGTGGGGAAACAAGGGGGTAGTTTAGATGATGTTGTTCGCTTTGGAATAACTGCCGACTGTGGTATCCTTGTAAATAGTTCCCGCGGTATAATATATGCCGGAAGTGGATTGGAGTTTGAAAAGGATGTAATGGCCGCCGCGAGAGCTATTCAATCTGATATGAGTGCTTACCTCAAAGAATATAACATTATTTAAAAGCTTAACTTGTAGGGAAACCACCTACTATGAATGAAGCGCTATTGCACTTTGTTTGGAAATTTAAATCCTTTCAAACAAAGTCGCTGGAGTCGGCTAACGGATCTACAATCCAATTAATACAAGTTGGCCAGCATAACCTAAACTCGGGACCTGATTTTTTTAATGCTCAAATTCGTATTTCAGATACGTTGTGGGCAGGAAACGTGGAGATACACGTTAAGAGTTCAGATTGGTACGATCATAAGCACCATCAAGATGAAGCTTATCAGTCGGTTATTCTCCATGTTGTATGGGAAGATGATATAAACTTTGAGCTTAAAACAGGAATCCCTACGCTGGAACTTCGAGGTAGGGTTTCAAAACATGTAATAGAAAAGTATCGCGATTTTCAGAACTTGAGTGCTGTGCCCTGTTCTAAAGCGCTACATCAGGTTAAACCGATCGTTGCTAAACAATGGGTTGAACGGATGGGAATAGCTAGACTTGAAGAGCGCTGTAGCGAAATTGAGCTGTTGTCTAATGAACTAAAAGGAGACCTGGAAGGGACATTTTACCATTGGCTAATGCGGTACTGGGGAGGGCCACTGAATAAGGTGCCATTTACCATCTTAGCGCGAGTTGTACCGTTTTCTTGGATTAAGAAAAGGTTGAAAAACAAGGAAGAGTTCGAAGCTATTTTATTTGGCCAAGCTGGTTTACTCGCAGATACAGCAAGAGATACCTATGAGAAATTTTTGAAACAGACATATTCATATTGGAAATTAAACCTCCCGTCGTCACCCCTTGCCCCTCACTTCTGGAAATACAGTAAAATGCGACCGTCTTCTTTCCCTGATTTTAGGATGGCACAAGTTGCCTCTTTGCTCTTCAAGTATGACAGGTGGCTCTCTCGGTTAATGGAGCGCGACCTTTCATGGCTAGGCGACTTATTTGAAACGTATGAACCTGGCGCATATTGGTCACGACATGTTAGACTTGGGACATCCTCTAAACGTATGAATTCTCAATGGGGGAAGGGATTTAGGGATTACCTCCATCGCAATGTGTTTTGCCCATTCATATACTTTGTAGGTAATAAATATGATGACTATACGCTGAAAGAGTTGGCATTAGCTCAGCTAGAAGCCATCCGTCCAGAAGACAATAGGGTTACCCGAATTTACAAGGAGCACGGTTTAACGGTTGCCAATTCATTACATACTCAAGGGTTATTGCATATGTATGAGGAGTTCTGTAACCAGAAAAAATGTTTATTTTGCGGGATAGGGAACCAACTATTGCGCAACCATGATTGATAGAATTCAAGCGTATTTCGAGAGGCAAGCATTTGGAGTATGCGACTGGTGGGGACATAAGTTGGGTATAAGCTCAGGACGTGTGCGTCTTTACTTCATATACCTATCCTTTATTACCTTCGGATCACCCTTGTTGATATACCTCATAATGGCATTCGTTCTAGAGAATAAGCATTGGTTCAAACGAAGGAAACGCCATACTTTCTGGGAAATCTAAAAGCCTTTGTTACTTAACTACAAATACTTCAAGGAGATATATTTTGCATTTCTCCTCCTTGCCGCAATCATTTGTATTGGTTCGGTTGGCTATATGGTTGTTGAAGGTTGGTCCTTTAGTGAGGGATTTTACATGACCATTATTACAGTATCTACTGTTGGTTTTGAAGAAGTAAAGCCACTTTCAGATTCTGGGAGGTTGTTTACAGCATTATTGATAATAACTAGTTTTGGTACATTCGCTTATGCGATATCCTCAATCACACGGTATGTCGTAACAGGCCAATACAAAAACTACTTCAAAGATTATAAAGTGAATAAAGACATTGATAAGTTACACGGACATACTATTATTTGTGGATTTGGTCGAAACGGCAGGCAAGCAGCAAAAACACTTCAGGCATATAGAAAGCCATTTGTAATTATTGATGATGATGAATCGTTGATTGAGACACTTCGCTACGATCAAAACATCTTATTTGTAAAAGGGGACGCAACGAATGAAGAAACACTTTTTCGAGCAGGAATTCGCGATGCTAGCGCTGTAATAGCAACACTTCCGAAAGATTCCGATAATGTCTTTGTCGTGCTCACATCTCGGGAACTGAAAAAGGACCTTACGATTATTAGTCGAGCCTCAAATGAGTCATCCGAGAAGAAACTCAGGATAGCAGGTGCGAATAATGTAATTATGCCTGAACGAGTAGGAGGGGCACATATGGCAACGCTGGTAGTGAGCCCTGACGTGATGGAGTTTTTAGATCATATTTCGGTAATAGGAAGTCACGAAATTAATTTGGAACAAATAAACTTCAAGCAGCTTCCAGCTGATTTTCGTTATAAGACCATTCAGGAATTAGAAGAGCGTTACAAAACTGGTGCTCGAATAATTGGTTTTAAAAATGCCGATAGTGACTACATCCTCAACCCATCACCAGACCTAGAGCTCATCCCAAACTCCAAGCTATTTGTTCTTGGTACTTCGGAACAAATTAAAAAGCTCAATGCTATTTTTAACATCGCTCCAGAACAATAGTGGCTTGGTTAGTTACGGGATCTAACGGCCTCATAGGCAGTTCAATCATCACTAAGCTCAAGCCGCTTATACCTGTCACCGGAATGTCCAAAGGAGACAATCGTTTGGCGGGAGGTGAATTACAGAATTATTGTGATGTTGATCTTTCAGATACCCAGTTTTTAAATGCTTCACTTCAGCAAATAAATCCTGATGGCATAATTCATTGCGGAGCTTGGTCGCAAGTTGATCGCTGTGAATCAAATCCATCGATGTGCAATCAAATCAATGTTGAAGCAGCTGAGGTAATAGTTAGGTATGCTAAATCTCAAAATATTCCGCTGGTTGTATTTTCTACGGATTTTGTTTTTGGAGGAGATGATGCTCCATATGGTATTAATGATTCCCCTAAACCACTGAGTTGCTATGCTGAATCTAAAGTTAACATGGAGCTCATTGCAGCTAGTTATAAGCGAACAACGATTATTCGACCTGTGTTGGTTTATGGTTATACCTATTCAATGAGACGAGACAATATTTTTTCATGGGTAGCGAAAGCAATCCAAAAAAAGGAGTCTATTCAAGTCGTTAATGATCAATTCAGGAACCCTACCTACGTCGCTGATTTAGCTGATTTTATTGCTTTAAACCTTTTTACATTACCTCCAGGAGTAGTTCATTTAGGAGGAAATGAAAGGCTGTCAGTATATCAGCTTGCACTTGAAATTGCCCGAATTGGTGGATTTGACGGAGGTTTAATTTCCCCGGTTTCGTCGGATTCAATGCAAGGAGCCAACCTGAGACCGGCAGACACCACCCTTAAATTGGATTCCACGAAACGAATTGATCCGCAGTGGGAGTCTGATTTGGAAAGAGGAATAGCGCGAGCATGGAAGTCTTTCCGCAGTGCGAATTAGCCTTTATCCTGTTGGGATGCTTCACATAAGGTTGTTATATTTGACGGCAATCCAAATTACACATATATGAGATTTTTTCAACGGTTACTCCTTGTATCGGCACTAGTAGGAATTTCCTTAAACGGCTTTTCACAGGAAGCATCTGAGCGAGTAGTGGAAGAGAAAACATTAAGTCAACGCATAGATGAAGTTGTTCAGCCCGCTGTTGATGGATTAGCCACCTTTTTGTTTTTTGACCCTTTTGAAGCAATAGGTGTATATGACCCTGTTGTTTACAAAGAGGATGGCACCCCTGTTTTGGGCGAAAATGGCCAGCCACTAAAGAAGAATATTCCTCTAATTGTAGTTTGGCTTGTTGCAGGAGCGCTGTTTTTTACAGTCCGAATGGGCTTTGTAAATATCCGGGGGATACCGCACGCGATTCAGTTAGTGCGGGGAAAATATGATAATCCTGACGATGAAGGAGAAGTAACTCACTTTCAGGCATTAACTACTGCTCTTTCTGCTACCGTAGGCTTGGGAAATATAGCCGGAGTGGCAGTTGCAATCAATATTGGAGGTGCAGGTGCGATGTTTTGGCTAATGGTTGCAGGTTTTTTAGGAATGTCTGCAAAATTTGTTGAGTGTACGCTCGGTGTAAAATACCGAATAATTAAGGATGGATCAGTCTCAGGTGGACCTATGTACTACTTAACTACAGGGCTCAAAAACAAAGGTCTAGGCGGTCTTGGAAAAGTTTTAGCTGTCTTATTTGCGATTTTATGTGTGGGAGGTTCTTTCGGTGGTGGTAATATGTTCCAAGCCAACCAAGCATTTGCTCAAGTTTCTGGTGAGTTTACTGGAATACAAGAGCATGGAGCGATGTTCGGTGTAGTATTGGCATTGTTAGTTGGAGTTGTCATTATTGGTGGGATTAAAAGCATTGCAAAGGTTACTGATAAGATTGTTCCTATTATGGTAGGAGTTTATGTGCTAACCGCTTTGGTTATTATTCTCATGCACGTTCATCGGATTGATGATGCATTTGCTCGGATTTTTTGGGGAGCATTTGATCCAGGAGCTCTAAAAGGTGGATTCATAGGAGTAATGGTTATAGGGTTTCAACGTGCAGCATTTTCTAACGAGGCGGGAGTTGGTTCTGCTTCGATTGCTCACTCTGCATCAAAAACGAGTCACCCTATTAGTGAGGGTTTGGTAGCTTTAATTGAACCTTTTGTTGATACCATTTTGGTATGTACAATGACTGCATTGGTTATCATCTTTACAGGTTTTGCGGATGGAGAATCTGCACTCAGTGGTTCGGAATTAACAGCTGCGGCATTCTCGAGTATTTTTCCATGGTTTAGGTATGTTCTGATTGTAGCAATCATACTTTTTGCATTCTCCACTATGATTTCATGGTCTTATTATGGGTTAAAAAGCTGGACTTATTTATTTGGACACAGCAAAGCTGCTGAGATTTCTTATAAAGTTATTTTCTTATTCTTTATTGTGATAGGAGCGGCATCAAGTTTAGGCGCAGTATTAGACTTTTCAGATATGATGATTTTAGGTATGGCGTTTCCGAATATTTTAGGGCTGTACTTACTCTCAGGGGAAGTTCGTGAAGACTTGACCAAATATTTTGAGAACATCAAGTCAGGCGTTATCAAGCGTTTTAAATAGATAAATTCTATCTTTATGGGGTGCGTAAACTACACAACCACCACCCTAAGCTTACGCCACGTGATGTTAAAGGACTTGCCTTCTTGGTCCTGCTAATAGCGCTTGGTAGCTTGCTTCATGATTATCTAAGCGATAGAACCAGCGCATACACTGATAGCTTAATTCGCGTAGAGTTAGTTCCTCTTTTGGAACAAGAAGCAGAACGCATTGAAAGTATTGCCAAAAAGAAAGTTGTTGAACATACGCATTATGAGTTATTCAATTTTGATCCGAACACAATACAGCGTGATTCATTTCTGAAATTGGGGTTCTCGCACGGGCATTTTAATGTACTTGAAAATTACCGGAAAGCAGGGGGGAGCTTCTCTAACGCATCTGATTTCAATAAGCTCTATTTTATTTCAGATTCAGCATTCCAATCAGTTCGACCTTATATCTTGATTGAACAAGAACGAACCGTTTATCAGCAGGATGTTGAGGAAGTGAGGAAAAAGAAATTCTTTCCCAAACGAAATGCAGTTGATATTAACCTTGCAGACTCAGCGGCGTTGGATGCATTATATGGCATAGGACCAACGTTCGCACAGCGTATTATTAAATATCGTGAGCTTCTAGGTGGGTTTGTTTCTACGAGTCAATTAAACGAGGTTTATGGGATGAAGGATTATTTACCCGGAGATTTTGATTCACTTTACATACGTGAGAATCCAACCATCAAGAGCATACCATTAAACACGTGCAGCTTTGGTGATTTGGTTCGACATCCCTATGTAAACAGGCATTTGGCTTCCAAAATAATTCAAGCACGAAAGCGTCATGGAGGCTTTCGTTCATTGACCGATTTAAAAAAAGATAATTTGTTAAATGAACAACTATATAGTAAAATTGTACCCTATATAAGCCTAGTAGATTCAGGTAGAACCAACGAAGACAGAACGAATGGATTTTAGTTATACAGAAAGCCAGCAAATGATTGCTGACATGGCAAGAGATTTTGCAGAGAAAGAAATTAGACCTCACTTCATGGAATGGGATGAAAGTCAGGAGTTCCCCATAGATGTGATGCGAAAAATGGGAGAATTGGGACTTTTAGGAGTTTTGGTTCCCGAGTCGTACGGCGGCGCAGGTCTTGGTTATTTCGAATACGTTACGGCGATTCAGGAAATTGCAAAAGTTTGTGGCTCAGTAGGTTTGTCAATGGCTGCGCACAACTCACTATGTACAGGACATATCCTTCAGTTTGGAAATGAAGAACAAAAAAAGAAATACCTACCAAAGTTAGCATCCGGTGAATGGATAGGAGCGTGGGGTCTTACCGAGGCAAATACGGGTTCTGATGCTATGAGGATGAAATGTGTTGCTCACAAAGATGGAAATGAGTGGGTATTGAATGGCGCTAAAAACTGGATTACTCACGGTATTTCTGGGAACGTTGCAGTTGTCCTCGCTCGCACAGGAGATCTGTTGGATAGTCATGGCATTACAGCATTTATTGTTGAGCGTGAAGCAGCAGGTTTTAGTGGAGGTAAGAAAGAGGATAAGCTTGGAATGCGCGCTTCTGAAACCGCAGAAATGATATTTGACAATTGTCGTGTTCCCGAAGAGAATGTGTTGGGTAATGTGGGCGATGGTTTCGTTCAGGCAATGAAGATCCTTGACGGTGGTCGTATATCAATTGCTGCCTTATCACTTGGTATAGCAAAAGGTGCATATGAAGCTGCAAAGAAATACTCAAAGGAGCGTGAGCAATTTGGCAAACCAATTTCGAGTTTCCAAGCGATAGCTTTTAAGCTTGCTGATATGGCTACAGAAATAGAAGCCGCTGAACTGCTAACATTGCAAGCTGCCGACATGAAGAATAAAGGCAAGCGAATGACAAAGGAGTCCGCTTATGCCAAGTATTATGCGTCGGAAGTTGCTGTTAGAAGCGCTACTGAAGCAGTTCAAATATTTGGCGGGTATGGATATACGAAAGATTTTCCTGCAGAAAAGTTTTACAGGGACTCAAAATTGTGTACCATTGGAGAAGGAACTTCTGAAATTCAGAAGTTGGTGATTTCTAGAGAAATTTTAAAATAGAATTTGGCAAACTGTATTTATTTAATACTTTTGCATGCCTAAAATAAAAGGAACGCAATGTTAATTATTCCAGTTAAAGAAGGAGAGTCTATCGAAAGAGCTCTTAAAAAGTATAAGAAGAAATTCGAGAAGACAGGACAGATAAAAGAGCTTCGCGAAAGAAAGCGTTTTACAAAACCTTCTGTTGCAAATAGAGAGGAACGCTTGAAAGCTATCTACAAGCAAAAGATGCAAGATGAGATGGATTAGTAATCCGTTATCGAAATAATTGTTAAAAGCCATTCATAATTGAATGGCTTTTTCTATTTTTATTAGTCCTATATCAAGGACATGAGCATCGATGAATTTCTGACATACCTTAAAAATGAGAAGCGATACTCACCGCACACCATCTTAGCGTATAAAAAAGATCTAGAACAATTTGAAGCCTTTATGGATGTTGCATACGAGCAAGCCGTGCTCGATGCTAAACCGTTGCATGTCCGTTCTTGGATAGTTGAGTTGGTGGAGGTGGATGACTTAACTCCAAACTCGATAAACAGAAAAATTTCATCACTGAGCTCCTTGTTCAAATACGCCCTCAAAAGCGGCTACGGGGAGTCAAACCCCGTTTCCAATGTCAAGCCTCCTAAACGTTCTAAACGACTGCCTGAGTTCGTCGATAAAGGTGGGATGACGCAACTTTTTTCCGGAGATGAAATTTTTCTAGATGATTTTGAAGGGAGAAGGGATCGTGCAATTGTGAGCTTATTCTATCAAACGGGAATGCGTTTGTCAGAGTTGATAGCGTTAAGTATAGCTGATATAGATTTAGAAAGAGGAACGGTTAAAGTTTTAGGAAAAGGGAATAAAGAGCGTGTGTGTCCGTTGCATACGGAAACGATAAACGATATAAAACAGTATTTAGAATTACGTGAAACGAGTGTGCAGCGCAATTGTGAGGCATTATTTTTAACAGCCAAAGGAAAAGAGGTGTATCCATCATTGGTATACAAGCTTGTGAAACGCGCACTAGCCTCAGTGAGCACGCTGAAGAAAACCAGTCCTCATATTTTGAGACACACGTTTGCTACACATATGTTGAATAATGGAGCTGATCTCAATACAATTAAGGAGCTACTTGGTCACAGTTCATTAGCAGCAACACAAGTTTATACGCATAATTCATTTGAACAATTAAAGAAAATTCACAAACAGGCTCACCCAAGAGCATAAAAACAGGAGGAAGCTATGAAATTAGATATTCATTCGATCCACTTCGATGCAGATGTAAAACTAACTGAGTTTATTCAGCGCAAACTCGACAAGTTGGAATTATTTTATGATGGGATTATTTCTGGCGAGGTGTTCTTACGATTAGATAAATCTGATGTAAATGAAAATAAGATAGTAGAAATCAGGTTGGAGGTACCTGGTCCAGCTTTGTTTTCAAAGCGTCAAGCTAAAACATTTGAAGAGGCGACTGATGGCACAGTTGAAGCTTTGAGAAGGCAGATTAAGAAGTTAAAATCTAAACAACTTGCTCATCATTAAAATAACTAGATAAAAGTTCATGAGTTCTTTTGTATAAAAGAAATCTTGATTACATTTGCAGTCCTTTTCCAAGAAGGGCTGCTTTTTTTTGCCTGTGGAAAAGGATTTGCCAATGTAGCTCAGCTGGCTAGAGCAGCTGATTTGTAATCAGCCGGTCGGGGGTTCGAGTCCCTCCATTGGCTCAGTTATTTGAAAAGTTTGAATTAATGTTTGGGGGGATACTCAAGCGGCCAACGAGGACAGACTGTAAATCTGTTGGTATACACCTTCGCAGGTTCGAATCCTGCTCCCCCCACATTTTCTTCAAAAGATTGATGCGGGAGTAGCTCAGCTGGCTAGAGCATTAGCCTTCCAAGCTAAGGGTCGCGGGTTCGAATCCCGTTTCCCGCTCAACTAGAGTGCCGAATGAACAAAATTTGCACAACAGGCGAATTGGGTTCATTCGGTATCTTGATTTTGAAGCCAATGTAGCTCAGGGGCAGAGCACTTCCTTGGTAAGGAAGAGGTCACGGGTTCAATTCCCGTCATTGGCTCAAACAGTAGTAAAGAATAGATTGGGTAATTCTATTATATAAAACGAGGACTAATTAAATAATTCTAAAGCAATGGCTAAAGAAACTTTTGACCGCTCAAAACCGCACGTGAACATCGGTACTATCGGTCACGTTGATCACGGAAAAACAACTTTAACAGCTGCTATTACTACTGTATTGGCAAATGCTGGTCTCTCTGAAAAAAGAGATTTTGATACGATTGATAACGCTCCTGAAGAAAAGGAACGCGGTATCACAATTAATACATCGCACGTAGAATACCAAACTGCGAATCGTCACTATGCTCACGTTGACTGTCCAGGTCACGCCGATTATGTGAAAAACATGATTACAGGTGCTGCACAGATGGACGGAGCAATCTTGGTAGTAGCTGCTACTGATGGACCAATGCCACAAACACGTGAGCACATCCTTTTGGCTCGTCAGGTAAATGTTCCTGCAATTGTAGTTTTCTTGAACAAAGTTGACTTAGTTGATGATGAGGAGTTACTTGAGCTAGTAGACATGGAAGTGCGTGAGCTTCTTTCTTTCTACGAGTATGATGGTGATAACACACCTGTTATCCAAGGTTCAGCACTTGGTGCTTTGAACGGAGAGCAGTCATGGGTTGATAAAGTGATGGAGCTTATGGAAGCGGTTGATAACCACATTCCACTTCCTCCACGTGATATCGACAAGGATTTCTTAATGCCTGTAGAGGATGTATTTTCGATCACTGGTCGTGGTACAGTTGCAACAGGTCGTATTGAGTCTGGTATCATTAATTCAGGTGAAGAAGTTGAAATCATCGGAATGGGTGCAGAAAAGATGAAATCTACTGTAACTGGTGTTGAAATGTTCCGTAAGATTTTGGATCGTGGGGAAGCTGGTGATAACGTAGGTCTTCTTCTTCGTGGTGTTGAAAAAGAAGCGATTCGTCGTGGTATGGTAATCTGTAAGTCAGGTTCAATTACTCCGCACACGAAATTCAAAGCTGAAGTGTATATCTTGAAAAAAGAAGAAGGTGGACGTCACACTCCATTCCACAACAAATATCGTCCACAATTTTACCTGCGTACAACTGATGTAACAGGTGAAATTATCTTGGAAGAAGGTCGTGAGATGGTAATGCCTGGTGATAACTTAACAATTACTGTTGAGCTCATCAACAAGGTAGCGATCAACGTAGGTTTGAAATTCGCGATTCGCGAAGGTGGACGTACAGTTGGTGCAGGCCAGATTACGGAGATTACTGAGTAATCTTTCAGATATAAAGTATAGATGTAAAGGTGTCCCCTTTTAGGGGATACCTTTCTGTCTACATAAAAGGTATTTAGTCCTAAACGGGCGAGAGGTGTTAAAACCTCAAACACGGGCGTAGCTCAGCTGGTAGAGCATCGGTCTCCAAAACCGAGGGCCGTGGGTTCGAATCCTACCGCCCGTGCAAAAAGAAATAGAATGTCGGCACTTGTTAAGTACGTACGCGAATCGGCAGAAGAACTAAGAACGAAAGTTACTTGGCCTTCTTGGAAGGATCTACAGAGTAGCTCAATCTTAGTACTGATCGCATCTTTTATTATCGCAGGTCTCATTTACCTTATGGATTTGGGATTTGGACAATTGATGAAGCAGGTTTATAACACGATTTTTTAAGGGTTTAAACACTGATGGGAGAAACTGCGAAAAAAGAAAATTTGAAATGGTACGTTGTGCGTGCCATTAGCGGAAAAGAGAAAAAGGTGAAAGAACACCTTGAGGTAGAAATTAGTCGACTAGGATTAGAAGATTATGTAGCTCAAGTGTTAATTCCTACCGAGAAAGTTTACCAGATTCGTAATGGAAAGAAGGTAAGTAAAGAACGGAACTATTTTCCTGGGTATGTAATGATCGAAGCTTCTTTGGTTGGAGAAATTCCACATATCATTAAAAATGTGAACAACGTAATTGGATTCTTAGGTGAAACTAAAGGGGGAGACCCGGTTCCAATGCGACAAGCTGAAGTTAACCGAATTCTTGGTAAAGTAGATGAATTAGCAGATAGTGACGAAGAGGTGAACATACCGTACATCGTTGGCGAAACTGTTAAGGTTATTGATGGACCATTTAACTCGTTCTCTGGAGTTATTGAAGAAATAAATGAAGAGAAAAAGAAGCTTAAAGTGATGGTAAAAATCTTTGGAAGAAAGACGCCGTTGGAATTAAGCTATATGCAAGTAGAAAAGGAATAAAGATTTTGGCAGGAAGATGTCTTTACAATGCTTCCCTTCAACCTGTCAAACCCGCGATAAATAAATAGTAATAATGGCTAAAGAAGTAAGTAAAATCGTAAAACTTCAGGTGCGAGGTGGCGCAGCTAATCCTTCACCTCCCGTTGGTCCCGCTTTGGGAGCCGCTGGGGTGAACATTATGGAGTTTTGTAAGCAGTTCAACGGAAGAACCCAAGATAAACAAGGGAAAGTGCTTCCAGTTGTAATTACTGTTTACGCAGATAAGTCGTTTGACTTTATCATAAAAACTCCTCCGGTTGCGGTACAGCTCAAAGAGGCAGCAAAAATTAAATCTGGCGCAGCAGAACCAAATCGTCAAAAGGTAGCGACCCTATCTAATGATCAGATTAAGGTGATTGCTGAAGATAAGATGCAAGATTTGAACTGCTTCACTGTTGAGTCTGCTATGAGTATGGTAGCAGGTACGGCCAGAAGTATGGGTATTCATATTAAGAAATAGCTCTAGGGCTTAAAAAACTTCAAAATGGCTAGATTGACAAAAAAACAGAAAGAAGCATTGTCTAAAATCGATGCGAATAAGCTGTATTCACTAGATGAGGCCTCAAGTCTTATCAAGGATGTGAATTACACAAGCTTTGACGCCTCTGTAGACGTAGCAGTTCGTCTGGGTGTTGATCCACGAAAAGCCAACCAAATGGTAAGAGGCTCTGTAACACTTCCTCACGGTACTGGAAAAGACGTGAAGGTGTTGGTGCTCTGTTCTCCAGACAAGGAAGCAGAAGCAACTGAAGCAGGTGCTGATTATGTTGGTCTTGACGAGTACATCGACAAGATTAAAGGTGGTTGGACTGATGTAGATGTGATTATCACCATGCCATCGGTTATGGGGAAAGTTGGTGCGTTAGGTAGAATTCTCGGTCCACGTGGATTAATGCCTAACCCAAAAACTGGAACAGTAACTATGGACATCGCGAAAGCGGTGAATGACGTAAAAGCTGGTAAGATCGACTTTAAAGTTGATAAGTACGGTATTGTTCATGCCTCGGTAGCAAAGGTCTCTTTTGACTCAGCGAAGATTATGGAAAATGCTTCAGAGCTGTTGCAAACGATTATTAAGATGAAGCCTACTGCGGCTAAAGGAACTTACGTGAAGAGTATCTCTTTAAGTAGTACTATGAGTCCAGGTATCATGATTGAACCAAAATCAGTAGGAGCACAAGCTTAGTAAAAGCCTTCACACATGACAAGAGAAGAAAAGAACAATGCAATCGCAGATTTAACGACTCAGCTTCAAGAAGCAGGGGTTGTTTATCTCGCAGATATTTCTAATCTGGATGCCGGAGCAACAACCAAGTTGAGAAGATCTTGTTTTTCAAACAACATCGGATTACACGTGGTAAAGAATACATTGCTGAAGAAAGCAATGGACAATGTTGAGGATAAGGAATTTGGAGATATCTACAATGTCTTAAAGGGAAATACGGCGTTGATGATCTCAGAAATAGGTAATGCACCAGCAAAGCTTATTAAGGAGTTCAGAAAGAAGTCGGATCGCCCGTTACTTAAGGCAGCTTACATCGAAGAATCAGTTTACGTCGGTGACGAAATGATTAATGCTTTAGCAGACCTCAAGTCGAAAGAAGAATTAATCGGAGAAGTAATAACATTACTTCAGTCTCCAGCGAAAAACGTTATTTCTTCGCTACAGTCTAGTGGTCAAACATTGACCGGAGTGTTGAAAACACTTGCAGAAAGAGAATAGATTTTTAGAACAATAATTAAGTACATCATTTTTAAAACGCAATATAATGGCAGATTTAAAAGATTTTGCTGAGCAGTTAGTAAACCTAACAGTAAAAGAAGTTAACGAATTAGCTGACATCCTTAAGGACGAGTACGGCATTGAACCAGCAGCAGCAGCTGTTGCAGTAGCAGGTCCTGCTGCAGGCGGCGGTGAAGGCGGCGGTGAAGAGCAAACTGAGTTCGACGTGATTTTGAAGGCGGCTGGAAGCTCTAAACTAGCTGTTGTTAAGCTTGTAAAAGAACTTTCTGGTCTTGGCCTGAAAGAAGCTAAAGAATTGGTAGATAGCGCTCCTAAAGCATTGAAAGAAGGAGTAGCTAAAGACGAAGCTGAAGCACTGAAAACACAGCTTGAAGAAGCTGGTGCTGAAGTGGAAGTTAAGTAGTTACCACTCACACTCAGGTAGAGTATTACCAAGGATTAGACCCCTTATTGGGGTCTAATCCCTTCTGCATTTAAGGCTGTCCATTTGAATTATCAATCCATTTTATATCCATGGCTGATAACAAGAACGAAAGAATAAATTTCGCCACCACTAAGAACCAACTTGATTATCCAGATTTTCTGGATATTCAAATTAAGTCCTTTCAAGATTTTTTCCAATTAGAAACTTCTCCGGATAACCGGGAGAACGAAGGACTTTTTAAAGTTTTCGCTGAAAACTTTCCGATTACGGATGCTCGTAACAATTTCGTCTTAGAATTTCTAGACTATTTCGTAGATCCTCCCCGCTACTCAATGGAAGAAACCATTGAACGTGGTTTAACATACAGCGTTCCGCTAAAAGCGAAGCTTAAACTGTATTGTACGGATCCCGAACATGAGGATTTCGAAACGATTGTTCAGGATGTGTATCTGGGTACTATTCCCTACATGACTCCTAGGGGGTCATTCATAATCAATGGTGCAGAGCGTGTAATTGTATCTCAATTGCACCGTTCTCCAGGAGTGTTTTTTGGTCAAAGCTATCACGCGAATGGCACCAAACTCTATTCGGCACGAATTATACCGTTTAAAGGTTCTTGGATAGAATTTGCTACTGATATCAATAGCGTAATGTACGCTTACATTGATCGTAAAAA
>CBFIEM010000010.1:0-131389 GCA_965661625.1 Salibacteraceae bacterium
TATATCTTTTTATCTGATTGATTGGGGTAATCCACAAAATACCATAACCCCTTGTTCCCATCTACTTGATTTGGATAATCTACTTTAAACACCTTTAAATCACATTGATTTTCATATTCTACAACATATACCTTAACATCAGATTGATTTGAATACTCAACTGAGAATACCTTTTGAGAATAGGAGGTTAGTGGTATAAGGAACAGTATAAATAGAAGGTATTTCATTTAAAAAAATCAATTCAAGTGGTTAATTAGTTTTTGATGTATGGAAGTAATTCTGTTCTTCTACTTTCAAATTCATCCTGTGTGATTATCCCTAAATCTACTTTATCCTTTAATTTTTTAAGAAGTATAATCACCTCATCCTCTGACATATCTAAATAGAATTTTTTTAGTTGGTGATCAAATTCATCATAAGGGAGTAATTCCAAATCCCCTGTTTTTAAATCCTGAATAACCAATTCAAGTGATTCGATTGAATTTTTTATTTTCACTGAGGATGAAAACCCAATATTTAATCCTTTTTGAATTTTAGTCGTCATAATACTTCGATATTTCATTCCCAATTTTTTGGAATACTTAAAATCATCAATGGTAATTTTGTATCCTCGACGAATAGGTTCAATATTTCCTATTATAAATGATCTTAAATCATCATTCATTTTTACTAACGGTTTAATTTCTTCTTCATCAGGTAAAGGTTCAACACCACCATCATCATAATATTTTTTAAGTTCATCGACGTTACAGTCAAATAACACAAGTCCAGTTTCAAAGTCAGGTTTATCACCTTTAACAATCAACCCGACATTATCACCTTTAAATACCTCCGACAGATTACTTTCTCGAAATTTTTCAATCCCTAAAACAATTGACTCTTTAATACTTCCATCCTTGGTTCTAAATGAGAACTTCTCCTCAACTGAGATAGAATCTGTCAACACAACTCCCATAAGGATTACTCTTTCTTTAATTAAAAAGATATTTTCTACTCTAAATATATTATTCATTTAATTGGGTTTAATGATAAATAACATTTCAATATACAAATTTCACAATAAAACCTTGAATTATAGGTAAGAGTTTTGTAATTTAAGAACGTTATAAATTATTTCAATGAGTAGTAGAAAACGAAGAAGAGAAATTAAACAATTGATAGATTCATATCCTACCAAAACTCTAAAGGAGTTGGAAGATGAAGGAGTTGAACCCAAAAACTTTCACCTATTTGATAGAGTAGATATGAAAGAGTACCACCTCAAACACAAAACCGATTGGTGGAGTAGGATGAGTACCACCTAAGGGGGGTGGGGGGATTCTTTGTAAACCGATTCAAACCTTTTCATTGTGTTTGAAAGTGGTTGGTTTATATGTCGATGTCAGGTTTTTAATTCAAGTCTTTTATAAAACAATTATCTTTAATTTGTCATCAATTGTAACTGTTTCCCCAACATCACTATTGAAAATAGACTGTATATAAATGTTGATAGTATCTCCTTCAAATTCATTATCAAATAAGATGTTTTGTTTAGGGTTATAGGTGTATTTTGAATGTGTTCCAATTAGTGTAGGGAAGTAAGGACAATCGAAACATCCTTTTTTTGGAAATTCATACCCAACTATATTCAAAGGGGAATACAAATCAGATAACGTGATAATCGTATATGTATATTGACCAATTGGAATTGGAGTGTTTAATCCAATATCATTAAACCAACCCAAATATGAATACATTGGAGTCCGAAAGGTTATTGAGTCCATCACAATCCAATAGTCTGAATCGAAATTACACTCAATAAGAGGGACTTTATTGATAACATAATGAGGGTTTAATTCTGATAACTCACCTTCAATTTGAAAGTAATTTAACCCATCCCATTGTATTCTGTAATATCCATCAGAACTAATTGGTATTTCTACGTTTTTATAAATCAGATGGAACTTAGTTTCACAATCACCTAAACAGGGTTTAGGATACTCTTTTTCTTTTGTACAAGAAGACAAAATACTCAGAATGTATATGATACCTAATACTTTTTTTAAGTGTTTCACTCTCTAAACCTTTTTTAGTTATTGATTAAAGATTTCTCTGTGTCTTTAAAGATATTTCTTCATCCCACTTGTAACAAGTAAAACTACCATTTTGTAAATCTCCAACTCGTAAAGAACCTCATCAGATATTTTTGATAAATTTCATATCTTCATTTTAGAACAAACAAGATACAAATTTCCAAACTGTAATTCGGAGAACTTTTAGAAATACCGTTGTTCTTAAAGTGACGAGGAAGTAGTTTTATTTCTGTTGAAATGGATGTTTCTTCAGTTTTACCATTTACTGATTTACCCCTTAACCTTATGTAAAGTGGTTTTTCTTTTCCGTTATTGGACGAGTCTAATTTGAGGGAAACATTCACTAAACAAATTTAGGAAATCTATAGATTTTGGGGAGTAATATGGGGAGTAATCGATATCACTGAGTTTAACTCATTGATATTGAATACTTTAAAATTAAAAATGTCGGGATGAGTGGATTCGAACCACCGATCTCGCGCCCCCCAGACGCGCACTTTAACCGGACTAAGCTACATCCCGAGCGCTCTTTGTAAGGCGGCAAATATAATAAACTTGTGGTTTCATTGTAACCCGATTTTGCTTTCCCTAACTTCGATTCAAACCATACGTTGATCATGTTTAAGAGTCTCAACCCACATAGCAACCAAGTTATTGCAACACACCAGCAGCATACCTCAGCTCAAATTGAAACGATACTTACTCAAGCCGAAAATGCCTTCACCAGTTATCAAGCTACGTCACTGAATGAAAGAGCAGCATGGCTCCTCAAACTAGCGGATGCTTTAGCGGAAAACGAGTTGGATTTAGCACTTATGGCTATGCAGGAAATGGGTAAACCGATTGCACAAGCGCGAGCTGAAGTTCAAAAATGTGCTTGGGTTTGCCAGTATTATGCGGAACATGGCGCATCGATGCTCAGTCCGCGAGAACAATTAATCGATCAGCACGCTGCATACAGTACCTATGAGCCATTGGGAACCATCTTGGCCATCATGCCATGGAATTATCCGTATTGGCAAGTTTTTAGGTACCTCGCACCTGCAATTATGCTCGGAAATACTTCTGTGCTCAAACATGCTCCAACAACGTTGGGATGTGCTAAACACATTGAAGAACTTTGCACAACCGTAGGCCTTCCTACCCATACCTTTCAACTGCTGATTTGCGACACCGATGCCATACCGGCTGTAATTGAAGATAACCGCATTCACGGCGTTACCCTTACTGGAAGTACAAGTGCCGGTCGTGCAGTAGCTCAATTAGCCGGAAAGGCTCTTAAGCCTGTTGTGTTGGAGCTTGGTGGTTCCAACCCCCTACTCGTTTTAGAAGATGCCGACCTCCAACAAGCTATAGATGTAGCTTGGAGCGGGCGCATGCAAAATACAGGACAGAGTTGTATAGCGCTAAAGCGCTTTTTGGTGCATGCCAGTCTCGTTGATGATTTTACTCATGGATTTCTGGCTAAGTTTGATCATTATCCAGTGGGTGATCCAGCGGATGAAGCAACTTATTTTGGTCCGTTAGCACGTCCTGATTTAGCACGGCAAATTCACACACAATGCCAGCAATCCATAACAAAAGGTGCCAAATTGCTTCGTGGTGGAAACATTTCAGGAGCTCGCTTTGAACCTTCACTACTCTCAGGAGTTACTCCAGAAATGGAAGCGTTCAACGAAGAAACGTTTGGCCCACTTGCTTGCATAACATCATTCAAAGAAAATACCGAAGCCCTGCGGTTAGCCAATACCACTTCATTTGGACTAGGTGCATCGGTTGTAACCCAACATCCAGAGGAGCATCTCAGTTGGACCAAAAAGATTCAGGGTGGCGCATTATTTTTTAATGAACTCGTGAAATCAGATCCGCGATTGCCGTTTGGAGGAACGCACGCATCTGGCTACGGTAGAGAGCTATCGCGTGAAGGACTTTATGCCTTTGCCAATATCAAACCCGTTTTCATGGGAGTGTAACTCAATTGCTCGCGCCTTCTACCAACATTCTAACGGCTCATGCGTTTATGTCAGTGTTTTGAAACTACTACACCTCATAAGTGCATTACTGCTTTTTGCAGTTCACACCAACGCTCAGGATTATATCCTTTCAGGCAAGGTTACAGGACCCAATAACCAACCGTTAATTGGTGCAACCGTGCGTGTTGACACCCTTACCATTGGTACTTCAACGGATGTAGATGGCAAGTTCCGAATCCGCGTAAAACCGGGTTACGCAATGCTTCACATTTCTTACATCGGTTTAGAGTCTATCACTTACCGCATCCCTCCCCAAAAGCCATCAGCTTTAACATTAACCCTTCAACCAGAGGCTATTCAAACTGAAGAGTTGGTTATTACAGGCGAACGCAGGGATAAGCACGTGGAGCAATCGGCTATGAGCAAAATGGAGCTCGAAATGGTAGAGGTTGAGCAAATTCCCGCATTCCTAGGCGAAGTGGATATTCTAAAAACCATTCAACTTTTACCAGGCGTTCAATCGGCGGGTGATGGAAATGCTGGCTTTTACGTGCGTGGTGGCGGTCCAGACCAAAATTTAATCTTATTGGATGGAGCTCCGATTTACAATGCATCCCATTTGTTCGGTTTTTTCAGCGTGTTTAACTCCGATTATGTAGAGCGAATCGAACTTACGAAAGGAAGCATGCCCGCGCGTTATGGCAGCAGGTTAGCCAGTGTCTTGGATGTACAAACCAAGGTTGGTGACATGAACTCCTTTCACGGCGAAGGAGGATTAGGACTGATATCCAGCAAGCTCACCTTGGAAGGCCCCATCAAAAAAGGACGTTCATCGTTTCTGGTTTCGGGAAGGCGCACCTATGCCGATATAGTTTCGCGACCATTCATACCCGATACAGCTCGGTTCTCGAACTCGGGCTACTACTTTTACGACATTAATGCGAAGATGAGTTTTAAGCTGCGCGACAATAGTTTGCTGGACATTTCAGGGTATTTGGGACGTGATGTTTTTGACTTAAAGTCTCGGAAAAACGATGATTTCTCTGCACGGATTCCATGGGGAAACAACGTCATTACTGCCAATTGGACCAAAGTATTAAGCCAAAAAACCAACTTGAAACTAACTGGGATTTACACAGACTACACTTTTCGCTTTGAGGCAGCGCAGAGCGGTTTTGAACTCAATTTATTCAGTGGTATTCGCGATTTTGCCGTCAAAGGAGAGGTTACTACCATTCCGCATGTAAACCACCAAGTTAAGGTTGGTGGAGATATCATTTACCACACGTTTATTCCTTCCAGTGTTTCGGCGAGGAGCGGGGACACCCGTGTTGACGTTGGAGCAATTAATGAAATGCGCGGCATCGAAACTGCTGGGTTTATCCAGGACGAATTCGACCTATCTACCCGTATAAAAATCAACGCGGGGTTACGCATCAGCTCATTTACGCAACTGGGGGCCTTTACCCGCTACAATGAAACTCCTACAGGTAGTGTAGATACTACGATCTATGGACCGGGAGAAGTCGTCGCTTCTTACATTGGTGTTGAACCCCGACTCAATGCGCGCATTAAGCTTGGACTTACTGATGCCATTAAATTTTCGCTTACTCGAAATTTCCAGTACGTGCATTTAGCTAATTTCTCTACCCTTTCCCTACCCACTGATTTATGGCTACCAAGTAGCGACCGGGTAAAACCGCAAATTGCCGATCAAATAGCGGTGGGGTACTTCAGGAACTTTTTCGACAACACCTTAGAAACTAGCGTTGAGCTTTACTACCGCCACATGGACAACATGGTTGAATACCGCGAAGGTGCCCTGCCCGCCGATGACGTAGGAACAAATTCTGACGCGAGTCTCGTATTTGGTTTCGGCTGGTCTTATGGTGCTGAATTTTTCATCAAAAAGAAATACGGTAAATGGAATGGATGGATTGGATATACATGGAGTAAAACCATGCGTAAATTTGAGGACCTCAACAATGGAAAGGCCTACCCTGCTCCTTTTGATCGCAGGCATGACCTCTCTATTGTAAACATGTACAAACTCAACCAGAAGTGGTCGTTTGGTGCAACCTTCGTCTATGGAACTGGAAATGCTATTACCCTTCCCGTTTCACGCTATGTTATAGAAAATCGGGTTGTCGATGAATATGGAGAGCGCAATGCTTTCCGCATGGCACCATATCATCGCTTAGACCTCTCTGCTACCAGCCAGGGTAAAAAGCGAGAGCGTTTCCAAAGTAGTTGGAATTTTGCCATTTACAATGCCTACAGCAGGGCTAATCCCTTTTTCATTTATTTCGCAAATGAAGGTAACATTAACGAAGGAGAATTGGATGTTGAAGCGCGTCAGGTATCTCTGTTTCCCATCCTGCCATCCGTTACTTATCGTTTTAAATTTTAACAATGAATAGACTTTCTATAGCTTTACTTAGTATGTGGACGCTCCTTTTGAGTTGTGAGCGCGTTATCGAAGTGCCGCTTCCTGCAAATACTGAAAAACTGGTTGTTGAAGGACGTATTGAAGAAGGCTTACCCCCATTTGTATTTCTTTCTAAAAGTGTGGGATACTTTGAACCAACATCCATTGCTCGCATTCAGGAACTTCAAGTGCTCAATGCCGATGTGCAGGTTATAGCCAATGGAATTAGTTACCCACTAGAAGTGATTTGTTCCGATCAACTCACAACCAGCCAACAGGCTTTGGCTAGTGAGTTGTTAGGAGTTTCCATAACAGATTCCAGTGCTTTTTCAATTTGTTTCTACACTTTACCACTCAGCGATTTAATAGGTGGAGGATCGTTGGTTGGTGAGGCGCTCAACACCTATGATTTGGTTATCAATTGGCAGGGTGATTCGTATACAGCCAGCACCACCATTCCTCAAGCTGTACCCTTTGATTCGCTTTGGTTTACCCTTGAACAAGATAGCTTTGGGCTTATTCGAGGTAAATTAACAGACCCTGACACAGCTGGAAACTATTACCGTTTTTTTGCGCAGCGCATCAACCTTGATTCCAACGGCAATCGGTTCGATAATTTTTTTGTCGCAGATCGTGGGTCTGTTTTCGACGATCAATACTTCAATGGGCAACCTTTTAATTTTGTTTTTGAGCGTGGAAGAATACCCGGCGTAGAAGAAGAATATACGAAAGAAAGCAGGCCTGACTTTTGGAAATACGGCGATACAGTTATTACAAAATTCTGTGCTATCGACAAACCACATTTTGATTTCTTACGCACGTTTGAAGTGCAGCAATTTAGCGGTGGTAACCCCTTCTCTGCTCCAGCAAATGTTCCTACCAACCTATCGAATGGTGCACTGGGTGTTTGGGGGGGGTATGGAATTACCTACGACACATTGATTTGCCTTCCCAATTAAGCATAAAGAATTATTATTGCCCAGTAATTAGAATCGTATGGTACACGACAATTAGAGCCTCAGTATTCTCTATTTTTGCACCTATAAATAATTGAAGTAATGAGTGAGACAACAGAACACATCAAGTGCCTTATTATAGGCTCAGGTCCAGCAGGATATACAGCAGCCATTTATGCTGCCCGTGCCGATCTTCATCCAGTGGTATATACTGGAATGGAACCAGGTGGTCAACTAACTACAACTACTGAGGTCGACAACTTCCCGGGTTACCCAGAAGGCATCGACGGTCCAACAATGATGGAGCAATTGAAACAACAAGCAGAGCGCTTTAACACAGATGTGCGCACAGGTTTCATTTCTAAAGTTGATTTCTCGAAGCGTCCGTTTACAGCTGAAATTGACGGCGGAAGGCACACCGTTACAGCGGATACCGCTATTATTTCTACTGGAGCCTCAGCCAAATGGCTTGGTTTAGAAAGTGAGCAACGCCTGAGAAACATTGGTGGAGGTGTTTCTGCGTGTGCAGTTTGTGATGGTTTTTTCTACAAAAATCAAGAAGTTGCAATTGTGGGTGCAGGTGATACTGCGGCTGAAGAAGCAACATACCTCGCAAAGTTGTGTACAAAAGTTCACATGATAGTTCGCCGTGGCGAAATGCGCGCATCTAAAGCGATGCAAAAGCGCGTATTCAATACTGAAAACATTGAAGTACATTGGAATACAGAAACAGTAGAGGTTCTAGGCGATGATGGTGTTACCGGTGTTAAGGTGATCAATAACAAAACGCAAGAGACAACAGACATTCCAATTACTGGCTTTTTTGTAGCGATAGGACACAAACCCAATACAGACATCTTTAAAGAATGGCTTGATATGGATGAAACGGGATACATCAAAGTAATTCCCGGTACTTCAAAAACCAATGTTCCCGGTGTATTTGTGGGAGGTGATGCTGCGGATAAGATTTACCGTCAAGCAGTTACCGCTGCCGGAACAGGGTGTATGGCAGCTCTTGATGCTGAACGTTTTTTAGCTGAGCAAGAATAAACTGAGCATAACAATAGGAAAAAGCCGCATGTAGCGGCTTTTTTTTGTCATATAACGTTACTTTTACCGCCAGAATGAATATTAAAATTCTCACGATAATAACTTACCTGATGCCGTTTACCTTAGCGGTTCTTTGTGCGTTAGCCATTTTTGGTCTTCGCAATAAAGGACTAAGCAAGCGGTCATTTGGGTTCTTATTAGTCGCGCTTGCATTTTATTTCTTCTACCATATTGTTTCTAACATTGATATTGGGCAATTTCAAGTAGCAGCATTTATGGTGTTTTTACCCAGTGCTTTTTTGCTAGGACCATTAGTGCTTTTATTTAATGAGTCGTTGTTGAAACAGCACTTTCGCTATCCTCCTGGTTTCTCAAAGCACTTTATTCCAAGTGGGCTTGCAGCCTTGTATGCAGTTGCTTTGCTTATTATGACGCCGAGTGAAGATTACCTTGCAGCGATTAATGGATCCGTGATAGAAGGAAGTTCTTCTTTCACTATGGTAATCGCTAAGCTTACCCAACTGATCCAAACGGTTGTATTTTACATTCACTTGCTGGCTTATTTTTACTTCATTAACCAACGTCAAGACCGGCACAAAAAGAAGTTTGGAAAATTTTACGCCGATTATGAGCGAAGAAATGAGCACCGCATGATTCAAACCTTCGCAAGTATCGTAGGTATTACTGCTACGCAGCTTGTTCTATATGTGTTCAATGTAACAAGCAACTATGTGATCATCGGGTTGAACATTTTTTCAAGCGCTATGATTGCCATTATTTTCCTAGCAGGAAAAGACCAAATATCAATTCGTAAATACCGGATGTATAAACTGAGTTCACACGAACACGAAGTCGCCGGATAGTACCCTACCATTTCTCAATGTGTTTGCCTATTTTGCATGCAAACTCAATATTTATGAAACTTACCAAATTGGCGCTTTTTGCAGCGACTGGTGTTCTAGCCAGTTGTGGGGCTCCTGAACAAAAGGAAGAGGCAACCCAAAACAATCAAGCTGAATACACCCTTGTTGGTGACACAGCAAATTTCCAATGGCAAACCGAGCAATTTGCCGATTTAAAAATTGTGCGATACCAAGTTCCCGGCTGGGATAAACTGACGCCTAACCAGCGTAAACTTGCGTATTACCTAACGCAAGCAGGATATCATGGACGTGATATTATCTGGGATCAGAATTACCGTTATAACTTGGAAATCCGCAAAGCTTTAGAGCACATCATCTTAAATTACCAAGGTGATAAAACCACAGAGGCTTGGAACCAATTTATGACCTACACCAAGCGTGTGTGGTTCTCAAACGGTATTCACCACCACTACAGCATGAACAAAATAAACCCTGAATTTAGTACCGAATATTTCAATGCCCTAGTGCAGGAAACAGGTGCTACGCTATCTGGGGAAGCGAAAGCAGCTATTCTAGACCCATCGGTAGATAAGAAAAAGGTGAGTCTGGATCCAACGAAGGACCTCTTGCTTGCTTCTGCGACAAACTTCTACGGTCCCGACATTACTGAAAAAGAAGTTGAGGAGTTTTACGCTGGTCGTGTAGACAGAGCTGATCCCGAGCCAATTTCTCATGGGTTGAATTCACGGTTAGTTCGCAATGAAAATGGCGAATTGGTTGAAGAGCCATACAAACTTGGCGGACTTTACAGCGACGCAATTGAGCACATCATTGAATGGCTCGGGAAAGCAGCTAGCGTTGCTGAGAACAAAGCTCAAGCAGATGCGCTCAACCTGCTTATTGCGTATTACAAAACTGGAGACCTTAAAAAATGGGACGAATACAACGTAGCATGGACTAAGGCAACAGAAGGTGATATTGACTACATCAACTCATTCATTGAAGTTTACAATGATCCGATGGGCTACCGCGGTTCATTCGAATCGGTTGTGGAAGTAAAAGACTTCGATGCTTCTGAGCGCATGAGTAAAGTCATGGAATACGTGCAATGGTTTGAAGACAACTCGCCGATAATGGATGAGCACAAAAAAGAAGAAGTTGTTGGTGTAACCTATAAGGTGGTGAATGTTGCTGGAGAAAGTGGCGATGCATCACCAAGTACACCTATTGGTGTGAACTTACCTAATGCCAATTGGATTCGTGCAACGCACGGTTCTAAATCAGTTTCTTTAGGGAATATTATCGGTGCATATGACAAGGCAAGTGCTGGTGGTTACACCAATGAGTTTGCCCTTACACAAGAGGAAAAAGACCGAGCAAAAAAGTATGGAGCACTTGGTGGTAAATTACACACTGCACTTCATGAAGTTGTTGGTCATGCCTCTGGAAAACTTAACCCTGGCGTTGGAACACCTAAGGAAACATTGAAGAATTACGCTTCTACCTTGGAAGAAGCCCGCGCCGATTTAGTAGCACTCTATTACATCTTAGATACCCAACTAATTTCACTTGACCTGATGCCAAGTCTGGAAGTGGGAATGGCAGAATACGATGGTTACATCAGAAACGGGTTAATGGTCCAACTTCGCAGAATTGAGCCAGGCGAAATCATTGAAGAAGCTCACATGCGCAACCGTCAACTTGTAGCTAAATGGGTAATGGAAAAAGGTGCTGATGAAAATATTGTTGAACGCGTAACTGAAAACGGCAAAACGTACTTCCGCATTAACGATTACGATCAATTGCGTATGCTCTTTGGTGATTTACTACGTGAAATTCAGCGCATCAAGAGTGAAGGTGACTATCAGGCAGGTAGAGACCTGGTAGAAAACTACGGTGTTCAGGTAGATGAGGCACTTCACGCTGAAGTATTGGAACGTTCTAAAGCACTTAACATCGCTCCATATGGTGGTTTTATCAACCCTCAATTTGAACCAATTATGGAGGAGGATGAAGTGATTGATGTCCGCATTGTTTATCCAGCTGATTTTAAAACTCAAATGCTCTATTATGCGGAGCAATATGGAAACTTGTAAGTTTCCCAATCCATTTTAAATGGAGAAGCCCCGTAGCTTGTAGCTACGGGGCTCCATATTGTTTGGGCGATAAGCCGGATTCTGTCGTGTCCTGTCATTTATCTAGGATTGAAGTCACCCCCAACCTCCATCGATCTACCCTCCCCGTTCGCGCGAGCCGCACTCAAACCGAGGTTTACATGATCTTTCAGCGCCTGAGGTTTACCTGGCTAGACATGTCGCCATATCCACCGGTGAGCTCTTACCTCACCCTTTCACCCTTACCCCGTTTCCGAGGCGGTTTACTTTCTGCTGCACTTGCTAGCACATAAATGTGTCTACCCGTTAGGTAGCAGGCTGCCCTATGCTGTCCGGACTTTCCTCTTCTTACGAAGCGACAGGATACCCAAACGGGACAAAATTGCATAAAAAAAGCCGCTCCACGAGCGGCTTTTTTAATCAAGCTTGTTCTTGGACTATTCTACTATTTCAACCTTAGCAGAAACTGCAATGGTGAAGTCTACATTAAATGTCATTGGAGCATTAAAAGCAGTCCCAGCCATTTGCATAATGATCATGCCGTTAGACTGTAAGTAACTGTTCAGTGTTTCAATGTCTGATGCAGGAACAGAAATGCTAAACGTACTCGCATTATCACTTGCGTCTTTCATGTTTGGAACTTCCATCGCATAGCCAGCGGCTGTAATTCCTGGAAAGCGCATCTCTCCTTCGAGTTTACCATTTGGGTCTCCTTGGTAGCTTGAAACTACGAATGATATATCTGTTACTCCGACAGACTTAATTTTGTCGTATTCACTTAAATCCGGGTCGTCTAATAAAAGCGTATCTGTGTTTTGGTAATTCACGGTATCGAGCGCATTACCATCTGTTGGAATCGCAATATTTTCAGTGTGGTTCAATGAAGAGTTTACTGAGAGCGTTTTCAAGTTTTCCAACTCTTCACACGATGCAAACAACGCCACTACAGCTGTTGCAAGTCCTAAAATTCCAAGTTTCATAGGTATATTATTAATCAATTTCACTTCAAACGTAACGTATTATTGAAAACCTTTGACCTTATTTTTAAAAATCCGTACCTCCGTGGCCCCAACACCGTAATGTTTCATGGAAGCATCGTAATATTCAAAACAATCGTATTGATCTAAAAATGCCGTTAATTCTGCTTTTAGCTTACCTGATCCAACTCCGTGAATAAATACAATTTTGGAAAGTTGCATTAATACAGCTTTGCGCAACGCCAATTTGAATTGTGCTAATTGGTACTGTTTTTTTGCATGATCATTTTTGAACTTTTTAGCATGCAGCAACTCATGTAAATGCAGGTCGAACTCCGGAACACCTTTGTGGTTTTTACCAGACCATTGAATATTGGTAAGCTGCTCCATCAGAGAGTTACCGGATGAATCCTTAAAAGAACCATCTACGCGTTCAGGTACCGCTACCTCGACCTCGTTATTATCACCAACAGCTATAACTTGTGTTGCAGCACATTCGAAGTCAAAACCATCGAGCTCTACTACTAACATAGCATTTGAACGAATGGCCTTTATAATACCCGTTCCAGGCTCATCCATCATTTTAACTTCCTGACCTACAGAGAACTTCATGTCATTGCTGTTTGAAGTACAAAAATCTCAAAATAGAATGTAGTTATCAACCCTATTCCAATCTATTTCTTCACCTGCTCATGTTTGATTAATCTTGCAGTGTGAAGTATTCTGAAAAAAATCCATGGCAAAGCAAACAGCAATCCGTGGCCTACAGCAATCCGTGGATAGAGGTCACTCATCACGCTGTAATTACCCCGGGAAACACTCCGGGAATATATGGAGTTGTTCATTTCGAGCATAAAGCCGTTGGTCTCATTCCTATTGACGAACACGGTTACACTTGGTTGATTGGTCAAACACGTTTTCCGTTAAACTCCTTTGAATGGGAAATTCCTGAAGGTGGTTGTGCAAAGCACGAAGATCCTTTATCAGCTGCAAAACGGGAATTATTGGAAGAAACAGGGCTTTCCGTTGATACAACGATTGAAGTTGCCAACTTACAGCTTTCAAATGCGGCTACCGATGAAATTGCGACCATTTATGCAGGTTTTGGTGTTACTAAAAATAATCCCATACCGCAAGAAACGGAACAGCTCACTGTGGAGCGTGTGTCTTTTGTTAAAGCCTTGGAATTAGTAGACCAACACCTCATCCGCGATGCAATGAGCGTTGCTGGAATTTTACAACTATACCGGATGTACACTAGCGGTAAACTATTACCAGCGCAAGCACGTCCCTTAAGCTTAGTATTATGATAATGCGATACCTCGTTTGTTTGATTTCAGCAGGATTTCACCTCCTCCCCCAAATCCTCCATGCTCAAAACTACCTTCCAGAAAAGGTCATTGAGGTTCACGCGAACAAGTGGAAAACGGTACTCATTTCAGAGGCCATTCTAGATGGAATTGAAGGCAGTGAACCTGAGTTTAACCCGGTTGAAGAGCGGCGCTATTACCGCAATGGCTTTCCGCATGAAGTTATCCGTTACAGCATGGCGGATACCATCAACACGCATTATACGTACGCTCGAAAAAAACGGAACTGGGTTAAATTAACCCAATTGCGGAATGAGCAAAAAACAGAAATAAGCTTAAAAATAGAGCCTGAACATGTAGTTCACGTAGCTAAAAACACGTCATATGCTGATGAGTTAGCTATTTACGATTACAATGAAGAGTGGCAATTGACACGTCAGGTAGATAGTACCTTGGAGAGCGATCGGCGGTTGACTAAGCGCTGTGCCTATCGCATAAATGAGGCCGGAAATCAGGTACAGGTTTGTTATACAGCGACAACTGAGAAAACGATTGAAATCGAAACGGTTTATTCCGGTGACCTGCTCATAGAAAAGCGCTATTATCGCCCCAGGGAGGACCTTTACCTGATCAAGAAATACACCTATAACGAAAATGGAGAACTCAAAGAAGCCAAGTGGTTTCAGCCATATTATACAGACCCTTTTCGCATTTATCGGTATACCATTTCTACCTATTGGTGGAGTAGCTCTTGTTTCTTCCGCTAGAAGTCAACAATGATACCGATAGTTGGGAGCACATTTCCAGCTGTATTCTCAATGAAATCTGGCAAATAGGCATTAGGATTATTAGGATCTACCAGCGGGTTGCCACCTGCATCACGTTGAACCGAAAGGATGTCTTGCTCTACCGCCTGGAAATTATAGACATTTTGAACATCTAGGTATAAGTTCAGCGACCATTTTTCAAAGAACCATACTTTATCTACCCGTACATCCAATTGATGAAATGCATCTATACGCTCGCTGTTGAGTTCTCGGTAGTTAAACAATCCACGCCCGCGCACATCCCAATTCGATCGGAGCATTGTAGCCTGAACATCATAAGGGGTAAAGGGTTGACCTGCTACAAAACGCCATCTCCCACCTATTTCCCAGTTTCGTTTGAGTTTTTTACCTCCCGTAAGGGATATGATGTGACGGCTATCCCATGCACTGGGAACGTAATCACCATCATTAATAAATTCGCTTCGTACAAAAGTATAAGCGAGTATTCCATAAATTCCCTTTGCAGATCTCCGCTGTATTAAAAACTCGGCTCCATAACTGCGACCTGATGAAGTTGAGTTCGCAGGTTCATTTCCAATTACCCCAAAATCGGCACCTAGATTAGCGAGTGAGATTGAGTCACGCAGCAGGAAAGGGTAGTCTGTATAGTTTTTATAAAAGCCTTCTACTGTTATTTTCGTTGACGCATCTGGGTTGTACTGAACACCTGCAACATAGTGATCCGCCTTAATGTACTTGAGGTTATTATCATCATTAACCAAGTTACCATTCCCATCGGCATAGCCTAGGATGGTAGCAGGAGGTAGCTGTGTATACCTGCCAACATTTGCATTTAATCGCCACCGATCATTAACAGCAAATGAAGCCGACAAACGCGGTGATAATTGGTTGATGGGATTACTCATATTGCTGTTGTAATCATTGCCATCCAAGCGCAATCCAGCTGAAAGCGTTAACCTGCGCTCAAAAAAGTCTTGAGAAGCTTGACCGAAGAAACCATAACGAAACAAATCTAAGTCTGAGCTGAAGTCGATGATGATCGGACCTGAAGCCGAAGCCACTTTATTAAAAGTTTCGTTGGTGTACCTCAGGTGCTCAGCGTTAAGGCCTAAATTCAACTTAAACCCACTATTGCGATAGGTATGTTCAAACCGCAATTTATTCTCAGTCTCTGTAGATAAATAATCTTGAATCAGGTTATTGGGGTCGGACTCATCATTCCCTTCGTACTTATATGCCGAGTTATTCAATGCATTCCTACTTACCACTAAGGTTTGAAATGACTTATCAGCAAAGTGCTTGTAAACGGCTCCCACAGTATAGTTCCACTGTTCATTTACTGGAATATTTCCCAAAATGTATCGGTTGCGTGCCAATTCATCCACATCAGTTATGCCTTCATTTACAGATGTGTTCAAATTAAATTCATCAAATGCTCCCAAGCCGATAAACGTGAGTTGGTT
This sequence comes from Salibacteraceae bacterium, assembly GCA_965661625.1. Lineage (GTDB taxonomy): Bacteria > Bacteroidota > Bacteroidia > Flavobacteriales_G > Salibacteraceae. The sequence continues at coordinate 15,995 of CBFIEM010000010.1, forward strand.
TTTATCGTTTAGCTTATGCTTCACTTTAAATTGGGCATCGGTAAATGTTGGTAAAAATGGAAGTTTCAAAGCAGAGAACAAAAACTGGAGGTACGATCTGCGCACAGAACCTATGAATGTAGTTTTATCGCCAAGTGGGCCATCTGCTGTGAATCCAATATCGCTCGAGCCTACTGTCCCACGAAATTTCCACTGCTCTGAATTTCCATCTACTTGACGAAACTCAAGCACCGAACTCAATGCATTTCCCCGATTAGCAGGGAATGCTCCTGAATAAAAAGATACTTCTTCAATAAAGTTGACATTTATTATACCAACAGGGCCTCCACTTGAACCTTGAGTTTGAAAGTGATTGATAACTGGAACCTCTACCCCATCCAGGTAAAAGCGGTTTTCATTAGGGGCTCCCCCTCTGATAATGATATCGTTTCTAAAACTTGTAGTGCTCGCAACTCCAGGAAGAGATTGAATTACTTTGGATATATCGCGATTTCCGCCTGGGTTACGCTCAATTTCTTCTACTCCTAGAGTTTGTAGCGAGAGCGGGCTCTCCTCAGTACTTTTAAATGCTTCCGTTTTAATAACCACTTCCTCGAGCTCAGTTGCGGCCTTACTCAACGTAATATCTACTACCTGGACATTGGATTTTGTGACTAAAAAGTCGCGACTAACTGCTGGCTCAAACCCCACTGCAGTTACTTCCAGTTTTTGGTAACCCAAAGGAACCTGTGAAATGGAATAATTACCTTCGAAATCGGTCGCCGCTCCAATGGTTGTCCCGCTTATTACAACATTGGCAAACGGAACTGGCTGGTTGTTTGTAGCTTCCCTAATGGTTCCCTTAACAGTTCCCGTTTGGGCAAAGAGCATGTTGCCAAAGAGCACGAGTGCGCACAGTAGTATTAATCGTTTCATAAGCTTGTTATCGGTTAAGTCATTAACAAGGATCGTTACCTTTGGTTCAAGGATAAAACAAACTTATTATGGAATCGCATCAAAATTGGAAAACCAGGTACTTTATACCCATAAATTTTGCGTTAGGACTACTCTTTGCGATTTACGGTATTATGGTGGTTGGCACGTTTGGTGGACTAAAATACGCCTTACCGCTTATTTGGGTTACCGGATTTTTAATGGGATTTGCCCGCGGATCTGTGGGCAATATGCGCGTAGTAAGTGCATTAGGACTGGCTGCATTTTTTAGTGTTGGGCTGTTGCTGTTTTTAGGAGAATGGAGCCATTTTATATTTGTACTAGGCGCCATCACAGCTATTGTTACAGGCGTCTTCAGCTCAGGGAAACTGCATGCTCCGCGTGTCGTATTAAGTATTGGTATCATTGCGGCATTAGGTTTTGGTTACAGCATTTTCATTCTTCCTACAATTATGGCCAATCGGCTTGGACATGCAGTGAACGAAAATTGGAAGGTGGTGGATGTAATTTCACCTGATGGCGATACAGTAACTACAGCTGAGTTCCAACACCCTCTTATTGTAAGTGTTTGGGCCAGCTGGTGTGGTCCGTGTAAAGCTGAAATAGCAACATTTGCTCATCACGCCCAAGATCTTAAAGATGCGGGACTAAAGGTTTACCTGATTAACCATGGTAGAAATGCAGAAACCTTTGAGGTTTATAAGCAGTATGTTGACTCGGTACAATATCCCTTTCCCACTTTTTACTCTCCTGAGGCAGCATATTCGGATTCCATTAACCTCCAAAGTTTACCCACACTGCTCTTAACTAATGCAGAGGGAGAGGTTATTTACAGGCACCACGGGTATTCAAGTGATGAGGACTTGGTAGGAATACTTACTGCAATGAACCCATAAAAAAAGGAGCCAATCGTGGGCTCCTTCTTTGCATTATGCAAGTTCAATTCTTTTTTTCTTTGGTTTTTCTGGGGTCGTTTTAGGCAATTCTATGCGAACGATTCCACCAGTATAATGCCCTTTGATTTCATCGTGATTGATGTTCTCTGGCAAGTGAAATGAGCGCTCAAAATTTAACTTTCGAAATTCTCTACTTGTATACTTTCTCTGGTTTGTTTCATGCTCCTCCATGTGATTTCCTCGAATTACAAGTCGGTCGCCCTCCACTGCTGTATCAATTTCATTTTTCTCAAATCCAGGAGCGATAACCTCTAATTCGAAACCGGTCTCGGTTTCAATAATATTTACTGCTGGGATATTTCTATTATCTAGCTTATTCATCATGTTATCGTTTAATAATTCATCAATAAATGTTGGAAAAAGGCGGTGTGTTGTTGGTGTTCTTAGCATACGTTTCATAAATCAAATTTTTTAATGGCTTTTCATCTTTGGGCTCTATTAAATCAATCCAGATACCAAGATCATTTAACTGCCAATAATTCACCTTAAAACTTGATTATCAGCAATATAGTCAGTAACCACCTTGATTCTACTGACGAAATTTCAGTTCTACTTTTCTGAATCGTATAAATTGGGTTATTTTGAGCCATTGTACAGAACCACAAGGCAATTAAATACAGTATGAATGCTGAAGAATTAGCTCGCGAAAGAGCACTGAATTGGACAAAAGCGCCATTTGATGAAGAAACGCAAATGCGCGCAATGGCAATGATTGAATCGGGCGGGGAAAATCTGGTAGATGCCTTTTACAAAGATTTAGAATTTGGCACTGGCGGAATGCGTGGAATTATGGGCGTAGGCACTAACCGTGTCAATAAGTACACGTTAGGGTTGGCTACTCAGGGCTTAGTCAACTACATCAAACAACATTTCGACGGTCAACCGAAAGTAGCAATTGCCTACGATTGCCGTAACAATAGTGATTCGTTAGCGAGGGTTGTTGCGGAGGTAATGAGTGCAAATGGGGTATATGTCTATTTATTCGAATCACTCCGTCCTACCCCTGAATTATCATTCGCGGTTCGCCATTTAGATTGTCAAGCAGGCATCGTGCTAACTGCTTCTCATAACCCAAAAGAATACAACGGCTATAAAGTTTATTGGAATGATGGCGGACAGTTAGTGCCTCCTCATGACAATGGTGTTATTGATGAAGTCCGTGCTGTTAGCGTTGCTAACATACGATTCGAACAAGTTGCTGGAAATATTGAAATTATCGGGGAGGAAGTTGACGAAGCCTTTCACAATGCTGTTCTAAATAAAGTAGGAGAGCGAAGCACGCGTGGTGACCTCAAGGTTGTTTTTACTTCTATTCACGGAACGTCAATCAAGTCAATTCCTCATGTTCTAGAGCAGGCAGGATTTACCCAAACCTCAATTGTGGAAGACCAAGCCACACCTGATGGAAACTTTCCAACGGTAATTTCACCTAATCCTGAAGAAGCTGAAGCCCTTAATTTAGCCTTGGTTCAAGCCGATGAAGAGCAAGCAGATTTAGTAATTGGAACGGATCCTGATGCTGATCGCATCGGAATTGCAGTACGCAACCCTGCTGGTGAAATGGAGCTGCTTAATGGAAATCAAACCGCAGCTTTGCTCACTCATTTTATGCTTGATGAACTTCATTCCAAAGGCGAACTCACCCCCAATGCCTACATCGCCGAGACCATTGTTACCACAAAACTACTCGAGCGCATAGCTTCTTCATTTAACGTCACTACCTACCATTGTTTAACAGGTTTTAAATGGATAGCTGCAATTATTCGCGAATTAGAAGGTAAAGAACAGTTTATTTGCGGTGGTGAGGAGAGTTATGGTTTCATGATTGGTGATTTTGTTCGCGATAAGGACTCAGTAACTGCTGCCCTGATCATTTCTGATTTAGCCGCCAAAGCAAAAGCCGAAGGAAGCTCTATTTATGATTACCTAATCGAAATTTACTGCAAACACGGCATCTACCAAGAAGACCTCATTTCTCTAACGAAAAAAGGCCGGTCAGGGGCCGAAGAAATTAAGGCGATGATGACATCTTTTCGTCAGCGCACACCGAATGAGATCGATGGTGTAAAACTGAAATTTACACGTGATTACTTAACCCAAGAAGTGCGCGATTATTACACTAACACATCGGCTTCAATTGACCTTCCAAAAAGCAATGTTTTTCAAATGGAGTTAGAAGATGAAACCGTTATCACTGCTCGTCCTTCTGGAACGGAGCCTAAGATTAAGTTTTACATTAGCGTAAACTCCTCCTTAGCTAGCCCTTCAGAATATCCAGCGGCAAAAGCGGCACTACTCGAGCGCATAGAAGGCATTAAAAAGGCACTTGATTTAATCTGATATGCCAGTACTAAAACCATCTTATCATCGCAAACCGTGGTTGTTTCGGTGGGGTTTAGTGAATACAGTAGTTCCCAATGTGTTGCGTAACCCTCCACAATTGGCATTAACTCCTAAACTGCATCAAACACCTGATAAAGATATCTTCAGAACGTTTGAAAAGCTCAGGGGAAATAGACGTATTGCAATAATTATTCATGGGTTAGAAGGACATGGAAAGTCTTCTTATGTGCTGGGAATGATGGGAACGCTGCACGCAGAAAAGTGGGATGTAATTTCACTTGAAATGCGCAGTTGTGGTGGCTTAATGAATCAACTATACAATTCCTATCACAGTGGATTCACAAAAGATCTTGAACAATTGATTTACAACCTAGCCCCTAACTATGAAGAGATTGGAGTTGTAGGTTTCAGCCTTGGGGGGAGTGTTGTTGCAAAATACCTTTCTGACCCGGCCATTCCCAAACCACCTTCTGTTATAGGAGGTGCTGGAGTATCTACACCTTGCGATTTAAGTGATGCCGCCAAAGAATTAGCCAAGTGGCAAAACCGTGTCTATATGCAACGGTTTTTAATGAAGTTAAAAGGGAAATTACAAGCCAAGGTAACTCAGTTTAAGCCTGCTGGGATAACCCTCAAAACGCTTCACGCAATCAAAAACTTCAACCAATTTGATGATATATACACTGCACCTGCACATGGATTTCATGACCGTCATCATTACTACACTTCGCAAAGTAGCTTGAATTATTTTGAAGCACTTAAGCATCCTTTTTTACTATTGAACGCAGAGGACGATTCATTTTTACCATCGAGCAGTTATCCGGAACGATTGGCGGATGCAAACAAATACCTACACTTAGAAACGCCACCTCATGGCGGCCATGTAGGGTTTGTAGATAACTGGTCGCTACATGGACCTCAATGGATGGATAGAAGGGTTGCTAACTTTCTATCAGAAATTTCAACTAAAAAAGGGTAAGTCAAAACGACTTACCCTCAGGAAATCTAACTAAACACGTCTTTAATCCAATGCAAATCGAATAGGAAGAACTAACTGCACACGAACCTCTTTATCCGCCTGCACACCAGGATTCCAAGCATCCATTGAGTTAATTGCTCGCAATGCCTCAGCATCCAAGAGCTCGTTTCCTGCTGATTTTAACACTTGTGTATCGCTCAGTGACCCATCTGTGTTCACCACAAATTGAACGAAAGTTGTGCCTACCGCTCCTGACGCTTCTGCTTCTTTTGGGTACTTTATTGCACTCCCTAAAAAAGTGATCAAGTCCTCTGTTCCATTTCCATAAGTTGGCGACTGATCTACTTTTTTATAGACCTGACCATCCGCCGACGCTACTCCTACTTCTACGGCTGTTGGAACCGATTCAGTAGATGCCGAATCTTCCTTAGTACAAGCAACAGCAATTATTAGTGCCAATGCTAATGGAGCCACTACAACGTATTTTAAGCGAGTGAATGTGGTTGATTTTTCTTTATTTATCATGGTTATTCGTTTTTTAAGTAAAGATTGATTGATAAACTGCTGCACAAGCTGATGCTTGGGCACGCCAATAGCCTTCGATACAAGAAGGTATTGGTAGTCGCGGGCCTCCTGACCTGATTCAATTACATGTTCATCAGCAATGAACTCGTGTAACTCTGCAACTGATTGGCGATAAATCCAAGCAAATGGATTAAACCAACACAATAGGCAGATTACTTCTGCTAACAATCGGTCGTACGAATGACCTGCTTCGCGGTGAATCGACTCATGCAAGAAAATCGCGCGCTGATCCTCTTTGCTTAGCCCCGGTTCGATATAAATGGATTTTAAAAAAGAAAAGGAATGATCTTCAGGACTTTCATAAACTCCAATACCCAATTCTGGAAGAGGAGTTGCCTTACGCAAAGTGCTGAAATAGCTAGCGAAATTCCATAGTAATCGCATTAGGAAAAATGATGCTCCCGCAAGGTATACCCACACCAAATAAGTAGTCCATGGCGTAGCTGTTTCAGTGCCAACAGGAATAACAGTAATCTCTGGAAGCGTTACTGCATATATTTTATCCTGTGGTGTGAATGCTTGAAAATCCAACAACGGAAAAAGTATCGCAATTAATCCACTTGCTAATAGAAAAATACGGCTGTATTGAAAATGCGTTTCATATTGAATGAGTGCACGGTAAACAGACACGAATAGCACTAACGCTAAATTGATATAGATGAACGTCAACATCATTTACCTGATTTAATTTTAGTGAGGACATCATCAAGCTCACCAATGCTGAGCTTCTTTTCTTTGATGAAGAAACTAACCATTTTTTCGAAACTCCCTTCGAAATACCCACTCACCAATTGTTTTGTTGCAAACTCAGTATATGACTTTTTAGTAATTACCGGAAAATAACGGTGACTCTTTCCAAACGTCTCATGACTCACAAATTCCTTGTCTTGTAAAATCCTAACAATTGTAGAAACAGTATTGTATGCCGGTTTCGGTTCTGGAAGCTCAGCGATAATTTCCTTAACAAATGCTTGCTCCAAGTTCCACAATACATGCATCACTTGTTCTTCTGCTTTGGTGAGTTCTTTTGAATCCATGAAACAAACATAACTAAAATTTTAGTTATAAAACTAAATTTCTAGTTTAAAAGAATCGAAACAAACTTTAAACAGCTGTTTATTAGAGCTATACGTTTTTAGTAAACGACTGAATAACCTTAAATTCGGAAAAGAATTCCTTCGCAATTATCCTTAAAATCGAATATGTTGGAACCGCCAAAATCATTCCTGTAATACCAAACACCGTCCCGGCGCAAAGGATAACCAAAAATATTTCAAGCGGATGGGCTTTTACACTATTGGAATAAATCACGGGTTGAAACACAAAATTATCGAGCAGTTGAACGCACCCAAATACGGTTACTACTTTGGTAAGTAAAGGAAACAAGTCGAGGTTAGCATCAAGTTGAAGTGATCCGGTGATTGCTATTACAATTCCGAATCCCGTTCCAATCAGTGGACCAACGTATGGAATAACATTAATCAGTCCGGCAAAGAAACCTATGAGTAATGCATTTTTAACACCCATTATCGTCAAAGATGTTGCTATTAGGATAGTGATTAATGAAACCTGTGCCAACAATCCTAAGAGGTATGAGCTAATGGTTGTACGTATTTTTTGAATTACGTGTGTCACTTTACCAACTTGAGCATCGGGCGTAGCATCTGCGATAACCCTGCTCATCATTCCACGCTCTTTCATGAGGAAGAACGTTATAAAATTAACTGAAAAGATGCCTATGAATATGTTTCCAAACCCACCGAGTAAATTGGATGCCACATCGGTTAGTTTTGTCAATTCAAATGAGGGCAGCACATTTTCACGAACCAAATCACTCAGTGTAACGCTTTGATCAGCCATAATTAACCCCAACCATTCCTCTTCTAGCTGATGCAGTGGCTCTTGCAAATCAAGCCAAACTTGTTCATAATCTACTTCGTACAACAATTGGGCTTCTTGAACCAATAATGGCACAAATACACTAAGTATTCCACCGAACACAACCATCAATATTCCCAAGGCAAAAGCTGATTTAACCCCATTTGGGAGGTGTTTACCTTTTACCTCAAGTTTATCGAGCACTTTGAGTACAGGACCAGCAATGAGGGATACTAGGGCGGCAATTATGAGGTAAGTAACGACCGAGCGCACATACCACAGTAGCACAAGGAATAAAATGGTAGCAAATATTCCAATCACACGACTTGTACTAATCTTCATCTACTTGGTGTTTCAAGTGTTTCAGTGCATCTCGCTGAATGCGGTGGCTGCCATCGAAGGTATAAAATTGATAGTTCAATTGATAGCTCGCGAGGGTTTTGCGCACAGCTTCCAACCGCTCAGGTGTAACGAACTCATCTGAATCACCGACATAAACATGCACATTGCGCTCATTGAGCCAATCTACTCCTCCATTTTCAAGAACATCTGCAGGTATATCACTTGCCCAAGCAATGATATGATTCACATCTAGCTCTCGAGAAAGGGCCCAGCGAAATGCTGTAGGCGTTCCTTGGGAGAAACCCAGCACGATTACATTTTTGCGGTGTTCAGTAGGAATAAGTGCATAAACATTATCGAGGTAATTGAGGTTATCTTCAATATCCGTAAGGCGGTCTGCCTTGGTCATCCATGAAGCCCCGACCCTCCCATTGGTTCCAGATAAGTAAAAACGTTGCAAGGCTTCAGGAGCAATGATTACTCGAGCCCCGTCATTTAAAGGTTCAAAATGTTTGATAAAGTACTCAGCCAATAAACCATAACCATGAAGTACAATCCACGTTTGTTTAGTTTTTGACGACCATTTACCCAATTGACTTACGCGTGCTGTTCGCTCTGTTTTAACCTCAAATTTGCGCGCCATCTAATAATTATCTCCATCTAGTAAATCGCCTAAACCTCCCAACACACTGCCTTCTCCTTTTCGCTTACCTCCCCTGCTTGGTATACTCGAGGCTACACGCTCTGCTAACCTGCTAAAGGGTAACGATTGAATCCAAACTGTTCCCGGACCTGTAACTGATGCTAGAAACACTCCTTCTCCACCAAAGAGCTTATTTCTAATACCTCCTATATACTGAATGTCGTAATCCACTTCTTTTGTAAACCCCGCTAAGCAACCGGTATCTATTTGTAGGCGTTCTCCAGGCTTCAATTGCCTTTCAATTACCGTTCCTCCTACATGCATAAAAGCCATTCCATCTCCTTCAAGTTTTTGCATAATAAACCCCTCTCCACCAAAAAAACCAACACCTAAGCGCTTTTGGAATTCAATGCCGATTTGTACCCCTTTGGCAGCGCAAAGAAATGCGTCTTTTTGAGCAATAACTTTTCCACCATATGCCTTCAAGTCCACCGGAATAATTTTTCCAGGATATGGTGATCCAAATGTTACGCGACTCTTTTGGAATCCTTTGTTTCCGTATACCGTCATAAACAGACTTTCTCCAGTTAAAACTCGTTTTCCCGCGGCGAAAAGTTTGTTTACAAAACCACCCGATTGGTTCGAACCATCACCAAATATGGTCTGCATTTCGATATCTCCCTCCATAAACATCAAAGACCCAGCTTCAGCAAGCACTGCTTCTTGCGGGTCTAACTCAATTTCTACGCATTGCATCTCTTCGCCAAAAACGCGATAATCTATTTCATGGGAGTTTGTCATGTCATCTTGATTTGATCCATCAAAGTAGCCGAATTTAGTTGAAAGATTCAAACCATTCATACCAAATTCAAACGCCTTAACCTCCGCTAACCCAGTAAAAAGAAGTTCCTTTGCCTCCACTCATGGAAAAGCGCATGTATACTCCTCAATTTTTCATCCTCTGCACGAGCACTGCGCTGTTTTTCATATCATTTAATATGATCATTCCAGAGCTTCCCGACTACCTAACTTCTTTAGGGGGAGCTGAATACAAAGGTCTTATTATTAGTTTATTCACCATAACAGCTGGGTTATCTCGACCATTCAGCGGCAAATTAGCGGATACCATTGGCCGAATTCCTGTGATGATCTTTGGCGGATTAATATGTTTCATAACAAGCCTTATGTACCCCATTGTAACTGGTGTGGCCGGCTTCCTCTTTTTACGCTTTTTTCACGGTCTTAGTACTGGCTTCACTCCTACTGGATATTCTGCTTTCGTTGCCGATATCGTCCCGTCAACTAAACGTGGTGAAGCTATGGGAGTAATTGGTCTATTCAATAGTTTAGGTATGGCTATTGGCCCTTTCATCGGTTCCAAAATTGCTGCAGCCTATGACGTAAACGTATTATTTTACTCTTCTTCATTAATGGGGCTTGTGGCGGTTTCGGTACTTTTTGGTTTGCGTGAAACCCTTCAAAACAAACAACCTTTCAAAGCAGAATTGCTCAAGGTTAATCATCGCGACTTTGTTGAACCGCGTGTTATAGGACCTGCCATTACATTTTTACTCACCGCATTTTCATTTGGGGTAATCTTAACCATTATTCCTGACTTTACAATGCATTTAGGCTTATCCGCAGGCAATAAAGGAATCTTCTTTTCAGTATTTACACTCAGCTCACTCTTCATTCGATTTGCCGCTGGCAAACTAAGTGATCGATTTGGCCGGGTGCCTGTACTGCGTGTTTCATCGACAAGTTTAGCGATTGCCATGCTCTTTCTCGGATTTGCTGACTCTGCTGTTGATTTAGTTATTGGTGCTGCATTGTTTGGGTTTAGCGTCGGAATGAATTCGCCCACCATATTTGCATGGACGATTGACTTGAGTCTCGACACAAAACGCGGTCGCGGACTTGCTACTATGTACATTGCATTGGAAATAGGGATCGGGTTGGGTGCTTACTTAAGTGCATTTGTATACGACAACAATTCCGAGCAGTTTAAATATGCCTTCTGGCTTGCTGCAGCGCTTTCTGGCTTGGCAAGCGTCTATTTACTTACCCTTAAAAAGCAGCACTCGAAAACTTGAATTCGCCTGATTATTTAATACATTCGAACAAACTTCAACTTTTACATATGCGGTACTTATCCATTTTTATTGTGATCTTAATGACGGCTTGTAATGAGGGGCATGATTCCAGATTTGATCAGGAAGATTCCCAAGACTCGAGTTCCAGTGAAATGATTGCGGGAAAAGCCACTGGTTATATTCCTGGTGAATTGGATGGTAACATTGAAGAGGGAAGCCGTGATCATTTTAAATATGCGCGTAGTGCGTTTAGTAAAGGTGAGTACCAAACTGCTGCCAATCACTTTTATGCAATTTATCAATCACACCCTGAACACCCTGAAGCAGGCTACGGATTGGGGTTGAGTTTGATGGGTATGCAGAAATTCGACAAGGCCATTTCCTACCTGCAACCTGTAGCTAATGAACACACGAATTATGAGGATGTGAATTATCAGCTTGCCCTATGCTACAAGCAGTTAAAGAGTGTGGACCTAGCTCTAACATCAATTAATACAGGGATTAAGCAAAAGCCAGAAAACCTTGAGTATCGCCGATTAAAAGCCACGATTCTACAATTACGCGGAGAGATCAAGGAAAGTCAGAAAACAATTAACTTCTGTATAGAACAGAATAGCCGGGTTGGTTCTTTTTACTCCATACGCGCTATTAATTTCTTACTTCAAAATGATAGCGCACAAGCTTGTTTAGATTTCAAACGTGGACTTGCATTGGGTGAATCTTACAAAGCAGGAATGGTAGAGGCAGTATGTCGATAAAGAAAGCTAACGTAGGAATTTCCCTTAGCGGTGGCGGGATGCGAGGCTTTGCTCACATCGGTGCACTGCAAGCTTTATGGGAAAATGATGTTAAACCGGAAGTGGTTTCAGGAACAAGTGCAGGCGCGATAATTGGGGCTTTTTATGCATCTGGAATGAAACCGGAGCGCATTTTTGAACTGCTCAAGCGACGCAATGTATTTAACACTACCAAAATCCACGTGCCTAATCGCGGACTATTGGGTTTAGATGGGCTTGGCGATATTTTAAGTGAGGAAATACCCTACGAAAGCATTGAAGAATTACCGGTTCCGCTCATAGTTACTTGCACTAACCTCAATACAGGAAAGGTCACCTATTTTGATCGTGGTGAACTGGTACCTCGGATCATCGCCTCAGCGAGTATTCCAGTTATATTTAGTCCAGTAGAAATAGATGGTGAGCATTATTGTGATGGTGGCGTTCTAGATAACCTCCCCATACAACCAATTCGTTCGCGATGCGAGCGCCTCATTGGTGTGAACATTAGTCCAATTAACCCTATAGACTCAAAGCCAAACTTGTTGGATGTCGCAATTCGAAGTTTTCAACTAATCATCTCTTCAAAAGTAGAGGACCACGCTGGCGATTGTGACCTATTCATTGCTCCCTCAAAACTTCGCAATTACAGCTTGTTAGAATCGGATCAAGCAGACGCTATCTATCAAATAGGCTATGAAACCATGCACGAAGCATTATCAGATACGGGAATGGATAAGGTCAAACCTTCCTCCTGGTTTCAGCGCATTCTAGATCAATTTCAATAACAAAAAAAGCCGACTCAATTGAGTCGGCTTTTTTAATCTATCGCGATCGAGTTGGATTATTTGCTATCCTTCTCGTCGTCTTCCATTTGTTGCTTCAATGCTGAAAGAGCATCAAGATCGCCCAATGTTGTACGCTCAACATTGTCGTTCACGTTTTTCACAGCCTTGCGCGTGTTTCCACCGCCACCAGACTTGGGTGCACGTTTCTTGCTTTCAACAGTTTTCTCAAGTTGTTCAGCACCTGCTTCATGAGTTTTACCATGAGAGATGATGATTTTCTTAGAATCCTTGTTGAACTCGATAACTTCAAAGTCTAATGCGTCATCAACGCTTAACTTCTTGCCATCGTCCTTCATTGCATGTCGGCTTGGACAGAATCCTTCAACACCGTATGGAAGCGCAACCACATAACCTTTATCTGATTTGCTTAATACAGTACCTGGGTGAACTGAGGCCATCTTAAATACAGACTCAAATACATCCCATGGATTTTCTTCCAATTGTTTGTGGCCTAATGACAAGCGACGGTTGTCTTTGTCAATTTCCAATACAACAACTTCGATTTCGTCTCCAACCTTACAGAATTCAGATGGGTGATTGATTTTCTTAGACCAGCTTAGGTCAGAAATGTGAATCAATCCATCAATTCCTTCTTCTAGTTCAACAAATACACCGAAGTTAGAAAGGTTAGTTACTTTTCCTTTGTGCTTGCTTTCTACTGGGTACTTAGACTCGATATTCTCCCATGGATCTGGACTTAAGTTACGCGTAGATAGCGACATTTTACGTTCTTCACGATCCAATGTCATGATTACAGCTTCAACTTCATCTCCAACTTTGAAGAAATCTTGAGCAGTTCGCAAGTGCTGGCTCCAGCTCATTTCTGAAACGTGGATCAAGCCTTCTACTCCTGCAGAAATCTCAACAAATGCTCCATAGTCAGCCAATACAACAACTTTTCCTTTAACCTTGTCGCCAACTTTCAAGTTCTCATCTAGGCTATCCCATGGATGAGCGCTCAATTGTTTCAACCCAAGAGCAATACGTTTCTTGTCATCATCAAAGTCTAAGATTACAACTTTTAATTTCTGATCAAGTTCAACGATTTCTTCTGGGTGATTGATACGACCCCAGCTTAAGTCAGTAATGTGGATCAGACCATCTACTCCACCTAAGTCAATGAAGACTCCGTAAGAAGTAATGTTTTTAACTGTTCCTTCAAGTACTTGACCTTTCTCAAGCTGCTGCATAATTTGAGCTTTTTGTTGCTCAAGTTCTGCTTCAATAAGTGCTTTATGCGAAACAACAACGTTTTTGAACTCTTGGTTAATCTTAACCACCTTGAATTCCATTGTTTTCCCCACATACTGATCGTAATCGCGAATTGGCTTAACATCGATCTGAGATCCAGGCAAGAATGCCTCTAATCCGAATACGTCAACAATTAAACCACCTTTAGTACGACATTTAACGAAACCTTTGATGATTTCCTCGTTCGCCTTCGCGTTGTTTACATTATCCCATGCCTTGAGCGTACGTGCTTTCTTATGCGATAAAACCAACTGACCTGATTTGTCTTCTTGGCTATCAACATATACTTCAACTTGGTCGCCTGCTTTTAAATCCGGGTTGTAACGGAACTCAGAAATAGGTATGATTCCTTCAGATTTGTATCCGATATTGATCACAACTTCTTTCTTGCTCAACGAAACAACTGTACCATCAAGTAACTCATGTTCAGAAATAGAAGTTAATGTAGCGTCGTACATTTCTTCCATCTTCTTAACATCGTCTGCTTTGTAGTTATCTTTTTTCTTACCAATCGCATCCCAATCGAAATCGGCAATTGGTTTAACTTTAGAATAATCTGTTGGCTCGAAAGATGCTTGTGACTTCGCCGGTGCAGGTGTTTCTGCTACAGGTTCTGCTGTTGGAGCTTCTTCCTTTGCAGGAGCTTCTTCAGGTTTCTGAGTTGTTTTTGGTTTTGCTGCTGCCTTCTCAGCTTTAGGTGCTTTTTCAGCTGCTGGAGCTTTTTCGGCTTTAGGTGCCTTCTCAGCTTTAGGAGTTTTTTCGGCTTTAGGTGCCTTCTCAGCTTTAGGAGCTTTTTCGGCTTTAGCTTCAGTCTTTTTGTCCTCAGCTTTTGCAGTTTTTTTAGCAGTAGTAGCTTTCTTTTCAGTTTTTGCTGCTGCTTTCTTTTCGTCAGCTGCCTTAGCAGCCTCTTCTTTTTTCTCAGCCATATTGGCGTAATCATTTGTATTGCAGATCACCGGTTCTGCAAGTTTTTATGAATACTGCCCCGGTATTAGACAGCCCATTCATTTGAACAGGGCTGCAAAAGTAATGGATTTATTGAGTTCACACAACTATAACTGTGCTGAAATTCAAGAGCTTCTGCTTTCAACTAACACCCGTGCTACATCAAATTGTTCGTCGATTGATAAGTTGCTATTATCGAGCACTACAGCATCGGCTGCTTGTCGTAATGGGTCTGCTGCACGTGTAGTATCGATGTGATCACGTTCTTGAATATTCTTGCTGACTTCTTCACGTGTAATTGAGGCACCTTTCTGAATCAACTCATTGTACCTGCGCTCAATACGCACTTCTTCAGAAGCTGTTACAAAGAGCTTTAAATGAGCATTTGGAAAAACAACCGTTCCGATATCTCTACCATCCATTACTATTCCACCTAGCTCACCCATGCGTTGTTGTTGCTCAACAAGTCGAGCACGAACGGCAGGTATAGCAGCGACATAACTTACAGCATTACTCACGGCTGCCGCTCTTATTTCTGGTTCGACACGCTCTTCATTAAGCGTAATTTCTCGACCACCACCAGCAACTGGAATAAAATTTAGATTGATGCGATCTAGTGCTTCGACCAAACTATTCTCATTGAGCAAATTGTTAACCATGAACCCCTCACGAATTGCAAATAGAGCAACTGCGCGGTACATTGCACCGGTATCCACAAACGTATAATTGAAATGAGCTGCCAGCTGTTTAGCCAGTGTGCTTTTCCCACAAGAAGAGTATCCATCTATCGCAACAACAATTTTTCGCATGCGACAAAAATAGAATTAATGCCTTTTAAAGTCGGCTAAATTTGTGGTAATGGTAAAGTGATTTGACGCTCCTGCTAGATGGTATTGAGCAAGCCCCCAAGAAAGTAAGAAGCGTCTCATCTTAAATCCTACTCCAAAAGACAAGCCCGTGATTCCTCCTCGCGCCGCAACTCCCATTTCTTGTCGACGCTGATAATTATATGCCAGCCTTAGGTTAAAATTCTGAGTGATCAGGATTTCAGCACCAAAAACCAAATGCCTAAGCACCATGTCCGCAGTAATCAAGTCATCCTTCTTTCTATCTATGCTTAACCCCCCAGCTGGATTTACAGTTGGAGTTCCTTCGCGCGCTTCATTATACCTCAAATCCCATTGCTGAAGGTTACTTGCTAGCAAGGTAAAACGAAGGGGGGCATTGGGTAGTTTCTGGGACATGGCCATCTGAACCTCAAAAGGCAAAGGTTCACGATTACCATCACGGTAAGTTTTGAACTGAGTACCTAGGTTATTAACTACTGCTCCTGCTTGAAAGTTCTTCGTGTTATTCTGGTAATGAACACCTGCATCTATTGCTGCTCCAAACGACTGATATGAAGCCAAGCCTGAGTAAATAAGTTTTACGGATCCTCCGAACGTCCAATTGCTATCGAGCTGATTGCTGTAACTGACATCAAGTGCATACTCACCTGCTTTAAACTCACCCGTAATCTGACCAAATTCGTCAGTTTGAGTAAACGTACCGTAGCTGATAAACTGCATTCCTGCACTGAATGTACCAACACCTTCATAATGTCTTGCGTAAGCTCCGTATCCAAAATTGACATCGCTAAGCCAGTTGATGTATGAAAGTGTTAGGTAATCGTGTGAATTGGAGTCCAACAATGCTGGGTTATCCATTACCAAATTGAGGTCGTTGTCCCTTACTGAGATCACATCTCCACCCGCAGCAGCGGAACGTGCAGATGACGGTAGGTTGAGAAAAGTATAAGTACTACTCCCGCCCACCTGAGCATGGGATAGTACGGATAGCAATCCCCCCAATAAAACAGTTATAACAACTTTTACTTTCTGCATAATCGCTGAACAATATACGCAGCTAATGGAGAATTATTGCGCTCAATATTATTTTCTACTTAATTGGCAACGCTTCTTTGACCTTAGCCTTTAGCAAAGCAAGTTCAAGAACATCGCTCATTTCTGAAACATAGTGAAAAGTTAGGCCTTTGAGGTAGCGTTCATTGATTTCTTCGATATCCTTCCGATTTTCTTCACACAGAATCACTTCCTTGATGTTCGCTCGTTTCGCGGCTAGTATTTTTTCTTTTATTCCACCTACCGGAAGTACTTTCCCGCGTAAGGTGATTTCTCCAGTCATAGCGAGCTTAGATTTCACTTTACGTTGCGTAAACAAAGATCCCAAAGCGGTAAGAATGGTAATACCTGCACTGGGGCCATCTTTTGGCGTTGCACCTTCAGGAACGTGAATATGAATGTTGTATCGATCAAACACAGCAGGAGTTAAACCTAACAAATGGGCGTGTGATTTTAAATATTCAAGCGCAACAATACCCGACTCTTTCATAACTGAGCCCAAGCTACCCGTGAGGGTGAGTTTTCCTTTACCTGGCGTAATGGAAGACTCAATAAAGAGAACGTCTCCACCTACTGCAGTCCAAGCCAAACCAGTAACAACACCCGCTACATCATTCGTTTCATACTTATTTTTCGCGTGTCCAGGTCCGAGGTATGTTTTCAGGTCATCTTTTTCAACCTCCACTCGGTACTCCTCTTCCATAGCAATATGTTTGGCAATTTGCCGAATAAGCTTGGTAATGCGCTTTTCCAGAGAACGCACCCCCGATTCACGAGTGTATTCTTCAATCAGTTTCTCGAGGGCCTGTTTCCCAATTTTAAATTGGGTATTTTTTAACCCATGTTCTTTTAATTGACGCGGAACGAGGTGCTTTTTGGCTATCTGCACTTTTTCCTCAACGGTATAACCATTTACCTCTATAATCTCCAATCGATCGCGCAGAGCGGGCTGGATTGATCCAAGGCTATTCGCCGTAGCGATGAACATCACTTTGGATAGGTCGTATTCAATCTCAACAAAATTGTCGTAAAATGAATCATTTTGAGCCGGATCCAATACTTCGAGTAACGCTGAAGAAGGATCGCCCTGAGGGCCAGCACTTAGCTTATCAAGCTCATCCAAGATAAAGACTGGATTACTACTACCTGCCTTTTTCAGGGATTGAATCACTCGTCCTGGCATAGCGCCTATGTAAGTTTTCCGATGACCCCGTATCTCGGCTTCATCTCGCAAGCCACCTAGGGACATGCGTACATACTTCCTGCCAATGGCCTCTGCAACAGATTTCCCCAAAGAAGTTTTACCAACTCCAGGAGGGCCCACCAGGCATATTATGGGCGACTTCATATCATCTTTAAGCTTGAGCACCGCAAGGTGTTCAATGATCCGTTCTTTAACTTTTTCTAAACCGTGATGGTCGCGATCTAGAATGCGCTGAGCACGTTTTAAGTCAAATTTGTCAACCGTAAATTCATTCCAAGGAAGTTCGAGTAACGTATCCACATAGTTGGTCTGGATGCTGTACTCGACGCCACTTGGATTCATGCGTTCCAAACGCGACAATTCTTTTACGAAATGCTCACGCTGCTTTTTATTCCATTTCTTCTTTTTGGCTTTCTCCTTAAACTCGGCAATTTCTTGATCCATTGGGTTTCCGCCAAGCTCTTCTTGTATTTGCTTCATTTGCTGATGCAAGAAGTATTCGCGCTGTTGCTTATCAATATCCGTTTTAACCTTGCTTTGGATATCATTCCTAAGCTCGAGTAACTGCAACTCTTTGGTAAGCAGTTCGAGAACACGGTTTGCCCTCCAAAGCAGGTCTGTATGTTCCAACAACTCCTGTTTGGCCTCGATATCAACACCCATATTAGAGGTAATGAAATTGATTAAGAAAACCGGACTATCTATGTTTTTGATTGCAACTGAGGCTTCACTCGGAATGTTCGGAGCCTCTTGAATGATATTTAATGCCAGTTCTTTGATGCTTTCAATAAGCGCAACAAACCGTTCATCTTCTGGTATTTTTTCCTTGTCGTTTAGTGGTGAGACACGCGCTTTCAAATATGGTTCATCTTGCGTAACCTCTTCAATGGCAAACCGACGCTTACCTTGGATAATGATGGTAGATGTTCCATCGGGCATTTTTAGCAATTTCAAAATCTTAGCAACCGTCCCTACCCGATGCAATTCATCAGCATTAGGATCTTCTATTTCATCATTCTTCTGGGCGATTGTACCAATGATCCGTTCGCCAGCATATGCGTCCTTAACAAGCTGCAATGATTTATCCCTACCAACGGTAATGGGAATGACTACACCGGGAAAGAGCACATTATTGCGAAGTGGAAGTAGTGCCAATTCTTCTGGTAGTTTTTCCTTATGGATACTCTCTTCTTCGTCGCGAGATAAGAGGGGAATGAATTCCGTCTCATCATCTATTCCGTTCGCAAAACCAATGATATCAAACTGTTTCGTGTTTTTCATATAATGCCTATCTCTCTATAACAACTGCAATCGGCGCTTGTTGTGTCAAGGGACGTGCCACACTCAAGAGACTGCAATCCTGTCTGATTTTTTAATGGAAACGCTGACGTTCTTGCTGAGTGTGCTCAAAAAGGGACTCAAAAATAGCGCGGTCTTCTACCGTAAAAGGAATTCCTCGTCGTTCCATCATGCGTTCCGCGACTTCACATGCTTTTTCTACCTTAAAGGCCGTAAATTCAGCTGAGCTACCCCAGGAAAATGCGGGTACGTACTTCGGAGGAAAATCACCACCGTAAATATTACTGCAAAAGCCTACAACAGTTCCTGTATTGAGCATGGTATTGATACCCGTTTTACTGTGGTCTCCCATGATCAATCCGCAGAATTGTTCATCTGTAGATTCCATAGTACCGGATTCTATGTTCCAGGTCTTAACAATGCTGTAATTATTCTTGAGGTTTGAACTGTTTGTATCTGCTCCTAGGTTGCACCAAGAGCCAATAACACTATTCCCTAAAAACCCATCGTGACCTTTATTCGAATAACCTTGAAGCAAAACATTATTAACCTCTCCCCCCACCTTACAATGTGGACCAAGAGTAGTCCCTCCGTATACTTTCGATGCGAGCTTAAGTACGGCATGTTCGCATAACGCCAAAGATCCTCGAACAACTGACCCTTCCATTACCTCAGCATGGGGCCCAATGTATACAGGACCACCTTCAACATTAATTGTGGCTGCTCGCACCTTTGCGGTTGGATGGATATACAGGTTTGAGGCTGGCCCTATTAACAGACATGATTCATGCAATTCTGCTGATTGTTTGTCAGCTGTTGCAAGACCAAAATCGCGCTTGAGTTGCTTAGCATTCCATTGGAACAGGTGATATGGTTTTTCAATTAACTCACAGTCATCTGTCCATTCGTAACTCCCCTTAAGTTGCAGTTCACCGCCATCAATCATCAGCTTGACGTTTTTAGGTGATAATTTGGCCGCAAGCAAAACATCATTGCGAAAAAGCCCTTCATCTAGCTCCAGGCTTTCAACACCCTCAATTATCATCGGGTTTGGCAACAAGCGTCCGTTTATCCAAACCGAAACAGCTTCAGGCTTAAGCGGAAACTTAGCTTGCAGGTAATCGCGTGTGGCAAATGAAAACGTTTGCTTCAATTCATATTTCCACTTCTCTGCTATGGTCCATATACCAATGCGCAATGCACCTGCTGGACAACCATAGGTTAATGGAAGTAGCTGGTCACTGTATTCATCATCAAATAGAACAAATGCCATAAGCCAATCAATTGTGGACTACAAGAAACAAAAAAAGCCCCGAATCATCGAGGCTTTTAAAACGTATTTCGACACGATTACTTGCGCTTGTGACGCGAGTAACGGTTTTTAAACTTATCAATACGACCAGCAGTATCTACGTACTGTAGTTTACCTGTATAAAATGGATGTGACTGGTTTGAAATCTCCAACTTAACAAGTGGGTATTCGTTACCATCTTCCATTGTTACCGTATCACTTGTTTCAGCTGTAGAGCGACAAATGAACGTATAGTCGTTAGACATGTCCTTGAAAACAACAGGTCTATAGTTATCCGGATGAATGTCCTTTTTCATATTCGTACTTTTCATTAGGGTCTGCAAAGATATACTTTTTACGTGTTTTGCAAATCTTTGACCGGGAAATAAAATAAAACTTCCTCAAATTCGTATTCTCTGCGATGCCTACATTTGCACACATGACAAAACACGTCTATTTTTTCTGTTTAGCAGCCATTACCATCTTCACAATTGGATGTCGACAAGACCTGCCCACAAAGACGGATGGTTTTCAATTAAGTTTTTCGACAGATACCTTAACCTTCGACACTGTGTTTACCACATTAGGGTCGGTAACAAAGCGCTTTAAGGTCAGAAATACAGGTTCTGACCCTGTTCGTTTAAGGGAAATCAAAATTAAAGGTGGAGATCAGTCGATGTTTAGGATGAACGTAGACGGCATAAGTGGAAGCTCTGTTCGTGATGTGGACATTGATGGAAATGACAGTATTTTCATTTTTGTTGAAGTAACCGTAGACCCGCAAAACTCCAACAATCCGCTTGTAGTTTTGGAAGAAATAGAGTTTGTAACTCCCTCTTCCCGTCAACGCGTGATACTAGAAGCTTGGGGGCAAGATGCTTATTACTACTATCCTGATCAACGAATTGGAGGACTCCCTCCGTTTAGTTACTTGTCCTCCTATGCCAATTACTTTCCGATTGGGCCAAACATTACGCTACCCAACGACAAGCCTCATGTAATTTTCGGGTACCTTCATATCGATTCACTTATAAATTTGACAATCCCTGCTGGCACTCAACTTCACTTTTACCAGGGCGCTGGGTTGTGGGCTTACAAAGAATCGTCGTTACAAGTATTGGGCGAACAAGGCAATGAAGTAGTTTTTCAAGGTTTCCGCTTAGAAGAACAATACGATGATGTTCCAGGTCAATGGGATCGTATCTGGATCAACGAGAGTAACACTGATAGCTACATTGAGCATGCGATTATTAAAAATGCATTTATTGGAATTCAAGCTGAACCATTCCCAATTGCCGGACCTACTCCATTACTTGCTAACGAAGTAATAGTGAAACGCACTCAAATTCAAAACATGGATGGTGTAGGTCTCTTGGCGCGAAACTACAATGTAGTTATGGAAAACAGCTTACTCTTTAACAGCGCCAATCAACTCGTCGCTATTCAAGGGGGAGGAAATCACCGCTTTACCCACTGTACGTTTGCCAATTACTGGCCATTCGGTGGCCGTTCAACCGGAAGTGTATTTGCGAGCAATGCCTACAACGATGCTTTTGGAGATTTGGTAGAGGGTGATTTGAGAGCGCGATTTAACAATTGCATCGTGTATGGTCAAAACCGAGAGGAAATCGAATTTGACTCAGTAGATACGCGAGACTTTAACATCAAGTTTCAGTACAGCATTATCAAAACAGAATTAGATACAGCAGGCACAGGTAAATTTAATACCTGTGAAGTAAACCCTACTCCTACGTTTGGGTTTTTTGACCCTTTATTTGAGACTCCTGGCTTACAAGATTTCTCCTTGTACGAGTCATCATCTGCTGTCGATTTTGGAAACCCTGCACTCAGCGATACCATAACGGTGGATATAACAGGAGGGTTAAGGGATGCTAACCCTGATGCCGGATGTTACGAATATCGCTAATGAGCTTAGTAAAACTTCTGATTACGTGGTTGACTGCGAGCTCCGCTTTTGAAGCCAGCGCGGTATCCTAAAGCAAATTCAGGGCCACCTGTGCCGTTTGATGCACGACCTAGCTCACTTACATGCATGTCATAGCTGATACCAAGAGAGAAGCCTCCTGCGTTAAGCTTAACCACTGGATAAACAGCATCGTCCCAGCGGTGATAAACACCTAGGGCTAATGAAGTTTCTTTCACATAACCTGTTACACGTGTTGCATCGCTCAGTAAGATTTTGACATCTACCCCATAATTCAATAAACGATGAGGCCCTTGAGCAATGTACATGAAGTTAGGGTAAAATGAAATCCCTTGACGGTCAATAAAATAGTTTAACCCTCCATTAGCGACGTATTTCGCATAAAGCTTTTCTTGTCTACCTAGAAAAGAAATATCTGGACGGTTTAAGTGAAATGCTGCTATTCCAAAGTCTACTTTCAACGCTTCATCAGTGCTGGAGTAAAAATAGTTCACACCTGCTCCAAAATCCACAAATGTCATCGCCTCATCGGCGTAAACCTCATTAGAAGGTAATGATGGGTCAAAACCTATACCTACCCATTGATTATCCCACACCAGGTCACCCACTTCAACTGCGCGCTGTCCAAATCCAACTTGAGCACCTAGTGTTAGGTAGTGATTTTCATAAGAGTTCAAAATCTTAGTGTATGACCCATTCATGCTAGCAGAAAACTGATTGTATCCTGAGGTACCAGCTTGATCTGAAAACACTTGAACCCCCAAACCAAAAAAGTCAGAGGCAAACACATCACTCGCAACCAAAAAATCTGCGCTTGCACCAATTGTTTGGTACAGCTCTGAAACAGACTCCCATTGGCGACGGTAATTCGTTGCAACCCGAAGTTTACCATTAAATAGACCCGCATTAGCAGGATTCAGGTTCAGTGGAGAAGCTTTGAACTGTGAAAAATGTACATCAGCCTGTCCAATTGCAGAAGTACAAACGAGCATGCCAGCCCCTAAAAACGATGATAGTATGAGTTTCTTAAGCATAGGGTTTCAATTCTATCTGATGACCGTAACGTCTCCTTTTATTAGTTCTTGTTTTCCATTGAGGAAGGTGATCTTCGCGAAATAAACATAAACACCTGGAGGAACTTGTTCCCCTTGATACGTTCCATCCCATCCACGTTCTTGACTACGAGACTCAAATATTTGAGCACCATAGCGATCATAAACGTAATATTCAATAAACTGAATTCCGTTACCACGAACATAAAGTACGTCGTTTTCACCATCTCCATTAGGTGAAAAAATATCGGGAACTCCCACAAAATATGCTTGACTTACATTAACACGAACAGAATCCGTAGAAGCACATCCATGATCATTCACGTTAGTCACGTAGTAAACCGTATTTAATCGTGGGCTTACTTTTGCTTCACGACAGAACATACATTCCAATTCGTAATCCGGCGACCACTGGAAGTAAGGAGCTGACCCAAAAGCCGTTAAATCAGCAGTTTCTCCCACAAATATATTTTGATCTACATCAGCCTGAACTTCTGGGTAGGCGGCCACAGATATGTAATCGTTCAAATACTCGATATCCACTCCATATTGGTTGGTAACTTGTAACTGAACGTCAAACTCTCCAGTATCTGAATAGCAAACTACCGGATTTTTCTCTGTTGATTCATCATAAGCCGTATCGGCGCCAAAGAACCTCCATTCATACTGAGTACCACGAATAGAATTATTAAAAAACTGAATACATGTTCCTTGACAAATGCTATCCTTTTCAGCTACAAATCGCGCTTCAGGAGATAAACAGCTATCCACTTGAATGTAATCAGTTAGCGTTAATGTATCTCGACCATTATCGTTCTGAGCAATTAACGTAATATCATATGTGCCTGGAGTCTGGTAACAAATATTGCTGGGGTTTTGCTGAGTGCTAGCAACACTATCCGCCCCTGGGAATGACCAAAACCATTGAGCATTTCCGGCATTCATATTTAAACTTTGATCAAGCAAATTGATGCAATCGCCCGGACAAATCTGTGTAGCTCCTGCTTGAAATGCTGCAATTGGAACGGGACAGTTAACCACCTCTATGTAATCTACCAACGTATCCGAATAGGTACCGTTTGCATCTGTTAAGGTAAGCACAACATCAAATGTTCCAAGGTTATTGTAGGTAATGGCATTCGGGTTTTGACCGTTAAACGTAGCTGGTTGACCACCTTGACCAAATCCTGGAACATCAAAGTTCCAATCCCAATTCGTAATTGGTTGTGACCCCGCTGTAGAACTTTCAGTAAAGGTTACTGTTGAACCAATACAAACTGTCGTTGGGCTGCCCGAAAATTGGATTGTAGGAGGAGTACATGGGTTTACCGTCATTGGAAACGTAAGTGTATCTAAACTTGTTCCATCTCCCACAATGAGTTGGAAATTAAATGCACCTACTGATCCCGCCTCAAACAAAACGCTTTGCGTTGTGACCGTTTGCGGACCGTTGTTAGCTCCGGCAAAATTCCATTGATACTGCGTTACTTGACCTCCGAGGTCATCTGCAGTTAGCGTAACGGTATCCCCTAAGCAAATGCTTGTTGGTATGGGCGAAGGCTGTGAGATAATAGCTGTTAAAGGTGGAGGTGATCCAATCACAATCTCATCTACCGAGAATGCCGGATTATTACCTGCAGCGGGGTTCTCGAATAAAAATCCAAACCTGAGTGTTGGTTGGTTATCAAAAGCAGGATCTGAAACTGAAGTTTGTGTCCATGTATTTGTATTCGTGTAAGCTGGGCCTACCTGATTCCAGCTTGTTCCACCGTTTGTAGAATAGTAGAGCCTTCCAGAAGTTCCCGCAGCTCCATCTGCTAAGTTCAAGTACCAAAAATCAATAAATACATTTGTCTGTCCGGTGGTGTTAACATCGGTATTCATTCGAGAGAAATACCGCTCACCCACAACAGACGTATTGTAAGTATAGTTGGCATTATTGGCTCCTACCGCCTCTAAATCCCGAGAGCTGATGTGCATGTAATTCAAATTGGGATTAGCCATTGTACCTGGTTGAGCGGGAGTTGCATTAACGGGAAAAGGTGTTGTAATTCCGTTGAACACGTTATTGATAACCCAGTGGTTTTCAACATTTCCTCCAACAATAGCACTTAAATCTGTTGTATTAGTGTCCCAATTCAAATAGGGGTTCACCCCATCAAAATTGTCACTCCACAGAGTCTGAGCCTGAAGAACAAGGCTAGACACCATTAATACGCTGGTCAATAGAATGTGTGAAAATTTCATTTCCGGTTTGTACGGTTGGTGCATCATAAGTAAAGAATTGAGCAAAATAAGCCCATTATCACTAAAAAACAAATTACTTGGGCTAGGCTAAAGACGTTAAAAATTCTAAAGCGTTGACCCCGTCGGCATAATCAGTTAGCTTGGGCTGCTGAGTTGTACCAAACGGGATTCCCTTATACCCTACTCGTGTTTGAATATTTGAAGCTTCTGCGGTTAAACGCGCATCTAATTCATCATCATTTTCATAAAACTCATAATGAATTACACCTACCGGTGAAAAAAGGGATTGTTCCTCCTTGATGATCACAAAATCATTATCCAAGAATGTTTCACTATTCAGCAGGAAAACTGTACGATTATACTGGTAATTATTAAAGTATTTCGCATTATTTACAACATGCGACCATGGCATTAATGCTTTGAAAAAAGAATCGAAATCATATCCTTTGGGAACAAATAATTTCGTAACATTTCTACAACCTAGTCCAAAATACCTGAGCACATCTGCGCCAAGTTCCATGAGTTGTTGTTCATTTTCGGTTCCATCAAGCACGGCTACTGATGTTCTGTTTTTCCGAATAATGTTTGGAAACTTAGCAAAATAATGCTCAAAATATTTAGCTGAATTGTCACTTCCCGTTGCGATAAAGGCATCTGCAGACTTCATCATACCTTCAGTCAGCTCAATACGATTTGCCAAGTGCTCCGATGCCTTACCTAATTCATTTATCAAATAAGGCCACAACACAGTATCTTTAGAGGATTGCTTCACCAATGCTCGATTACCACTAATTAACACGCACAGCACATCATGAAATCCAACTAGAGGCAAATTACCAGCCATGATTAAACCTACTTGGTTTAAGGGCTCAATATCAACAACCTTTTCTTCCTCGGCCCATATTTTCAGGGCTTGTTCATCAAGCATCTCAATGAGTTGCCTCAACGCATAGCGCACATTGTCTTGCTCAAACCAGCCATTTTTAGCATTAGCTAAATGAATCAGATCCTCGAGTTGACTGTCTGCTGATTCAAGCTTTTCTTTTAACGCATTACCCCATAATGATAGGGCTGCAATTCGTTCATTCAAATTCATGCTGTTGCAATACTTAATGTGTCACTTACCTTTGCAAAGGTATACCTTACAATATATAGCACTTGTTTAAGTTGTCTTTCATTATGGCTAAATTAATCCTACTCGTTACTACTTGTTCACTTTACTTCTTCTCCGGCTATGCTAGCCAAACTGAATCGCTAAAATCTCCAATAGAAGAAGTTATTCGTTTACGTCAACGGGTTATCGATGCTAAAACCGAAAGTGCCCGAATTGTCCAGAATGATTCGTTCAAAGTAGCTTTGCATGATTTTCTTAAGACCGACAGCTCTTTTACTGTTTCTCTTGAAGGAGTTTCGTTTATCGGAGATTTATTCGCTCCTGATGGAAGGGTGCGCTTCATTCTTTGGAATCTTCCGTTAGATAATGGAACGTATAGATACTATGGCTTCCTTCAGACCAAGCTTAAAAAGAAAGGCCCTGTTCAATTGACTGAATTAACTGATGGAGCTGATAACTTTTCTCGTCCTGATTTTAAAACATTAAAAGAAGATGAATGGTATGGAGCGCTGTACTACGAAATTGTCCCGTTCAAGAGAAATAAGACAACTGCTTACGCTCTGCTTGGGTGGCGTGGTGTAAATACAGCTCTTCAAACAAAAGTAATCGATGTCCTAACCTTTACCAAGAGCGGATCACCTCGATTTGGCGCACCTGTTTTTAAGATGGGTATTCGCGCCAATAAGCGTGTCATATTCAAACATGCCAAAGAGGCCTACATGGCATTGCGCTACATTCCAAAAGAAAAGTCTATCGTATACAACCGACTTTATCCCAAGCGAGAGGATTTAGCAGAGATTTATGAATTTTATGTTCCTGAAATAGGAATCTTCGACGGACTGCAGTTAAAAAGGGGTAACTGGGAGGAAGCCAAAGACTTAGACATCCGAAAACCTAAAGAAAATCGCACTTGGAATAACCCAGAGCGTAAAAACCTTCCAGTAAACCCGAAGTAACCGTTTACTGCATTCTTAATATTACCTTCAAACGAGTTGAGGTTCTTGATTGAAAAAGAATTTCTTACTTCGCATCGAATTTGATACAAAACCTTAATTCATGGCTAAAGTTCATAATTACAGTGCAGGACCTTGCATTCTGCCCCAACCCGTTTTTCAAGAAGCTGCTCAAGCAGTAATTAACTACAACAATACAGGTTTATCATTGCTTGAAATGTCGCATCGAAGCAAAGAGTTTGTTGCGGTAATGGAAGAAGCGCAAAACCTAGTCAAAGAACTTCTTAACGTTCCTGCTGGATACAGTGTTTTATTTCTCCAAGGAGGAGCTAGTCTTGGTTTTCTAATTTCAGCCTACAATATGATGAATGAAGGCGGAAAAGGAGCTTACCTAGAAACAGGCACTTGGGCCAAGAAAGCTGTTAAAGAAGCGAAAATGCTTGGTCAAGTAGATGTTGTAGCTTCATCTGCAGATCAAAACTTCAATTACATTCCGAAAGGGTATGCGATTCCAAGCGATGCTGACTTTCTTCACCTAACGTCGAATAACACCATTTTCGGAACTCAAATCAAATCGTTCCCTAAAACTCAAGCTCCATTGGTTTGCGACATGTCTTCAGACATTTTTTCACGCAAAATAAATGTTGCTGACTTTGACATCATCTATGCTGGTGCACAGAAAAACCTCGGTCCTGCAGGAACTACGCTTTACATTGTTAAAGATTCTGTTCTTGGTCGTGTAAACCGCACTATTCCTTCCATGCTGGATCTTGGGGTTCATGCTTCAAAAGACTCCATGTTTAACACTCCTCCAGTTTATCCGATATATGTTTCTATGTTAAACTTAAGGCATATGATTAACGAAGGAGGGCTAGATGCGCAAGCCAAAAAGGCTGAAGCACGCGCTTCTATGTTATACAATGAAATTGATAGCAATCCTTTATTTGAAGGAACTACTGCAATTGAAGACCGCTCAAACATGAATGCCACATTTGTGCTAACTGATGAGTCTAAAGCAGATGAATTTAATGCGCTCTGGCAAGGAGCAAACATCAATGGACTGAAAGGTCACCGTTCAGTTGGCGGCTACCGCGCAAGCATGTACAATGCACTTGAAATTGAGAGCGTAGAAGTACTTGTAAACTGCATGAAAAAATTAAATCACTAAATTCAAAAGACAACCATATGGCTATTCACGTATTAGCAAATGACGGTATCTCGGCAGATGGAAAAGCTGCTATGGAAGCTGCGGGATTTGAAGTTTCAACTGAAAATGTACCTCAAGAACAACTCATCGAAGCTATCAATGAGCGAGACATAAAAATACTTTTAGTGCGCAGTGCAACCAAAGTTCGCAAAGACATCATTGATGCTTGCAAAGGGTTAGAAATGATTGGCCGCGGAGGTGTTGGCATGGACAACATAGATGTTGCTTATGCGCGTGAACAGGGAAAAACTGTATTCAATACGCCAGCCTCTTCATCCCAAGCTGTTGCCGAACTTGTTATGGCACATCTTTTTAGTACAGCTCGTGGGTTATACGATGCAAATCGGAACATGCCAACGAAGGGTGGAGCCGAGTTCAAAGTACTCAAAAAGAAATACGGTAAAGGAGTCGAGCTCCGAGGGAAAACCCTAGGTATTATTGGGTTTGGCAGAATAGGTCAATTCGTTGCTTCATACGCTTTGGGTTGTGGGATGAATGTTGTTGCGTTTAACCGCACGGCATTAGAAACTACGATTCAAGTACCTGTTGGAAACCATGTTGTTGACGTACCTGTAAAGACGGTTAGCAAAGAGCAAGTATTGCAATCAGCCGACTTCATCACACTTCATATTCCAGCACAAGAATCTGGTCCAGCTATTGGCGCCAAAGAATTTGAAGCAATGAAAGATGGAGCAATTTTAATCAATACTGCTCGCGGTGGAGTAGTTGATGAAGGTGCCATGCTTGATGCCCTTAAACGAGGCAAACTCGCTCATGCTGGTGTTGATGTTTTTGAGAATGAACCAACTCCCAGGGCCGATGTATTGGCGAGCTCAACAGCGAGCTTAAGTCCACATATAGGTGCCGCTACTGTTGAAGCCCAAGCACGTATTGGAATGGAGATTGCATCAATCGTTAAGGAACACTATAATGCTTAAACCACAAGAATAGTGGATTATAAGGCAAGTAGTTGACTTGCCTTTTTTTTTACTCATAACGGCGGTATAATTATCTTTACGGCCAACCGCACAACACAAAATATGGCTTCAATAAAACCATTTAAAGCGCTACTTCCAACTCGCGACAAAGTACACTTGGTTGCAACACGCTCTTACATAAGCTATACGGAAGAGGCGCTTAACGATAAACTTAAAAACAATCCTTACACGTTTCTGCACGTAATCAACCCTGAATTCAGCTCACCAAGTAAGCCAAATGATACTAGGGATAAATACGAAAAGGTCAGGGATTCGTTTAAATCATATGTATCAGACGGCGTGTATCGGAATGATGATGATGCTCATTTCTACATCTATCAGCAAATTAAAGATGGCCACATGTATACAGGTATTGTTGGTGGAGCGAGCATTGATGATTACGCAGATGGAAAGATCAAAAAGCACGAGCACACTCTAACTGAACGTGAGGAAATGTTCAAATCATACTTGGATAAAACTCAAATTAATGCTGAGCCTGTTCTTCTTACCTACCCAGACCGTGACGATTTAGATCACATCATCGCAAGTTGCACAGAGGAAAGGCCGGAGTTTGATTTTACGTCAACAGATCGCGTAAGGCATCGTTTCTGGATTGTTAAACACCCCAATCATATCGACGCAATTTCAAGGTCATTTGAAGGAGTTGATTCCCTTTACATTGCAGATGGGCATCACCGATCTGCATCTTCGGCATTGTTGGGTCTTGAGCGTAGAAAAAATGCTTCCAATACTGAATTTTCGTCAAACTACTTCATGGTGTACCTGCTCCCTGAAAGTCAAATACAGATTTATGACTTCAATCGATTAGTTACCGACTTAAATGGCTTGACTCCAGATGCTTTCCTCAGTAAGCTGAGTAACTCCTTTCATATAGAAGGATTAGATGACACCTACATCGCGCCTCAAAAAGAACACTATTTCACGATGTACCTTGATGGAAAGTGGTACAGCTTGCTTACTCGTGAAAATTCATTTGACAATGATGATCCTGTTGCTAGTTTGGATGCAGAAATCTTATCTCAAAATGTACTTGATCCAATTCTAGGAATTCGTGACCTTAAAACCGATAAGCGTGTTGCCTTCCGTGGCGGGATGTCTGGCTGTGATCCGATTAAAGAAGAAGTAGATAACGGCACGTATAGCGTTGCTTTTATGCTATACCCAGTTGCCATAGAGCACCTTAAGTGGGTGGCAGACACCAACAGCTTTATGCCACCCAAAACTACTTGGATAGAGCCGAAATTACGGAGTGGCTTGGTCGTATATCCATTAAATTGATTTGTACTTTTGCAGGAAACAAGGTGCATGGAAGTTATCGAAAATCTATCCAACATTCGTTCAACACTCCCTGAAGGAGTGGAACTAGTTGCCGTCTCTAAAACTAAACCTGCTCAACTCATTGAAGCAGCATACAACACTGGTCAACGTGCTTTTGGAGAGAACAAAGTTCAGGAAATCGTTGACAAACACGATCAGCTACCAGATGATATTGCATGGCACTTCATTGGTCACCTCCAACGAAATAAGGTCAAATACATAGCTCCATTTGTACACCTCATCCACTCAGTAGATAGCTTAAGGTTAGCAAAAGAAATCAACAAAAGGGCTGCTCAAAATGATCGCACGATCAATTGTTTACTGCAGGTGCATATAGCAGATGAGGACAGCAAGTTTGGAATTCCTCCAAAAGAACTTCTCCCATTCATAGAAAATGAAGCATTTCAAGGCCTAGAGAACATCTGTATCAAAGGGCTTATGGGCATGGCCACCTTTACGGATAACACCAAGCAACTTAAAAAAGAGTTTGGTCGGTTAAGTGAGCTCTACAAGCAACTGCAAAGTCAATCACATCCTAGGCTAAACCTTGAGTACCTTTCGATGGGAATGAGTGGAGATTACAAATTAGCGATAGACTGTGGTAGTAATATGATACGTTTAGGGTCTACAATTTTTGGGGCGAGAGATTAACATTATGAAAAAAGAAACTGCTACACAGAAAAAAGCCAGGATTAAGAAGCTCGAACCTGTATTAAAAGACCTTCAAAGCTCGGAGGATGTCGTCATTCTTGACGCCCTAAAAAAGGTTAAAAAACTAGGAGATGCATCTGCTATACCGTTGTTAGTTCAGTTATTAATCGACAATGAAAATAGCGAGGTCCAAGCTGCAGTAAAAGAAGTGCTTTTTAACCTCAAGGATACCGACGTGGTGGCTCCTTTGATGGAAATCATCGCATCTAAACGCGCCAAAGATCACAGGGCTGTATTGCTTTCGATATTCTGGGAAGCTGGATTAGAGGTTAAAGGCCATCTGTCTTTCTTAATCGACATCGCAATTGAAAGTGACTATCTAACTGCATTTGAATGCTTTACAATCATTGAGCATGGTGAAAACATTGGCTCAGGAGCAGAGATGGAACGTGAAATAATTAAGTTACGGGATTATTTGGAAGTTCGTAAACCAGAACATCATGCCGTGTTGGAACAGATTCAACTTGCCCTTACACACAAACTTGTAGGGTAATTCAGCGTTTACTCAACCAACCTAATGTGTGCGCTTCAATTTCTTGCATCCTATTGTCGGAATTTGATTTTATAAACGCATCACCTGTGATGTGTTCATATAGTTCAATGTAACGTTGACTAACAGACTCAACGTATTCATCGGTCATTGCTGGAATAGCTTGTCCCTCCTTACCTTGAAACCCATTCTCAATTAGCCATTGACGAACAAACTCTTTTGACAGTTGACGTTGTGCCAAGCCAGCTTTTTGTCGCTCATCAAAACCATCTGCATAAAAGTACCGCGAAGAATCGGGAGTATGAATTTCATCAATCAACGTAATCTGTCCATCCTTAGCTTTGCCAAATTCGTACTTGGTATCAACCAAGATCAAACCACGATCTGAAGCCATTTCTGAACCCCGCTGAAACAATTTTAAACTGTAATTTTCAAGTTGTTCATAATCCGCTTTTGAAACAATTCCTTGGCTGAGGATTTCACCCTTAGAAATGTCTTCATCATGCCCCACATGTGCCTTGGTTGTTGGTGTAATGATTGGGGTTGGCAAGCGATCATTTTCGCTTAGCCCATCAGGTAATGCCACACCACATAATTCACGTTTCCCAGCTCGATAAGTTCTCCATGCATGTCCAGCAAGGTATCCGCGAACAACCATTTCAACCATAAATGGTTCACATGCTTTCCCGATTGTTACGTTCGGGTCAGGTGTTCCCAGTTTCCAATTTGGCACTATATCTTCAGTGGCATCTAGAAACTTGCCTGCGATTTGATTTAGCACTTGACCTTTAAATGGAATGCCTTTAGGAAGAACCACATCAAAGGCAGATATCCTATCTGTAGCGATCATTACCATCAAATCATTTTTCAAGCGGTAAACTTCGCGAACCTTTCCACGATAAACAGACGCTTGTTCTGGAAAGACAAAATTTGTATCCTGTATAGTATTAATCATTCTTGGTATGCTTTCTTCGTTGGGATGATTCGTCTTCTTCGTATGTTTCGTATGCTTTAATGATGGCTTTTACCAATTTATGGCGGATAACATCGCTGCCATCGAGATGAACTACTCCAATTCCATTAACTCCTTCAAGCAAATTTAGCGCATGGATCAACCCAGATTGAGACTTTCGTGGTAAATCTATTTGGCTTTGATCTCCAGTAATTATAAACTTGGCGGACTTCCCCATGCGGGTTAAGAACATTTTCATTTGACTAAATGTGGCATTTTGTGCCTCATCTAGAATAACAAAAGCATTATCAAGCGTTCTTCCTCTCATAAAAGCTAAAGGAGCTATTTGGACGATGCCTCGCTCAATAAAAGCCTCTAGTCGATCGTCTGGAATCATATCCCGCAACGCATCGTAAAGTGGCATCAAATACGGGTCTAACTTTTCCTTTAAATCCCCTGGTAAAAAGCCGAGATTCTCACCTGCTTCAACAGCAGGACGCGTTAAAATGATTCGTTTTACTTCTTTATTCTTGAGTGCCCTAACTGCCAGTGCAACAGCAGTATACGTCTTTCCTGTTCCAGCCGGACCTACGGCAAAAAGCATGTCGTTTTCATTTACAACATGCACCATTTTTTGCTGATTCGGGGTTCTCGCTTTAATTAAATTTCCCTCTGCCCCATGGACCAAAACCTCATCAAGAAATTTCTCTGATTTCACCAGGCGTTCTCCATCTGGGCTCAGCAACATATCGATTGTGGATTCGGTAAGGTGATTATGTTTTTTATAATGCTCAACTATCAATGCAAATTTGGCATTAAAATGCTGAAGTTCGTCTTCATCTCCTTTAGCAATTATCTGGGTGCCTCTTGCCAAAATCTTCAATTTTGGAAAGTGGGATTTAATACGACTTATATGCGCATTATTAACTCCGAATATAGCTACGGGATTACTAGTATCAAACTCAATAACAGACTCTTGCAAGGGCAACTTAAAATTTAGAAATAGCGTGAAACATTTTCTACTTTCGCATTAGCAAAAGTAAGCCAATTTAATCAGTCAAAACCTGACCAAAAGTATTTTCGGAAGCAACAATGCCAATAATAACACTCACGAGCGATTTAGGAACAGCCGATCATTATGTGGCAGCAATTAAGGGGGCTATCCTTAAACAGTTGCCAGATGTTACTATTGTGGACATTAGTCATGATATTCCAAAATACGATTTACTAAAAGCTTCCTTTGTTATCAAAAATGTTTGGCGGGAGTTCCCTGAAGGCTCGATTCATATTATTGGTATGCTGCCTGAGTCAACCGACCAAGTAGAGCACGTCATTGTTTCACATGAAGGGCACTTTTTCATAGGTGCCGACAACGGCATCTTTTCGCTTCTTTTTAACCCTGATTTCCCTGACCGGTGGGCTGGATTGTCAATTCAATCAACCCCGGGTATGGAAACCTTTGCTACGAAAGATATTTTTGTCAAAGCCGCGTGTCATATTGCCAGAGGCGGCACCATGGAAGTTATCAGCCGCAATTATGCAAGCCTCAGGCCAGCGGTGTTGGGTGAGCCTATTACCTCTACCGACTTCATCAGAGCTCAGGCAATTTACATTGACAGTTATGGAAATATCATAACCAACGTTCGCAAGGAGGTATTTCTCCAAATAGCGAAGAACAGGCCTTTTGAAATCACGTTTCGGAAGCCATCATTCAGGGCTAAAAAAATCTCTAAACGTTACTCAGATGTTGATGAAGGTGATATCGTTGCATTGTTTGGGGAGACCGATTTATTGGAAATCGCCATGCGTGGTGCTAACGCCAGTCAGCTACTTAGCGTTAAGGCAAACGAAATTATAAGCATTGAATTCAATGATCACTAGAATTGTGAAGATGACGTTCAAACCAGAACGCATCCCCGAATTTTTAGAAACTTTTGAACGTTACAAGGAGCGCATAGCTTCCGCACCTGGGTGTATTGATGTTACCTTATTACAAGGGACCTCTGATCCAGCTATTTTAATGACTTACTCGCATTGGAACGATGAAGCCGACTTGGAACGTTATAGACATTCCGAACTATTCAAAGAAGTTTGGGCATTAACAAAGGTTCATTTTGACGATAAACCCATGGCATGGAGCCTCTCAACTGTTGCAGGTGCTTAATGTTCGCAAGGCAGTGTTATCGTAAAGGTTGAACCTTGGCCTGGTCCTTCACTAATTGCATTTATACTCCCACCTACAGCTTCGATCATTTTTCTGCACAGGTGCATCCCGATACCATGAGAGGCCTCATCTCCTGTTCCTTTGCGCATCATTGGTGAGTTATACTGAAATATATCTTCTACCCTACTTGGTTCAAACCCCATCCCTTTGTCGGTAATTCGAAATTCCAAGGAATTATCCAAAACGGATGCACTCACATCAATCTGCGATCCTTTCGAAGAAAACTTAATGGCATTATCCAGCACATTAGTCAGCACCATTCTCAGTTCACGCTCTGGGATATGCACATCCATTTTAATTTTTGTGTAATTTATTGTCAGCTCCTTGGGAAGCGTTTGATGTTCGAATCCTTGAATGATTTTTTGAGTAAACACATCCAAACTCACTTCATGCATTAAATTCCTCGTACCACCTTCAAACTGGGCGCTGCGAAGTAATGTCATCGAGTCATTCAATTGATTCAGTTGTTTTTTAATGGCCTGTTCTAACAAGTTTAACATTGACAAGCGCTCATCCTCACTTGATTCTTCCTTTATGAAATCGATCATACTCAGTGCTGATCTCGCTGGACTTTGCAAATCGTGACTCAACATTTGAAGCGTGTTGGAACGTTCTTTTTCAAACGTCTGTAATGCATTTATTGCGCGATGTACATCTGTCATTAAAACCCCTACCTCATCCCGGTACCCTGCAGGAATTGACTCTACTTTTCCTTCGTATAAATATGCATTTAGGGTGTTTTTTGCGCGTAAAACGGGTAATAGCAACTTATTGAGAATAATTAAAGTAATGGCAGTTGCAGCTAATGTGAAAATTAAAGTAAACACCCCTAGTGTTATTGCCAATTCTTCTGGCAATTGTGTAATTAATAGGTATCCGATTATTCCGAACAATGGAATGTGTATCCCGACAAATGCAACTGCAAGTATTTTTAGATTATAGTGCTTAGAAAGTACAGGAACTTTAGAGAGGGCGTGATAGATTTTCATAAATTTTAGCGTTGGTGACTAATATACGCTCGGTAACGCAAAGTGGTTTTTTTAACTCAAATCCAATTAGTATTTCACAACACTTCTTACAATTGAAACTGCATCGAAACGAATTTTCACATGGTAAACCCCAGGGGATAGCGCTTCAAATTGAGTAAGCTCAAGTGTATTTGATTCTGGAGTTGCTAATTCTTGAAAAACTTGCCTCCCATTTATATCATAGATAAAAAACATCGGGGAGCCTAATACGGGGTTCCAGGAAACGGTGGTAACCGTTTGCGTTGGATTCGGAAAAAAGACAAGCGCATCATCTCCTTTCCGTTCTGGCAACCCGGCTAAAATTGCATTTGCGCTTTCAAAATTCGGGATCCCGTATCCGTAATCGGCGTTAGGGCTATGGTACAGGTGAGCACTTCGCTCTATGGCTTCAAAAATATTTCGCGCAGGTTGGTTCGGTTCACTTTGCCACAAGCAAGCAGCAGCACCTGCAACTGTAGGTCCGCTGAATGAAGTGCCATAAACGTAGCGTATAGAATCGCCATACCACCAAGATGCGACAGCTGCACCTGCGGCTGATACATTTGGCTTAATTGCCCCATCGCTTGCCGGACCTCTACTGCTAAATTCTGCTATAGACCCATTTACTTCGGTCGCTCCTACTGCAAGCACTCCATGAGCATCTGCTGGAGTACCAATGTGGAACCAAGGGTTATTTCCATAATTTCCTGCTGAATTAACAACGAGCATTCCTTTTGAAGCAGCAATATTAGCTCCTCTTGCCATTGGGGTTGTGTTTCCGTCTAGGTCTAGGTAAGTGTGATTTTGCAATGAATCATCGAACGTTGTATACCCCAAGGAGGTTGTTAACAAATCAACTCCTGCACTATCGGCTGCTTCTGCAGCAGCAACCCAATTGTATTCTTCTAATAACAACTCAGTTCCTGCATTTTCTGTTCGATACAAATAGTATTCTGAAGCCGGGGCGGCTCCCATTAATTCATTTGGAACATTGGCTCCTAAAAAGGACATCACAGCCATTCCGTGACTGTGTTTATTGTATGAAATTGGACTGCCATCAACAAAATCCCACCCCCCTAGAATTTGATTATTTGAGAATAATGAATCAAAAGCTTTGAGGGTGTCTAGTCCTGCAAACCCAGCATCCATGACGCCGATTTGTATCCCCTTTCCATAAAAGCCATCATTATGGAGATTGGGTAAATTGATAAGTCCAAGTTGGTCTTCAGCAGCACCATATAAAGACTGCACATAAGCTACAGTTCCTTTTTTATCGGCAAAATTTATTGCCAATTTGTCCTCACTTGAACCATACTTTTTATACCCCAATTTTTTACCACTCGAAACATCGATTACATGTGGCAGCGACTGAATTGCAGCACGTAAATTGGTGTCCGCAAGCTCAACCACGGCGGCATTGAACCATTTTAAAGCATATTTTACCCGCGCTCCGTTCAGGGCATTTATTGACTGAATGTAAGCGGGGTTAACAGGTAAATCTTCGATTAGAATAGGGATATTCTGAGTAACTCTACGATCAATCGCGCGCGCACTCAGGAATTCAGACGGAGATGTGACAGAGAAGGGCGAGTTTAGCTTATCTGTGAATTCAACGAGGTAATGGTTTGGAGCAAGCTGTGCTCTTATAGGCTGAAATCCAAGAGCACTTACAAGACTAATTGTCCAGCATAACTTCTTTTTCAACCCTACCGAGGTCATATTTTCTAACCAGTTTTTCAAAGCCTTTTTCATTGTAAAACTTCCATACACCATCTTTCACTGCATTGCGATAGGAGCCTTCCATCTCTACCTTACCTGTAACACTGTAATATACGACATTACCATCTGGATTTCCATCAATATAACTCCCTTCAAACTTTTTTGTTCCGTCTGGCCAAAACTCTAAGCGCTCACCAGTTTCTAACCCTTCAACAAATTCTGTAGACCTTGAAACTTGGCCATTATCGTAAAAAGTAACAGAAACACCGTGTCGTTTGCCAGCTGCGTATTCTTCTTTGGCACTTAAGTTACCATTCCCATCATAAAAGAACCACATACCTGATTTCAACTTATTCAGGTATGGGCCTTTCGCCATTACTTTCCGGTTAGTATAAAATATTGTTGCATCACCTGTTCCATCCTCACGGAAAACTACGTGGGCACTTTCCTTTTCCTTATAATCGTAGTAGGTAAATTCGCCAACAGGTACTCCATGGTTAAACCTTCCTTCATACTGTTTGGTGCCACGGTCTATTTTTTTAATCCAATACCCATGTTTCTGACCAGCATCATCTGTTTGATTCAACGTATCTGTTTGGGCAAAAGACATAACGCTCAACAAGCATCCAATAAATAGACCTACAATTCGTGTCATAACTACCATTTTGAATGTTGAACACCCTTTACGCTTTTCACGTAACAGACTGTTTTTGTTCAACAATGAATTTGCGTCCTTCTGAAAAGAAACCCATTCCATATGCATACAACTGAACAAACGAAGTAACTATACTGATTAGTGCAACGGGTAATGATTTATTCTTCACAAGGGAGTCTAAAAAAATTAACGCGTAATACACTCCGAAAATACCAATACCTATTTTAAACAAGTCGAAATCTATGAAAAAGGTCGCCCCAAGTGCAAAGCAACTAAGCACAAATACGGCAGGTAAGAGGTGTACCACTTTCACCTCATTTGGGTAAAACCGTTTGATATTAATTCTGGCCCTACCAAAGAAGAATAACTGCTTATAGAACTGAACGATACTTGTTCTCCGTTTGTGGTAAATAAAGGCTTTAGGAATTAAAGCCGAAGTATATCCAGCATTTATAATACGTATGGAGTACTCCAAGTCTTCACCCATCCGTGTAATTTTAAAGCCTCCAAGATTTTTCCATACTGAGCGATGAATACCCATATTAAAGCTTCTAGGGTGAAATGCTCCCACATGCTCTTCATTACCACGAATACCTCCCGTTGTAAACAATGAAGTCATTGAATACGAAATAGCCTTTTGTACTGGGGTAAATGAGTGATGTGCAGCATCTGGTCCACCAAAAACACGAACCGCTGGATGTTTTTCCAGAAACAAGTTTACTTCATCGAAATAATTGGAAGGAATAAGCGCATCACTATCAAAGATTACAAACCACTCGCCTTTTGCATGTTCAAACGCAAAGTTGCGCGTAAAACCCTGACCTGTATTGGGTTTCGTAAAATAGCGAACATTGAGTTGATGCTCAAATGAATGTACAATATCCGCTGCATCGTTTTCACTCCCATCTTCTACCACGAGCACTTCAAAATCGCGGTATTGTTGCTGACAGAGCGACTCCAATAATTCCCGAATTTCATCGGGGCGATTATATAATGGAATTATAACGGAATACTTCATGTATCCAAATTTCGCTGATCACTCACTTGATAGAGGGAGCGCTCTGGAGCGTTTCGAGATATTAGTTCAGCAAGGAAACCTGCCAAAAACAGTTGAGTTCCTAAGAGCATTACAGTAAGTGCAATGTAGAAAAGCGGATTATCTGCTATCAGGGCTTTCTTTTCGTGAACAACCATAAGGTAATACAGTTTCTCAATCCCTATAAATGCCGCCAACACAAATCCAGCAGCAAACATGAGTGTGCCCAATGGGCCGAAAAAATGCATCGGACGCTTCCCATACTTTGTCACAAATGTAATGCTCAGCAAATCCAAGTACCCCCTTAAGAAACGTTCCCATCCAAACTTAGAGGTTCCATAAGGTCTTGCACGATGCTCTACCACCTTTTCCCCAATTTTAGCAAACCCTTCTTGCTTTGCAATTACAGGAATATAGCGGTGCATCTCGCCATAAACTTCAATGTTGTGAACCACTTCACCTTTGTAAGCTTTTAGTCCACAATTGAAATCATGCAGGTAAATCCCACTCACTTTTCGCGTTGCCCAATTGAATAATTTAGTAGGAATGGTTTTTGACAATGGATCATGGCGCTTTTGCTTCCAACCTGAAATCAAGTCATACCCATCTTCGACTATTAATTGATACAGTTCAGGAAGTTCATCAGGGCTGTCTTGAAGGTCTGCGTCCATGGTAACGACTACATTTCCAGATGTTGCTTTAAAGCCTACTTGAAGCGCCGCTGATTTACCGTAATTTCTTCGGAAACGTATTGGTTTAACTTCTGAATGTTTTTCGGACATTCCCTCCAAAATTGACCATGAGTGGTCAGTACTTCCGTCATCAATAAAAATAACTTCAAAGGACCTCCCCTCTGCGGTTAAAACGCGCTTTATCCAATCAAAAAGCTCTTGAAGAGACTCCTCCTCATTAAATAGTGGAACAACAATACTGATATCTAATGCCTTCATGTAATGGTTCTCTGTGCTATTTAGACTTTAAAACTGCCCCTAAAACTAAGGAGATTAAAACGCCAAAAAAAACGGTTGAAAGGATTGATGATGTGGCAAAACCCTCAGGTGAAAACAACTGCTCATATAATGCCATTGTTTGATCTATTTCCCTATCGGAAAGGTTGAGTTGCTCAATTTCCTCATAAGCTAAGTCAAGCATTCTTGCTGCAACGGACCCATCAATGACCTTCAGGTAGCTGTAAATGAGAGAACCCACTAGTATACTTGAAAGGGATGCAATGAGAGAACCATGTTTTACTATTCTTCCATAGGAAATCACTCCTGCATAATGCTCTTTTTTGATGGTGTTAAGCAGGTAGTATAATGCTGTAATATTCGCAGCAAAAGAAATAATTGAAAACCACCATTCACCTTCTAGGTTAAATATTAGTGGAATTAAACTCATCACAACCACCACCATTCCATACATGGCAGAATAATTTAAGGTGGATTTAAAATCTACTGATTCTTCTTGTAGTTCCATCTGAAAATGTTGAGCCACAAAGTTATCTGAAAATCCGAAATTTCTCCTACCCATTGTTATTCCATTATGCTTTTACTACTTTTGCCGCTGGGTTAGTCTTGCACGGCCAGCTCCTGCTGAATCCCCCAGGATCGGAAGGTAGCAAGGGTAAGCGGTCGTAGCGGCGCGATGCAAGTAGCTAACCCATTTTTTGTGCCCTAAATTCTGGTCAATATCATGAAATCAGATCAAATAAAAATCGCCTTTCACGGCACCTTCTTTTCCTTATTTTTGTAGTCCATTAAACATAAGATTCTATGGGCAGAGCATTTGAATACCGCAGAGCAGCAAAAGAAAAACGCTGGGATAAAATGTCAAAGATATTCCCCAAACTAGCGCGTGCAATTACACTAGCAGCGAAAGAGGGTGGTGAAGATCCCGATATGAATCCACGACTGCGAACAGCAATTCAAAATGCCAAGTCCCAGAACATGCCTAAAGACAACATCGAGAATGCGATTAAACGCGCTTCTGGAAATGATGCTGCCGACTACCAAGAGGTTACTTATGAAGGCAAAGGTCCTCATGGTGTTTTGGTATTTGTTGAATGTGCTACAGATAACACTACAAGAACAGTAGCCAATGTAAAGTCTTACTTCAATAAAGCAGGCGGTTCACTTGTAGTTAATGGCTCACTTGAGTTCATGTTTGATCGTAAAGCTATTTTTCGGTTTGAAGTACCAGAAGGCAAAGATTTGGAAGATCTTGAGCTTGAGCTTATTGATTATGGTCTTCAAGAGATTGAGGCATTGGAAGCTGAGGAGGGTGAAAACCAACTCGCCATGGCTACTGCAGATTACACAGATTTCGGGAACCTCTCTACTGCATTCGATGAGATGGGGATAGAAGTAAAAAAGTCTTCGCTAGAACGCATCCCTACTTCTCCTATTGAGCTTTCAGAAGACGACATGGAAGATGTAGAAAAGCTGCTAGACAAAATTGAAGATGACGATGATGTTCAGGCTGTATTCAACAACATAGCATAGCCTACCACTCTATTTCCAGCGCACCCGTATGTGTTGACAAAATGTGTTCATTTGATCCGTGATTGAATGCTACTTCTACGGAAGCATTTAGACTTTCGCGAACTACACCATCCATCCCTCCGCGGCTTGGTGACCTAAGCTCAACGGAATCTTGCATACGTGCTTTTACCTGTAACTTTTTACGTTTGAAGGTGAAGGTTAAATCCACTGATTCCTTATCGACCTGTAACATGGTCATTCTAGCGAATTGATACTGATTGAACAAATGGCAGTGTTCACCAACCTTAAGGGTAGCAGTATAGACATTTACGCGTACCCCAAAAAAGTTCAGCTCAGCAACAGCTAACATTAACGATCCTTCTTGACCAGGAAAAAAAGCTTGGAGCCAAATGTGTTTCTCCGGAAAAGCTTTTCCCCAGTCTTTCTCTAAATACGCTAAAACTGCTGTACCTCTATCTTGATGGCTTTGAAGAGCGCCCATTGCATACAATCCGATCACAGCATGATTACATGGTAATGCATTAATGTACGATGCTGGACCCAACACCCCATCCCCCCAGATTCCTCTGGGTAAAACAGCAACATGCTCAAACTTAACACTGATTGCCAGCCCCGCGTCGTTTACAAAAAGCTGTTTCTCACTCAAGGTGTTTCCGCCAATATTTACTGACCACGTGGGGTCGTGCCGGAATGTGCATTGATCAATTGAATATTCCTTGAAGTGCACTTCATGACTGGAGTCAAACCATTGTAGAAAACCAAAACTGTGCTTTGGATTCAAGCAAACTCCTAAAATCACAACG
This sequence comes from Salibacteraceae bacterium, assembly GCA_965661625.1. Lineage (GTDB taxonomy): Bacteria > Bacteroidota > Bacteroidia > Flavobacteriales_G > Salibacteraceae. The sequence continues at coordinate 59,193 of CBFIEM010000010.1, forward strand.
GTACTGTTGCCATTTATTGGATTCGTAATCCGTGTGTACCAACCTTCAAAATACCTGGTGTTATTTAGGTTGCCTTGAAAGCCCGATTTCAGCGATCCTTGCTTGGTTTCGAACATAGTTGGTGAAGGTAGTTAAATGACCGTGCATAATGAAGTTAAGAACTTACTGAAAACAAAAAGAGGACAGCATGAGCGCCATCCCCTTTTCGAACCATTAAATCTAACCTAACCCTAATACTTTAACCATCTACGAGCATAAATGTTTAAAGTTCTATCTAAAACCTTTTCAGGGCTGCAATTGTATATTTTTATTCTATTCAAAACTTAAAAAAGGAACATTATATTCTGAACAACCTAAACAGTTCATTCAATGGGCTAACACCACACCGGTGATGTCTAAATTAAAATATTGATTTATAGCACCTTGAACCATGTGAAAAACACCCAATACCTTGTTTTAAAACGCATAACTAGAATAGCCAACTCTGTTTTTTTAGGCTGATTTTAGTATGCGCGCCTAATTAAAGAATCGTGAAAAAGCAACAATAATTTAGGAGTCAATAAAAACAGCTGGGATTTCTGGCCTTAAGTTATAATTGGAGCGCATCACTTCGCCATATGCTCCCGCACAGCGAATGGCTAAAACATCTCCGCGTTTGGTCACGGGAAGTTCCACTTGTTTTCCAAAGCAATCGCTTGATTCACAGATCGGTCCTACCACATCGTACTTGGAAGTTTCAGAAATAGTACTTGTCCAGTTTTCTATTTTATGATAGGCTTGATAAAGCGCAGGACGAATTAATTCAGTCATACCAGCATCTAGGATCACAAAGTCTGTTCGAATTCCTTTTTTTACATAAACAGCTTTCGAGATAAGGTCACCCGCATTTGCAACCAATGCACGCCCCAATTCAAAATGAACTTGCTGACCTGGTCTCAATTGCAGGAATTCATTGAAGATCCTGAAGTAATTAGCAAAATCAGGGATTAATTTCTCATCGGGATGTTCATAATCTATACCGAGTCCTCCACCCACGTTAACATGATCCAATCGTATGCGTTTTGCTTCAAACCAGCTTTGCAATTCATTGACCTTAAGGCATAAGTTTTTGAAAGCGGAAAGGTCTGTAATTTGTGACCCTATGTGAAAATGTATTCCTTTCAACTTAAGCGATTCAGATGCCATAATGAAAGCTGTTACCCGTTCTAAGTCGCTAACATTAATTCCGAACTTATTCTCTTCTAATCCGGTGGTGATGTACTTATGTGTATTTGCATTTACATCAGGATTAATGCGAAGTGCGATTGGCGCTTGTTGGCCTGTTTGGGCTGAGATCTCTTCAATGACTTGAAGTTCTTCGAATGACTCTACATTGAATGAAAAAATTCCGTGCTCCAAACCTAGTTTGATTTCATGGTCAGTTTTCCCTACCCCAGCAAAAGCAATTTGGCCGCCACTAAAACCAGCATTTACCGCAGCTTGAACTTCATTTCCAGTCACACAATCAATACCTATTCCCGCTCGCTTTACAACCTCTAAAACTTTCGGGTTTGCATTAGCCTTGATAGCATAATGAAGGTGAAAGTTATATTTACTCGCTTCATTTGTGGCTGTATCAATAAGGGCATTAAGCCTATCCATTCGGTACAGGTAAAAAGGTGTTCCGTATTCACCTACTAGAGCATCTAAATCCATTGGTGTTCTGCTTAAAAGAGGTTATCGTTTAATGCTTGCAGAGCATTAGCTTTATCTTTAGTGGCGACTAAAAAAGAAACGTTATTTCTGCTGCCTCCATAACTTACCATACGCAATGGGATCTCCTTAACTGCAGACATTATACGAGCTGCAAAGCCAGCATGCTCAGCTAAAAAATCACCTACAACACAAACAATTGTCAAGTCTTCATCCACCTCAACCTGGCCAAACTTCTCCAAGTCAGCAACAACCTCATTTAATTTTGCTGCATTATCTATGGTCACCGACACGGCCACCTCAGATGTAGTAACCATATCGATAGGAGTTTTATACAACTCAAACACTTCAAATACCGCTTTTAGAAACCCATAAGCTAACAACATCCTGCCCGACTTAATTTTAATAGCGGTTATGCCATCTTTTGCTGCAACAGCTTTAATTGATGTAGCCTCTGACACCTCAGAAATAAGCGTCCCTTCTGCCTCTGGATCTAACGTATTTTTCAAGCGAACAGGAATCCCTTTTTCCTGTGCAGGCCGAACACTTGAGGGGTGTAAGATTTTAGCTCCGAAATAGGCTAACTCTGCAGCTTCTGCAAACGAAAGGTGTCGGATTGGTTTTGTAGGGGTAACAAATCGGGGATCGTTATTATGCATCCCATCAATATCCGTCCATACTTGAATCTCTTCTGCATCAACAGCTGCACCTATTAGCGAGGCAGAGTAATCGCTGCCACCCCTTTTTAGGTTATCGAGCTCCCCATAGGCGTTCCTGCATATGTAACCTTGAGTCACGAAAAAATCTGCTGAACTTCGCTCTTTAAGCATCCTATCCAAATTCACCCAGATGTAATACGAGTCGGGCTCCAAATCGCTATTGATTCGCATAAACTCTAGGGCTGGAAGCAGTTCTGCTTTTACCCCTATTTCTTTACAGTGAAGAACAAAAAGTGCTGTACTGAGCAACTCACCTTGGGCAAGTATTGCACGTTCCTCATGAACAGTAAACATATCTCTCGAGAACGCATCGATTTGATTTAGGTGTTCAGTTAAAATAGCATACGCCTCTTCGCGCAATTCATCGCTATCCAACAATTCTTGGATAAATGCAATGTAGTGTTCCTCGAGTTGTGATAGTTGTTTATTGAACTGACCCAAATCCTGATTGAACAAAAGCTTTGACAATGCTACCAACGCATTGGTTGTTCCTGAAATAGCAGAAAGAACCACAATACATCCCGGACTATTTTGAATCAGTCTTGCCACTTCCTTCATGCGCTCAGGTGAACCCAATGAAGTTCCGCCAAATTTTAAAACTTTCATGCCTAATTATTTTCGGCTGCAAAAGTACTTTTTCGTAAAGAATACTCAGCTATCACCCATAATTAGTTCTCCATTACCAAATTCCACCATTCCTTCAAGATGGCATTGAACAGGCCATCTAAATACACTAAATTTGACGCCTTGTAAAAATGGAAGGATTGGTATGATCGCGTTGTTGCGAAAAGAGGTAGTTGGGTTTTTAAGCTCCCTGATAGGCTATATAGTTATTGCAGTTTTTCTAGCATCTGTGAGCTTAGTAATGTGGGTGTTTCCCGGTGGACTAAATGTACTTGATGCTGGTTATGCTAACATGGACACATTATTCATTATGGCACCTTGGGTGCTGATCTTTTTAGCCTCAGCAATTACAATGCGCTCATTCTCTGAAGAACGCCGCACAGGTACGTTAGAACTTCTGCTCACTAAACCACTAACAGACTGGCACATTATTATCTCCAAGTATTTAGCGTCTTTTTTGCTCGTAATCTTCGCACTTATCCCTACCCTCATCTATTACTACACGATTAACAAACTTGCGGTTCCAGAAGGAAACGTTGACCATGGTGCAATTTGGGGGTCTTACCTTGGCTTACTTTTTTTAGCCGGCGGACTTATTGCAATTGGAACGTTTGCCTCTTCGCTCAGCCAAAATCAAATCGTTTCATTCATAATTGCCGTATTTATTTCCTGCATGATCTATGTAGGCTTTGACCAGATTGGTAGCTATGATTTATTTGGCACTTGGGATAGTCTTATTTTAAATTTGGGAATTAACGCACATTACATCTCTATAAGTCGTGGGGTAATTGACACACGTGACTTGATCTACTTCTTGAGTTTAATCGCACTCTTTTTGCTACTTACTAAAGTTAAATTGGAGAGCAGAAAATGGTAACGAACAATCCTAAACATAAGCGGAACAGTTTACTTCTACTCGTATACGGAGTAGCTGCTATTATCTTAGTCAACATAATTTCAGATCATGTTTTCGAGCGATTTGATTTAACATCCGAAAAGCGCTTTTCACTTACGGAGGCAACTAAAACACAACTCCAAGAACTTGAAGACATTGTTACCATCAAAGTATACTTGGCAGGAGACTTACCTGCTGATTTCAAACGGCTCCACGATGCCACTCAAGAAATGATTGATGAATTTCGTGTATATGGCGCAGATAATATCCAATATGAGTTCATAGATCCTTCAGCTAGTCCGGACAAGCAAAAGCGGAACAACATTTACCGTGAGCTTTCCAAAAAGGGATTAATGTATACGAATTTAAAAAGCCGTGATGGAGATAAACAAACGGAGCAAATTGTATTTCCCGGAGCCATCTTACGTTATAGAAACGAGGAGATTCCTGTTCAACTGCTCAAAAGTCAAGTTGGCGCTCCCCGCGAGGTAATGTTGAACAACAGTATTCAACAGTTGGAATACGAATTATCGAGTGCTATTCAAGCTTTAACCAAGCCTGTAGCTAAACGCATATTCTTTATTACTGGGCACGATGAACACTCGCAGCTTGAAACTTCAGATTGGGTTGAAGGCTTAAGCGAGTTTTACCAAGTTGAACGAGTTGCCATTGAGGGCAAAGTCGACGCCTTGAATCTAGCTGATGCTATTGTAATAGCAGGTCCTGATAGTGCATTCACAGAAAAGGACAAGTACATTATTGATCAGTTTATCATGCGCGGTGGCAAAGCCTTATGGCTAGTAGAACCCGTTGCCGCCAATATGGATTCAATCCAGAAAAATGGAATTGCAATGGGGTTAGCCAAAGATGTTAACCTGGGAGACCAACTGTTTAAGTATGGAGTTCGATTAAACCCAGACTTAGTAATGGACCTTCAAGCTTTGCCAATCCCTGTAGTTACTGGAATGATTGGAAATCAGCCTCAACAAGAGTTTTTTCCATGGTACTACTCTCCATTAGTAATGGGGAACGGTAACCATCCTATTGTGAATAACATCGATGCGCTTAAAACAGACTTTATCAGCACAATAGATTTTGTGCGCAAAGAAGACCTGCAACTGGAGCGAACCGTACTGCTGACTTCATCCAAGTACAGTAAGCTTGTTAAGGCACCAACACGAATATCACTTAACATTCTTCGTGAGGCTCCTTCAAAACAACAGTACACCAAAGGCAGACTTCCGGTTGCTGTACTCTTGGAAGGTGAATTTGAATCTGTATTTAAAAATAGGTTAACCAAAGCCATTACCGAGAATCCAGAGTTCAGTTACAAAGAACGCAGTATCGCAACCAAAATGATTGTTGTTTCAGATGCCGACATTGCAGCCAACCCCGTGAACTTGGTTAAAGATGAATATTACGCGCTTGGATTTGATAAATACACAGGCAGAACCTACGGTAATAAAGAGTTTCTAATGAATTGCATGAACTACCTGCTGGACGATGATGGACTTATCAATGCGCGGTCAAAAGTGTTCCGCATTCGACTCCTCGACGAGCAACAAGTAACTGTTCGTGCGAGTCATTGGCAAATACTAAATACAGCTATACCCATATTAGTAGTACTCGGTTTTGGATTACTCCATTTCTACCTTAGGAAAATAAAATATACCCGCTGAATATGAAAAAAAACCTCATTGCACTTTTATTCTTGTTCTTGCTAGGCGGAGCAGCGTATTACTTTAGCTCTTCTGAAAAAGCTAATACCCTCACATCGGACGATACGGCGTTTGCAGTTGCTGACACAAGTGCAGTAACCAAAATATACATGGCCGATAAAAAGGGGAATGACATACTACTGGAACGATTAGACGAAGATACGTGGGAAGTAAATCGAACGTATTTCGCGCGTCAGGATGTTATCAAAACGCTTTTGGCTACAATGAAAGAGCTTAAAGTTAAAGCACCTGTTCCGAAAGCAGCATACAATACTGTGGTTAAAAAAATTGCCTCTCTAGGGACTAAGGTTGAAATTTACACTGGCGGTGAGGACCCTTCAAAGGTCTATTACATTGGGACTCCAGACCTCTATCATAGCGGTAGCTACATGTTGCTAGAAGGGGCTGATAATCCTTATTTAATGCATATTGAAGGTCAACACGGATACTTAAGTCCACGTTATGTTATGCATGAACAAGATTACCGCCGAAACGTAATTTTTAATCATGACCCGCGGGACATTGCCAGTATTTCATTGAATTTCCCCCAAGAACCTCAACGTAACTATGCCATTCATGCAACGAATGAATTCTTTGAAGTAAGAAACTCAAGTGGTCAAGTAATTCCAAACCTGGACTCAACACAGTTAATTTCCTATTTAAACTATTTCCGCAAGGTTAATTTTGAAGCAGTTGTTAACCCAAGTGATCCAAATAACATTGATAGTGTTTTTTTAACCCTTCCTGAATTTGAGATGAAACTCACGGATCGTTCGGGTAAGACAACTGAGGTTGCAGGTTACAAAAAACCTGTAGGGGCTGGTTTCATGGACTTAGATGGAAATGAAATCGATTATGACCTGGATCGCATGTACGGTCACCTCAACATGACAGATACCGTTTTATTGCAGTATCATCATATGGATCCAATATTGAAGCAACCGCGTTTTTTTAGCAAGTGACACCCTGTAAAACTTGTTGAAAAGTTGTGGGTAATGCGGACTTAATGAGGCCTATACCCCCTACTCGATTGCCTATATTTGTTTGAATCGCTTAAATCTGTGATCGATGAAATTCATTGTTAGTAGCACTGGCTTATTGAAACACTTACAAGCTGTAAGTGGTGTATTGAATAATAACAATACACTTCCTATTCTGGACAACTTCTTATTCGAGATAAAGAATCAAACTCTTTCAATCTACGCGTCTGATTTAGAGACCACTATGATAACCTCGATTGAGTTAGAAAAAGCTGAAGAAGATGGGACCATTGCTGTTCCAGCTCGCCTTTTACTTGATACGTTAAAAACCTTTCCAGATCAGCCATTGAGTTTTCATATTGAAAATGACCAGTTCGGAATTGAAATTTCATCAGACAATGGGAAATACAAACTCAGTGGTCAAAATGGTGAGGAGTTTCCGCGTGTACCAAGCATTGATGGGTCTTCAAATATGAACTTAGATTCAGGTTCACTTTTTAACGCAATCAATAAAACCATATTCGCTACTGGTAACGACGAGCTTCGCCCAGTAATGAGCGGGGTGTTTTTTGAGCTAGACAAAGAACACGCAACTTTTGTAGCAACGGATGCACACAAGCTCGTTCGCTATACGCGCAATGATGTAAAATCAGACAAGGCGGCTTCATTCATTATGCCGAAGAAGCCACTAAACTTACTGAAGAGTTTGACTTCCAGCATCTCTACGCAAGTTGAGGTTGAGTACAATGAAACAAATGCCCACTTTAAAATAGATCAAGTAGAACTCATTTGTAGACTCATTGATGGGAAGTATCCAAACTACGATGCGGTTATACCTAAAGAAAACCCAAACAAGCTTACCATAGATCGTTTAGCATTGCTAAACTCAATAAGAAGGGTGAGCATCTTCTCGAATAAAACCACGCACCAAGTGAGGTTAAAAGTAGCGGGAAGTGAACTTAATATCAGTGCTGAAGATCTTGACTTTTCAAATGAAGCTGCTGAGCGCTTAACATGCCAGTATGAAGGAGAAGATATGGAGATTGGATTTAACTCTCGCTTTATCATTGAAATGTTGAGTAATCTGGATACTGACAATGTCGTTATGGAAATGAGTGCTCCAAATAGAGCTGGTTTACTCTTACCAGATCAATCAGACTCCGAAGAAGATATCCTTATGCTGGTTATGCCTGTTATGCTCAATCACTAATTCAAAGGCCTTCGGGCCTTTTTTTTGTCCAGATGAATACAGATCAATTTTTCCTTGCAAAGGCAATTGCTCTTTCTGAAGAAGGGGTTCGCTCAAATGCCGGTGGACCTTTTGGTTGTGTAATTGTGCGTGATGGTCTTGTAATAGCGGAAGGCACAAATGAGGTATTAAAAACACAAGATCCAACAGCACATGCAGAAATTGTAGCTATAAGGAAAGCTACCATGGCGTTGAGTACGTTCGACTTAAAAGGTTGTGTGCTCTATACTTCTTGCGAACCATGCCCCATGTGCTTGGGAGCCATTTATTGGGCTCGACCTGATCGCGTTGTTTATGCTGCCACCAAGGAGGATGCTGCTAAACACGACTTTGATGATGATTTTATCTATTCAGAATTAGCAAAAAGCATTCGTCACCGATCAATTCCTTTTACCCAAGTTCAAGGACTACAACAGTCCGCATTAAATGCATTTGAACTTTGGAGGTTAAAACCCGACAAAACTCCTTACTGATGGGGTAAATCTCCGTCCTTAGGCTTGTACTCATAATTAATAAGAAAGGTGTTTTGTTCATTTAAAACAGCTTTTTCAGGATCCCAATAATCTGGACCGAACCTCGATTCTAGTTCAGTCAAATCATCTTCTTGCCACTTCATTTCAGGTTTTCGAAGCCCTTGATGTCTGAAATACCATGCAAGTACAACCCCAGCAATAGCCCCAAATAAATGTGACTCCCAAGATATTTTATAATCTATAGGAAGCACACCCCAGACCATCGACCCATAAATAAAAATTAACAATAAGGACAGCGTCATTAGCCGCTTATGACCGCGAACGACTCCACTTATAAACAAAAAGCTAACCCATGCGTAAATAAGTCCACTTGCACCAATATGCCAAGCAGGACGAGCTCCTACCCAAACCCAAAAACCTGTTATAAACCATGACAATAAGATGACCCGCACTGCAACTGGCCGATAGAAGTACCAGATGGCGGTACCAAGTACAACAATCGGGTAAGAATTATTGATGAGGTGATTCCAGTCACCATGAACAAATGGAGCGGTTACAATTCCAACCAAACCCTCAGTTGTTCGCGGATAAATGCCATAACCTAGCATGGGATAATCTTCTAGTTTTTCAAAACCGAAAACCGCCCACATTACTGCCAAGAATAATAAGGGAAAAATTGGAGCGGTTAAGAAGTGACTTTGATTGCTTTTCATAATAACAGTAAAGACAAAGGTTACTCCAACTTAACAAAACTGACTAGCTGTCAGCTGACAAACCCGCGTTATTCTCCTGTTTCCTCATCAAATCTAAACATGGAATGCATCAAATCATTGAACTGAATTCCTTCGTCAATGGCGCTTTTTGAAAGCATTGAGAACTCTGAAAGCCCATGTAGTATTAGCTCCATAAATAAAAATTGTTCTGTAGCATTTGCTTTGGGGTGATAGCGCTTCACTAGATCAATTAATCCCGGAACGCTGGACAATGCCTCTCGATAGGTCCGGTTATCAGCGTCTGACAACATGACCAACTCATGCTTATTAAACCAGTTTATTACATCCTCATATGGATTGTCAACTTTCTTTCGCTTGATTAATTCAGGATCCGGGAAAAACTGAGGAAATGTTCTTCTTATCGTTTTGTTGATCAACTGGTGAGCTACATTAATTGCCCCTTCTTGCTCACCTTCATAAACTAGCTCTACTTTCCCTGTTATTGCGGGAACAGTTGCTACTAGATCAGTCATGCGAAGTACCGTTTGTTTTTCGTTATTTAAAACAGTTCTTCTTTCTGCACTAGCGATCATTTGCTCAAAAGCCGTAATACTTAATCGAGCCGACACCCCTGATTTCTGATCGATAAACTCACTGTCTCTAGCCTCAAAAGAAACACGCTCAAGCATGTCCCGCAACAAGCTAGGCACAACAACATGCTCATGCTGAACATTCAATACTTTTGCTTCTTGATCAGTAATTTGTTTTGAAATATCCAACGAATTTGGGTAATGCGTTATAATCTGACTTTGAATGCGATCTTTTAATGGGGTAATTATGCTACCTCGGTTCGTATAATCTTCTGGGTTAGCCGTAAATACAAACTGTAAATCAAGCGGTAAGCGTAGCTTAAATCCCCTGATCTGAATATCTCCTTCTTGCAAAATATTAAAAAGTGCAACTTGAATTCGAGGCTGAAGATCAGGCAGCTCATTTATTACAAAGATTCCCCTATGAGCTCCAGGAACTAACCCAAAGTGAATCACACGTTCATCGCTATAACTCAATTTAAGATTAGCGGCTTTTATTGGGTCAACATCTCCAATTAAATCAGCAATAGTAACATCTGGCGTTGCTAACTTCTCTGTATATCTACTAGATCGATGAAACCAATCAATTGGTGTTTTATCACCTAGTTTTGCAACGGTATCTAAGCCATACCTCGAGATAGGGTTCAATGGATCATCATTTAACTCAGACCCACTAATTATGGGGATATAATCATCCAATAGGTCCACCATTTGACGAGCTATACTCGTTTTAGCCTGCCCCCTTAAACCTAAAAGGTTGATGTTATGCCTAGCTAGAATAGCACGCTCCAATTCAGGAACAACTGTATGCTCATAACCTAAAACCCTGCTAAACACCTTGCGTTTTTCACGTAATGCCAGAATCAGGTTATCACGTAACTCATCCTTTACCGGTTTTGACTGGTAGCCTGATTTTTTGAGTTCTCCTAGAGTTCCTATTGTTGGTTTTTGGTTTTTCTTAGTTGACATTCCGTTTTCTATTTGTTTCGTAATCTTCAAAAATAAATTCCCCTAACCCCTTCAATCCCGTGTAGAAAGCTTTTCCTTGATTTGCTTTTGTAAAAGATCTAACAAAGCTTTGCAGGTAAGGGTCTTGTGCAATCATGAATGTTGTTATCGGGATTTCCATACGTCTGCATTGGGCTGCCAAATTGAGTGTCTTGTTAACAATGGTATCATCCAACCCAAAGCTATTTTTATAATATTCTCCGTTCAGTTTTATGCATGAAGGTTTGCCATCAGTAATCATAAAAATCTGTTTATTCCTTGTTTTTCGTCTACGCAAAAGATCTATGGCAAGCTCCAATCCGGCAACTGTATTTGTATGGTAAGGACCCACTTTTAGGTAAGGCAATTCTTTAAGTGAAATCTGCCATGCATCATTTCCAAAAACAACAATATCTAATGTGTCTTTCGGGTATTTCCTTCGAATCAACTCACCTAAAGCCATAGCCACTTTTTTGGCTGGCGTTATTCTATCCTCACCGTACAAAATCATTGAGTGAGATATGTCAATCATCAAAACAGTGGAAGCTGTACTATACTGCACAGTTTCTTGAACTTCAAGGTCATTCTCAGAAAGGGTAAAGTTCCTCAGCCCATGATTTATTTGTGCATTTCGGATACTATCTGTCATGGCAATATGTTCGAGGCCATCACCAAACTGAAAAGGCCTCCTATCGCTACTCACTTCATCTCCCTTTCCAATGAAGTTTGTGCGATGGTTACCACGATCCGTTCTTTTCAATTTACCAAAAACTTGATCCAATGATCGACTCCTTATGACTTGCTCGGTCTTGGGGGTAATCCCTTTCCTTCCGCCACTATCTCCGTTCTTATCTGACGATACATACCCCTTTTCTTTAATGTCTTCAATGAAATCATCAAAGCTGTATGAATCATCTGTTAATTGATGTTCTTTATTCAGCTCCTCTAGCCATTCTAAGGCCTCATCTACATCTCCAGAAGTATATACCAACATTTCTAAGAAGATATCCAACAATTTATCGAAGATTGATTTACCGTTATCTGATTCTATGTATTGGGTGAATTGAAATCCGCGCATCCGTTAAAGTTACTAGTCTTTGAGTACTTATTAAACTCTTCTGGACAGATAAAGTTCTTAATGGAATCTGTATAGCTTTGCAGAAATCACATGCAATGGAAAACAAAGAACAATTTGGCAAGGCAGTTTACGATCTCTTGATTGATTTAGGAATTTCAGACTTATATGTGGAGCATGCGCAACTTGGAATACTGGTGGTTACACTTGCCCTTATTGGGGGGATTGCCGACAGCCTTTCACGCAGAATGCTTCTTGCATTGGTAAATAGGTTTGCGGAAAAAAGTAAAACGGATATAGATGATGTTCTTGTTGAGCATCATGTGTTTCGAAAGATTGCCCACCTCGTACCCGCTTTTATTGTAGCATTCGCACTTCCATATATCTTTCATCCTTATCCTTTTTGGGAGGGTATTCTGCTAGAAGCTGTTGATGTTTACATCATCGTAAACATCATTCTAGCTGTTCAGGCAATCTTAAAATCCGGAAATATACTCCTTAGGAAAACTGAGTTTTTCAATGATAAACCGGTAGAAAGCTATACGCAATTACTGAACATATTCAATTATGTCTTTGGTGGACTCTTTATTTTCAGTGAGCTTACAGGAAATAGCATCATCACCTTCTTAACCGCAATTGGTGCGGCATCTGCAGTTCTAATCTTAACTTTTAAGGATACGATATTAGGTTTTGTAGCTAGCATCCAATTATCTGCGAACGATATGGTAAAGGTTGGCGACTGGATTAGTTTCGAACAATACGGAGCAGATGGAGATGTTCTTGAAATCAACCTTACAACGGTTAAAGTTAAAAATTGGGATAACACTGTCACTACTATTCCCACCTATTCATTTATTTCTGACGCATTCAAAAACTGGAGGCACATGCAAGAGTCGGGCGGAAGAAGAATCAAACGCTCAATTCACATCAAGCTCTCTAGCATTCGATTTGTTCAGGATAGCGAATTGGATAAGTACCGCAATATCCAATTGATTCAAACATATGTTGATAATAGAAAATCAACTATTGATTCTTGGAATGAGCAAAATCAAATCGACAAATCAAATTTGCTGAATGGTCGGAATATGACAAATCTTGGATTATTTAGAAAGTTTGTTCATGAATACTTAGAACAACACCCAGCTGTTAACCGTGATTTAACTTACATGGTAAGGCAACTACAACCTGATGAATTTGGTATTCCCCTCGAGGTTTATTGCTTTTGCAAGGACAAGCAATGGGAGAATTATGAATACATTCAGGGGGATATGCTCGACTACCTGCTTTCATCAGTTCCATACTTTGACTTGGAAGTACATGAGCGCCCAAGTTCCAAGGACATTCAGAGTATTTCAAGCTAACTCAGGTCGTGGTCGCGACTAAAACCGAAAGTTAACCCCAATTGAATAATTTAGGATATCAGTTCTGGACTCCTTTACCTGATATTCAGGATCTCCGTTGCTATCAAATTCTATGGATTTAGGGTCTAAATACTTTGCTGAGGTGCCATAAAGGTTTTCTACCCTAAAATGCAATTGAATTCCGGTTGTTAATTTAACTAACGCACCTCCAGCATAACCATAGCTCCATGAAAAGCTAGTTTCTGTATCTGATTCTTTCTCAGGTTGAGGTCCACCGCTAAGGTCATCAACCTGAATGGAAGTTCTAACACTCGTAAACCTAAATCCAGCTAACCCTTCCAAGTAGATATTGAATAAATCCGTTACATCTCGCAATGGATTCAACCTGGCCTTCAAATGAAGCGGAATCATTGACCCCTGCACAGTCGACTCTACTTCATACCTACCGTAAACAGGGTCTCGATAAAATTCAGTTTGCCTGTCTCCACCTGTCCAGTAATAATCAAACTGACCTCCTAGTGCCAATGGAGAATGATCAAACACAGGAACAACGAACCCACCCCCAATGCCGAAAAATGCGGCCTGTTCACTCACTGCGGCGAATTCATTTTGAGGAAAAGCAAGATGCATCCCTAGGTGGAGACTTCCCGATGAACTCGAACTGGGGAGCACCCGTGTTGAGGGTTCATCTTGTGCAAATCCAAAAACATGTGAAAGGAGTAACGATACGCATAACAAATTTCTCATCCCAATAATTTTTTCCAAGTTAAGCAATTGCTATGCCAGTCCATCCCTTATAATTTTACTTACCTGACTCACTTCTTCAGGCGTATTAAAATAATGTGGCGAAAAACGAAATGCTCGTCTTGTTTTTCTTCTTCTCATATCGAGTAAGGAGTTTTCTTTATTTGCAACTGAAAACCGTACACGCTCATGTAATAAGTTCCGTTTAACGCGCTCAAACGAATTGTCTGGTAGCTGAAAAGTGAAAATCCCTGCTTGCAACATCTGATCTGTCGGAAGCGGAGTACTGCCTTCCAGTTCATTTTTCAGCTGATGCATGAGCTCCTGAATTTTGGATTGAACATTCAACACTCCGATATCCATTAGGTAGTTCATACTTGCTGTAAGTCCTACCATACCCACTCTACTAAATTCAAAATATTCAAACCTACAAGCTCCAGACCGCAATTCATATGATTCTGTATCTGTCCAAGAAGCTCCCATTAAGTCAACAAAGAGCGGAGCGTATCCTTTTTCAAGGATTTTTTCTGAGACAACTAGAAAGCCCGTTCCTCTTGGCCCCCTTAAAAACTTTCTTCCTGTGGCTGTTAAAAAGTCACATTTTATGCGACCAACATCAACTGAGAGTTGGCCAACAGATTGACATGCATCAACCAAGTAAAGGGTGTCAAATTCCTCACACATTTCACCAATCGATTCTACGGGTAGAATTCTTCCATTGCTGCTAGGTATATGTGTTACAGCAACTAGCTTAACACCTTGTTTAATCCTCTGGCGCACTTCATTCAATCGAATACCTTCTGAGTTTTCAGGCATTTGCTCTATACAGATTCCAAAGCGCTCTTTAAGCCTCGTAAATGCCAGGTAATTACCAACATAGTCTTCTGAGGTTGTGTAAACAACATCTCCTTTTTGAAAATCAATAGAAGACAATGCTCTGAAATATCCATCTGAAGCACTATTTACAAAGGCTACCTGCTCTTTTCTGCAACCAACAAGTTTAGCAGCAGTTGCATAAAATGAGTTTAGTTGAGGGGCATGAGCTTCCATTGCAGCATATCCACCAAGCTTCTGTTCCTCAATACTGAATGCATTCATTTTATCGTAAACAGACTGAGGAATTAAGGAAGATCCAGCACTATTAAAAAACAGCTGATCATCTAAAAATGGGGTGTCTCTTCTGATAATATGTTCATCGATTTTCATACTTCGATAATAGCATTATACATTGAATAGTACAATACAATAGGATGAACTTAATCAACCCGCAATACCACTTTCATTTACACTTGAGCAATTGTCCAACAGTAAACTCCATATCAAAATCATCACCTTGACGGATTACTTGTTCATTGGGTCAAAGTATAATCTGCCCATCCATTTGTGGCATTTCACTTTATTAGCAGCACATGAAAAGCAGGTCTATCTAAAAGCCTACTGCATTGCTGAAAGCGGACAGGTAGCAGCAAAAGTGGTATGATATAAAAAAAGCCCTTAATTGCATAAGGGCTTTAAAAATAAGTTGTTAAAGACTAGTCTTTCTTGTTGATTTTCAAGAGCTCAACTTCAAAGATTAGTGTTGCATAGCCAGGTATTTGACCACCTGCACCGCGTTCACCATAACCAAGTTCGTAAGGGATATAAAGTTTATACTTAGAACCTTCTGTCATAAGTTGAAGTCCTTCTGTCCATCCGCGAATCACTTGATTCAATCCAAAAGTAGCTGGCTGTCCACGATCATACGAACTATCGAATGTAGTACCATCTGTTAGCGTTCCTTTGTAATGAACAGTCACTTCATCATTTGCATCGGGGCGGTCTCCTGACCCTTCTTCAATCACTTCATACTGAAGTCCTGATTCGGTAACAGAAACACCATCTCTATTTTTATTTTCAGCCAAGAAGTCTACACCATCCTGCTTTGCTGCCTGTGATTCTTTGTCTTTCATTTTTTGAAAATATGCGTTAATACTTTGGTTCGCCTCATCAACTGAAATGTGTGTTGAATCACCGTTAAATACATGGGTAAATGCCTCAGCTATAAGCTCAGGATTAACTGTATCCATGCCTTGATTCTTAATGTTTGTAGCGATACTCAATCCCAAGCTATATGAAATTGAATCTACCTCGTTCGTAAGCGCCATTGTCTTTGTTTTCTCTGTTTCAGTATTCTTATTAAACATGCTGCAACTTGTTGCTAGTACTAAGCTGGAGCCTAAAATCAATGTTTTATATATCCCTCTCATCTATTCTGCACTTTTAATATCCAAAAGTTCTACTTCAAAAATTAAGGTTGAATAAGGCTTAATCGGACCACCCATTTCACGGTTTCCGTAGCCTAATTCTTGTGGAATTATAAACCTCCACTTCGAACCAACAGACATCATGGTTATTCCTTCTTTCCATCCGGGAATAAGATTAGCCAATGGCATTTCCAATGGCTCGCCTCTGTCGTAAGAACTGTCGAACACTGTGCTATCTACTAACATTCCTTTGTAATGCGCTACAATAACATCAGATACGAGTGGTTTAGGGCCTTCTGCAGGCTCAAGAATTTCATACTGAAGCCCGCTAGGTAAAACAGTAACACCTTCACGTGTTGAATTCTGTTCTAAGAAAGCTTCATTTTCTTGGATATACGCTTCATACTTTTTTTCCGCTTGTGCTTGACGTCGAACATCAGCATAACTCTGAAGGACTTGGTTAGCCTCTTCTACAGTCATTAAGCCAGCAGAGTCTCCTTGTTGAGCTGAATTCATGGCAGCAGCCATAGCTTCCGTATTAATGTCTTCGAAATTGCTTTGTTTCAAATTAGAAACCATATTAAGACCAAGTGCGTATGACACTGAATCTGCTTGTGTTTCTAGTTTACCTGAGAATCCAGCCTTTTCTGATGGCTGACAACTAGCTAATAATCCGATAGTAGCAACTGATAACAATAATTCTTTCATATGTTTTTCTTTTAGAGTCGCGAATGTACAAGAATTGCATGAAGGCAGCTAAAAAAGCAAGCACTAACTCAGCCCGCGCTGCTTCTTTATTTGTTCATATGCTTCTTGAACTTTCTGAAATTTTTCTTTCGCTGCCTTTTTAACTTCTTCACCTAACTGTGCCACTTTATCTGGATGATACTTGACTGCCATTTTGCGATATGCCTTCTTGACTTCCGAATCTGTAGCGCTTGAATCTATTTCCAATATTTCATACGCTGTGGACACATTCTGTCTTTTAAACATGGCCGCAATGGAGTGAAAATCCTTCTGGGATAGTCCTAGATAATGGGATATTGTCGCTAATATCTTTTGCTCCGATTGATCCATTTCTCCATCTGAGGTTGCTATACCAAATAAGTAATGGACTAATTGTAAGCGCTGCGCGTGTGGCATATTTGACCGAATTTGCAACCCAACTTGCCGAACGCTAATATCTTGTTTCAATATCTCGCGCAGTATTGGTAGCATATCTTTAGCGCGATCTGCTCCAAATTGATTTTTTAAAAACTGCTTAACATAATCAAGTTCAGACTTCAGTACTTTGCCATCAGCATTCATAACTGCTGCTGATAAAATGAGCAAACTAACCTCAAAGTCTCCTAACTGTGCATTTGTGCCTTGATTAAAATGACCTTCTGGATTTCCTTTTTTATCAAATGCATACCCTAGAGCCAAGCCTAATATGGCTCCTATTGGGCCACCGAAAGCGAAACCTAAACCCGCACCTATTAACCTACCGTATCTACTCATAATTACTAACCATTACCAACTACCTCCGGCACCGCCCCCTCCAAAACTACCTCCACCAAAACCGCCAAAGCCGCCTCCGCCGAAGCCACCTCGACCCGAGCTAAAGTCATTATACCTTCCTCTATGCCTACCTGCACTATTCATCAGCAGCAAGGCCGTCCAAAAAGGAACATCATGACCAACACTATACGATTTAACGCGGCGATAATTCATAAAGACCACGAAGCCTATAAGGCCAATAAAAAACACAATTCCCTGCACCGGAAAGGGTTTTTTAGAGCTTTTCTGATACGCATCTGTTGAAATTTCACCACTTGAAAGGGCTTTAATCAATTGAATGCCTTGGTATAGTCCTTCTTCGATTCGATTTGCTTTGAATGAAGGAATCATTTCCTGCTCTACAATTCGATTTGCAACTACATCTGGAATAACTCCTTCAAGACCCTTACCTGGAGCTATAAAAATGGATCCTCGCTGGCCCTTCTTCTTGGGAACATAAAGTATAACTACTCCATTATCCAACTCCGATTGACCTATACCCCATTCCTCACCAATTCTATTCGCCATCATGGCAGCATCCATTCCATTAAGTGACTCTATTGCTATCAACACGATTTGATTGGATGTAGAATCATTAAATGCGACTAACTCCTGTTCCAAGCCAGTCACAAACTGCTTGTTTAATGAGTTCGTAAAGTCGTTAACCAAACGAGGAGGACTTGATGGTTCAGGCACCTGTGGAAAGGCATTTGTAATAACTAATACGAGTGCAATTAATGTAAACAAAGACCTCATCATAACCCTTCCTTTCCAAATGAAATATCATCAGAAAGTTCATTCTGATCGTCGTCTTGATAAGGAAAGTGATTCTTTAACTGAAGTCCAGCCATATGAATTCCAGCTTCTAGCCCTTCTACCAATTGTCCTGCTTTAAACATACTCAGCATGGTCTCTTTAATCTGATCCCAAAAATCATTTGGAACAACTTCATTGATCCCTGCATCTCCTAAGATTGCGAATTTGTGATCCTCCAATGAAATGTAAAAAAGAACGCCATTGCGCGCTTTTGTTTTATGCATAGCCAATTGCTCAAAAATGAATGCCGCTCTGTCCATAACGTCTTCTTTACAGCGGTTATCAACATGCAGACGTAACTCTCCTGAAGTATTCAACTCCGCCATTTGTATGGCTTGTTTAAGCCTACTAATGTCAGCTTTAGAAAATTGCTTAGCCGTTTCCATCAAAATGCAACCTCCGGAGCTTTTGCAGATCCTGGCTCTGCTTCAAAATAGCCTTTCGCCTCAAAATCGAACATGCTCGCAGTCAGGTTAGAAGGGAACTTGCGCACTGTGCTATTGTATTGTTTAACCGACTCATTAAATTGATCACGTGCAAAATTGATGCGATTTTCAGTACCCTCGAGTTGAGCCTGAAGGTCCCTGAAATTCGCATTAGCTTTCAATTCAGGGTAGCGCTCAACGCTTACTAAAAGTTTGCTTAACGCCGAGCTCAGTTGACCTTGTGCTTGCTGAAACTTTTGAATAGATTGAGGGTTTAAATTGTCCACATCTACCTTCATTTGAGTTGCACTGGCCCGAGCTTCAATAACGGCTGTAAGTGTTTCTTTTTCGAAATCTGCTGCTCCTTTAACTGTGTTGACAAGATTTGGTATCAGGTCAGCTCTGCGTTGATACTGCGATTCAACATTTGCCCATTTTTCTTTGACTACCTCATCTTGCTCTACAAGTGAATTATAGCCACAAGATGAAAGGGAGACAAGACCAATAAGAACAGCAATAAATTTTATTTTCTTCATCATATTGTTTTGATTAAAGCACCGGAGAAGTCTCCGGTGCCAACTTGTTTAGTCAATCAGTTCAACACTGCGCTGCACAAAAGCTGTAAGGTCCTTACCTTTAAGCATTCCTTGTGCAAGTTTTGCCAAGTCCGCTGCTTGTTTTGCTAAGCTCTTTTTGCGTGTCTCATCTGACTCAACTAATATTTTACTAATTAAGGGGTGATTACTATTAACTACCAATGTATACATATCTGGGAAGTTACCCATTCCCATCATTCCTCCACCAACTTCCTGCTGCTCTTTCATTCTGCGCATGAATTCAGGACGCGTAATCGTCATGGGGGCATCTTTCTCTGTCATACTCTCAAACGACACTGTAAATTGTTCTGAACTCAATACCGATTCTACAATTGGTTTCAATTCCGTTTGCTGCTCTTCTGTAAGGTTTGATTCAGCAGATTCGTCAGTTGGAATTAATTTATCAATTGTATCTGCATCAACACGCACAAATTTCACTTTCTCCCACTTGGTCTCCAATCGCTGAATAACGTGAGAAGTCAATGGTGTATCAAGAACCAGCACATCATAATCACGCTGCTTTGCTGCCTGAATAAAACCATCTTGTTCTTCTGGATCATTTGAATAAAGGAAAGTAATATTGTCGTCCTTATCCGTTTGATTAGCCTTGATTTTCTCTTTGTATTCCTCTCCTGTAAATGCTTCACCTTTCGTGTTCTTAAATAAGAAAGTACTTTCCATTTTGTCGGAGAATTTATCATCCGTCAGCATTCCATACTCAATGAAAACTTTGATATCATCCCACTTTGCCTCAAAATCTTTTCGGTCATTCTTGAACATCCGTGACAACTTATCCGCAACTTTTTTGGTAATGTGGCTTGAGATCTTTTTAACATTACCATCGGCTTGCAGGTAGGAGCGAGATACATTCAACGGAATGTCTGGAGAATCAATAACACCGTGAAGCAAGGTCAAGAATTCAGGAACAATATTCTCTACTGAATCGGTAATGAATACTTGATTCGAGTACAATTGAATCTTGTTCTTTTGAATTTGAATGTTGTTTTTAAGTTTTGGGAAGTATAATATACCGGTTAACTTGAATGGGTAATCTACATTGAGGTGAATGTGGAATAACGGCTCCTCAAAAGTAGATGGGTATAACTCCCTGTAAAAAGAACTGTAGGCTTCGTCAGAAAGGTCCGCTGGGGCTTTTGTCCAGGCTGGCTCTGGGTTATTAATTACATCATCTACAGTGCGCTCAACTTGCTCAACATTGCCGTCTTTATCTTTTTTACCGTCAGGGTTATCTTCCTTAATGGTTTTAGTTCCGAATTTAATCGACACGGGCAAGAACTTGCAATATTTGTCTAAGATTTCGCGAACACGGTGTTCCTCCAAAAATTCATCTGAATCTTTATCAAGGTGTAAAATGATATCCGTTCCTCTCAAATCTCGTTCTGCTGGCTCGATGCTGTATTCGGGGTTTCCTTCACAAACCCATTGCACGGCATCAGAACCTGTATGTGATTTAGTAATGACCTCAACCTTTTCAGACACCATGAAAGCCGAGTAGAAGCCTAATCCAAAGTGACCTATTATGCCGGCATCATCAGCTTGCCCTTCATACTTCTTCAAGAACTCTTCAGCCCCTGAAAATGCCACTTGATTCAAATACTTCTCTACTTCTTCTTGAGACATTCCAACTCCGTTATCCGAAATTGTCAATGTCCGCTTTGCTTTATCCACCTTAACTTC
Organism: Salibacteraceae bacterium; assembly: GCA_965661625.1. Taxonomy (GTDB): domain Bacteria; phylum Bacteroidota; class Bacteroidia; order Flavobacteriales_G; family Salibacteraceae. Next base: position 80,330 of record CBFIEM010000010.1, read on the forward strand.
AACCTGAAGTTCTCCGAGGTCTCCATCAAATTCACCCATTTTAGCGAGTGTTTTTAGTTTGGTAGATGCATCAACTGCATTCGACACCAACTCCCTTAGAAAAATCTCGTGATCAGAATAAAGGAACTTTTTGATAATTGGGAAAATATTATCCGCTTGTACGTCTATTTTTCCTGTAGCCATTTCGAATTGATTTTGATGTTTTCTCTTCGCAGGTCAAATCATATGCCATTGGATTTAATGTGACAAAAAGTCTTATTGCTAAAAACCTATGGCTTCAATCACATGCTCTAACCAGCTTACAGAATCCTTTTAAAATTGAACAATGTGTAATTAAAATTAAATTTTATTAATTTTGAACTTAAATTTATGTAACAAATCATGGATAATCCTGAATTTCCTTCATCCTGTCCAAGTTGTCAGCATCGATTAAGTGTAAAACAGTTAACATGTGGCAATTGTGAAACTGCAGTCATAGGATTGTATAACATGCCTCATTTATTGCAACTGAGCGCAGAAGACCAAGCGTTTGTAGTTCAATTTGTTTTATCAAGTGGAAGTCTGAAAGAAATGGCCAAGTACATGAACAGAAGCTATCCTTTGGTGCGCAACAGACTTAATGAAGTTATTGATAAACTACAAGCCATGAATCATGCATAAATTTCTTAAACCATTTCATTACTACTATGGTGTACCAGTGTTGCTTTTCGGGGTAGTTGTTCTATTGCTTGGATCTGCTCATGCAAACTTACTGGGTATTCATTTCAACGGGATGTTTAATATCAAGTTCCTTGGAGTCAAACAGAACTTTCTATTGGCGACAGTAGAACAAATTATAGACATCTTTATTCCTGCAATCGTACTCTTTAGTGTAGGGTTTTACCTTAATTCTAAGCCTAGGTTTATTGACGTATTGGCTGCTTTGGCAGTCATACGACTTCCTTTAATCGTGCTGGTCATTTTACAGTGGAGTTTGGGCATGGATGAGGCATTTTTCACTGAGACGCTTAAAAGTGCCGACTTAAAAGGTCAGTATGGATTAGATGTAGGCTATCAGCTCATTTTATTCTCATTGATAAGCCTACTGTTCCTTGGAACCTATGTCTACTACCTCGTACATACTGTAGCTACATTTACGAATTCAACGGGTTGGAAAACTGCCGGCTTTGTTTTTTTAACCATTGTAACAAGCGAAGTAACCTTGTTTTTTACATTCAAACTATTACTCTCATGAGGCGCTTATTATCACTTCTTCTGCTTAGTCCATTCTTCTGTTTTTCGGGATTTGCTCAACAGGTTATTCCTATAAATTTCACCTCAGGTCCGCTTACGCTAAATGGCACACTTACACTTCCAGCAGGATCAGGACCATTTCCTTTGGTTGTAATTTGTCATGGCTCTGGTCCTACCGATCGTAATGGAACATTTACAGTCTCCGGTGGAAACGCGAACTGCATTTATCCAAATTCAATTGGAGATACATTTAGACCATACCTTGACATTGCTGAAGCATTACAAGATACAGGAATAGCAACTTTTCGATACGATAAGCGCACCTTTACCCATGCTTCGAATCTTGACCCTGAAACCATTGAAATCAGTGACTTTAAAGACGACTTAGTTGAAGCGATTCAGCACCTCTCGTCGAGGACAGACATCGAATCGAACAGCATTTACCTTGCCGGACACTCACAAGGAGCGGCAATCATTCCGGAAGCGGCCAAACAAGTTCAAGTGGCAGGACTTATTTCATTAGCAGGAGCCAGTACGAGGATAGACACCCTTATCGGCAGACAAACGTTTGAAATATTGAAGGATTGTCAGCAAGATTCTGTTTTAGGAGCCAACCAGCAGGCACAAATACTAGCTGCAATGGATGCTGTATTTCAAGGTAGTTTTCCGAACAATCAAGCACTTATGGGTGCTTATCCGCTGTTTTGGAAAAGTTGGATGGATTACAGTACCGCTGTTGTGAATGCCTACCATCAAGCACAAGTAAAGTTGCTTTTTCTTCAAGGAACTGATGACTTCAATGTACCCCTCAGTGAGCTAGACGATTTTTCTAATGCAGGTTACACGAATGCGCAATTCAAAACCTTTAACGGATTAAATCATTTTTTTAATGATGGAACAGACCCTCATGTTCATCACGATGTTAATCAAGCCATAATTGAGTTCATTTTGGGCGTGCCAAATTCAACTCAACCTCAACCTTTAACCAATTCTTCTTTTCACATAATCGACACTGGAGGGTTTATTCGGATAGCTAACGAAAAACGTATACCTGCAATAGTTGAACTTTATGACCTGAATGGAAGGCTTATACTAGAGCGCACACTTCAAGGATTTGGCAGCTTAGAAGTAGGGACTATAAATCACGGTTTTTATTTGATTTCAGTCCGGTCTAAAGAAGAACATTTAAAGAAATTAAGGTACTTTTGAGCGCTCAAAATTTGAGGTTCATGAAGTATCCATTCGCTGTTTTAATCTTATTTATCCTAGTTACATTAAGTAGCTGTGAAGACCCTGTTTGGACACCAAGTCATGAAAAGGAGTTCTACTCAAATTGTGTGAACCAAGTGAGTGAAACGCTTACTTATGAAGACGGTCAGGTATACTGTAATTGTGCGCTTAAATACGTCAAGGAGAACTACCCCAATCCAGATGAGGCGCGCAACTTAAACCAAGAAGATCAAAAGATAATTACAGACACCTGTTTAGGAGATAAAGAGACCTTTTAAGCCAAGCCTATTCGCAACGCTTTGGGATTACTTTGAACAACTTGGAGGCTTACAGGCATTTCCATTAATTTGTTAAACAACCTAAAGGTGACAAGCCCGTGAGATCCCATTTCAATAACATGTTCAACCTCAACTTTTACTCCTTTTTCTCGAGCTACTAAATGAATTGGTCGAATCATGTACGCTTCCCCAAGATTATGGAGATGATTACCGCCCCCAAGCTCGCTAACTTCTGATTCGGTTAAAAGAAAGTAGTTTCCAAAATAACCGGCAATCTGCTCGTTTTTAGGAGAATCAAACAGTGCCTTTATCGATCCACGCTGTGCGACTTTACCAGAATCCAAATGCAAGACCTTCATTTCATGTCGAAAGACGTCATCCACGTCATGAGTTGCAAAAACTACCCCGAGTTTACCTTGTTGTGTGAGCTGTTTAATGTGGTTAATCATGCGAAGCTGAGTAATGCGATCTACTTGATTAAACGGCTCATCCAAGAGCAAAATAGTTGGTTGCCTCACAAGAGCTGCGGCTATTGCGGCCCGTTGGCGCTGTCCTCCGCTTAAATCAATAACTTTCTGTTGTAGATGCTTCGATAAACCGCAAATCTCACAATAGAAGCGAATTAAGGATTTTCTTTTTCCTGGCAGAAGATGACGTATTCCATAATCTAAGTTCTCTACAATTGTATAACGCTCTTTCAGGTTGAAGTCTTGGTGAACAAGCGAAATTCCATCAACCTCTGGTAGCAACCGTTTCAACTCAGGATAGATTGTTTTCCCATTAAATGCTACATCTCCCTTAGTTGGTTTGAGTTGACCGGCTAACGACTTTAATAAACTTGATTTACCAGCACCACTCGCACCAGTAAGGGCTATAAAATCCCCCGCATCAACCTTCAACGAAATTGATCGGAACCCAGCTATTCGCTTTGTGTTCTGATACTGAAACGATATACCCTGAGCTTTCAGCAAACTATACCAAATCAAACATAGAATTCACGCCGATAGGACGCTCAGTAGTAAACCCTTCACCGTATTTGGCTCCTATCAATCGGCCGTATTGAAGCGCACGGCCTTCTAGGTTATCCATAAATTCTTTTGAACTAATGGGGGACTGTGGTTCATCACTTTTAGGATCGTAAAACTGAGAACTGAATGCATGAATTGAGGCCATTTTGGTTGCCCACTCTTCTGATATATCAACTATGAGGTCTGGCTTAATGTAATGGTCCTGAATGTAATGATATACCATTTTGGGCCTCCATGCTTCTTGTTGCTTGCCATCCCAAGAAGTCTCAATTTTCCTCAAACCACTAAGAAAAACAGCATCGGAGGTTAACACACTTCCCTTACCATGGTCCGGGTGCCGATCTGCAACAGCATTGCAGAGCACAACCTCAGGCTTAAACCTTCTAATTTGTTCAATAATTAAAATCTGGTTTTCTTTAGAATAGCTAAAAAAACCATCAGACATTCTCAAATTAACCCGCGCATCAAGCTTAAGGATATTTGCACTTCTAGTGGCTTCCTCATCCCTTAACTCAGCAGTTCCACGGGTTCCAAGTTCACCTCGTGTTAAGTCTACAATCCCAACTTTCTTTCCTGATCGTTGATGTTTTACAAGCGTTCCCGAAGCTCCTAATTCAACATCATCAGGATGAGCTGCAATTGCAAGAATGTCTAGTTTCATGTACCTACATTTATTTTACAAATGTAGTCAATCAATCATTAACCCACTGAAGGATTTCTTCTCCAACCGGAGAGGTCGATGACGGAAAGTTTGCTACCATATCACCTGCTTCACTCACCGCTATTTTATGAAAATTCCATGTGACCTCGGATTCCAATTCAGCATTTCTTGCCGCATTATCTATCCATTTAAAGACGGCATGTTTTTCCTCACCCTTTACTTTGACCTTTTCCATCATTGTAAAGGTAACACCGAAGTTTAGTGAACAAAACTGTTTGATTTCATCCTCAGAACCTGGTTCTTGACCACCAAAATCATTACATGGGAAGCCCAGAATCTCCAAATCAGGGTGTGCAGTAAACAATTCTTGAAGTGCACTATACTGGCTAGTAAATCCGCACTCGCTAGCCACATTAACGATTAACACCTTTTTCCCTTGAAGCGTTTTAAACAAGAATGGTGTTCCATCAATGCGATTTGCCTTTAAATCGTAAAAATCCATAACAACTGTTTTGATTCAACTATTTTTGTGACTAACTAAAATTACAATGCTTTTGTTCCGACCAATTTGGCTTTTAACGAAGAAAGACATTCGCCTTGAGTTTCGCAATAAATCGCTTATTGGAGGTTTACTCCTCTACATAGCTGCGACTATTTTCGTGAGTTATTTGTCATTTACGCAAGTGGCTGAAGTTCCTGTTTGGAATGCATTACTTTGGATTATTCTACTCTTCTCATTCACCAATTCCATCGCAGCAAGCTTTCAGTTTGAGAAAGATGGAAGGGACATCTACTTATACACGTTAGTGAGTCCGCAGCAAATTATTTTAAGTAAAATTCTCTTTAACAGTATACTTGGGGTCTTAACATCTGTACTAACCTACCTTGTATATCAGCTACTTTTGGGGGATCTCGTTCAAGATCACCTACTGTTTTTGGTTACACTTATTTTTGGAGCATTTGGTTTTTCTGCAGCACTATCCTTGATTGGCGCCATAGCAGTGAGAACTGGTAACAACTTGTCAATAATGAGCATTCTCGGTTTTCCTATAATCTTGCCAATCCTCATTACTTTAATGCGCCTTTCCAAAAACGCTATTGATGGATTAGCTTGGTCTGTGAGTTATAAGTATATGGCGGTATTGGTCGCTCTTAATGTAATCGTCGTCACCCTTTCTTATCTACTATTTCCATACCTTTGGCGCGAATAATAGAATGAAAAATCGGATGCAGTTAAAGTGGTGGAAAGTACTTGGAGTGGCACTGGTCGCATACACCCTAATAGGAGGATTCCTTCTTCCCGTGCCCGCACTTGACATCCTCAATGAGACAATACGAAACCTCTATTTTCATGTAACCATGTGGTTTGCAATGATAATCCTGATGATTTATTCCGTAAGCTACAGCGTCAAATACTTGAACAGCGGCATAGAAGGACATGACATACGCGCAAACCAATTTGCAATTGTTGGGATTTTCTTAGGCTTTCTGGGCATCACTACGGGAAGCTTATGGGCTAAGTTTACGTGGGGGACGTTTTGGGTAAATGATCCAAAATTGAATGGAGCTGCCATAACTCTTTTGATTTACTTAGCCTATAGTGTACTTAGAAATGCAATCGAAGATGAGGACCAACGTGCTCGGATTAGTGCGGTATACAATATTTTTGCATTCGTATTACTGATCGTTTTTTTGGTGATTCTTCCAAGAATGACAGATTCGCTTCACCCTGGAAATGGAGGGAATCCAGGTTTCAGCGCCTATGAAGAAGACTTAGACTCAACCATGCGTTTAGTATTTTATCCAGCGATTGTTGGATGGACATTATTAGCTGCTTGGTTGGTCAACCTCAGGGTGAGGTTATTAGTTATTGAAAACCATCTGGTTCAAAAAAACTCACAAGGATAGTACATGAAAAAACTCATTGACACATTAAAAACAACTTGGGTAATATTGCTGTTCTTCCTTTCTACTGGAGTACAAGCTCAACCAGAAATGGCTGATACCATGAGGAGCAACGGAAAAATTTATGTCGTTGTTGGTGTAGTAGGGATTATTTTCATTGGAATTGTAACCTATCTCGTAATCCAAGAGTTACGCATTAGAAAGATTGAAAAGGAATTAGACTTATGAAACGGGTACACATTATTGGTTTAATTTTAATTGCAGCTGCTATTGGTGCAATAACTAGTACTTTATACGACAGCAGCACTTACGCGAATTTCACGGAAGCCTTTAATGCACAGAATAGTGAGTTCCACGTTGTTGGGAAACTCAATCGTGAAAAAGAACTTGAGTACAATCCAGCTAAAAACGCAGACTTATTTTCCTTTTACATGGTTGACAACCAGGGAATTGAGAAAAAAGTAATTCTGCATAAGGCGAAACCTCAGGACTTTGAACGTTCCGAGCAAATTGTACTTATTGGTAAAGCACAAAACAACGCCTTTCATGCCCGAGAAATCCTTATGAAGTGCCCATCAAAATACAATGATGGTAGTGGAAACGAGTTCATGACTCCAGAGCAGATGGAAGAAAAAGATCAAATTGAAAATGGCGAAATTGCTAGTTAACATCCCTGAATGGACTATTTAAACGAACACACATTTATCGGTCAAGTAGGAAACTTTGCCGTTATTCTAGGGTTTACTACTGCTCTTTTAGCCTCAATTAGTTATTTCTTCGCAACCCAGCGACCACATGAGACCTCATGGAAAAAAATAGGTCAATTGGCGTTTATTACGCACGCATTTAGTGTTTTTACGATGGTAGGGACATTACTTTTTATGCTGGCTAACCAGTACTTTGAATACCATTACGTATGGGAGCATTCCAATTCAGAAATGCCCTTAAAGTATATTCTTTCATCATTTTGGGAAGGTCAAGAAGGATCCACGTTATTATGGTTATTCTGGCATGCTGTTCTCGGACTAATTTTACTAAAGACCTCGAAAACTTGGGAGTCTCCAGTCATGTCAGTCTATGCTTCCATACAAGTTGTTCTTTTAACCATGTTGCTTGGAGTATATATCGGAGGTGTCAAAATTGGTAGCAATCCTTTTGCAGTATTGCTTCGCGAACATCCAAATTTCTTTCAACTACCCATTTTCAGAAATGCCAATTACCTTGATACGTTGGATGGAAGCGGGTTAAACCCACTTTTACAAAATTACTGGATGACAATCCATCCGCCTACTCTTTTTATGGGGTTTGCTGCTACTGCTATTCCTTTTGTGTATAGTATTGCGGGGCTTTGGAAAAGGGAGTACAACGCTTGGATTAAACCAGCGCTAACATGGACTTATTTTGGCATTGGTGTTCTTGGAATTGGCATTTTAATGGGTGGTGCATGGGCTTATGAATCATTGAGTTTTGGTGGATTTTGGGCGTGGGACCCCGTTGAAAATGCTTCCCTTGTTCCTTGGCTCACTCTTGTCGGCGCGGGTCACCTTATGCTCATTCAGCGCAATAAAGGAACCAGTTTGCTCTGGGTGTATATCCTCACTGCACTTAGCTTCTTTTTAATTTTATACTCCACATTTCTTACAAAATCAGGTGTGTTGGGTGAGACCTCTGTTCATGCCTTTACAGATTTAGGATTAAGCGGACAGCTGATTTTCTACTTTACATTCTATGGTCTTTTGAGTATTGGAATGCTTATTTTTAGAGCGAAAGACATGCCTAAAAGTACTCAGGAAGACCCCCTTTGGAGTCGTCAGTTCTGGATGTTCATGGGTGCTCTGGTTCTATTAATAGCAGCATTTCAAATCATATTTAGCACGTCTATTCCAGTATGGAATAAACTTTTTGGACTAAACTTGGCTCCTCCTTCTGACCCTGTTGCTCACTACAACAAGTGGCAGCTCCCATTTGCGGTTATTATTGGGTTTATATTGGGTTTAACACAGCACCTGCGTTACAAAAAAATAGCATTTAAAGAAGTACTTTCAGTTCTGCTGAGGGATTTGATCATCTCTGCCCTTCTTACTGTCCTCATAGGAATAGGACTTAACCTTGAGAATCCATTGTACTTGCTTCTACTCTTGAGCTCTTTGTACGCATTTGTTGGCAACATGAGCTATTTAGTAAAGACTTTAAAGGGGGGGGTATCAAAAACTGGAAGCTCAATAGCACACCTCGGTTTCGCTGTAATTCTAATTGGCACACTCATATCCATGGGTAACCAAGAAACCATTTCTTCTAACGCAACACGTTATGACCTAACCGCACTTGACTCTACCTATAAGAATAATGAAAATGCACTCTTGATGCTTAACGACACGGTTAAACTAGGGCCGTATCATGTTGCCTATCGCGGCAAAGAAAAGTCGGGAATCTACGTGCGCTACCGTGTAGATTACATGGATGAAAACTTTGACTCTCTTTTCACCTTAAAACCATTTATTCAGCTCAACAATCGTATGGGAAATGTAGCTGAGCCAAGCACAAAGCACTATTGGAATCGGGATATTTTCACATTCGTTACGTATGCCGAGATTGAAGATCGAGCTAAAACAGAACCCGAATACGACGAGCCTTCTACTCACAACATTTCAATAGGTGATACCATTTACAGCACTGGAGCAATCATTATTCTTAACGGAATTCAAGGGGTTGATGATGTTCAAGAAAAAGCAAGCTTTAATTTAAGTGAGGCTGACCTGTTGGTAAAGAGTAACATTACAGTTTTTGATTTTGATACGGAAAAGCACATCATTCACCCGCACTTTGCTGCTGTGAATACAAGAACTTTATTATTTCCTGATGAGGTAGAAAAAATCGGATTAAAAATAGAACTCTTTGAAATAAACCCCACAGAGGAAAAAATTGGATTACGCGTTTACGAGCGAAAAAACAATGTAGATGAGTTTATCATTATGAAAGCTAGCCTATTTCCTTACATTAATCTGCTTTGGATTGGCGCCTTAGTTATGGCTCTCGGAATTGTTATCGCAATTTCACAACGAATTGTAGCTCAACGAAATAAAGCATGACCGTTACGAGCGTTTCCTTAGTAGGAAGTGGAAATGTTGCCACCCATATTGGTAATGCACTTCGAGAAAATGGAATTAAGATTGCTGGAGTTTACAGCAAGACCGAGGAGAATGCAAACTTACTTGCGGCCAAATTGCAAACTGTTGGAACTAACAACATGTCCCAATTGCCCGCAGCAGATCTTTGCCTGATCGCAGTTAAAGACGAGGCAATTCATGCTGTAAGCAGTCACATTTTGAACGCGAAAATAGTCGCTCACACCTCTGGACCTCAATCAATTAACTGCCTTAAGAATGAGGTAGGACAACAAGCTGTCTTCTACCCACTTCAAACGTTTTCTAAAAGCATTAAACCGGACTGGAGTGCTGTACCTATCCTTCTTGAATCTAATAGCCGAGAGGTGGAACAGGCACTTTTCCAGTTAGCGAGTAAGCTATCTTCTCGTGTAGAACATGTTAAATCACACGAGCGTGCTGAAATCCACCTTGCTGCAGTTTTTGTAAATAATTTTATTACGCATGTTTTAGAAAGTGCTGAGTTGATTTTGGAAAAGCACAATTTGCCCATAGACCTTTTTCGCCCACTTCTCGACGAGACGATCAGAAAATCCATGACTATAGGGCCACGTGCTGCTCTAACAGGTCCGGCCAAACGTAAGGACCACAGTGTGATTTCCGCTCATTTAGATAAATTGAAGTCAATTCCAGAAGCCTACGATCTTTACAAATTCATAAGTAATCGAATTCTAATGCGCGCTGAAGACTAACACCCTTCACGTACATTTTGAACTATATATTGTATGCATTACCTTAAAAAATTACCACTCATTAAACACATCCTTTTGGATGTAGACGGCGTGCTTACTGATGGGGCAATAACCTTAATGCCTGATGGAGGTGTGTTGCGCACTTTAAATAGTAAAGATGGCTATGCCATTCAATTGGCTGTTAAAAAAGGGCTTGATGTATTTATTGTTACTGGAGCGCGCGATGAGTACCTAAAAGAACGCCTTGAAAGAATGGGAGTAAAAGAAGTTAAACTTGGGTCTTCAGATAAAATTGAAGCTTTAGAAGAGTTAGAACTAGCATATGATTTAGATTTGAATTTATCCTTATACATGGGGGATGACATCCCTGATTATGACGTAATGGAGCGTGTTGGAATTGCTGCCTGCCCAGAAGATGCAGTGAGTGAAATACGCTCAATATGCAGTTATATTTCTCCATTTAAAGGAGGAGCAGGTTGTGTTCGAGACATTATTGAAAAGGTTCTTAAAAGCCAGGAGAGCTGGTTCAACTCAAAATCTGATTTACAGTGGTAAAAATCATCCTACAATCTATTCGCCCCATCAATTTAGGAATAATGGCGTTCACTATGCTTGCCATCCGCTATGGGATTTTTGGATCATTTCTGAAAGCGCTGAATCGTATGATGGATCAATCTTTCATGCTACAGTTTGGAAAAATTGAGTTTTCGCTACTTGTAGGTTCGGTTTTGTGCGTTGCAGCTGGTGGGTATATACTCAACGATATTCACGACCTAGATACTGACAAAGTTAACACCCCAAATCGCCCCCTGGTCAAACATCCTCAGAAGTTAGACCTGATGAATCGTGTGGGGTTTGCTTTCATGTTTGCTGGAATAGCTATTGGAGCAGCTATTGGGTACAAACTCGGTAATATTTACCTGGGACTTATTCATGTTATTGCTGCTTCCTCCCTGTACATCTATGCCATTCAATTCAAACGAACTGTACTCTTAGGAAACATCATCATTGCATTTTTAAGTGGACTTGTTCCTTTAACTGTAGGTCTATTCGACATTCCACTCCTCCAAAATGGATATGGCGACGTCATGAAAACTTACAAAAATTTCAATTTTAACTTTTTAGCATATTGGGCAATTGGTTTTTCACTATTTGCATTCATACTCTCGTTTGCTCGCGAATTGATTAAGGATATAGAGGATATCGCAGGTGATCAACAAGCTGGAATCCGGACCTTTGCTAACACTGTACCGCCCATCGTTGCGAAGTCTACTGTTACCTTAGTATATCTGGGGTTCCTAGCTTCTCTGTGGCATGTTCACGTTCATTACCTCCCTGATAACGTCACATTTGTTTTTGCATTGGTTGTAAGCGGCGGAGTGCTGTTATCAATTTACACCTTGATCAAAACCAACTATAAGCGCAGTTCATTATTTACTAAACTTACCATGCTCATTGGTATTTGTTATGCATTTGCAGTTGCCTATATGGTTCAATCAGATTCAATTATGATGTAATGAATTATTCCCAATTAATTTTAGGTTCAAAGTCGCCACGCAGGAAACAATTGATCAAAGAAATGGGGTTTGATTGTGAAGTGCTTTCCATTGATTGGGACGAAACATACCCAGATAGCCTAAAAGCCAATGAAGTTGCTAAATTCCTTGCCACAGAGAAGGCAAATCATGCCAAACATAATCTAAAATCCGGTCAGCTTCTTTTAACCTGTGACACAACTGTGGTCTTTCAGAATCAGGTAATTAATAAACCCAATTCTAAGCATGAAGCTATTGAAATGATTCGCTCCTTGGCAGGAAATGCACACGAAGTAGTTACGGGGTTCTGCTTGACCAGTTTAGACGAACAACACGCTGAGCAAGACACTACAACTGTTGTAATGAACCCACTCGATATGGAAGACATCGCATATTATGTTTCGCGATATAAACCCTATGATAAGGCCGGCGGGTATGGCATCCAAGAATGGATTGGCCAAATTGCAATTAAACGGATTGAGGGAAGTTATTATACCGTAATGGGATTGCCAACCCATCTCGTGTACAAAAAATTAAAGCATCTACTTGTTAAGTAGTGCGTTTCCAAACTCATCCAAATTCATTCCATCAAAATTACCTGAACTCATCAAAAGCAAATTTTGATCGTGCCACTCGATGCCCTTGAGCAAGTTTTGAAGCTGATTGGAATCCGTGAGTACTATTAGATCTTCATCGTCAAAAGCAGCTTTTACATCCTCTTTTGAGATTGAAGGTAAATTCTTGTGTTCCAATGTGTGCGCATTAAAGTATACAATTGCAGTGTCTGCAGCCTTCATACTTCCGCCATATTCCTCAAGGAATTGGGTGTTTAAGCTACTAAAAGTATGTAGCTCCATACAAGCAACAAGTTTGCGATTAGGATATTGAAGCTTCACGGCCATTGTTGTCGCCTTGAGCTTAGAAGGTGAGTGTGCAAAATCCTTATACACCACACTTTGATTATTTTCAGCGACCAGTTCAAGTCGTTTCGAAGCACCTGAAAATCCTTGAATAGCGTTGTAGAACTTCTCATCTGAGATGCTCAACTGATTCAAGACCTGTCTAGCACCATTGAGGTTCTGAAGATTATGAGCACCAAATACCTCCAGTGGCACTTCTTGTGATTCCGTAACTAAATAGGTTTTCCCAGAGCGAATGATGTGAGCGGGGGTACCATAAGGAACCAAGCTTGCCTTTGTTGAAAGACCTTCAGTCAAACGCTTAACCTCAGAATCAACCTCGCAGTAAACAATGGTACCACTATCTGGAACACTTTCCATGAATAACTTAAACTGTTCAATATACTTATCAAATGTTGGAAAAACATTAATATGATCCCAAGCAATACCTGATACTAACGCAATATGAGGTTTGTATAGCAGAAATTTCGGTCTGCGATCTATGGGACTTGATAAGTATTCATCGCCCTCTAGGATTACAATTGAAGCTTCCTCAGTTAACTTAACCATCGTATCGAATCCTTCAAGTTGAGCCCCCACCATATAATCTACATCCCTACCCAAACTATTCAGCACGTATAGAATCATTGCGGTAATTGAAGTTTTGCCGTGACTTCCGCCAATTACAACACGAATCTTTTCTTTAGTCTGTTCATAAATGTATTCTGGGTAAGAGTAAATTTTTAGATTCAGCTCTTGAGCCCTCAAAAGTTCAGGGTTTTCAGAACGGGCATGCATACCCAAAATAACAGCCTCAATATCGCTGGTAATCCTATCTGCGCTCCACCCCATTTCACGTGGAAGCAGCCCGTACTTTTCCAACCTACTTTTTGATGGCTCAAAAACTTCATCATCTGAGCCAGTTACTTCGTATCCTTTCTTATGTAATGCAATGGCTAAATTGTGCATTGCACTTCCCCCAACAGCAATAAAATGTACCTTCATGATAGCCTAGATATAACCTCGAAACTACGGCTTTTATGGCTTGAATTCCACGTATATTTTGAAGATTTTTTCAGCTTCCAAAAGCAATTCTCAATTTCGATGCTTGGAGTGCGTACCTTTGTGTACTTAAAGATATGCGTATGGAATTTATCATGCAGAAAATATGCATGGGCAAGGATATTGGTGTTCATGGAAACTTATTTGGAGGTAACATGCTTTCATGGATTGATGAGGCTGCTGGTGCAATGGCTGCTCGGATTTGTCGCAGCCCGAATATGGTAACCCTGAAAATGGAAGAAGTTATTTTTAAAAAGGCTGTTAAAACTGGCTTTTTAATTACCATTTATGGAGAAGTCGAGAGCCTAGGAAATACATCCATTTGCCTTCGCCTTGAAGCGAGAAAATCCAATGTTATTTCAGGTGAAGAAACCTTGGTTTGTGCTACCAAAATAACATTCGTTAGAATTGATGAAAGTGGAGATCCGGTTCCGATTCCAACAATTGTTAAACAACAATATTCATCTACTAATTAAATTAGTCAGCCATTTATTACGCTATTCCTCGGGATTTCATGAATTGAGTTCATTCTTTTTGCTAATTTCGAGGAGTAATTTTTAACTATACAACATGAAGCTTCCGATTATTCTCGCACTTACAGCATCTGTTTCGGCTCTAATAGGTTTTAGTCAAGGAGAACCTACAAAACCAACTTATGAAAATCGCGTATTCCTAAAAGATGGAAGAACTTACGTTCAGAAGTCGCTTCCTGTATACCTTAAGTTTTCGGTAACACCGGACGGGAAAAATTACCCTCTTACTAGTGAAAAGCACCCTTCAGATGCTAATCCGATGTATTTGGATACTGAAGGCGTAAACTACATTAGATCGCGCTGGGCAGTAAACCCAGAAAACGGGAAGACTATATCTCCGTCTCGCGAGGTACTCATGGAGCTCTATGCTGATGGACTCGCTCCGAAAACAAGTCTAAGGTTTGCCGGCGCACCTAAATTCATCAAGGGAGGTACAACGTATTTTGGAAAAGGACTAAGCTTTTCACTTTCTGCAAACGATGGTGTTTCAGGTGTAAGGGAAACTAAGTATGGTCTAGGTGGAAGTTACCAGGCATATGGTTCTAGTGTGGCTGTGAACGATGAAGGTCCTGCTACACTCTATTACTATTCTGCTGATCAAGTTGGAAATGCGGAAAAAACACGAAGCAGTAATTTCACTGTTGATTTAACAGCTCCAACATCCTCTCACACCATTAAAGGAATCGTTCACAATAGTAACATTCTAGCCCCAAGCACAACGTTTGCTCTTTCTAGCAGTGATAACCTAGCTGGGGTTCGTACAACCTATTATTCATTTGATGATGGTTCAAAACGAGTTTATAGTCCTAACGTAACAATGAGTGGGTTAAATGATGGAGAGCATACGCTACATTATTACGCTATCGATAACGTGAAAAATGAAGCCACAAAATCATCATTCAAGTTTTACTTGGATAAAATTGCACCTGAGGTTAACCATACTGTAGTTGGCGATCAATATAAAGGGAGGTACCTATATGTATCTAGTAGAACAAAAATTAACCTGAAGGCTACGGATAACAAAGCGGGAGTAAAAAATATTTATTACAGAACTGATGGTAAAGAACGCTTTACCTTTTCATCTGACTTTTCCGTTCCAGATGATTTAGGAGTACACACTTTCAAATACGATGCGAACGATAATGTTGAAAATTTATCACAGAATCATTACCTCACAGTATTTGTTGATAATGTTGCACCAGCTACAGGTATTATTTACGGCAACCCTCAGTTTTTCCATAGGGATACCTTATTCATTAATAAAAACACGCAAATTAAGCTAACGCCACGTGATGCTCATAGTGGCATTCAGTCTACTTCTTATGCTGTTGACGGTGGTGGTATGAAAGACTATGCTGCTTTCAACATAGCTAACGAAGGTTTCCATACGGTGACTTTCAAGTCTGTTGACCGCGTAAATAATGAAGAGTCTGTGAAAGAGAGTGAAGTTTTTGTAGATAATACTGCTCCTGAAATATTTGTGAATTTCAGTATCAAACCAATCGGAAGTAAAAGTGGTTTAAATGTTTACCCTGAATATGTAAGGATGTATGTTGGAGCAACAGATAAGCATGTTGGTACAGCTCAAATCCTTTATGCATTAGACGATGGATCTCTAGTTGAATACTCTTCACCACGCACATTAGATTTATCTGAAGTTAGTCGCTTGCGAAAGAATAAGAAATATGCGGTTAAAGTTGTTGCTAAAGACAAGCTCGGTAATGAATCAGAAAAGATTGTTGAGTTCTACATTGGTAGAGGAGAAAAGTAATTTTTCATCCTAACAACAAAAAAAGCCGCATGATGATGCGGCTTTTTTTGTTTACGTTTTTTCCAAAACACTGCATAACTTCAAAAGCATTCAACGTGACTACATTTAACTTCCCATGCGAGAACTATTAGGTGAAATGTATTGTTTATTTCAATAAATTTGCAGCGCACAACATATAAATGTTCGTGCATAATAATTCGTTTTACACCCGATTAACCTAATTCATGAATACCCTCCTGATAATTGTAGTTTTCTTTTTTGCACACTGGTATCTTTCACTTTTCACGCAATCTTTTTTTAACCACAGGTATGCCGCTCACCAGATGTTTACCATGAGTAAAGGTTGGGAAAAATTTTGGTTTGTATTAACTTGGGTTTTCCAAGGTGCATCCTACCTTAGCCCATACACTTACGGTGCTATGCATAGGCAGCACCACGCTTTTGCAGATGAATTAAAAGATCCACATTCACCCAAGTTTTCAAAGAATTTGTTCTCCATGATGTGGCGAACAAAGGTGCTCTACTCTAGGATGTGGCGCGAAAAAATAAAGTATAACCCAAGGTTTATTCAAGGACTTCCAGAATGGTGGAAATTTGACCGAATTGCCGACTCTTGGTACAGTAGATTATTCTGGGGAGTATTTTACATAGCCTTTTACGTATTAATAATTAGCGTTTTAGGAGATAACTCTATGTGGTGGCTTTACTTTCTATTGCCTATCCATTTTGTGATGGGGCCATTTCACGGTGCTATAATCAATTGGTTCGCACATAAAATTGGCTATGTAAATTTTAAGGTTAAGGACACTTCTAAAAACCTTATGCCTTTAGATGTATTTATGTTAGGCGAGGGGTATCACAATAACCATCATGCTTACGGAAATGATCCGAATTTTGGGAAAAAATGGCATGAAGTTGACCCTGTTTATGTAGCCATTATTCTTATGGACAAACTAAACGTGATCAAACTAAAGAAGAGTTAATTTGGCTACTTACTTGATGTCGTGCATAGCCAAAATAGGCGACTTTGTGTGGTAAACACAGGCCTTGGTCACACTCTTTCTAAATAAGCTTTGAAAGAAATTAGCTTTTCTCGGAACTAGTGCTAATAAATCACCATGTTCCTCACGCATGTATGCGTCTATCGTTCGCTCTATATCATCACTTTTAAGTGTGTGATATTTCACAGCAATACCATTGAGCGCATCATCGTATCCAGCCTTTTTGATTTCAGAATCAATGTCGATATGCTCAGGATTATCGCTAATATGAAGAATGGTAACTTCTGCCTCAAATTTTCGAGCAAGCTCTGAGAGCATCCCTAACGAATTCGGATTTTGTAATGGTTGGAAATTTGATGCAAATACAATGTGATTCACTTCAAAAAGCTCTGCATCCTCAGGAACAGTTATGACCGGAGCAGTTGCTTCACGAATTACTTTTTCTGCATTCGAGCCTATTAATACTTCTTTGAGTCCAGAAGCGCCTTGCGTTCCCATTACGATTAGGGAAGCCTTACTCGATATTAGTCCGCGTTCTATCCCCTCAATCAGGTCGCCCCTTAAACAATGACCCTCCACGTGAATTTCTGGATACAACAACCTTGCTTTACTCAGTAATTTTTCCATTTCCCGCTCTGACTCCTTCAAAAGAACCTCGTCAAGGCTAACCATCATTCCTCCCGCTCTTGCATTTGGCGTCATATACGTGTTCAAGAAGTGGTATTCGGTATTTGACACGGATGATAGCTCCAGAGCATATTTAAATGCATTCCAAGCATTCTCACTAAAATCTGTTGGAATTAATATACTACTGTTCATTATTTGTAAAGATTGGTTGGTATTTGATGACCCGAAAATAAACCATTATCTACGAAAGCTGCTTCCTCCGTATCAAACATTTTAGCTAAATCCTCTACAAGGTGAGCTGGAGCAACAACCATTGTGCTTTCATTTATTTGGAGTTGCACCCGCAACTGTTCTAACGGAGTATTCCCAATATGCTGAATCCCAAGATTGTTGCAGTTAGATTTCAAGTAATTAACCATGGCCTTCTCATGCGGACCTGTTAAAGTAACCCCTTCGTTTACCAAAAGTAAATTCACTTCCTCATTCCGACACAAAGTGCTAAATGTGCGGACAAAATCTTTAATCGTTTTCAAACTTAATGAGCTTCCATCGAACAACATCAAGATATTGGATAACTCTTGATACCGTTTTGGAAGCACCAAAAGCGGAGTATCACTAGAGCCTGCAATCAGTTCTGCGAATTCAGGAGCACCTTTAGTTTGAGAAATTATTTCTTGTGTGGTTAAAATGAGATCTGAGTACACCGCCTCTACTTCCAGTCCTATACCCTCACCTACGGAGCCATTTATAAATTTAAATGAATCACACCTATCAGCTAGTAAGTGAGGAAGTGTATTCTTAATATAAAATTCAGGCAAAGACTCCTCACACAAATATGGACCAAAGTCTCTTTTTTGGCCGCCTAAAACTTGAAATACTGTTAAGTGCAAATACGACTCACGTAGGTATTGAAACGCAAAATCCAATGTCCTCACGGACTTTAACTGCTGATCAATAATTGCTAGAACTTTCATGCTATCCAGGAAATAGGATATTATCGTTTACAAGTTCTTCGGGGAGCCTTTTTGTTAAAATCATTGCCTTTGAATTACCAATTAGTTCACTTGCCATATTATCGGCAAAAAGGCGACTTACGCCTCTCCTCCCATGAGTAAAAATCACAATCACATCGCGCATGTTAGACTCTGTGTAATCGAGGATTCCTCTACGAATTTTATAATCATTGTATGTTGTAAACTTCGATTCTGAAACGCCATATTCCTTCGCAAAATCATTAAAAAGCCTCAAACTTTTTTGAGTCGGTTCAAAATTACTCGGAGTAACAACCTTTAGGTAATCAATGTCCGATAAAATTCCATTCATTACAGGTTGAAGCTCTCCAAATGGCTTGTACATCTCCCCAAAAAAGTTTGAAGAAAACACAGCTGAATAACGCGTTTTGATCGGTGTGTCAGGATTAACGGTTAAAACGGGAATTATTGACGCGCGAATCACTTTGTCTGTGGTTGACCCTAGAAACCACTCCGTTAGCTCTCGCTCTCCCCTACTTCCCATTACAATAAGATCGACCTCTAATTCCTTTGCTAACTTGCAAATACAATCGGAAGCTTTGCCATGCTCCACAATAACGTCATTGCGGTTGCTTAAGTTTAATTCAGCTTTTGACTTATTTATCTCATCAATGACATATTCTTTATTCACCTCTTCCTTCTTGGCTGAAGCAAATCTTCCAGAAGGAGGCTCAACAGCATATAGCACGGTTATTTGAGCTTGAATAGAATCAGCCAAGGTGTTTGCTATTAACAACGCACGTTTCGCAGCTTCAGAAAAATCAAATGGAATAAGAATGTGTTTCATAGCACGCAATGATTTAGTTCAAAAATGTTGTAATCAACAGGAAAACAAAATGACCTCAATCACAGATAAAACTGATAATTGTCACCTAAGCAATGTTCGCCACTCTTATGAGCCGCTTAGCATCGATAACTCGAATTTTTCTACCCTTAGATTCGATCAGGGATTCTTCTTTAAAATCGTGGAGAAGACGAATGAGGGTTTCAGTTGCGGTTCCAACGATATTAGCTAAGTCTTCCCTAGAAAGGTTAATTTCAATTTCACCATTATCAACAGCATCAAGCCCATACGTTTCTTTGAGCATTAGGAGTGTAACCGCTAGCCTTTCCCGAACAGGCTTTTGAGCTAAGTTTGTTATGGTTTCAGTCATCTCTCCCATTTCAGCACACGCCTCCTTTAGAAGTAATCGTGTAAGGTCAGGAGATTCATTTAATATATCTAAGAAATTAGACTTTGGTATAAAGCAAACTTCAGAGTTTTCTAAGGTTTCAGCAGTGACAGGATATAGCTCTTCACTTATCATGGCCTTATAGCCAAGCAAAGCTCCCTTCTGGGCTATATCAATGATTTGGTCCTTTCCGTCATAACCCGTTTTGTATATTTTGACCATGCCAGCGTGAATACAAAAAACGCCAAGGGGACGCGTTCCCTCATAAAATATTGTTTGTCCCTTTTTATAAGCAGTGCACGTTTTGTGATCTGCGATTGCCGTTAATTCATGGGCACAGACTCCTTTAAATTTAGAATCCTTTCTCACTGTGCAGTCCGAGCAAACCAAATCAATATTCTTTCCTCTCATACTGATTCGAAAATAAGCACAGTTTTGCAGAAAGCCCAATTGAAGCTCACCTTTTCGGCACAACATGAATAAAAATACTCCCAGAGAAAATATTCCGTCCCAAAATGAAACCACTTAACCACCCATAACGTAGATGTATTGGCTCATATAATCTTGGCATGCTCTTAGTCAAAAGATTAATTTTGAAAAACTATATGATCAGAAACTTCCTCATATTTCTCATGTTTTTAAGCCCTTTTCTGGGCATTGCTCAATCTATTGTAGTTAACCGAGTCGAGAACTATAAAGGTCTTTTTTTTACTGTTCAATTGGGAACTGTTTCAAGTTCAGAAACACCGGGACAATATACCGTCTTTGAAGAAATTAATCGGGAATCTCTAGATAACGGCAAGTTCCGGTACAGTACAGGTTTATTCCCTAACCTCAACGATGCAAGAAAGGCTCTGGAATCTATTCAGAGCAAGGGGTTTGATGGTGCATTTGTAATCGCTTATGAAAATGGAACACGGGTAAGTTTACGAACGGTTAGAGAACGAGAATCGTCAGCAATTCGCATACCCCAAAAACAACAAAAAATAACTTCTCAGAGCCCTCCTGATGCTCAAAAGGCTCAGCGCCAGTTTGATGATCGGGCATATGACGAAACAATTCGCGAAGTAAAGGACCTATTCGAAAATCAAATTCTTGATTACCAACCCTCACAAATACGAATTGACTCTTCTTTACCAATTTACTTAATGGAGAAAAGGTTCGATACGCTATTGGATACTGAAATAGACAGCCTTGCTTTGAATGCTCAAATAAAACGCTTACGTGGTGATATTGGCCTTGAGACAGACGCATATTTCAATCGGAATTTCTCACCAGGGTTTGTCGAAACAGAGGACCTATTCTATTTACAACGTCTAAACCTCGGATTAAATTTAAACCTGCTC
Organism: Salibacteraceae bacterium; assembly: GCA_965661625.1. Taxonomy (GTDB): domain Bacteria; phylum Bacteroidota; class Bacteroidia; order Flavobacteriales_G; family Salibacteraceae. Next base: position 101,498 of record CBFIEM010000010.1, read on the forward strand.
GCAAATGGATACGCTGCAAATAAATTAAAGGCCCAGGAGTTAGAGAACGACTTGCGCATTCAAAAACTCCAACGCGGTAAGCTAACCGTTAAGCGCACTTATGAAGATGCGTATAACCACATTATCTACTTATTTAATGTCAAGAAACTTGAACTGGTTGATGAGCGTATTTCTCTTCTAAATCGCCAATTACAAATTGCCGAAATGCTTTACACAACAAAAAATAAAAGTTGGGAAGACATCATTGGTTTGAAGGCAAATAAAAAGCGAGCAGAGTCCATGTATACCAAATGGAGTCAATACAATAATGTAATGCGAAGTAAGATTTTTACGAGTCAAGGAGTACTTGACTACATTAATGTTGAAGGACTCCCTGTTTTGAAAATAAATGCGATGCAGCTCTTTGCTTTTTCTGGAGACTCAACGTTCGTAGATGAAGAGATCATCGCCCTCAAAAAAGCAAATATTGACTTAAAGTACAATCGGTCTAACGACATTCGACTAGCACCTTTTGCTCGCTATAGCTTCATAGCGCAAGATGAAGCCTTTGATCGCTCATTTAGTTCGGTAGGAATGCGGCTGAGTGTTCCAATAAAGTGGGGTAATCACCACGAATTAAAAGCCTACGAGAAGCTGCAAGTCCAAGCAATTGAAGGGCAAGCTCAACGAAACGATAAGCATCAACTGCTCAATTATTATTACGAATATGAATACAAGTTTGAGCAACTCATCGAATTTTATTTTACGCGCAAGAAAATCCAAGAACGTCTTCGAAAAGAGATCATCAAATACCAACTTAACGATGAACGATTCAGCCCTTTAAAAGCCATCCGTATATGGATGAACTCTATGCAAATCAACTAGAGATTTTAGACATCAAACAACAGTTATACCTGAAACTGTTAAGCATGCGTAGATACCTTAATGGAGCAAATTTGTATGATTTTGCTCAAGTTGCTGACCCAGAAAAGTTCATCAGAAAATACAATCAAGATAGGCACGTATACATTTGGTCCGATTACTTTAATGCGGAAGACAACCTCTTTCTAATTCATTACCTCAAAGTAAATGAGATTAAGCACGTTCTTTTATCCCCTGGCGTCAGCCCGAACCTCGTTAAAATATCGGATTTCTTAAAACTTGCTGATCGCTATGATGTAAAGGTTTCTGGAATGATAGGCAATAATGAAGTTGTAAAAACGGGCAATCCATCGCGAATCAATGAGCTTGTACAAGCAATTTACAACCTAGGATTTCAAGAAGTACACTTTGATATAGAGCCTCACACATTCCCAGATTGGGACAAGAGTCGCGAAATGTACTTAAACAAGTACAGCACTGTACTCGAATCAGGATCAGCTTATGCACGGAATTTGAGTATGAATGTTTCTGTTTCCATACCCTTGTTCTATCCTGAAAACACCTTAAGCTCAATCTATTCTTCTTCAGATAACGTATATTTAATGGCATATGAAAGGCCAGACATTCCTTTTATAGAAAGGAAGACAGCCGAAGAGCGGGCTTTAAACTCCAAGAAAACAATAATTGAATTGAGAACTAAGGACTTCCCCAATAGGCTTTACATGGAAAAGTTTATCGATGCTTTAGGAGAAGTAGTTCCGCTTCCTGTTTTGGCTATTCATGATTTGGGAACACTATTTGAACTAGACTATAAATCCTCTATGGGGTATAAATGAAAAAGTTTCAATTCAATACGAAGAGTGGTGTCTTAAAAGGCATCGAGGAAAAACCTGTTAAAAAGGGAATTAATTGGGATAGAATTATCTATTTCGGAGCGCTTGGTATTGTGATTTTTAGCTTCTCATCTTACTTCATCGGAAAACACCTTCTCGTAAAAGCCGAGTCAGAAATTATTATTTCCAAATTCGACGTTAATTTCACCAATGATGTTATTGTTACAAGTTACAATGTTGAGGAAGGAGACACCGTAACCGCTGGCGATACCCTTTTCTTTTATAAGCGTCAATGGAATAGCAACGACGGTTCCAGTATTCAAATAAACGGCAGGTTTAACGATTATTCAAAAGACACTGAAAATTGGTTGATTCGTGAGAAAATTGGAACTACAAAAGAAATTAGATTGTTAAGGACGGAGCTGAACAACATTAAAAAAGAAAAGAATGCCTTGATCGCTGATGTTAAACGCCTTAAAAAAGAAGTCTTTCTTGACATTGCTTCACCAGCCGAATTAAGGGCCGCCGAAGATGCTATTGATAAACAAGACATGGAGTACGCTGCATCAGCTCAGGAAGTATATCAAAACAAGCTTTATTTAGAGGAAATCGAACGCCGCCTGCTCGATATGAGAGCACTTAAAACAGGAATGGAAGAAGCTGAAGTGAAGGCATTTGCAGCTGCATCTGACCCGTCTAATTACATCCTTCCCTTTGTCTCCCCCAAAAGTGGCATGGTCTCTCAAATATATGCAGAACCCAATGAAGTGGCTTACCGAACGTATATAATCATGGACATGATTGAATTCAAAGATATACGGGTTAATGCTTACTTTAGACAAGCAGATCTAAAATATATTGAAACAGGAAATATTGTAAACATCGAGTTTCCAGACGGTTCAAAAAGTAAAGGAATAGTTGACAAAATCTATTTAAAAACAACTAATCTTCCAGACCGTCTTTACGATACGGGGTCTAAAAGTGAACGAAGAATTCGGGCGGTTGTAATTCCCTTGAATGTTTCTGACACGCAAAAATGGTATCAGTATTATAAAATTAACGTAATGGTGTCTAAGCCAAAATACTTTTAGTCCTAAGTGAGCTAATGAGCGCAACCGATTCATCACATCATGCAAATCATAAGGTAGACAACCCTTTTGGGAAGGATATTTTACTCATTTCAGACCCCCTGACCTTTGACATAAAGACAATTCCCCTTTATCATGCATTGTTAGTCGACTGCAGTGACCTGAAAGAAGCCGTTGCGTTGCTAAGAAATATCAGGAAATCGAATATTGAAACGATTTCCTTTATTCCCATTTTCCTTTTAGACATAGACGAACAGGCATCTGAAGAGGCTAAACTACTTACTGACAGTACATTAAAAGTAATTCAAACGGAGTCGATCAATGCTGCAATTGATGCAATCTTTCGGCGAAAAAATGAGCTAAAACCATATTCTTCTACAAAGAACATGAACAAGAACCTTATTCATTGGATGCGTTATTACTACACGCGCAATAAACCCATGAAACCCATTAAGGCTCCTTTTACGCGGCTTGGCTACAAATACCCCATACTTTCAACATCCTATCAAAGTGAATCACCAAAGCAGTTGATCAACGCGATCCAAGAAGGGATTGAATTGAACTACCTTGATGGAACTTTCAAAGACCGTATCCACCTTTGTGCTCAGTGCTATTCTGGATTTCTGAATTATAAAGAACTTGACCCAAAAACAGGGTCTGCTAATTTGGAAACCGAAAATTTAATTCATCATTTTATTTGTGCTCATGTAGGACCCGAATCAGATTTCAACCAAGGCGATCAGCTAATTTGTCCAAAGTGTACCAAAACATTACGGCATATTGGAGTGGATTATGACAAACCTTCATTGATGTACCATAGCTTAGATGGAGATAACTACTTCCAAGAGCCAGACATGAAGGCAGAATGTATGCACTGCAACACTCAGAATGATATCCAAGGCCTCTTTCAATTTGATTTGTTTGAATTTACCCTTTCGGAACTTGGTTAAGAAGTAGCCATCGAACCAGAGGAACGCAAAGAACTAGCAGAGAAGCTACACCCTGGATTTATTCAGTATACAACATTCAGCACCTTCGTAAAGTATGAAATTGAACGTGTCAAATATGCAAAAGTGCCATCGCAAATTGCCCTTATTAGGTTAGGTGTTTCTGCCTCTATGGAAATTGAAATGGGTAACACTTACACAAGCTTAATTGGTGAGGTATCTACTTTTATCGGAAACAAACTTGATAGTTCTAACATCCTTTCCAAGTCGGCTAATTCCTTTTTTGTAATATTTCCCGGCCTAGACCACGATAAAGCAAAAAAGCGAATAGAATCCCTCACCAAGGAATTAAAGACACTCCTAGTTGACAACATTTCAAACTATCAGATTGAGATTATCTCTGAAGTAATTGAAATTCGTCAAAACAGCGAACAGCAGACTCTAATGAACGATTTACGTTCCTCTGTGATTCAATAACTATGGTAGAATACTGGGACTTCTTTTTTGGCTATTGGGCTAGCCAAGATGCCCTCCAAATTGTAAGGGTATTCTGGTACTTTTTCATCTTAGAAGTACCTCGGTTTTTACTTTTCGACTTTATAATTGTTAACTCATATATCCTCAATGCGCACAACCGCAAATCAAAGCGATTAAAAGCTGCTGAAAAGTTGTGGGCCGAGATGCCCTTAGTTTCAATTATTGCACCTGGAAAAAATGAAGGCGAACACTTATACAAACTAGTAAACTCGCTTAAAGAACAGACTTACACAAATTATGAAGTAATTGTTGTTGATGACGGATCAAATGACCAATCGGCTATTATTGGTAGAAATCTTGAGCAACGAGGACTAATCACGAAGTTTATTCGAAACGAATTTCGAGGAGAAAAGGCTTCTGCAGCAAATTTAGCACTGCGCTATTCTAGTGGTAAGTTTGTCGTCCACCTAGATGCCGATTCATCTTTTGATCGCGACTCAATAGAGCGCGTTTTAATTCCATTTTATATGGACGCGACCATTGGGGCTGTTGGTGGAAACATTAAAGTTCGCAATTCGAGTGCAAGTTTATGCGCAACACTTCAAGCTATCGAATACCTAAACACGATAAGTATGGGGCGCATAGTTTCTTCGGAATTGGGTGTTTACCGAATTATTTCTGGTGCTTTCGGTGCTTTTCGCATGGATGTGCTTGATCGAATTGGAGGCTGGGACATCGGGCCTGGACTAGACGGTGATATTACCGTAAAAATAAGAAAGATGGGATTTAAGGTTCACTTTGAGCCTAGTGCAATTGGGCTGACCAATGCGCCAATAACATTTCGAATTTTAAGTAAACAGCGCTTAAGATGGAGCAAATCAATCATTCGCTTTAGGGTACGAAAACACTCAGACGTATACCTTCCGAATTCTAATTTTGATTTATTAAACCTTCTTTCTTTCATTGAGAATGTCGGATTTAATGTGGTTTTGAATCTACTCTGGTGGATTTACATATTCGATATTCTGCTCAACAATATTGGTTTGTTAGCAATAGTTTTACCCTTGAAAATCATCCTTTACATCATCAATGATTTAATTCAATTTTCATTGATTATGATTATTTCTGAGCGTCGACAGCGCGAGTGGAAATACGTTTTTTACCTACCGGCCATGGTTTTTTACAACTCCTATTACATGAGGTGGATTCGATCAGCTGCCTACATTAAGGAGCTTGTTTTTAAAAGCTCATATAAAGACCCTTGGAATCCTGCCAAGACTTCAATCAAAGCAAAAGAAAATAGACTTTAGCTCTTTTTAAAAATCAGCTTAATTTGAGTGCCAATTCCTGCCTGAGCATGAATGCTAATTTCAGCATCAAAAAGGCGCAACAGGCTCTTCACATTTGGCAAGCCTAAACTCACAGCACCCATTTTTAAATTATCCTTTTCAACACCCCGCTGCACGCGTTCCATATTTGCTTCAGACATACCGATTCCTTCATCGGCAACTTTCAGCTCAACAAGATCACCTTGAATAGCACTAGATACCTTAACCAGTTTGCCAAAATTACTGTAGCGAAAAGCATTATCTATAACCTCTTCTAATACTTGCTTGAGGTAAAATTCAGGAAAAAGAATTGCCACTGGGTCAATAGAAGTCAGCAAATCTTCAGATCTTTTCATTCTCTCGGCTACTTTTTTCGCTACCTCTTCCACAACCGGAACTGTGCTACACGATTCATGCTTCAATTCAGCTAAGCGTTCAGGATTACGCTGAAGCTGTTCCATTGAAAGGTAATTTGAAGCTTTTGTTAATATTTCCTTTAGCTCTAATCCAGACCTATGAATAAGCGTGCAAAACTCTACTAACTCCTCTTTCTCCATGTTGTAATGTTCGCGCATTATTAAGTCCGACATGGTATTAATAGACTTCAATGGCTCCGACACACGATCACCAAGGGGAATAGCAGAAGAATCACTTGTTCCTGCCGACTCAAATTTTTTCAATACTTCAGCTCGCTTGTTTAAACGCGTTACGACCCGATTCAGTAATTGATCGATAGTAAATGGTTTCATGATGTAATCATCAGCTCCAAGCTCCATCCCCCTATTCAAGTCCTCTTTCGAAGTTTTTGCAGTCAGAAACAGAAACGGGGTGTCTGAAATAGAGGTGGTATTTCGGACAGCTTCTAAAACGCCATAGCCATCCACTTTTGGCATCATAATGTCACAAAGTATTAAATCTGGCTTGATTCGATTAATCAACTTAATGCCAAGATCACCGTCTTCTGCAGAGTGAACTTGATAACCTTCAGCATCCAATATTTCACTCAAATTATTCCTAACGTCCTCATTGTCTTCAATAACGGCAATTGTATAAGTCATGTAGCTTCCTTTTTAATACTTTCGAAGATAAATCATTACATCAAGAATCGGGCAAAGCCTTTCTTCAACACCAAAAATTATTCGCTTGTATGGGGAAATCAATTCTTATTAAGGAGGATGAGCCAGTAACAGCTTTACTAATCGAGAAAATCCTGGTAAATCTAGGCTACCATGTAGCGGGTATTGCACGAGATGGAATGGAAGCCGTTTCCAAATCTGAGACACTTAAGCCAGATTTGGTACTCATGGACATTGGTCTTCCTGGCAAAATTGATGGTGTCACAGCAGCTAATCAGATAAATACAAAGCTCAATATTCCAATAATTTACGCTACTGCAACTTCCGACAACGAGACGCTTCAGCGGGTATTAAAATCTGACTTAAGTGGCTACGTGTTAAAACCAATTGATCCAACACAACTTTACACAACAGTAGAAACAGCTTTGCATCGTGCGGAGCTAGAGCGCAACTTGAAAGAGCTCAATGACAAACTGGAAGAAATCGTAGAAGAACGAACCAAAGCCCTCAAAGAGGCAAACCGAAAACTTTTAACGGAGATAGACCGTCGCAAATTGGTAGAAAAAGGTCTGGAGGAAAGCCTTGAAAATGAAAAAGAAATCAGTGAACTTAAATCAAGACTTGTTAGGATTGTTTCTCACGAATTTAAAACACCTTTAACCTCCATTTTAAGCTCTGCTGAGCTTATAAACCATTATACCACGAAACCAGACAAAGTTGATTTAGTAAGCAAACATGCCAGCACAATTAAACGCTCAGCTATACGCTTAACCGATATTTTAAATGATACCCTGTTTTTTGATAAAACAAATAAAAACGACTACCAGCTATCCCTATCTGAGTTTGACGTTGTAGAAACGATTCAAATGCTTATCAATGACTTGCCCTACGAAGATGCCGTGCGGAATTTGATAAAAATAGAGACGAATCAGGATCAGGTAATTCTTAAGCTAGATCGCGGACTATTCTATCAGGTTATTCAGAACTTGGTTACGAATGCAATTAAGTACAATCAAGATCAAAATGAAATTCGCGTTGTGATCAATACTGAAAATGAAAATAGGCTTAAAATAAAAGTAATCGACAAGGGCATTGGCATCCCTTCCGACGAACAAAAACATTTATTCGAGATTTTTCAAAGGGCATCAAATGTTGAAAATATTGAAGGATCTGGAATTGGTCTTGCCATTGTAAAACAATCGATAGAATTACTTCATGGCAACATCAATATGACTTCGGAAAAAAATAAGGGAACGTGTTTTACTGTAAATTTACCTAAGACCATTCATGCATAATACATTTACAACATTAGCACAGCACGTTGCGCCAAACAGCACTAAACTTAGACCACACATTCACCACACTCCAGTGCTAGAGTCTGCTCGGTTAAATCAACTAGCTAATGCAGAACTTTTCTTTAAATGTGAGCAGTTTCAAGTCACTGGCTCTTTTAAGTTTAGAGGAGCGTTAACGGCAATAGAAAAATTATCCATCACCAAAAAAAACAAAGGAGTAGCTACTCATAGCAGCGGAAATCACGGACAAGCTTTAGCAAAGGCAGCACAATTAAATAACATTGCTTGCCATGTTGTTATGCCAAATAATTCACCAGAAGCAAAAAAAGCTGCCGTAATTGGATATGGAGCATCTGTTACCTTTTGTGAACCAACGTTAACTGCCAGGGAAGAGACCTTACAACAGCACATACACAAATCTGGAGCAACATTTATACCTCCTTACAATCATGAACATATAATTTTAGGTCAAGCCTCTTGTGCATTCGAACTTAACAATCAAATCGAAAACTTAGACCATGTAATTGCACCTGTGGGAGGAGGAGGGCTTCTTGCTGGTACACTTATTTCCATGAGTGAGTTTAGGCCAAATTGCAACGTGTGGGGTGCTGAGCCCATGGGTGCTGACGACGCGTATCAATCCTTTCAATCGGGGGAGCTCATCCCCCAAGAAAACCCCAAAACCATTGCTGATGGACTGCGCACATCACTTGGCAGCATAACTTGGCCAATAATAAAGTCAAAAGCTTCAGGAATCCTTGTCGTATCTGATCAAGAAATCATTGAAGCTATGAAAGAAATTTACCAGTATTTAAAAGTTGTGGTAGAGCCAAGTTGTGCAGTAACGTTAGCTGCTGTAAAGAAATATCCCAAACACTTCACAGGAAAACGAGTTGGGCTAATATTAACTGGAGGAAATGTAGACTTAGAGAAACTACCATTTTCTTAATCCATCCATTAGTATTGATTATCTTTGCAAGCTCAATTTTACCATGGAACAGATTAAAATAACATTACCCGACGGCTCAGTTCGAGAAGTAGAGAAAGGCACAACTGCCTTAACGATTGCACAGTCAATTAGTGAAGGTTTGGCAAGAAATGTATTATCTGCCGAAGTGAATGGTGAGGTATGGGATGCTACACGCCCTATACTTACAGATTCAAAGTTACGCCTGTTAACGTGGAATGATAGAGAGGGCAAGTCTACCATGTGGCACTCTTCAGCGCATGTTATGGCTGAAGCTTTGGAGGCTTTGTATCCAGGAATCAAGCTGGGCATTGGACCCCCCATTGATCAGGGTTTTTATTACGATGTAGATTTTGGGGATCATGTATTTTCAAGTGACGACTTCCCTAAGATTGAAAAGAAAATGCAGGAATTAGCAAGTCAAAAAAACACATTTGACAGAAGTGAAGTATCTAAGGCTGATGCCCTGAATTATTTCTCTGAGAAAGGTGATGAATACAAACTAGACTTAATAAAGGATCTTGAGGATGGCACAATAACCTTCTACAAACAAGGTGAATTCACAGATTTATGCCGCGGACCTCATATTCCTCACACTGGATTCATTAAGGCCATTAAGCTGATGAGCACTGCAGGAGCATATTGGCGAGGAGATGAATCACGCAAACAACTCACCCGAATCTACGGGATCACATTTCCAAAGAAAAAAGAACTGGATCACTACTTGGTTCAGCTAGAAGAAGCCAAGAAGCGCGATCACAGGAAGTTAGGCAAGGAACTCGAGCTTTTTACATTTTCAGATAAAGTTGGCCAAGGTCTACCTCTTTGGTTACCAAAAGGAGCAGCACTTCGCGAGCGCCTCGAGCAATTTCTCAAAACTGCTCAGAAAAAAGCTGGATACAGTCAAGTGATTAGTCCTCATATCGGCCAAAAGGAACTTTATGTGTGTTCTGGTCACTATGCGAAGTATGGGGAAGATTCCTTTCAGCCAATAACAACGCCAAATGAGGGGGAAGAATTCTTGCTTAAACCGATGAATTGTCCTCATCACTGCGAAATATTCAATGCTCAGCCTAGGTCGTACCGCGACCTACCACTGCGGTTTGCTGAATTTGGAACCGTTTACCGCTATGAACAAAGCGGTGAGCTCCATGGGCTAACTCGCGTTAGAGGTTTCACCCAAGATGATGCCCATATCTTTTGTACGGAGGCTCAGGTGAAGGACGAGTTCAAAAAAGTAATTGACTTAGTACTTTATATTTTCAAGACGCTCGACTTTCAGGATTTTACAGCACAGGTATCCCTAAGGGACCCTAATACTCCAGAAAAGTATATTGGAGATCCATTGGGCTGGGATAAAGCGGAAAACGCCATTCGCGAAGCTGCCGAGGAAAAAGAACTTCCCACGGTTATTGAATACGGAGAAGCTGCATTCTATGGCCCTAAGCTAGATTTTATGGTGAAGGATGCATTAGGAAGAAACTGGCAGCTTGGAACCATTCAAGTTGACTACAACCTCCCTGAAAGGTTCGAATTGACATATACAGGTGCTGACAATCAAAAGCACAGACCTGTAATGATACACAGAGCACCCTTTGGCTCGATGGAAAGGTTTGTTGCTGTATTAATCGAGCATTGCGCCGGTAAGTTTCCGTTATGGCTAACTTCTGAACAAGTTGCTATTTTACCAATTAGTGAGAAATACAATGAAAGCGCTCAAGCGCTTTCAGAATTCTTAAATATTTCCGATATTCGCGCGCTCGTTGATGATCGTAACGAAAAGATTGGAAAGAAGATTCGCGATACTGAACTGCAAAAAGTTCCGTTCATGATTATCTTTGGAGAGAAGGAAGAGTCAAGTGGTTTATTAGCAATACGCAAACAAGGAGAAGGCGATATTGGAACCATGAGTAAAGAAGATTTTATTAAGTTTATTACTAACCTAGTCGCGCAAGAGACAGGGACAATTACTAATTAAAAGGAGGACTTAGTTATAAGACCAAGAAGACGCAATAGCCCAAGACCAAGAAGAAACGAAGAGCTTCACAAAATTAATCGTCGTATAACGGCAGATGAAATTCGATTAGTTGGAGACAACGTGGAGCAAGGAGTCTATCCAACAGGTCAAGCCCTTAAAATGGCTGAAGAACAAGAGTTGGATCTCGTTCAGATTTCACCAAATGCAAACCCTCCAGTTTGTAAAATTCTTGACTACAAGAAATTCTTGTACGAGCAAAAGAAGAAACAAAAGGAGATTAAGCAGAAGACTGTAAAAGTGGTGATTAAAGAAATTCGTTTCGGACCAAATACGGATGAGCACGATTATGAGTTCAAGAAAAAGCATGCAATTAAGTTTCTACAAGAAGGAGCAAAATTAAAAGCATATGTCTTTTTCAAAGGGCGTTCTATCTTGTTTAAAGACAAAGGCCAAATCCTCCTTCTTAAACTAGCTCAAGAGTTAGAAGAGTATGGCACAGTTGAATCTATGCCAAAAATGGAAGGTAAACGAATGATTATGTTCATTGCGCCTAAAGCACAGAAGAAATAAATCCCAATAAATAGAAGTTATGCCAAAAATGAAGACTACATCCAGCGCTAAAAAGCGATTCAAGCTTACAGCTTCTGGAAAAATTAAGCGCAAGCATGCTTTTAAATCGCATATCTTAACTAAGAAGGCGACTAAAAGAAAGCACAACTTGACAAAATCTGGCCTTGTACACAAGTCAGATGAAAACAATGTTAAAGTTCAACTTTGCATTCGATAATCATTAAATAACTAGGTTTTCAGTTTAACCGAGTTGCAGTGCAAACAAGATTCCATCCATGGAGCGCCTGTAATTAAAAAAGCAAAATTATGCCAAGATCAGTAAATGCCGTCGCAAGTCGACAAAGACGAAAAAAAATCCTCAAGAAAGCTAAAGGCTTTTGGGGTAGAAGAAAAAATGTTTGGACTGTTGCTAAAAACGCCGTTGAGCGCTCTATGCAATATGCCTATGTAGGTAGAAAACAAAAGAAACGTAACTTCCGTTCACTTTGGATTCAACGAATCAATGCTGCAACTCGCCAGCACGGAATGTCTTATTCTGAATTTATGGGTAAGCTTTCTAAAAGTGATATCCAGTTGAATCGTAAGGTTCTTGCAGATTTAGCTTTGCATCATCCAGATGCTTTTAAAGCTATCGTTGATAAAGTGAAGTAGATTTAGTTGAACAAGGGATTTATTGAAGCCGTGCACATTGTGTACGGCTTTTTTTGTTTAATCCTTATCTTGTGGGAGAACTAATCCCTTCCGTGAACTGAACCGTTCAATGAGGAATAAAAGGCCGTAAAATAAACCTCCATAGACCAAAACTGAAATCATAATACCAATTAAAAACCGCGGTGAAGTGTGATTCTCAGACACAAGGAGAGCTATACCCCAAACAGGCTTAAAAAAACGTATTACAACGTCTGTGCTGAATTTTGATAAGTAAATCAACCACCCAGTAGCCACAAGTAAACAGCTGAGGCTAAAAGCCACTACTACTTTTCGATAATGATAGATCATTCTACTCTAGATTTACCCTTAGCAGCTAGATCAAAATCTGGCTTGATCGCTAAGGCTCGATTATAGTCTGAAAGTGCTTCACTCATTTTTCCCATGCGCTCCTGAGCCAACCCTCGGTTATAAAAAGCTCTATAATTCATGGGGTTAATTCGGATTACATCATTGAACTCTGTAATTGCTGAGTCTAATTTATTAAGCTGCTCAAGGTAAATGTATCCCCTGTTGTAATATCCATTGTAAAAACTCGGATGCTCATAAACAAGAAATCCATAGATATCCAGAGCCTTTCTTGGGTTTCCATGATTTTGGTACCACATTCCTAAGTTATAGAGCGCATCTACCCCTGTACTATCCGAGTCAAGTGCATTTTTATAGTAATCGACTGCTAGAGGATCATCGGCAAGTGCATATAGTAACCCCAGCTCCACATAAGCTTCATAATAATTAGCGTCTTGTTCAATCGCTGTTTGAAAACTTGACACCGCCAACGTATAGTTTTCGCGATCTTTATAAATTAATCCTTTTAAAAAATATCCTGGAGCATAATGCACGTCCTCTTTCAGCGATGCATTAGCATAATCAATTGCTTCTTCATAGTTCTTTGCAGCTAAAAACAAATATCCCAAAGCATAATTTAAATCTGTATTTGAAGGATCAAGTTCTAAGCCCTTTTCCAACGCCTTTCGGTAGGGCCCCATACGATTCGCGAGTCGATACAATCTAGCCTTGAATATGTGCCATTTTCCATTGGTACTATCAAGCTTTATAGCCCTGTCAATATCATTCATTGCCGCTTGCCAGTCTTTAGTATCAAGAGAAGATTGTGCGCGTTGATAATATAAACCGGGACTATTCGGCTTTTCAGCAATCATCGTTGAAATTGAATCGTATGGTGAAATTGTTGTTGAGGTGCTAGGTTTTGAACGGTCTTCATTATTAGACGCTGATTCTTCGCATGAATAGCCCAACAAGGCAGCTAATAATATTAGGGTGAAGCAAATATATTTCATAAAAAAACCCAGTCTTTTATGACTGGGTTTCGAAGATAATCAATCTACGTGTTATGCGTCTTTTGGATTCAACGCTTCTTTTATTTTTGATTCGATTTCCTCAGCTAATTCAGGGTTATCTTCGATCAAACTTTTCACCGCATCCCTACCTTGGCCAAGCTTGGTATCGCCATATGAGAACCACGAACCGCTCTTTTTGATTACACCATGGTCTACACCTAGGTCAATTAATTCGCCAGATTTAGAAATTCCCGCACCGTACATAATGTCAAACTCTGCCTTTCTAAAAGGAGGGGCTACTTTGTTCTTAATAACCTTTACGCGTGTATTATTTCCTACGACTGCGTCTCCAGACTTTATTTGTCCAATCCTACGAATATCCAATCGCACAGACGAATAGAACTTGAGTGCATTACCACCAGTAGTTGTTTCAGGGTTACCAAACATTACCCCGATTTTCTCACGCAACTGGTTAATAAAAATACATGTGCAATTCGTTCTACTTATTGATGCCGTCAATTTGCGAAGAGCTTGAGACATCAATCGCGCCTGAAGTCCCATTTTAGAGTCTCCCATTTCACCTTCAATTTCGGCCCTTGGCGTAAGTGCTGCAACTGAATCGATAATCAGTAAATCTACTGCTCCTGAACGAATCAAGTTATCCGCAATCTCTAAAGCCTGCTCCCCATTGTCAGGTTGAGATATCAATAAGTTTCCTGTATCAACACCTAATCCCTCTGCGTAAAAACGATCGAACGCATGCTCAGCATCAACAATTGCCGCAATTCCTCCTTGCTTCTGAACTTCAGCTATTGCATGAATTGCAAGGGTTGTTTTTCCAGACGATTCAGGACCATATATTTCAACAATTCTTCCTCTTGGATACCCGCCTACCCCAAGCGCTAAATCCAAGGTAAACGATCCAGAAGGAATTACTTCTACTTGCTCTACTGCTGCATCATTCAGCTTCATTACTGCTCCTTTTCCGTAAGTCTTTTCCAACTTATCCATTGTGAGCTGTAATGCTTTTAATTTCTCTTTTGCGATATCTTGTGACATATGCTAGTTTATTAGATGGTTACAAACGTAGTGGGTGAAAATGTAATGTATTTACGGTAGACTAAAGTTCGCCAAATAATTGGTTGGAATGGTCCTTTGTTTTTACTTTCTTGATTACCTTATCGATTACACCTGCAGAATTAATCACAAATGTTGTGCGGTGAATTCCATCAAACTCTTTCCCCATGAATTTTTTTTGTCCCCAAACACCAAATGCCTCAATCACTTCTTTAGATTCATCAGCCAACAATGGAAAAGGCAAATCATACTTCTCAATGAAATTCTGGTGCTTTTTAACAGAGTCTGCTGAAACACCGTAAATCTGATACCCCATCTCCTGCCACTTTTTGTAATTATCGCGCAAGTCACATGCTTCTGCTGTACATCCAGGTGTATTATCCTTTGGATAAAAATAGAGTACTGTTTTTGTTCCCATTAGATCTTCATGGGTTACTTTTTCACCATTCTGATTGACTGTTTCAAATGATGGTATTTTATCTCCTTCTTCTAACATTTTCATAAGCTCAAAATTAGTAATAGAACAACAACTATTGAGTTAGTTAGTTCTTAAAGTCAGGATAAAGCAAGTATTTCTTTCTTGTATTGAGGTATTCTTCAAGTTTCGGCTCCCAGCTCGCTCTTATCTCTTCATCACTCAAGCCATTTTTTATTTGTATCCTTAATTGATCAGTCCCAGCCAAGAGGTCAAAAAAGCCATTTGACAAAAAGAAATTATCCGATTTAGGCCGATGTGCATAGCTCACCTGTAGCCAATTTAAATAGATTTTACGATGCTCTGCCGGTAGGGCTTTAGGACGTTCTGTCAAATTAAATCCTTTGCAATTGATTCCGTTATACTTTGGATTAGCCGCTCCATAGGAAGGAACTGGAGTAAAACTATACGTTCCAGCATCTAAATCTGGGCATCCGAAAACCTGAAAAGGAGTTGAAGTTCCTCTACCGACTGACATAATTGTTCCCTCAAAAAGACCGAGTGAAGGATATAAGTATATACTCCTCATATTCGGCAAATTCGGTGACGGAGGAACTTCCAAAGTAATGCGTAGGTCATGGTTGTAGTTTGTTGCTTTTATTACAAGCAAATCACACTTCACCTTATTTTTTAACCACCCTTCTCCATTGATCATATGGGCCAACTCTCCAACAGTAAGTCCATGCACAATAGGAATGGTGTGCATGCCCACAAAGGATTGATACTCCATATTTAATACGGGTCCATCAACATAAAACCCGTGCGGGTTACCTCGGTCTAATACAATGAATCTTTTATCTTGCTCCGCACATGCTTCCATTACATAGTGCATTGTGCTTATGTAGGTGTAAAATCGAACTCCTACATCTTGAATATCAAATAAAACTACATCAACCTGTTCAAGATCAGCACGGGTAGGTTTCTTATGCCTTCCATAAAGAGATATTATAGGCAATCCCGACTTCTTATCCTTGTGATTCTCGACAAGCTCTCCGGCATCGGCTCCACCACGAAATCCATGTTCTGGCGCAAAAACTAGTTTTACGTTAACCCCAAGTTGCAATAAACTATCTACCAAATGCGTATTTCCAATTAAAGAAGTATGATTTGCAACAACTGCCACGCGCTTTCCATCTAACTCTTCGAGGTAAGAGTCGAATGATTCATTCCCTGGGTGATAAGATTGGGCTTCAACATTTGAAACTACACTCAAGTAGAAAAAAAACACAAGCAGGACTTGATATTCTAATGTTCTCAATGGGTAAATTATATTCATCTTTGTAAGCAATACGCAAATCTAACATTCCTTTCTTGTCAATGGATACTGCCCGTTTTATTGCTTCACGAATTATTAGCAGAAGTAGTGCGGAGTCTGAACAGCAATCAGGCTTAAAACCTATTATTTATCTTGCCATAATAGGTATTGCCCTGGGCGTATGCATCATGACAATTTCCGTTAGTGTTGTTAGGGGGTTTCAACATGAAATACAGTCAAAGGTTATTGGCTTTGGCGGTCACCTTCAAATCAGAAACTACCAATCTTTTCAAGGTCTTGATGACTCTCCTGTATCAATGAACCAACCATTTTATCCAGCTTTAGACAGCGTTGAGGGTGTCAGAAACATCCAAGTGTTTTTAAATAAAGCTGGCATTTTAAAAACAGAAGAAGAACTACAAGGTGTTATCATTAAAGGAATTGGAAGAGACTTTGACTGGCATTTTTTTAAGCAAAATTTAATTGCTGGAGACACGTTTGAGATCCGCGAAGAACAACGAAGTGAGCTTTCCTTAATTAGTCAGCGAATTGCCAATAGACTTCAGCTAGGCTTGAATGATAAGTTTTACGTCTATTTCATTCAAGACGGGAGACCTCGACCTAGGAAGTTTATTGTTAATGGCATCTACAATACAGGTTTAGCTGAATTTGATGAAAAAATTGTTTTGGCTGATATGCGCCATATACAACGCATTAATGGTTGGGATTCAACTCAGGTTGGAGGATTTGAAGTGAATGTGAATGAATTTTCAGGATTAAGCAAACTGGATTACCTCATTGAAAGGCATATTGGGTACTCGTTAAAAACAGACTCCATACTTGACCGTCATCCAGAAATTTTTTCTTGGTTAGGCCTGATGGATAACAACGTAACAATCATTCTGATTTTAATGATTCTAGTCAGCGGAATAACCATGTCTACTGCACTGCTCATATTAATATTAGAACGGACTCAAATGATAGGTTTACTCAAGGCTTTGGGTGGAAGTAACTGGGTCGTAAGAAAGATTTTTTTAATCCATGCGGCCTATTTAATTTCTATCGGTCTAATTGTAGGAAACCTGCTTGGTATTGGTCTCTGTTTGATGCAAAGTACATATCATTTCATCTCCTTACCTGAAGCGACCTATTACCTATCCTATGTTCCAATAAAATTTGACTGGCTCTTTATTCTTTCTTTAAATGTGGGAACACTTTTAACATGTATGGTAATTTTATTGTTGCCCTCTTTAGTGATTACTAAAATCTCCCCTGTCAAGGTTATCCGTTTCAGTTGAGAAGCGGTAACTTTGCTTCGAGTAAATTGAAACTATGAATTCAGAAAAGAAAGTTTTTTCCAACATATTAGAGACTATTGGAAACACCCCAATGGTAAAGCTTAATAAGATAGCAGCAGACATCCCCGCAGCTGTTTATGCAAAAGTAGAATACTTCAACCCGGGTCATTCTGTAAAAGATCGAATGGCATTAAAAATGATTGAAGATGCTGAGAAATCTGGCCAATTAAAACCTGGTGGAACTATTATTGAGTGCACCTCTGGGAATACCGGAATGGGTTTAGCTTTAGCTGCTGTTGTTAAAGGATATAAGCTCATTTGCACACTATCTGACAAGCAATCGAAAGAAAAGATGGATATTCTAAGAGCAATGGGGGCCGAAGTGTATGTGTGTCCTACAAACGTTGCACCTGAGCATCCTGATAGTTATTACTCAGTCGCTACGCGTTTAAATCAAGAAATCCCAAACTCCTTTTATCCTTACCAATACGACAACCTGAGCAATCGTACTGCACATTATGAGTCTACGGGTCCTGAAATATGGCGTCAGACGGAGGGGAAAATCACACACTTTGTTGTGGGAGTTGGAACAGGTGGAACTATTTCAGGAGTTGCTAAATACCTCAAAGAACAAAACCCAAATGTTAAAATATGGGGAGTAGACTCCTATGGAAGTGTATTTAAAAAATACCACGAGACTGGAGAGTTTGATGAAAATGAAATATACTCTTACATCACCGAAGGAATTGGAGAAGATATTCTTCCTAAAAATGTTGATTTCAGCTTGATTGATCACTTTGAAAAAGTAACTGATAAAGACGGCGCTGTTGTTACACGTGAGTTGGCAAAAAAAGAGGGGCTTCTGCTAGGTTATTCAGCTGGTTCAGCATTTCAAGCGGTAAGACAATTGAAAGACGAGTTAAAACCTGATGATATTGTTGTAGTACTTTTTCATGATCACGGGAGCAGATACGTAGGGAAAGTATTCAATGATGACTGGATGCGTGAGCGCGGCTTTTTAGATCGCAATGGAGAAACGGTTGCAGATCTTATCAAAAGACGTGGTATTAAACCAGTTGTAGGTGTTAACAAAGAAGAGCTTGTACAACACGCTATTGATAAGATGAAAGAACACGAAATTTCTCAATTGCCGGTATTTGAAGATGACCGGATTGTTGGGTCTATATCAGATTCTAGTCTCTTAATCACGATTAGTACAACTAGGGATGTGATTAACATGCCCATCAAAACTATCATGGACGAGCCTTTTGAAACCGTTGAGCCTAGCTTGCACCTTACCGAGCTAGCGAAACACATTAATAATCATCATCCCGCAGTAATGGTCCAAATGCATGGTGATTGGCAAATCATTTCCCGACATGATTTGATTAGTTCTATGTAATGACTGTTAATGACCAATTAGGACGCAAGTTGAGCGTTAATGGTTCACCAAAACGAATCATTAGTTTGGTTCCTTCTATCACGGAACTGTTGCATTATTTTGGTCTGGATGAGTACGTTGTTGGAGTCACCAACTTTTGTGTCCACCCCACTTCTTGGCGTAAAAACAAATCAAGGTTGGGGGGCACTAAAGATCCTGACCTAGCCCGAATTAAAACGCTCAAGCCAGATTTAATCATCTGCAATAAAGAAGAAAATAGAAAAGAAGACGTTTTAAATCTCGCGGAAGAATTTCCGGTGTATATCAGCGATGTCAAAACTATTCAAGATGCGCAAAACTTGATTGCTGATATAGGCTCAATTTGTGATGTATGCGATCGTTCTGTAGACTTAAATGAACAAATAACCGTCCAATTAAACCGACTCTCAGCCAACCTATTTCCAAAGATTACCGTTTCATATATCATATGGAATGATCCCATATTTACAATTGCCCATGGTACTTTCATTTTCAACATGTTGCAATTAGTACGACTAGAGCAATTAAGTTATCCAAGTAAAACTAATTATCCACAAGTAACCCAACAGCAGTTGAGTCAATCTAAGCCTGAACTCATTCTACTATCCTCAGAACCTTATCCGTTCAAAAACCTTCATCTAAAAAAATGGAAAGCTAAATTCCCAGAAAGTAAAGTGTTACGCGTTGATGGAGAGTATTGTTCCTGGTATGGTTCTAGAATGCTATCAGGAATGAAGTATCTTGAAGATTTGCGTAATAAAATTGATAATTTACACCTCGCATGATGGCTTTTCGTTCATTGATACTAGTTCTTTCGATTTTCATGTCGATTAAGGCACACAGTCAAAAGGTTGGTGTAGTACTAAGTGGTGGGGGAGCAGATGCACTTGCACATGTCGGTGTTTTAAAAGCGCTAGAAGAACATGAAATACCTGTTGACTACATCACGGGTTCTTCGATGGGGGCTATGATCGGAGCCATGTATGCATCTGGTTATACACCTGAAGATATGGAGTTGTTCTTTACCTCTGATAAGTTTTTAGATATGACGAGGGGAAAGTTAGATGAGCATAACATGTATAACTTCCAACAAATACACTACGATGCGGAAGTTTTCAATTTAAAATTTGCCCGAGACAGTATCTTGCACCCCAAGTTCCCAACCAATGTTGTAGACCCAACATACATAGACTTCGAGCTTATGAGCGTGCTTGGCGCGCACGGTGCCTCCGCAAATAATGATTTCGATAGTTTATTTATTCCGTTCAGATGCGTTGCTGCAGATATAGAACACAAACGAGAAGTGGTTTTCGAAAAAGGGAATTTGAGTAATGCTGTTCGAGCTTCCATGAGCTATCCCTTTTTTCTAAAACCAATAACTATCAATGGCACGTTATTATTTGACGGAGGATTATACAACAACTTCCCTAGCGATATCATGTGCTCAAGTTTTCAACCCGATTATATTATCGGTTCCAATGTTGCTTCTGGCCTGCCCACTCCAAATGAAGATGACCTAATCTCTCAAGTCAAAAACATGTTAGTGAGTCCTACTAATTATCAAATTGACTGCGTCTCTGGTATTGTTATCCAATCGAACGTCGAGTTTGGAGTGTTTAATTTTAAGAAAGCACAAAATGCTATAGATAGCGGATATACGGCTACAATTGCCAAGATAAACTCGATTAAAACTACACTCAAGCGAAGGAAGACTAAAGACGAACTGCTTCAAGAACGAAGTAATTATGTGCAGAAAATAGACACCCTTCGCTATACCGATGTGCTTATAACTGGAGTTCAGCCAAATCAGGCAAAATTCATTGAGCAAAGTCTTATTGATAGGTCTGGATTGCCTACAATTTCACAAGGAGATGTGCGCGAATCATATTTTAAACTGAAAGGCTATTCATTAATAAAAAACATCTACCCCTTCATATCCCAAAAAGTAGACAGTGGTTATGTGCTCAACTTAAAAATTAAGCGAGAACGCGATCTAAAGATCGGGATTGGAGGCAATCTTTCTACTGCCCCTATTAACCATATCATGCTTAGCGCTCAGTATGACAAGCTGGCCAAATGGGGTTATACATTTTATGGAAATGGTTATTACGGAAGACTTTACACTGGTGCTCACGGCTTAACCCGATTTCAAGCACCGGGCAGGGTTGGTTGGTTTTTTGAACCTAGCATAACCTATAATCGATTCAATTATTTTCGGAGCAGGAACTTCTTCTTTGAGGAGTTCAAACCGTCCTACCTTATTCTAAATGAGTTATACGCCAAAATGAGAGTTGGTCTTCCTTTAGGAAACAAAGGCCTGATTAGCGCAACCTCTTCCCTTTTTAATCACCGTGATGAGTATTACCAAACGAAAGACTTTAGTCCTGATGACACTACTGATGTATCTACTTTCAATGGCCAAACTGCTGCTATTCAATACTCATTTAACACCTTGAATAACCTCCAGTTCCCTTCTCGAGGCACCATTATTTCTGCTTCTATGAGGCATATTAAATTACGCGAGCGAAATAGTCCGGGTTCTACAAGTAGCGATAATGTGACGCTGAACAGAGACCATGATTGGTTTCAAGCCAATTTACATATCCAAACATTCTATAAAAAACGAGGTGCTATTCGTTTGGGGTTACAATTTGATGGGGTTTACTCAGTTCAGCCGTTATTTACAAACTACACATCAACGGTTTTAAGGTCTCCAGCATACCAACCTATACCTGAGAGTAAGACGCTTTTTCTCGAGTCTTTTCGGGCCCATCAATTCATAGCGTTAGGGCATAAAATAGTATTTGCAATTAGGGAAAATGTAGAGTTTAGGCTTGAGGGTTATGTATTTCAACCTTATCAAGAAATCACTAAAGATCTTGTAGATCGCACCGCTAACTACGGAAAACCCTGGGATTCGCGCTATACTATTGTTAGTGGCACTGGGGTGTGGAAAACACCATTAGGACCATTTAGTGTAGGCCTCAATTATTATCATAATGTGCCTAACGTTTCACTTGAACAAACTACTCCCCTATCCTTTTTCCTAAACTTTGGCTACCTGATTTTTAATGATCGTACTTTTAATTAGCCCTAAGCCTCAGTAGTTGGACCACCAAAATTCATAGGGATTCCTTGGGCTGGCTCAACATCAGGAATCGTTCCATGCTGTTGTTCAAACTTAGCGATATTATCAGCAAGCGCCCTCATGAGTCTCTTGGCGTGCTGAGGAGCCAATAGCACCCTAGATCGTACTTTTGCCTTAGGTGCTCCTGGCATAATCTGAATAAAATCAACTACGAATTCTGTAGGAGAATGTGTTATGATTGCCAAATTAGAATAAATGCCTTGAGCCGCTTCTTCGGATAGCTCGATATTTAATTGTTGTTGTTTTTCTTCTGCCATAAAGCGAATATAAAAAAAGCCCCATCATAACTGACGGGGCTTTTGAATTATCTCATTAGAAGTTACTCAGCAACTTCTTCTTTTTTCTCCATGAGTTTATCGTACTCTTCTTGAGAACCAACTACAAGTTTTTGGTATTCCCTTAAACCTGTACCTGCTGGTATCAAGTGACCAACGATAACATTCTCCTTAAGACCTAACAGGCTATCACGTTTTCCATTAACAGCTGCCTCATTCAACACCTTCGTAGTTTCCTGGAAAGATGCTGCAGAAATAAAGCTATCTGTTTGAAGGGATGCTCGTGTAATACCCTGAAGAACTGGAGTTGCAGTTGCTGGAATTGCTTCACGCGCTTCAACCAACTCCAAATCTTTACGTTTAAGCTTCGAGTTCTCATCCCTTAACTTACGCGCCGTGATGATTTGTCCTGCTTTAAACGTTTCAGATCCTCCTGGATTCTCAACTACCTTCTTATCAAAAATGTAGTCGTTTTCATCAGCAAATTCATGACGGTTTACCAATTGCTTCTCAAGGAATTTTGTATCCCCTGCATCAGCAATGTCTACCTTACGCATCATTTGACGAACAATTACCTCGAAGTGCTTATCGTTAATCTTCACACCTTGAAGACGGTAAACCTCTTGGATTTCATTCACGATGTATTCTTGAACAGCTGTTGGCCCCATGATCGACAAGATATCTGAGGGTGTTGTTGCACCATCTGAAAGTGCTTGTCCTGCTTTCACGAAATCATTCTCCTGAACTAGGATATGCTTAGAAAGTGATACTAGGTATTTTTTGATATCTCCATTACGCGACTCAATTATGATCTCTTGATTACCACGCTTAATTTTACCAAATGAAACAATACCATCAATTTCAGATACAACGGCTGGATTCGAAGGGTTACGTGCCTCAAATAACTCGGTTACCCTTGGAAGTCCCCCTGTAATATCACCAGACTTACCTGAGCTTCGTGGAATCTTTACTAAGATCTTACCTTCCTTAATCGCGTCATCTTCATCAACAATGATGTGCGCGCCTACAGGAACATTGTAAGACTTTACAATTTCTCCACTCTTATCAGCAATCTTGATAATAGGGTTTTTCTTCTTATCTCGGCGTTCGATGATCACCTTTTCACGGAAACCAGTTTGTTCATCTGCTTCCTCTCGGTATGTTACTCCATCAATAATGTTTTCAAACACTACTTTACCTGGAACTTCCGACAAGATAACAGCGTTATAAGGATCCCAAGAACAAATCTCTGCACCTTTCTTAACTGTTGCACCTGGTTTAATTTTAAGCTCAGAACCGTAGGGTATATTCGAAGTCGTTAGGACATTATTCGTCTCTTTATCAATCAAACGCATTTCAGACGAACGACTAATTACAACACGAATTTTTTCTCCCAATTCATTCTCACGTTCAACCGTTTTCAATAATTCAAAATCGGTCTTACCATCATACTTCGCTTCAATTTTAGATTCCGAAGCAATATTTGAGGCGGTACCCCCAACGTGGAATGTACGAAGTGTAAGCTGTGTACCTGGCTCTCCAATAGATTGAGCAGCAATTACACCAACTGATTCTCCTTTAGTTACGTGACCACCGGTAGAAAGGTTACGACCATAACACTTAGAACAAACTCCTCTTACAGTTTCACATGTAAGTACTGAGCGAATCTCTACTTCCTCTATTCCAGCAGCTTCAATAATGTGAGCCTTAGGTTCAGTAATCTCAGCCGCAGCTTCCACAAGTACCTCTCCTGTTTCTGGGTGTAGAATATCCTGAACCGCATTTCGACCTACGATTCGTTCAAATAGCGACTCTACAATTTCATCGTTGTTCTTTAATGGAGTAGCTACTAATCCTCGTAATGTTCCGCAGTCTTCTTGTGTAATTACTACATCCTGAGCTACATCTACTAGTCTTCTTGTAAGGTATCCCGCATCTGCAGTCTTAAGTGCTGTATCAGCTAGACCTTTACGAGCACCGTGAGTTGAAATAAAGTACTCAAGGATAGAAAGCCCTTCTTTAAAGTTTGAAAGAATTGGGTTTTCAATAATATCTCCACCTGAAGCTCCACTTTTCTTTGGCTTGGCCATTAGACCACGCATACCAGAAAGCTGTCGAATTTGTTCTTTCGAACCACGAGCTCCTGAGTCAAACATCATATAAATTGAGTTGAAACCTTGGTTATCATTTTTCAAACGATTCATCAAGGTATTTGTCAACTTCGAATTAGTATGTGTCCAAACATCAATAATTTGGTTGTAGCGCTCATTATTGGTGATAAGACCCATGTTATAATTATTCATGATCTCATCAACTTCCTTCATCGCACCTTCTATCAAAGCTTCTTTCTCATCAGGAACAATTACATCCCCAATGTTAAACGAAAGACCACCTTTGAATGCCCAATAGAATCCCATTGACTTAATATCATCGAGGAATTGAGCAGCACGTGCTACTCCAGTTTCCTTAAGGATATTGCTGATAATTGTACGCAGTGACTTTTTGGTAAGTACTTCGTTGATATATCCTGATTCTACAGGAACAACTTGGTTGAACATAACCCGGCCACAAGACGTCTCTATTACCTTTTGCTCAATTTCGCCGTTTTCTGTTTTTACAGGAACACGACATTTAATTTGAGCATGCAGGTCAAGTCTCTTCTCATTAAAGGCAATCAATACCTCTTCAGGAGAATAGAATATCATATCCTGTCCCATCATTGTTCGGGTCTCATCAGTCAGGCGAACCTTCGTAATGTAATAAAGACCCAATACCATATCCTGAGATGGAACTGTAATTGGAGCACCATTCGCTGGGTTCAAAATGTTATGAGAACCAAGCATCAATAGTTGCGCCTCAAGAATAGCCGCATTCCCTAATGGAAGGTGAACAGCCATCTGATCACCATCAAAATCGGCGTTAAATGCCGTACACGCTAATGGGTGAAGTTGAATTGCCTTTCCCTCAACCAATTTTGGTTGAAAAGCTTGGATACCTAGGCGGTGAAGTGTTGGAGCCCTGTTCAGTAGAACTGGATGTCCTTTTAAAACGTTTTCAAGAATATCCCAAACTACCGGCTCTTTCTTATCAACGATTTTCTTAGCGGACTTAACCGTTTTTACAATCCCACGTTCAATTAACTTACGAATAATGAACGGTTTGTAAAGCTCAGCTGCCATATTCTTAGGCAACCCACATTCATGCATTTTAAGTTCTGGTCCTACAACAATTACCGAACGCGCTGAATAATCTACTCGTTTACCAAGTAAGTTCTGACGGAAACGTCCTTGTTTCCCTTTCAATGAATCTGAAAGTGACTTTAGCGCACGATTTGATTCAGTTTTAACAGCTGATGATTTACGTGAGTTATCAAAAAGTGAATCTACAGCTTCCTGCAACATCCGTTTTTCATTCCTCAAAATCACTTCAGGAGCCTTAATTTCTAATAATCGCTTCAAGCGGTTATTACGAATGATCACACGTCGGTATAGGTCATTCAAATCAGACGTTGCAAATCGCCCTCCATCTAGTGGAACAAGCGGACGCAATTCCGGTGGAATTACTGGAATCACCTTAACAACCATCCATTCTGGACGGTTCACAATGTTCTTATTCGCAGCGCGGAATGCTTCAACAACTTGTAGACGTTTTAGCGCCTCATTCTTACGTTGTTGTGAAGTTTCAGTATTCGCCTTATGGCGCAACTCATATGACAATGAATCCAAGTCTAAACGTCCAAGGAGATCATGCAATGCATCTGCTCCCATTTTCGCGATAAACTTGTTCGGGTCGCTATCGTCTAAATATTGATTCTCCTTTGGAAGGGTATCTAGGATATCCAAGTACTCCTCTTCAGATAAAAACTCTAAATACCCTAACTCCTCGCCATCTGCTTTCTTCGCTGCACCAGCTTGAATTACAACATAACGCTCATAATAAATGATTGAATCCAACTTTTTAGAAGGAAGGCCAAGCAAGTATCCGATTTTATTTGGTAGTGATTTAAAATACCAAATGTGCGCAACTGGTACTACTAATGAAATGTGCCCCATGCGCTCACGACGCACTTTCTTTTCCGTTACTTCAACACCGCATCGGTCGCAAACGATTCCCTTGTAGCGAATTCGCTTGTACTTTCCACAAGCACATTCATAATCCTTTACAGGACCAAAAATACGCTCGCAGAATAAACCATCTCGCTCAGGTTTATAGGTGCGGTAATTGATTGTTTCTGGCTTGGTAACTTCTCCACTTGAACGATCCAGAATCATCTCAGGGGATGCTAATGAAATCGTTATGTTGTTGAAGCTACTTTTAACTTTTGAATCTTTCTTAAGCGCCATATCTAGTATGCTATTAAATTCTTAAAAATGTTAACCGATTAGTCCAATGTGATATTCAATCCCAATCCTCGCATCTCATGCAGTAGCACGTTAAACGATTCTGGAATGCCTGGTTCTGGCATTGGCTCACCTTTTACAATGGCCTCATAAGCTTTCGCTCTTCCCAGTACATCATCAGACTTCACTGTCAAAATCTCACGCAATATGTTCGCTGCACCAAATGCCTCAAGTGCCCAAACCTCCATTTCACCAAAACGCTGCCCACCAAATTGTGCTTTACCACCTAATGGTTGCTGTGTAATGAGTGAGTAGGGTCCAATAGAACGTGCGTGCATCTTATCATCTACTAAGTGATGAAGTTTCAGCATGTAGATCACACCAACTGTTGCTGGTTGATCAAAACGCTCTCCTGTACCACCGTCGAACAAATATGTACGCCCAAACTCTGGTATACCAGCTTCACGAACCCAATGGTCAATTTCTTCAACTGAAGCACCGTCAAAAATCGGTGTGGCAAATTTTCTACCTAGCTTCAATCCTGCCCAACCAAGAACAGTTTCATAAATCTGACCCAAATTCATCCGTGATGGTACCCCTAGTGGATTCAATACAATATCAACTGGTGTTCCATCATCCAAGAAAGGCATATCCTCTTGGCGAACAATTCGCGCAACAATACCTTTGTTACCGTGACGACCTGCCATTTTATCACCAACTTTAAGCTTCCGCTTCTTAGCAATAAATACCTTGGCCAACTGGATAATTCCTGCAGGAAGTTCATCTCCAACAGAAATTTGGAACTTCTCTCGTTTGTAAACACCAATTGCATCATTAACCTTCATGTTGTAACCAACAAATAGGCGTTTGATCAACTCATTTTTGTGATCATCGGTTGTCCAACCACTCGGGTTGATTTCACCGTAATCCAAACTCGTGAGTAACTTTTGTGTAAACTTAGTGCCTTTCTTTACTATTTCCTCTTTGAAGTTATTGTAAACACCTTGCGATGTTTTACCATTAACAATTTGGAATAGTTTCTCAACAAGACGCTCTTTTAAATCAGCTAATGCTTGCTTGTGATCGGCCTCAATCTTATCCAAGATATCTTTCTCTTGAACTTTCTGACGACGATCCTTAATTGCGCGAGAGAATAATTTTTTATCAATCACAACACCATCCAACGAAGGAGACGCTTTTAATGAAGCATCTTTAACATCTCCAGCCTTATCACCAAAGATTGCACGAAGCAGTTTTTCTTCAGGAGTTGGATCTGTTTCACCTTTTGGCGTGATTTTACCGATAAGGATATCTCCTTCTCTAATTTCTGTTCCAACACGTACAAGACCATTCTCGTCTAGGTTGCGTGTTGCCTCTTCCGAGACATTCGGAATATCAGCAGTAAGCTCTTCTAAACCTCGCTTTGTATCACGCACTTCTAACGAGTACTCTTCAATGTGAATTGAAGTGAACACATCATCGCGAACAACTTTTTCAGAAATTACAATCGCATCCTCAAAGTTGTAACCTTTCCATGGCATGAATGCCACTTTCATATTACGACCTAATGCGAGCTCACCACCTTCTGTTGCATAACCTTCACAAAGCACTTGACCCCTTTCAACTCGTTCACCTACACGAACAATTGGTTTAAGGTTAATAGACGTTCCTTGATTGGTTTTCGCAAATTTAATGAGGCTATATGTTTTCGAATCACCATCAAAACTAACGAGACGATCTTCTTCATCTCTGTCATAAGTGATGGTAATGTTTCGAGAATCTACGCGTTCTACAACACCATTACCCTCAGCATTGATTAGCACCCTTGAATCACGTGCAACACGTTTTTCGAGACCCGTACCAACAATAGGAGCTTGAGGCTTCAAAAGAGGAACTGCTTGGCGCTGCATGTTTGACCCCATAAGTGCTCGGTTGGCATCATCATGCTCCAAGAAAGGAATCATAGATGCTGCAATCGAAGCAATCTGGTTTGGAGCTACATCCATAAGCGTCACGTCGTCTGGTTCAACAACAGGGAAGTCACCTTCATAACGTGCCTTAACACGCTCACTTGTAAACTTACCCTTGTCGCTAATTACGGCGTTTGCCTGCGCAATGGTCATTCCGTTCTCTTCCTCTGCAGAAAGGTAAATTATATTGCCTTTATCCAGTTTTACTTGTCCTTCTTCTACCTCTCGGTAAGGAGTTTCAATAAAACCAAGCTTATTCACCTTTGCATAAACGCAAAGTGAGGAAATCAAACCAATATTTGGTCCCTCAGGTGTTTCAATTGTACATAAACGCCCATAATGCGTATAGTGCACATCTCGCACCTCAAACCCTGCACGCTCTCTAGAGAGTCCACCAGGTCCTAAGGCAGATAAACGCCGTTTGTGTGTTACCTCAGATAGTGGATTCGTTTGATCCATAAATTGAGATAACTGATTCGTCCCAAAAAACGAATTAATTACAGACGATAATGTTTTTGCATTAATCAGATCAATTGGAGTAAATACTTCGTTATCCCGAACGTTCATACGCTCACGAATTGTACGCGCCATACGAGCTAACCCCACTCCGAATTGAGAGTAAAGTTGTTCACCTACAGTACGCACACGACGATTACTCAAGTGATCGATATCATCAACATCCGTTTTTGAGTTGATTAACTCAATCAAATATTTTATGATTTGAATAATATCTTCCTTGGTTAGAACACGGCTGTCCATGTCTATGTCTAATCCAAGTTTCTTATTTATTCTAAACCTACCTACTTCACCTAAGTCATATCGTTTGTCTGAGAAGAACAGTTTATCGATTATTCCACGAGCAGTTTCTTCATCAGGCGGCTCAGAATTACGGAGAATTCGGTAGATATGCTCTACTGCTTCAATTTCCGAGTTAGATGGATCTTTCTGAAGTGTATTGTAAATGATAGTGAAGTCGGCTGTATTGATGTCAACCTTGTGCAATAGAATTGTCTTAGACCCAGAGTCTAGAATCAATTCAATATGCTCATCTTCAAGCACTGTTTCACGGTCTATAACAACTTCGTTTCTTTCAATAGAAACTACTTCACCCGTATCTTCATCCACAAAATCCTCAAACCAAGTTTTGAGTACCCTCGCGGCTAAACGACGCCCCATAAGTTTTTTCAAGCCAGTCTTGGTTACTT
>CBFIEM010000011.1:0-119696 GCA_965661625.1 Salibacteraceae bacterium
ACTGTATTTTTAAATGAAGCAATGATGCTTGCTTTTCTTCAAATTCGAAAAGGTAATGTAGCCAAAGCCGAACGTTATTTAAATTGGATTAAGAAGCCCGAAGTAATGACTGCTAAAAGTGAGGCATACTATTACTTCTTAAAGGCACTTATCGTTGCACAAACACAATCACCTGGAAAGGCTGAAGGTCTGTTTAAAAAATCATTGTCAAAAGGTTTGCGAATGCGCCATGATCAAGCTGTGGCCAAACTGAATTTAGCTGGATTTGCCGCTTCGAAACGCAGAAAGCGAGAAGCTATGAATTGGCTGAATGAAGCTAAAAAGTTGGATGATAAAAAGATGTTGAGCGATCAAATCCGCATGTTGAAGCAGCAATTAGCCCGTATTTAAACTAGGCGTTTTTCGATATAATCTGAATTCAAGAGGCCAAGAGCTCCCATGTATTGTAGGTTAAAAGATACGATGTCACCAACCTTGTAATTGAATTTATTTTCTCCCAAATCAAGTACAATCATATCACTGCTTGCACCAGAAATTTCAATTTCTTTATCGTCTGGATTTAAAAATTCGGTAGCGATATCGAGAAGTCCTACATCAATTATAGCTCGACAACTCAGTTTACCATAGTCGTCCTCATCTATTTCGAATGACTCTCCACTTGGGTTAACATCCAAAACGCCATTTGGAACTTTGGGTTTTTCAGAAAGCTCAATAATTTCCGCGTACAATTTAATTACATCTTGCTTCATTCCCTCTACAGGACCGTTGGTGAATAGGTCATTCCCAAAATAGAGCATCTCTCCTACACGAAAATGGTTAATGGCTTTCGGTAATAATTCTTTTAACATTAGCGGAATAACCACACTCGTACCACCAGTTACCCAAGGTATTTTGCAGTTAAATCGCGCCTCAATAAGTTGCTCATACAAGGCCAATTGGATTAACTTATCTTGGCTGGGCATCACTCCATAGAGGCAATTTAAGTTTGTTCCTATTCCTGAGACTTCTATGTTTGAAAGTTCAAAGATTTCACCGTAAAAATCCATTAACTCCTCGCCCATAACCCCTTCTCGAAGGTCTCCCATTTCAATCATTATGATAACGCGATGAATTACACCTTGATTTTTCGCTTCATCATTCAACAACCGAATCGTATCTATTTCGGTATTAAAACTAACATCAGCGTACTTAACAATCTCAGCTACAACCCCTTTTGCAGGTGGTTTGATATAAACTGTTTGTACTTCAGGCGCCAGTTCCTTGATGGTAATCAAGTTAGATATGCGACTATCGCATACTTCTTTAATTCCTAAACCTAGAACCTCTTTGAGAAATTGATGATTTCCACAAAGCAATTTTGTTACAATTGCCCACTCAATTTGACGCGACTTAAATGCGGCATTGAGAAAGTCGAAGTTATGCTTTAGCTGTGACCTGTTCAATTCGATGTAAGCCATAGTTACGTGTTAATAACGGTCCGCGGAATGCTATGCGGTAACCGAGTTAATAATTCATAATTCAATTGATCCGAAAGGGCGCTAAAAGAACTAACACTTAGTTCTACATCTCCTTGCTTCCCAATTAGAACAACCTCGTCACCTTTCTCAACATGATCCAACTCAGATACATCAATTGTTAATGCGTTCATGTTTACGACTCCGATTACAGGCACCCTCTTTCCTCGAATCAAAACTCTTCCTGTATTGCTCAATCCCCTGGCGTATCCATGTGCATATCCAACCGGAACAGTTGCTATCGTCATATCAGTTTGAGCTAAAAACGAAGTGCCGTAACCAATAAACGATCCTGTTGAAACATTTTTCACACTCATGACGCGGGATTTCCAAGTAATTAAACGTGAAAGCGGATCTTCCACCTTTGTCTTAGAGCCTACAAACCTTACAAATGTTTCAATACTCGGCCAAAAGCCATATTGTAAGATACCGATTCTAACTAAATCCTTGCGACTATCAGGGTATGCTATGGATGCAGCAGAACAAGCTGTGTGTTCAATTCTCGGTGAAAGCCCTCCTTGTTTGAGCAAGTTAGCCTGCTGATTAAACAGGGCTAATTGATCAGTAACACGGACGTAGTTTGCTATACTTTCGGCACCTGCAAAATGTGTACAAAATCCTTCTAGCAAGATGTGTTCCTGGTTTTGTAAAATGATTTTTTTGACGGATTCTAATTCATGTTGATTGAACCCCGTCCGATTCATTCCAGTTTCGAATTCAATATGGATTTTAGCCTTTTTGCACAACTTAATTGCAGCTGATATTGCTCGCTTCAGCCGATCAAGCTCAAAAACAAAAAAGGAAATATCGTGAGCAATTACCCAATCTATTTGATCATAGTCTATGTCTCCCATGATCATTATTTCAACACCTGAGGTCGCGTGGTTTAAGACCTCTTGAGCTTCATTCGTACTAAAAACAGAGAAGTGTGAAACACCTGAAGCACAAGCTAAGGGAATAAAAGTTTCATATCCATGACCATACGCATTACCCTTTACAACACTTGAAAACAGTGTTGTTGGCTCTAACATCGATTGGATAAATGATAAATTATCCCTGTACGCTTGGGCATCGATTAATATTTCTGAGGTATGTCTCATCAGTAGCAATGTTTTTTAGCAAGTGTAAAAAACATATTCATTCCCGTTTCCAATATTTCATCAGGGAAATCGTAATACGGATCATGAAGAACAGGACAATCTTCTCCACTTCCTATTCCAAACATTGCACCTCTATACCGTTCTGTAAATAAACCAAAATCCTCACCCCACTTAAATGGAACTTTTCGCTCTGTTGCACTTAATTTTAGTTTTTCCGAAGCTTCAATAATTTGATTTACTGCTTTACCGTCATTTTCGTTCGCACTAAACTCCTGTGTGAATTCAATGCTTGCTTCTAATCCATGCTTTAATGCAACTTCCTCGATGCTCTTGACTAAGCCTTGAACGCTCTTTGCCATGACCGCATTATCAAACGCGCGAACAGTCAAGTGAACCTCGCCGTAACCCGCGCTGATACCATATGCCTTTTCTCCCATATTAACATGGATTGGGGTAATTAAAAAGAACTCTTCACTAAACCAATCTGCTTCCATGTGAGTCTTTTCAAGCTGCAAAACCTCAGAAATCGCCAATGCCGGATTTATTCCCTCTTCTGGTTCTGCAGCATGAGAGGTCCTTCCATGTAATTTCACAATGATGCTCTTTGCAGCAGCTGTAAACATTCCTGGTTTATAAACGATTTGATGTAATGGATAGCCCGGTAAATTGTGGTATGCGTAGACGAAATCTGGTTGATACTTTTCGAACACCTTATCTGCCAAAACCGCTTTAGCACCTTCTCCATTCTCTTCTGCAGGTTGAAAAAGAAGTAAAATTGTGCCCCGTTTTGGTGGTTCTTTCAATAACAAGTTAGCCACACCTATTAAAGATGCGCTGTGTCCATCATGCCCACATTTATGAGATACGCCTTTGTGCCTAGAAGCATGCCCTAGGTCTTCATTTAATTCTTCTATGGGCAAAGCATCCGTATCTGATCGGAAAAGAACCGTCGGACCGGCAACTTCACCTTTGAAACTAGCGAGCACTCCTGTTTTACCTATGGGTTCAACATGAGGCACATCAAGTGAATTACATAGTGCAAGAATCCGTTTTTGAGTTTCATACTCTTCGCACGACACCTCTGGATGTGCATGCAGCTCCCTTCTGAACGCTGTTATTTGAGATAAGGTCATCATCGGTTCAAACGCATCTCTAGGTACTTATTTTCAAATCCCATACGCTCATATAATCTTTTTGCAGGATTGTGAGGTTCGACATGCAATGCAACTGCTCCTCGAGCATGCTCTATTACCATTTCCATTAAGTGTTTACCAACACCTTTTCCCCTTTGCGATCCATCTACTGCAATGTACACGAGGATGTTCTCAGGAATATAACCAGACATTCCAGTTTCGTTTACAACAACTGCTCCTTGGATGCCTGAATCATCACTTGCAATGCAAATAAAACCTCCCTTGTTCCAGACATAATCCATGCAGGCCTGGATTTGGTCTTTTGGGTCTCCATACTCCTCCAGATGCGTAAACAAAAAGTCAACAATAGCTTCATCTGAGAAAGCAGTCTCGTGATTTTTATTTTTTAACAGGTCAAATGTTATCATGAGTATTTCGTTTTATAAAAATGAAAAGATCCATACACTAGTGTTGCCGCCGCCAGTCCTATAAAGTTAGCATCTAATGTTTCCACTAAAAAAATCTCATTTACTTTAAGCAAAACAGTAGATCCACCGCCAACAATCATAGCCATTAATGCTCCTTCACTGCTAGGCCTTTCAAAAATAAACCCCGCAAGCACAGGAATTAATAAACCAGTTACCATGAATGAATATGAGAGGAGCATTAATTTAAGAACGTCAGTCAATCCAAAGGCTATCACCAAAGCACCTGTACCTATAGCCATTGTTACCCATTGAGAAAGTCTCAACTCCTGTTTTTCTGTGAGTTTTACTCGAGGCTTAACCAAATCATTCACAACACTACTGCTTGCTGCCATCAAACATGAGTCGGCTGTTGACATAATTGCAGAAAAGTAAGCAGACATCATTATTCCTAACAATCCTATGGGAAGTGTTGTTCTTAATAACAAGGGTAAGCCCATTTCACGATCAAAACCTTCTAGGGTGCTAAAACCAAGATCTGCAAATAATCCTTGAACCATAGCCACACGAGCCAGCAGTCCTAATGTTATCCCCATGAACGCCATTATGGGCCATTCTAACAGCCCAGCGATGAACCATGCTTTAACTGCTTCCTTTTGGTTCTTAGCAGCGTAAATACGCTGGTATAAGGTCATTCCTACAAACCATATGGGAATAATTGTAATAGCCCAATTCAGAGCTTGTGACCACGATATTGCTGAAAGGCTGAAAAAAGAAGAAGGCAAAGCTTCGGTTATCACCGATATTCCTCCAACATGGAAATATGCAATAGGAATGCCGATAAAAAGCAAACCCACCATTAAGATTATCCATTGTATAGTATCGGTATAAATCACTGCCTTTAGTCCACCTATTGCAGTATAAATAACGGCAACTAATCCCATAAGAACTAGTGCCGTCTTTAAGTCTAAACCATCAAAAGTAGCTGATGCCAATTTTGCTCCAGCTAAAAGTTGAGAACTTGTAAAACCGATGTATCCAATCACCCCTATGAGGGTTGCAACAAGTACAACTGGCTTTTTGTAAAATAAACCAAACACTTCGGGAAAGGTCGATAACTTCTTATCTCCCATTCTTTTGTACAAGCGTGGTATGACGAAAACTGCACTTAACCAAGCTCCTAACAAACCGGTAAAAAGCATCCATGAACCACTAATACCCATGGCAAAACCCAGTCCACCAAGGCCTATAGAAAAACCTCCGCCTACATCAGTGGCTACAACGGATAGTCCAATATGATACTTGTTGAGCGATCGACCAGCAACATAATAGTCATCGTTTGATTTGTTAGATTTTAAGTAATAAAAACCCACTGCTAACATGGCTAGCATGTAGCAGAAAAAAATCCCGATGTCTACTGGATGCATTTAACTCAGTTCCGAAACGTGGACGTGAGTTACATTGATTTTTTTCAAATTTAATAGACGTGCTACCTTCTCTTGAACTTTGTCCGTTAGCGATACAATCATGTAATCCGTTTTATGCTTACTCGAATATGAGTTTAACAGAATCCATTTTTGAATTAAATGAGGTGTATCCTTTTCGGTAACTTTATCTTCCACAGATATCACGATACGCTCATCGCCTTTATCCATAGTCAAATCTGGTTTGAACTGAGTGCTCGACCAACTGTATTCAAGCTTCGCTGGATCATCATAACCTGCTATTGGTGACTTTATATTATCAAACCCCTTCTTCTTGTATGTCTTAATGAGAGACTGCAAGACTTCCTTCTTTTTATTTTTTATTTGCGACATAACGATGCAGGATGCGAAAACACCCTGTTTTATGATTTTAGTAAATAATTGACAAACGAATTCTGACAAATATATAAATTCCATTAACTTAACGGAATACAGTGGCAAATGGCGTGCAACAAACGCCATAAAAAACACTCAAAACTTTCATTTTGAGTGTTTTTGATTAAACCTTTAATTTAATTTTTTCAGATAACGTTAGATGCCGCCTCTATTAGTTGTTTTGGCTGGTGGTAGCCCAATTCTTTTTTAATAATCTTCCCTTCTCTATCTATGAACAATAATGTTGGATAAGCTGTGATACCAAATGGACCACTTAAACTTGGACCTTCACCTTTTTCCATGTCAATTTTTAAACTCACAAAATGTTCGTTGAAGTAGCTTCCTACTTTAGCATCTGTAAACGTATGCTTGGACATCAATTTACATGGCCCACACCAAGATGCATAAGCGTCCACGAACAGCACCTTGTTCTCTTTTTTAGCCTTTGATAATGCCTCTTTGTACGATCCTTCGAAAAATTGAATACCTTCTAATTGTTGTGCAATTAACCCGAATGGAATTGCACATACGAGTGCAAATAATATCAATGTCTTTTTCATAGTTTTGAACTTTACATCAAATGTAACGCAGATCTCCGCCCTGTCATTGTCCTTTGCACGACAAAAATTGCGATGGAGTTGTATTTAAGAAAACATTAGGAAGAATGACATCAAGCAATTCATCAGTTAATCCGGAAGTTCCAACCATTGATTTAAACCTTTTTATAAAAGGATCTGAAGCGGATCGTAAGCAATTCATAGCGGAGTTGGGTGAAGCGTATCAGCGCATTGGCTTTGTTGCTGTGAAAAACCATGGAATTTCTGACGACATGGTTAACTCCCTCTATCACGAGGTTCAGCGATTTTTCGCTTTAGATGATGATTTAAAGCGCAAATATGAAATTGAAGGAATTGCTGGACAACGCGGTTACACGGCCTTTGGGAAAGAACATGCTAAAGGGCGTAACGCTGGAGACTTAAAGGAGTTTTGGCATTTTGGCCAATACGTGGAGGATGGCGATGCCATCCAACAAGAGTACCCGGCAAATGTTGTCGTGAAAGAACTTCCAGAATTTAATGCTGTTGGTAAAGCTGCTTATCAAGCCTTAGAGCAAACCGGACTAACCATGCTCAGTGCAATTGCATTGCACTTGGGACTTGAGGAAGATTACTTCAATTCACATGTACACAATGGCAACAGCATTTTACGTCCGATTCACTACCCCCCAATTACAGAGGCTCCTGATGGCGCCGTTCGCGCTGGTGAACATGAAGACATTAACTTGATAACCTTATTGATTGGAGCGTCTGCTGATGGACTTCAAGTATTGAATAAGCAAGGAGAATGGGTTGCTGTTACCGCCTTACCTGAATGTATTGTGGTGAACGTAGGAGACATGCTTCAACGGCTTACAAACAACACCCTGCGTTCAACAACTCATCGTGTGGTGAATCCACCTAAAGAGCAATGGGGTACGAGTCGCTATTCTATTCCATTCTTTCTACACCCCAGGAGTGATATGCCTTTAAATTGTCTTGATTCTTGCGTAAGTAAGGACAGACCAAAGCTATATGATGACATCACAGCTGGAGAATACTTGGAAGAACGACTTCGCGAAATTGGTTTAAAATAACCTCCTATTTGCGATAGCGTAAAAGGAGCACGAAGATCACACAACTCGCACACAATGCTAGCAATACAACCTTTAACATCATAGGGCTAAATGGAATCAGTAAAATGGTACTAATAAGCTCTATGCTAATTAACCCCAGCAGAAAATAGATCAACCAATCGCGCTTAATCTTACTTGCTGCATATGCTCCCAATGGCGCTCCAATAATAACAACTGGAATACAGGCCATCCAAAAATCATACACCTTTGGTTTAATGTCGTTTAACATGATCGCGTGATATCCGAAGCCAATGATTGATAATAAACCCATTAGCACAACGGTGGTTGGTGTACTCATCTTTTCATTTACAGCGAAATACAGCGTTAATACGATGAAAACCACCATGTCAATTCCAACCCCAATAATGCTCGACACTACACCTCCAAAAAAACCTGTAATGGTTATAATGAATGCATTTGACAAGGTGTTACCGGTAAGGTGATTTTTTGGTGTGGCATTTAAGAACCAACGATTTATAACGAGAAATGCACCAAAAACACCAGCAACTATCGAAAAAATCACTTTAGGATATGCTCCAGAAAGATTTATGTAGTTATCCCCTATTAGAAAACCTAAAACCCCTCCTATCAAACCGTACCCTATCACTTTCCATAACACTGGAATTCGATTCACATAAATGTATACGGCAGCCATGGTCATACCAACAGACTGTATCATAAAAGAAAAGGTGCGCGCATCACTTGGTTCGATTAGGAACACTTTTGTAAATACCGGGAACGCGATAGCTCCGCCACCTTCAGCAGTGGCCCCTGCAACAAAAGACCCCAATACCATGGTAAGCGATAATGGCCAGTATGGCTCAAACAAAAACCATCCATCCCTAAAAAACATACCAATGAACCAAGCAATTAAAACCCCCGCAAATGGGATTGAAAACAAGAAAACCGCCCGTTTCGATTTAAACATTTTGAAAAAGTCCTTCGTTATTGGTAGACACAATTAAAGTGCTTCCTTACTTTTGAACCAAACTAGATAAATTCTTCTTATGAAATTTCAATACGCTATACTATTCTTCACAAGTCTTATGCTTTTTTCATGTGGTGAGTCAACTGAAAATTCAGAAAAATCTGAACAAACCGATCAAAAAGCTGAGCGCATCTGTTCATATGAATACAATGCAGAAGCAACCTCAATAGAATGGACGGCTTATAAAACAACTGAAATGATTGGTGTTGATGGAGCCTTTGATGAGTTTATGCTGTCCGATACAAAAACAGGAAACTCTGCTTTTGAAGTTTTTCAAGACGCTTCCTTTATAATTCCTATTGCTTCTCTGAATACGCAGAACCCCGATCGTGACGAAAAGATCAAGACGTTTTTCTTTGAAACAGTTAATACTGACTCTCTTTCTGGAAAGTTAGTCTCATTCAACGAAGACGGAACAGCAACAGTTGAAATCGAAATGAATGGTGTTAAACAGGAAGTCGTTGCACAAATTGAGGAAACTGGAAATCGGTTAACACTTGCTACCAAAATTGACGTGAGCGCATGGAATGCATCTACAGGAATCGATGCATTAAATGAAGTTTGTTACGACCTGCATAAGGGAGCTGATGGAATAAGCAAACTTTGGCCGGACGTAAGCATCAAGATTTCTACCGTTCTAGACAAAGCGTGCAAATAGGTTTAGAATACTTGCGGTTTAGGGGATTATTTTAACACCTCAATAAGGTCTTTCTGTAGGATACTCTTTGTGGAAGAATTAATTTTGCAGCATGGCGAAACGAGTTGTTGTAGGTCTTTCTGGTGGTGTTGACTCTAGTGTTGCAGCTTACCTGCTTCTTGAACAAGGTTATGAAGTCATCGGCATTTTCATGAAAAACTGGCATGACACATCCGTTACCATCTCAGATGATTGCCCTTGGATTGATGACAGCAATGACGCGTTAGCAGTAGCTCAAAGTTTAGGAATTCCTTTTCAAACAATTGATTTAAGCGAAGCCTATCGCGAGCGCATTGTTAATTACATGTTTGAGGAGTATAAATGCGGCAGAACCCCTAACCCTGATGTATTGTGCAATCGCGAAATCAAGTTTGACCTCTTTTTGGACAAGGCTATGCAATTAAACGCTGATTTTGTGGCAACGGGGCACTACGTAAGGAAAATTACCACGCTGCATGATCACAGTGAGACACATCACCTGCTAGCTGGTAAAGACTCGAACAAGGACCAAAGCTATTTTCTATGTCAGTTAAACCAAGAGCAATTAGCTAAGAGTCTTTTTCCTATTGGTGAGCTCACAAAGCCAGAAGTTAGGGCTATTGCAAAACAGATGGGACTTGTTACTGCTGATAAAAAAGATTCTCAAGGACTTTGTTTTATAGGAAAAGTAAAACTTCCAGACTTTTTACAACAACAGTTAAAGCCTAAAACCGGCACGGTTATAGAAATTCCAGCACAGCATGCTATGTTTTCCGCTAACCCAGGTGAGGATTTGCAAAAATGTACAGCTGCAAAAAACTTGTGTCCTGATGATGGTACTCCAATTGGAGAGCATCGAGGAGCACACTTTTTCACCGTTGGCCAACGCAAAGGATTAGGCATTGGAGGAACACCACAACCTTTGTTTATTCTAGCCACCGATACCTCGAACAATACTGTTTATGTAGGACAAGGAGAAGATCATCCTGGCTTATTCCGAAATGGGCTTTTTATTTCAAAAGAAGAAATCCATTGGATAAGGGAAGACTTAAGTTTACTTCCTGGTAAATCAGCTCATTATCAGGTTCGTATTCGTTATCGCCAGGAACTATTCGGAGCTTTGCTTCATCGCGAAGAAGAAGGGTTATACCTTGTATTCGACACCCCTCAAAAAGGCGTAGCTCCTGGTCAATTTGCTGCTTGGTACCGCGATGATGAACTCATCGGGTCCGGCGTTATTTCATAATTGATTTATAGCCTAACTGAATGGCTCGTGATTGTGAAGTCTTCCATTCTGGATTTTTAGCACGTTGTTCTATTTCAGCTTTAATTCCCCACAAATCAGCATAATATGGAAACCACTTTACCGCATCTTGTGCTATTGAAATTCCTTTTTCATAAGCCGACAACTCCATCAGACTTGTGATTAAAATGATTGCAAAATTAACTTCTGGTTTATCCGTGTAAGCGCTTTGTGCTATCTGGGCTGCTTTACTGTAATCACTGCTTGCTAAGTACGCTTTTGCTAGAATAAGCTGCCCGCGTTTGGTCCGTTTATTCAACCCTTCCGCTGTTCTTAATAAACGCAGTGCTATCAATGGTTGGTCATACTTTAATGCTAACTCAGCAGCATAAATTTGTGTTGCTATGTCTGGGATCTTATCAGAAGTAAAATGCGTTGAAAGCTCATTCGCTCGCTGATCATTACCTGTATTTAAATAACTGGCAAACAACGCTAGCTTTACAACTAAGTCTGTTGGATTTTTAGTCGCTACATGTTTTAACAAAGCTATGGCTGTGGAATAATCTCCAGTTTTCATAAGTGCATCAGCGTAAATAAAAGCATCTGTGCTGCTTGAATCCACGTCTTCCGAAAAGTATAAGTCAAAATGCGATAATGCCGATTGATAATTCTGTTGCTTATAAAACGCTTTTGCCCATGTCAATTGATTGACATACTCATTATTTTCATCAGCTTTCTGAAACCATTTCGTTGCAATGCTAAACTCTTTGTTTTTAAATGCCAACTCTCCTACTCTCGTATGAATTCCCCCACCTCGCTCACCGTATTGATATGCATTCAACAATGCGTGTTTTGCGGGAGCATATTGCGCCTTGTTCTCCTTTAAATTGGCCTTAAAAACCAAAGCTTTGGCTGATGTTGAATCAAGTTCAAAAATATCTCCAATAAGCATTTCATAAGGATACTTGAACGATTTTAATCCTGCAACTACATGAAGCAGCGAATCGCGTTTGGCGCAGACCGCATTTAATTTTATACGCAACGCTTGCCCCTGTTTTGAATCATTGATCGCGTTTGTCTCTGCTATTCGCATTGCTTCAGACAAATTCCTCGATTTAACAAATAAGTCCAAAAGCAGGGCTTGTTTCTGCCGCCTGTGTTTCTTGCGACTCATTTCAGTCCGCTCGAGTAGGTCAATCGCTTCTATGAAATGCCCAGCATTACTCAATTTCGTAGCCTCTTTAAGAACCTTTCCTGAAGGCTGGCACGTAGCTATAGTATTGAGTGTGAAAAACAGTAGGCATAGTAAACCATATCTTATCATGTGCTAAAGGTATCTTTATGTGTAATGTTAGGCAACAGATTCACTACTTTTAGGTTTCTAATAGTAAGCAATATAATTATGAAACATCTAATCGCAATATTAACAGGTGTTCTGTTGAGTGGTATCAGTTTTGGACAATTAATTAATCGAATTGAAACGAGCTGTGGACTTGAAGAACGATCAGTTTTGGGGTCACTTAACTCAGGAAAAGCAGTACTGGTAATGGTAACTGGATTTGACTGCTCCATTTGTCAATCACACGCCGCTAGCATTAAGCTATTTTCCGAAGAACATCAAAACATTGAGGTTTGGGGAGCTATGCGCTGGCAGTATAATCAAGACCCTGAAAACTGCAACGATATTGTAGATTGGAATCAAAGCTACGCTTGGGATGACCTTTTTACATTTCTAGACACCGGGGATGCATGGATTCAGTTAGGAACACCATACTTCTATGTGTTTAGCCCTGAAAACAATGCACTTATATTCCAAGGGTCGGACATTGAAGATGCTTTCAATGAAGCGATAAGCGCGAATCAATTTACCACGGGAATTCATCCTGTTCAAAAAAACAGTTACTCCTTGAGGTCTATACGCGGAGGAGTTGAGCTCCAAAGCAAGCAAAACTTCACTGTGTATATTTACAACCTTCAAGGTTCATTGGTATCTATGGGCAGATCAGCGCAGTTCTTTTCAATATCAAACTTGAAATCTGGCGCCTATATATTTAGGATAAAAACAGATACGGATACATTCACGGAAAAGCATATCGTTTATTAGTCATTACGCCCGTTAACTTACCTTTGCAGCAAAGTAACCTTATGAAAGCATCATTGGACTCCATTGAATCTGCAATAGCAGCTATACGCGATGGTCAAATCGTAATTGTTGTTGATGACGAAAACCGTGAGAATGAAGGTGATTTTGTTGCAGCTGCTTCCAAAGTTACCCCTGAAATGATCAATTTCATGGCTACACATGGGAGGGGTTTAATCTGTACGCCACTCCTTGAAAAAGATTGCGACCGTCTTGGGTTGAACATGATGGTTTCAAACAACACTGATCCGCATGGAACTGCTTTTACGGAATCAATTGATTTAAAAGGCAACGGGAATACTACAGGAATTTCAGCTCACGATCGTTCGCGCACTATACAAGCTATGCTTGACCCTGTTGCTGTTCCTAACAGTTTCGGAAGACCGGGTCATATTTTTCCGCTAAAGGCTAAAGATGGCGGAGTATTGCGAAGAACAGGTCACACAGAAGCTGCTGTAGATTTAGCGCGCTTAGCCGGTATGCATCCTGCTGGAGTCATAGTTGAAATCATGAATGAAGATGGAAGCATGGCACGACTTCCACAACTTTTTGAAATTGCGGATAAGTTCAATTTGAAACTGATTTCCATTGAGGATTTGATTGCATATCGCATGGAAAATGAATCCTTAATTGAAAAAATAAATGCAGTTGAATTAGCTGGTGCAAATGGCCAAATCAGATTAAACAGTTACCGACAAACAACTACTGGTGCTATACACTTAGCATTAGTGAAAGGAGATATAAAAGAGACTGAGCCAGTACCCGTTCGCGTACATTCATCGCTTTTGATAGGAGATTTATTTCAGTCAACACCGCTGAATACAGGACCACACTTAAACGCTGCGCTCGCACAAATACAGCATTACGGCAAAGGTGTAGTAGTTTTCATAAGTCCTAGAGATGCAGGGGTTTTACCGGACTCTGAAGAGCATTTGGATCAATTAAATGAAAAGCTTCTAAGTAGAAAAATGGATCCTTTAGACTATGGCATTGGAGCTCAAATCCTTCGGGAAATTGGGGTGGGTAAAATGCAGCTAATGTCAAACAACCCAACTAAGCGCACAGGAATTATTGGATACGGATTGGAAGTGGTGGAAACGATTCCTATGCCTTTGAACAATTAATTTGGTGGGTCACTGTTTTCCTGTTCCTCTTTTCGCGCTTCTCTAGCAATTTGGCGTTTTAAAAGCAATTCTTGTTCTTGAACACGACACGCTTCCAAGTCCCGATTTTCTTTTTTCTTAAAACGCTGGGAAAATCGGCACCATAAACCTGAGAATGTATTGAATTCTTCGCGATAAAGCACGCCAACACCTTGCGTATATGGAGCTTGGTTTACACTTGTTACATCATAGGTATTAGAACGATTGTACGCCTTACCCCTGAATTTTCCATCTTGACTGATTTTATATTCCACATTAAAATCACCCGCTACACCTTGATTGTTGTTTTGTTGGGCATCATTTGGGTTATCCCCTTGAACTTCGAAATTACCTTCTATAATTACCCGATCATTGAATAGCTGAGTACTAAGGGCTACCTCGACTTCATCAGATGTAATAGCATCTCCTGGTCTATAATTCACGCCTATATCAAAATCGCTAGATATTTGAGAAAGCCAATTACTCAATTGATTTGAAAGTAATTCAGAGGAACTTTTACCTAATGCGTTTGAGGTTGCTGTTCCACCAGTACCACCATCAACTGGGATAAAACTGTTTAACATCAATATGGTAAACACCTGCTTGTTCAATTCTCCTTTTTCAAGGTTGTTCAAAATTCCTTGAACCTCTGTATATGTAGTGGGCATTTCAAAAGCGAAAGAAAAATCTGGGTTGGTATAAATGTTTTCCAATTTGAGTAATACACTAACTGGAATGCGTTGTTTCACTGCATTTGAATCCAGCCCTGTTGGTATGTTTAGGTTATAAACGGAAGTCCGCGTTTTATACTCCGCTACCATATCAATAGTCGCTTCAAAAGGATCTCCATTCCAAACTATTTGTCCTCCATCTTGAATTTTAAAACGCTTGTTAATTACATTTTGCAGCGTGAACAAGTAATCTCCTGTAAATACCTCATAGGTACCGTACATATTAAAGTCTCCATTTGACAGGACTTCTAACCTCAAATCTCCTGCACCCTGAGCAGATATGATGTCTCCTACAGTTCGATCAAAAATAATTTCAACAGTAGCATCCGGAGTTACTTCAAGGTCAAATACCATATTTATGCTCGAAAGCTGAGTTTCAGCTGGTGTTTCTGAGACTTGACTACCGGCTATCGAATCTGTTTGAGGGGTAACAAATGAAATAAATGGAATATCCTCAACCTCTTCTGGTCCACCTA
The DNA here is from genome assembly GCA_965661625.1 of Salibacteraceae bacterium. GTDB lineage: Bacteria > Bacteroidota > Bacteroidia > Flavobacteriales_G > Salibacteraceae. The sequence goes on from CBFIEM010000011.1 coordinate 15,100, forward strand.
ATGGAATTGCTAAAACGGTATTTGGTTCAGTTTTAAGTGTCGCTTCAATGGACACATCATTATCGTTTCCTGCAATATCAACAAATCCACTTACGAACGCTTTCCCATAAAAGAGCTCATTGTCATCTTCTACAGTATTAAGGGCCATAAAGCGCTTTAAGTTAAAGAGGTAGATGTCATAGTTGAAGTTGGTGTAATTTGAATGCAAGACGCTTAAGTTCAATTTGGCAATTCTCCCTTGCTCATCAACTACATCTATTGCATCGGCACCTATCCATTCCGGTTCAAAACGAAACACTTGCTTATCCAGCGTATAAGAGGTTTTTAAATAATCAACCCGCATACCTACTTTATCCGTAATGAAGGAGCCTTTTACAAGTGGAGTTTGTGGAGTTCCCAAAATGTTGAAGCTTCCAGATATTGCACCTTTCATTTTATCAATTACTCCAGCCAAAAATGGCTCGGCCATTTTTACTTTAAGCGCTTCAAAGCCCAAATTGAGGTTCAAGCTATTGCTGTCTTTTAAAGGATAATAAAGTCCAGATATATCAAGTGTTTTTAGCGAGTCATAACCCATAGACCCTTCCACTGTAATGCGTTCATTTTCTGAATCATAAATTGAGCTAATCTTTCCTGAGCCAACTTGCTGATCATTGAAGAAAAACTGACTAAACGTATTCGAAGAATTAATAATGAGGTCATTGTACGTATTCTCAAATTGGGTGGATCCGTCTACCGTTCCAGATAGTTCAATCCCATTTGAGAATGTAAAGGCATTAAAAGATGCTAACTCCAATGCATTTAAATTCAAGGATAATATACTTGTGGAGTCATGGGATAAGTCCCCATTCAAACTCAGTAGTTGATTCCCACTTCTTATTTCTACATGCTCAAAGTGTACTGAATCACCTCGCAGTGAAACGAGGGAATTGGGGTTTATTTGCCAGAGCGAGTCGGCAAGGTAGAACTCTGATTGTAACACCCTTATATCTACTTCCTCTTTGCCTATTACGTGTGCTGTCAGATTGATATCTCCGGCGTAGTTGTTACCGTTATGGTCTTTGGACCATTTGTTATGCAATAAGATGTAATCTTGAATAGCAACTAGCTTAAGTTGATAGTCTTTAACGGATAAGCTATCCGAAACAAATAGCTCTGGAACCTCTGCTAACACATCAACCCTTCCATCAACAACATCAACTTCAACAGTCAATGTATCGGACTTTAAATTGAAGTAACTCAATTGATTACCACGTGCAGATAAATGGACTTCGTCTTGATCGGAATCAAATGCGCATGTTGCTGAAAAATCAGACCCAATATCTAACCCGGGTACAAAAAATGACCCCAATGAACTTACTCCATCTATACTTACATTTAACTCAAACACTTCCCTGGCTTTCGGTTTATCGGGTTTCACTTCATAGTATGAAGGAGCAATTTGGGAGCCTAAGTAATTTAAGGTTGCTGGCAGCTTAGCAGTATTAAATTTTCCAGCAATAAATGCATCGATGTGATCTGTTTCTAAAATAATTGTTTTGCCCTCTGGGGTTCCATATGCAGTAAACTCCACCTTTTTAAGCGTACTCTTTTCTCCATTTTGGAGAATTTGTAAGTCGGTTAAGTTTGCTCTTCCAATTACGTTATTCAACGAGTTACCCCTAAAGTTCGCATACATTTGGGTTTTAAATACTGCTGAAGAATCCATCTCATAAAGGTTCAGCATTCCTAACCTCATGCTGTCAATGGTTGCTGAATATTCAAAGGCTGGAAGGGATTGAGATAAATCAACCTTCCCTTGAAAGTCAAACGTAATGTTAGGGTCAACAATGCCTACTTGACCTGTAAACACTTTTTTGTTAACCTGACTAGTTAAATTTACAACTTGGTAACGATAACCGTTAAAGTCAATTTGTTTGAGTTGTCCAGATACCTCTGCCGTTAAGTTTTCAAGCTCAATTCCACTTCCGTTTAACTGAACATCAAAGTCGAGGCGATTTAATTGTTCTGATTCAAGCAGTTTGCCCAAGTTAAATTGACGTGAAGAAACGCTGCCTTTATAAGCAAGTTGACCTGACGAAGAACGTTTGAGCTGAAGGTCACTCTTTACCTTGCCTAGGTCGGAGAAAAATGTTCCATACGCCACAAAATCATTCACAAAACCAGTAAATGACCCTTGAAAACCAACTTTTCCGGCCCTACTAAATTCAGCTGGGAGTGCTATGGAGTTAATAATTTGGTTTGAGGGCAGCTTGAAGGCACCAATGTCATAAGAAGAAGTTGTAAACTCCGTCAAATCAACCTGAATAAAGGTTTCTGCTATATTAGGCAATCCGTTGAGGTCAATATTTCCTGCGAATCGTGTTTCGTTTCCTAGACTCAATTCCAAATCATCTAGTGAAAGGTTTTTTATTCGACCACTTGCATGGCCCGAAAGCAAAACCTCACTATCCATACCCCAAAGGTCTTCAACAAAAAAAGCGAGATCTGCTAGATTCAGTTTACTCTGGTAAAAGTCAACATTCATTGAAACGGCATCAATGAAATGTGCGTAGCTCATTGCCGAATCATATGCGAAGTTCAAATCTAAATTTAAGTTACTCGTACCTAAATCGATTTCCCCTTGTAACAGGTGGGTTTCATGAGAGGAATACACGGCACTTCCCGCTAGTTTGTGCAATTCTAAACCACTTACCTGTTCACTCGCCATCAAGTAATCAATCTCAGCATTAACCGAATCGTTAATGATTAAAACATCTTTAAAAGAAGCGTTTAAATCTGTGAAATGCAGGTTTTCCCAATCTAAGCCATGGACTGGTGGTTCGCTATTCATATCACGGTATATAAAGGCGCAATTGGACAGGGTGAACTCGCCACATTTCAAGTAAAAATGAGCACTAGCGTTCGAAGATTCACTCAAATTTAACGATGCTAGCCACATACTTAAATTGGACGCTACATCGCCGACTTCTTTTACAATGTAAAAACGTCCATCTTGAATTTCAATGTTATTAATGGTAATTGTTAGCTCGTTAGCAAATGACAGATCAGTTAAGGATGCTTTCAGGGTGCCAACATAAGCAAGGGTATCTTGGTTTTTTCCTCCAAACCGAACTCCTTCCACATGCAGGGTATTAAAAAAACTAAAATCTACTCTTTCGATCGCGTATTGCTGGCCTGTTTTAGCCTGCAAAAATTGAGCTATTTGCTGAGCTGCATAGGTTTGAACTGTAGCATGCTCAAGCGCAACCCTTAACGCCAAAGTAAGGAGTAGGAAGATCGCGGTAAAGTAAAACCCTATTTTGCGCAGTTTTCTGATATTTGCACCCTTTATATATGCCAGTAATTGGCGACTTGAATAGCCTTAACAAAAGTAAGCACTTTGTCTTGAGAAATGTGATACTCGGAATAGAAACCTCGTGTGATGATACATCTGCAGCTGTACTGGTGGATGGTGTTGAATTGGCCAATGTTACGGCAAATCAGGATGTTCATGCGGCATATGGTGGAGTTGTGCCTGAATTGGCTTCACGCGCTCATCAGAAGAACATTATTCCGGTTGTGCATCAAGCACTAAAGCAGGCTGGAGTTTCATTAGGTGAACTTACAACAATAGGCTATACACAAGGCCCAGGGTTAATGGGCTCTCTCCTTGTTGGGTCAAGCTTTGCTAAAGGGTTAGCAACCTCGTTGGGTATTCCACTAATTGGCGTTCATCACATGCGCGCGCACATACTTGCGCATTTCATTAAATTGCCCCATGAACCCAGTGATCCGCCGCAGTTTCCCTTTATTAGTTTAACGGTATCCGGTGGGCACACGCAACTTGTTTTGGTTAATGACTATTTTGATATGAAGGTTATTGGGCAAACCTTAGACGATGCTGCAGGTGAGGCTTTTGATAAGGTAGCCAAAATGCTTGGGCTCCCTTATCCTGGAGGGCCAGAAGTTGATAAACACGCCAAACACGGGAACCCAAAAGCTCATGCTTTTGCTATTGCGAACACACGTCAGTTTAACTTTTCCTTTTCTGGTTTTAAGACTTCGTTTCTTTACTTTCTTCAGAAACAAACAAAACTCAACGAAAGCTTTATAGCCGACAACCTCGATGATTTATGTGCATCTGCACAACACATCATTGTAGAGACTCTTTTACGCAAACTAAAAAAAGCGTCTCTTGAACTGGGAATTGGTGAAATCGCTATTGCCGGTGGAGTAAGTGCCAATAGTGGCTTGCGCGACGCTCTTGAAAAAACTGCTCAAGAATTGGGCTGGAACGTTCATTTACCGCGCTTATCACACACAACAGACAATGCATCCATGATAGCTATTACAGCTCAGCTTGCGCGAGATTGTAACTACACTGAAACAGATTTGCAAGTTCCTTTGGCACGCTGGACGTTTGATGAATAGCATTTTTAAGCAATGGCCATAACTGCGCTAGGGGTTGCAGCAAGTACCCCACACCCGTTTGCCGGGAGGAGTACTGCGTAAAACCCGACCCAAAGGGGAGCGCCCTACTGAAAAGAAGCCGCTAAATTGTTGGTGATATCACGAGCGAGTTCAGGATTGTTCATGGTGTGTGTTTGACCATTTGTAACCAAATCAATGTTTGAGGTTCCATCAGTCCACCAACGTGAAATATCGATGTACACATTTACAACATCACCATTAGCCGCAATGGAAAAGTCGCGATTAACGGCTATTCCAGGTCGGTACAACGGATCCGTTCCATTATGCATGAACCATGATACATCTGTAGTACCATTACCCGTCGAGTCTACCCTTCCTTCCAATTTTGAAAAAATGAATTTAGGATCCCAATCCCAGTACATGCCGTGTGTAACGCTCAACGGATGATCCGACTCCCATTGTGCAGGATCAATGGCATTTAAGATTGGGTCTACCCCGAGGTCAAAGCTGATTGCAGAAAAATCTCCTGCAGCAACATTCAAATCAATTTTAGGGCTAAAAACAGCTCCAAAAGCTGGGTAAAGGTCTACTAAAGCGATATCTTTTAAAAAGATCGAATCACCATTAGACGTAACAAATTTGATGTTTGAAAGGTAAAATTGAGCCTTTTCAATTTCAACAGACCTGCCTTGTGGATCTGTAGTAACATCATTACTAATGTCAAAATTGTTACCATTAACTTGTGGGATAAAGTTAACTTCGATGGCGTATGATTTAGCCTTTGGGCTATCGTCATTGTCATCTTTTTTACATGATACAAGCGTCGTGATTCCTAGAACCATTGCTAAAAGTGTGTGTGTTGTTGGTCTCATATTTCAAATATAGAAAATGTTGAGGTTTTTTTTTGTCACAATTATTACACAACTTGCTGTTAAATCGTTGTTAACCATGTGTCGCGTTCATAAATTTTTCAAATTTTGAACGTTCGAAGAAACAATATCCGATTTGATACGTCTCGGAGTAAAATAACACACTATGAAATATTTGTTTTCAGTTCTTTTGATTTTTCTTGGTTTTATTAGCTATTCTGCAGACGGCTACAACTACAAGTTTCATATAGATGGCTTGGCAGATACCAGTGTTTACTTAGCGAATTATTTTGGTGGAAAAATGTATTACAATGATACAGCACAGGTTGATGGTAAAGGAAACTTTGAGTTTGTTGGAAAAGGTTCCAAGCCCGGCGGAATTTATGCAGTCGTACTTCCAGACAAAACCTCATTTTTTGAGCTTGTGTTGGTAGAGCCTGAATTTGAAATAAGTACCTCCAAGTCCAACTTGGAAGGAGCTATCGAAATCAAAGGTAGCCCTGAGAACAAAGCATTTTATAGCTACAAGCAATTTATGATGCGCAAGCAGAAGCAGTTGCAAGATCGCAAGAAGTCATTGGAATCAAACCCAGAGGCTGATAAGGCAAAACTTAAAGCTGAGATTAAAGACATAGAATCTCAATTGGACAATTTTAGAACGGGATTTATTGAAAAACATGCGGGTAAATTTGTGACTAAGGTATTGTTAGCCACACGTGATCCAGAGGTACCTGAAGCACCTGCTCTCAAAGACGGATCTACCGATTCTACATTTGCCTATCGTTATTTCAAAAACCACTACTTCGACAATGTAGACATGAAGGATGATCGTTTGTTAAGGTCTCCAGTTCTAAGCAATCGGATTGAATTTTTCCTAAAAAAGCTAACACCGCAAATCCCAGATTCTATTTGTGCGTCTGCTCGCTTTATGACGGACTTGACAACTGAAGACTCAGAAATATTTAAATACATTGTGCAATACACAACAACTACTTACGATAAATCTAAAATTATGGGCATGGACGCCGTATTTGTTTGTATGGCAGAACATTACTACACGCAAGACAAAGCATATTGGATGGATAGTGCAAAGGTTGCAGATATAACTGAGCGCTACAACGTATTGAAAAACTTAGTTATTGGAAACAAAGCGGAAAACATTATTCTGCCAGATACAGCTGGAAAATGGCAGAACTTGCACGAGATTGATTCTAAATATACGGTCTTATATTTTTGGGACCCGAATTGTGGTCATTGTAAAAAAGAAACACCAAAGCTCAAGAAGTTTTTTGATGAATGGAAGGACAAAGGCGTAGCTGTTTATGCCGTTTGTACTGAATTTGAAACTGCTGACTGGATTAAATATGTAAAAAGCAATGACTTGAACTGGACTAATGTTTCTGATACTCCAGAGATTAATCAGGCTGCCTGGAATTACATTGGGAAGCAAACAACCTTGAATAGTTTAAACTTTAGGGATTTTTGGGACCTCTTCTCTACTCCTCAGCTTTACCTGTTAGATGAAAACAAGCAAATTATTGGTAAACGCATTACTGCGGAACAATTGCCAGACTTTATTGAGAAAATTGAAGCGGCAAAAGGCAGTTAATACCGAATTAAGTGATGTCCAGGAGTTATTTCTGGATTAAAAAAGACTAAGCCCATTTGAAAGAGATCTATTGAAGCAATCACTTTTGGATGGGCTTTTACTCTTTCCCAAGCTTGAGTCATTCCTTGCGACCAATAAATGTCATCAAAGACCATGATTGTTTTTGGGCCAATGGAGCTTAAAGACCATTCAAAGTAGCGCAACGTAGCTTCTTCTTGATGATTTCCATCAATAAAAATCAAATCGTAAACTTGATCCTGCAACAAGCTCGGAAGGCATGTGTCAAACCTGCCTTCGTACATCCTGATATTTCTTAACTCCAGCTTATTGAATGTTTTTAGGGCAGTTTGAGCAATTGATTCACTTCCTTCAATTGTGCATATTGTGGCATCCTTGCAGGCAGCAGCCATATAAGCAGTTGTGATACCTAGTGAGGTCCCCAACTCCAACACGTTTTTTGCATCTAAAAACTGCGCAATACGAGCCAGTAAACGTGCATATTTCATCGCCTTTAAAGAAGTTCTTGCAACATCCGAGACCTTGCGCTTATCGCCCTTAAACACCTTACTACCCGCTCCAAAGTCAGTAACTTCCAATTGGGTTTGATCGGTTAAAAGCTGTTTACGGACTTGCTCTATACCCTTAAACTGGAGTATTTCTGTCCCACCATAAATCACTTGGTTTACAAAATCATACAGAAAAGGCGGATGAATACTATGCTGTGTATTTGATCGCAATACATACTTTATATAATTCCAACCAGTGTGCCAATGACTCATAGCACAAAGGTAACGCGAGTTTCATTTCGTGCAAGTGTGGATCCTTTTCTTGAAAATTGTGATTGCAGCTATAAATTTTCCGATTTTTGCAGCTGTGGCCCAAGAACTACGTATACTTCACTTAGATAATGATCGTGAATCTTTGCGCAAGGTTGTTCAATGTATTCGTGATTCTCGCTACAAAGCAGAAGTTCAATCTATTACCACGCGAAACGAGCTGATTCGGATGTTATCCCAGTTTAAACCAGATTTACTCATCAGTGAATATACCCTTCCCGGCTTCAATGGTGATTTTGTAATTGAGCAGGTCCGAGCGTATGACATTGATCTGCCTATCCTATTTCTATCGGACTCATTAGACGAAGAAAAATGCCTGAATATATTAGACAAGGGCGCGTGGGATGTCATCAGCAAACTCCATTATGCCATTTTGGAAAAATCCATTTATCAAGCTTTACGCGAAAAAGTGAGCCGTTTGCAAAATTCTCCAAGCCCACCCGATAAATTCAAATTAAACAACCTCAAATCTATTTTAAAAGATGCATGTTAGGCTTTTGGGGATTGTTGTTCACATTATAATCAAGAGCACGTTTCATTAACTTCTTTCAAATAACACATCACAGTGCAACGCTGCTGTGCTTGTGCTCATGTTTGCAACGCATTTTGAACTTGAATCTGCCTTCAAGCAGATCTTTAGCCAGACTTCGACAGGTATACTCTAAATTCATTGCTTATTTTCACGGCATTGTAAGAAGGCCTTAAACGAAATGTTAAAACGTACCTACATTTTTACATTCACCCTGTTTACCAGCGTTAGCTCTACCCCGCTCATAGCATCATGGCCATCAACAAATAGTCAAGCGCTGATGCTGGGACCTTCAGGTATACAACTTACAGGCGCTCTGGCAGGAATAGGTTTAATTTTGTATGCGCTAATCCGTTTCTCTGAAAAAAAATCCATAGCTCCAAATCTCATTGCGCTTGTTGCAGGAGGTTTAATATTGCGTCTTCTCGCTATTACTGCTACTCCCTTTTTAGAAGTATGGGATGAGCAATTCCATGCACTCGTTGCAAAAAACCTAATGGCACACCCGCTTACCCCAACCTTATTTGATCATCCGGTATTGCCCTATGATTATACAAATTGGTCTTTGAATCACATTTGGCTGCATAAGCAACCACTATTCCTATGGCAAATTGCTGCGTCGCTAAGCTTGTTCGGACTTAAAGCATGGGCTGTACGCGTTCCAAGTGTCTTGCTCACCACCTTGCTTATTCCTATTTGTTTCGATATAGCACATCGCTTATACAACCTTCGTGCAGGCCTTATCAGTGCTGCCCTTATTGCTGTTTCATACAGTGTCATTTACCTCACAGCTGGACGAATGCACACCGACCATAATGATGTGGCATTTATGACCTATGTAACATTGAGCATTTGGGCCTTTTTTCGATACACCCAATTGGAGATTCCCAGTTTAAAGTGGGCCTTATTGATTGGGTTGTTTGCTGGAATGGCCGTTTTAAATAAGTGGTTAAGTGGATTACTTGTTTTTGGTGGGTGGGGTCTTTTTGCACTTAGTAATTCCCAGCTGCAATCTCGCGTTTTTTGGTATCACTTGCTCCTTGCCATTGGATTATGCAGCGCTTTAGTAATTCCCTGGCAGCTGTGGACGGCATTCAAATTCCCCACAGAATACAAGTATGAAATGGCTTACAATACCAAACATTTCTTCGAGGTGTTAGAAGGCCATGGAGGCAATTGGTTTTTCCACCTAAACCAATCCACCTTACTTTACGGAATAAACCCATGGATCTTTAGTGCTTTAGTGCTTGCAGGCATTGTTTTTGTTAAGCCGAAATACCGGCTGACTGTAGCAGGTTTGATTGGCGTTGTTTTTATCTTTTTTAGTCTTGCAGCTACCAAAATGATTGGTTTTACGGTAATGATTTTGCCTTTAATCACGGTGGTTATTGGCGGCCTTGTTAGCCAAGTAATACACGCTTCAAAAACCAGGATACCATCACGCTTTAGTAAGTCACTAGGCATTTTGCTCGCCTTAGGCATACTTTTTACAATAAGTCAGCCACGCGCATACGTAAATTCTTTTTTTCATTGGCCAAGTGAGCAAGCCAGCTATTACACAACGGCTTACCGAGCTGCTGAACAGTTTAAAAGGTTGTCCAACATTATTAATGAACCTCAAAATACCGTAATCCTAAATACCGGCTACAAACATTACATTTCTCTGATGTTTTATGCTAACGTAAGGGCAGCCTATCCTGAATTTCCAACAAAAGATGAGTACTTAACGCTTATTTCAGAAGGACTGAACGTTGCATATTATGACCATGGGGATATACCTCTTTACCTTAAAACGAGCGATGCCACTGCCCTTTCACATTTCAATATTGATGGAAATTGATCAACTCATTTATGGTAACTTCCTCTAAATCACTTACAATTTGAATCAGGGTTAATCATGATTAAATCGAAGGGCTTCTTCATTACGGTAAACGATATTTATTCTGGCATTTATCAAAGCCAAGTAATTGACGTAATTCAGCTGGTTAAACCAAGGCTTCAACTTAGGCTCGTTGCACTCGTTCCAATGCAATTTTATACTCGTGAACGCAAAGTATTGCGCAAGCAGTTACCTAATGCGCTTGTACTTCCTATGGTATTTGGAATAAGGCATTGGCACTGGCACGTTGTTATTGTATCAATTATTTTAAAAGGTGCCTCAGTATGGGCAAGAGGACCTATGGCAGCTTGGGTAGCACAAAAAAGTGGATCTAAAAGGTTAATTTATGATGGTCGAGCTGCCGTGAAAGCAGAACTCGAGGAATTTGACCTCGTATCCACAAAGCGGGTTCAAGAATCCATAATTGAAGCTGAAAAAAGTGCTGTTTTAAATTCGGGTTATCGGTTAGCTGTTAGTGCTGCACTTGTTAGTTTTTGGAAGAATGAATATCATTATACCAGTGATCGGCATGTAGTTATACCTAGCACAGCTTCCAATGTACCCCAGCTAATGCCGGCTAAGTCCATTGCAGAACTGAAGCAACGGGTCGGATTCACCACAAAACAAGTAATCCTTTGTTTTTCAGGAGGGAATGGAGCTTGGAACAACCCTCAAGAACATAACAATTGGTTTTTGCAATACCTCACTGCTGATTCAAATCATGCACTTTTATTCTTAACACCACCCGGAGCTTATATCGCTGAGTTAGAACGACGCTTCCCAGAACAAATCAAGCAGTTGTGGGTAAACCCCAAAGATGTTTCAACGTACTTACAATTGGCCGACTATGGCTTATTGTTAAGGTCTAATCAAGTCACAAATCAGGTAGCATCTCCTGTAAAGTTTGCCGAGTATTTGGTAGCTGGATTGCCCGTAATTGTATCACCAGTGATTGCGGACTTTGCAAAATTTGTTCAAAAACATGCAGTTGGACAAGTAAGTTCCTTAGAGGTAAATTTTGATCAAACTTCAGCAGCTACTAAAATCCATTGTAGACAAGCAGGTATTGCGTACTTCACAAAGAAATCAGATTCCATACGTGCTAGTTTTAACACCCTAATAAATTACCTTTCAGGCGAACACGATGCAGGTTACAACTAATCGCTTAATTATCAGACCACTTCGCACAGATGATGCGGTGTTCTTTATAGAAACACGCAATCACCCAGAAGTAAAACCTTGGATAGGGTTTGTGCCCACTACAACAAAAGAAGTTCACGCCTTTCAAGCAGGAAATGAGCAACGGTTAAAACAATTGGATGCATGGTATCAATGCATCATTGAGCTAAAGCCTGCACGAGGTTTAATAGGTGATATTGCCCTTCACTTCCTTCCGAATAATGAGGTAGAAATTGGGTATGTAATGCATCCCCAATTTACTGGCAAGGGATATATGAAAGAGGCATTACATGCCATAACCAAGTATGCTTTTGAGCACCTCGGTATTGCCCGTAGTTTGTGCAATGTAGATCCTATAAACAAGGCCAGTATTGGAGTTTTAAAAGGCGTTGGATACAAGCATGTTGAAACTGTGCGAGGAGCATTCTTGTTTCGGGAAAAATATGTTGACAACAGCACCTATTCAATTCGACCAGAAGAGATTACTCCTTACCGCGGTTAATCCAATTGTAAATGGTTTTGATCAATTGCTCAGGTTCAAATGGCTTGAGAATGAATCCATTCATTCCGCAAGCTTGAATATCGTCTTTCACTTCCATAAATACAGAAGCTGACAGCGCTAATATCGGAGTTTCCGTATTGAATTTACGTATTTCCCTACTCGCTTCATACCCATCTACAACTGGCATCTGAATATCCATCAAAATGAGATCGTAGGTATGCTTTTTAACCAGGTCTATGGCCTCCTGTCCATCAACCGCGACTGAAACGTTGAGGCTCGCATCTTCCAAAATCTGTTTTCCAACCATTACATTAATGGCATTATCCTCCACAAGAAGCACGTGTTCGTGGTTGAAATCGAAGCGTTCTCCAATGTCTTCAAACTTTTTATCCTCGTCCTGAACAACAGGAAACTCAGCCTCAAAAGAAAAAGTACTCCCTTTTCCTGCCTCACTTTCTACACGAATAGTACTCCCCATAGATTCAACAATTTTCTTAACAATAGGCAAGCCCAAACCAGTACCTCCATATAACCTCGTAGTTGAGACCTCCGCCTGTGTAAAGGCCTGAAAAATGCGCTCTTGTTGTTCTTTTGAAATTCCTATACCCGAATCCTTAACCTTAGTTAAAAGCTTGACATACTTATCATTAGAGCTAACCACCTCAATTGTTAGCTTAACCTGTCCGTTATCTGTAAATTTAATGGCATTAGAAATTAAATTATTGATCACTTGATTAAACCTTACGATATCCACCCATAAATCAGGTAGATCTGCTGAAATATCAATATCAAATGAAACACCCTTTTTGATGCACGAGGGCTCATGAACTTTTCGAATTTGGCTAATTGCATATTTCAGATCAGCAGGAATTGGATCGAGGTCCACTTCTTCATGCTCCATTTTACTATAATCCAAGACTTGATTCAGTAAATTCAGCAACAACTTTCCCGAATAATTTAACGCTTCGATATTTTCCACTTGATCTTCTCGCGGTTCTTTTTCACGCAGGATATGGGATAATCCAATCACCGCATTTAGCGGGGTTCTAATTTCATGGCTCATCATAGATAAGAACTTAGATTTCGCATTGGATAAACCTTATGCTTCCTCCCGCTTATTGTGCAAGTTCGTATAGTAACGCATATTCAGAAAAGAGAAATAGGTGATTTGAAACGTGACCAATATGAACGTACTAACTACCGAAAATGGGTAAATGACAGATGCTGCCAATTGCTGATCCATAGGTGATTGCCGGAATAAGGTAAAATCTGTAAAAAACAATCCAATCCACATAAAAATGGACAACAATGAAAACATGATAATAAATACCTTTTCCCGTCTAAATGAAAATAGTAAAAACGGAAGGCCAAGCGCAAACATGAGCACATATTCAACACTACCTGCTTTGCCCAAATAAGACGCAGTTATCCCTACACTAAAAATTAAGGTTAGCATATACGTGATGCGCGAAAAGAGCAAGATTCTTTTAACTGTAAGAAAAAGGCAAAAAAGAAAAATCAGTGTAGTTCCACCGATAAAATAAGACAACGTATAAAGTTCTAGACTGCGCGATAGAAAAAACCAAACAGCAGATAAGATACCGGTAAATGCTGCAACCGCTATGGAAAGTTGGTACCTCCGCTCACTGTGCAACTTCTCTTCATTCTCCATTTAAATACAAGCTATAAAATTACTACCTACGTTAAATATGCTGTGGTTGATAAACTAATTCAGCAAGCCAATATGCTCATCATAAACCATTTTTCGTTCTTCAAATGAAGAAGAATCAAAATCAAATACTTCACACTGATTGATTGGTTTTACATACAAATGAAGAGTCATTGCGCGGTCTCCACATTTATTACGCAACATATGATACCCACTCTCTTTGCTCATGAAGGTTAAATCGCCTGGTTTTAAAACAGCTCTAGATTCGGGACAAGGAGCTGATTCAGAGCATGAATAAAGCACCTCTTCAACATCGCCAAGCACCTGTTTTACCCAACACTGTTGACCATCGTGACCATGTATTGGTGTTTCAGAATTAGGCTCCCAACAAAGCAAAAGCAATTCAAATTTGCTTGTGCGTTCCAAGCATATCCTCGTATAACTTTCTTCCTCCCACTGACCGTATTTCATTAACCAATCAGGATTAATATCAGTTGATTTTAATATTTGGTTGTAAACGGACGGTGCTGCATTGTTAAGCTGTTTAATCAGCTTTAAAACAGGGTCTTCATCTTTTGGAAGCATATTCTGTTAACTTTGTTTCTGATTGGTTTTTGTTTAAAATTGATTCAATTTTGAACGTTTTCATCACAATATTTCCAAAATTTACTCTTTTTAATCGATTTCAATAAAAAATAGCATGGCTGAATTTCTTTCTCAATTTGAAAAAATAGCAAGCGCATTATTAGAAGCAGAGCAAAAAACTCCCACAGCCACGCAAATTCCTTCAACGAAACTTTTTGATAAGCTCGATTTATCCTTAACTGAGCAAGGCGTTGACCGTAAAGACATGTACAAAAGTTTGGAAGAACTAGCGCTTCAGACCCCACGCACAGCATCCCGTACATTTTTTAATCAACTTTTTGGTGGGCGAAATACCGATGCAGTTCTCGGAGAACTTTTAGCCGTGTTGCTAAATACCAGTATGTATACCTACAAAGCAGCCGGAGCAATGATTGGTGTCGAAAAAGAAATTTTAAATCAAGTGTGTAACTTGGTTGGTTGGGGGCCAAAATCAGGAGGAACAATGCCACCTGGAGGATCCATGGCCAATTTCATGGCTCTTTTAATGGCAAGAGATGCATATGACCCTACCACTCCTGATCAAGGAGTAAGCAAATCATTTACAGTGTATACTTCTGATGAATCCCATTATTCAACGGTTAAGAATGCCGCTTTTGCAGGGATTGGAAAAGAGCAAGTTCGAAAAATCCGCACTCAACATACGGGTCAAATGGATATGGAGGAACTCGCCGAAGTAATGACTCAAGATATAAATGATGGCTTTACTCCAATGCTCATTAACTTAACTGCGGGAACAACTGTTCTTGGAGCGTTTGACCCGATAAGACCAGCTGTGGAAATCGCTAAACAGTTTAATTGTTGGGTACATGTTGATGGAGCATATTGTGGGGCTGTGTTATTGAGTGATAAATACCAGCACTTGATTGATGGAATTGAACTTGTTGATTCGTTCAGTTTTAATGCTCATAAAATGCTGAGTACACCACTCTCCTGCTCTATCCTGGTTGCTAAGGATGAAGAGTACCTGAATAAATCGTTCTCAAAAGAAGCTGCATACCTTTACCAAACTGATGACGATGGGTTTAATCCTGGGAAAACTTCATTGCAATGCGGTAGAAGAAACGACGCACTCAAATTGTGGGCACTTTGGAAGCATGTTGGTACGCGTGGACTAGCGAAGATTGTAAATCATCAGTTTGACCTTGCAGAATACGCTAGAACGTACATCCGGGGAAATGCTGATTACACCCTTTACAGTTTTGATGAATCCGTTTCAATATGCTTCAACTATAAAAATATTGACCCAGTAGCGTTGTGCACCCGTCTTTACGAAAAGAATGAATTAATGGTGGGTTACGGTTCGTCTCATGGAAAAACATTCATTCGACTAATTACAGTCAATGCTCAAAACTCAACCCAAGAGATTGATTGGTTTTTTCAACGCTTAGAACGCTTTGTTGAGCAGCATGAGGCTGATTTAGTTTCATTTGTAAACGACTAATTTTTATGGTTGCCAAGGTTATTGCTTTAGCTTTATACGTCTTAATTCTTCTATTGATAGGGGTTGTTGCGAGCAGGCGTGTTAAAAACATCAGTGACTTTTACGTTGGTGGAAAAAAAATAGGCTATTGGGCCGTTGCCTTCTCTGCCAGAGCTACAGGTGAATCTGGATGGATATTGATTGGCCTTACAGGTATGGGAGCCTTGGCTGGTTATTCTGCTTATTGGGTAGTTGTTGGTGAAGTTGTAGGTGTTGCCATATCTTGGATGTTCATGGCCAAGCGCTTTAAACGGTTATCAGACAGTTACCAATCATTGACAATCCCCGACTTTTTGGAGTCTCACTTTAAAACTACAACACATAGACTGCGCGCTGTATCAGCAGCAATATTGAGTGTCTTTGTGGTAATCTACGTAAGTACACAAATCGATGCCACTGGAATTGCTTTTGAGTCTATGCTCGGCATGAACTACTACACAGGAGCATTAGTGGGATTCCTAATTGTTCTTACATACATTTTCATTGGAGGGTTTTTAGCGGTTGTGTGGTCAGACTTGTTTCAAGGTTTTTTAATGTTCTTAGGCCTGGTTGTTCTTCCTGTTTGGGCATACATTCAAATGGATGTAGATTCCATTTCTGCGAGCTTGTCTGCCATTGACCCGCAGTTAACTTCCATTTGGGGAATTCATGATGACCCTTGGTTAAACGTAGCATCGCTATTGGGATTTTCTATGATCGGACTTGGGTTTCTTGGCTCTCCTCAAGTATATGTGCGGTTTATGTCGATTAAAAATGAGGCCGAAATTGTAAAGGGAAAATGGGTTGCTATTTTTTTCACTGCAATTACTGATACTGCAGCTGTAAGTATTGGCGTGCTAGCCCGGGTTTTCTTCACCGATATCGGCGCTGATCCAGAGACTACTTTGGGAGTTGGGGGAGCTGATGTTTTAAACTTAATGGTGGAAGAGTTTCTACCCCTAGGAATAGCTGCAATTTACATTGCAATTGTTTTGTCAGCTATTATGTCCACCATTGACTCCTTGCTAGTTGTTGCATCTAGTGCAGTAACAAGAGACTTTTACCAAAAGATTTTTCATCCGGAAATTCCAGATGATAAGCTCACGCGTATATCGAGGTTTACAACCTTAACTATGGCCATTTTAGCTCTTATAATTGCTCTGATCATGGCTTGGGTCTCCCCAGATAGACAGGTTTTTTGGGTTATTATTTTTGGTTGGTCAGGTATAGCAGCTAGTTTCTGTCCGGTAATAATCCTCTCTTTATTTTGGAAGAATTATACGGCGAATGGTGCCTTGGCATCAATGATTACGGGATTTTTATGCGTTCCTTTTTTCAAATTTGTAATCGAACCACTTCCAACCATTGGGTTATATTTCCAGCAGCTTGATGTCCTAGCACCTTCTTTCGTCATTTCTATCGTTTCAGGAATACTCGTTTCTAAATATGCAAAAGCGACTCAAAAGCCTGTTGATGTAACATAAATAACTATTTATTAAAAGGGTTGCAACGACTGAAAAGCTACGTGGCCACACCATTTATGTTGAAGACAAATTTTCCATAATTACCGATAAATACCATTAAAAGAATCAAACCAACCGGAGCTTTAACCATTGTCGTATTGAGCTATAGACACTTCGGAGAAATTATAGAACTGAATCCGAATGAGGCAATTTTGGCCGAATCGTATTCGATAAAAACTAAATGGAAATAAAAAAGGCACTCATTTGAGTGCCTTTTTTTATTCACGAATAAGTTTCAAGTATTTCTCAGAATTCTCTTTTACATTCGGTTGAGGACTTAAGCTCAGCGCCATCTTAAACGCCTCCTCAGCTTCATCAAACTGTTTTAACTTGAAAAGTGCTTCTCCGAGTGAGTCAAAAGCATTAGCACTTTTGGGATACTTCGCAACGTTCGCTTCGAATACATCCAGAGCCCCTTTCACGTACCCTTCATTCATCAATTGATAACCATATTGATTCATTTGTACTTCAGAGGCCTCTTTTAATGCGTCTTCCATTACAGCCTTAGCCTCTTCCAATTTTCCAACCTTTCTTAAAATTGCTGCATTCACATTCCTTGTGATGAAATTCGGATTAATCTTCAAAGCCTGTTTACTCCATGCTAAAGCCGTTTCCATGTGAATATTATGTTGGCTTAAATAAACAGCTCCACTATTATAACCTTGCCATGAAAAACCTGTAGGACCCGTTAGTTCAACGCGTGCATTTTCAAAAACCAATTCAGGAACATCAAAAGCGACGGGCACTATAAACCGTTTGAGCTCCCAGTCTAAAACTAAATTGACTGAAGTAGGTTTAACATCTACAAACTGATAAGTTAACCGTTCTGTGTGTTCATGGTTAATCACTTCCACTTGTGCTCGAAGGATATCATTTTCTGGGTTATAAAAATAAGAGCCCCATGCTTCATTGTCAGCTGATAAAATCACTTCACCTGAACCGTCTTTGTTTATGGTAAAGAACAAACCGTACTTACCTGCAGCAACCTCCTTACCAGCAATTTTGGCTTTATGAGTTATTGAGAGTGTCGTATTTTAATTTGCTCCCGCTCGCCATGGTGCTTCGTTTCCACTCCCAAAATTAAAGGTGTTCCATCCAAAGGGTACAAGTTCACCCCAAATATTTCGTCCCCTTACTGCTGGTCGCGAATAATTCACCTCTATATCAGAAATTCCTATGATTTGGGAGACAGAAGCCGCTGGACTTGCAGTTCTTGGTGTAGTAATAGCCTGCCCATAAAGTAAAGTTGTCAATGCAACTAAACTAGCCGTTGTCATTAAGCCTATTTGATTCATACTGTTGAGTTTAAGTTAATATCTCGACTAATTTAGCGCTTCAATGGTTTTTCACACTAGGAGTGCACGGTTTCGAACAATTATTATCCCGGACTCGCAATTATTTCAATAAATTAAATTTAATTCTACATCAACTGATGGTGTTGTAATTAATAAACGTACCTTGCGAGCCAATTAATTAGATTATTATTATGAATAAAGGAACAGTTAAATTCTTTAATGATTCAAAAGGTTATGGATTCATTACAGAAGAAGGTAGTGGCAAAGATTACTTTGTACACATTTCAGGTACTATCGATGAAATTCGTGAAGGCGATGCGGTAGAGTATGACCTGCAAGAAGGAAGAAAAGGAATGAACGCCGTGAATGTCAAGGTGCTTTAGAATTTATACTTTTTTTTTGAAGACCGCATCTGTTGACAGATGCGGTTTTTTTTTGCCCTAAAACGAACCTATTCTTCAATTGAACGCTATAACGCATTACTTTCGTTTGTACAGATGTCAGCATTTATTCGCATATATATTCTTACCACTTCCTTCAGCATGCTGTTTATTACAAGCTTTACTCAAGCGAAAACCATAGCCACGGGAAATGAAGCACCAGGTGATTCTGTCTTGCTCAAAGCAGACTCATTGTTTTTACATGAAGAGTTCTCTAAAGCCCTTGAATTATACCATCTTTTTATTACGAACTCGCCTGATTCTGCACAAGGGTACCTCGGTGCATGTATGGTCTATGAAGAACTAAATGAAACCAATGAAGCCTATTACATTTGTTCAAAGGGGCTGGGAAGAGCAAAAAAACCCTTTAAACTTTACTCTTGGCGTGGTAAATTCTCACTGAAATATGGCGAAACAGACCGGGCATATGACGATTTAAAGATAGCATTTGATTTAGCCAGAAATGAAGGTGAACGGATTGAAGCCCTAATTGGACTAAGCAGTGTAACCATCTACACACAGCAATATAGTGAAGCTGAATCCATTTTAAATGAAGCGCTCATCCTACGACCGGAAGAACTGAGTATTTTAATCAACTTAGCTCATGTAGAAGAAAAGTTGATGCAACCAGAGAAGGCAATATTTCACTTACAACAAGCTGTTGAGTTGTACCCCACCAGTGAAGTAGCCATTGGAAATTTAGCTTACTTCTATTTGACTCATGAACGCATAGATACAGCCATTTACATCTATACCGGACTTTTAGAAGATCATCCAGAAGACCCTCTCATACTTAATAATCTTGGCTATGCTATGTACTTGACAGGGGCACATGAAAACGCGTTGGAGTATATCAACAAATCCATAGCCCTCTACCCTGCAAATTCTTACGCCTGGAAGAATAAGGCACTTGTATTAATCCAGCAAGATCGATTGAGTGAGGCCTGTACAGCACTTAAGGAAGCAAAACGACTTGGCTTTGCCAGCTATTATGGTAAAGATGTTGACGAACTGCTACAAAATCATTGTAAATCAATTGATTAATATCAATTGATTAATATCAATTGACAAGCAAAATGCTCCTTAATTTTATACATACAAACCCGTTTCTTCATATTCCTTTAAGTACATTTGCCGCCCATTTTGGTATACATTTTTATGAAAAGAATATTCAACAATTTCATTGGTGACCCTAAAAGCGACATTTTCTCAGGCTTAACAGTGGCACTTGCCCTGGTGCCTGAGGCCGTTGCTTTCGCATTTGTAGCCGGTATTGACCCACTTGTTGGGCTTTATGGAGCATTTATGATGGGATTAATCACATCTCTTTTTGGTGGCCGACCAGGAATGATTTCTGGTGCTACCGGAGCAATGGCTGTAGTAATGGTACATCTCATACAGAAAGGCAATGAAGTGGGATTAGAGCTCACTCAACCCATAGATCAACTGGGGTTAAAGTGGCTATTCATCACCTTGTTGATTGTAGGTGCCATTCAAATAAGCGCAGGCATACTAAAGCTCGGTAAATTTGTTCGCCTTATTCCACACCCCGTTATGCTCGGGTTTGTAAATGGGCTAGCCATTGTTATTTTCATGTCACAGCTAGGCATGTTCAAAACGTTACAAGATGGCCAAATGGCCTGGATGACAGGTTCTGATTTAGTAATGATGTTGGGATTGGTTGGCCTAACCATGGGGATCATGTTTGGTCTTCCAAAGCTCAATAAGAAACTTCCTGCTGCATTGATTGCAATTGTTGTTGTTGCAGTAATAAAGATTGGAGCCGGGCTTGAAGTTAGTACTGTAGGATCCTTTATTCAAGATGGCGGTGGATCTGGTTTAAAAGGATCCCTTCCAACCTTTCAAACGGATTTGTTTGCAGTATTTGGAACCCTTGTCGGTCATTGGAGCCTCATTATTTCTACAGCATTTATACTCGCTGCAGTTGGTTTAATTGAATCGTTAATGACCTTGAACCTGATTGATGAATTAACAGAAAGTCGTGGAAGTGGAAATCGCGAATGTATAGCACAAGGTGCTGCAAATACAGTGAATGGACTTTTTGGAGGAATGGGTGGTTGCGCTATGATCGGGCAATCGATAATTAATGTAAACTCCGGTGGTAGAGGAAGACTTTCTGGTTTAGTTGCTGCTCTTGCCCTACTCTCTTTTATCCTTTTCGGAGCCCCATTAATTGAACAAATTCCAATTGGAGCATTGGTTGGTGTGATGTTTATGGTTGTTATTGGAACATTCGCTTGGAGTAGTTTTAGAATTATTCGGAAGATTCCAGTCGCAGATGCAATTGTTTTAGTAGCTGTATCGGCTATTACCGTGTGGCAGGATCTTGCTATCGCCGTGGTATCTGGCGTTATCATTTCAGCGCTTGTTTTTGCTTGGAAAAACGCTACGATGATCCGAGCTCGTAAGCGACTGAAAGAAGATGGAACACGGGTTTATGAGATTTGGGGGCCACTATTTTTTGGTTCCGTACAATCATTCAACAGTAAGTTTGACATTAAAAATGACCCAAAACATATTGAAATTGATTTTATTGAATCACGTGTAAGCGATCATTCAGGGATAGAAGCCTTGACAAACGTTATGGACAAATATTTAGATCAGGGAAAGTCTGTTACATTGACTCACCTCAGTCCGGAATGCCAGTCGTTACTTGTAAAGTCGAATGAAAATTTTAGGAAATACATCCAAGCAAGCATTGATGACCCTCGCTATTATGTAGTGACTGACTTAATGGATGCAGAGGTTTAATAAAAACATTGAATATCAAACAATTAGTAGTTTTGTTTGTCGTTTCTTTACAGCCTGACGTTAACAACTTTATGAAAATAGTTAAGCTCACTTTTTAGTTTCTAACTGATCCCAATTATATTTGGGGAAATCAAGAATAACATACATGGATCAACCAGTAGTAAAATTTAACACTCAAGACCAACCTGAATTTTTTAAGGCACTTCGGAAGAATGTCAACAATTACTTCAAAGAGAATAACATATCGAAGTATGCTAACATGAGTATGGTTTTGAAAACCGTATTTATGTTATCCCTCTACTTTGGACCAATGATTCTTCTTTTGACCGGAATTGTCAACACCTTTTGGATATCAATGTTAATGTGGACATTAATGGGTCTAGGCATGTCGGGTATAGGGCTTTCAGTGATGCATGATGCCAATCACGGTGCTTATTCAAAAAATGCAGTTGTAAATAATGTACTTGGATTTTTATCTAATTTCTTAGGTGCTTATCACATTAATTGGAAAATTCAGCACAATGTATTGCACCATAGCTTTACGAATGTAGAAGGAATGGATGAGGATATCCAAAATCCAGTAATGCGATTTTCCCCAGGACAGGAGCGCAAGCCAATCTTTAAATATCAGGCGTTTTATGCTCCTTTCCTCTATGGATTAATGACAATCAATTGGTTTTTGGTTAAAGATATTCAGCAGCTCATTCGTTACAAAAAGAAAAACTTAATTTCGACTCAGGGTCTAAGCTTTAAAACCGCAATGCGGAAAATGCTATTCAACAAATTATGGTATATCACCCTAACTTTAATTATTCCCATGATTGTTATGGAATTACCCTGGTATCAGGTTGTACTTGGATTTCTCTTGATGCAATTTATATGTGGGTTAATGCTGGCACTCATCTTTCAACCGGCACACGTAATTGAGAATACGATGTATGCAACTCCAAGTCCTACGGGAACTGTTGAAAACAGTTGGGCAATCCACCAAATGCTTACAACCACCAATTTTGCGAACAAAAGCAGGTTGTTTTCATGGTTTATAGGTGGGCTCAACTTTCAAATTGAACACCACCTATTCCCAAATATCTGCCACATTCACTACAAGAGAATTTCTAAAATAGTACAGGAAACAGCCAAAGAATATGGCGTTCCTTATTATCAGCATAAAACGTTCGCAAGCGCAGTGAAAAGTCACTTCGCTATTTTGAACAAGCTAGGCACTGGTGCCTACGATAAAAGCATGGCTTAAACCGAATTAATCGGAAGCCACTTCTACAAGTGGTCTTCCTTTAGAACCATTTTGTTTGAAGGCGCTAAGAATTTTCTTAGCGTCTTTTTCTTTTACAGTAACGAACGAGAAGCTTTTAAGAACTTTCACTCCGTTAATGTCTCTTCCAAATACGCCTGTTTTACGCTCGAGAAAACGAATTAAATCAACAGTTCCCATGCCGTCCATCTTACCTTTTTTGATAAAAAGACGAACCTGATCACCGCTTTGGACAGGTCGTTTTCCGCCACGGTCATTGCCTCCTTTACTTCCACGACGTTCATTTCTATTGCGATCTCTTGGTCCAGAATCATTGCCATCCCTGCGCTTTATAGGGGCATTAATGTCTAAGTATTTAGAAGCATCTAAATCCCTACCATAATGTAACTGCAATAATGCGCTCATTGCCTTTTCAATTGGCAATTGGTCAGCAATAAGAGCAACCATAGGATCTATCTTATCTCCTGCATTTTCAGCACGATCTACGAGTTGATGGATGATTGATTGACGCTTTATTTCAACCATATCCTTACCTGTAGGTAAAGTTTCTTGCTTGATAACCTGATCAACAGCACGATTGATCCGATTAAATAACTGGCGATCTCCTGGATTAACCAATGTTATGGCCAACCCTTCTTTTCCTGCCCTACCCGTTCTACCTATTCTGTGCGTATACGTTTCTGAATCTTGAGGTACAGAAACATTTACAACATGAGTTAGGTCATTCACATCAATACCCCTGGCGGCAACATCAGTTGCAACAAGTATAGAAAGTGAACGGTTTCGAAAACGGCCAAGAATTTGCTCTCGAGCATGCTGATTAATTTCTCCGTGCAATCCATCTGCACGGTAGCCACGCTCAACGAGTTCATTACTTATTTGATCAACATCTCTTCTGGTACGGCAAAAAACAATACCATAGAAAGATGGCGCCATATCAATGATGCGCTCTAATGCAGGCAATTTATCCTGTACGCGAACTTCAAAATAAATTTGACGTGTAAGGCTGGTTGTTTTAGTGCGATTTACTTTGACTAGTTCATAGTCTGTCATAAATTCTTCTGCAAGCTTTTGTATTGCCTTTGGCATTGTTGCAGAAAATAAGACCACACGCTTATGAGATGGCGTTGCTGACAAGATATTACGCACATCATCAATAAAGCCCATGTTAAGCATCTCATCAGCTTCATCTAATACTACGTGAGTTATTTCGTGTAGCTTCAATTCTTTGCGCTTCATAAGATCTTGAACACGACCAGGGGTACCAACAACGATATCAACTCCTTTTCGAAGGGCCTTAATTTGGCGAGATATATCAGAACCACCGTATACACATGTTATGCGATGCTTGCGATTTCCGACGAAGCTTTCAATCTCCTGAGCAACTTGAATCGCCAGCTCTCTTGTTGGCGCCAATACAATTGCTTGAGGATGAGACATCCCAGGCTCTAATTGCTCGATTAAAGGAATACCAAATGCAGCGGTTTTACCTGTTCCTGTTTGAGCCTGACCTATGATGTCTTGCTCTTGATTCAGTAAAATTGGAATAGTTGCTGCTTGAATGGGGCTTGGTTCAGAGAACCCTTTAGAAGCTATCGCCTCTAGAGTTGTTGCAGATAGCCCCATATCTGCAAACGAAATTGTTTGTGACATGAAATTGACTGTAAATGAGCTGCAAAGGTAATTAATAAAGCTTACCGAATACAGGCCATGCTTTACAACCCCAATAATGAATGGTAGCGGCACTTACAATTCAAAACGATGATTCTTGTGAATGGAATATCGCGAGGGAATAATCGGATAAAAGCAATAATTAAACGTTCAATACCATCATGCAGCTTAGAAGAAGTATCCCCAGATAAAGTTAAATTGGAAAATCCAGCGGGGCATGCAGTTATTATCCTGTATGAATTAAACTGCGTTAAACATTAAATTTCTACCACGTTTAAATCAATTCATTCCTTTCCTGCAAATGCTATCAATACTATGAAAGGACAATTGTAATTTTCACATATGATACGATTTCGGTTCTTACTACCAGTAACACTCTGTTTAATTGCATTTGCGGCTAATGCACAAAAGCAACAATTCAGTCTTTCTGGATACATTAAAGATGCAAAGACAGGTAATCCCCTTCCCTACGTTCACGTTGTAAACGAATCTAACAATAAGGGAGTCATATCTGATACAGCCGGTTTCTTTAAGTTATCCTATGCCACTGGAACAGACGTTATTTTATTTTCTTTTATTGGGTTTCAGCGTCTTGAATTACAAGCTCAGGAATTACAAGGAAACAAAACGATCTTGCTTGAACCTGCAATTACAACCCTTAATGAATATCGGGTTTTTGCAGAAAAGGACTTTATGTATGATATGGTTGCAAATTTATCGGCACTGACCCCTGCAAATCCTGATGTAGGCAGAACGTATTATACTTTGCAATCGCAAGTAGATGATTTTCAAGTAGAGCTTGTGGAAGGCTATTACAACGGATACTATAAGGGGTACGATGTCGAAGAATTTCAACTTAAAAACGGCAGAATTGCTTTAAGGCCATATAAAGCAAGGTATTTCACATCCCTTTCTACCTCAAAAGCCATTTACTTGCATAAACTATTTGATCATAACCTTTACTTTCCATCTAGTCCGCTGGAGTACAGTAAGCGCAGGCTCCAAAAGAAGTTTGAACTGTCCCTTATAAAACGTTACGTTGAAAATGGTGCTGTTTTATATCAATTAGAATTCAAACCCATACAGGATGAAGACTATGCTTTTCACGGCACAATGTGGATTGACTCCACTCATAACACGTTAGCCATGATTAAATTGATTGATTCAGATTCAAAACGCCACCCCTTTCTCCCAATGTTCCCAGATGACACACTTAATCGTATTGACCTAGAACTCACTAAACGCTATAAAACTAATGGAAAGCAAACACAGGTACAGTCCATTGATTTCAATTATAACATTGGTTATACAGCTCGCGGCGGACTGAAATATCTAGTCAATACTTCAGCCATTATGTATGCTTACAATTTCGAAGAACCATTTGTTGCTCCATTTTTCAATTATGCTGAATCCTGTGAAAGGGACTATGCGAAAATTAACAGCACTCCTTACAATGAGTATTTCTGGGAATCAATTGATGAATTTACCCTGAGTGAAGCTACCGATGCCAATGAAAACTATTTCTCGAAGTATGCTTCAGTAACCAACCGTACTTTATTTACGCAATACATTCACAAAACTGCTCATTTTCTGGAAAACCCTTTTGTTACGTGGTCCGATAAGCGCATTACCTTCCGATATGCAGAGCAAGCTAACGATTACAATGATGTCCATTCACAAGTATTGCCATCCTCGCGGTATAACCTAGACGTAGAGATCTACATGGATGTCAATCAATTTGACGACAGTGTGCATGTTATCAGTCAAACCGTATTCGATCCATATGAATCTTTTTACCATTTTAAACTGGATTCGGCCGGTAGAGCCTTTATTAATATTTATTTTGACTTGGTTGAGATTGAAAGGCGAGCATTTGAATCGAATATTCAGCATGAGGATAGAACTGTTCAAGATGTGATCGAAGCGTATCGTGCAACGCAAAACAGGTTAGAAACTTTAACTACCACCTACCTCTCCGATACCGAAAGGGGAAGAAACATTACGGGTCTAAAAAAGTGGAATCAGCATGTTAATGACCACTTAGGCATTGATAACATGCAATACTTCATGAGTGACTGACATTTCATAAAAATAAAACATATTTGTACCTACATGCATTAAGGTAAGCCATGGCAAACAATTCACGAAGGTCATTTATTGAACAACTTACGGTTTTATCCACACTATTTGTAACACCTACGCTTTGGTCGTGGAAATCAAAAAAGTCAAAGCAACAACGTATGAAAGATGCCATATTAAATGTAAAGCCCTTGGGATTTGTTTGGGAAACTCAAGACCCTTTTTTATTCTGTGTTCATCACGAGGACTTTTTTCCAAAAGGCAATTCACAAATGGGACCAGATGAATCACTATCTGGCAGACATTTAGGGCAAGATTTTGTAATTAAAGACGGCTATCGCATGTATCACGGGGATGTTGTTCCCGGTTTTCCCGCCCATCCACATAAAGGCTTTGAAACAATCACAGCAGTGCGAGATGGATATGTTGACCATGCTGACTCTTTAGGTGCTGCTGGAAGGTATGGAAATGGAGATGTACAATGGATGACGGCAGGAAAGGGAGTTCAACATTCAGAAATGTTTCCACTTCTTCATGAAGATAAAACCAACCGCATGGAGCTTTTTCAAATTTGGCTAAATCTCCCCTCAAGTAGTAAACATGTAGAGCCTTATTTCGGAATGCTCTGGAACGATACAATTCCCAAATTCACAGATAATACAGCAGGATCTACATATGTTGAAGTCATTGCCGGAAGCCTGAGAAATTATTCAGCCCCTACCCCCCCTCCTGATTCTTGGGCAACCAACAAATCAAACCACGTTGGTGTTTTCAATATTAAAATGGAGCCAAATTCAACCTTTAGACTTGAGCCTGTAGGAAAAGAGGTAAACAGAACAATTTACTTTTATGAGGGCAATGAGTTAACTATAAATGGTCTAAACCTTAAACACTATCATTCCGCAGAAGTTGATGCAAGCATAGAACTTGAGTTAAAAACTGGAAATGAACAGGCAAGTATTCTTGTTTTACAAGGCAAGCCAATCAATGAACCAGTTGTCCAATACGGTCCATTCGTTATGAATACCCGTCAAGAAATCCAACAAGCTTTTGCAGATTTTCAGCAAACTCAATTTGGGGGATGGCCTTGGCCTAAGCGCGATCAAGTTCATGACCGTGAAAAAGGCAGGTTTGCCAAGCATGCTGATGGAAAAGTAGAGCACAAGGACTAATAGCATTTACATAGTTGGCATGATTTGATCACGAGTTTCATGCACTAGTGCTATATCTACCACCTTATCAAAGCACTTCCCCATGTAAATCCGCTGCCAAATGCCGCAAGACATAGCAAATCACCACTTTTTAACTTTCCTTCTTTAACACATTCGCTCAATGCTAATGGAATTGATGCTGCCGTAGTATTGCCGTAACGCATGATGTTGTTATACACCTGATCATCACCTAATCCCATTCTTTTCTGCACGAATTGGGCAATACGCAGGTTCGCTTGATGGGGGATAAACATGTCAATTTCTTCCTTATTCAGATTAACGGCATGAAGCGCTTCATGAATAACCTCTTGAAAACGAGTTACAGCATGTTTAAAGACAAAATTTCCATTCATATAAGGATAATATGAAGTGTCTTCAACGTCGTTTTCAGCCATCAGCTTATTCACCCAGTCTGTGGTATTTGGCTTAATCAACGCCAGTTGTTCTGCGTGTGCTCCTTCAGAATGAATGTGCGTAGTTAAAATCCCTTTTCCTTGTTCTTTAGTGGGTTGTAACACTACTGCTGCAGCCCCATCACCAAATATTACAGAGACTCCTCTTCCACGAGTAGTCTTATCTAACCCTTGGCTATGCAATTCACTTCCGATCAATAAAATATTCTTATACGTTCTGTTTTTGATATATTGATCAGCTACAGACAATCCATAAATGAATCCTGAACACTGATTCCGAATATCAAGTGCTCCAACTTCGGAAATTCCCAAATCCCTTTGAACAAGGACACCTGGCCCTGGAAAATAATAATCTGGGGAGAGTGTAGCAAAAATGATAAAATCAACTTCAGACTTGTCTATCCCTGCTGATTCCATTGCACGTTTGGCTGCTTTTAACCCCATTACTGAAGTTGTATCATCACTTCCTTCTGGAACCCACCTGCGCTCCTCAATTCCCGTACGTTCTCTAATCCACTCATCTGAAGTATCCATTAACTTCGACAAGTCATTATTTGTGACTACATTATCTGGGACATAGTGTCCTACTCCAGCTATCTTCGTAAACAACATATTTGTTTTGTTTTCCAGTGATTCAAGCACAATTTAAAAAAGTTGTTTTGATAATACCATTAAATTAAAGCAACGCATTAGCTTTATTCGACGTATTAATTAAAACCCCTTGTCATGCGATTACTTTCACCCCTGATTCTACTGGCCATTTACCTATTGCCCTCCTTCTCAATTAGTCAAACTTCTTTATCAGGAATAATTAATCACTACAGCTCCGTAACCTCCATTCAAACTGGATCAAATCAATTGACCCTCACTAATGCAACTGACTTTTTAGCAGGTGAACGCATACTTATTATTCAAATGCAAGGAGCGCAGATAGATGACAGCCAAACTGCTTCGTTTGGTAATATTCAAAACATAAATACTGCAGGAGCTTTTGAAATTCATAAAATTTGTTCCAAAGCTGGAAACATGCTTACACTAGCCAATGAGGTAAACTCACCGTTTAATTCAAACCAGGTAGTACAAGTTGTTTCTTTCCCTACGTTCAATAATGTGTCACTTAACGGAGATATTTTAGCAGCTCCCTTTGATGGGTTTAAGGGAGGAATTGTTGCACTTGAAGTATTAGATACCCTCTCCCTCAATGGGTTTAACGTGGACGTTTCAAGCACTGGATTTATGGGTGGACAAGCACTAACAAGCGGCAATAACTGTGTATTTGTTCTCGATAACTCTTATTACACTTCTCAAACGAGTACGGATGAGCTTGCTCTGAAAGGTGCAGGAATTTCAGCAACAATAGTAGGCAAAGAATGTGGACGAGGACCACAAGCCAATGGTGGCGGCGGTGGGAATAATCATAACGGTGGTGGTTCTGGCGGTGCCAATTTTGGTTTTGGTGGTAAAGGAGGACAACGTATTAAATCTGGACCATTTAATTGCGGTTCTGTGGAGGGCTTAGACAGCTATGGTATCGCTAGTTTCATTCAAGGTAAACGTCTCTTTTTAGGTGGTGGCGGCGGTGCAGGACATGGAAATAATGCTGGGAATACCGGCGAAAGCGGAGGTAATGGTGGCGGAATCGTGTTTCTCCATGCTAAAACTATAGTTGCTTCTGGTGGCGAGCTAAATGCAACTGGGCAAAGTCTTTCTGCTAATTCATTCAATGAAGGAGGCGGAGGTGGTGGTGCCGGAGGTAGCATTTACCTTCAGGCTAATCAACTTCTTGATGCTTTTAATGTAAACGTTTCTGGAGGTAATGGTGCCTCAACTGACAACGGAGGAAATACAAACTGCAATGGCCCAGGAGGCGGCGGCGGCGGTGGTTACGTAATTACAGATTCCTCCTTTGGAGGTTTACTTAACGTCACTTTTCAAGGCGGAATGCCAGGAGTAATTGCTACTACGGGCCAAGCTAACTGCCCACTCAATGGAACAAATGGAGCTGTTTCAGGAGCACCGGGCTCTATACTCTCTACATTCTCCCCCATTGACTTAACATTTCCCTCAGCTGTAGAGCTTGCAGACAGTTTTTGCGCTACCTACCGATTACCCTCAGGAACTGAAGTTAACTCTTCTGGAGTTTATAGGGATACCATATTTTCGAATCTGAGTTGTGACACTATATTTCAATACACACTCACGAAAATCGCTTTCAATACCCAAGTCATAACGGGAATAGACAGCCTAGCTGTAGTTCATGAACCAAATACAGTTTACTCTTGGATTGACTGTTCAACCTTAAGTCCAGTTGGACTTGATTCCAATGTATATTTCCCATCCTACAGTGGAACATTTGCAGTTATAGCAAATAGAGCTGGATGTACTGATACAAGTGCGTGCGTGGATTTTGAAATGCCTAATTCTTTCAAGCCAACCAGACCTTCTGTATTTAAAATATGGCCTAATCCTACAACAGGTCTATTAACACTTGAATGTGAAGGTAGCTTGCAAAATTCGAATGCCTCCATTTACTCTATGCAAGGAGTGTTATTGGTTACGCTCAATAATTTAGCGCAACGCAAAGTTTTTGACATTTCTAGGTTTAAACCTGGTACGTATTTAATTAGGATAAAAACAGCGGAAGCTACATATACAGAACGTGTAATTATAGCTTCAAAATAGCATTCTACTCAAACTCAGGGTCATTTCAACCGTATATTGCATATAGCAAGTCGTTCAAACTATCTTGAGAAAATGGTTTGGTAACATAGCCTTTCACTATGCTGTAGTCTTTTGACTTCTCCTTATCATCAAAGTCATCTGAACTTGAAACCATGGTGATTTTCAACTGATTGTGACCCTCAGTTTTTATTATTTCATCAAGAAACTCCCACCCGGACCAAATTGGCATGTTAATGTCCAATAGGATAAGTTGTGGAAGCTGACTTCCTCCATTTATCAGCACGTCATTAATTGCTTCATAAGCTTCTTTGCCATCTTTATATACAACCAATTCAATTGGTGTTTCAGAGTCTCGATTTGCCAACAACCGCTTGACCAAAAAAATGTGAATCGGATCATCATCTACAACACACAGTTTTTTACTTTCCATTTTTCAGCTTAATCTTAAAGGTTGTACCCACGTCAATAGCACTTGATACATCTATAGATCCTCCTATGGCCTCGATGTGATTATGGGTCAAAAATAGGCCTAAGCCTCGAGAGTCTGGATGATTATGGAATGTTTTAAACATTTTAAATAATTCACTCCTGTGTTTATCTAAATTCATCCCTAGTCCATTATCCTCTATTTCGAGAATTACAAAGTCACCTTCTACCTTTGAAGAAAGCTTCACAAAACTCATTCGATCAGGGCTGCTATATTTTATTGCATTGGTAAGCATATTTAAAACAATACTATCTAAGTAAGCGGGAACTCCAAGCACGCAATGCTGAGGGTTTACTTCATTAATCACCTCTACTCCACTATTTTTAATCGTTTGACTCACCGAATCAACCGCATGAACCACTGTTTCATCTAAGGATAGCGGAACAAGCTCTAAGTCTCCATTTACGTGTAAATTTGAAACCTCTCCAAGGTGTCCAACTGTATCCATTAACCGATCAGAAGCCTTAACTAAATGGTCAAATACATCCGATTCAATTAAGCTTGGATAATCATCTTTTAGAAAATTAACTAAAGAATGAATATTTCCACTATGCGACCTTAAATTGTGAGAAACGATGTATGCGAAATTCTTGAGGCGATTATTTTGTTGCGAGCTCATCACCAGTAAATCAGATAACTGTTCTTCCGCCAACTTTAACGCTTCAACATGGGTAATTACTAAAAGGAGGCCCTCAAAGTTATCATCAACTAATATAGGTGAGATATTTATTAGAACGCGTGTAATCGTTTTATCACTGCAGTTCAGCTGCCACTCTGTTCCTTCAAATCGATCTGAATAAGATAAGTGTCGCAATATTGCAAATGCATCAACAACCCCATTTAAGTCGGGTGACGATGCTCGCTCAAGAAGCTCATCAGCCTTGAACAAAAAGTTGGGGGTTTGTTTTCCGATTATATCTTTTGAATTAAAGCCGGTTATATTTTCAACTCCTTGATTAAAGGTTGTTATAACCCCCTGAGGGTCTGTTTTTACAAACCCGATTCCTTTGCTTGCATTTAAAAGTGCATTGATTGAAGAGTCTGCCTGACTCAAGCTTTTCTCTGCTTTACGAACACGGGAAATGTCGATAATTTGGCAGATATAATAACTCACATTACCATCGTCCTTATAAATTGCCGAAACTGCAACAAGAGCAAATTTTACATCACCGCTCTTATGGAAAAATCGTTTTTCCATTTGGTATTGTTCTACTCTCCCAGCCCGAAGCTCACTTAAGTGCTCCATATACTGCTTGTAATCATCTGGGTGACTTAACTCCTTGAAGGTTTTATTGAAAAGCTCTTCTTGAGTATACCCAAAAAAATCCAAAAGACGATTGTTAGCGGAAAGGAAAACTCCATCCGGATCAATGGTTGCCATTCCAGCTCCTGCATTCTCAAAAATACTTCTAAATGCAGACTCAGAATGTTGCAAAGCACGCTGATTTTCAACCACATCTGTAATATCATGCATTCCTAAAACAACTCCAGAAAACTTTCCATTACGGCTTATAATAGGGCGGCCATTTACTGAGATATGAACCACTCCTTTTGTGGAATGGTTGACGTAAAATTGACGTTAACTCACCTGTTTTTGTTGGTATACTTGGTCTACCAGTTCATTAATATCGCTAAGTTCGTTATCCTCACGCTTAATAAACTCGAACATCGAATCCCACTTCTTGTCCAAAAGAATTTTGGAACTCACATTAAGCCAATCTTTAGCTTTACTGTTAAGTACAGTTACTGATTTGTTTTGATCGAAAGCAACGATACCTGCATCTATTGTATCAATTGTAGATTCTAGAATACCGCGATTACGACTTGCTAACTTTTCAGCTAATTTTTGGGCCGTTATATCTTGAGCATAAATTAACACCCCTCCAATTTCGAGGTTCTGATTATACCATGGTTTTAAGCGCCAACTTGACCAACGATCTCTTCCTTCCTCGTCGACATAATGATCTTCCTCCTTGGTAATGTGCTCACCACACAGCCCTCGTTTATGGTACTCTTTCCACCCTTCAGGTAAATATTCGTTAAGATCGTAAAGGTTTCTACCGACAACCTCATCTGGCGGAAGGTTTTCATGTTCCTCGCACCACTTATCACTTACCGCTATGAAATTCATGTTCACGTCAAACATCGCAATTGAAGAAGGCGCTTGCTCAATAAACCGTTTTTGTAATTCGTAAACCTCCCGTTCACTTGTTATATCCTGAAACGTTCCAAATAGGTTTAAACATTTACCATTTTGAAACCTTGGTATTCCCCTGGCCCTAACCCAACGTTCATTTCCTTTCGCAGTTACAATAATCAATTCTAAACTATACTCTTCGCCTTCGCTTATCGCCTTTTCTACAGCATCCGTAATTTTATCACGAGACTCACCTTCTTTATAAAACTCAATAGCTCCTTCTAGCTCCGGGACGTAATCATCCCCCACTTCATGAATAGCCTTCGTGACATCAGACCAATAGATTTTATCTTCAATAAAATCAACTTCATAAATTCCTAGATGAGCTACCTCTTCTGCTTGTGACAATAACGTTCTCGCTCGCTGATACTCTTTTTTCAACGCATACTCATTCGAAATGTCTTTACCTGTCAATATTGTTAAATCACTATCCTGACTTATTTTCCATTCAACAGGAATAAAAGCGCCACTAGTTGCATTCATAAGGGTCTCAAAAGGTTCTGAATCGCCTTCATCTAATATCCTTTGAATAAACTTTCTTGCATTCTGTTGGTAATCCGCATGACTCAGTTCTACAAAAGCCTCAAGTGTTAATTCGCTTTCCGATTCTCTGGAGCATAAAACTCTTTTCCAAGATTTGTTAATCCTAATTGTAGCTTGCCCGATATCCATCAACCCGACAAAGTCATCACTACAATTCAGCACCTTTAGTACCTGATCAACCTCTACTAGATTTTCAATATCATTAAGGCTGCCTTTTGCGTCACCTAGCTGTGAAGCAATTTCCTTACAAATCAGTTTTAAGTGTTTTTCGACGACATCAGAAAAAACAATTGTCGAATCACTAAAGATGCAGAGGGAAAATTTTGATGAGATTTGAATTACTGTGCACCAAGCAAAGTCTTTTGAATACATACCTGCACGTTCACTCAGCTTAAATTGAATGCGTGACTCGCTTTTTTTCAAAACCTTGTCCTTTATTACATCTGCTTGGTCAAGAAAGCGTTGCTTTACGCTGGAGTGAGGTTGATTTGCACTGCAATATTCCAGAATTCCGTCTTCATTGCTAAAAAGGACACCTGCTTCTGCATTTAAAACGGTTACGATTAAATTAATAAAAGCAGCCAAATCACCTTGAGCGTTTTCTGATAAAACAAATTTATTCAACCGTGATTTTTTCAAGGGGAAGAGGTTTCTATTAAAACAATACAGAGCTAAGTTAAACCATATTGACTAATAAAAGGAACAACTAAAAACATGGAAGTGCGTGGATTCAAGCTCCATTATCTAATAACCGACCTCGGTCACCAATTGAATGAACAATTTTGTCAAGTTTTCAACAGACTTAGAGCGGGCGTTAAGCAAAAAATTATTTTCGTCTCATAAAATATTCCTTTCCATGGCTGACATTTCAAAATTAGAATCTATCGCATCTCAAGTAAGAAGAGATATTGTAAAAATGGTACACGCAGTAAATAGCGGGCACCCTGGTGGGTCGCTTGGATGCGCGGATTTTTTAGTTGCACTTTTCTTTGATCAAATGAAGCACAATCCTAGCTTATTCTCTATGGATGGTGAGGGAGAAGATTTATTCTTTTTATCCAATGGTCACATATCTCCTGTTTATTATAGTGTTCTAGCCCGATCTGGATATTTTGATACTGCGGAGTTAGCAACATTTAGAAAAATCAATTCCCGTCTTCAAGGTCATCCAACTACTCATGAGTCTCTTCCAGGAGTTAGAATTGCTAGCGGCTCATTAGGACAGGGAATGTCTGTTGCTATAGGTGCCGCACTTTCGAAAAAGTTGAATAATGACGATTCGCTCGTATTTACCCTTCATGGTGATGGTGAAATGCAAGAGGGTCAAATTTGGGAATCAGCCATGTTTGCGCCACATAATGCTGTCGATAATTTAATCTGTACCATCGACTGCAATAACCGCCAAATAGATGGGGATGTGTCTGATGTGTTGAACATTGACAGTTTAGAAAATAAGTTTAAATCCTTTGGTTGGATTACACTTACGATGTTCGGAAATACTATGGAAGACGTAATTGCCGTTCTGAAAGAAGCTAAGTCGTTAACTGGTAATGGAAAACCAATAGTTATCTTAATGAAAACAGAAATGGGCCAAGGAGTAGACTTCATGATGGGAACCCACGCATGGCATGGTGTAGCTCCAAACGATGATCAACTAGATATGGCCTTATCTCAACTTGAGGAAACGCTCGGAGACTATTAGTGAAAAAGCTTTTTGCCATATTAATTCTACTCTGTTCACTTAACCTAATAGGTTTTAGTCAGGCTTCCCTTGAGGGAAAGACACGTATTTTGTTCATTTACGATGCATCAAATAGCATGAATGGTAAATGGGAGTCTGGTTACAAGCACCAGGTTGCAAAAAAACTGCTTTCTCAAGCTTTAGATAGCCTGAGTACAACTGATGTAGAACTTGCACTTAGGGTTTATGGTCATCAGTCTTCCCTTCGAAATGGACAAGATTGCAATGACACCAAGCTCGAAGTTCCATTCGCCCGCGGTAATGCGTTAAAAATCAAATCTAGACTTCAGGATGTAAGGCCAAAAGGCACCACTCCCATCGCGCTGACACTGGAGAAGTCTGCTAATGACTTTAGAGGGTGTCGCAATTGTAAAAACATCATTGTTCTCATTACTGATGGAATTGAAGAGTGTGACGGAGACCCTTGCGCTGTGAGCAGAGCTCTTCAAGCAAAAGGAATTGTACTTAAGCCATTCGTGATTGGAATTGGACTGGACGATCAGTTTAAAAGCACCTTTAAGTGTATTGGTAATTATTTTGACGCGACAGACGAACTGGTTTTTAAAAATGTATTGAACATCGTTATCTCTCAGGCACTGAATAATACTTCCGTGCAAGTAAACCTATTGGACAACTCCAATAAACCTACAGAGACCAATGTAAACATGTCTTTCATCAATACCGTAAGCAAAAAATCAGACTACAATTACATTCACACCTTGGATGGTAGAGGTCTGCCTGATACGCTTTTTATTGACCCTTCAAGCTCCTACGACCTGCATGTATCAACTATTCCTTCGCTAATAAAGCGAAACGTTAAGTTAACTCCAGGTCAGCATAACATTATCGCTCTTGATGCTGCCCAAGGAAAACTTATCGTGAGGCAAGGAGGCAAAAAATTTGACTTACCTGATGTAATCATTCGCAAACAAGACAGTATTCGGACTCTACATGTTATGGATGTCAATGAGCACGAAAAATTGTTAATTGGAAAATATGATTTGGAAGTGTTAACCCTTCCTCGCACATACATTAACGATGTAGAAGTCGCTCAAAGTCATACAACTGAAGTGCAAATACCCCCTTCTGGAATGTTGAACATAAACACCTCTGCTCCAGGATACGGAAGTATATTTCTAATGGAGGGGAATCAAATGGTTTGGGTCACCAATTTGAATGAAAAATTGAGAACTCAAAGTATTGAGTTGCAACCCGGCAGATACAAAGCTGTATTTAGGCCCGCCGTTTCGTTAGACACAAAATTTACACGAGAAAAGGAATTCACAATTAAATCTGGTGGATCAACACAAGTAAAGTTATAACAACATGAAATATTCATTTACGGAAAAAAAGGACACGCGATCGGGTTTTGGAGCCGGGTTATTGGAGTTGGGCAATGAAAACCAAAATGTGGTTGCGCTTTGCGCCGACTTAACTGGTTCGTTGAAAATGAATGCTTTTGCTGACACATACCCAGATCGGTTTATTCAAGTAGGGATTGCTGAGGCTAACATGATGGGAATAGCTGCAGGGCTTACAATAGGTGGGAAAATTCCTTTTACCGGAACATTTGCAAACTTCTCTACGGGCCGTGTTTACGATCAAATCCGACAGTCAATTGCATATTCAGGGAAAAATGTTAAAATATGTGCATCTCACGCTGGATTAACTTTAGGAGAAGATGGCGCGACTCATCAAATTTTAGAAGACATTGGGTTAATGAAGATGCTTCCTGGAATGACCGTTATAAATCCATGCGACTTTAATCAAACTAAAGCCGCTACAAAGGCCATAGCTAATCATAACGGGCCAGTTTACTTGCGATTCGGAAGGCCAAAAGTACCCGTGTTTATGCCAGAAAGCATGCCTTTTGAAATTGGAAAAGGAATCGTTTTAAAAGAGGGTTCCGATGTTACAATTGTTGCTACTGGACACCTTGTATGGAAGTCAATTGAAGCTGCCGAAGAGCTTGGAAAGCAAGGAATTGATGCAGAGGTAATAAACATCCACACAATTAAGCCCTTGGACGATGCCTGCATTTTAAAGTCTGTTGAAAAAACCGGTTGTATCGTAACAGCAGAAGAACACCAACGAAATGGTGGTTTGGGAGATAGTATTGCACAACTTCTTGCTCAGCACAAACCAACTCCTCAATCGTATGTAGCGGTTAATGATAGCTTTGGTGAATCTGGGACACCAGATGAACTTATGACAAAATATGGATTAGACACCATTGACATTGAACATGCAGCGGTAAACATCATGAAACGGAAAAAAGGAAATTAATCACACGTCTGCATTGAACCTCAGAACAATAAGGTAAGAATCTAATTCATGGAATAACAACTTCGTTAGGA
Source organism: Salibacteraceae bacterium (assembly GCA_965661625.1). Lineage (GTDB taxonomy): Bacteria > Bacteroidota > Bacteroidia > Flavobacteriales_G > Salibacteraceae. The sequence goes on from CBFIEM010000011.1 coordinate 53,370, forward strand.
GAAATATAATACCGAACTTTTTTCATTGAGTACTAGATTTTCGTTTACCACAAACTATGAAATTGAATCTGCAAGAGCGCCTGATAGCAAACGGAAGGTCTCCTGAGTTATTCAACGAGGTAGTTAAAGCGTATCATGAACGTGTTTATTGGGTAATTCGAAAAATTGTACTGAACCATGAGGAGACTAATGATTTAACCCAAGAATCCTTTATCAAAATCTGGAATAACTTAGATCAATTTAATGGAGATTCTAAGCTTTATACCTGGGTTTATAGAATTGCTACAAATACTGCGTTGGAGCACCTTCGAAAAGCTAAAAGGAGACATCGAACAGGTTCAATAAATGATCCCAATTACGTTGCTCACACCCTCATTGCCGATGAATACTTTGATGGTGATAAGTTACTAGAAGACCTACATAATGCAGTTACACAACTACCTGAGAAACAACAACTAGTCTTTCAACTAAAGTATTTTGAAGGCCTCAAGTACGATGCTATATCCGAAATCACAGGTACAAGTGTGGGGAGTTTAAAAGCTAACTACCACCATGCCAAGGAAAAAATAAAAAAAATGTTAGCTCGTAATTAAACCATTTTACTTGGTAATCATCCAAACTGCAGCATGCAAGAAAAGAGAACACGACATAAGGCTTACAAGGTTCCAGACGGATACTTTAATCAGCTCGAACAGCAACTCAATACAATTCCCTGCATTCACACTTCCCATCAGCCTAAATATGTTACAAAGAATAGCGGATTGTTGGTATTTGCGATTGCAGCATCTGTTTTAACATTGTTTGTTCTTTCTTATCAATTCGCAAGTAATAATCCTGAACAGGATGCAAAAGATTTGTTTGCATTAGAGTTTATCGAGACTGAAGATTTAATTGAATACGCAATAATGCATTCGGAAGAACTTAATGAAGCACCTCAATCGGACGAGCTGATCATTTCTTATTTGTTGGATGAAAATGTTGAAGTTGTCACAATCTCAGATGAATTTCTAAAATGAAGACCATGAGAACACTCTTATTTGCAACATTTTTAGTGCTGAGTATTACAAGCTTCAGTCAAGATCATAGGTATGATCAAATTCAGGCTTTAAAAGTAAGCTTCATAACTCAAAAAGTTGACTTATCGCCTCAGCAAGCTCAAGAATTCTGGCCAATATATAATCAAATGAGTGCTGAAATTGAAGCTTTACGAGCCAAGCGAAAATCTGCATTTAAGGCTGGGCAGCAGCAACTTAAAAGCCAATCTGATGAACAGATTGAAGCCTTGATCCAGTTAAAATTTCAGACCGAAGAAAAAGAACTAATTATTCGGAAGGCGTACCACAATAAATTCAAGGCAGTATTAGAAATGCATCAAATTGCTGAACTTTACATCGCGGAAAAAGAATTTAAACGACATCTAATTGAACGACTTAAGCGAAGTGGGAAAAGCTGACCAACATCATTCTAATATTCTAAATTCATCGCTTAATGATTACAGGGAAGGAATCGCGAAGACTTCTCCATTTCCTATTGATTTCGAAGCAGATTACGCACGCGGATGTTGGATTTATCATAAATCAGGTGAAAAATACCTTGATTTAACTTCTGGTATAGGTGTTTCCAATTTTGGACACGGACATCCGGAAATAACGGCAGCCATCCACCAACAGGTCGATAGACACCTCCATGTTATGGTGTTCGGAGAATTCATTCAAGATGCTCAGCTTAAGCTAGCCAAAAATCTTCAAAAATTATTTCCTTCCAATTTAAATCAATTATACCCTGTTAACTCTGGAACCGAAGCAGTAGAAGCCGCATTGAAGTTGGCAAAAAGAGCAACGGGAAGAACAGAGATCATCTCACTGCATAGAGCTTACCATGGTTCTACTCATGGCTCTCTGAGTGTGAGCGGAAATGAACAAAAAAAAAGGGCATTCAGACCACTACTCCCAAGCGTGAAGTTCATTGATCATGATGCAGTAGATCAGCTCAATCAAATCACTTCAAATACAGCTTGTGTTATCGTTGAATTAGTACAAGGAGATGCAGGTGTTAGAATTGCAAGTAAGCGATGGGCAAAAGCACTTTCGGAACGCTGTAAAGATGTTGGTGCGCTATTAATTGTTGATGAAATCCAAGCTGGAATGGGCAGAACAGGAGCCTATTTTTCATTTCAACATTATGATGTACACCCTTCAATTGTAGTTTTGGGAAAAGCCATGGGGGGAGGAATGCCTATTGGTGGAGTTGTTGCAAATCATGCACTTCTAGAACTCTTTACCACAAAACCCATGCTGGGACACATCACTACTTTTGGAGGCCATCCCGTAAGTTGTGCTGCAGGTGCGGAAGCATGCAATATCTTGGCTAACGAAATTGATCTAGAGCAAGTTGAGCAAAAAGGGCTTTATATGGCTGAGCGTCTTAAGCATCCGCGTATTAAGAATGTTAGGCAAATTGGCTTGATGTTGGCAATTGATTTGGAATCAGCAGATCAAGTAGATGCACTGTTTAACTACTGCTTAAGCAAAGGAGTTTTTATTTTTTGGTTCCTTTCAACTGACTATGCTTTTCGCATTGCTCCTCCTCTAACCATTTCGTATGATGAAATTGACTTCGGATTACAAGTAATCCTTGATGGATTAAATCACAATCAAGTTGCATCTGATTAATTAGCTTTTGACTAACTTGTTTCTTCACTAAGTTGAATCCCACATGAAGGTCGTTCCTAGTAAAAAAGAGTACAAAAAAGAAGAATTGGTAATCACATGGTCTGCTCATCGGTGCATCCATGCAGAAAAATGTTGGAGAGGTTTGCCAGAAGTATTTCAGTATGGCAAAAAGCCTTGGATTAATACTGATGGGGCTTCCATTGACCGCATTATGAATCAAATTGATCAATGTCCATCAGGTGCATTGGCTTACATTAATAACTCTTCCAACGAGGCAAAAACAGCCTCCAAAAATAAAATTTCGGTAGCGAAAAATGGGCCATTACTCATCAAAGGAAGTTTTGAAATCGAGCAAAATGGGAAAGTTATTCAAGAGGCTGGAAATGCTGCTTTATGCCGCTGTGGCGCTTCAAAACAAAAACCTTACTGCGATTTAAGTCACAAAGATTTAGCCTTTGACCACTAATCAGAACTGATTTGAAGCCAACATTACAAGTGTACATCCCGTAACCACTTCAATACCCATTTCTTGAGCTTTTTGAATAAAGCGATCGTTCTCCGTTCCGGGGTTGAAAATGATTCGCTTGGGATTCAAGTGTAATACATAAGGCACATACACATCCTGATTCATCGGTCCAACATAAAGGGTAACCGTGTGAACATCAGATATATCAGGAGTTCCGTGTTGAATTGGAACTCCAGCACATGCTCCGTTTTTAATTCCAACACATACTACCTCTACCCTATTTTGTAATAGCCGCTCAGTAGCCAACCAAGCGTAACGAGATTCATTGGTTGTTGCACCAATAACAAGCGTCTTTTTGTTCATGCTTTAAAACTAGCTATAATAGCTATTAGGGCAAAAAAAAAGCCCTACCGTTTGAGGTAGGGCTTCAATTTATGTGGCGGAGAGTGAGGGATTCGAACCCTCGATACCTCTCAGTATGCCGGTTTTCAAGACCGGTGCATTCGACCACTCTGCCAACTCTCCGCTGCAAAAGTATCTTTCCTTTTAATATTAGCAAGCAGTGAGACTGAAAATATTTATGATTTTTCTAAAGAAATTACATTCTTCTAAAAAGGGTTTGTGGCCCAAACACTTAGCTCAGGAATAAATCCACGCGGATCCATTCGCAATGCAGAAATAACAGCGTGGGCGATTTCAGTAGGTCGTAACTTATTGGGTTCTAGCGCTCGCTCACTCCTATCCTCTTGATTAAAAGCGGTTGGAACCTCACTTGGGTTTACTAAGATAACCCGAACGTTATATGGACGCAATTCGGCTTGCCAACATTGGGTCATTCCTCGAAGAGCAAATTTTGAAGAAGCATAAACCGTACCCCTCGCGAATCCTTTGACTCCTGCACTCGATGCAATGTTAACAATGCTCCCACACTTTTGCTTTTTGAAAACTGAAGCAACCTTAGCAGTCAAAACTGCTACTCCAAACACATTGACCTCATATGTTTTCAGCATTGCCTCATGACTAACTTCGGTAACCTCAGGCCAATCATTACCAATCCCTGCATTGTTTATTAAAACATCAATCCGGCCATGTTTATCCATAATGGTATTAATACCGTTTTCTAAACTAGCTTCATCAGTCATATCCGCATGCAATGGTTCAGCGCCCATTTCATTGGCTACTCGATTTAACTTCTGTTGGTCACGACCAGTTATGTAAACCACGGCCCTTTGTTCTATTGCTAATTCAGCCATTGCCTTACCTAAACCAGAGCTGCCTCCGGTAATCAATATTACTTGGTCTTTCATATGTTTCAATTATTTTGGTTTAAGTTCTTTACAGATATCTTGCATAATATTTTTCCGATACCTAAAAATTTCTGTTTAAGTAAACATGTTCCTGTAAATTTGTATCCATGATACGATTTGTAGCAATTGGAATAATAACACTTTTAGTGAATTTAGGTTTTACAAAACCTGTAAACGCCCAGAAGTTAGAAGCTTATATATATCAAGCATCGTTCTATAACGCTCAGGTTGGCCCCTACATGGAGGTTTACCTGCAAATAGACGGAAAAAGCTTATCCTATAAAAAGTCCGGTGAGGGGTTTCAAAGCAAACTTGAAGTAACTTATATCTTTCAACAAGACTCTCAGGTTGTACAATATGAAAAGTTCAACCTCCAAAGCCCTATCATATCCGATACATTAACATCAAACGACCTCATTGATGTAAAGCGTTTCCCACTGAAAAATGGAGACTACACACTCGATGTAGTGGTGTCTTACGAAGAAAAAGGTGTTGACCATGACCTAGAGGCATCTATCCCAATAACACAAAACATCAGTAATAAAGCGTTATCACTTTCAACACTTGTATTCTCAACTTCAATTGCGCCAGCTAAACAAGAAAATCCATTCAATAAAGGTGGACTTACGGTGATTCCACGCCCTATTGATTTTTATGAAGATGAGCCTACCATACTTTTTTATGCGGAAGCATATCATTCAGACAAAATGCTAAGTGATACGGGAGCCTTCTTAGCCAAAGCCTTTCTGGAGCAAACCTCAACTGGACAAATTATCCCACAAACGGTCAGCTATAAACGACTTCAGTCTGCATCCTTGGTGCCGGTTGTTTTTGAGTTGCCTATTGAAGGAATTAAATCAAATTACTATGATTTAGTGTTAGAGTTAAGATCTAGGGACAATGTGGTTCTAATTGCATCTAAGGAGCGTATAACGGTATCCAATACTCCAAAACAGCCTGAACCGATCAATTTTGATGAAACTCCAGTTAATCAAACATTCATAGGAAGTGTTACTTCTGTTGATTCAATGAGGTTTCTAGTGCAAACATTGAGGCCTAAGGCAAATCAAAGTGAAGTAAAGTATATTGATGGTCCTGCAAAAGGTGATGAACTCATTGGCCTCCAAAAGTTCTTCTACAGGTTCTGGCACACGCGAAATGCGACAAATCCCGAAGATGAATGGAACGCGTATTGGGAACTCGTAACCATTGTGAACAAAGAATATGGAACACCCAGTAAGTATGGGTTCGAAACTGATCGTGGTGACCTCTACTTAAAATATGGCAAACCAAACACCATTATTAAGCGAGATAATGAAACCTCAGCTTACCCCTATCACATTTGGCATTACTACAGGCATCCTAAACAAAGCGATGCACGTTATATCTTCTATAATCCTGACTTAGTAACCAATGATTATACATTGCTTCACTCCAATGTTATCGGAGAAATAAGCAATCATCGTTGGCAGATGGAGTTGCAGCGTAGAAATACTCCTTTCGGTACAACTGATGATGTATCTCCAGGGTCATATTATGGAAGCGAAGCAGAGCAGCTGTTCAATGCCCCACGCTAATTGATTAAATCGAATAAACTAACATTGCACGAAAATCAATCTTTTGACCAATCCCAGTAATAATAATACGAATACAGCAATCGTATTACTTGCATATAACAGCCTCCAGTTAGTAAAGCAATTCCTCCCTAAAATAATTGATACAACTGCACACCGCAATGATGTTGACATTTGGGTGGTTGATAATGCTTCAACAGACAACACGGAGAAGTTTGTTAGGGAAAATTTTCCCGCTGTAAACTTATATGTGATTAAAGTTAACCATGGCTTCACAGGTGGTTATTCAGAGTCGCTCCCCCACATCTCTGCAGCAAATTATGTATTGATAAGCTCTGATATAGAAGTTGCTGACAACTGGTTTGACCCTGCCATTGAGCTATTAAATAGCGCTGATGACATTGCGGCAGTACAACCAAAAATTATGTCCTTTGATAATCGTAATTTATTTGAATACGCTGGTGCAGCGGGAGGCTTTATAGACGCACTTGGGTTTCCATTTTGTAGAGGTAGACTTGTCAATGCTGTGGAAGAGGACCATGGCCAATATGACAACGTACAAGAAATATTTTGGGCCTCTGGAGCCTGTTTATTTGTTAAGGCAGACTTGTACCATAAGTCTGGTGGGTTGGACAATACCTTCTTTGCTCATATGGAAGAAATTGACCTGGCTTGGAGGTTTAAAAACATGGGCCACAGGGTGTTATTTCAGCCGGCTTCTAAAATATTTCATATGGGTGGGTATGTAATTGCCTATGGTAGCCCGGGGAAAGTTTTTAGAAACCACCGCAACAACCTCATAATGCTGTTCAAAAACAGCAGTTTAGCAAATTTTGCTTGGAAACTTCCAATTCGTTTAATGCTTGACCATGTGGCTATTGTAAAAATGCTGTTGGATGGAAATCCAAAATCAAGCTTGGCCGTAGTTAGAGCTCATATCAGCTTTTTTGGCAATTTAGGTGTTTGGATTAAAAGTCGAAATCAAGTCAGAAAGCACTTTAAAAATCCCAATAGGTTTGGAATATACCGCGGAAGCCTCGTATGGAATTTTTACGTTAAGGGTATCCGGAAATTTTCTGACTTAAACTGGAATATATCATCCGCAACAAAGGACTAACTTAAAGTTATGGTCAGCCCTTCTGTTTCGATATATTTGTGAGATAATACATAATCATGAAAGTAGTCATTTTTGCAGGCGGTAAAGGAACTCGTATATCTGAGGAGTCTCACCTGAGACCAAAGCCAATGATAGAAGTTGGTGGTAAGCCCATTTTGTGGCATATCATGAAGATTTATGAGTCTTTTGGTCATAAAGAATTCATCATCTGTTTGGGGTATAAGGGGTACATGATCAAAGAGTATTTCTTAAATTACTACTTCCACAATGCTGATGTAACGGTAAACTTGGCTAATAATGAAGTTGAAGTTCATAAAAACAAAGCCGAATCCTTTAAGATTACCCTCGTTGATACTGGCTTAGAAACCCTCACAGCCGGACGTTTAAAAAGGGTTCAACCGTACATTGGAAATGAAGACTTCATGCTTACTTATGGCGATGGAGTTGGAGATGTTGACATGAATGCTCAACTTAATTTTCATCAAAGCCATGGTAAACTTTGCACGATGACTATAGTTCAACCTGGAAGTAGGTTTGGAACCCTCGACTTATCGACCACGAACCAGGTGAACCAATTCATGGAAAAGCCTAAAGACGATGGAGCTTGGATAAACAGTGGCTTTTTTATTCTCAAACCTGAAGTATTTAACTATTTACATGACGATGCTGATGATGTGATGTGGGAGCGACAACCTTTGGAAGACATTACATCAGCTGGTGAACTAATGGCTTATAAGCATAACGGGTTTTGGAAATGTATGGATACGATGCGAGACAATGTTGATTTAAACAAGATGTGGAACAATGAACCGGCTTGGAAAACGTGGGAATAGAAGAGCTTAAAAAACACTACCAAGGCAAACGCGTATTTATTACTGGTCATACTGGTTTTAAAGGGGCATGGCTTCTATTGGTGCTTCACCATATAGGCGCTCGTGTAAAAGGCTATTCTTTAGCACCTGAATCCAACAGTCTTTTCAATTCAATTGACGGAACTAGTTTATGCGAATCTGTAATAGGAGATATTCGGGATGAAAGGCACTTGAGCGACGCTATTTTATCTTTCAATCCTGATTATATTTTTCACATGGCTGCTCAAGCGTTGGTATTAGATTCTTATGAGCAACCCGTAGATACATTTAGCACAAATATCATGGGAACAGTGCATGTATTGAATGTATTACGCAGTATGAAAACGCCTTGTAAAACAGTTATTATCACCACCGACAAAGTTTATGAAAACCTAGAACGTCCAGAACCTTATCAGGAAAATGAGCGTCTGGGAGGATACGACCCCTACTCCAACTCAAAAGCTTGTGCCGAGCTCGTTACTGCGAGTTACCGAAATTCGTTTTTCAATAAAAAAGACTTTCATTTACACTATCAGTCTATTGCTTCAGCACGCAGTGGTAATGTAATTGGCGGTGGAGACTGGAACGCGAATAGAATCATTCCAGACTTAGCTAGGTCATTATCAAAAAACAATACGCTAATTGTGCGTAACCCTACGGCAGTTAGACCTTGGCAGCACGTGCTCGACCCCTTGCGCGGCTACCTCATGCTTGGGGCGCACATGAATGATAATCCTACCTCTTTCTCAGAGGCTTTCAATTTTGGACCAGAAGATGAAGATACCCTTACTGTCGAAGAGTTGATTCAAGTTGCTATTGATTCTTGGGGTGAAGGAACATATGAAATAGCCAAAAACATCGATCAGCCACATGAAGCCCATTTACTTCGTCTTGCTATTGGTAAGTCAAAGTCAATGCTCAATTGGCGTCCTACCTTCAAATCAAAAGAAGCTATTCGTTTTACGGTAGATTGGTACAAAAATTCACCTGGATCAGAACGCGCATACTCTGAATTACAAATCCAACATTTTTTTCGCAATGAAACTAACTAAAACAAGTTTCGATGGACTCATCAAAGTCGATGGCTTTTTTGCAGCGGATAATCGCGGAAGTTTCACTAAGATGTTTCACCAAGAGGATTTTAACAAAGTAGTAGGCCCATTTGAAATTGCTGAAATTTATTATAGCACAAGCAACAAGAATGTAATTAGAGGAATGCACTTTCAACTTCCTCCGCATGAGCACAATAAATTCGTTTACTGCTCGCATGGATCAGTGTTAGATGTAGTTATTGATTTGCGTAAAAATTCACCCACCTATCAAAACGTTTTTTCAATTCAAATTTCGTCTAAATTGAATAATGGATTGTTTATTCCTAAAGGGTTTGCTCATGGTTTTTTAGCATTAGAACCTAACACTACCATGGTTTATCATACTTCTTCTGTATATAATCCAAGTTCTGATGCTGGAATCAGGTATGATTCAATCCCATTTAACTGGCCTATTCAAAATCCAGTAGTGTCGGAACGAGACTTAAATTTAGACGCATTAAATTCATTTATATCCCCTTTTTAATATGCAACGAGTTCTAATTCTAGGTGCAAGTGGTTTAGTTGGTGGTAATTGCAAACAATATTTTGAATCTACGGGCGCTTATGCCGTAAAGGGCACATTTTTTTCATATGAAGCACCAGGCACTCATTTCTTTAATACTCTGAATTTAGAAGACCCGAAAAATTTTGATATCCAAGAGTTTAACCCGGATATCATTTTACACTGTGGAGCACTAACGTGGGTAGATTACTGTGAAGAGCATGTGGATGAAAGTTATGAAAAGACTGTTCAGAGCACACTAAATGCGATAGAACTAGCAAAAGTTTACAATGCGAAACTGGTCTACATTTCAACTGACTATGTTTTTGATGGAAAATCGGGACCATACAATGAGACTTTCCCCGTAAACCCACTGAGTATTTATGGAAAGCACAAACTGGAGGCTGAACAAGAAGTTGAGCAGCTAAAGGAGCATTTAATTATCCGTATTACCAATGTATATGGTGATGAATTGCGCAACAAGAACTTTATAGCTCGCTTGCTAGAAATGCTGAAGGCCAATGAAGAAAAAACGATGACATTGCCTTTCGATCAATATGCAACGCCAGTGAATGCTGCCGACATTGCACGAGCCCTTCATTGTTTGTTACAGGATAAAAAGACCGGAACCTACAACATTGCAAGCACAGACTTTGTTAATCGGGTACAATTAGCGACTCACGTTTTGAAATATTTTCCAACGCATAAAATCACCATTGAGCCCGTTTCAACAGAACAATTGGCCCCGCCTGCAAAGCGTCCCCTTATTGGAGGTTTAATTTCAGCGAAATTTTTAAGAGAATATCCCAATTTCCACTTCACGAATGTGGATGACTATTTGAGAAAAAAAACGGGTGACCTGATTTAATGATTGACAGAATTCGAATCCACCTATCTTCGCAAAACTTAGATTAAGCACTTTATGATACAGAATATAGACGATGAATTGAAGGCCCTTCTTGTCCCTAGATTGCAGGATAAGACTTTTAAGTCACCTGAACCAGGAACTGATTACATACCCGTAACAGGTAAGGTAATTGATGAAGATGATTTGTTATTTGGGATAGACGCTGTAATGGATGGGTGGCTGACTACAGGAAGGTATGGTCCTAAGTTTGAGCGCGCTTTTGCCGATTACTTTGGTTCTCCTTACTCGCTGCTTGTTAACAGCGGGTCTTCAGCAAATCTTGTTGCCTTCAGTGCACTTACATCTCCAAAACTTGGAGAACGCCAAATCAAACCTGGAGATGAAGTAATTACAGTTGCTGCAGGTTTTCCCACTACCGTTAATCCAATGATTCAATACGGTTGTGTACCCGTATTTTTAGATGTAACAATTCCAACATACAACATAGACACAACACGACTAGAGGAAGCTGTAACATCAAAAACTAAAGCCATCATGATCGCCCATACGTTGGGTAACCCCTTCAATTTAGATGTTGTTATGGATGTCGCAAAACGCTATAACCTTTGGGTTATCGAAGACGATTGTGATTCATTGGGAGCAACATACAGGGGACAAAAAACCGGGACATTCGGCGATGCCTCAACCGTAAGCTTCTATCCTGCCCACCATATCACTATGGGTGAAGGAGGAGCTGTGATTATTAATAATCCCTTTTTAAAGAAGCCTGCAGAATCGTTTAGAGATTGGGGAAGAGATTGTTATTGCGAACCTGGCAAAGACAACACGTGTAATCGTCGCTTCAAATGGCAGCTCGGAGAGCTTCCCAAAGGTTATGACCACAAGTACACCTATTCCCATGTAGGCTACAACCTCAAGGTTACTGATATGCAGGCTGCAATTGGTTTGAGTCAATTAAAAAAAGCAGATCTCTTTGTGCAACGAAGAAGAGAAAATTTTCAACTGCTGATGGATCGAATGAAGCAATTTGAATCTCACTTCATTCTTCCTGAGGCTACTGAGCAGTCAGATCCTTCATGGTTTGGCTTCATGTTAACAATCAAAGACGACTCCCCTATTGATCGAAAATCATTGCAACAGCATTTGGAGGAAAATAAAATTGGTACGCGGTTGCTGTTTGCTGGAAACTTACTTCGACAGCCGGCTTACACCAATATCAATAAGCGCGTTATTGGAGACTTAGCTAATGCTGATAAGATAATGAATCAAGGCTTTTGGTTAGGTGTATGGCCTGGATTAGAGGAGAATCATTACGACTATATCGCTGATGTAATTAAAGCTTATATAGCCAAAGTTTAAGACTCAGTTTTTAATAAAAAGCTCACCGCACTCGTGTAGCCATCTAAGCCAAGACCGGTTATTACAGCTTTTGCTAACGGCGAAATGAATGAGTGGTGCCTGAATGCTTCACGTGAGAAAATATTGGTAATATGTACTTCTATTACAGGTATTTTCAGCAATTGCACCGCATCGGCAATAGCAATAGATGTGTGCGTGTATGCTCCTAGGTTTAACACCACCCCATTTAATGCTTCGTCCGCTGAGAGTTCTTGGATACAATCAACCAAAGCGCCCTCGCTATTGCTTTGAAAATAAGTTAGGTTCACTTCAGGAAAAGCTGAACGCAACTCTTCAAGGTAATCTTCGAAATTCCTATCGCCGTAATGGACCACTTCACGTTTTCCTAGCATATTCAGATTAGGTCCATTGATAATTGCTACTTTCATAAAATCAAAGTTAACTGAATCCATCGTAACTCCATGCCAACAGGTGCAAAACAGCTAATTAAGTCATTTCAACACTACTTGCTTATTGAGCAATCTTTAAGCAAAAATACGGCTGTTAATTATGCGCGAGATATTGAGAAGCTAGCCCTATTCGTTATACCTAAATCATTATTAAAACTGGAAGAACACGATCTAAGACTTTTCATTCAAAGTTTGAATGAAGTTGGATTGAGCGCTACAACCCAAAATCGAATTACATCTGGCGTTCGTTCATTTTATCAGTTTTTAAAACTGGAGGAGCTCGTAGAAAAAGACCCCAGTGAATTACTTGAATCTGCTAAAACACGTAGAAAGATACCCGAAACACTCTCAAACCAGGAAATTGAGCAATTGATTGAACAAATCGACTTAAGTACCGAACAAGGGGAACGAAATAAAGCGATCATCGAAGTACTTTACGGCTGTGGGCTAAGGGTTAGTGAATGCACGTCCTTGAAGTTGACAGATATATTCTTTGATGACGAGTTTATCCGCGTTATTGGAAAAGGAGATAAACAGCGGCTCGTGCCAATAGGTAATCCTGCCAAACATCAAATTGCTCGGTATGTTAATGAAGTCCGTGTACACCAAGTCATCAAACCAGATAGCAGGGATATTCTATTTTTAAACCGAAGAGGTTCAGGTCTCTCTCGGGTTATGGTATTCAACATTATTAAAGATTTGGTTATTAAAGCTGGCATAAAAAAGCAAATTAGCCCACATACCTTGCGGCACTCATTTGCTTCTGAACTCGTCAATCGAGGAGCTGACTTAAGAGCCGTTCAAGCTATGTTGGGTCATGAGTCAATTACCACTACTGAGATTTATACCCATGTAAACAATGCCGAGTTAAGGGATGCAATCATTCAATACCACCCACGCTCCTAGACAACCTGCTTTTGAATGCACGTGTTGAAAACCAGCCCTGTTAAAGCACAAAGGAGGCAATTTTTATATTACTTTTGACAATCTACAACCTTTCCTGAATAGCCCCGTTATATTGAAGTTTAGTCATTTTTGGGTATGACGTATAGTATATTTGATTACATCAATGGAAAGGATATTAAATCATTTCCTATTGAAGATCATCGCTTGAGAAGTCTTCTGATCCTAAACTTAGGGTCATTTTTTCTCTTGGGTATGAGTCTCTTCTTTGCGCTTGGCTTTATCTATTTCAATATTAAATCGCTAGCAGCATTTAACATTATTCAAGCCTTCTCTGCCTTGAGTATCTTGTTCTTTGCAAGGAAATTTTATGAAGTTCTCTTCAAGATTCTGTTTGTACTTGTTTTAAATTTCCAAATCGTTCTCTACTCAAGTATTTTAGGTCCTGAGTCGATGATTCAGACCTTTTTGATTTTATCAATCGGTTGGATTTACTTGATTTTTGAAGGAGAACACAGGCTATTTAGGATTTTCGGTTTTGCAATGAGCATTTTTAGTTTTGTTGCTCTAGAGACCTTGGACTATCGCCTCTTTAAACCCATCGACTTCTCTCCGAATTTTTATGATCTGATCAAATGGAGTATCCTGTTAAGCTCTCTCATATTCAATTGGTTAATCATTAGAGCCTTTTACCGTAACAAAGAAAGTTATGAGCACCGAACAAAAACGCTCATACAGCGCTATGAGGTTTTAAACCAAGAACTTATAGAGCGTGAAGAGCGTATCCAAAAACAAGCGAATGCATACAAGCTTTTATCTGATAATTCAGGAGATATCATTGGACTTCATGATCGCTCCTTTGTCTTTTCATTCATCTCTCCCTCAATAAAGCATCAATTGGGGATGGAAGAATCGGCATTTCTAGAAATGGACTTCCTTGATTTGGTGCATCCGAAGTTCAGAAAGAAGCTCAATCGCGACGCTTATTTCTCGGACTTAAAGCACAATGACTCTGCCCTTGTTCAACTTCAATTGAAACATGCTGATGGAACCTTTCATTGGTTCGAGCTTTTAGCTCAACTAAGGAATGACCCCGATGAAATGGAAAAAGACACCATTCAGGTCACTTTTCGCAACATTAATGAACAAAAAAGACTTGAATCTATTCTTCAAGATGCCCAGAAGATGGCTAAACTTGGAGGCTGGGAATATGATGTACATAATCAAGCCTTTTACTGGACAGACCAAGTTCGAGCTATCCATGAAGTAAGTGATTCTTGGGTTCCTAATTTAGAAAATGAAATAACTTTTTTTGAAGCTGAACAGCGACCAAAAATCAGAAAGGCATTTGAAGATGCTTCAAGAGTAGGAAAGAGCTTCGATGTTGAAGTTCCGTTTATAACAGGAAATGGTAAACGAAAATTTGTTCGTTACCTCGGCAAGCCGATTAATGCTCAGGGAAAAGTAACACGTGTTTTAGGTTTAATACAAGACATTACTGATAGGAAGGAAACTGAAATAGAAATCATTAATTCTAAAGAACGAGCAGAAGCTGCGACACGAGCAAAGTCAGACTTCCTGTCCATTATGAGTCATGAAATTCGAACGCCAATGAATGCCGTTATTGGCTTTACGCACTTACTTCTCCAAGAAAATCCTGCGCCAAGTCAAATTGAGAACTTGAAAGCTCTTCGTTTTTCAGCAAACCATTTACTCGCCTTAATTTATGATATTCTAGACTTCTCTAAGATTGAATCTGGTAAAATTGAATTTGACCAAGTGGAGTTTAACCTTAATGAAACCCTGAATGGCATCTATCACGCTTTAAATGTGAAAGCAGAAGAGAAAGACGTGAAACTCATTCTAGAAAAAGACACGAATATCGACCACCGCATTATTGGTGATGAAGTAAGACTTAATCAAGTGCTAATAAATATCATTGGCAACGCAATCGAATTTACCGAAAATGGTAATGTGACCATAAGCAGTTCATTGAAGCACAGTCCGAATCCAAATTCAGACCAGATTCAAATTCATTTTTCAGTAAAGGATACGGGCGTTGGAATTGATGAACGTCAAATTAGAAGTGTTTTTGATCAATTTTCACAAGAAAGTACTGCTACAACACGAAAATTTGGAGGAACAGGTCTAGGGTTAGCAATATGTAAAAACCTAGTTGAGCTTCAGGGTGGAGAGATTTGGGTTGAAAGTGAAAAAGGCATTGGATCTACTTTTCACTTTGTGCTTCCATTTCAAAAAGGAAAACTCACCAAAGCGACCCGTGATTTTGAAAAAGAGAATTCTGACGTAGAGATTGACCTGACTGGACTCAAAGTACTTTTGGTAGAAGACAATCCAGTAAATCAACTCATCGCCAAAAAGTTCTTGAGTCAGTGGCAACTCGAAATAACCGTTGCTGAAGATGGACTTAAAGCCTTATCTGCTGTTAAAAAAGAAGCTTTTGATATTATCCTAATGGATCTTCAAATGCCCGAAATGGATGGCTATGAAGCAAGTATCAAAATTAGAAAACTCCCTACTGAACACGCAAAAAAGGTTCCAATTATAGCTCTCTCTGCAGCAGCATTCATTGAGGTAAGAGAGGATGTGAAGTCTGCTGGTATGGACGACTACTTAAGTAAGCCTTTTAATCCAGATGAGCTATTTGCAAAAATAATGCGTTACACTAAATCAAGGGAGAATGCTTCAAAATAAGCTGAGCCTAATTATAACGGCACTTTTATACCTTATTATTAACTCAACTTTCGGTCAAAACCCTACGCCGTCTGACAGCGTTTTTATTCATAAGCTCTATGAATATGGGATGTCCAACGGAAAGGCTTATAACTACTTGGATACACTTTGTAATCAAATTGGCCCTCGCTTAAGTGGATCGACAAATGCTCAAGAAGCTGTGAGTTTTACAGCTAAAGTACTGCAAGACCTGAACCTCGACACTTCATTTCAATCGGTTATTGTACCTCATTGGGAAAGAGGCGCAACTGAAGTTGCCTTTTGGAGAAATAAGCAAGACTCGGGAGAATTGAGTATATGTGCCCTTGGTGGAAGTATATCAACTCCCATTGCAGGGATTCAAGGTAATATCATTGAAGTTCAGAATTTCACTGACTTAAAAAAGTTAGGGCATGATCAAATAAAGGGTAAAATTGTGTTCTACAATCGCCCAATGAATCCTGCTCAGATCTATACATTTGCAGCTTATTCTGGAAGCGTAGATCAGCGTTGGGCTGGAGCCATGCGCGCCGCAGAATATGGAGCTACTGGAGTAATTGTGAGAAGTATGACCCTCGCTCTCGATGACCATCCGCACACGGGCTCAATGGGCTATAGCGATACCATTCCTAAAATTCCAGCTGTAGCTGTTTCAACCAAGGATGCAGAGTTGTTACATCAGTTGTTAGCAGAACACCAAAATCAATTAGAAATTGGTTTTAAGCTCTACTGTGAAACACTTCCTGATACCCAATCATATAATGTTCTGGGCACATGGCAAGGAAAAGAATCTACAAAGGTTATAGCCATTGGTGGACATTTAGATTCTTGGGATACGGGCGATGGTGCCCATGACGATGGTGCCGGTTGTGTTCAGAGTATAGAGGCATTACGATTATTGAAGCAACTAAATTACATCCCCAAGCATACTTTACGAGCTGTAATGTTCATGAATGAAGAAAATGGCCTACGTGGTGGCAAGACTTATGCCCGCATTGCCAGCGCGGCTAGAGAGGACCACGTTGCAGCCATTGAATCTGATCGCGGAGGGTTTTCACCAAGGGGCTTCCATTTTGAAGCAACAACTGAACAGATGAAATATATTGGTAAATGGGCATCACTTTTTGATCAAGTAGGACTTCACGTATTGAAAAAAGGCGGTTCCGGTGCAGATATTGGTCCATTGAGGGAAAATGGGTATCAAAAACTAATATTAGCTGGATTAGTGCCTGATTCACAACGCTACTTTGATTTTCATCATGCTGAAACTGACGTTTTAAGTGCTGTTAACGAAAGGGAGTTGCAAAGTGGAGCCATTGCAATGGCGGTACTTATATACATGCTTGATCAGCATTTGGAGGACTTTCCAACTAATGAATAAATGCCTCTACATATTACGTCACGCAAAATCGGATTGGTCCAATGACTGTTCTGATTTTAATCGTCCTATTAACAAGCGAGGTCATGATGCCGCTGATCGTATGTCCAAGTTTATGGTGGAAAAATTCATTACTCCAGAGGTTATATATGCCAGTAGCAGTGTTCGTACTTCTGAAACAGCAGCTTATTTTCAGAATCAATTCAATGTAGCAGTCACATCAGATCAAGGACTTTATTTGGCGAGTGCGAATCGAATAGATACCCTTGTGAAATCTTTCTCCGATCGTTTAAACTATGCAATGATTATTGCACACAATCCTGGTATTCATGATTTTGTAGAGCAATTGGGCAATACGAATTTAGAAAAATACCCTACCTGCACCCTCTCTGTATTAGAAACTGATTCAGACTCATGGAGTCAAGCAAGTCATTTTACTCTAAAGGAATTCATATCTCCAAAAGTTATCCCCTAAGTGGGACGTAATGCTTTGCCAACTCTTCTTGAAATTTTTCCGGATCTATTGGTTTTGTAAGGTACCCATTCATCCCAAATTCAAATACTTTATCCCTAGTTTCTTTAAATGCGTCAGCGGTTAAAGCAATTATAGGCACCTGCATAATATGCTCAACATCATGACTCCGTATGGCTTTTGTCGCCTCGAACCCATCCATTACAGGCATGTTTAAATCCATCAACACCAAGTCAATGGCATCGTCTGATTCCAATACATCAAGCCCTAGTTTCCCATTGAGA
The DNA here is from genome assembly GCA_965661625.1 of Salibacteraceae bacterium. Classification (GTDB taxonomy): domain Bacteria; phylum Bacteroidota; class Bacteroidia; order Flavobacteriales_G; family Salibacteraceae. Next base: position 71,396 of record CBFIEM010000011.1, read on the forward strand.
GCCATAACAACTTGAATTTCCTCTCGCTCAAGAAACATAATAGCAATTTTCTGGTTTACAAGATTATCCTCAACCAGCAATTCCCGCATTCCTTTCAAGCTATCTGCTTGTAATTGGGCTTCTTCAAAGTCTTCAACAGGTTCAAATGGAATTTCAATAGAAAAAGTGCTCCCCTCTCCTATTTTGCTTTCAATACTTATAGACCCACCGTGCAATTCAACAAGTGATTTTGTAATTGCTAAACCTAACCCTGTACCTCCAAATTCATTTAGAATTGATTTTTCGGCTTGAGAAAAGCTTTGGAAAATCATTGCTTGTCGATCTTTCGAAATTCCTATTCCTGTATCGGAAATTTCAAATTTCAAGACTGCTGCACGCTTTAGCATTCCATCCAGTTTTACAGCAAGTGAAACTGATCCCTTTTCTGTGAATTTGATGGCATTTCCAACAACATTCGTTAAAATTTGGTTCAATATAACTTGATCACCTTTAAGGAATTGAGGAACATTTTCATCTATGTTAAAGCTGAAATCTAAATTCTTTTCGCTAGCCTTAATCTTGAAAATGCGGATGACATTGTCTACAATTTTATTCAATTCAAACTTACCCTCATCAAGTTCAATTGTCCCTGATTCAATCTTAGATAAATCTAGGATATCATTCACTAAATTCAACAAGTTGTTAGCAGACATTTTGAGCGTATTCAAATCTTCTAGTTGATCACTCCTTGGATCGCGATCAATCAAAAGGTGCGCATATCCAATAACTGCATTTAGCGGGGTTCTAATTTCGTGACTCATCGATGATAGGAACTGTTGTTTGGATTCCGCAAGTTCCTCTGCTCTGCGCTTAGCCTCTATCAACGTTTTTTCTACCTGTTTTCTTTCCGTCAAATCATGCCACACAGCAAGAAGGTAAGGCTCACCGTTTAATGTTATAGGCTTCAAGGCAACATCCATAGGAATAATTTTACCCGAAGTTGATTGATGGCTCCATTCAAACCGATGCCCTCCCTCCTCTTCAGCAATTTTCTTCATTGCTTGTGACTTATCCAATGAAAGCCAATTATCACCCTGGTATTCAGGCGAAAATTCAGATGGTACTTTTCCCAACAAATCATCCTTAGAATTCACCTCCAATACTTCCAGGGTAGCTGAGTTACAATCTACAATACCATCGTCATTAAAAATTATATGCGGATCAGATGCAAATTCGAACAGCATCCGGAATTTCTCCTCAGATCTAAAGCGTTCTGTAACATCTTTTGCGATACCAATAATACTGTTTACCCCATTTTCGTGATAAACCGCTTTCTCCTTTCACTCTAAAATAATAGCCTCACCATTCCTACGAATAACTTCAGTGTAGAAGGTTTCTGTTTTGCTTGTTCCTTGAAGAATCTTCTTGGTTGCTTCTCGAGCGAGGTCGTTTAATGGGTTTTCAGTTAATACTTTAAGTCTTCCGCCGAGCAATTCATCTGGTGCATATCCCAGCACCCTTGATACGTTTTCCGAAATGTAATCATAGGTAAAATCAACTCCATGACGGTAAGTAAAATCATCTGAATTTTCCAACAATAGCTGCTGTTGCCTTACTAATTCAGCAAGTTCCATTTTACTTTTGCTTAGCGCTCGTTCGCTTCTATTTGTTCTCCTAAAGCTATAAGCAAAAAGTACGGTCAAAATTGCCACGGATATCGCTGTAAATAGGAAAATCATTACGCCATTTGAAACTGCTCGATTTAAAATTGGAGCTGTGTCTTGAATTAATACTATACCGTAGTTAGCATCAAATAGGTTGATGGGGGTGTATGCAATAATAGCCTCTTTACTTCCGGTTGATTGCATAACCTCAGCCGTTAAGCTACCTCCCAAGTTCGCGGTCAATGCTTCACTTATTGCTAATGAGTCTTTCTGCTTAAAGTGTACATAATTTCCTATGACATGCTCATTTGTGCCACCCTTTAAGAGTGGTACTAATCCATACCCCTCTCGGTAGAGCAATGGAAACGACCCTTTCTGATCCAGGTATAAGTCCGCCATTTCTCTGAAATATGCCGATACCTCAATAAACCCTACAAGTTCTATGTTATGATTTTCATAATTCCGCGACAATTCAACAATACTGTGAAATGGCGATTCAATTAATTTCGTGGACCTGTTTAGCTTTTGCTCAAAGTTAAAGTGGTAATAGTTATTATGGTCACGAGAGGCGGTTAACTGACTTCGGTTAAAACTAATGGAAACAGAATCCAACAATTCCAAATTGCTTCTCAGTACATGGCCAATTAAATTGCGATCTGCTGGGGTTACTTCATTCCGACTAAAAATACTATCAATTCCAATTATTTTCGGAAGAAGTGCCAAATCAGATAAAAGTTCAAATTGTTTCTGACTGACTTCAGCTTCAAATGATGAAACTCTAGCCTCTAAACTGAACTTCCCATCATCCACTTCTCCATTAATCCAAACGTTAAAAAAGTAAACATTGAAAACCAAAATGAACAAAATGGCCGCTCCGCCTAAAAAATATATGGGATATAAACCTTTTAAACGCATCAATCCAATTCCTTAAGTAACATTAAGTGCCACGTTGTATTCCTTATAGGTACATGAATAACTGCTACTTCCTTTTTACCAGTAGAATAAAAAGCCGTCTCATGTTTACCTTCAAGCATTTTAGCTGCCATCTGTCGAATACCTTTATTTTTAGAACGATAGAGATTGAAATCATCCATGAGTAAGCTATTTTAATTTATCAAATCCGTATAATAATTATTATCGAATGACGGTAGCCCAACTTGCTGCAGTGCAATATCTGAACCTGCTATATAAGCTCCCGAGTCATCTACAAGCAATAGTGATTCGTTTTCCTCTAAATAGCTTTTTAAAATGCCATCTAACGTAATATCTACACCTACAACCCCCTTTAGATCATCACCTTTATACACCGGAGCAACAATACTTATCATCCAGCCTCTTCCCGCAGGATCTAAATAAGGTCTATCAATAACTACCACTGACCTTTCAGCATTATGTTTGGCGTTTGCCTCATAATAAAAATTGAAGGTTGTAATATCTAATCCCGGCGGGTACTGGGTTTCAACGTCAATTTTTGGGTAAATTAAATTCATACAAAATTCAGAATTGAAATAGGCTTGAGAGATACTCGATTTATGCTTTACACTTTCAATCAGAGCAAGTCCAGTACTTTGAGCTAATATCGCTTCACGTATAACTCCTGTATCAATTGGAGCATACCCACTGATATAAAGAGACCAGGGGTAGTTAGCTGAATTTTCGTAAAGCATGACACCGTCTTTATTAGTGCGGAAATCGCTCGAGTCCAAAACCACAGATTTTGAACTTTCGTAAGCTTTTGAAAAAACGCTCCTAAGCTTTTCCACCTGAGTAGATATTTCACTAAACTCCGATTCAATATTAACTGCAATTGATTCTAGATAATTCACTTCATCATCATAACTTTCTCCTTGATTTTTACAACTCAAACAAAGTGAAACAACTAGGGTAAGCAAAATGATTAATGCGCTTTTACTTATTTGTAAGCAACTTTTCATTTGTTAAATGTATTGTTCATGAAAAAGATAGGATTTACAGTTTTTTTTAGGCGTTTGTTTTTTTAACATTTCTATTGGCCAAGTCAAAGATTCAGCCAAGATTAGAGCCTACGCTCCAATCATTACGCTCCCGCACACTGCGATAAAGAATCAAGCTAAAACTGGCACTTGTTGGTCATTTTCATCAATCTCATTTTTGGAATCTGAAATTATCAGAATGGGACATTCTCCTGTAAACTTGAGTGAGATGTTCTTTGTCCATCACAATTACCTGAATAAAGCAACCAACTTTATTCATATGCATGGAAAAGCAAACTTCGGTCAAGGAAGCCTAAATCACGATGTCTTGAACATCTGGAAAGCGCATGGCGTTGTTCCTGAAGAAATTTACAGCGGAAATGCCTCAGATGGGAACTATGATCACAGTGCTCTTTATAAAACGTTGAGGTCTAATTTGGAGTTATCCTTAAAGCTTAAAAATGATGGCGGAATAACATACTGGCGCGGCATACAGCAAGGAATTCTGAATCTTTTTATGGGAGAGTTGCCTAAATCTTTTGAATTTGAAGGAGCCTCCTTTACACCACAATCCTATGCAAAAGACCTTCCTATTTCACCTAGAGATTATGTTGAATTAACATCATTTACCCACTTACCAATGCAAGAATGGGTAACATTGGATATTCCTGACAATTGGTCAAATGCTAAGTATTTAAACTTACCTATTGCTGAACTTTATCAGACGGTTGTTAAAGCACTGGAAAAAGGGTATTCGGTAGCGTGGGATGCCGACGTAAGTGAATTGTATTGGTCGCGAGAGTTAAATATAGCTTTTGTACCAATCTCCAAAGACCTTGAAGCTGTTAAACATCCCGACTCGCTCCTGATTAACGGTAAATTCAATGAGGCCAAGATCTCTCAACAAATAAGACAGGAGCAATTTGAGGAACTGAACACCACTGACGACCACCTTATGCATATCATAGGAATGAGTAAAGATCAATATGGTCAAACCTACTTTAAAGTGAAGAATTCTTGGGGGAAAAATCATACAGGTGCTGGTTACTATTATGTAACACCGGCATACTTCAAACTAAAAACAGTATCAGTTATGCTTCACCGCGACGTCAGCCCAACATATTAGGCATAAAAAAAGGGGGCTATTCCGCCCCCTTCAGATTTTTAAGCAATCAAAACCTACTTTTTATCGTCTTCAACTTCTTCAAAGTCGACATCAGTAACTTCATCTTCACCCTCAGCAGAAGCTTCTGGATTACCTTCAGGTGAAGGACCTCCTGCAGCCTGCTCTGCGTTATACATTTCCTGTGAAGCTGCTTGGAAAACCTCATTCAATTTTTCCATTGCTGGCTCTATTTGAGCAAGGTCTTTTGTTTCGTAAGCCTTTTTCAATTCTGCTAATGCATCTTCAATAGGTTGCTTTTTGTCAGCAGGTAGTTTATCTCCATGCTCCTTAAGCTGTTTTTCAGTTTGGAAAATTAACGTATCAGCCTGGTTCATTTTATCAGCTTCTTCCTTAACTTTCTGGTCAGCATCAGCATTTGCTTCAGCTTCTTTCTTCATCTTATCAATTTCTTCTTCACTCAGTCCCGAAGAAGCTTCAATACGGATAGATTGTTCTTTACCAGTAGCTTTATCTTTTGCCGATACGTTCAATATTCCATTTGCATCAATATCAAAGGTCACTTCTACTTGAGGAACCCCTCGAGGCGCTGGTGGAATACCGTCGAGGTGGAATCTTCCAATTGAACGGTTATCCTTAGCCATTGAACGCTCACCTTGTAATACGTGAATCTCAACAGAAGGCTGATTATCTGATGCCGTAGAAAAGGTTTCTGACTTTTTAACAGGAATTGTCGTGTTTGATTCTATAAGCTTCGTCAAAACACCACCCATTGTTTCAATTCCAAGGGATAATGGCGTAACATCCAACAGAAGTACATCTTTCACTTCACCAGTTAGCACTCCACCTTGAATAGCTGCACCAATGGCAACAACTTCATCTGGATTGACACCTTTAGAAGGTTCTTTGCTAAAGAAAGAAGTTACGGCCTCTTGTACTGCAGGAATACGAGTCGAACCACCTACAAGAATTACTTGATCTATATCAGAAGAAGAAAGTCCTGCATTCTTCAAAGCTGATTTACATGGATCAATTGTACGCTTTATTAAGTCATCAGCAAGTTGTTCGAATTTTGCTTTACTCAACGTTTTCACCAGGTGCTTTGGCACGCCGTCAACAGGCATAATATAAGGCAAGTTGATCTCTGTACTGCTTGAAGACGATAATTCGATTTTAGCTTTTTCTGCACCTTCTTTTAAGCGTTGAAGTGCCATTGGATCCTTGCTAAGGTCAATGCTACCGCCATTATCATTCTTAAATTCTTCAATTAACCAATCAATAATCACTTGATCAAAATCGTCTCCTCCTAAGTGTGTATCTCCGTCTGTTGAAAGAACTTCGAAAACACCATCTCCTAGCTCTAGGATAGAAACATCATGTGTTCCTCCACCACAATCAAAAACAACTATTTTTTGATCAGAGTCCTTTTTGTCTAACCCATAAGCTAACGAGGCAGCTGTTGGTTCATTGATGATTCGTTTCACATCAAGACCAGCAATTTCACCTGCTTCTTTTGTTGCTTGACGTTGTGAATCATTGAAATATGCTGGAACTGTTATTACCGCTGCAGTAACATCCGTTCCCAAGTAATCCTCTGCTGTTTTCTTCATTTTCTGAAGAATCATTGCAGAGATTTCTTGAGGCGTGTAATTTTTGCCATTAATCTCTACGCGTGGAGTATTATTGTCTCCCTTGATAACCTTGTAAGGGACCCGACTCACTTCTTTGCTAACCTCATCGAAAGAATTTCCCATGAAGCGTTTGATCGAAAATATAGTGTTCTCTGGATTGGTAATCGCCTGACGTTTTGCTGGGTCTCCAACCTTGCGCTCTCCTCCATCAACGAATCCTACAATAGATGGAGTTGTTCTTTTACCTTCACTGTTTGGAATAACTACCGGTTCATTTCCCTCCATAACTGCCACACAGCTATTTGTTGTTCCGAGGTCTATACCTATAATTTTACTCATGACGATGCTTTGTTAAATTTCTAGTTAATTCAACCCAACGTTGTCAATGACTATGCCATTGAGGATTTTCCTGAATAGTCTGCAAAAGTGTCAGAAATTGTCATAATTCTGACATTCAAAACTGACAAAGCGATAAAAAGCTGATGGTTTACTGGACTTTAGGACAGTATTTTGGATGAAGCGGATCATTCGTATGGCAGAATCCAAGTCCACCTGTTAATTGAACTTCTAACCCTTCAACTAATTCATCCATAGTCTCATCAGTAATTTTTGCGCGTGTTTGAAATCGCATACGCGTCGACCATAAACCTATTCCATTGGTGATGTTAGAATACGTGGGCTTTTCTTCGAGTAATGTTTGACTAGGTGAATTTAATCGAATGTAGGTTTGTAATTCCTCTCCAGCAACATACAAATCAACTAACAGACTGAGGGTGTCAGGAACACGTTTTAGAATTGAAGGCTCATTTACAATTTGAACTTCATTATTAGCTACAGACTCAAAAAACTGGAAACCCGTAGTCACAAATTTAACTTCTTCACGGTCTTCCTCACGCTGAGGAGATTGAGCTAATGTTTTTGTGCCTAAAGGGATACGAATCTTTTTATCATTAATGTAATCTCCATTTTGATCAACATCCCTGTATTCAAACTCCAAATTCATTTCTAAACCCAAGGCATTAACGGGAGGAATAACGGATAAGGATACGTTTTCATTCACCAGAGACTGATTCATAAAGGCAATTCCTCTTCTCTCCCAGAAAGGAGCTCTTGGCATAACATCATCTACCCCAAAATTATTTTCTATAACCAACAATGTTGTTCCAGAAGAAGAAACTGAACCATCCGGCTTAGTAACTTTTATTACAGCGTAAGGAACTTTAGCGTTTGTTAAGTCGCCATTATTAAAATCCCTATTGAATGCGTAAACAGTTTGTTCGGGATAATAAAAAGTCCCTGGTTCTTTATCTGTTATTGTTTGCGGCATAGCCTCAACTGAGCCAATGAAGGTGGTATCATTTGCATTTCGATCAATGATGTACTCTTCAATAAGCACTTCAATGTTTTCATATTCCGCCAATGAGCGGTCTTGAGCTAAAAGTAATGCGTTATTCTCTCCGACAAACAGTCGGTTTACTTTTACGTAATGGGTTGTGTCGTTGGGGTTAATAAGTCCAAAAATCACAGTTACGTCTTTCTCCGGAGCAATAATATCAATCTCATCTTCACAAGACTGTGCTAAAAAAGCAATTATTAGAACTGCAATTGTGTGTGTTAAATGCTTCATGCTGTATTTTAATTGGAGCCAAATTTAATCAAACTCTAGCTTATCTCTTAGGCGCTGTTAAAATTGTAATTTCGCATGATACAAAAACTAGTGCAGCATTTCCATTTTAACTTCATAAGTGGCATGCGCACTGTACGAACTGAAAACTTGAAATTACATGGATAAGTCATTCGCACCTGTTTCGAGCAAAGTGAAAAAAATCACAACGCACGTGCTTCAAGAAATGAAAATAAAAAAAGAACCAATAGCTATGCTTACAGCATATGATTATTCTATGGCTCAGATCCTAGATGATGCAGCAATCGATATTATTCTTGTTGGCGATAGTGCATCAAATGTAATGGCAGGACATGAAACAACGCTACCAATTACGTTAGATCAAATGATCTACCACGCAGCATCTGTAATTCGAGGAATTCAAAACTGCTTGGTGGTTGTTGATTTACCGTTCGGTGCCTATCAAGGTAATTCAAAAACGGCATTGGATTCTTCAATACGCATTATGAAGGAAACCGGTGGACATGCAATTAAGATGGAAGGTGGTCGTGAAATACTAGAAAGTGTCAATCGAATCCTTTCTGCTGGAATCCCGGTTATGGGACACCTAGGCTTAACACCCCAATCGATTTATAAATTCGGTACTTATACGGTAAGGGCCAAAGAAGAAGAGGAGGCGAAAAGGTTGAAAGAGGATGCGAAGCTGCTAGAGGATGCTGGATGTTTTGCGATAGTTCTTGAAAAAATACCAGCAGAATTAGCACGTGAAGTTGCTGAACATGTTTCCATCCCAGTAATAGGCATTGGAGCTGGATCTGGTGTTGATGGACAAGTGTTGGTGCTCCATGACATGTTAGGTATTACAAAAGAATTTTCACCGCGATTCTTAAGGAGGTATGCTTCTCTACACGATACCATATTAAATGCTGTAGCACACTACATCAAGGATGTAAAAGAACGTGACTTCCCAAATTCACAAGAGCAATATTAATTACGACTAAAAGCTATGCTGGACCCATCACAAATCCTTTTTGAGGATAATCACATTTTAGCTGTCAACAAGCTTCCAGGTCAAATTGTTCAAGGAGATAAAACCGGTGACAAACCACTTAGCGAGTTAGTTAAAACTTACATTAAGGACAAGTATAACAAACCCGGTGAGGTTTACCTCGGGGTGGTTCATCGCATTGATCGTCCAACATCTGGCGTAGTGCTGTTTGCCAGAACAAGTAAAGCTGCGGCTCGGTTAAGTGAACAATTTCAACAAAAAGAAATTGATAAATCCTATTGGACCATTATTCAAGGCCATTGCGAAAAAGAAGCACAACAACTTATCAATCATTTATTTAAAATTGAAAAGAAAAATAAATCCATTGTAGTTCAACCTGATAAAGCCGGTGCAAAACAAGCATCTTTAACCTACTCCACCATCGAAAAAGGAGATCGGTATACCTTACTCAGCGTAAATATAGAGACAGGAAGACATCACCAAATACGTTGTCAGTTGGCTAAAATGGGAAATCCTGTACAAGGAGATGTAAAGTATGGAGCTAAACGCGCAAACAAGGATCGAAGCATAAGTCTTCATGCCCGGAGTATTGAATTCACGCATCCAACTACTAAAGAACGAATTAAACTAACCGCCCCAAAACCAGATTCAGTTTGGTGGAATGTATTTAAGTCGGATTGAAGACAAAATTATCCTACGAGTTCCTTAAATTGCATGTGTGATGCGTATTTTAATTTTGATTTTACTGCTCCCGCAATTGGCACTTTGTCAACTCAATGTTTTAAACGTTGTCAGTCAAGTAAATGAATCTCAGGTTGCAATAACGTTCACCTTAGCACCTGGCAACTTCTGTCAAGGCGCTATCCTGAAACGTGGTTTTGATCCAAGTAGACCTGATCTATTTGAGCAAGTAGGTGAAATCACTGGAGTATGCGGCGATCAAGATTTTGCTGCAACATATACCTTACATGACTTTAGACCATTCGAGAATCAGCTTACTTATTACCAGCTATTTCTGGGAAGTGAACCCATGGAGTTACTTCCTGTTTTGGTAGAAAATTTCGGAGCGAAAGGATTCCGCATATATCCTAATCCTGCTTCAACGGAAACCAAAATCTATTTTGAAGAGACCCTTGTTGATCCTGTTACAATCCATGTATACAACATGCGTGGCACACTCGTTTTTGAACAAGTTCAAATCAGGTCACAGACTTTCGAACTGCCAAGGAATAACCTAGAGCCAGGCGTATACTCCCTTCACATTTTGCATAATGGGAGCTATTATGAGGAGCGTTTGGTATTTAATTAGAGTTTGTCATCCCTCCTACGTTTCTTTTTCTCTCCATGCTCCTTTTTAGATTTAATTCGCTTTATTCGCGAAGAGCGGGTTGGCACAGATTTCTTACGAGTTTTTGGCTTTTCTATTCCAGTAATGATGAGTTTTTCTAATGCTGAAGCCGCTTTAGCCTTATTTTGAAATTGAGATCGCTCGTTGTCAATTGAAACTTGTAATACCCCATCAGAAGATATGCGAGACTTAAAAACTTTACATAGTCGATTCTTTTCTTCCGAGGTTAAAAAATTACTATTTACAACATCAAAAAAAGCTGTTACACGAGATTCTGTTTTATTAGCGTGCTGACCTCCCGGCCCTTGGCTTCTGCTCGTTTTATACCAAAACTCAGTTCTTATAGCATGCATGTTTACTGAGGATCAACATCAACAACGACCCTAACCTTTTTATGCAATTCGTGAATGGCCAATTCATCGATATAATCTTGCAGGCGTTGCTTTGCTTGTGTAAGGGAGGCTTCGCGTTCTATTTTAATAAGCAGATCCTTATGATACCTGTTCCTTATTCTTGCCACTGCAGGATATTCAGGTCCTAATACACGATCGCCGAACCCTTTCCGCAACAACCCTCCTAAAAAGGCTGCGGCATTATCAACAACATGCCTATCCCGATGCCGAATCGAAACATGAATAAGCTTATAAAAAGGAGGATACTTGAAGTTTCTTCTTTCCAAAAGCTGTTCCCGATACATCTCTTTGAAACCGCCATCCATTACTTGTCGAATGATGGTATGATAAGGTTGGAATGACTGGATAATCACCTTACCTCTCTTCTGCTTTCTACCAGCCCTACCTGCCACTTGTGTCATGAGCTGATAACTGCGTTCAAACGCTCTGAAATGTTGAAAGTTGAGTAACTGATCTGCACTTAGCACTCCAACTAAACTCACGTGATCAAAATCCAATCCTTTTGATACCATTTGGGTCCCAACCAGTATATCAATTTGTCTTTCCTCAAACGCTTCAATTAGTCGTTCATATGCATGCTTCCCTCTCGTAGTATCAAAATCCATCCTCGCCACTTTGGCTTTAGGGAATAGCAATTCTAAGTCCTCTTCTATTTTTTCCGTTCCAAATCCTGTTAGTGTCAGTTTTTTTGATCCACAAGCGTCGCACATCACAGGCATATTCAATTGATAACCACAATAATGACACTTGAGTTTATTCGTATACTTATGGTAGTTTAGCCCAACATCACAGCGTTTACAATAAGGTGTCCATCCACATGTTTCACATTGGATATATGGAGAAAATCCCCTTCGATTTTGAAATAAAATCACCTGTTCTTTCGCCTCTAGGGCTGCTTCAATTTCCAGAAAAAGAAGCTCAGTAAAGTGATTATGCATTTTCTTCTTTTTCAAGTCATCCTTGACATCTGCAACTTGAACTTCAGGCATTTGCACACCTGAAAAACGTTTATTCAATTCTACGAGACCATATTTCCCACGTTGAGCGTTCCAGTAACTCTCAACACTTGGAGTTGCTGAGCCTAGTAGTGTTTTCGCTTTGGTCCGTGAAGCCAAGAGAATAGCTGTATCTCGAGCATGGTAGCGTGGAGAGGGATCATATTGCTTGAAAGAAGGCTCATGCTCCTCATCTATAATTACCAACGATAAATTTGTGAAGGGTAAAAACACTGAGGAACGTGCACCAATTATTATTTTAAAGTCCCCATTAAGGCACCGGTTCCATACCTCTACCCGTTCATGTTCATTCATCCGCGAATGAAAAACACCGACGGTTTTTCCAAAAACGGCCTTCAATCGAGTAATTATCTGTGTTGTTAAAGCAATTTCAGGTAATAAGTACAATATACTCCCTCCTCTTTCCAACTCCTCATCAATCATCTTCATATATACTTCAGTCTTTCCAGACCCAGTAACTCCATGAAGCAACACTACTGAATGGCGTGTGAACTCCTCCTTGATGCTCTTATATGCTTTTCCCTGCTCTGTACTGAGTTCAGCAATTGATTTGAGCGCATCTGTGCCTTGAATGCGATTGACTGTTTGATGCTCTATTAGGAATATTTCTTTTTTTACAAGTGCCTGTAACGCTCCGGGCGAAGCGTTAACAGCTTGAATCAAGTTCTTTTTTAAAACAGGCTTGGGAACAGCTGAAAAGAAATGATTCAACTCTACAAACTTCATTACATAAGCCTGTTGCGCTGGAGCATTTGTTAAAGAATCAAATAATCCTTGAAGTCCTTTTTCACTTTGATAAGGAGCAGCTAAACCGATGTAATCAACCTTTTTAGGCTTATATCGCTGTTTAGCTTCTTCATAAAGTTGAACCACTCCTTTCTCGATAAGCTTTTTGACAATTGGATGAATTGTTTTTAAGCTAAGTATCTCAGAAACCTCTTTCATACTTAGCACTTCATTCAATTCAAGCGCTTCAACTACTAAATACTCCCGATCAGTTAAAGCCTCTGAGGATATGTGCGCTCCTCCTGCAAGCATTAACTTGGTTTCTGAATCGAGTCTGAAACCGCCCGGCAATGCACAGCTCATAATTTCACCTAAAGTGCACATATAGTAGCTTGCCATCCACCTCCAAAGCGCCACTTGTTCGGCAGAAACTATGGCTTCTTCATCTAAAACATGTTCTAAATACTTCGCTTCATAAAGCTTCGGTGGTGTTGTTTTGATTTCAATAACTAAAGCCGAATACCTTTTTGACTTTCCAAAAGGAACCACTACCCGCTTTCCAAAGCCAATTTCTTCATTTAGTTCACGTGGAACGCGATAGGTGTAAAGCCCAGGAAGTGGCAACGGTAAAAGCACATGTGCAAAAAGAGTATCCATTTCACCAAAACTACATCAAGCTGCAGGATTGCGCGTACGTGAATTAAGATTTCAATGTTCATATTCTTCGGTTTTAGGTTGTTGAAGCTGGGTAAAACGAGTATACATTAGCATTATGGAGTTATCTGTTCTCGACATAGGCATCATTATCAGTTTTTTACTACTCTCTTTAGGAATCGGAATTTATTTCAAGAATAAAGCAAGTAATTCGCTCAGCGACTTCTTTCTTGGAGGGAGAAATCTACCCTGGTTTATTGCGGGCATAAGCATGGTCGCAACAACTTTTGCAGCAGATACGCCATTGGCAGTTTCAGAAATGGTTGGTGAGCAGGGAATTGCAAAGAACTGGCTTTGGTGGAGCTTTTTGACTGGAGGAATGTTAACCACATTTTTCTTCGCTAAATTATGGCGTAGAGCAGGTGTTCTGACTGAGTTAGAAATTATCGAGCTGCGTTACAGTGGCAAAGCGGGTAAATACTTGCGCATGTTTAAATCAGTATACCTTGGTGTTGTTATGAATGCAATGATTATTGCCTGGGTTAACCTCGCATTTAACACGTTACTGATTCAGTTTTTTAATATTGATCCTAATTGGGTATATGCTTTTACAGGCGCTACCATGTTGATTGCAGTTTCCTACACTTCACTATCTGGCCTTTTAGGAGTTGCAATAACGGATACAGTTCAGTTCATAATTGCTATGACAGGTACTATTGTGCTCGCCATACTGGTATTAAATGCTCCCGAAATCGGCGGGATTTCAGGTATTAAGCGGGAACTTCCGGCAAGTACGCTCTCCTTCTTTCCGGCCTTAAATATGACTTCGTCGGGGACTGATATCGCCCAATTATTCTCGCTGAGCATTGGTGCCTTTCTAAGTTTTGTAGCTATCCAATGGTGGGCTAGCTGGTATCCTGGAGCAGAACCTGGAGGTGGGGGGTACATTGCTCAGCGTATGATGAGTTGTAAAACGGAACGAGGAGCGCTATCTGCTTCCCTATTTTTCCAAATTGCGCATTATTGTATTCGACCATGGCCGTGGATCATAGTAGGACTTGCTGCAATCGTTCTTTATCACCCAGATCACGCACAACTTCCTGAAGCTGTAAAGCAAAGCATGGAACTCGTAACAGATGGCACTTATTCTTACGAAGAGGCTAAAGAATTTATTGTTGGTTATGGTTCCGACGAATCAATTACGAGATCTGTAGATTATTTCTATAATAAAAGGCTAGGTTATGTCTATGCTATGATGGACTATTTACCAAGTGGTTTGAGAGGACTTCTTCTTGTTGCATTTCTTGCAGCTTATTTGAGTACCATTTCTACACAATTAAATTGGGGAGCATCATACATTGTAAATGACTTACTTCTCCCATTAAAAGCGATCAACGCTAATAACAATAAACAGCTAGTTAGTGCCAGCAGGTGGAGTACAATAGCACTTATGCTTATTGGACTTGCTGCCACAACACAAGTAACGAGCATATCCGGAGTTTGGGAGTTTGTTATGCAATGTGGCGCTGGATTAGGTCTAGTGTTAATTTTGAGGTGGTACTGGTGGAGAATCAATGCATGGAGCGAGATTGCCGCTACTGTGGCCCCTTTTATAGGTGTGGCCATCAATTATTACCTACTCATTCCCTACTTTGATTCTTGGTACGAAACTCAGCGCCTTGACTACATGTTTGTGGTTGCTTTTACAACTTTGGTTTGGGTTGCAGTAACCTTCCTTACCCCTCAAACCAAGAACGAAATACTTAATAAATTCTGCCAACGTATAAAACCTCGAGGTTTTTGGGGAAAGTATGCCACACAACCAAAAGGTTCCATGAGGACTTCAATCATTGGATTTGTTTCCGCAGTAGCCTTTGCGCATAGTATATTATTTGCAATGGGATACCTTATTTTCGACGATAAAGTGGGACTGGCGACAACCAGTGCAGTAGCCCTAATCAGTGCACCTTTTCTATTTTATGCACTAAAAAGGGAATAAAAAAAGCACGCTTGAATCAAGCGTGCTTTACAGTCTCACCAATTTAACCCTAATAAATCGCAGAGCTATTTCTGTAGCCACTATTGTTTTGAAACCAATCGGGAAAGCTTATTCCGTTGCTTGTCGCCCAATCATCAAAAAAGTTATACGCCGATGTGATTTCGATTTTTTCTTTCGGATAATCAAAACTTTCGGAAATATGTATGCCCCATGGCAAGTTTGAAGCTGTTTTGTAATATTTACCTGTACTTGGATTCGAATCATCAGCCTCAGTTCCAAATACCGTTAAATCTGCCAAATCAGTGGGTGAATAATCAGGTAAATGAATTTCATTTCCCCGTATTCCATTTTTAACTAGAAACGGATTGAAATCATCAATGTTCAACTGCGTACTTGTTACTGAAGAAGGGTCAAATGACAAGGTTACGGTCACGGTTACCGGAGATACATTTGCTCCTGCTGGGTCAGTGTTCACACCTATTCCAGATCCTGGATAGGGTAGAATATTATACGCATCATCAAAAACGAAAAATACTGCATTTGTTTGTCCCTGCTCAAGTCCATTAGCGGCAATCGAAATATAAGCTTCTTGCAAATCAGAGCCTGAAACACCACTTATGTTAGAAGGTGATACAGAAGGCAACTCTACTCCAAACCCGTTATGAAAACCAGCTCAAAAAGCACGCACAGTGAAAGAAGCAAACAATTCAACAACATAATCACTTGCGTCAGTAACTGTTTGAAATGAATAATCCACTACTAAATCATTAAAATCATAGTCTCCTTGAGAAGGCCACAAATCTTCAAAAGCGAGCGTTGCCGTTCCAGATGCCGGAAAATAACTGTCAAATGCTCGTGTACCATCATTCGGATAATCATCATTTGCATCTGAAATCCCATCGCCATCTGTATCTGGAGCACAATTAAGAACAGCATTAAAATCTGCTACAGAAAATGTTACGATCAACTGAGAGTTACCTGCTTTTATCAAAAACTGTTGACTTTGAAGCGCTGATATGGTGTAGTTAAGTTCGAATGAACCAGCCAACCCTGCACCCATTCCTGAGGTGCTAGATAGCCTGAATCCATTAAAAGGATCTCCACCTAAATTCCACCCCATATCAACTCCGCCGTAATTAAACGACCCTACAATATTACTAACTGATATGTTACTATATGAAGATTGTGCGGCTTCGACAGAATAATGAGAAACAGACTTACATCCTGGTCCAGGACATCCATCGTGTTCCACCAGAACCTGTATTTCATAATTGTTATTTACGAGGGTAACATTGGTAAGGGTAGTTGTATAACCTTGGCCATGGTTTTTAGTTATATCACATTGACTAAAAACAGTTCCTCCAAGAATAATTGACATTAAAATTGTCGTAATTAGATGTCTCATCTGATTAAGTTTAGTGGTGTTAGTTATTGTTGGTCATGATGCGTAAAAACTCCTTGATCAGCTTGAATCGACATCCGTTGATTTCCCATTTCAAGAAATAGTGGACTTGATGTTCCATCAACTTTCAATTTGCGTTGCTTTTCTTCTCCCCTTCTCAAGAAGAATTTTTCACGAACGCCACCATTCTGATCTAAAAGTTTAACTATTACATCGGTGTCTGAGGAGAGGTTCAGCTCTACCTCTTGGTAAGTACTCCAGTTGAATTCATCTGAAGGACTGATTTCTTCCATACTTAAATTGACTGGACCCGTGTTCTTGGGTTCTTCAGACTCTTTTGCGCAAGACAATAGGGATGCCGCTACGCACAATAGCATTAGGTTTTTCATGGGTTTGTTTTGGTAATTATAGAATAAGCAAAAGTCAATCCCCGATTATTAAGCACTGACTGTCAATTGTTTAACGTTTAAATGGCAGTTGAATTATTCCCATTTTGAGACATTCTAGCTTCAAGGTGAAGCTTTGTTGGCAATGATAAACTAACCGTTCATACCAAATACGAACAATTCTTCGCTATTTTTCTTACTCTTGCAGAATAAATATCCAAAAAAGAATTATGAAAAAAATCGTTTTGAGTGTTATTGCTTTTGCCTTTGCAATTACTCCTATCGTAAAAGCTAACGAAGGAATGTGGTTACCCATGTTTATCGAGCGTTTGAATTATGCGGATATGCAAAAGGAAGGCCTCCAGCTAACTCCTGAAGAAATTTACAGTGTAAATAATTCTTCACTAAAAGATGCCATCATCATGCTTAGCGGAGGTAGTTGTACAGCTGAAGTGATTAGTCGCGAAGGGCTAGCACTTACAAATCATCATTGTGCGTTTGGAGCTATACAACAAAACTCTTCTGTTGAGCATGACTACCTCTCAGATGGATTTTGGGCTAAAAAGAAGTCTGATGAATTACAGGCTGAAAACATGACAGCCAGCTTTTTGGTTCGCATGGAAGATGTTACTGAGATCGTATTGGCGAAACTTTCTCCTGAAATGGATGAAATGACTCGTTACCAAGTAATTGCTCAAGTTTCAGATAGCCTTCAAAAAGCAGCTGTAGGTGAGTCACATTATAATGCTTCAGTAAAATCCTTTTTTGAAGGAAATGAATACTACCTATTCGTTTACGAAACGTTTAGAGATGTTCGCCTTGTTGGCGCCCCTCCTTCTTCTATTGGTAAATATGGTGGAGATACTGACAACTGGATGTGGCCGCGACATACTGGTGACTTTTCATTGTTACGTGTATATGCCGGGGCTGATGGAAAGCCTGCTGACTACAGCACAGAAAATGTTCCTTACAAGCCAAAACACCACCTCCCTGTTTCCATGAAAGGCGTGACAAAAGGAGATTATGCCATGATTATGGGCTACCCAGGTTCAACTGACCGTTATTTAACTTCATTTGGTGTTGACCAGGAACTTCAAATTCATCAACCTTCAGTTGTTCAAATCAGGACTGAACGCCTCGAGCTAATGAAAGAGGACATGGATTCGGATCCTGAAATACGAATAAAATACGCTTCGAAATATGCAGGAGTTTCCAATTACTGGAAGTATTTCATAGGACAGCAAGAGCAACTCAAGAACAATAAAGTTCTTGAACGAAAGCTAAAAGAGGAAGCTGCTTTCAAACAATGGATTGCCGGAAATAAAGAGGCAAAGGAGAAATATGGTGAGGCCCTCACTTTAATTGAAGAAGCATACGAGGAGCTCAATAAATATAATAAAGCTGAGACCTTCCTTATTGAGGCTGCACTCACAGGTTCAGAAATCAGTTTGTTTGCCTTCAGGTTTGGCTCGTTAGAACAAACGCTAGCCAAAGAGGATGTGACGGATGAGGAGATAATGAAACTAGCAACAGGGTTTAAAGGACGTGTGGAAAGTCATTTTAAAGACTACAACATGGCTACTGACAAAAAAGTTACCACTGCTATGTTTCGTCAGTTTTCTGAAAATGTAAAGCCTGAATTTCAACCAGAAGCATTCCGCAAAATGGTTGATAAAAATAAAGGTGATTTTAATAAAATGGTTGATCGGGTTTTCGATAAAACAATTTTTGCTTCCGAAGCAACTTTAATGGAATTCTTGGAAGACCCTAAGTTAAAGACCTTAGAAAAAGACCCTGCATACCAGCTGGCGAAGTCTTTTATTACAACTTACCGTTCTACCATTGCAACAGCAACTCAGCCTGCACAAATCAAATTGTCAAAAGGAAACAGACTTTATGTTGCTGGAGTTCGTGAAATGAATAGTGATAAAAATTATTATCCAAATGCCAATAGTACAATGAGACTCACTTACGGCACGGTTCAGGACGTCGACCCCAGAGATGCAGTTTATTACAACTACTACACGACACTTGAAGGGGTTATGGAAAAAGAAGACCCAACCAGTCTTGAGTTTGTAGTACCAGAAGCATTGAAGCAACTCTACCTTAGAAAAGATTACGGAAAGTACGCTGATAAGGATGGGGCATTACATGTATGCTTCTTGACCAATAATGATATCACTGGAGGTAATTCAGGATCGCCAGTTATCAATGGAGAAGGCCAACTTATTGGTTGTGCATTTGATGGTAACTGGGAAGCAATGAGCGGAGATATAGCATTTGAGCAATCAAAACAACGCACCATAGCTGTAGATATCCGTTATGTACTATTCATTATCGATAAGTTCGCTGGTGCAGGTCATCTAGTGGATGAAATGACACTTGTTTTTGCTGAAGATAAAAAAGCAAAGAAAGAATCTACTTCTCATTAAGTCATAGCTTTCGATTAAGTTTTAAAGCCCTCCTTAAAAAAGGAGGGCTTTTTAGTTCATCATACTACATTTGCTCAATGGAATGGTTTAAGTCTTGGTTTGATTCGCCTTACTACAATTTACTCTATGATCACCGTGATCATGAAGAAGCTCGTTCATTTATACAGCAGCTCGGATACGAATTGGACCTCCCTCCTTCTTCATCAGCCTTGGATGTAGGGTGTGGAAACGGAAGACATGCAATTTACATTTCAGAACTTGGTTACAATGTGCTAGGCATTGACCTTTCCCCATCAAAGATTGCAGAAGCGAAAAAGTTTGAATCCGAGTTTTTATCGTTCGCTCAGCATGACATGCGAAATCCTATTTCTGAGCAATCATTTGATGTTATTTTCAACCTTTTTACGAGCTTCGGTTATTTTAAAAATGATGCTGAGCATGAGCACGTTATTGAATTATTCAATCAACAACTCAAGGTTGGTGGCTATTTCGTGTTCGATTTTTTAAACACACATAAGGCAATTGAGAACCTACCTTCTCAGTCAACTGCAGCTAAAAATGGGGTGAAATTTGAAATATCTAAACGTCTTGAAAAAAACCACATCATCAAAGAAATTCAAGTTCATAAAGACAATGTGACCAAGCATTTCTGTGAAGAAGTTCGGGCATTTAGTAGGCAGGAATTATTTATGCTTTTTAAGCGAAATGGATTTGATATTGTTCAAGAATTTGGTGACTATAACTTGAGTCCTTTTGAGCTATTGCATTCTGAACGTCTTATATTAATCGCACAGAAGAAATGAGTACCCCCCTACTACTCCACATTGGGTTTGTATTATTCGTTTTACTTACGGCCTTATTTGCACATGTTTTTAGCAGGCAATTAGACCTATCTATGAAGTACCTCCTTGGTATTGGAGGAGGGTATTTGTTGGCTTTAATATTCCTTCACTTAATTCCTGAAATCTACATTAATGAGCACTTTTCTATAGGACTGGTGGTACTTATAGGGTTTGTTTTTCAAATGGCTCTTGACTTCTTTTCAAAGGGTATTGAACACGGTCATCTTCATCAAATTGACAAACATGCCTTTCCTTGGTCTGTGTTTCTTGCACTTGCGCTCCACAGCTTTTTTGAAGGAATGCCAGTAATTGAACATAATCATGGTGCAGGAGATACTGAAGTTCTTCATATTGCATCAACTTCATTCCTTTTTGGATTAGTGGTTCACAAAATCCCGATCACGTTTGTTTTAGTAATCCTATTGAAACGGGCAGCGGTAAAACCACTGGCATACTGGAGTGCATTGGTAGTATTTGCATTATCAATGCCCCTTGGAAGTTTCGCTGCTTACATGCTCGCTCACACTTCGCTATCTGAATTAATTGATGTTCATGCTTACACAACGGCGATTGCGATAGGAATATTAATTCATATATCTACCACCATATTGTTTGAATCAAACGAGTCCCATAAGTTTGATCTTGTAAAATTCACCACAATTATCGGGGGGATGTTGCTCTACCTTTTCACGATTTAAATAGGTATTACCTAACCTTATACCTTCATTAATAATGGTATAATTTAAATCGTTCATGATAGCTTTGATTAAATTAATTTCGTAAAAATTAAAATCAAATCATATGTCAGTATTAGTTGGAAAAAAAGCACCTAGTTTCAAGGCTCCTGCAGTAATTAACGGAGACGAGATTATCGAAGATTTCTCATTAGATCAGTATATTGGTAAAAACCACGTGTTATTTTTCTTCTACCCGAAGGACTTCACATTTGTTTGCCCTACTGAATTATTTGCTTTTCAGAATGCACTGGATGAATTTGAAAAACGCGGTGTAAAAGTTGTTGCTTGTTCAACTGACACAGCTGAATCACATTGGGGTTGGCTTCAAATGTCTAAAGATGCTGGTGGAATAGACGGGGTTACTTATCCAGTTGTTGCTGATTCGACAAAAACCATTTCTGCTAATTTTGGAGTTTTAGCTGGAGATTATTCAGGTGATGAAAATGGTCAGCTTCATGCAGATGGTCCTATGATTGCTTACAGAGGCCTTTTCTTAATTGACAAAACAGGAACAGTTATGCATGAGATCGTTAATTTCTTCCCATTAGGCAGAAATGTAAACGAAGCTTTAAGGATGGTTGATGCGCTTCAACACTTTGAAGAACATGGAGAAGTTTGTCCTGCTAACTGGGAAAAAGGTCAAGATGCAATGAATGCAACCCACGATGGAGTGGCAGACTATTTATCGAAGCATTAAGCTGTTTTTACAATAGATTTAAAAGCTCCAGTCATCTGGAGCTTTTTTTTTATTTTAACTGCCTAAAGGTTGATTTATGAAGCATTTGATCATTCTATTTTCAATTATCATTTCATCGGCTTCCGTTGCCCAAAAGCGGATTAACTATACTCCAGATAGTATTGATAGCAGATATGGAATCACACGTTATCAGCCATATATTGAAGCGGTAGGTGGAAAAGAAAAACGAAAATGTGATGGTCTCCCTTGCAACGCATATGTCACGGATCTCTACCAGAATGGCTCCATATTACACAAGGGGTATTATCAGTACGGCATACTAACAAATTTCAAAAATTATTACCCAAACGGAACCGTTGAGCGTGACTTTAAGTCGGTTGATGTAAACCGTGCAAGTATGAAACAATACTATTCAGACGGGACTCTGCGATCTAGTGCTAAATACGTTAACCAAGAGCCTGTATTTTGGGAAGACTATTACCCGAATGGAGAACTTGAATACAAAGAGGAGTATGACCGTGACTTTACCTATTACAAATATCAGGGAGCATTTGATAGTTTAGGAAATCCCGAATTTGAAATGGAGCTTGAAAAGAAAAATAGGCGCTTATATTCAAGAGTCGAATACCATCCTAACGGGGTAATTAAAGCATCTGGACCTGTGGTATTTCATGAAAATCTGGCAAAATATGTTCGTGCTGGATGGTGGACATATTACAATGAAAAAGGCGAAGCTTACCTTAAAAAGGAATATGTTAATGATGAGGTCGTTACTGAAGAAGAGCTTTGAAAGCTATCCATGAATAGCTTGAGTATTGCCGAAAGAAGCAATAATAGAGCTCTCATAATCTAAAAATAGTTTCCACCGTTTTTCTATCGCATCTTCCCCGCCATACTTTTTAGCCAATAAAAGAAACATGCTGTAATGGCCTGCCTCACTTTTCATCAGCTCATGATAAAATTCTGCTAGTTCACGATCCTCCAAATTTTCCGAGAGAACGCGAAAACGTTCACAACTTCTCGCTTCTACCATAGCTGCAAACAAAAGTTTGTCTATTAATCGTTGAACTTTATCTTTTCCTCCTTTTGGAAAGAACTTAAGGAGTTCATGAATATATTCATCTTTCCGTTCATGTCCTAGCTTAAAACCACGATCTCGAATGAGCTTATGTACCCGCTCAAAATGTTCCATTTCTTCTTGAGCCAACTGAGCCATTTCAGCAACCACATCAGGGTACTCCGGAAATTGAACGATAATACTTATTGCTGTTGATGCTGCCTTCTGCTCGCAATAAGCGTGATCCGTTAATATTTCTGCAATGTTCTTTTCAGCAATATTAGCCCATCTCGGATCGGTTGGTAACCGTAATTTTAACATTCGTTTGCTCATAACGAAACAAAGGTATGAAGTGAACGTTTTTTATCTGAACAAAGATGAGATATTTGCATCATGCAGTTAAAGTTGATTTTTGCATTTCTTTTGGCCGTCTGTTTTTTTTCTTCCTGCAGAAGAAACGATTGTAGGGAAGCATCTGGGGAACGTTGGTCTTTTGAAAGGAAAGTTGGTACGTTCTCTAGTATACAACTCAATACTGCAGCTCGCTTAGATATTCTGCAAGACACCTCTATTGATCAGCCTTTGGTTAAGGTTTATGTTCAGGGAAACATTGAGGATTTAATATCAACAAAAGTCTTAAATGATATTTTAGTGCTTGATTTACACGATTGCATTGACGAGAATGCTGGTATTAAATTTGAAATTACAGTTCCAGAATTACGCTATCTCATTTCAAATAGTAGCGGCGATATTTATTCAAAAACAGGTTTTGTGCAGGATAGCATATCCCTTTGGCTTCAAGATAATGGCGATTTGAACCTTACCTTGAACACGAGTTATTTATATACTAAAAGTGCGGGTACTGGTACAATTAATTTAAGCGGGTATGCCATGCACCATGAAGCATACATTGAACAGTCAGGAGATCTTGAAGCACTAAACTTGGGTACAAGAACTACTGAAATTCAATCTAACGGCTCAGGTATTTCACGCATCTGGGTAACTGATCTGCTAGACGCTTCCGTTACTAGCCGCGGGTCAATCTACTACATTGGAAATCCTTCCGTAACCACAACTATCTCTGGATCAGGAAGTGTTGAAGCGCTTCCATAAGTTTATCAAAGATTCTAAAAGAAGCATTAGTTCTGAGTAAAGAGTAGTATCTTGAAGATTACTAAATTACTACTATGAACAACTACAACTTAAGTGATGATAGCCCATTAGAAGTGGAGCTAGGAGGACAAAAATTAATTCTTTCAGATGATAACGGCACGATGTGTCTTTCACTTAAAATGCCGACTGGGGATACAGAGTTCGACTATAAGGTTCAGCACAACCCCGCTCTAACTAGCAGTTTAATTGATGTTTCAACAAATGGTATAACAAAAAAGAAACTTCGGATAAAAGCTGGTTAATTAATGGAGTTACTTAATAAACTAAGCACCATTAAGAAGTCCTTATTTTTTGCCATTATCGGACTTCTTGCCCCTGGCCTATCGTACCTCTACCTTATCGTTCCTGACTTTGAAATTGAGTATTACGGTTCAAGTCAAGTAATGCTATTCTGGATGGGAAGGAGTTTGCTATACTTGATTACATTACTTCTATGGTACATTAGCACAGTAAGGGCAACTTCCAAAATTACTTATGTAATCATCGCCTACATTGCATTTTTTGCACTTTCCGATTTAATCTACACCTTCCCTACTTTCAATGAAACTCAGCTCCCAATGGCATTTGGGATTGGTATCATTGTACTCCCCTTTCTTATTTTCATTTCCATATTTATCAAACGATTAGTTGGTGAAGGACATGAAGAGAAATACCGCTTATTATTATTTGATGTTAGGCACCGCGTTCAGCAGAACATAAGTAATATCGAAGGTCTATTGGATTTGATGGAAAAAGAAACGGATCAAATTAGGCGTGTAGAATACGAGACGATCTTAAAAGAGCAGGTCAAAGAGTTAAATGAGAATACCAATACCATTGTAAACGAGGAATCTAAGAAATGAAAATACTACTCGTAGATGATGACCCAATTTCACGACTTATTGTGAGACAACACCTGCTCAACTCAGGAAAAAAATTTCAATTGGAAGAGGTTTACAATGGCTCTGAAGCCTTATTAAAACTAGCAACAGGATACCTTCCCAATTTGATTTTATTGGATTTGAATATGCCTATAATGAATGGATTCGCCTTTTTACAAGCCCTAAACGATAAGCAGATTCATCTACCCGTTGTTATGATTACTTCTTCTAACCATAACGAAGATAAAGCACAAGCAAAAAAGTATGGTTCTGTAGTGGGGTACATCCAAAAGCCCTTCAAATCAGAGCACATTACCAAACTGTTGTCTCTCGGTGAATGATTCCACTTATTGAGAAGTCACGTAAAATAATTCACATTGACATGGATGCTTTCTATGCATCTATTGAACAACGTGATAACCCAGAACTCAGAAATAAACCCATAGTTGTTGGGGGAAATGAGCACCGCGGCGTTGTGGCTGCCGCTAGCTATGAAGCCAGAAAATATGGCATTCACTCAGCTATGCCCGCTATAACAGCTAAACGTAAATGCAATAGCTTAATTTTTGTCAAGCCTAGGTTTGAATTATATCAGCAGGTCTCTCAGGAAATCCACACAATCTTTTATGACTATACTGATTTGGTTGAGCCACTATCCCTCGATGAGGCATACCTTGATGTAACCGAAAACAAAAAGGGAATTAAATCGGCCACCGACATTGCTACTAAAATTAGAGTCCGAATTGCCAAAGAAGTTCACCTTACGGCTTCCGCTGGAATAGCTAAGAACAAGTTCATTGCAAAAATCGCAACAGAACAGCACAAACCTGATGGACAATTTCTTGTTCATCCGGACAAGTCTCAGCTTTTCATTGATGGATTACCCATTACCTCATTTTATGGTGTAGGCAGTAAAACCGCTGAACGAATGCACAAGCTTGACATCCATCAAGGAAGAGACTTAAGGTCAAAATCATTGGACTTTCTAAGTCACTATTTTGGCAAACAAGGTTTATTCTTTTATAAGATTTCAAGAACAATAGACGACAGGCCGGTGCTGCCTCATAGGCAACGCAAGTCAATAGGCGCCGAGCGCACCTTTGAGGATAATCTATCGGATATTAAAGACTTAAGGACGGAATTAAACCAACTCCTCAAAACGTTATTTGAGCGAATTGATAAAAGTGACTTCAGCGGAAAAACAGTTACAATAAAACTTAGGAACTCTGCCTTTAAAACCTATTCAAAATCACATACCCCTTCATCAGACTTTCTTACCAAAGAAGAAATAAAGCAAACTAGTATGGACGCCTTAGCTCAGCTCTACAGCAACGATACGAGTTATCGCCTGTTAGGCGTTAGTCTCAACAACCCGAACTCAAAAACAGCGCATCAATTAACACTGTCGTTTTGAACTGTCGTTGAATCCTCGGAAGCGAAGTCTAACTTGAGCAATTCAAGCTCTTTTTGAAGAGCGTACTTCTCAACAAGCACCTTTTGCTTTTGATTCGCAAGCTTTACTATTTCTTGATCGAGAACCTCAATAAGCTCATTTTGACGGTATGAGAAATATGCAAATATGAGGGTGACGATACTCAGAAAGAAAAATAAAACGTGCTTTCGCTCCATCCGAAAAATACTTATCCTTTTGCAATTTTTGCCAAAAGACTTTCTTCTGCCTTATTCAAATCCTCGCGAATGCTTTTAAAGTGACCTTTAACTTCTTTGCGCGTAGAATAACCCTGATGGTTATTAATTCGATTTACAAGGTTGTCAGCAGCATCTGCAGCTTGATCAATCAATGCTTCTAATTTCTTTTGATCAGCTTTAGGGTTATTAATGAGCTCAATGTAACCCAGTTCAATAATTTCACCTAAACGCTCATTAATTTCTTTTTTTAATCCTTTTCTAGATCCCATGGCTGATTCATTTAATTTTGATGTTCAAAAGTAGTAATGTCTATGGACCTGCAAGGCAACCAAGAAGCCGAATTTCACGAAGATATTTTTGGTCTAGCTGTATCCAACTATTTTTTGCGTAAGGATACCTCTCCCATTGAAGTATACACGGATGTAACGGATCCAGATGAGATCCCTCCTAGCTATCTCTTTCGCAAGTATACAGATATGCCTAAACTTGAACAAATAGCACTGAGCAATTGTGAAGGAAATATATTAGATGTTGGTGCTTGTGCTGGACCTCACGCTTCATACTTGATTAACAAAGGTTTTAATGTCAAAGCCATAGAAACTTCAGCGAAGTCGGTACAAACTTTAATTAAACTCGGAATTGATGCCGAGCAAATTAGTTTTTACGAAGCGAAGGGGAAATATGATACTGTCCTTATGCTCATGAATGGAATAGGCATTGCTGGTTCTTTAGCTAACCTTCCTGTTTTTTTCAAACAGCTTAAGGGCCTGATCAACAAGGAGGGCCAGGCGCTAATTGACAGTTCTGATCTCATCTACCTCTTTGATGACATAAACGCAAAACTTTCTAAGCAGATTCAGCGCGAATATTACGGAGAAATCTCCTACAAATTAAAATACAAGCATTACATTGGGCGAAAATTTAATTGGCTATTCTTAGATGCTCGTAGAATGGAACAACATGCACAATTAGCCGGTTTAAAGTTTGAACTCATTTATTCAGGTGAAAACCACCATTTTTTAGCACGATTAACTCATTTAGATCAATAAGGTATGATTAACAAGTTAACTCAGACGCTCATCGTTGTTGCAGTATCACTGATAAATACTGTAAATGCACAAGTTGAACAATTGACAATTGAAGATGCTATTCTTGGACAATGGTCTAAATATCGACCTGAGTCATATCGGCAAATTGATTGGATTCCAGGAACATCAGACTTTTACTACATAACAAGTGAAGGAGAGGCTGTATACCGAAAAAATGCTACACAAGGTGATCGGACCGTTGTAATTACATTACCAGACTTTATCAATTTATTGCCTGAGAACAGTAACCTCAAACAGTTTCCAAAATTAAATTGGACAAACTCAGATGTTTTTTGGTATACCGAAAATGGTGGGGTTTATTATTACACTGACGAGAACGGTTCACCAACAATTGTTAAGGTAAATGAATACCGCTCCATTGCACAAAATACCGACATCCACAATCGCTCAACCTCTGTTGCTTACACGTTGGGAAATGACCTTCATGTAACCGACGATAAAGGCGATACAAGAACCTTTGCTGCCAATGCAATTGGAGAGGATGTAGTAATCGGACAGCCTGTCCATAGATTTGAATTTGGAATTAATAAAGGAACATTTTGGAATGCTGATGGAACGAAACTCGCATTCTACGTAAACAATCAATCGGAAGTTACTGATTACCCTTTTTTAAACATTGATTCGAGACCTGGAAAACTAGTAACTAGTAAATATCCAATGGCAGGTCAGTCGAGCGAATCGGTTAATCTCGTTGTTTACGACTTGAAGAAAAACGACACCGTTTGGTTAAAACTTGGAAACACCAAAAATCGCTACTTTTCAAGCGTTACATGGGGACCGCGTTCCGAATTCATTTATTTAGCTGAGATGAACCGGGAGCAAAACCAACTTGAATTAAAGCAGTTTAATGTCAAAGATGGTAAGTTTGTAGCTACACTTTTTGAAGAGCGTGATGACAAGTATTTGAGTCCCGCTCACCCGCTGTACTTTGTTGGCAAAAATTTCCTCTGGGTATCCAATCAAGATGGTTACAATAACTTCTTCTATTACAGTCGAGGTGGACAGCTACTCGCACAAATTGCCACAAATGATATTATTGTTGATGAATTTTTAGGTCAATCAAAAGACGGCGATCGCCTCTATTTTGCGGGAATACCCAAAAACTCAATTGATCGTCACTTGTACGAAGTGATTCTGGATGGAAACAATAAAGGTAAGAACCGGGACGATGAGTCAGCTCGTATAACGAAAAAGGGATTTCCTGTAATTCAATTAACTAAAGAACCAGGTTATCATCGCGCTAAACTTAGTCCATCTGGAGATTTCCTGATTGATTCATACTCCTCAATAGATCAACCATACACCGTTCAACTTATAAATACGCGGACGCGTAAAAGTGAGGCATTATTAGAATCTGATGATCCCTTTAAAGAAGTTGCGCTTCGCAAACCAGAAATTGGAAATATCACGTTAACGACTGGAGAAAAATTATTTACCCGAACAATCAAGCCATTTGATTTTGATCCTTCAAAAAAGTACCCTGTTCTTCTTTATGTTTACAATGGACCAAATGTTCAACTAATCCAGAATCGCTGGTTAGGCGCTGCCCCACTTTGGATGTACCACTTTGCAAATAAAGGATACATCGTTTACACCATTGACGGTAGGGGTAGCGGAAACCGCGGAAAAGATTTTGAACAAGCTACTTATAGAAACCTAGGAAAGCTTGAGATGCAAGATCAAGTAACAGGGTTAAAGAAACTGATGAAAGAACCCTACATTGACACTTCCAAAATTGCTGTTCACGGTTGGTCATATGGCGGTTTTATGACCTTATCGTTAGCAGGGAATTACCCAAAACTTTTCGATGTTGCAGTTGCTGGTGGACCGGTAACGGATTGGTCCTTATATGAGGTAATGTATACGGAGCGGTACATGGCTACTCCTGAAACAAATGAAGCTGGGTTTAACCGCACTTCGGTGCTGCCATTGGTACCAAACTTTAAATCAAAGGTCTTAGTTATTCACGGTGCTGACGATGATGTCGTTGTACCCCAGCATAGTTTAGAGTTATTGAAAACTGCTGTAGATCATGACATCGATATTGATTTCTTTATGTACCCCGGTCATAAACACAATGTTCGCGGAAAAGATCGGGTACACCTGATGAAGAAGGTATTGAATTACGTTGAGCGCAACTTGAATTAATCGAGTTGCCGCTGAAGTTCCTTAATCTCTTTTTCCCTCAAGTTTAAGAGCTTGAGGTAAGCTTTGGCCTGCTTCATTTCAAACTGAGTTATGCATTTTTCAGCCCAAGCCTTTGCCAAATCAAATTCGCCTGCAACTTCGCTCGCTAAAATCATATTGTAAGAGGCTTTGCGAGCTAATGCTTTGGATGGTGATTCCGTTAATGAATACCAAATATCTGTAGCCTCATCCCAATCACCGCCGAGCGCAAGATTACCTGCATAATACAGATCACTATTACCATAAAGGTAGAATGTACGCTCCACTTCTTTCCAATACGGTGAAATCTGCGCAGCGTAGTTTTTAGAAGCTTCATAACCAGCCTCAATCAACCCTTTTTCCACTGAAATCAAACTAGAGGTAACGCCTTCTGGGTGTTCCGATTGAGCTTGAATCGCGTATACTCCGCGTGTAGTGATTGGTTCCCCTAAAACATGTCCTTCACAGTCGTACATTCTCCAAAAAAATTCCGCTTCAAACCGTTGGCTCCCGTTAAATGTAGGAATGCTCATTGGGCCTTGATTTCGGTCAACAACGGGCGACTCTGTAATCGAATAGTCAGCATTTGAATAGTAATCTACCCCCTCTAAGGCCACAACACCTTGAAGACGATATACCTGACAAACACGTGTAAGGCTTTCGGGAGGCGCAGGGCTACCATTGATCTTACCGCTGCTAGGCATTGCGCCTCGCTTGATTTCCCAAACCGAAAAACGCTCTCCCTCGTTGAAATCAATGCGTAATGCTAACAATACATTTTCCGTTATTTCTAGATACTTTCCTCTAAGGTGTTCTGGATGAGCAACCCTACTAGGAAGAACTACCTGATTAAAATCAGCTCGATTTATTAAACCTATGGTTGTTATAGTAGAATCTACAGGTGCCTTAGCTGGTTGGTATACCTCAATACTTATCTTGGCTGTAGAGCAGCCCATGAGCATTAATATGATACCAAAAATATGAATCGCTCTGATCATTACGACCGTGATTTCCACCAAGATGAACTGCTGTTTTGACTTTCAGATCGCTGATTTTTTTCAGTTGCTTTGGTCTTGCGCATTACCTGGGCCGCAATCAAAGCTGCTAGCTCTTCTTCATCATCAGCATGAGCTTCCAGCATCTCAGGTTTGTAGTTGTGCTTAACAAAGTTTGTATCAAAATTTCCAGATTTAAATGCCTCATGTTCTAGCGTGAATTTGCAAAAACTAAGCGTAGTTTGAACTCCAGTTATTTGATAATCCTTTATTGCCCTTATCATCCGCTTTCGGGCCTCCTCCCTATTCTTTCCGTGGGTTATGAGCTTCGAAATCATCGGATCGTAATAAATGGGAATGGTCATTCCCTCTTCAAAACCATCGTCTACACGTATTCCAGGTCCTTGAGGGGCACGGTAAGTCTGAAGAGTACCAATATCTGGTAAAAAGTTATTTGCTGGATCTTCGGCATATACACGCACCTCCATAGCATGCCCCTGGATTGTTAGGTCCTCTTGTTTAAAGGAAAGTACTTCTCCTCGGGCAATATTAATCTGTTCTTTAACTAAATCTACTCCGGTAATCAGCTCTGTAACAGGGTGCTCTACTTGAAGTCTAGTATTCATCTCTAAGAAATAAAACTCGCCTGTCTTGTCATATAAGAATTCAACTGTTCCCGCTCCAACATAATTACAAGCTTTAGCAACAGCAATGGCACAGTCCCCCATTTCCTTGCGTTTTGCATCAGACAGTACAGATGAAGGAGCCTCTTCAATCACCTTCTGATGACGGCGCTGTACAGAGCAGTCGCGCTCAAAAAGGTGAACCGTATTTCCATGTGTATCTGCTAATATTTGTATTTCAATATGGCGTGGTGATCCTACGAATCGTTCGATAAACACCGAACCGTCTCCAAAAGCAGATTTCGCTTCGCTCACTGCTCGTTCAAGTTGTTCATCAAACTCGTCAGCATGCTCAACTATACGCATACCCTTACCACCACCACCTGCAGAAGCCTTAACTAGAATTGGAAAACCTATGGATGAAGCTATCTCTCGTGCTTCATTAGTGTCGTCTACTGCCTCATCTGTACCCGGAACCAATGGAATGTCATATTTCTTAACGGCTGCTTTCGCTGCCAACTTACTACCCATAACTTCCATCGCCTCTGGAGAGGGTCCAATTAGTGTTAACCCAGCTGCTTTAACAGATCTCGCAAAGCCTGCATTTTCAGATAAAAATCCATAACCCGGATGAATACCGTCTACTTCGAGTGAATTGCAAATTTCAATGATTTTATCCCCCAATAGGTAAGACTCAGAACTTGGAGGTGGACCAATACAAACAGCTTCATCCGCATACTTCACAAATGGGGCATTCCGATCAGCTTCAGAAAATATTGCCACAGTGCTAATGTTCATTTCTCTGCATGAACGCATGATTCGCAGAGCTATTTCTCCCCTATTTGCAATGAGTATCTTGTTCATTCGATAAATTTTGGACTAAAATACAGAATGCTATGGAAGAGTAAGAGGATTACCACATGGGAATATGATCAAAACCATGTATTCAACCTGTAAATGAAGAAATTAAAACTTTTGAACGCTTATTGAAAACAAAATGAATTGAAAAAGCGTCTCTTTGTATAACACAGAAAAAAGGGAATCTCTTCCCTTTACACAGTGTAATTTTCAGTGGTTTAGTTTGTTCAAAGAAGCCTCCTTTCGGAGGCTTTTTTTATTGCCTAATAAAATTGATTTTAAATTGCTTAAGTACACCAGGCGTGCCGTCTCCTATTACTTGTTTTCCATTAAGGTGTTCAAGCACGTAAGTTTTCAATACATCTTCAGAGCCTTCAATATCCATAACCTCAATTAATCCATCTTGGTTAACAGTATAGGTTACTAGTACTTACCCAGAGTCTCCTTTTAACTCTGCCTCTGAAGGAACCTCTACATTCAATGAAACAAAATCCTTCAAGGTTAATTTTTTCTCTGTTGGGCTAGAGGCATGTGCGAATGCACTAAGTATAAGAGCAGTTGACATTAATATTACTTTCAGTGAGTTCATAGCTTTTAAGTTTTGATTACAGAACAAATCTATGCTGAAAATGAGTGTGTTACGTGTTATATACACCAATGGTCAATTTTGATTTACGGCTGGTAAAAAATTCTGATGAACGCGAATTATAAGGGACAAAGCTTACCACAATTAGGCGTTAAAAGACCGTATATATGGTTAACTTTGGACTTAAACCGGACAACCTATACTTCATGCAAGAGTTTCGAAAGCTTACCACGCGAGAGAAGGCACTTCAAATCAATTTAGATGATACGATTTACGGATCATTCAGTGAAATTGGTGCTGGACAGGAAACAGCTGCTACATTTTTCCAGGCAGGTGCTGCCTCAGGCACCATAGCAATGACTACTTCTGCCTATGACATGAAGATTTCTGATTCGATCTATGGGTCTAGTCCACGTTACGTGAGTAAGGAACGGTTAGAAGTTATCCTAGACAAAGATTTTTCCGACATCACTTCAAAACTTCAAGAGCGCGCAAGTGATACGTGTTTCTTTTCATTTGCCAACACAATAGAAACCCTCAACTACCACAAAACCAATCAAGGACATGGCTGGTTAGGGATCAAGTTTCAACTGGAACCTCATCGGGAGGCAAACCTTTGCATATTACATGTCCGCTTGCACGACAACGACAACCTGCTTCAACAAAAGGCAATTGGCAGGCTAGGTGTGAACTTAATTCATGCATGTTTCTCTCATAAAGACGATGCTGATGACATGTTGTTGTCATTAACTGATAGCATCGCTGAAGGAAGAATTGAAATTGACATGTTTAACATTATCGGTCCCGATTTTGAAGATTTTGACAATCGATTAATCAGCCTGAAGTTAGTTAAAAATGGACTAACAGATGCAGCAATGTTTGGCGCTGATGGCAACAACCTGCAACCCTCTGATGCCTTGTACAAAAAAAATATCCTCGTATTGCGTGGTAGGTTTCGTCCGCCAACTCTAGTCAACGTAGATATGTTATTAGCGGGATACCGTCAATTTAAAAATGAGGAAGATGTTGATAAGGAAAACCTCGTTGTACTCTGTGAACTTACCTTAAACAACCTTATTAATAAAGGTGAGACTATTGATGAGAAGGATTTTCTGGATCGAGTAGATATTCTTTGCTCCCTTGGTCAAACCGTTATAATCACAAACTTTCAGCGTTACTATAAGCTTGTTACTTACCTATCTCGTGTAAACCGAGGTAGAAAAATTGGTGTTATTTTAGGTATAAATAACTTAACGGCAATTTTCGACCGTAAATATTACAGTCATTTACAAGGAGGGATTTTAGAGGCCTTTGGTCGCCTATTTGGTATGAATGTAAAGTTGTTCATTTACCCTGCTACTTCTGGAGATGTGGATGGACTGTACACCTGCGAAAACTTTATGCTTCCACGAGAACTATATAGCCTCTTTCAATTTTTGGTAGATAATAATAAGATCGAAGACATTGAGAAGGTTAATCGAGAGCTATTGGAAATCTTTTCCGATGATGTGCTTGACATGATTAAAAGAAATGTTGGTGGATGGGAAGAAATGGTGCCGAATAAGGTGGCTAAGTCCATCAAAGAGAACAGCCTCTTCAATTACACTGAGGTAACTGAGGAGACCAGTTCTCATTCATCTTAAACTTCTTCTTACTTTTTCAGTAATCGCATGTACCCTATTCCTGTGTCTTGTTCAAGGGTTAAGGTGTAATACCCAGCAGATAGATTGCTGCCAACAATTGTCAACGTTTCATTCGTAGAGTAACCTTGACGTACAACGCTACCTAAAGCATCTGATAATGTCCATTTTGTATCTCGGTTTAACCCTTCAACTTGCCACGTATCATTTGTTGGATTTGGAAACACCATTATCGCGCCACCGTTAATCTCTTGCAATGACAGGGGTGCAGCCTTCACTACTTGTATGATAGAGTCTGGACCACAGATGGTATTCCCGGTTACGTGCTTGACAACATAATTGCCTTTTGCAGTATAAACATGGTTTACGACTTGCCCCCAAGCGGTGTCTCCATCTCCAAACTCCCATAAATGACCATAACTGGAAGGGGTGCTGGCTGTAAAGGTGATGTCAAGGAAGTCCTGTGGAGCATTTTGATATGAGAAACTTGCATCAGCGCTTGGTTGAACTTGTATGGTTTGGATGGAAGTATCTGAATCAGTTGCATCTGAAACAACTAACGAAACATTTACTTGACCCGGATTACTATACGTAACGGTATGGGGGCCTGCTCCACTAGCTGTTGAAGGCGTTGAGCCTGCACCGAAATTCCAATCGTACGAAATGTTTACACCTGCTGCTAACTCAGAGAATGTTGTTGTACGTTCACAGGCCAAGCCCCATGTGAAATTAGCTTCTGCTGAAGATCTATCTTCTACATTAATGTTGTCAATGTAGAGGTTATTCCCCCTATTACTTACCAATACAAACCGTATAACCGCTTTTGAACCTGCTAAACTTGATAAAGAAACACTATCCCTTCTCCACTCTGAAGCCGATGAGGGCTGCCAATTGCTTCCGCTTGCCCCTGCTGTTGACAAAGCAAACCCCTGCTTATCATAGAGGTTAAAAATAAAGCTTTCACCGCAATCGTTGCTTGCTTCTACAAATAGGCGGTCTTGACTGTTTAACTTTTGAGCGTGTGCAAGGTCAAAATACAGCATTGCGTCATTAACTTGTGTCAAGTCTAACGTAGGTAACTCAATCATATTAATATCTCCTTCAATGGTGTTGAAGAAGTTATTTATCCACAGAGCAGTTGTTGGTGTTCCTGAACTTCCCGTAATATTCGAACGTTCATCCCAATTGATTGTACCTCCTCCAGCGATAATATTCCATGCACTTGAAGGTGGGAAAAAGTTTGACTCAAAATCCTCGGCTATGTTCGGCATTATTCCGTCACCTACCGTTACTGCACTTACCTGTGTGCTTGTATCAGCGCCATTTGGATTTGAGGCGATAAGCTCAATGGTATATTGTCCAGGTTGATCGAATAGAACAACTGGGTTCTGAGAAGTAGCACTTGTGTTTTGAATGTACTGATATGTTGATGGTTGAATTGACCATAACCATGAATTTGGGGCATATTGAGATAAGTCATTCAACTCCACAGCTTGAAAACTACACACGCTTTGATCACCCACCTCAAACGATGCTCTTGGAGCCTGCACGCTTTCATCAATTCCAAGGTCGTCAAGTGCAAGATCACTGCTAAACCCGCCTCCAGTTTGACCTCTCATTCGAATTGAAATAATACTTCCCGCGAAAGGAGATAAATTAACAAAACCCAAGTTCCATGAAGGACCGTAATCTCCTTGAAGCGGATGAATTACATCCATATGCCAAGTACCTTCATGTAAAACATCCACATGGAGCTCACCCATATCTGCTCCATCCATATGATACCAGAAATTGAACTCTGGAGCCACGGCATTTGATAAATCAACACAGGACAACATCAAATGTGCTTCTTGATTTACACACCCTCCTGAAGCCTCTAAATAAATGTATTTTCCATTTGCATTACCAAGTGTATGGTCTGCATTCGGACCAGTTCCTGCAGATGGCGTTCCACCATTATTGACACGCCAGTCAATTTGATCAATTCCCTCAACATTCGATACATTCTGCCAGTCACTTATGAGCAAGCAGTTTTCGTCCTCACAGTTAGAACCTGTACCACAATTGGTTTCCAATTCAAAATCCGTAACATTAGGCATCATGACAGAAGAGCCATTAGCCATGGTAAAATTTGATACTACCGTATCATTGACAAGAAAGTCGTTAGGTTGGTTGATCCATGCATTTAGTTGGTAATTTCCGAGAGGCGAAAGGTCTTCGGTAGCATTAAAGGCAATTGCTGTGTCAGCTCCCGGAGCTAAGAATAGCGCAAACTGTTCTGATACGATTGGGCCGTTGTTCAGCTGATATTCTGCTAAAACTGTATCTACAACAGTGTTTCCGGTATTTTTAATCGCTAGCTGAATTGGTGTGGATGAGTAATCGATGCAATTGTAAAAGAGCCCGCTTGAAGGAACCTCCACCGACTCAAGGGCAATATCATAGCTTAATTGACAATTCAACACGTCGGATGGAATGGGAATGGCAATTGCTCTTCGTCCAATGGTTGTTGCATTAATTGCTCGGATGGTAATCCAGTTCTCTTCACTTAAGTTCACATTGTAAATTGTTGCTGATGTCGCTGTAAACGTATCTATAGGAACCATGTATGTTGAGTCTAGCATAAGCACTTCATATGCTGTTGCTTGGGGTACCGCTCCCCAGATTACGCCAATTGAGTCAGGACATATATAATCAAAACTTATTCCTCCCGCTACTCCTAATATATTGAACGTTCCATCACTTTCATCAGTTAACCCTCCACTGGTAACGCGCACCAAGCATTCACCAGAAACATCGCTATCAGTTGGCGTCCATTGCAAACTACGTTCATTCTGACTTGCGACACCAATGCTATTCCATGTTGCTCCGTTATTGGTAGAATATTCAACGTTGAAGTTAGCTTGGTTGCCCTGTGCATCCCACCGAATATATTCTTCATCACCAGGAACAAAATGCTCGTCACCGTTTGGATAGGTAACTTCAATTTCAGCTGATTTAGTTTCATAACACACTACAAATGGTTGGGGACCGAAAGGTACAGTCGTTCCGTACACTGTAAATGCATAAACACCTCCTATTGGCGCATTTAAAACTACTTGCTCAATATTATTTAGCGTATCTACCCCATTGGTAGCGTTCTGATTGAGCGCTGAAGGGTTAGGAGAATGATCAAGTATGTAGGGATTTATTTGTTGACCGTTTGGATTTACTACAACGAGGTCCAAATCATTCACTAAAGCTTTGGGTGCGTTATTTGTCGCTTCATGATCATTCCAATAGAGCATAATTTTAGCTGACTCCAGCCCACTTGGAATCGTCACCGTAAATTGAACCTGTTGACCTTGAACTACAGCGGAGGTATCATAGTGTTGATTAGCTAATATCTCGTAGCTATTCTTAGCATTCATTCGTCCATAGCCATATTTGAAATCAGGACCAGGGTTTCCCAAATCGTCCGATCCATTTAATAAAGCAGCTTTAATGATATCGCTTCTCGGAGTAACTCCATTGTTCAGATCACGGTATGTATGAACAAGTTGGGCATAAACACCTGCTACTCCTGGTGCTGACATTGAAGTACCCGTAGAACTATTGTAAATATTACCTTCATTTATTGAGTACACATCTGTTCCTACCGCGCAAATCTCCGGCTTAATTCTTCCATCGTGCGCAGGCCCCCTGCTGCTTGAAGTCGCTAACATGTCTGATTTGGTCAGGTTACCTACGGCAATCACATTTTTCCCCACCTTAATACCTCCAGTAATATTGCCCCATTCATTACCCGCTCCATAACCACAGTCGGATGTTCCAGCATTTCCTGCAGAAAATACGTGCATCAGGTTTGGCATATTCCAGATACTTTCATCGACTCTTCTTGCACGATTAGTGTATCCTGCGTTACAACCGTTGCTGTAGGAAGTACTTGTTACTACTACGCCTGGGTTAAAATGAGTAATGTAGGACGTGTCTACTGCTTTCCATACGTCAAATACAAGTAAATCTGATCCCCAGGCCATTCCTCTAGCTTTAGGGTCTAAATTACCTGCACCCATAATGGTGCCTCCTACGTGATCTCCATGATTTCCACCATATACCCCTGCAGCAACTTGAGAAACCCTTCCTTTAAAATCAATATGCGGCCCTACTTTACCATCATCTCCCATTGAAACCCATACTCCTTCACCATTGTAAGTAAGTCCAATGGAGCTCTGGGTAGCTATAAGGTTTGATCGATGATTTGATCTTGCTTCTCTGTTTTCTGGAAAAGCTTCTGGGTCGTCTCCTTCTATACTGTAAATGTTATCCCATTGCGCCAGCTCATTTAGGCCACCATCGTTCAACTCAATTCGCCATACTTTTGGAGCAATCTTTTCAATCCAATCGACTTGATTAGCCCCACTGCTAGCCCGCACCATCGCATCATCCTTAAACAATGTTATAATGAAGGGCTTTCCGTTTTGCTGATTTGAAGCCGAACTATGGATTTTACATGCTGAACACCATTCATAGAATCGCGCATTAGAATTAGTTAAGAAACTGACCTCTGTATCGGGTGATAAGGTTATTATAAAACTTGAGGGAGGAATAAAGCTCAAAAATTTTGATGTAGAATTTAGCCGTGTTAACTCATCATGAGATGGAAGCTTATCAAATTGAATCACTCCATTAAACAGATGGGTAGTTGGGTTATCGAGGCTTACCTCTTCAAGCTTGTGCGATCCATTAGCTAATCGAATCGTTTGTGCTTCAGCCACCAAAAAACAAAGCACACTGAATAATCCTATAAAAAATGTTCTCATGAATTTCTTTCTAATGATTCCTTTAAATTTAAAAACAGCTCATTGTGAATTTCTCGAGCTCTGTCGAGGTAATGTTGATCGAGAATCTGTTTTAATCCATCGAGCCCTTTTACACTTTCTTTTTTCAACTTAAAAACCTGCTCAATTGGCCCTCCTTCTAACTTAACGACATATTTCTCGTTTAGGTCAAAGATGGTGATAGTGAACACATCATTGGTAATGGTTTCGATTGTGCGCATGATAAGGAAACTGTTAAAAACCCTTAAAGTTTTCTAAACACAGAACATCGTTTCTTGTTTCGCGTTTAGTAATTCGTAAATGTACTCGATATGAGCAGAAAAAAGAAAAAAGAAAAGGTTTTACAAGAGAAAATCCGAGTTCGTCTGGATTACAAAACAATAATCACGTTGAGGGACCATGATGCCTTGGATTCTTGGATGCAAAAATACCCACAGGCAAAGGTCTTGTAATTAGCGTGTAAAAACCCACTCCACCTCAGATGATTCTGCCTCACTGAAGGTATAGCCTTCAGCATTGAAAAGTTTCACGTGTTCTGGACTTTTCAATTCCTGATCGATGATAAAGCGTGTCATTTGGCCTCTCGCCTTTTTAGCAAAAAACTGAATCACCTTCAATTTCCCGTTTTTGAAATCCTTGAAAACAGGAGTTATTACCTTGTTTGAACTGCTTAATTGACGAACGGCTTTGAAGTACTCCAAAGAAGCTAAATTTATAAAGGTCTGATCTTTATGTTCAGTTATTTCACGCTTTAAAGAGTCAACCAATTGATCTCCCCAGAATTGATATAAATTTTTGTGCTTACCGATTTTAAGCCTCGTTCCCATTTCAAGTCGATAGGGAGCAATTGCATCCATTGGTCTCAAAACACCATATAGACCACTAAGAATCCGCAGGTGGCGCTGAGCAAATTCAAGTTGATTTTCTTTTAATTGATAGGCGTCTAAACCATTATATACTTCTCCATTAAATGCGTACAATGCTGCCTTTGTAGTTGAAGACTCCAACTTAAAATCCATGTAGCGGGTTTTGTTCAATTGTGCTAGATCATCGCTAATTGACATAAGCTCTTTGATTCCTTTTGCGCTTTTGCGCTTTAGGTTATTCACCAATTTAGTTGTTTGCTCCTGAAAGCGAACTTGAGTAGGTTCAAATTGAATTGGATAAGGGGTTGAATAGTCTAGTGACTTAGCCGGTGAGAGAAGAACTATCATTGTTTTGGGAATGTTTTAATGGTGATGGGGACAAATTTAAATGATGCACTACTTTTGAAACCATGCAGCGACTAAAAATGTTTTTCTCCTTGCTTGGACCTGGGTTAGTTTACGCAGGAGCAGCGGTAGGTGTTTCTCATTTGGTGCAATCAACGCGCGCGGGCGCTGCATATGGGCTTGGGATGATCGTATTTGCTCTTGTAGCGAATTTATTAAAGTTTCCATTTTTTCAGTATGGACCTAAGTATGCAGCGATTACTGGTAAAAATTTGATTCATGGATACTCAGAAATTGGAAAATGGGCCGTGTTCTTATTCGTACTTGTATCTGTAGGATCCATGTTTACCGTGCAAGCGGCAGTTACAGTGGTAACAGCCGGTATTTTAAATGCCATAACGGGCATTTCGTTTACCATGCTTGAAGGTAGTACGCTTGTACTAGGTTTTTGTTTAGCCCTGCTTATTACGGGTAGTTATAGGCTTCTTGATCGGGTAATGACTTACGTAATTATTTTACTCAGCGTAACAACCTTTACAGCAGTATTGATTGCAATTACCTATTACCAGCCTGAAACCGCAATCGCTTCTAATTCATTCGATTTTTTCAACCCCATTGATTTAGCCTTTTTAATAGCGTTTACAGGCTGGATGCCCGCACCAATTGAAATATCAGTTTGGCACTCTTCATGGACTGTAGAAAAAATGAAACAAAAAGGATACACATTAAAACGCACCATGCTTGACTTCAACATCGGTTACTGGGGTACAAGTGTATTAGCCGTTTGTTTTGTGACGCTTGGAGCCTTGCTTTTTTATGGAAAACCCATAGCTATTAGTTCAAAAGGAGCTGTATTTGCGGATCAGTTAGTTTCTATGTATACTTCCGTAATTGGTTCTTGGTCTAAACCGTTAATACTGATCGCTGCTTTTACTACGATGTTTTCTACTACACTTACTGTGCTTGATGGTTATAGTCGTGTATTAAAACCTGTTTTAAGTCCATTACTTCGACTTGAGGAGCGAAAGGTGTATCAACTTTTACTTCTCTTGACTTGCCTTGGTGCTTTAGTGATACTTTGGAAATATGTCGGTAATATGGGGTCAATGGTACAAGTAGCAACTGTGCTGTCGTTTATCGCCGCACCAATTTTAGCGTCCCTCAACCTGATGGCAATGCGCAGTAATTCTATACCTAATGAGCACAGACCTGGCTTGTTCAACTCTGGTCTTGCAATCATTGGGTTGATTGCTATGGTTGTTTTGGCCTTTTATTATTTATGGATATAAAAAAACCCGTTGATTGCTCAACGGGTTACCTGCCAATTGCCTAACTAAACAGGAATTTGCCTTTGCCTGCAACATCGTTGTCAAGCCCTATGCCAAAACAAACATAGTATTGATTATCAATTGATTAACTGAATAAACTACAATTCTTGGGAATTGAATTGTTCGAAAACAAACACCTGGTGTCCATTTTCAGACAATCACCTATTGGAAGTAACTTGAAATAAAAGGTGTTGCGGGATCTTGACGAATTTCATCAAGCGTACCCTCTTGCACAAGGCTTCCTTTTTCTAAAAAAACGAAGCGATCAGCTATATCAATCGCATCCTCAAGATCATGGGTTACGATTATTGCCGTTATACCTTCTTCTCGTATTAACTGCTTAACCAAGATGCGCACTTCTTTCTTAAACTGTGTATCGATATTTGAGAATGGTTCGTCGAGGAGTAGCAGTTCTGGTTTTGGCGCAACTGCGCGAGCCAAAGCAACTCGCTGCTGTTGTCCTCCTGATAACTCATGTGGATACCGTCTATCCAAATCATCCAGCTCTAATCGATGCAAAAGGTCCTTAACAAGTGTATTACGCTCTGACTTCTTCATTCCATGAAGTCCAAATTCTATATTGGCCTTAACGGTCATATGGGGAAATAGCGCATAATCTTGGAAGAAAAAACCAATAGGACGCTTCTCCGGTGCTGTAAAATGGGCTGATGAGGACATTTCTCGCTCGCTCATTATCACCTCTCCTGA
Organism: Salibacteraceae bacterium; assembly: GCA_965661625.1. Classification (GTDB taxonomy): domain Bacteria; phylum Bacteroidota; class Bacteroidia; order Flavobacteriales_G; family Salibacteraceae. The sequence goes on from CBFIEM010000011.1 coordinate 113,814, forward strand.
GTCAGGTTTTTCAAATCCTGCGATGCACCTTAATAAGGTCGACTTTCCTCCTCCACTAGGTCCCACTAATGCCATAATTGCACCAACGGGAACGTTTAGGGAGATTCCTTGTAGTACTGGATTTCCATCACTGAAAGACTTTACAATCGCATTGAGTTTTAATCCTTGCATACTACTTAGCTATTCGGTTTAAAAGTACAACAGGTAATAAGCCCAAGCCGATGATGAGCAGGGAAGGCACTGCAGAATCATAAACTGCACCATCTGTTTCCATAAGTTTGAATGCCCTAACTGCTAAGGTCTCAAAGTTAAACGATTGAAAGAGCATCGTTAGGGGAAGTTCTTTCATGACATCAACAAATACGAGTAAAATAGCAGTACTTAAAGCTGGAATAGACAACGGAAGGTAGACCTTAAACAATCCCGTTGAAAAAGAAGACCTGAGACTTCTAGCCGCTTCAAGCAGGTTAGGACTCAGCTTATTAAAACCAGACTCAACAGCCTGATAAGCAACTGTTTGAAATCGAACTGCGTATGCAAAAGTTAATGTAACCAGTGAGCCCGTTAACAACACGCCACTCCACTTACTGAGGTAGGCTAAAGGTAACAACATGGCTACTCCCACTACGGCTCCTGGTATAGCATACCCTATTCGCGCAAAGCTGGTCCAACGAGCCAATGGTTGCGACTTTACCCAACCATTGGTGTAGTGAATGAGTACAGCAATGCCCAGTGAGATAAAGGCAGCAGCCAAGGCTAATGATGCAGTATTAACTACCAACCGCCAAAACTCATCTGTTAATACTTCCGCATAAACCATTGTTGCCCAATACATCAATTGAGCAACAGGAATAATAAAGCCCACTAATAAAGGGGTAAATAAGGCAGAATACACTGCTGTTTTACGCCAGTTCCCTTCAAGCTTTACCCGTATTGACCTCCCCTTATTCTCATGAAATGCAGCTCGACTTCTCGATTTCTTTTCGAGGTACATGATCAACAAAACGAGCAAGATGACACTAATTGCTATGCGAATTACAGGTTGCAAGTTCATTGGATTCCACAACCGTACTACTTCAGTTGAAAAGGTTTGAATACCATAGTAGCTCACCGCCCCATAGTTATTGAACACTTCCATAACCACCAACATAACACCGCCAATGATTGCAGGGCGAGCCAGCGGGATCACAATGCGCCAGAATACCCTTGTTGGATTTGCCCTAAGCGAAAGCCCCGCTTGATACAATGTTGAACTGTGCGCCAAAAACGCAGTTCGGGCCGCTAAATAGATGTAAGGATAGAGTACACTTCCCAGAATCACCATGAGGTAGCCCATTTGGTCTACTTCTAGGTAAAAATTAAACCAAGCTGCAGTAGTTCCAAAAGGATCTAATAGCCCTTTGTACGTATACGCTTGAATATATCCAGGAATAGCAAGTGGAAGAACAAGCAGCCCCTCTAAAATAGACCTGCCTGCAAAGGTATATCGCGAAACAAACCACGCTGCTGGAATGCCAAACAGCAATGAGCATAATACAGTTCCCGTAGCTAAGGTGTAGGTGTTAAACGCAGCTTCACTCCACCAGCCTGAAAACACACCTAGAATGGTGGAAGGGTCTAAGGAAAAAAACAGCAATACAAAGGGGATGAGCAGTAAGCCTACTACAAGCGCAGAAAAAAGAGTTGCCCATCTAGCCATGTGGTGAAAACTGTGTTACTTCCAGTCCGCTTTTTCAAAACCGGCCACGGCATCTTGATTATATGCGCCTAGTTTGTATAAAGGAATTGAGTCTGCCTGAAAAGTCCCAAATTCACTAAGGAAAGCGCTCATTTCTACCTCTGGGTTAACGGGATACTCATAGTTAGCTTTAGCAAAAACTCGTTGCGCCTGTTCTGAAACAAGGAACTCCAAAAGTGCTAGTGCTTCCTCGGTGTGCTTGGCATGCTTTGTAACACCTGCACCACTTACATTTACGTGTGTGCCTCTTTCCGTTTGATTTGGAAAAAACAGCCCTACTTTATCTGCAGCTTCGCGTTCCAATTCATTAGCTGAATTGGCTAATTTACCCATGTAATAGGTATTAACCACTGCCAGGTCGGCCTTACCTAGGGCTACATTTTTAATCTGGTCACGGTCATTTCCTTTAGGTTCTTGCCACATATTAGCTACGACACCTTTGGCCCATTGTTCTGCTGCTTCTTGACCGTTGTGAACAATGATCGAAGCCATTAAAGACTGATTATAAATATTCGAACTTGAACGAATTGAGATTTTGCCTTTCCACTTTTCATTGGCCAAATCTTCATAGGTTGACAATTCAGCTGGGTTAACACGATCTTTCGAATAGGCTATCACGCGAGCCCGTTGTGTAAGTCCGTACCAAAAACCGTCTGGTTCACGCAAATGAGCCGGCACTTTATTTTCCAATACTTGAGAGGTTACAGACTGTAATAAATCCAATTCCGTTGCATAGTACAATCTTCCTGCATCTACTGTCATCAATAGATCTGCCTCTGTTTGTTCTCCTTCAGATTGTAGGAGTGCAATCAATTTATCATCACTATCAGTTTTAACATTTACGGTGATTCCAGTTTCGGCTTCAAATTGCTTAAAAAGCTCTTTATCAGCGTCATAAAACCTATGGGTGTATACATTAACGACCCGTTGTTCTGTTTCAACTTGTTCTTCTGATTCGTTATTATCAGTTGTGCTTGTAGATGATTTACAGCTAACAAATAAAGCAGCTAAACCGATAGTCATATAAAGTAAACGCATAGCTCTTAGATTTTGGGCAAATGTAACCCATAAGAGCTACAGAGACATACCTAGATTTAGGTAATTCTGCCAGATAATTATGACTAACGTAACTCCATATGAGTTGATTTTGTAAATTTTAAGCATGAATACGACACCCTCGGAAGGAGATTTGCATGGCGGCGGTAGAGTTGCCCAAGCTCAGGAGTATATATCTGAATTCGTTTATGGTGGAATCGATGGAAGTGTAACAACCTTTGCTGTTGTTGCAGGTTCTGCCGGAGCTGGACTAGGAAGCGAAGTTGTTATTATATTAGGATTTGCCAACCTTATTGCAGATGGTTTCTCCATGTCAATTGGTGCATACTTGGCAAATAAATCTGAGCTGGAAAATTATGAAAAGCATAAAGCCATTGAATATTGGGAAGTAGATAACTTGCCAGAAAAAGAACGGGAAGAAATTGAAGAAATCTACCGTGATAAAGGGTTTGAAGGAGAACTCCTGCAGGCTGTAGTTGATAAGATATGTGAAAATCGAGATCGTTGGGTTGATGTTATGATGAAAGAGGAACTCGAACTTTTTCCATCTGACAAATCACCCCTAGGAATGGCCGGTGTTACTTTTGCATCATTTAATATCGTTGGCTTTATACCATTACTTGTATATGTATGGGACTACATTTCACCCACTGGATGGAATTTGTTTCAGACTGCCGCCATTCTAACAGGGATAGGGTTTATTCTAATTGGGTGGCTCAAAGCTGCTGTTAACCATGCTTCTATTTGGAGAAGTATTGCTGAAACCCTGATATTAGGAGCTAGCGCAGCTGTTTTGGCCTATTATGCTGGAGCTATCTTAGAGAAAGCGCTGACGTAACCTATTACAGCAACTCATCAACAATTTTCATCACAGAATAGCCTGCTGCCTCGGCTCGGTAGTTCCGTACTATTCGATGACGAAGAATCGGACCAGAAACGCGCTTAACATCTTCAATATCGGCCGCATACTTACCTTTTGAAAGGGCATGGCATTTTGCTCCTAAAATGAGAAACTGTGATGCCCTTGGACCAGCACCCCAACTTACATACTCATCAACTAAAGCGGTTGAGCGGTCAGAATTTGGACGTGTTTTAGCAATTAAATTCACCGCATATTCGATAACATTATCCGCTACGGGTACACGACGTACAAGTTGTTGGTATGCTAAAATTGTGTCAGCATCCAGAACTGCATTAATGGTTGATTTCTCTTCAACTGTTGTGCGTTTCACTACCTCCAGCTCCTCTTCATAAGAAGGGTAGTCTACCCATATGTTAAACATAAATCGGTCTAATTGGGCTTCTGGTAAAGGATACGTTCCCTCCTGCTCTATGGGGTTCTGAGTAGCAAGAACAAAAAACGGTGCGTCCAATGGAATGGTTTTACCTGCAGCTGTTACATTCTTTTCTTGCATAGCCTCAAGCAAAGCTGCCTGAGTTTTAGGTGGCGTCCTATTAATCTCATCAGCTAAAATAATATTTGAGAAGATTGGGCCCTTGATAAATTTAAACTGACGCGACTCGTCCAATATTTCCGAACCGATGATATCTGAAGGCATCAAATCTGGTGTAAACTGGATTCGATTAAACTGAAGTCCTAAAGTCTTAGCTATGGTGTCAATCAGCAGCGTTTTTGCCAATCCTGGCACGCCTACCAAAAGCGAGTGACCTCCAGAGAATATGCTTAATAACACATCATCAATTACAGCATCTTGACCTACAATACGTTTAGATATCTCTTCTTTTAATACGTTGTATTTATGCGAAAACTCGTTAGCTAAATCTACGTCGTTCATGTACCTCTATCTTAATTATTTCCACCAGTCGTACTCAAAGTCACAATCATTAAATTGATCATCCATTCTAACATACGTTCGCTTCACTTTATCATCAAACCAATCAGACAATGCGCTTTTCTCGCGTTCTGAGAGCGTAGCATTCCGAATGCGCTGGTAATCGTCTTTTAAATTTGCACGGTGTGGTTCAGATATACTTATAAGTTTTACCAAACGATAGGCTTGTTTGCCATCGGGACTTTTTCTAATAGTTGGAGCCGATATATCACCCGGTTTCATTTTATCCAACACGTAAAAAAGACCTGGATCTATTTGATTGACCTCATCCATTTCAAATTTGGTCTCTCCAGTGGCTGCGTTAATAATTTTACCTCCGTTCTGCCTTGTTTCTTTATCGTCAGAATGACGCAATGCCATTTGTTCAAAGTTTACCGAATCATGTGCCATGATTTCCTTGCGGATTGAGTCCAACTTTGCTTTGGCTTTAATCAAATCTCCGGGAAGTACTTTTGGAGTGAGCAGAATATGGCGACTGTTCATTTGTTGTCCCTTTTTATCAATCATTTGAATCAGGTGAAAACCATATTCTGTTTCAACAATTTCAGAAGTTTGTCCTGGTGCCAGGTTAAAAGCCACAGCTGCAAATTCTGGAACCAACTGTCCACGTGTTAAGTATCCCAGTTCGCCATTTTTCTTTGCGGAACCCGGATCTTCAGAGTATAAGTAGGCTATGGTCCCAAAATCCTCACCTTTTAGTATGCGATCCCTGAAGCCGTTTAGCCTTTCTTTGATACGTATCTTCTCTTGTTCACTTATGGGAGGCTTAATTACAATTTGCGCTAATTCTACCTCAGAATTAATATAGGGCAAACTGTCGGTAGGAATATCATTATAAAACTGCCTCACTTCTCGAGGCGTAACATCTACTGCATTTGTGATCTGCGCGCGCATCCGCTGAACGAGTAATTGATCTTTAATCAGCGGTTTAAACTCTTCACGCATTTGATTTACCGTTTTACCGTAAAATTCCTCAAGACGCTTTTCGGAACCCACTTGCTGAATGAAGAACTGTATTCTACGCTCTATTTCTCCTTCTACTTCTTCTTCCGACACAACCAATGAATCAATCTTCGCTTGATCTACTAACAGCTTTTGAAAAAGTAGCTCCTCTGCTAATTTGCATCGCGTATTGGGGCCAACTGTTTGACCAGATCTTGAGTACTGCGTAAACTGTTCTTCCAATTGTGATTGCAGCACAATCTCATCTGAAACTACCGCAATAATCTTATCGAT
>CBFIEM010000012.1:0-93062 GCA_965661625.1 Salibacteraceae bacterium
TCTAAGCGCGAAACTTACCTCAAGATGAGGCTTCTTTTAAGGGTCGTTATAGACGATGACGTTGATAGGCTGCAAGTGTAAAGTCAGTAATGGCAAAGCTGAGCAGTACTAATTACCCGTAGCTTTTGTACTTCGATAGTTCTTAATTGATACATGTCTTCAAATGTTAACTTATTTACGATTTACGGTGACTTTAGCGGTGGGGATCACCTCTTCCCATTCCGAACAGAGAAGTTAAGCCCACCAGCGCAGATGGTACTGGAGTAATATCCGGGAGAGTATGTCGTCGCCGATTTTTTATAAAAGCCTCACATTTTGTGGGGCTTTTGTGTTTTAGCGCGCTATCTTTGATCGTCATGAAATACGTCCTGATCTTATTTCTAGCTCTAAGCCTTATTTCTCGGGCTCAGGATTCTACTTTTAAAGAATATCCACTCCAACTTGTCAAGCAAATATCCCTGTCTTCTTATGGTGATACCATAGCTGTTGAATCCCCAGATAGCACACTTAATCGCTTTCATCGCTATTGGCTATACCAATACAATGGTATGCAAGGAACAGGTAACCTTGGAGGACCAATTCAAACAATGCTTGTGGATGAATTTGATGCTGACTTGACGCCTTCCTTAAGCTCTAACCCTTATCGCGCTTATTATTACGATGATGCCTTGGGGTCTTACTATAACACGAAAGTGCCATTTACTTCAGTAAGTTATTTCAATGGGGCACGAGAAGAACAGCTCTTCAATATCACCCATACACAGAATATTAACCCTAATGCCAACATCGGAATTAATTTCCGACGAATAAGTAGTGTTGGATTCTATGCGGATAATAAAAATGTGCACAGCAATGCACGTGTGTTTGGATCCTTCAATTCTTCTGGTGGAAGATACTACGCTCGGGTTAATGCTTTTGTAAACCTTGCTGAATTGAAAGAGAATGGCGGGATAACCTACGATTCATCATTTACAGAGAATACTGTCGATAACCGACTGGGAATGGCGGTAAACCTCAATAATGCAGAGAATAACTTAGACTATAGAGGGGTGAGGTATAAACATTCGTATAAGTTTTATAATCGCGACTCCATTGTTTCAGGCCTTAGGTCAATAGCAATCAATCATGATGTCAGGTACAGTTACGAGTACAATCGATTTGACGATCAAGCCCCAGATAGCTTGTATTACAATCCCTTTTTTCAATTGCAGTCAGCGAGTGTCCAGGATGTTGTTAGCTTATGGAAAACGCATAATAAACTAGGTCTTCAGTTTACAAATTCTAAAATGGCAGCACCTGAACTTGGAGTTGTGCATGGATATTATACATGGAATAACAATCGGTTAGATTCTTCTATGAATCAACTCGGTGTTTATCTACGATTACCTGCATTTCAATTCACGGAGCGATCAGAAGTATCCATTTATGGGGAATATATTTTTGATGGGTTTGGTGAGGAGAGCTATCATGCCAATGCTGCCTTAGGCTATAATATATCAGACTCTTTAAACACTTCTTTGCGAATCTTAAGCGTAGCGAATCAACCTGATATTTCAATGTTGAATTATTATAGCAGTCAGCGTTCCTGGATTAACCGCTTTGCGAATCAGCAGACTACACGCATTTCAGTTGATTTGATTTATCGCAAGTGGAACACTTCGCTATCAGGTTCGATTACCTCCCGTTCTAATTTTATTTATTTTGATGAATCAGCTCTTCCGCAACAGCTTGAAGATGATTTTCAAACAGTCGGTATTCAATTTAAAACTCATCAACATCACGGCATTTGGCACCTAACTGTAGACGCGGTATACCAAATGCTTAAGGATGACTTGCCACTAAGAGCTCCTGCATATTATGCCGTTATTGGAGCTTATGCAGAAATCCCCCTTTTTAAAAAGGCTATGTTCACGCAAGTTGGATTAGATGTATTTTATTCGGATGAATATTTAGCCGATGCTTACCTTCCACTTAATAGGAGTTTTCACATACAAAATGAGCTAGCGTTAGGAGCTTACCCATTCTTTGATCTGTACTTAGCTCTTCAAATTAAGAAGGTGAAGGGATTTGTAAAATATGCGCACGCTAATGCAGGCTTAAGTGGTTATGATTACTTGATGACTCCTAGTAATCCTATGAACGACGGACAATTCAGGTTTGGTATCAACTGGACCTTTATGAACTAAGTATTGATCCAGTAAATAAACTTTATCGTTAAGCCACGATTTCGAATGTCCCATCCAGGCGTGTAATTATCTGTGTACACTAAGAATAAATCCGACATCGGTTTGAATCGCCATTGAAGCCTGGTATTTATATTAATGTTGTCTAGTTGCGTATTGTATTGCACGAAGCTATTGAAGAAAATAGATTTGGAAAGGGTGAGGTTTATTTGCGTTCCTACCAGGTTTAATTCTGTAGTGCCTATTTCAGGTAAAACAATGTTGTCGTGTCTGTAATTTACTCGAATATTTGCAAATGGAGGTATGCGAGCGGAGCCTGAAACTTCATAAGTCTGTTTTTCTCCATTGTAATAAGTTCCTGTATTAACGGTGAGTTCCCCTGAGAATAATTGCCGGGTGTCAGTGCTAGCGCTTAATGAGTAATTGTTGTAATAGTATTCCCCTGCTATGATGGGGTCGTTGTTGTCAAAGGTTACGTCTGTAGGAAAAAACAGCAGGGTATGAATTTGCTCGGCATTAAAGCGCAACGATGCTGAATTCTGGAACTCGAATTGATAATATCCACGTAATAGGTAATCCGTTTGCTCATAACTTCCGTTGGCATAATAATCTAAATAAACCCCGGGTCCGTGCCTAAATAAAAGACTGGATTTAGGGTAAAATCGGTATTCTGCCGACGGTTCCAAGCGCCAATAGGAAATGGTGGTTATGGTATCGGTTATGGGGTTTGAGAACTTATTACGCGGAACAAAACCTACTTGAGCGTCATAATCGCGATCAACATATTCGTGATTCCACATTGCGAAAAATTTTGGAGCTTCATACCGTAAAAAGCTTGCATTTGCCAATGCACGGGTTGAATGATCAGGGTTGAATGATTGATGGTAAAAAAACTTCCCATACCAGCGATTATCAGCACTAGCAAGATTGTAGTCTAACCCTAAAACACGATTGAAATCACTAGCATTCAATTCTCCGCCTTCAAACCCCTGTCTATTCACGAAAATTGCCGCAATATTAGATCGAGAAAACAAGTTCCGTTGTAATGCCGCCACTGAAAAATTTTCAGGATTAATTGATGTTTGTGGCACCCCTTCAGTTTGCATATTCATCAACCCTATGCGCCATTGATTGTTGAGTTTACCACTTAATCGCGCCCCGGCTAAAATTGGGATAGTATTACCGCCACGAAGTCCAATTCTTCTGCTAAAAAAGGGCCTGATTTGACGAAAACCAAAGCGAGCAAAGAGGTCATTGTTTTCCAGAAAGAAATTTCGTCGTTCCGGAAAGAATAGTGAAAAACGCGTCAAATTGGTAACTTGTTGATCAACTTCGGCTTGAGAAAAATCTGGATTAACTGTAATATCCAGGTTTAATGACGGTGTAACACTAATCTTAGCATCTAAGCTCGGGCGTACGTCGGTGTTTTGATTTTGTAATTCGTAGTCTTCAAAATGAGTTCCAGTAATACTCGGAATTATAGAAGCATTAAAACCAGGAGCAGGAGCTGATTCTTTCCACGTTAATGGTGCAGTGAAGGCGAGGTTTGCAGGGTCGAAATTTCGAGCAACTTGAGTCCAACTATCTGTTTGATTAAGGTGTTGTGTGCGTCGAATTACGTTTATCCCCCAGCGTTTGACCTCATCGGTGTAGCGTAATGTTTTAAAGGGAATTGCCATTTCGATACTATAATAGCCCGATCCAATAGAAGCTTCACCATACCAACGGTTATCCCACACAGTAGATATGTTGCCCCCATCTTCAATCAACGCTTCGCCTTGAACTCCTTTTGGTGAGAGGTAAAAATAGAACCCATTCCTGCCATCATTAAAGGGGGAAAGCACCAACGCGAAAAAATCATTTTGACTTGGATTAAAATCCCGTTGTAAGGTAAGGTTGGTAATTTGTTGTGTTGAGCATATAGCGGCAACATAGAGGAATTCATCATCAAAAAGCATGGCAAATGACGTGGGTATTTCAGACTCAACGCTATCGACTGGATAATTCTGATATAGTTGATTTTGAAATTGCGCCTCTCCCCATTCTGAAGGTTTTATAATGCCATCAACCTCAATGGATTGACTCGTTCGGTCAAGGGAAATGGGTTGGTTTTGGCCATGAGCAAGACCTGCTAACAGCAATGAAAAGAATACGAAAACGACCCGACCAAACATGGGTGCAAAAGAACAAAAAAGTCACCTATGTTTTTTGCTTTTTCTTTTTAGCTGCCGGAAAAAGTACATTATTCAAGATAAGTCGGTATCCGGGTGAGTTTGGGTGTAATTCGAGCTCGGTTGGGGGGTCACCTACAAAATGCTGATAGTCTTCAGGATCGTGGCCTCCATAAAAGGTCCATTGACCCTTTCCAGCTTTTCCATGAATGTATCGCGCAGTGCCCAACGCTTTATGCGCTCCCATAATTAAGATACCAGGCTTGATGAAATCAGTAACATACGAGGTGGTCTGTCCCATGAATCCTTTTACAATGCGCTCGTGGTTTTGAGTTAACATCGTTGGAACGGGATCCCATTTTGCCGAATAGTCGAAAAGCTCAAAATAATCCTGTTCTTTTTGTTTTTTAAGGTGACGGGGAGTACCATCTATAGTGGAATATTCATATTCTAATGGATTTGTACGGAGCTCGTAATTTTCAAATGCGAAAGACTGAGTGAAATCTAGTTTAGACTGGGCTTGAGGGTCGGCTGGATCCCCATCAAACATCTGTTCACAGATGTCAGTATTTGTAGCAGCTAAAGCGATCTCGTACGAATCCGTTCCTGAGCACATCGAAAATAAGAATCCTCCTCCAACAGTGAAGTTTCTAATTTCTTGAGCTACCGCTAACTTGAGTTCTGAAACTTTTGAAAAGCCTAACGTTTCAGCTCGAGCCTCTGATTCAGCAACTTCCCTTAAATACCAATCTGCATTTTTATAATTCGCATAAAATTTGCCGTACTGTCCGGTAAAGTCTTCATGGTGCATATGAAGCCAGTCATAGAGTGGGAGGTCACCTCTTACTACTTCACGATCATAAATTTCTTGGTAAGGTATTTCTGCGTAGGTTAGGACTAACGTTACCGCATCATCCCAAGGTTGTTTGCCACTTGGCGTATAAACAGCTATTCGGGGTGATTTTTCCAACTTGATGATATCCATATTTACCTCTGGATTCACAATTTGAGATTTTATCGCAACAGCCCTACTTTCTGGAATGACTTCAAAGGAAACTCCTCTGATAACAAGTTCATTGCGAATTGCATCTAACCCAGGAGTGAGAAAACTTCCTCCTCGATAATTGAGCAACCATTCAACGGGTTGATCTTGTGCAAGAACCCAATAGGCTATACCATATGCTTTGAGGTGATTGGACTGTGAGTCATCCATAGGGATGAGAATCTGAGAAGCCTGCCCCATCAAAGAAACGAGGACAAATAAGACAGTGAATGCCTGCTGCTTAAAATGGTGTTTCATCATCCCCATCAACTTCATCCATTCTGCTTTTAATTGTGGTGTTTCCTCCAAACTCATCTGAAACCGGCATATTCGATCCAAAGGCGAAATCATCGTTGGATTCGAGGTTATCAAATTTAGCAAGGTTTGCAATAAATTTCAATTTCACATTTTCAAGTGCACCATTTCTGTGTTTTGCAATAATGATTTCACCCATTCCTGTGGTTGGATTACCATCTTCATCTTCAGTTAATCCATAATATTCAGGACGATAAATGAATGTAACCATATCCGCATCTTGTTCGATTGCTCCAGACTCTCGTAAATCTGATAACATGGGGCGCTTGTCACCACCTCTCGTTTCAACCGCCCTACTCAATTGAGAAAGAGCAATCATCGGTACATTTAACTCTTTAGCAATGCTTTTAATGGAACGTGATATGGTACTGATTTCTTGTTCGCGATTCCCTTTGTCACTTCCTGCGGTCATGAGTTGAAGGTAATCTATGATGACCATCTGAATGTTATGCTGAGATTTAAGTCGCCTGCATTTTGCACGAAGTTCAAAAACAGATAACGCAGGGGTGTCATCGATGAAAATGGGGGCTTGAGTAAGCCTTGATATTTTAGCATTTAATTGCTCCCATTCATGAGGCTGCAGGTTTCCTTTTTTTAGTTTTTCAGCACTTAATTCAGTTTCACTTGCTATTAACCTGTTTACAAGTTGAAGTGATGACATCTCTAACGAGAATACTGCTACAGGAATATTAAAATCAACGGCACTGTTTCGTGCAAGGGAAAGTACAAACGCTGTTTTTCCCATACCAGGTCGCGCAGCAAGAACAATCATATCTGAAGGTTGAAAACCTGATGTGACGCGATCAAGTTCGGTGAACCCTGTAGGTACACCGCTTATTCCATCTGTTTTCTTCGCTAACTCTTCAACTTGCTTGATTGCCTGTTGAATCAGGTCCGACATATTGTCGAAATTCTTTTTGATATTCCCTTCTGCTACAGCAAATAAATCAGCTTCTGCCTCATCGAGTAAGTCAAATACATCTGTGGTTTCATCGTAGGCTTTATTAATGATCCCAGTACTTATCCGAATTAGTTCACGCTGAATGTACTTCTGAGAAATTATACGAGCATGAAATTCCACATTTGCGGCAGATGCAACACGGTTTGTTAGCTGGGAAATGTAAAAAGGACCACCAACTAAGTCAAGTGAGCCTTGGCTTCTGAGCTTCTCAGTAACAGTGAGTATATCGATGGGTTCTGACGCTGCAAACAACTCCTTAATGGCATCGTAAATTTTCTGATGCTGTTCGCGATAGAATGATTCAGGTTGAAGAATGTCTATAACATCATTAACGGCCTCTTTCTCAAGCATGAGGGCACCTAAAACGGCTTCTTCCAGATCAAGTGCTTGAGGGGGCATTTTTCCGAGCTCGAATTTGTCTAAACCAGCTGTGCCGCGCTTACTTGATAGACGTGTATTTTGTTTAGGAGTATTGTCAGCCATAGTAATTGAATATAGTCAAAAGTAGGTAACCATCAATGGCTTACCTACCAACATGCTAGCCGCTTATAAAAAGTTATAAGTTTCTGTTTTCAACAATTGTTCATAAGACAATAAAGCCAGGTCTAGCCTGGCTTTAATCAAATGACAGAATACCAATTTATTCTACAACAGTACCCATTGAAGTGAATTTCTTAATGCGCTTATCAATCAGCTTATCTTCTTCAAGTTCTTCAAGTTTTGGAATCCATTTTAGGAGCTCTTGCTTTACCCGATCAAACATCTCCTCTGGACAGGCATGGGCTCCACCTAAAGGCTCTTTAATTACACCGTCAATAAGTTTGTTAGAGAGCATATCTGTTGCTGTTAACTTTAAAGCACTTGCAGCTTGTTCTTTATAGTCCCAACTTCTCCAAAGAATTGAAGAACATGATTCAGGAGATATTACGCTGTACCAAGTGTTCTCTAACATTAAAACTCGGTCGCCTATCCCTATACCTAATGCACCACCTGATGCTCCTTCACCAATAATGATGCAGATAACGGGAACCTTCAATTGAGCCATCTCGATCAGGTTTCGAGCAATAGCTTCTCCTTGTCCTCGCTCCTCAGCTTCAAGGCCTGGGTATGCACCAGGTGTGTCTATAAAGGTTACGATTGGCTTGTTAAATTTTTCGGCGAGCTTCATAAGCCGAAGTGCTTTGCGGTACCCTTCCGGATTCGCCATTCCAAAATTTCTGTATTGGCGCATTTTGGTATTAATCCCTTTTTGATGGCCAATGAACATAACTGTTTTGCCATCTACAGAACCAAAACCTCCAACAATGGCTTTATCATCTTTTACATTCCGATCACCATGGAGCTCAATAAACGTCCCCTCTGATATGTAATCAATGTAATTCAAGGTATAGGGTCGATCGGGGTGTCGTGAAACCATGACGCGTTGCCATGGCGTTAGTGACCCGAAAATTTCTTTTCGTTTTTCTTTAATCCGTTTCTCAAGACCTTTAACTGTCTGATCTACTTTAACTTGACTTGTTTCTTCGATTTGTTTAGCTTTTTCAAGCTGTTCAACGAGCTCTGCTATCGGCTCTTCAAAATCTAAGTATGTTGGCATATTGCTGCTTTTGTAAAATCGAAATTAGAAATTCTCACTCGAAAGGCAATTATTTTGGAGCTTTCTGGTAAAGGTAAACTCCAAGTGCTCCAAAAATAATGTTCGGTGTCCACACAGCCCAAAATGGACTAAATCCCGCATTTCTTGCAAATACTGTAGATACTTGCATGGCCATTATGTACACCAAGATTATACCAATGCTTATGGCAATATGAAGGCCAATACCACCCCTAACTTTTCGGCTGGCCACGCTTACACCAATGAGCGTTAATATGTAGGTTGCAAAAGGGTATGAGGACCGTTGATGTTTTTCAATAAGGTAAAATGGAATAAGCTCAGACCCTTTCATGCGTGCTTCTTCAATAAATTTATTGAGTGCAGGAGTAGTCATCATTTGCACGTTAGTTTGGCGCTGTTCAAATTCAACAGGACTGAAGTTCCAAGCTGTATCTAAGCGTTTACCTTTTTCGATATGCTCCTCCGTTCCATCAATTGTTCGAATAGTATACAGTTCCACTATCCAATTTTTATTGACAGTATCCCAACGAATGAATTCAGACATTAACTTATAGGTGATTTGATTACCATCGAATTTCTCATAGCTAAACTTGTACCCCATGTGCCGGTCTACACGATAGTTGTCCATGTAAATGTATTCACCCGGACGAACTTGGCGATGGATGTGTTTGTCGCGATTTTGAAAAGGGTTATTGATGTACGTCCATTCGAACTGTAAACGTTCTTTGCTGGCATTTGGAACAAGGTAGTGGTTTAAAAGAAGAGCAATGCTGGCCAATAGTGTAGCAGCAACAAAATAGGGAAGTAGCAACCGATTGAACGATACTCCCGATGCGAGAATTGAAATGATCTCAGATCGAGAGGCCATGGTCGAGGTGAATATTATCACCGAAAGGAAAATGATTAATGGAGAAAATAAATTGCCGTAGAAAAAGATGAAATTCACATAGTAGTCAAGCAATATGGCTTTAAGTGGAGCACTATTATTAATGAAGTCATCGATTTTTTCTGAAACATCAAAAATCATGGCAATAACCATGATCAAACCCAGTATAAAAAAGAAGGTTGATAAAAATTTCTTAATGATGAAAAGGTCTAATTTTTTCACTACAAGCGCCTCATCAATTTTTTAACCTGTTCATTTTTCCAAGAGGCAAAAGTACCTTCTTTTATGCGTTTTCTTGCTTCGCCTACAAGCCAAAGGTAAAACCCTAAATTATGAATAGTTGCAATTTGTCCTCCTAATAGCTCATGACTATGAACCAGGTGCCGGAGATATGCTTTAGTGTATGCTTGATCTACATAAGTAGTGCCTTGCGGGTCGAGCTGACTAAAGTCTTTTTCCCATTTTTTATTTTTAATATTAATTACACCTTCCGATGTGTAGATTAATCCGTGGCGCGCATTTCGAGATGGTAAAACGCAATCAAACATATCGACACCCAGAGCAATGCATTCCAATATATTTTCAGGTGTTCCTACCCCCATTAAGTAACGCGGTTTGTCAGCGGGAAGAATATCACATACCAATTCAGTAGAGCGGTACATTTCTTCAGCAGGCTCCCCAACACTAAGACCTCCGATAGCATTTCCAGGCATTCCAGCGTTGGCGATATATGCTGCGCTCTCTTTTCTTAAATCGTCATAAGTGCTGCCTTGCACAATGGGAAAGAGTACTTGTTCGTATCCGTACCTAGGTTCAGTCTTGTTGAATTGATCAATACAACGATCCAGCCAGCGATGGGTCATTTGCATCGATTTTTTAGCATACCCGTAGTCGCAAGGGTACGGTGTACATTCATCAAATGCCATCATAAAGTCAGCCCCAATGGTACGCTGAATATCCATTACTCGTTCAGGAGTAAATAGGTGCTTAGAGCCATCAATATGGCTGCTAAATTCAACACCATTCTCTTTAATCTTGCGCTGATTTGAAAGTGAATATACTTGGTACCCTCCTGAATCTGTTAATATAGGACGGTCCCAACCATTGAATTTGTGTAATCCACTCGCCTCTGCAATTACATCAAGTCCGGGCTTTAGAAATAAGTGATACGTATTCCCTAAAATAATTTGGGCCTCAATGTCTTCCTTCAACTCACGTTGATGAACACCTTTTACAGTGCCGGCAGTACCAACAGGCATAAATATAGGGGTGGCAATTGTACCATGATCGGTTTGAATAGTACCTGCACGTGCTTTTGAACCAGAATCAATTGCTTCAATAGAAAACTTCATGCTGTTGATAAATTGAGCTCACAAAGATAGAATAACCCTGTGCACAGCCTTTGCTTATTTTATTTTTGACGCGTGTTAATGTCAACTGAAATAATCATACTTATTGTTATCGCATCTGGGCTAATCTGTTATCAGCTCGTGTTGTTGTTGGCTATTGTTTGGCGCAAAAACACTGCCTCTTCCGAACAACATAACGAGCCAGTAAGTGTAATTATCGCGGCACGAAATGAGGCTGAATCCTTATTGAATTACTTGCCTCAAGTTCTCGATCAAGATTATCCCAACTTTGAAGTAATTGTAGTTAATGATTGCTCTACAGATGAGACTCCCGATATATTGAGGGGCTTTCAAGAACGCTATCCAAACTTGAAAGTATCTACTGTTCAAGAAAATCGATCTTTCGAAGGGGGAAAAAAATTCGCCATCTCCATGGGGATAAAAGCAGCAAAACACGAATCATTAGTGTTTATTGATGCCGATTGTTATCCTGCTTCAAATCAATGGCTTAAGTTAATGGCATCGGGGCTTACTAAACGAAATATTGTCCTTGGCTATGGAGGGTTAACAACTCAAAAAGGATTCCTCAATGCATTGATTCGTTTTGATACCCTATGGGTAGCCACCCAGTACCTCGGATTTGCCAAACTAGGAATGCCATATATGGGAGTTGGAAGGAATATGGGCTACAAACAATTCTTATTTTTCGATAATAAAGGGTTTGCCACTCACCTCGATCTTCGTTCTGGCGATGATGATTTGTTCGTAAACCAAGTTGCAAATGCCAAGAATACAACCGTAATGCTCGATCCGAACGCGTTTACGTTTTCACCTGCAAAGCAGTCATTAAAAGCGTGGCTATGGCAAAAGAAACGTCATGTAACCACTTCACCGCGGTATAAAGCGCTGCACAAACTCGTTTTATCAATCTATCCCTTGTTAGTTTATTCATTTCAACTCGTCGTTCTCATGTGCTTAATGGTGCTGCCCATAAGTTCGTGGTGGTTAATAGGTAGTGTTATAGCGGGTAAACTATTCCTTCACGCCGTTGTCGGCTTCTTTGTTGGGAAACAATTTGAAAATCAGTGGCTTGGTGCAGCAGCTCCATTGTTGGAATTTCCCTTATTCTTGTTTTACCCAATCGTATTGGCCTCTAATTTTTTGGAGGAGGCAAATACGTGGCGCAAAATCTAGCTTCGTCTTATGGATAATGTAGCGTTGATATCTTCCTATTTTCCGGATTTGACTGCAGAGCAAATCCATCAATTCACGCAATTGAAACCACTTTACGTCGATTGGAATGAACAGATAAATGTGATTTCACGTAAAGATATAGATCAACTTTATGAACGTCATGTGTTGCACAGTCTTGGACTGGTAAAGTTTCATGAGTTTTCCCCCGGATCTAAAATACTAGATGTGGGTACTGGCGGCGGTTTTCCAGGAATTCCGCTCGCAATCATGTTTCCGGAGTGTCAATTTTTACTGGTTGACTCAATAGGAAAGAAAATCAAAGTGGTTCGTGAGGTTGCCGAAGCACTAAATTTGAACAATGTTACAGCAATGCATCAACGTGCCGAAAAAGTAACAGGTTCGTTTAATTTTATTGTGAGCAGAGCTGTTACACGGATGAAACCATTTTATCAATGGGTCCATAATAAGGTGGCTATTACAGCTAAAAACCAGTTACGAACAAACGGAATTCTTTACCTCAAAGGTGGCGACTTAACTGAAGAGATGGAAGAGTTTGGGCGTCCTTATGAAGAATTTGATCTCAACAAAGTGTTTGTCGAGGAGTTTTTCAATACGAAGAAAGTGATTTACGTACCTGTTAATGCACAATAAGCTTCTTGACAGATCTTCCTAACCGCGCGAAATAAACACCCGAAGGAATACGGGCTAAATTGATGCGATGTGTGCCGGGACCAACGTAATCTTGGTATACTAATCCGCCCGTAATATCCCTAACCTCTAATGCTCCCGAAATTAGTGTTTCTAAATTGAAACTTCCGTTGCTTGGATTTGGGAACAACTTGAAAGTAACTTCAGACTTCTCTTGAACACTATTGATTAAGTCGTATTCGATTTCCCATACTTGAGTTTGAAGAACATCATCAGAAATGGGATCATGCCGATCAACTTCTACCGCATAAATTCCACC
This sequence comes from Salibacteraceae bacterium, assembly GCA_965661625.1. Lineage (GTDB taxonomy): Bacteria > Bacteroidota > Bacteroidia > Flavobacteriales_G > Salibacteraceae. The sequence goes on from CBFIEM010000012.1 coordinate 12,684, forward strand.
TACACTTGCTGACAGTAGGACGCTATACCTTTCTCCGGGGTAGAGCTTAAGGGAATCTTGCGTAAGGCTAGTTGGAAGTATGCGGCCATCACTCATAATCGCTTCTGCTTCCAGGCCGTCGGGGAATCTGTAGGTAACAGCTCCATAACTGATGTTGCCGAGACGCAGCAGGGCAGGTAAGGTGTCTTGAACTAATGCAAAAGCGCTATCTGATAATTGATTTCCACTTAGCCCATTAAGCATAAAATAATTCGATTCAAACAGGTTGAAGGGACCAGGAGCTATGGGGTTGTCATTCCATGTTCGGTCCATGTCTGAGGATAAAATCTCTACCGATTCTGAAAAGCGAGGGCCTCCGTTATATACCTCATTTGGGTCGTCAGCCTCTATTATTACCATCCCATACATGCCCATGGTGAGGTGTAAGGTGGTGAGCACATGACAGTGGTATAAGTAAACCCCCTCATGAGGTGAGGCGAAATTGTAAGTAAATTCTTGATTACTGTAAATCGGAAAGGAGGTGGAAGGTACACCGTCGTTTAGCTGATCCACATCCAACCCATGCCAATGAATGGTGTGGTCTTCCTGACTGGCATTGAAAAGTTTTATTTCAAGCGAATCACCAAAAGTTGCCCTAATCGTTGGAGCGGGAAGGGTTATTGGTGTTTGTTGTGGGGGGCCAGTTACTAATCCAAAACCCCAAATATTCGTTGTTGTATTATCATCAAGTAGGTGCAATCCATCCATTTGTGCAGCTAAATAATACCGTGCTTTACCTTGCCCAATACCCGAAGATGAAAGGGCAAATATGCCGAGTAAAATCAGTGTAAGCTGTTTCATGGGACTATGTTTAGATGCGTGATCATCCCGCCTGGGTAAATCCCGTTGTTCGTAACTGAAATTAAGTTGTGGTCATGAACAGGAAAGGTACCCGGTTTATCAGGAACTAACTGCAGAAGCATGCTGTCGCCAGGCCTAAATGGAATGGTGTCCTTAATCCAATCATTCAGTTTTTGATTCACATCGTGAACAATGGTAACATGATACCCATGGAAGTGAAGGGTATGATGCATTTTGCCAGCATTACATACTGCAATAAATAATGTGTCATTCACATTTCCAGTTACTTCAATTGCAGGATCCGTTGCTGATTCAGGATGGGTCAGTCCGTTGATGGTGAATTCATTTGGTCTGTAGTTCACATTAAAAGGAGCACTTGATTCTTGAACAAAAGCTTGTGCTGCAACTGTTGAGTCAAACTCGTTTAACAACCAGTTAAATGTTGTCCAGCCACCAGAAATTATCATACCGTATGCACCGAGCTCTCGAGCTGCATTTGCAGTAGAATAGTAGGAGTAAACACCTTCTGGAAGGGTAATATCGAATTGTTGACCTTGTCCCGGGGCAATAAAATTCCCTTGTTCAAGCACCCCTGGAATTGTGAAGTTATGTTGTGCAGTATCTAGGTTGATTATGTATAACGATTTCTGAATATTCGGTGTGGCACGAATTACAGGAGTATTCTTAATTGAAAGTACAGAATCCGCAGTAAAAGCTGTAATGCGCATTTCTGTATTCAGAATGGTGTCTGTCCCCGATGAAATGTAGAGGGTATCCATAGAAAATGTACTGAATACATTTAGGAGAAATAACGCGGCTAATAACCAGTGGTTTTTCATAACTAGCAATGAGTGTGTGGCGCACATGATTTAATACATGGCAATGCTACCAGAATAATTTCAATTCCTTTATTAACACTACAATATTAAGGATGTTTTCGGAGCTAGCAGAAACAATCGCATTATGCAGTTTGGAGGTTGGTGAGGTTTTTATAGATGCCAGAATCTTGTTTCATCAATTCTTCGTGCGAACCTCGCTCTGCAATACGTCCATTCTCCATAACCAAAATACGATTGGCTTTTCGTATCGTTGAAAGACGGTGGGCAATCACAATACTCGTTCTGTTTTCCATCAATTTCGTCAACGCGTCTTGCACCAATTTTTCGCTTTCACTATCAAGAGATGAAGTTGCTTCATCTAAGATCAAAATTTTCGGATCCTTTAAAATAGCCCGAGCAATTGCTATGCGTTGCTTTTGACCTCCTGAAAGTTGAACGCCTCGCTCACCTACAAGTGTGTCTAACCCTTCCTCCATGCGCTCAATGAACTCCCAGGCGTTGGCTTTTTTAGCCGCCTCGATAAGTTCTTCCTCGGTTGCGTTGGTGTTACCATAAGCAATGTTTTCACGAATACTGCCCCCAAATAAAATAACTTCTTGGGGAACTAATGCCATCTCGTTTCTCAAGGCGCTTAAGTGATAAGATTGAATGGGTTTACCGTCTACATTAATACTACCCTTAGATTGAGTGTAAAACCCTAAGACTAAATTCACCGTTGTGGACTTTCCGGCTCCGGAAGCACCTACAAGTGCAATTGTTTCTCCGGAGGATGCGGTGAAGCTGATATCGTCTAGTACTTTGGTGTGCTCACGGGTAGCGTAATTGAAACTAACATGGTCAAACGAGACCTCTCCCTTAAAGCCTTCAATACGTTTCGAGTCAGGAGCGTTCTCAGGTATTTCAGCTGCTTCATCCAAAAGTTCAAATAAGCGCTCCGTAGCGCCAACAGCTTTTTGAATGCGAGCAAATAAATCTGCTGTGCCACCAAATGATGCTCCCACAAATACACTGTAAAGAATAAACGAGAAAAGTTCCCCCATTTGAAGTTCGCCTGACTCTGTCAAAAGCACTCCTTGCCATATCACCAAAACGATGGATCCAAAAAGTGCGAAAATGATGAAGCTCGCAAAGAGCCCTCTCCAAATCGCTGCTTTCATGGCTATTTTACGAATGCTCTCAGTGCTCTTATGATAGCGGAAGATTTCAAAAAACTCATTTGCAAATGATTTAACATTTACAATTCCGGTAAAAGTTTCCTCTACAATAACATTCGATTCCGAAACAGCTTCTTGAGTCTCTTTCGATAATCGTTTAATAAAGCGTCCAAAGAAAATTGCAATTACGATCACGACCGGCAAGGATGCGAGCATAATCAATGTGAGTTTCCAGGAGTAGAACACCAAAAGCGTGATACCGATAGTTATAATTAATATTTGACGGATAAACTCGGCTAAAACAGTTGTGAATGCATCTTGAAGCAAGGTAATGTCACTAGAAATTCGACTGTTTAAATCCCCCACACGCTGAGCATTGAAAAAATTCATGGGGAGCTTTATGATATGTCCATATGTGTCCCTTCTAAGGGCGGCAAGCATACGTTCAGTAACATCGCTAAATAAATAGATCCGTAGAAATGAAAAGATTGCATTTGCTGCGAACAGGCCAAATAATAGAATCGCAACGGTGTTGATGTTTTCAAAATTGACAAACCCTGGGTCTTCTGCTGATTGACTGGAGGCGTCCACAAGTTTTCCAACGAGGCCAGGGAATACCATAGATGCTCCACTCGATAAGAGTAAGAATATCAAGCCAATACCAAATTTTATGCGATAAGGCTTTAAGTACTGAAATATGCGTGTCGCCTTTTTCCAAGCATCTTTGCTCAATTTAATCCGTTCTTCGTCTTTTTTCTTTTTGGGCCTAATCACAATAGCTGTTTATTTTTTACAAAAATAGGGCAATCATTATGGAGAGTGTCACATCTTTGTCGGAAGATTCCAATTTTATTGAGCTGATAGTTTGCACCTTTACAGAATTCATTTACATTTGCACTCCCTTACAAAAAGGAACATTTTAAGCTATGAAACGTACGTATCAACCTTCGAATAGAAAACGCAAAAATAAGCACGGATTCCGTGAGCGCATGTCGAGCAAGAATGGTCGCAAAGTTTTAGCGGGCAGACGAGCTAAAGGCAGAAAGAAATTAACGGTGTCAGACGAATTACGTCACAAGTTCTAAGACTGAATAAATTTCTGTTCGAAGGCGTTCAATTTTGGGCGCCTTTTTTTGTTTGTGCTTGTATTAACCGCACCGTTTTATTGGTTAATAATTCATGTCCGCTAGGAAGAATTATCAATGAATCAGGCTGATTGATTTCCCGGGCAAACTCTTTTCCGAGTTGCGCAGTTATTATCCGATCGTATTTGCCAAATACCTGATTTACAGAAATCCCTTTTTCTTTTATTAACCGGGTTACTTCATCCATATCCGGGTTAATCTTAGCATGACTCAGCCACGTCTTGTAAACTAGCTCTCGTATGGGTTGATTAGCAATAGAAGAACTCGCAAAGTCGGCTAACCCCTGGCTGATTATCCTCACTTTTTTGAGAAATGATAGCGCATACAGAAAGGGCTTTGGTTGCTGAAGAATAAATTCATATCCGCTTCTTCCAATAGCCGTGAAGGTTACAAGTTTATACCATGGATTTAACCTTATTCCATCCGGAGCGAACAAATGCGCACGCGTAATTAAAGTTGGAAAATGTTCCAGCATAACAAGGGCTAATTTACCGCCAAGACTATATCCTCCTACTTCAAATTGGACTACTCCTTCTTTGTTCATCAAAGCGCTCATGAGTGCTTTAAATTCGTGTTTACTGAATTGGTTCGAGCGGATACGATTTGCAGGGTAAACCGTTTCCCCATGCTGAAAGAGGTCAAGTGAAATAACTCGGCAGTTGGGAAAAAGGGGGAGAATGGGTTCTACGGCTTCAGCACGTTGGCCAAAACCGTGAAAAAAAATCATTGCTCGTGTGCCCTCCCCATAGGTTGTGTAGGCTATTCTGACTGCACCATATGTTAACAATTCTCGCAAATCACTTGAGTTTGGGGGTGGGCAGTTCCATGCAAAACTGCTATTTTCGCAGCGCCCATCCAAAATAAAGACAAATGCCGAAAGACAATAGCATTAAGTCCGTACTTATTATCGGAAGTGGCCCAATAGTGATTGGTCAAGCATGTGAGTTTGATTATTCTGGGTCCCAAGCAGCGCGCTCCCTGAAGGAAGAGGGAATAGAAGTAACGCTGATCAATTCGAATCCTGCAACAATTATGACAGATCCTGTAACCGCGGATCATGTTTATTTGCAGCCGTTAACGGTAGAGTCAATCCGCCAAATTTTATCAGAACGTCAAATTGATGCGGTGCTCCCTACTATGGGAGGGCAAACTGCATTGAATTTGTGCATTGAATGCGACGATGCTGGTCTTTGGAAAGATTTCAGTGTAAAGATGATTGGTGTTGATATTGATGCGATTGAGATAACTGAAAATCGAGAGGCTTTTAGAAAATTAATGCTTGATATTGGTGTGGGTGTTGCCCCTTCCAAAACAGCGAAGTCATACTTAGAAGGAAAAGAAATTGCGCAAGAGTTAGGCTTTCCCCTTGTAATTCGACCATCATATACCTTGGGCGGAAGCGGGGCATCTTTCGTTCACACTCAAGAACAATTTGATAAACTTCTGAATCGCGGGCTACATGCATCTCCCATTCACGAAGTACTGATTGATAAGGCTGTCTTAGGGTGGAAAGAATATGAATTGGAGCTGCTTAGAGATCGTAACGATAATGTGATTATTATTTGTTCAATAGAGAACATGGATCCTATGGGAGTTCATACCGGAGACTCCATTACAGTTGCTCCTGCAATGACGCTTTCTGATCGAACGTATCAAAAGATGCGAGATATGTCCATAAAAATGATGAGGGCTATTGGGGATTTCGCTGGCGGATGCAATGTTCAGTTTGCGGTTTCTCCAGATGAGGAAGAAGATATTATTGCGATTGAAATTAATCCCCGTGTTTCGAGAAGTTCTGCTTTGGCATCAAAAGCTACCGGGTATCCCATTGCAAAGATTGCGGCCAAACTGGCCATTGGTTATTCGCTCGATGAGTTGGATAACCAAATCACCAAAACGACTACTGCTTATTTTGAGCCAACCCTTGATTATGTGATTGTTAAAATCCCTCGCTGGAATTTCAACAAATTTAAAGGTTCCGACCGCGAACTGGGGCTGCAAATGAAGTCCGTTGGTGAAGTAATGGGAATTGGAAGGAATTTTCAAGAAGCACTTCAAAAAGCGTGTCAGTCCTTGGAAATTGGCAGGAATGGATTGGGTGCAGATGGAAAAGAACTCCGAGATCAAGATAAAATCCTTTCGAGTTTAAAACACCCGTCTTGGAATAGGCTTTTTCACCTTTACGACGCTATCAAACTGGGGATTCCTTTCAAAACAATCCATGAAACTACCCGCATAGACCCTTGGTTTTTACATCAAATTGAAGAGCTGATTTCGCTTGAACGAGAAATTGAAAAATACAATGTTGCTAATTTGCCTCACGCTATGATGAAAGAGGCGAAACAGCGCGGATATGCTGACCGTCAAATAGCACACTTGCTGCGTTGTTTAGAAAGTGAGGTTCATGAGAGGCGCTCAGAAATGGGGATTAACCGGGTTTACAAATTAGTTGACACCTGTTCTGCTGAGTTTGAGGCCCAAACTCCTTATTACTACAGTTCTTTCGAAGATGAAAATGAGTCTGTGAAAACGGATAAGCCAAAGGTTGTGATCTTAGGGTCTGGCCCCAATCGAATTGGTCAAGGGATCGAGTTCGATTATTGCTGCGTTCATGGAGTTTTAGCAGCAAAAGAATGCGGGTACGAAACAGTAATGATTAACTGTAACCCCGAAACGGTATCTACAGATTTTGATATCGCTGATAAACTATACTTTGAGCCAGTTTTTTGGGAACACATTTTTGACATCATTAAGCATGAAAACCCGGTAGGGGTTATTGTGCAGTTGGGCGGACAAACAGCGCTTAAACTCGCTGAAAAACTAAACCGTTATGGTATCCCTATATTAGGGACGAGCTACGATACACTTGATTTGGCTGAGGATAGAGGCAGGTTCTCAGACCTATTAAAAGACCTTGAAATTCCATACCCCAAGTATGGCTCAGTGGAAACCGCTGAGGAGGGCGTGCAGTTATCTCGTGAATTAGGTTTTCCATTGCTTGTGCGGCCGAGCTATGTACTAGGAGGTCAGAGCATGAAAATTGTTATCAACGAGCAAGAACTTGAGCATCATGTAGTAAACATATTGAGGGACATGCCCGACAATAAAATTTTGCTCGATCACTTCCTAGATGGAGCAATCGAAGCAGAAGCTGATGCCATTTGTGATGGAGAAGACACCCTTATTATTGGGGTAATGGAACACATTGAGCCTGCGGGGATTCATTCGGGAGACTCATATGCTGTGTTACCAACTTTTGATCTTTCAGATAACGTGCTCGATCAAATAAAAACATACACGAAGCGCATTGCAGTAGCATGTGAGACAAAGGGCTTGATCAATATTCAATTTGCTATAAAGGATGACCAAGTTTATGTGATCGAGGCAAATCCAAGAGCTTCGAGAACGGTTCCTTTTATAGCAAAATCCTATGGTCAGCCTTATGTGAATTGGGCAGCTAAGGTGATGCTTGGCGAGAAAAAAATAAAAGATTTCAAGTACGACCCTCAAATGGATGGATATGCCATTAAGATTCCGGTATTTTCATTTGATAAATTTCCGGATGTAGAAAAGGAGTTGGGTCCAGAAATGAAGTCTACCGGAGAGGCAATCCGCTTTATCAATCACTTGAGGGATCCCTTCTTTAAAAAGGTTTACAGCGAAAGAAACCTGTATTTGAGTAGGTAATAATGGTAGTTGAGTCTAGCCTTATTGGGTTTTTGCGCACCATGATTATCATCATGGCTATCTATTATAGCTTGATGTTAATTCGGAAGTTCGTGCTACCTTGGATAATGAGGTGGGCGCTTAAGCGCGTCGGAAAGAAGGTGAATGCTTCATTTTCAGCTGATAAGCGTAACTTCAACACCTCAACTCAGGGTAGAACCATTCGTGATGATGGTGCTATGAAAATTACGGTAAAGGATAAAAAATCGAAACGCGATCCAGATGATTTGGATTCTGGGGAATACGTCGATTTCGAAGAAGTTTAAAACACGGAACATATGAAAAATATTCAATGGAAACAGGCACTGCCTTATTTAGGAGCAATTGCTGGTTTTGTTGTCTTGGCGCTCGTATATTTTAGTCCACAATTGTCTGGAAAAGTACTGGATACGCATGATTTTAAGCAATGGTATGGTAGTGCTGAAGAAGGGAGGACGCACTATGAAGAAACAGGTGAGTTGGCGCTTTGGACTAATAGTCAATTTGGTGGGATGCCTGCTTATTACGTGTTCATGCGTTATCCCAGCAACATCATTCGTACAATCAAACCAATCTTTACATTTGGTATAGACCGTCCGGCGGGATATTTTATTATGGCCATGCTGACTAGCTTTATCTTGGGGTTAGCATTGCGGATGAAACCTCCAGCAGCAATATTTCTGGCAATCGCATACAGCTTTACATCTTACCTGTTTGTAATTACAGCAGCTGGACATTTCGCAAAAACGAATGCATTATCCTACTTGCCTGGCATTCTGGCTGGTATGATACTCATTTATCGCGGTAAGGCTTGGATAGGAGCAGCTGTAACGGCATTGTTCTTTTGTTTGGAGCTAATAGCCATTCACCCCCAGATGACTTACTATTTTGCGGTATTCTTCTTGGTTCCTTATGTAGTTTATGAGGCGATCCTTCAAGTGAAGGACGGTCAACTGAAACAGTTCGTTATTCGGTCATTTATTATTGGCGGGGCGTTGTTGATTGGCCTGTTACCCAATGCTTCCCAACTATGGATTACTAAAGAGTACTCAACCTATTCAACGCGAGGAAAAAGTGAGTTGACCATGAAAGGTGGAGAGTCAACGTCGGGATTAGATAAATCCTACATTCTAAATTGGAGTAACGGAATAGGTGAAACATGGAGTTTGATGATGGCAAATGCCAAAGGAGGAGCTTCAGGCGTTATTGCAGAGAATAAAACAGCGATGGCAGCTGTTCCTCAGCGATTTAAACCCGTTATGAGCAGTGTGGATCAATATTGGGGAGACCAGCCTTTTACCGGTGGCCCAATGTATAGTGGCGCATTGGTAGTTTTCCTTTTTGTGTTAGGTGCATTTGTTGTCCGGAATCGACTTAAATGGGTGATTATTGGGGCAACACTTATTACCGTCCTCTTGTCAATGGGGTCTAATTTAATGGGGCTCTCGGAGTTTTTTATTGATTACTTCCCACTTTACAACAAGTTTAGGGCAGTTGTGTCGATTCAAACGGTTGCTCACTTTTGCTTGCCACTCATGGCAGCTTTGTTTCTGAGTGAATTATACCAAAACCCGAAATTATTGCAGGAGAAATGGTCCATTCCAAACTTGAAAGCACCATACACAAAGCACCATGCAATGTGGTTGGCTTTTTTGTTCACCGGAGGTTTCGCTTTCGCATTTTGGTTGATGCCAACAACATTCTTTGATTTTTTCAAGGATGGAGAAATGAATAGGTATATGTCTCAGTTGCAGGGTGCAGGCTGGAGTGGGGGTCATATCGACCAGTTTTTAGGTGCTGTTGAAAGTGCTCGTGTTGCGTTGTTTAAGGCAGATGCCCTAAAGGCCGCTGTGCTGTGTGCCTTAGGAGCAGGATTGCTATGGGCCATTAATAAAGACAAACTGAAAGTAGGCACTGGAATTTTAATCTTTGCCGGCATTACGCTAGTTGATTTATGGATGGTAAACCGCACCTATTTAAACGATTCAAATTTTGTGGCTGAAAGAAAGCGCGATCAACCTTTTCCAAAACAGCCGGCGAATGAGGCGATTTTACAGGATAAAGACCTGGATTATCGGGTGCTCAATTTGAGCGTTAGTACATTCAATGAAACGGGAACTTCATTCTTTCATAAGAGCATAGGTGGTTACCATGGTGCAAAAATGAAAAAGTATCAGGAGCTCATTGAATATCAAATTAGTGGAGAAATTCAACAGCTAGGGAGCGCATTGAATAATGCACGCAGCATGTCGGACCTAAACAATGCCTTGGCTTCTGCTAATGTGCTCAATGCTTTGAATACAAAATACATTATTGCAAATCCAGGAAGTCAACCAATCAAAAATGAATTTGCAAATGGCAACGCGTGGTTTGTTGACCGTGTTGAGTTAGTTCCCACTGCCGATGAAGAAATAGAACGAATTGGGAATGTCAATTTAAAAACTACTGCTGTTGTGCGTGATATTTACAGGGATAAGGTAGGTCAGACATCATCAGGACAAATTGAGCTGATTGGCTATGAGCCAGACCACCTTACGTATAAATCATCTGCATCGGGAGATGGATTAGTTGTTTTTTCAGAGGTGTATTATCCTGTAGGCTGGGAAGTCACAATTGATGGAGAAAAAGCACAAATGATTCCAGTTGACTATACATTACGCGGCCTTCAAGTCCCTGCTGGAGAACATAGCATCGAGTTTCAATTCAGACCAAGTTCATATTATACTGGTGAGAAACTGGCGTTAGTCGGCTCATTTCTTATGCTAATTGTTTTCGTTGGTGGAATTGTTCAAGGCCTTCGTAAGGAGAACTAATTATGCTGGAAAAAATCTTTCAGTTTTTACAAGATGTTATTGCGAGTAAACTTTCTTTTCTCAAAATACTCGTGCGTTCGGATTTAAGGTTGGCAATCAAAAACTTTAAAAGTGTCCGAAGGGAAGATGACATGGTGATATTAGGGAATGGTCCAAGCTTATCTGGATTTCTTGAGAATGGGCGAAAGTTTCTTACTGGCAAGATGTGTTTGGGGGTGAATTATTTCGCGAGAACAAATGAGTATGAATCACTCAAGCCAGGTTATTATGTTATTGTATCAACCAAATATTGGGAAAGCACGGATAAGCAAAGTTGGGGTGCTGAGCGCCAAAAAGTTTTCGATGCAATTGCTGATAAAACTGATTGGAAACTGAAGCTTTTTGTGCCCGCTCAAGCCAAGAAGTTTACAAGTTGGCGGAAGGGGATCGATGCAAACCCTCTAGTGGAAATCCACTATTTTAACCTTACACCGGTAGAAGGACTAACTTGGTGGAATGATTTGTTTTACCGATTGAACTTAGGAATGCCACGCCCACATAATGTTTTGGTCGGGTCCTTATTTTTAGCGATTAATATGGGCTTTAAACGCGTGTACATTACCGGTGCAGATCACGGTTGGCTAAAAGATATCTATGTGGCAGACGACAACCGTGTTTATATGGATTATCAACATTTTTATGACAGCCAAGTTTCCGCAGATAATGATTATGCACGAGCAGGTAAAAAGCAAGTGTTTCAATCTAATTCAAGCGGCTTTCGAAAACTACATGAATTAGTTACCAAGTTTATGGTTACTTTCAAGTCGTATTGGGAGTTAAAACGTTATGCGGACAAGCGTGGGGTTGAAGTTGTTAATATCACCCCCAATAGTTACATTGATGCGTTCCCAAGATTGGAGGTTAATCATGGCAGCTAGTCAGCTTAGAGCTCATATGAAATTTACATTGCGGCACAAATACCGCAGTTGGAAACAGCGCAATAGACTTGGACACTTAGGACGTTCAGTTTTTATTGAAGATGGTGTCCACCTGATGAGGTACCCCAAGTTGATTTCCGTTGATGATGAAGTTGTGTTAAAACGTGGTGCGCATATCTGTGCATGCAATGAATCGGCAACTGTTCATGTAGGAGCACGCACTACTGTTGGCTACCATACGTTCATTTTTGCTTCTTCAGGAATAGCCGTTGGGAGTGATTGTTTAATTGCCCCTTTTGTTTACTTGGTTGATAGCGATCATGAAATTGCGCTAGGTACTCCCATAAATCAGCAGCCAAATAGCTCTGCTCCCATTAAAATTGGCAATGGTGTTTGGTTAGCTACAGGAGTGAAAGTATTAAAAGGGGTTAATATTGGGGATGGAGCTGTTGTAGCTGCAAATTCAGTAGTAAATAGGGATATTCCACCAAATGAAATATGGGCTGGAACACCAGCGAAGAAAGTTGGAGAAAGAACCTAAAATAGGCGCAGTTATTTTATCTCGGTATTCATCGCGACGTTTACCAGGTAAAGCTCTGTTACCAATAGCAGGCAAGCCTATTCTGACTTATATTATCGAAAAATTAAGGTGCGTTCTCACCAATGAACAGTTAGTAATAGCAACTAGCAATGACCCTTCAGATGATGCGATTGAAGCACATGCGGAAGAACTGTCGGTTTCATGCTACCGCGGTTCACTTGAGGATGTTTCCGAGCGGTTTTTACAAGCGGCCACTGCGATGTCATGGGATTATGCAATTCGCGTAAATGGAGACAACCTCTTTATTGATTTGCCGTTATTGGAGCTCATGATGAATGAGGTTGATCGCTCAGCGGTGAAGTTTGTTAGTAATGTGAAAGATCGGACTTTTCCCAAAGGGATGAGTATTGAAATTGTTAACCGAGATTATTACGCATCTGTTCAACCGCTAATCAGTTCCAATCCGCGTTACAAAGAGCATGTAACACTTTACCTTTATGAACACGAAGAAGAAGGATTCGAATTTGTGTATAATTTAGCGTATCCAAGTTTAGCTGCCCGGCAGTTGGCGCTAGATACAGAAGAAGACCTTGAACGTTCAAAGCAAATTCTTGACGACTTAAAAATGGACCACAGAAAAATAGATTTGAAAACGTTAAACGCATATTTTAATGAAAAATCCATTTAAAGGGAAGCACGGGCCACTTTTGATTGCGGAAATTGGAGGTAATCATGAAGGTGACTTTGAGTATGCGAAACGATTAACGGAATTGGCCATCAGTAGCGGTGCAGATATGGTTAAATTTCAGATATACACAGGTGATAGCCTTGTGTCTCGTGTTGAAAGCCCTCAACGTAATTCACATTTCAAAAAGTTTGAATTAGAGCATGACCAGCATATTGAATTAGCACAAATGGTAATCGATGCAGGCCTGGAATACACCTCATCGGTGTGGGATCTTTCTGCAATGAATTGGATTGATTCCTTTATCAATACCTATAAAATTGGAAGCGGTGACCTTACCGCTTACCCTGTTATACGAGCAACAGCAAAAACGGGAAAGCCATTGATTATTTCAACGGGGTTGAGCACTGAGCAAGAAGTTTTGGATACTGTAGCGTTTATTCAAAGCGTGAACCCGATTTATAAAGACCCTAAAAACTTGGCAGTCTTACAGTGCACCAGCATGTATCCTATAGCTTGGTCTGATGCAAACCTGAGTGTTATGGATGTGTATCGCGAAAAAACAGGACTAACAATAGGTTATTCTGATCATACAGAAGGCAGTGATGCGTTAAAGTACGCTTATACAATGGGTGCAGAAGTGCTCGAGTTCCACTTTACCGATGACCGGGAAGGGAAATCATTTCGAGATCATAAGGTTTCACTGACAGCCGCTGAGGTTCAAGATTTGATTCGTGAATTTGAGAAAATTGATCAATTAAAAGGAAGCTCATTGAAAAAGCCTGTGGCGATAGAACTGGCCAATGAACATGAGGTTTCTTTTAGAAGAGCAGTCTATCCGAGCAAACCCCTGAAAGCTGGCGATGTATTATCAGAGGATAACTTAACAGTGCTGCGTCCAAATCACGGCATAGATGCACGTGAATATGATCAGTTAATTGGAAAACGGTTAACTGAAAATGTAGATGCTCATCAAAAACTAACTTGGGATATTATAGCAAAGCAATAAAATGAGACTATCACGAGACTTCAAGAAAGCTGCGATGCAGCGAATGCGAAATAGGATGGAAGAGCTTTATCCCATTCATCGTACGTTGGTAAATGAAGGCTATAAAAAGTCGTTGGATATTATTCGTAAAGAACTTCCGCTCGACATACTTGAAGTGCCCTCTGGTAAGCAGGTTCATGATTGGATAGTCCCGAACTCTTGGAATGTTAAGAAGGCACAAATTAGAACGTTAGATGGACAAGTGTTGGTTGATTTTAAAGATAATAACCTCAACCTTTCAGCATATAGCGAGCCTTTTTCGGGAGTTGTTACAAAGGATGAATTAGTCAATCACATCAACTTCAGGAAGGATTTACCCAACGCCATTCCCTATAATTTTCATTATTACAAATCACATTGGTCGTTCAATGTTTCCTATGATTATTGGTTAGAAGCTTTTAATGAGGATACTTATGAAGTAGAAATTGATGTTGAGGTTTATCCTGATACGCTCAAAATTGGGGAGGTCTTTATTCCGGGTAAATCTGAGGAAGAAGTCCTGATCACAACTTATATGTGTCACCCGTCGATGGTTAATGATAACTTGTCTGGTGTGTTAGCTGCTACTGAAATGTTCCTTCACTTGTCGCAGCAGAAAAAGCTAGAAAAGTCATACCGTTTAATTATTATTCCCGAGACTATCGGTGGAGTTGCCTTTTTGTCTGAATTTCCAGAGAAAACAAGTAAGGTGGTAGCTGGATTAACAGTTTATTGCTGTGCAGATCAAGGCTTCGTGCACTATAAAAAGACACATGGGGCAAACAATTACATTGACCGAGTAGTGGATTATGCGTTTGATTACTACTACGCAGGAGAACCGCAGCAAATTCCTTATTGGCCAGGAGGCTCAGATGAGCGCCAATTCAATAGTGCCAAAGTTAGGATGCCAATGGGCGCATTAACACGAACACCTCCTGCTGTCTTTAAAGAATATCATACGTCTTTAGATACTCCTGAACTGATTCAAGATGAAGACCTGATGGACACCGTTGAAAAGCTCCTTCAGCTGGTATCAGTTATGGAACATGATGGCACTTACGAAGCAACTTATGTGGGTGAGCCGTGTTTTTCAAGACACGCAATTAAATACCCCACATTTGAGGATGCCCTTGTGAAATCAGAAGCGTATAATGTAAAAATATTGGCCAGTGAAATAGATGGCAATCAATCCCTCTTAGATATTGCTTCAAAATGGAAGATTAACATAGAATCCCTTCATGAATTAGCCCTGTCTTTTGTGAATGAAGGATTGGCAAACCGCTTGAAATAATGGATACGACTTATTTGGATTCTCCTGTGTTTATTTGTGGACATCGCAAAACGGGAACAACCATGTTAATAAACTTATTTGATGGCGCTGAAGATGCTGTTGTGTTTCCAGATGACAGCACTTTCTTCTACATGTACTACCCGCGTTTCGTCTCAGATAAATACAGCGTTGAGGAGAAAAAGCGACGAATGGTTGATGTCATGATTGGTGAAGTTCACGCTAAAAAAGTGAGCAAGGCAAATTGCTCAGAATCAGAGCGCAAAGAGTTGGAGCAGGGCCTTAAACAGTATCAAGAATTTTTTGAAAATTATCACGGAGAAAATTACGACCTAAAAAGTGTGCTTCAACGATTTATCCAAGGATATAATGAAGCGTTCTCTAAAGTAGAATCACCAAAGGTTTGGATAGAGAAAACCACTTCAACAGAGATCTATGCCCAAGAATTGGCGCGCATTTTCCCTAAGGCTAAGTTTATTCATATCGTAAGAGATCCTAGGGATAACTGGGGATCGCTTAAGTCAGGCTGGGAGAAAAGGTATCAGCATTTTAATGATGAAGAGAACCGCTTGAAGCAAAGCATGTTGGAACGCGGTGATTTAGGTATGAAAATGGGTAAGCTCAATGCTGAAGTTTTGGGAGAAGACAGGTACAGACTACTTCGGTTTGAAGACCTTACGAGCAGTCCGAAAACTTACATGAAGGAACTTGCTTCCTTTATTGGCATCGAGTACCGTGAAACAATGGAGTACCCATCAACCTTTGGTTTCCCCTGGAAGGGTAACAACTTTGAAGGAGTAAAGCACGATAAGCCTTCTACTGTAAATGTAGCTCGCTGGAGAGAGCGGATTTCAGATAGCGACGCGAAACTAATTGAGTTTCATTACCGCGAAGAAATGAAGTACTTTGGCTATGAATTAGAGTTTTCAAAAGCAGAACAAGTTGAGGCGGCAGCAGAACATTATAAATGGTTCAATTTTTCAAGCCCGTTTTCAGCAAAATAGTTTAATTCGCATTTCAACTAGATATTATGAACTGGAGTAAGCAAACACCACTCGCTCAGCAGGGTGAACGAACAGAGGAAACATGGACGCGAAATGATGAAGGAAATCAGGAAGCATTCCCCGTTTCGATCTATATGGGTAAGAAGACTGACCTACTAAAGCTCAAATCTAATATTGTAGACAGCATCAAAGAAAAGGTGTCGTATTACCAAGAGTCTCGAACTAAGCTCTACAGTGGAGAAGATATGGAGCTAGTTGAGAACTGTATGATTACAGGTGTTTCAACTGATGATTGTGAGCCAGTAGCCACCATTTATGGAGCCGAGTATGTGCGTACACCAGATACAGGTCATGTCTTTGTGAAAAAACGTCCTAGTAACAAAGCGATTGGTGACTTTTACCTCAACGACGTTACCTATGCAGCCACATATACTGATAAGGCTTCTGCTGAGACAAGAATGAACGCCATTGCTGTTCCATGGTGTAATTGGATGATTGAAGTTTATGAAAAGCAACATGGAAGAAAGCCAAGAAAAATCTTGGATGTTGGTTCTGGAGCTGGTCATTTTGTGGAAGCATGTCGAAGAGCAGGCTTAGAGGCAGAAGGAATTGAGTTGAGTGAATCAAGCAGAAAGTTTGCAAAGGATATTTGGGATATCGAGTTGGACGGACGGGACTTTACACAAGTAACTGATGAGTATAGTGATTACGATGTAGTAACTTTTTGGGGATTGTTAGAACACACGCCTAATCCAGCTCAAATAATGGATGCCGCAGCGAAGGTGTTGAAGGGAAAAAATGGCGGAATGGTAATAGCAAAACTTCCGCGATGGGACTCATTAAGCACGGCCGCTCAGCGTTTAAATCCAACTACCATTATTCGACACGCTGACCCAATGGGGCACATCATGCTATTTAGTGATGCGAGCGCAGCAGAACTGTATTACCGCACTGGATTTGCTCCAGTTGCAGCATGGTATTATGGGATGGATGTTTACGAGACCTTGATGCAAACAGGAAATAGTACAGGTAACTATACCGCACTAACAGGCACAAAAGACATGCAGGTGGAGTTGCAGCAATTTGTCGATGAAGCACAATTTTCAGATGGTTTAACCATCGTTGGAGTTCCTCGTACTTAAGCTTTTGTAATTACATGAGATTCTAGCAGCATGCGGGCAATCGTTAAGTCCATTTCCGACTTAAGTACGGTTCCCTCTAGCTGTTTTATTACAACATGTCCTACTTTACCATGGATGAGTTTTGTAGTGCTTTGAATACCTTCAATGCGGGCTACTGTAATTCCACCGGTGTACTTGTAAAGTGCTTCGCGTTCTAACTTTGTGAACTTCTCTTGATTTAAAATAGGCGCCATGCCTTCCCCTGAATGTTGGAAGAAGGTGTTGGTTTCTGGTCGGACAGTAATGAGAGAATCCGCTTTAAAGATATCGAGTGTATTAACTGCGTCATCAATTGTTTTTGATTCTACAAACGGATATTCAGCTGCCAGCATCATCACATTTTGCAAAGATGCTACTTGGTGTTGTTGAAATTCGAGAACAGCTAAAGCAGTGTCAAATAAGGAGCTGTTAAGCCGTGCTAAAGCTCCACTTCTATGGTGGAACAACACCTTGCTTTCACCTGCATAATTCGATTCTACGAACGTTTTTATCGCATCATCGGGTGAAGAGATAACGATGGCGTGAATTCGTTCCGCGTTTAAGGCGGTGTCTATTTTTTTTCCTAAAACGGTGGTGTTGCCTAATTTTTCCAGTGCGATGTTTCCATTTCGAACTGGGATAATGGCGATGGTGTCGGCTGTAATATCAATGGTATTCGATAAATGCTTTTCTTTAATGCGCTTGCGCGTGTTGAGCAAGCGATCTTCATTTTTCGTAAGATTCTCTCCGTGCTGACGGTAATAGAATAGCGGAGTAGGAACATTAGTCACTTTGAATTGAGAAATAAACCTAACCCAAAGATCATAGCCATCTTGGCAACTAAATTCCTCATCATAACCATTGATTTTGCGTAGGAACTCTTTTCGAATCATAGTACAGGCACCATGAGCCGGCTGATCGAAAAGGCTCACCTCTCGGTCAAATGCATGTCGTTTTTCTACATGAGTAATGTTGTCGTGCTCGTCAACTAAGAAATAGTCCGGAAAAACAAGGCCTAATTCAGGGTCGTTCTCGAGCGCTGAACTTAAAACAAGTAACGCGTTCGAATCCAAGTAATCATCTGCATCTAAGCGCATGATGAATTTACCATGTGCAGTACGCAGCGCAATATTATTTGTTACATTCAGTCCCTTATTCTGTTGATATATAACCCGGATGTTGTCTTGAGGCTCATATTCCTCAATGATTGACTTCGAATTATCTGTAGAACCGTCATCGATAATGATGATTTCAAAATCCTGCATACTTTGATGAAGGACACTTTCTACAGCTTTTTTGAGGTATTTACCGTAGTTGTAATTGGTAATGTATACACTTACAAGTGGAGTTTGCATGTTAACTCGGTTATCGTCGAAATTTACTTAATTGTTTATCGACTAAATTGTTAAAGTCCATCAGAAGACGCTGTTTATAAACTAAGCCCAAAAATAGTGAGCTGAGAAGGGCTCCAGCTATAAATCCAATGAATGGATGCTCAATAAGCACGTGCAAAGCTAAGGATATCGCTGAAAAAATAATCCCATAACCTAGAAGCCTGAAATACGTTGAATCGGTTAGGGTAATTTTAAAGTGTTTGTGTAGAAATAAACTTCCCAAGATGCTATACACTGCAGTTGCAATGAGCGAAGCTAGCGCAGCGCCAATAATCCCATATTTCGGAATGAAAACTAAGTTAAGTACCACCATTAAGCAAACGAAAATAAGTGAGAAATAGGTGCTTATACGATACTTAGGACTGAGCGAAATAATTTGATAGTTATTACCGGTACTCATTTTTAACACATGAGCAAAGCCAGAGATAATTAGAATCCATAGTCCCACAGAAAACTTTTCTGGCAGGATAAAGCCTACTAAATTGGTTGACCCGAGTAGTCCAATAAACAGCGTGAATGACAAGATTACTTGTGTCTTTCCTATTTTTCGATGCATGCTGCTTACCTGTGCCATATCTTCATCATGAAAAGCTTGAGTGATGAAGGCGTTACTAAACTTGTTCAAACTCTTAGAAGGAATGGTCATGATGCTCGCGAAGTAAAACAAGGTTGTATAGATACCTACAGCATAGCTGTCTATGAAATGGCCTATCATTATGCTGTCAAGAGAAACGACTAAGATACCGCTGAGGTTGCCCGCAAAACCATAGAGCGTTAGCGGAATAAGGGCACTCCATTGGCGTTTAACTAAAACACTGGACCTGATCTTTAGACTGAAATTTCCGGTGACCAGCGCGTAAATCGTGAAAAGGATAAACGGAACAAAGGTTATCCACGCATACCATCCTGCAAACTCATCAAATGTCCACCCAGAAATGTATGCGGCTATAAAAGCAAGGGTTAACAAGCGTTGAACAACATCGCGAGAAAGTGCAACAAGACTGAACTTCTTGATTACGGTTATAAACGCTGCGAGTAAGGAAGTGAAAACTGTTCCAGCTGCAAAAGGAATGATTAAATGAAGGTAAGGTGTGAATTCGGTGGTATTCAATCGAGCAATTATTACGCTTTCAATAAGCGGAAAACAGAAGTAAAGTAACAAGCATAAAGCGGTGCTTATGAATGTTATTAGCAAGTACAACCCGTTGTGTCCGGCTTGATTCTTAAATGCCGGAAATACCCTCATGATTACGAGAGGTAATCCCAAAGAAAAGAACGCAGCGATAAGCATGCCCCAAGACTGGATCAGTTTTAAAATTCCAATTTGTTCGGGGGTAAGAAAATGAGGGAATAATTGTCCAATGGTTATAAACCCAATTACCGCCCCAGCAATTGAGAATAAGGAAGACTTAAATGACTCTTTAAAAATGAGGCTCATGATGTTTGCATCAATCCTTGGAATACCCAATAACGAAATTGAAGTAACATTATTCCTTTAGCTGGTTTTCCTGTTACCAAATACTTGAGCATTAAAATAATGCTAGCACCCCACTTAAAGCATTCAGATAGAATTTTGCCCAATTGAGCACCACTTCCTTCCTTGCGAATGCGCTTGCGTTCATGTCTACCAACTCCTTGTCCCATGCGTTTGATGTACTCTTTTTGAACTCTTTTTTCAGGAATAAAATGATCTACGATTACTTTAGGAGCATAATAAATATTTCGTTCCTTAGCTTGAATGCGGAGAATGAGCTCTTTCTCATCACCACCCTCTAAATTATCTCCTCTTCTCCCCAGCGTTGTATCGAAATCCCCATAGGTATCAAAAACAGATTTTCTAAAGGCAATATTTGCCCCAATTGGGAACTTGCCTTTTTTAAATTGAACAACCTCGTTTCCCTTGTCTATAGCCGCTACAAGCGTGAGCAGATGTGGAGACATCCAATTAGGCTCTGAACCAGACTCGTATAGGGGTACGATTTTACCACCCATGGCAACGGCTTTGGGGTATTTAGTAAAAAAAGATATGAGCTCTGCTACATACGCTTTCCTAACAAAAGCATCATCATCAATGAAGCTGATGAGATTGCCTTTTGATTCAGCTATTCCACGATTCCTGGCAAAAGTATGGCCTTGGTTGGTTTCCAAATAATAGCTCAGGTTGAACTCTGGATGGTCCGAAATGAATTGGCGGCAAATTTGAGCACTATTATCTGGGCTGTTATTATCGATGAATAAAACTTCAAAATCTTCGAAAGAAGCAGTTTGGTTCAGCAAGTGCTCCAGCGTTTTTAGAATAAAAACTTCCCTGTTGTAGGTGCAAACTACTACGGAAACTAATGGGTTTTGGTTGTTGCCACTCATGTCTATTTTGTGCTTGCACAAGAATAAAAAAAGCGCTTCAAAGTGAGCGCTTTCATGTCATTAAAGACAAATTTTTGGAAGAATTTTTAAGTAGTCTGTGGTTAATAGACTTTTTCTCATAGAATCCTCAGATAAACTCAAGCGTTAATCGGAATAGGAATTCTTGATAAATATAGAAAATTATATTCCTTTACCAGCTACGTTATCAGTTATTTTCAAATTTAATTAAGGAGGTTTCAAAAAAAATATTGTTGCAGACCAAACCTATCTAGCAATTGCACCGTTAGTGTTAGTGGAAGTTTTCTCATAGGTATCGTTAGATTAACAACTCAAGTTAATCGGAAAGGGACAGAGGTGTCCCTTTTTTTTGTCCTAAACTTTTCTAGTGTCATTTTCGTTTCTTCTAAAATTGTATCTTGTTATTAGGGTTGTTTGATTTAGAATTGAATTGATTAATAGTGTTCTTGCCGAATATTGTTTTATATGATTAAGATACCAGATAATATCCACGATTTAAATAGTTACAAACCCGGTAAACCGATCGCGCAGATTGTTAGTGATCTCGGTTTAAAAAAGTGGGCTGTGCTTTGGAATAATGAAAATAACCTCGGAGTTTCAAAACATGTTCAGCAGCGCGTATCAGATGCAGTGGCAAACTCTCACCTCTATCCGGACCCCACCTGTAAAGAATTGAGGGAGTCTATTGCAAGGTTGAATAAGCGTAAAGTCGAGGAGGTTGCAGTTGCAAATGGTTCTGAGGAATTGTTATTCAATTTGAATAAGGCTTTTATGCAAGGTGATGACGAGTTGCTAACGGTTCAGGGAACTTTTGTTGCAATTTATATATGGGCGAAAGCGGCCAATGTGCCTGTTGTTAAAGTGCCTTTAGCTAAAGATTATGGATTTGATTTAGACCAATTATTCCATGCAATAGATGAGCGAACAAAACTTATTTACTTGTCTAACCCAAACAACCCAACCGGGTCAATGATTCCAGCGGAAGATTTACGTGAATTTATAGAGCGAGTACCTAAACATATTTTAGTGGTAGTTGATGAAGCTTATTTTGAATACGCGGCCCATATTCCAAGTTACCCAAATACGGCACATTGGAATTATGAGAATTTAATTACCCTAAGAACTTTTTCAAAGGCATATGGGGTAGCGGGTATTCGTTTGGGTTATGGGATTGGTAATTCACGTCTTATCGAAGCATTGAATAAGGTGCGCATGACTTTTGCTCCTTCCAATGTCGCTCAAGCTGCCGGCGTTGCTGCAATAGAAGATACAAATTACTTAGAGCGAGCTATCGCAAATAATAAAGCGGGATTGGCTTTGATGGAGGCGGCTCTAAAACAAAAAGGGATGACGTTTATTCCTTCTGCTGCGAATTTTATTACGATCGCTTTTGACCACAAAGATCTGGCTTCAGCATTCACTCAATATTGTTATAACCAGGGTGTCTTCATTCGGCAGTTAAGTGCATTTGGAATACCCGAGTGTGTTCGAGTTTCTATTGGAAGACCAGAGGAGAATGCACTTTTTGTAGAGGTGTTAGAGGGCTTTAAGGCTTAAGTCGAGACTTTTTATTTGATGTGTCAGTGCACCAACACTAATAAAGTCAACACCACAAGCAGCATAGTTTGCTATGGTGTCCAAGGTAATTCCTCCGCTTGACTCTGTTTCTAATGCCCCGTCAATCATTTTGACGGCCTCTCTGGTGTCGGCATAATTGAAATTGTCCAACATAATGCGGTCGCAAAGGCCTACACTTAATATCGTACGCACTTCGTCTAAGTCACGAGCTTCAATTTCAACACGCAATGGGTTTTCAAGTTCCTGTAGGTACTCCCATGTTTTCTTAAGTGCTTGTTGAATGCCTCCTGCAAAATCGATATGATTGTCTTTAATCATAATCATGTCATACAAACCAATACGGTGATTCTGACCGCCTCCCAATAGAACGGCTTTCTTCTCAAGTCCGCGCAATAATGGAGTTGTTTTCCGTGTATCTAAAACTTGTGTGGAGGTGCCTTTACATGCATCCACGTACATTTTAGTAGTAGTAGCGATACCGCTCATACGCTGCATGATGTTCAGTGCAAGGCGCTCAGCAGCCAATAAACTTCTGCTCGAACCGTGCACAGTAAAGGCAATGTCTCCAATGGAAATTTCTTGGCCATCAGTCATCAACGCTTTAAACTCAATGTTTGGGTCGAGCTGCCGAAATACTTCTTCAGCTTCTTCCATGCCGGCTAATACACCTGCTTCTTTGACTAGTAATTTAGCAGCTCCTTGAGCATCACTTGGTATACAGGATAAACTCGTGTGATCGCCGTTTCCAAGGTCTTCCTTTAGTGCGGCAGCAATAATTTCGGGTGTTGTCATGATCGAAGTGAATTACGTCACAAAGATAAATACTTCAATCACGAAAGCCTTTATTACTTGGCTTTATCAATGATGATTTGCTGGATGATGAATGAACCAGACGAATGCTTCAAATAATATGAAACGCGAAATGTGCCACTTGAAGTTTTGAGCGTTCCTATGGTGTAGGTAAGGCCGCTTCCAGATTTGCCATTGTGAATAACGGCAAATGTTGAAGGTTTATGTGTTTGGAAAAAACCCGTAAATCGCTCTTTTGCTTTCGTTTTTGATAACAGTTGGTCTTTACCATCAATGCTAACGTCAACGCGTGAAGCGAAATAGCTAGCAAGCGTATTAGCATCACCTGATTCAATAGCTGAATTTATTTTTTGAGGGTTATAAGTAAACGCCATTAAGGCCACACTCATAAGAAGTATTAGCGGAAAAGAATATGTTTGAAGTAGTCTCATTTGATGAACTAAGGTAATCATTCAAATTTTAAGGTGGTAATTCATGAAGTTGAAGTTGTTAGTAGTTGGAAAAACAGATGCCTCTTATGTACAGGTAGGAATCGCGGAATATTCCAAGCGGATAAAGAAATACATTCGTTTTGAAGTGGACTTTATTCCTGACTTAAAGCATAGAAAATCATTAAGTATAGCTGAACAGAAGGCTCAGGAGGGGGTACTCATTTTAAACCAACTTAAAAGTTCAGACCACGTTGTTTTGCTTGATGAAACAGGGGAGATGTTTAGTTCAGTGGAATTTGCGCAACGTTTACAAAAGTTCATGAATGCTGGTTATGCCCAAGTGGTTTTTATCATAGGTGGACCATATGGGTTTAGTGATGAGGTTGTTGCGCGTGCACAGGTGAAAGTTAGCTTATCTAGAATGACATTTTCCCATCAAATGGTACGCTTATTTATCACAGAACAGCTGTATCGTGGGTTTTCAATCCTGCGCAATGAACCTTATCATCATCAGTGAGGTTTGGCTATTCCAACCTCCCCCATGTAGTTTTGCCAATCCCAAGCTGTCGACATCATTTCGTTAATCGTAAAGGTGGGTTCCCAACCAAGTACCGCTTTTGCTTTTTGTGGATTAGAATAGATGGACTCCACATCTCCATCTCGTCTAGGACCTATATTATAAGGAGCTTTAACTGAAGTTGTTTGTTCAAATGCAGTGATAGCTTCAAATACTGAAACACCTTCACCAGAGCCAAGGTTAATGATGTCAAAAAGGTTTGCGTCTTCTCGTTTCAACTGTTGCTCGATTCCCATTACATGAGCCCTTGCTATATCAGTAACGTGAATGTAATCACGAATACATGATCCATCACGTGTATCCCAATCATTTCCAAATACCGTAAATGCATCAATGATTCCTGCTGCAGCTTGTGTTATAACAGGAACAAGGTTATTTACACGTTTAGAAGGAAGTTCCCCAAGTTTTCCTGATTTGTGAGCACCAACAGGATTAAAATAGCGGAGGGCGACAACATCTAACGGCGCTACTGCAGAACTAAATTCTAGCAGTCGCTCACCATTTTGTTTGGAATAGGCATATGGTGATTCTGCTTTTCCAAGCACAATACGTTCCGTAACAGGCAACATTGATGGGGTCACATTTCCGTAGACACTGCAAGAAGATGAGAATAAGATGTTTTTAACCCCATACGCTATACAAGCATCGGTAATGTTAACAAGAGATTCATTGTTGTTATGTAGGCAAAATGTTGGATTTGCAACGCTATCCGGAACAGATTTTAACGCAGCAAAATGGATAACCCCTTGCAAATCTGGGTGAGTATTAAATACCTGATGGACAAAGTCTTTGTTACATAAATCCCCTTCGAAATACGAAACTGTTCTTCCCGTAAGCTCTTCAATTAACTGATATGTGATTGGGTCAGAGTTGATGTAATTATCAACTGAAACAACTTCGTGATCGGCAGCCAACAATTCAACAATTGTTTGAGCGCCAATGTAACCTGCGCCTCCTGTTACAAGTATTTTTGACATATGTTAGTTTTTATCAAAACTAGCACATCAATCTATTAAATGGATATTCTGGATGGAAGAATTTCTGCTGGCTTTTAATCGTACTTTTGAGCCATCATGAAAGAGGATATTGAGGAAGAAGAGGCACAAGATGATTTGGTTGAACATTATCAATACACCGTTGATCCTGGCCAAACCCTGTTGCGCATCGATAAGTTTCTAAACGATCGGTTGCCAAAAGTTTCTCGAAATAAAATTCAAGAGGCAGCTAAATCAGGGAATATATTGGTTAATGGAGACCGCGTGAAACCTAATTATAAGGTGAAGCCGCTTGATTCAGTATCGTTAGTCTTTGCGTATGAAAAGCATGAGCCGAGCTTAGATCCAGAAGCAATTCCATTGGATATTGTTTATGAAGACGATGATGTGATGGTGATTAATAAACCAGCGGGGATGGTTGTGCATCCCGGTCAGGGAAATAAATCAGGGACGCTCGTTAACGCATTGCTTCACCACATTCAAAACTTACCAGATAGTCCAAGTGGGATTGATCGTCCTGGTATTGTACATCGAATTGACAAGCTTACCACTGGGTTAATGGTTATCGGGAAAACTGATCAAGCCTTGAATGGTTTGGCGATGCAGTTTTTCAATAGAACTATCAATAGACGCTACTTAGCTTTGGTCTGGGGAAATATGGATGAGGATGAGGGCAGAATTGAAGGTAACATCGGCCGCAGTCCAAAAAACAGAAAACTGATGCAGGTTTTTCCGGATGGCGATTTTGGAAAGCACGCAGCTACGAATTTCGAGATTGTAGAGCGGTTTTTATATGTTTCTTTAGTCGCTTGCAAGCTTGAAACAGGTAGAACGCATCAAATTAGGGTGCACTTTAAGCATATTGGTCACCCGCTGTTTGGGGACCCTGAATATGGAGGAAACAAAATCCTTAAAGGAACAACTTTCAACAAGTATAAGCAGTTCGTTCATAATTGCTTTACTGAGCTTCCGCGTCAGGCGTTACATGCAGCTAATTTGGGCTTTGAGCACCCTAGAACTAAAGAATGGATGGAGTTTGAATGTCCGTTACCAACTGACATGCAAACTGTAATTGAAAAGTGGCGAGGTTATACAAGTCACCGGAACTAGAGAACAATTAAACGTTTAAAGGTATTGATGCCTTTTTGAGAAGACAACCGAACGAGGTATATTCCAGCAGGAAAACCATCTAGGGCTAATTCGCCAGTGCCTATGAATGAGCTAGTGGTCATTGATCTTCCTGAAATATCAAAGACTTCTACAGTAATCGATTCGCTGCCGCCAAACTTGAAACGAACCAAGTCATTCGCTGGGTTTGGATACATGGAGATTTCAAGATCATCAGCATTGAGTGTTGAAGCGCTAACGGGATGCGGGTTAAACGTTGAACCGAAATCTGGTCTCAGCATAAGGCTACCATCAAAAAGGGTGTTTAACCAACCATTTCCAGAGTTGTAAAACAGGTTCTCCGATTTGTCTGTATTACGATCGTAACCTACGTAAATCGCACCGCTTCCAATGTGTTGGTAACCTACAAAAAAAGTTCCGCTTACTTCTACGGGCTCGTCAAGTTCATACCGTGTAAATAAATCCCTTCCGCCAGTGTGAAAGGGGAACTCTGCCCCGCCTTCATATAGGATCCCGCCATTGTCTAAGCTTTTCCACACCATTATTCTAAAGGGTCTATTTGTAGTGGACTCCCACAATATAGGAAGGTACATCTGCACTGCTCTCAGTGTATCAGTTACTGGGATGTCAAAGCGATAGGCTACCTGGAATCCTTGACTTTCGCCATAATATGCTCGTTCTGCAGACCCATCATCGTAAGCGTAATGCTGTTGAAATTGTTGATAATAGAATGCCGTATCGTTATTCCTGTTGATATCAGGAGTCGTATTGCTGATGTATTTTACACCAAATCCTTTTTCGATAGCTGGATCAGCAGTCGGAAATTGAAATGCATTGAGGTCAAAAGTTTGACTGATTTCACTCACCGGCGCAAAGTTTGGTACAACCGCATTTGGTGAAGTTGAGATAGAAAGTCCATCTTCTTCTACTTGAAGGGAGAAGTTGACAAGCTTAGCAGTGCTACTGTTGTTTTTAACTGGGGTGCTTGTTTCAGTTTTCATGAAACCTCCGGGTGTAGCCTTGTAATGACTCCAAGGTACCGCGTGATAATTTGTTAGTAGGCTTGGTGGAGAATAGCGGAAAGCCACATCATCTAATAGGGTGTCTCCTTTTGTTCGAGCATTATTCAGCCGAACGTAATCAATATGCCAGTGGTCTAAATTTCCCGTAAGCGTTGCGATATTGCGAAACCTAAACTGAAACCCATCTTGGAAATAAAGGGTGTCGGATAGTTTTATCATTACTTGCTCAAATGGTTTTACATCTGAACCCGGTGCCGTCCACACTTCTTGCCAAGTGTCTAAGGTGGGCTGATAACACTCTAAAATTAAAAAATCATCAGCACTAGGTCGCTCACCTATCCCTTGTGGTTGGTAAAAGAAACTCAAGTAAATGGAGTCTGAGTTGTTATACGTTCCTTGATTGTTGGGTTTTGTTTTTAAGTAGATCGGCTTTGACGTTAGTGTGTCAGCACTTCCCTGAACCCCAGGGTCAAATAGGTTCGTGGCATATGGCTGTCCAAAAGCGTCTACACCATCTAGTGTTGCAACTCCTATTGAAGGCGGATCCACGGGGTATGTGCCATTGATGAACGCATTTCTATCGATCCATAGTGATGCATCATCGGGTATCACATACATGCTATCCCTACCATTGAATAGGATGGTGTCGGCAATGAAGTTTGGGTCTAAGTTTCCGCCAATGAGTGTTCCATTAGGAGCGGGCCACAAAATTTGCTCTTGAATCACCTTAAAAGGCTCGGTACTCGATGAGAAATAACGGACTAGTATTGAGTCGTTTGCGGTGGAGTCCCAAGCATTTATTCCAGTATTAAAAAAGTAGTCGTAACTCTGGTTGAACATTGCAAATGCAGTATCCACGATCGCTCCATTTACCGTAAAGTCAACACGTTCCTTTCTGAATACTCCTGCTTGCAACGTGTCTGGATTATAAGTCTTCTGACTCGCCACACTAAAATCATCTGTAAACGGAAGGTGAAGCGTGTCAATTTCGAAGTAAATGTCTGTGTATTCAGGAACGGAAATACCACGTTCGTTTGCTTGAGCTTCCAAGGTTCCGTACGTGCCACTGTAACGCAATGGGGATAAATGTTCTTGGGAAAATACATTTACCCCGATAAGAAAAAAGGCAATAAATAAAGTATAAACTTTAATCATGGAGTTAACGAGCTTAAACTGTCCTGCGGAGATAACTCGAATTCAGGTAATTTATTACTGTCCAGCGTAAAAAAGAGGTCAATACTCTTACCCAAATTGATTTCTTGCTCTGCATCGTAGGCAGGGAACTGCTTGTAAACGAAAGAAGAATTTGAATCTTGGCCTACCTCTGGATCGTATTCTACGATACCAACATTTAATCCTTTCCCTTGAATGGCAGCGCGTGCTTCGCTCAAAGTCATCCCAAAAAAGGGAGGGAGGATAATAGTCATTGAGCTTTCTCCAGCACCTGAAATAATATCAATGGTACTTCCTTTATTGATTTCAATGCCCGACTCCAACAATTTTCCATTCATCGAAAGTCCAACAACACAATTGTCACACTCGCTTGCGCGTGGGATTATTTCCCCAACTTTCAATCCATACGTTTGAAGTCTTGAAATTGCACTCCGCAAGGTCATGTCTTGCAGTTCGGGCAAGACTACCTTAGGCGGGCTTACGGAATTGATGGTGAGGTATATTTTCCTTCCCGATTTAACTGCTTGATTGGCAGAGGGGTGTTGATCAATCACAATTCCTCGAGCACTGTTCGGGTCGAAAATGGAGTCGATGATCACAAAGTCTAAGTTTTTATCAGATATAAATCCTTCTAATTCCGAATAGTGAAAGCCATTGAAATCAGGGACCTCAATTGATTCATCGTGTCGGGTATAAGCATCTAAGAATACCAAGAACGCGTAAATTCCTCCAACTGAAATCACAGCTGCGATTAGTAGCTGAAAGAGAAATAACTTCGAAAAGAAAGATTTTAAAAAACTCATGCAGACTGAGAGTTACTTCGAAACTTTATAGCCTAGTTTTTCCAAGGTGGATTTCATTTCTTCAACACGTTCCATTTCCCTGCTTTCAAGCTCTTTGTCTATCGACTTTCGCAGCCCTATCAATTCGCGCTCTTCTAATTTCCCTAGAAATTGACCGGCAAACAATGACTTTAACGTTCCGTTATTGTTCTGATTTTGGCGAAACTTAGCAACTAAAATAGATGGAGTTAATCCGTCTTTTGATTTTCTCATAACTTTACATTTATAGCCTTCAAAAGTAATTAATTTAGAAGCATCTCTTTACTTTTAATGAATCAAAACCATGAAATAGAGCTCTATGAAAAACCTTGTTTTTGCAACAAATAATAAACACAAAATAGAAGAGCTATATGCTCTCCTGGGTAAAGAATACCAAGTGTTAACCTTGAAGGAAGCAGGCTTTACTGGTGAGTTAAGAGAAGATTTTGAAACGTTCGAGGAGAATGCGACTCAAAAAGCTCAACTCGTGTTTGATGAATTGGGAATTCCAGTCATTGCAGATGACTCGGGCCTGGAGGTCAAGTCACTTGATATGCGTCCTGGTGTTTTTAGCGCACGTTATGCCGGAATAAATGCCTCAGATGAAATGAACAACCAAAAGCTCTTAGAAGAACTTGATGGAATACCTGACAGAACAGCCCAATTTGTTACGGTTATAGCGCTTGTTGACGAAACTGGAGTTAGGACTTATAGAGGCTCTTGCAAAGGGACCATTTTAGCAGAAAAACGTGGAGGATCAGGTTTTGGATACGACCCGCTTTTTGTACCAGAGCATTATAAGGAAACTTTCGCTGAACTAGGGGGCACTGTTAAGCAGAAAATTTCACATCGAGCGAATGCACTCAAATTATTTCTGGCGGAAATGAATTAGCCCATTTTTAATGGGTGTTGGTGGTGTTAGGTAACATACAAATACTACTTTTGCTGTTAATACGAACAAAGTCTATGAACTTACTAGAGAATATTGACGTAGCTATAGCAGCTGCTTTAAAAGCAGGGGATGAAATCTTGGCGGTATACGATTCTGAATTTGAAGTTGAATCAAAACAGGATGAATCACCATTGACCGAAGCAGATAAGCGTGGACATGTAGCCATTGTCAATGAGTTGGCTGTGACGGACATACCTGTTTTGAGTGAAGAAGGGAAGTCAATACCCTTTAGTGATCGTGCTGGATGGGATTATTTCTGGATGGTTGATCCGCTGGATGGAACAAAAGAGTTTGTGAAGCGGAATGGTGAGTTCACGGTGAATATAGCCTTAATCAATAAAGGCAAATCAATAGCGGGTGTGGTTTATGTTCCGGTTTCAAAGGAACTTTATGTTGGAATTAAAGATCACGGTAGTTTTAAACTAAAAGTAGAAAATGACACCGCAGATTGGGAGTCTTTGAAAACTGATGGTATAGCTTTACCGGAACCCATTGAGCGCCCTTACACGGTAGTTGGATCGAGATCACACAAATCAGCAGAAACCGAAGCGTTCATTGAAAGCGTTCAAAAAGAACGCGGAGAGGTTGAGATTCTGTCAAGAGGAAGTTCGCTAAAACTCTGTATGGTGGCTGAAGGTAGAGCTGATGCATATCCGCGGTATGCGCCTACCATGGAGTGGGATACTGCTGCAGGACATGCAGTGTGTACAGCTGCGGGCTTCCGCGTGCTGCAATATCAAACGGAGCATGAAGTTGTTTATAATAAGGAGAACCTCCTGAATCCTTGGTTTCTGGTGATTAAATGATTCCAATTGAATTTCATAGTTGGACTGTAATTGCAGCACTAGTAATTACCATTGTTGGCCTATTAATAGATAAGGTTAAGGCGTCGCTGGTCTTTTTACTTGTTGTTTTTGGCTTGATTTTACTCGATGTAATTTCTTTGGAGTCTTTTTTAATCAGCTTTGCCAACCCTTCGCTTATTGCAATTTTTTTATTGATTCTGATTACAGCGGGAGTGAATGAAAATTATGATTTGGGAGCGATTTTCGAGCGACTCTTTGGAAATTCAAGCTCTCCTAAGTTGTTCTTATTAAGGATGACCTCAAGTGTTAGTTTGATGTCGAGTATGATGAATAATACGCCAATCGTAGCGTTACTTACTCCATATGTTTATCAATGGGGGCGAAAGCATGAAATTTCGCCTTCCAAACTGCTTATCCCGCTATCGTATGCCGCAATATTGGGTGGCATGATGACGGTAATAGGCACCTCCACAAACCTAGTGCTGAATGGCTTTATTCGCTCTAGTGGAGGAGATTTACTGAACTTTTCAGATTTCTTTTTTCCAGGATTACTGGTGTCTGTTGGTGGAATTGTTTACCTGATTTTTTTCGGCTATCACTTGTTGCCAACTAACAATGATTTGTTGATTGATGTGAAAGCACAATTGCGTGAATACGTAGTGGAAACTCAGGTTGAGCCTGAATCATCAATCATTGGAAAAACGATAAATGCAGCTAATTTACGTAACTTGAAAGGGGTGTACTTGGTGGAGATTCATCGCGGATCCTATCAGATAAGTCCCGTTTCACCAGATGAAATTATCCAAAGTGATGACCGCTTTTTATTTGCCGGAGATACGGAACAGATTATTCAATTAATTAATGCTAAGAACGGACTTAAACTTCCGAAAACTGAGCGCTTTAAATTAGGAGATGCCGTTGAACTTATTGAAACCGTTATTCCGGCTAATTCTGATTTAGCGGGAAAAACGTTAAAACAAAGTAATTTCCGCGAAAGATTTGATGCTGCCGTAGTCGCAATACACCGAAATGGAGAGCGACTGAGTGGCAAGCTTGGGGAAATAACCTTAGCTTATGGTGATTTGCTGCTCTTAACAACAGGAAACAATTTTGGAACATTACTTAAAAGAACCAAAGACCTTTATCAAGTGTCTTTTATCCAAAAGATGGAGCAAGGAGTTTCTTGGAAGAAGAAATTATTCTTGCTCATCACCGTGTTGACTGTTGGAGGAATGCTATTCAGGTATATTGATTTTGTTGTAGGGCTGATTGCCATTTTTGGAGCAATGATGCTGCTGAAAATGATGTCTACAGAATTGTTAAAGAAGAACATTAACTTAGATCTGTTGGTTGTTTTGGGATGCGCTCTGACGTTAGGAACGGCCCTCATTGACGCAGGTGCAGCCGATTTAATTGCGACTGGATTTTTTGGTTGGATGGAACTTTTAGGTCCGCGCTGGGTTTTGGGTGGACTGTTTGTGATGACACTTATACTAACCAGCTTTGTTACAAATATTGCAGCTGTATCGATA
Organism: Salibacteraceae bacterium; assembly: GCA_965661625.1. Taxonomy (GTDB): domain Bacteria; phylum Bacteroidota; class Bacteroidia; order Flavobacteriales_G; family Salibacteraceae. Next base: position 45,403 of record CBFIEM010000012.1, read on the forward strand.
GCGTTTCCAATAGCTTTCGCTGTTGCTGCTCATTCGGGTGTTGATCCCAACGCGTACTACCTGTCTATCGCATTTGCTGCATCTGCAGCATTTTTGACCCCGGTGAGTTATCAGACCAACCTCATGATTTATGGTCCAGGAAATTATAAGTTCATGGATTTTATTCGTGTAGGATGGCCGCTTACGGTGATATACTCTGTAATCGTATTAGTTTACCTAAATTGGATGTACTTTTCAAATTGATGAAAGAAAAACTACACATTATACCTCATAGTCACGCCATTAAAATGGGTGATCGAAATCGTCTTCAAGGAAATAGAAGCTTAGCCATTTGGTTTACGGGTTTGTCTGGCTCAGGTAAAAGCACACTAGCTAATGGGCTTGAACGGAGGCTTTTTGAAGCAGGCTTGCATACCTACATTTTAGACGGCGACAACGTGCGTTCTGGCTTAAATTCAGACCTTGATTTTTCAGATTCGGGAAGGGTAGAAAACATTCGACGCATTGCCGAGGTTGCAAACCTATTTGTTGACGCAGGTGTTGTAGTGCTCTCTGCGTTTATCTCTCCTTTTGCTAAGGATAGGGAACGCGTTAAAAATACAGTTGGAAGTGATCAGTTCGTTGAAGTATTCGTCGACTGCCCCATTGAGGTGTGTGAAGCACGCGATGTGAAGGGACTCTATAAAAAAGCAAGAGCAGGTGAAATTTCAAATTTTACGGGAATCTCATCCCCTTTTGAGGAGCCCGAAAACCCCGATGTTCATGTGAATACAGACACAGATTCTTTAGAACGTTGCATTGATCAAGTTTTCAATAAGATCAAACCATTACTTACGGATAAAAAATAGTTAAGAAGCGTTTTACGCCAATTTGGATTGGCTAATTTTGAAGCAGAAATAGACATTATGGAAAGTTATAATTTGAGGCACTTAGATGAACTTGAAGCGGAATCAATCTACGTTTTGAGAGAAGTGTTTGCGCAGTTTGAGAATCCAGTTATTTTGTTTTCTGGTGGAAAGGATTCAATTGTTGTGACTCACCTTGCAGAAAAAGCATTTTATCCTGCGAAAATTCCTTTTCCCCTAATGCACGTGGATACCGGACATAATTTTCCAGAAACCATGGCATTTCGCGATAACCTGGTTGAAAAGATGGGGGCGAAATTAATCGTAGGATCTGTTCAGGGTTCGATAGATAAAGGACGTGTACAGGAAGAGCATGGGATGAATGCATCGCGAAATGCATTGCAAACAACTACACTTCTTGATACCATAGAAGAGAATCAGATTGATTGTGCAATTGGTGGTGCTAGAAGAGACGAGGAAAAAGCACGAGCAAAAGAGAGGTTCTTTTCTCATCGTGATGATTTTGGTCAATGGGACCCGAAACACCAACGCCCTGAGCTTTGGAACTTGTTCAACGGTAGGAAAAATATGGGAGAACATTTCAGGGTTTTCCCCATTTCTAATTGGACCGAAATGGATGTTTGGCAATATATTCTCAAAGAGAAAATCGATATTCCATCGCTTTACATTGCCCATGATCGAGATGTGATTCGTCGAAATGATACGTGGATTCCAATGTCTGAACATATTGAATTACGCGAAGGCGAGGAGGTCGTTAATAAGCGAATTCGGTTCAGAACGTTAGGAGATATTACCATTACTGGTGGTGAAGAATCAGAAGCGGATACACTGGAAAAAATTGTACAAGAAGTAGCAGCTGCTCGTCAAACAGAACGCGGAAATCGCGCAGACGATAAACGTTCTGAAACGAGCATGGAAGACCGCAAAAAGCAAGGGTATTTTTAATAGGAAAGAAGAATAGAATTATGAGCTCATATTTAGATATGGAATTATTGCGGTTTACAACTGCAGGAAGTGTAGATGACGGTAAGTCTACGTTGATTGGTCGACTTCTTTTCGATTCGAAATCAATCTTTGAGGATCAAATGGAAGCAATTCGTAAAACTAGCAACCGTAAAGGGCTAGATCATACTGAATTGGCATTGCTAACGGATGGTTTGAAAGACGAAAGGGAGCAAGGAATTACAATTGATGTTGCCTACCGGTATTTTGCTACACCAAAACGTAAGTTTATCATTGCTGATACTCCCGGTCATATTCAGTATACACGAAATATGGTTACCGGTGCATCAACAGCAAGTTTAGCACTTATTCTTGTAGATGTTCGAAAAGGAGTAGTGGAACAAACATGCCGTCACTCATTTATAGCGTCGTTGCTCCAAATTCCGCACGTACTGGTATGTATAAACAAGATGGACCTCGTTGACTATAGTGAAGAGGCCTACTACAAAGTTGTTGAGCAATACAAACAGTTTGCTTCAAAGCTAGACGTGAAAGACGTTCGCTTCGTGCCAATTTCTGCCTTGCATGGTGATAATGTAGTTAACCGATCTGAACACATGCCTTGGTACGAAGGAAGTACGGTTTTGAATACATTGGAAAACATTCACATAGGATCAGATGAGAATCACATTGACTGTAGATTCCCTGTTCAAACAGTTATTCGTCCGCACTCTGATGAGTACCATGATTACAGAGGATATGCCGGTAGAATTGCTGGTGGAATTTTTAAGCAAGGAGACGAAGTAGTTGTTCTTCCTTCTGGATTAACCAGCAAGATTAAATCTATTGATACCCTAAACGGGCCATTGGAAAAAGCTTTCGCTCCTATGTCAATTTCAATGACCTTGGAAGATGATATTGATGTTTCGCGTGGAGATATGATTGTGCGTGAGAATAATCAGCCCGAAGCAAACCAGGATATTGAAATCATGATGTGCTGGTTAAATAATGACCCTCCCAAGCCTCGAGCTAAATACATTGTTCGACATACATCAAATGAGGCTCGCAGTATCATTAAAGAAATCAAGTATAAAGTAGATATCAATACGCTTCACCGCAATGAAGAGGACTTGAACATTGAGAAGAATGATATTGCACGGGTATTGCTTCGCACAACAAAACCGCTCTTAATTGATTCTTACAGAAGGAACCGCAACACAGGAAGTTTGATCTTAATTGATGAATCAACAAACGAAACGGTAGCTGCAGGAATGATTATTGAACGCTAATAGCAACACTACTCATAGTGAAAAGCCGGAATTTTATTCTGGCTTTTTTTGTGCCTGCTCAAAGGTGACTTTTCGCTTAATTTTACCGGAGGATGTGCGTTGAAACGAGTGTGTGAAAAAGATTGAACGTGGTTTTAAATAGGGTGAGCTTAGTCCACTGAATAGTTCATCAAAGTCAGTTTTGGCGTAGCTTTTTTCGGAGCTCTCTATGACAAGGGAAACTGATTCACCCAATGTGTCGTGCTGTGCTCCAAAAATGAAAAAATCGTCCTCAATTAACGGCGCTAAGTAATCTTCGATTTCTTCCGGAAATACCTTAATTCCTCCGGAGTTGATGACATTGTCGTAGCGTCCCTTAAATGCAAAGACCTGGTCATTTTTCAAGGTTACAATATCGTTCGTTGTAAGTGACTCCACTCCAAGAGATGGCGCACTTATGATCAAACAATCACGAGAGTCAGTTGAGAAAGTAATACCTGGAAGTCCCTTGAATAAAGGTTCTCTGCTGAGGTCCCTTATCGCTACATGTGTTATTGTTTCGGTCATGCCATAAGTTGTGTAAACCTTATTGGCGTGTTTGATCAACTCTTTTTCTTGTGATTTTGGTAGTACACCACCGCCAATAATAAGTTTAGCAATGCGGTTAATTTCGGGTAAAGAAGATATCGCCTGATGGGGAACCATTGCTGCAAAGTCGAACATGCTATTGTGCGCTGCAATGGGACGAGCTTGAGGCTCAACACAAGTAAGGATGAGCTCTCCAATGATTGCACGAACAATCATTAATTTACCTGCAATGTAGTTAGGGCTCAAGCATAAAAGGGCAGAGTCGCCTGGTGAAAGTTTGAAATAGGCCAAAGTTTTTGATGCACTATTGCCAACATACGCTTTTTTTAATGCGATCTGTTTTGGTTTTCCAGTACTTCCAGACGTCCGTGCTAGGATGAAGTCATCTTCATTACGCCATTCCTCAATGAAGCTAATCACTTCTCGCTCAAAGTCAGATTTTGGTTGAAGTTTTTCAGTTGAATATGGTGGCTGAAGAATCATGAGAAGTACCTCCGGTGAAGGTGTCCTTGTTCGATGTGTAAAGGTGCTTGTAGGTTATTGATAAATAAGCCGCCAGTGCCAAGCCCTTGGGGAATGGAGATGTCTTTTTCTGCTGCATACTGTGCAATGGCATCAAGTCCAATATTACTTTCTAAAGCACTAGTAATCCAATAGGGTATGCCTAAGTTTTCTGCAGAGGAAATCCACTCATCAGTACCTGTGAATCCACCAATGAAACTCGGTTTTAAAATAACAAATTGGGGCTTAATGTCTTCCAACAGCTTCGCTTTAAGCGTTCCATCAAAAACACCAATCAACTCTTCATCCAAAGCAATAGGTAAAGGTGTCTTTTCGCAAAGACGAGCCATATGCGTATGTTGTCCAGGTTTAATTGGTTGCTCAATTGAATGGATGTCGTAGCCCGCTAATTTTTCAAGTTTCTCCAGTGCATTGTTCAAACTGAATGCTCCATTAGCATCAACGCGCAATTCAATTTCGTTCTTGGAAAAATGATTGCGAATATGTCTAATACAAGCTAGCTCTTCTTCAAAATCAATTGCTCCAATTTTCATTTTTATGCAGTTGAATCCAGCCTTAATCTTTGATTCAATTTGGTGGAGCATTTGGGTTTTAGACCCCATCCAGATTAGGCCGTTTATTGATATGGGCTGATTTCCATAGGTGAAGTCATTTTTAAAGTAAAGCCTTTTTCCACCATGCTTTAAATCTAACAATGCCATTTCAATCCCTGCCTGAATGCTAGGCCACGCTTTTAGGCGATTGAGCAAATTGCTTGGATGTTCAAACTCTTCGGGCTGGATTGATGTGATTATCTGTTGGTAATTCGGACGATCATCTGCACTTAGTCCCTGCAATAGTCCGCACTCACCAACTCCAACAACCTCAGGGCTATTCGTTTCCCAAAGCTCAATAAACCAGGAGGTCTTAGTCGTCAAAATCCCACGGGAAGTTCCACTTGGTTTTTTAAAACGGAGTTGATAGGGGTATGTCTTGAGTGAATACATCAGATAAAAGTTCCAAATCCAAATAACAGGGAAAAGAGAAAGGTTGTTAATGCTAATTTCTTCAACATCGGGTCAAGATCTTGAGGTGTTTTTGCGCGATGTGTTTGAATAAGTTGGGCGATAATCAACGGAGCAGTTAGGAATGCTAACAAAGCTCCTGGCTCAACAAGCAATCCGTATGCTAAACAACAAACCAAGGGAGCGATGAGTAATACATCGTGGTAGATTAAGGACCTTTGTTTTCCTAAACGAACAGCGACAGTAATTTTCCCCGATTTGGCATCAGTTTCGCGATCACGCATGTTATTTAAATTGAGCACACCTACCGACAATAACCCAACAGCAACGGCTGGTAATATCAAAGCTTCTTGCAGTTGATGGTGATGTAAATAGAACGTACCAAGCACACCTACCAAACCGAAAAATATAAAAACGAAAAGATCCCCCAACCCGCGGTAACCATAAGCTGATTTTCCTACAGTGTATTTTACAGAAGCTGCTATGGAGCCAATACCGAGTCCTAGAAACAGCCAGGTTGATAAACCAATAGTTGGAAATGCTGCTAAAACAAGTGTAATTCCACTTGCTAATGCCAATATGCCAACGATAAACATCATGTTTAGCATGGCAGTTGGTGTTATTATTCCGCGTTGTAGCGCTCGCTCTGGACCAATACGTGTAGAATTGTCTGTTCCTTTTACACCATCACCATAGTCGTTTGCCAAGTTGCTAAGCACTTGGAGCAGTAGTGTAGTGACCAACGCTAAAAGTGCAATATCCCATCGGTAGTCAGGGTCGTGCAAGAGGGTGTTTCCAAGGATAATACTGCTAAACGCAAGGGGTGACGTGCGCAACCGAAAGGCATTAACCCATTCAGATAACATTGTTTTTGGCATAAGGCAAATATAACATAGGATTGAACGGATAGTTGAGTTAAAATGACTTGAAAATTGAAGTAGTTCAGTTAAATTTGAACTACATAAAATGACTCAATGAATATCCCAGCATCAAACCTTCCCCGCGTAGTTGTAATAGGAGGTGGTTTTGGAGGATTACAATTTGTAAAAAGCTTGAACGCGAATAAGTTTCAAGTAGTTTTAATCGATAAACATAATTACCACACATTCCAGCCCCTGCTTTATCAAGTAGCTACCGCAGGACTTGAGCCTGACTCAATTGCTTACCCATTGCGGAAGGTGTTTCGCAACCGACCGAATTTCTTTTTTCGAATTTGTGAGGTTCAACGGATTAGCGCCGATTCCAAAACAATCAGCACTTCTGAAGGAGTATTGAATTATGACTATATGGTTATTGCCACAGGTTCGAGCACCAACTTTTTTGGCAATCAAGAAATTGCGACAAATGCGATGAGTATGAAAACAGTGCCTCAAGCGTTAGACCTCAGAAGCTTGTTGTTGCAGAATTTTGAACGAGCGCTTTACAACACGGATTTGAAAGAGCGAGAGCGCTTAATGAACTTCGTTGTTGTTGGAGGCGGGCCTACAGGAACAGAGTTAGCAGGGGCTTTGGCGGAATTAAAACTTCATGTTCTACCAACAGATTATCCCGACTTGGATTTTAACAATATGCGTATCCACTTGATTGAGGCATCGGGTGAGCTGTTAGGAGCGATGAGTGCTTCAGCTTCTAAAAAAGCACTTTCTTACTTAAAGAAATTGGGGGTTCAAGTGTGGTTAGATACTGCTGTAACTTCCTATGATGGAAAGACGATAGCAACTAGTACGGGCGACAGTATTGCTACACGCTATATGATTTGGGCGGCTGGTGTTGCGGGAAACCCAATTCCAGGAATAGAGCAGGCCATGAACAAAGGGTCACGAATTAAGGTAAATACGTATAATCAAGTTGAAGGATTTGAGCATGTATTTGCTATTGGAGATATAGCGAGCATGGAGAGTGATTCTTACCCTAAAGGCCATCCAATGATGGCTCAGCCGGCTATTCAACAAGGAGCTTTGGCGGCGAAGAATTTGGAGCGCATGCATGATCAAAGGCCCTTAAAAGCATTTAAATACCGCGACAAAGGAAGTATGGCAACAATTGGGAGAAATAAGGCGGTTGCAGATTTGGGAAAGTTGCATTTTGCTGGTATCGCAGCGTGGTTTGTTTGGATGCTCGTTCACTTAATGGCACTTGTGGGATTTAGAAACAGAGCAGTAACCCTAGTGAATTGGACGATTGCATATTTCAAATATGAAAAGGGAGAACGATTAATTATTAGGCCTTATAATCCTAAAAAGTCAACCTAGATTTGCTGAAAATAGTCCTTTAGAACAGCAGTGTTGTGATCTGGCGGTGTGCTTACTTCAATTACCTTAGGTCGACTTGTTTTAGTGCTTTCTGCCCAAGCTAGTGCAGACTCCAATGATGCTCTATTTTCAACATGCTTATAGTTTAAATGAAAGCTTGATGCAATTCCTTCCATCTTAAATGGATGTCGCATTTCAAACAAGGCCAGGTGAGCAGCTGTGCTTGATGGCCCCGGGATAATATCGAAAATCCCTCCACCTGTGTTGTTGATTACGATGCAAGTTAGGTTGCCTTTGGCTATTGTGTTAAAAAAGGCATTGGAGTCGTAAAGGAAACTGATGTCGCCTGTTATTAAGTAGTTTGATTCATCACTTTTCAAGGAATGGCCAACAGCTGTGCTTGAGGATCCATCAATTCCGCTGGTTCCCCGATTGCAGAAAAAAAGCTGATTTTTGTCCCAATTGAACAACTGGGCGTACCTGATTGGGCTGCTATTTGCCACATGTACTGTAGATTTTCTAGGGAGTTTTTCGTTGAGGATTTGAAATACTTCAAAATCCGACCAATGCTCAGTATGGAACGCATGGTGGTTTTTCTGTTTTAAAGCGTTCAATTGATCCCACTTGCCGAAAAACTCTTCGCCTTTTTCATCAGCATGTTCTGTAAGTGCGAGTAAGGCAGTATTAGGATCCCCCATAAGGTGATGTGTTAGCTGCTGATACGTATCAGGAGCCGTTTCGAAAGTCGATAAATGAATATGTGCCGTCAACGACGATTTGCGTAAAAAAGCTTTAATTTTCTTTGAGACAATAGGACCTCCAAGCGTAATGAGCACATCAGGCCTTAATTCCTTTAATTCAGCTTCTCCTATGGAGTTAATTACGCGATCAATTGTTGTTACAAATGATGATTCATGAAGGTTGGATAGTGTTTCAGTGAGAACCACAGAATTGGTCTTTTTCTGAAGGGTATAGAGCGCTTCTTTTAGAACAGTATCGTGTGCTGGTAAAGCCCCAATTAATATCATGCGCCTTTTTCCTGAAGCCCAAATTTTTTGCAGCTCGCTTAGTTGGTCTTTGCTCCAAGAAGTTGTGGAGCAAACTTGGTTTGTTATTGGTGGGAAAGATGTTGAATCTGGCACCTGATTATACAAGGGTTCTTCAAAAGGATAGTTGATGTGAACGGGGCCTTTATTCAATGCAGAACTATGGATTGCACGTTGCATTTCACGCCTGTTATGCCACCTTGCATTTTTTGAATCGGCCTCTTGTATTAACTGAACACTCATCAAAACATGCTTGTCCAATACTCCGTTTTGCCTAATCGTTTGTCCATCCAATTGATCTATCCACTCTAATGGCCTGTCTGCAGAGAGCACAATTAATGGAATGTGCTGATAAAAAGCTTCTGCTACAGCGGGGTAATAATTAAGCACAGCACTTCCGCTCGTACAAATAACAGCAGCCGGTTTTTGTGTTGCTTGTGCAATGCCCAAAGCAATAAAACCTGCTGAGCGTTCATCAGGAACAGGGTGGCAGGTGAAAAAGGGGTCGTCATAAAAGCTTAGGCTTAGCGCTCCATTTCTTGAGCCCGGAGAAACTACAATAGATGAAATATGGTGAGCCTTGAATACTGCAATTAAATCTTGAACTCCGGGTTTGTCCGATATCATGTAGTTGTCTTTTTAACGAATAAAGGTGCTCAATGTCTTGGCTTTATTTACTGTTTCGTCCCACTCATGTTCAGGGTTAGAGTCAGACGTTAAACCTCCACCTAAGAACAAAGCTACACGATTTCGGAAGACCCGCATACAGCGTAGGTTTACAAATAAGGATGCGGAACCCGAAGTTTTAACAGGTCCAAGAAATCCTGTGTAGCACATTCTGTTATGAGGTTCGTTTTTGCGAATTGCAGCTTTTGCTCTTGCAACCGGCACGCCGCAAACAGCAGGTGTAGGGTGTATGGCTTTAAGAAATTGACCTGCCACTCTGCCATTGGCTTTAAAATGGAAATCAGTTTTCAAGTGAAACACGGGACCAGCATTTACTGTTTCCAGCTTGCTGCGCGTATGCTGTATTTGACATGATTTGAGGGTTTCTGATAGGAAATCAGCCACATATTCTTGTTCAACTATTTCTTTATTGGTCCATGGTATTTGAGCATTAGCTTTGGTTCCAGCAAGGGCCATGGTATGCCAACTGAATCCGTTGCCAGATAGCAGCGTTTCGGGAGTGGCGCCTACCCAAGTGCCATGCTCTGAGGTGCGCATACAATAAACAAGTGCAGCTGGGTATGCATCACTCAATGCTTCTAAAAGCGGCTGTATTCCTTCAGGTCCTGAAAATGGGAGATGGTCTACTCGTGAGAGAATTACTTTTTCGAGGTGTCCACCTTTTAATTCAGAGATGTACGCTTTAGCAATGTGCTGATGGTCTGCATAATTAAGTTCTGGAATAGTTGATTGGGCAGGCTCTTCGTATGGTTGATCGCTCACAGATCCTGGTTCTATGAGTAATGCCTCTGTATCATTTTCAAAGGTTCCTACCACAAATCCAGTAACAGACAATGCTTCCTCAATAGGAATACGGCGGAGGTGTCCCATTTCACGAGCAATGCAACTGAATTGTGCATCGCCTGGAATGCGGTAATAAGCAAAATCATTCCGGGTGCTTAATAGCCTATTTAGTTTAAGCTCAGACATCAATGGATTACCATTAGTTTTTTTACAATACGAGTAGAGTTAATGTCCAACTGAAGAACATATACCCCTGGTGAAAGTTTACTTGCATCAAAAGTAATTGGAAGTGCTGTCTGATTCGAAATGGAACGTTCAAATTGCAAATTGCCATCGATTCCCCAAACCGAAAACTTACCTTCCGAATAAGGGGGGATGATACAGTAAGTTGTGCCATTGCTCGGGTTTGGGTATACGTTAAAAGTGACCTTATTTGTGCTGCCGGGAGGAGTTAAACCTTCACTTTCGTAAAGCGAATAGCGCACATTGTGAATGATTGAATCCATGAATCGTACTTGACCTGCCGTAAAGATGTTTTGGCAAGCATCATACGTGTAATCCATATAATTCATGTACATGTCTCCAGGGCCATCTGCGGCGCAACTCCGCACAATTCCCGTTGGACATTCAGTATTTGGCATAGTTTGATTTGGTGTGTCACTAATTCCGTCATCATATGCACAGCCCGTTTGATCACCCCATAAATGCTTCAATCCAAGCCAGTGGCCCACTTCGTGGGTAGTTGTTCTTCCCAAATTAAATGGAGAACGAGCCGTGCCAGACTTCCCAAAAGCGCGTGGGTCAAGTACAACACCATCTTGAACAATTCCAGCATTTCCGGGTAAAAAAGTGAATCCTAAAGTGCGGTTTCCAATGTAGCAAACCCATATGTTGAGGTAAAACTTAGGGTTCCAAGCATCAAGTCCACCGCGAATGGTCTTGAAGTATGCGTCAGTTCCGCCAATACTATCTGTAGTAACTCTTCTTGATTGCAGGCCAGTAGTAGCATAACCCCCTGGAGAACGGGCGGCAAGTTGAAATTTCACAGCAATTCCTGCGGCACTATTGAAAAAGCGCAATGGTGTTTTAATCGTATCTGTGTTAAATCGGTTGAAATCTGCATTCAAGACTTGAACTTGTTCACGGACTTGATCTAAGCTATTGCTGTCTCCTTGATGCGTGTAAAGGTTATGCACTATTACCGGAATGACAAGGGTGTCTGGGGCACTGAAAATGTTGGGTATATTTTCTTTTGAGGTGAGGAAGACCTCGTTTTCATTGAAAGTGGAGGGTGCGATAAGTCCGGTTCCACATCGATGTTGGGCAAGAACAGTGTAACTCGCCCATGTGAAAAACGTTAGCAGAGCCATTAGTCCTTTCATGTAACAAATTTAACCATATTGAGATTTCTCAAGTGCATATAGATTTGCATTAATTTTGGAACATGAAACAGCGTGTTCTGGTAGTAGAAGATGAAGAATCAATTCGAGAAGCATTAGTCCTGAACTTGGAGATGGAGAATTATGCGGTCTCGATTGCAATTGATGGTGAAGAGGCTATCCGGCAGTTTAGACAAAACAGATTTGACCTTATAGTTTTGGATGTAATGCTTCCCAAAATAGATGGATTTCAAGTTTGTCAAACCATTCGACTAGAAAATAACAGGGTACCTATACTTTTTTTGACAGCAAAGAACACTGCACAAGATCGCATACAAGGACTTAAATTAGGAGGCGACGATTACCTTCCTAAACCTTTTAATCTGGAGGAGTTTTTATTGCGCATTGAGAAATTACTCGCACGGAGCTCAAACAGTATGACTTCCGGATTGGATTCATACGCTTTCGGTGGTCATAAAATAGATTTTACGACCTATCAAGCATCCTTGAGTGATGGAAGTTCTAAAGAGCTTTCTAAAAAAGAAGCAATGCTTTTAAAACTGATGATTGAACGTCAGGGTGAAGTGGTGTCGCGAGAAATGATACTAGAATCTATTTGGGGATATGATGCTTACCCTTCAACGCGCACAATCGATAATTTTATTTTGGCATTTAGAAAGTATTTCGAAAAAGACCCCAAGAGCCCAGTTTACTTTCATTCGGTTAGGGGAGTCGGTTACCGATTTGTTAACCCAACTTAACGGATATTTTCCCGCCTCAAAAAGGCTTGATACATCTTGCGATTACGCTCGTGTTCGCGGTAATTTGATGCGAAATTGTGATATCCGTTGTAGTTTGGTTGAGCGCACATGTAAATGTAAGTGTGCTTTTCATGATTTAATACTGCTAACATTGCTTGTTGGGTAGGCATTGCAATAGGGCCTGGGGGGAGTCCAACTATGCGATAGGTATTATATGGAGAATCCACTTTGAGGTCCTTTAAATAGATGCGTTTTTTCGAGGGGTCACCCAATGCAAATTTCACCGTAGGATCCGCTTGTAGCTTCATGTTTCGCTTGATGCGATTGATGTAAAGTCCTGCAACTATCGGCATTTCATCCTGTTTATTGGTTTCCGCCTGAACAATCGAGGCTAGTGTCGCTACTTCGCTTTGAGAAAGACCAATTTTCTTTGCGCTGCTTTTACGAGTTTGGTTCCAAAAAGATCGGTATTCCTTTGCCATGCGAGTGAGGAATTCTTCAGGTGTTGTATTCCAATAAAACTCATAGGTGTTGGGTATAAACAGGCTAATGAATGTGGACTGGTTAAATCCGTATTTTGCCTGAATACTCGGGTCTGAAAAAGCATGGTAAAATGCAGTAGAATCAGGCTCTAAATAAGCGCCAATTTTCCCCGCCAATTCATTGAGGTCAGAACTTGTTGAAAAAGTCAGCTTTAAAGGCGTGTTAGCAGAACGCAAGGTGTTGACCAATTCATTATTACTCATTTCCTCGTCAATAGGAAATCTGCCGGGTTTTACATTTTCAGGATATTTCTTTAACGATGCAACCCAATCAAAGCTAGCTGCATCATGCACTACTTTTTTTCGTTGCAGTTCGTTTAGTACCCATTGGTAATCTGCATCCGATGGTATATAGAAATAGTGATCATCAGCCTCACCAAGAATGACATTATTTGTTCTAAAAATCAACGCGTAATAATGCCATCCAGTCCAGCCTAAAGTAATAATGACAAGCGTGAAAATGCTTATGAAGATTTTGCGAATCATGAGCTAGTCATTCGAATAATTACCATTAAAAACATGGGTTGCTGGACCAATGAGCCAAATATTACTATAGCCATCTTGAGTATTATCAAACCTTACCATAAGTTCTCCACCTTGAACATGCATGAACACCTCATTGCTGCTAGCAATTCCACTGCGATGTGCAGCTAAGGCAACGGCAGTAACTCCGGTGCCGCATGAAAGGGTCTCGTCTTCAACACCGCGCTCATAGGTGCGAACCATCAAGCCACCAGCCTTCGGTGCAACAAAATTCACGTTTGTGCCGTGTTCTTTAAAACGGGTATTGTACCTGATGGCGTGAGCATCATCAACCAGGTTTAAGGTGTCTAAACTATCCTTGAATGCTACAACATGTGGGCTTCCCGTATCTAAAAACCAACTGCCATCGTCGAGGTGTTCAAGCTGACTCACATCCACCATGCGTAATGCAACTCCTTCTTCTGAAATACGGGCTTCATGAAGACCATCGATGGCCTCGAAAACACAGTTTTGCTGAATTACGCCAAGTTGAAACGCAAAGTCCACTAAACATCGTCCTCCATTTCCACACATGCTACTCGTCCGACCATCAGAGTTGAAATAAACCATGGTAAAGTCATGCGCTGAACTTGGTCTAAGAAGCATGAGTCCATCTGCCCCAATACCAAACTTCCGGTCGCACATGCGTTGAATTAATTGTTGATTGGTGTGGTCGAATGTAACAGAACGATCATCAATAATGATGAAGTCATTTCCCGTTCCCTGGTATTTTTGAAATTGCAGCATTACGAATAGCATCCAAGTGTAGAATGGCTCCGGAGTCCGCCACTTGCTTTAACGGAGCGAATTCAAACGACTCATTTAATTTGTAATAAACGTTTATGTTGCGAAGGTACAACGCGTCGTTGAATTCAACCACTTGAGCAAAGCTATCTACGGTTAGTCCAAAAAGAAGGATGCTCTTGTTGGCAAACTTGTACCCTTTGCTATTGAGAGGGGACTCCCAATAATCTAAGCGATAAACAGCTTCCTTAATGTTCTGAATATCTGCAAGTTTTTGTTCAATAGAATCGGCAGAAAGGGAGTCTGATTGATCAATTTCGCTGACCTTTTTGATGAGCATAGAAGCAATAAGTACATCTTCTTTTACGATAATTTCTTCTGGTAGGGGGGAGGGCTCTAAAGTGTCTATAGGTTTTGGAGTTGGAACCGAGTCTGATGAGCTGATTTGCGGAACATCGCGTTTTAACGCTGCAATTTCTAAATCAATCTCTTTTCGGGCTTGCTCACGAATGCGCTGACGATCATGATTACTGGTGGTTCGAGCAGCTGGAATTTCCTGCTCGGCAGTTAGGTGTGGTTTAGCCTTCTGTTGAATTGGTTTTAGGTCTATTAGCGAAAGAAGTATGAAAAAGATCGATGCGGATATAAACCCAACAACAAACCAAATCAGCGAAGATCTTTTTTCAATTCTCATGTATACGAAAGTAGTTGAAATCAGCGTGCTGAACAATGCATTTTATGCAGGTGTGAGGTTAACACTTTTTAACAGCGTTTCCGCAACAAATCCCATGCGAAGGCGTCAATTTTATAGTTCAAAAAACACAAACTATGAAACAGCTATTTCTTTCAATTTCAGCAGCCATGATCGGAGGAGTCGTGTCATTGGCTGCATACGATTACATTCAAGAAGACCATCCTAGAACAAACCTAAATTCAGTCAAATCCGTGCAACCTGATCATCAGGCTGTTTTTACGAATTTGGAAACCCCCAACACATTTGATGCTCCGGATATGGCGGCAGCAGCAGAGAATAGTGTGCATGCTGTTGTTCATGTTAAAAGTACCGCTCCAGGGCAAAAATACTATCAAGTGGATCCATTGCGCTACTTTTTTTACGGTGATAAAGGTGACCTCAAACAGGGGAGGCCGCAGGTTGGTTTTGGATCCGGTGTAATCATTTCCTCTGATGGCTTTTTAGTAACCAATAACCATGTCATTGAAGGTGCTCAGAAAATAGAAGTAACCCTTAACGATAATCATGTTTATGAAGCCGAGCTAATCGGTACGGATCCATCTACAGATATCGCCTTGCTAAAAATAAATGCTGAAGGCCTGCCGTATATTCCGTATGGTGACAGTGATGCACTTCGTCTTGGAGAGTGGGTGCTTGCAGTAGGAAACCCATTTAACCTAACCTCTACGGTAACCGCAGGGATAGTTTCTGCAAAAGGCAGGAATTTAGGTTTGCTTCAAAAGAAGTCGAAAGATCAGGTTCCTTTGGAGAGCTTTATACAAACAGATGCGGCTGTTAACCCTGGAAATAGTGGAGGCGCATTGGTGAACGCACATGGTGAGCTTGTAGGTATTAATACAGCTATAAAATCAAATACCGGTTCATATGCAGGCTATTCGTTTGCGGTTCCTGTTAACCTGGTAAGTAAGGTAGTTGACGACCTCGCGAATTATGGCATGGTTCAACGCGCATTTATAGGTGTTGGAATTAGAAATGTTACACAAGAATTGGCAGATGAAGAGGGCTTAGAGTCACTGAAGGGAGTTTATGTTACAGGATTAAGTGAGAATGGTGCTGCTGCTGATGCGGGTATCGAACAAGGCGATGTTATTCGCAGCGTTGAAGGAGTTAGCGTATCGGATGTGCCTGCTTTACAAGAGCAAATAGGCCGTTACCGTCCTGGAGACGTGGTAGCATTGGAGATAGAGCGAAATAATAAACTTCAAACGTTAAGCTTAACACTTCGTAACCGTTTTGGTGAAACGAGCATTGTTGAGTCAAGTGAAGCTTCAATTGAAGAGGTAGTAGGAGCCGAGTTTAAAGTGCCTGATCCAGAATTGCTCAATAAGCTTGAACTGAAATCAGGCGTACAGGTAAAGGCCGTTTATCCTGGAAGGTTTAGAAATGCTGGTGTGCGAAATGGGTTCGTAATTACACATGTAGATAAGTCAGCTGTTGGCGAAAAGGACGAGTTAAGTAAACTGCTTAAAGCTGCTACTGGTGGAGTGCTAGTTGAAGGTGTTTATCCAGATGGTACTAAGAGCTATTATGGTGTTGGTTTGTAGTTTTTGAAAAACATGAGGTTAAGAAGGAGCTGAAAAACAGCTCCTTTTTTGTTTATCCTACAGATGGTAATAATTTTATCTTTGCCGCCGAATTATCATTCTGAAACCAAATTTTTTAAAATGGCTGGAAACACGGAAAACTTAAACTACAGTCAGCAGCTGGATAACTGGATTAGCCAGGAACGAGCAGCGGTAGATTTAATTAGCAAAGTAGGTGAACTTCTTTACGATAAGTCGATTGAGCTTGTTCTCTTCAGAAACCACCTTGTTGATACAAGCGTATCAGAAGTGCTTCAATTGCACAAGTATGCAGAAAAAGTTGTTAAGCAACCTGTGAGTGTATTTGACACTGCTGAAATGGCAATGTTAATTGCTGAGATGGACTTGGCTCCAGCTAAGCTAGATGTTGGAAGACTTACTTCAGAGTGGATGAGTCATAAAGATCAATATGGTTCAAAGTCTGAATTTCTAACGGCTAAAATTGGGTCTTTTGAAAAGTCATCTAACCCCGCGATGAAGCCTCGCGATGTCGTATTATATGGTTTTGGTCGTATTGGTCGACTAGCAGCTCGCGAATTGGTGAAGCAAGCAGGGAAAGGTCAACAGCTTAGGCTGCGTGCAATTGTTACACGTGATGATTCAGACAAAACGATCATTAAACGTGCAGCTCTTTTGCGAAATGATTCGGTTCATGGTCATTTTGCAGGAACAATTGAAGAAGACCTTGCAAATAAAACCCTGATTGTAAACGGACAGCGAGTTAAGATGATAGGAGCTAAAAGTCCTTCAGATATTGACTACACCTCATACGGTATCGAGGACGCAATTCTTATTGACAATACTGGCGCATTTACTGACCGTGATGCACTGGGACAACATATGCAGAGTAAGGGGATTTCAAAAGTTATTCTAACAGCTCCGGGCAAAGGAATACCAAATGTTGTTTATGGAATTAACCATACTGAGTTGGACCTCGAAGGGGAGTCGATATTTTCAGCTGCTTCTTGCACTACGAATGCAATCACTCCAGTTCTAAAGGTGATTAATGATAAGTTCAATATTGATAAAGGGCATATTGAGACTGTGCACGCTTATACCAATGATCAGAACTTGTTGGATAATATGCATGGAAAACCGCGCAGGGGAAGGTCAGCAGCAATTAATATGGTAATTACATCTACTGGAGCAGGAAAGGCAGTTACCGTAGTTCTTCCTGAGCTTAAAGATAAGTTTACTGCAAATGCCGTTCGTGTTCCAACCCCAAATGGTTCATTGGCAATTATGAACTTAACAGTTGGCAAAGAAACATCAATTGATGAAGTGAATAACGCAGTACGTGAATCAGCACTCAATGGTGATTTGGTAAATCAAATATTCTTTTCAGTGGACCCCGAGTTGGTTTCAAACGATATCATAGGAAATCCATGTTGTTCTGTTTTTGATAGCCAAGCTTCTTTGGTTCACCCGGACAAAAAGAGCATTGTGTTGTATACATGGTATGATAATGAATTTGGTTACACAAAGCAGGTGATTCGTTTGGCGAAGTACGTCGCTAAAGTTCGCAGGTTACATTACTATTAAAAACACGCTTTATATTAAATAAAAAAAGGCCCTTGTTAGGGCCTTTTTTTATGCGCTCCCAAAGCGTTTTTCCAAAATCCGGAATCGGTAATCAAAAATAGTGTTCAGCTGTTTTTTAACATAAAGCACATTAGCTAGTTCACCTAAAGGTCCCAGCGGTAGTCCGTAGTCAACGATGTCTGTCATTTTAACACCATTATCTGTTTTTTCAAAAAAGTGTTTGTGATGCCAGAAAGCATATGGTCCAAAGCGCTGTTCATCTACAAAATAGGAGTGGTCCTTCACGTGTTTAATTTCTGTAGTCCAACGCATTGGAATGTTTAGAAATGGACGCACAATGTAGTTGATGATCATGCCTTGATACATCTTTTTGCCCTCTAGGTCTGATAGGATTTCGAAACTCAAATCATCAGGTGTGATTTCATTTAAATTTAGCGGGGTCGAAAAGAACTCCCATGCTTCTTCAAGTGATATTGGGAGATATTGTACAGTCTCTATGGTATGAACCTTCATGTCTTATATTTGATGTTAAGCAAACAAGAATAAATACGCTATTGTTCAATGACTGAAGAATCTTGGAGTATTAAAAGGTGGAGTGAACTGACAACTGAGGATTTGCACGCCATATTAAATTTGCGGATTCGTGTGTTTGTAGTTGAACAAGAATGTCCATATCCAGAACTTGATGGCAAGGATAAAGATGCTATGCATCTGTGGTCGGAGGATGAGTTGGGGGTGAGGTCGTATTTACGAATCTTACCACCAGGATTGAGTTATCAGGAGTCGTCCATTGGAAGGGTAGTTGCTAGGAAGGATCTGCGTAAGAATGGCTTAGGCAGGTTGCTTATGCAAAAGGGTGTAGAGCTTTGTGAGCATCACTATGGCAGTTCAATACGGATTTCTGCACAAGCGTATTTACGTGAATTTTATGAAGGGTTAGGGTTTGTTCGGGTATCAAATAACACCTATTTAGAGGACGGAATTCCACACTATGAAATGATAAAAAAATGACCCCTTGAAGTAGGATCAAGGAGTCATTTCGTCTGTTTGGGGGTTGGAATCAGTAGGGGTATTTATTGTTTTCTGATTATGTGCGTCAACTTCTGGGGTTGGAGGACGTCGTTGTTAGTCAATGTTTGCTTCAAGTTCTAAGTTACGTGTGTGAATTTTACGAAACTTACGATACTTTTCATCGTATGAGATTAAAGCTAGTGGCTCGTATGTTTCAGGATCAAGTGATTCATTCGCTTGTTCCGCCATTTCATTCAAGTCATAAGTTGAGCGCTTCATGAATACTGCCATTAAGTATTTCTGTGCTTTGAAAGCTTCGTCTGGCATGTAGGTATCAAACTCAATCGCTTTTGCTTCGTAACCTGGCTTAGTGATAATCAGTTTGTAGTCAGCATTTTTTTCCAAAATGAAGCGATACTTTCCACGCTTGTTCGTAGTCACCTGTTCAGCTACTTGTCCGTCTTTAACAAGGGCAACCTCTACGTTCACCATACGGGTGTCTCTCCCGTATTTGATTACACCATCTACAAGTAGAAAGTGATCATTTTGTTTGATGATGTCAATGATTGTGGGATTTCCTCCCGCAAATGAATTGTAGCTTGTTAATGCAATTAAAATAAACAATAAGAATGCAATTGTTTTGGCTGGGTATTGTTTCATAGTTTTCATAATCAAAGGGGTTTGAAGAACGTTAGTAATAGTATTTCGAATAAATGTATTTGTAGTTTTTAATTAGATTTCGATATATAATTTTGTTTTGATAGGGCAATGTTAAAGTGTTCGCCTTAAAGACTCCAAAAGTTTTCAACTCTAAATCGTTGAAAACACTAGCTTTATTAAATGTCGAATCATCGACATTCGTTATTTGGTCAAGCTACTTGAATGTGTTGTGTTAGTTAAAACGAAATTTTATTCTGAATAACCTTTTCGAACTCTATTGCTGTCGAGGGTTGGATGTGCTCTTGAGAACAGGCAATTAAATCTTGGATGAAAAGTATCTCAGGGTATTGGCTAACTTCAATGTTATATGTTTCAACGTGCTTGCCAATAACTTTAAGTTCCATAAAAGATCGTTCAGAGTCTATTTTAAAGTAGGAACTACCAGTTGTGTATTTACGAAATATGGGATACGTCATGAAACTTTCAATGTAAAAAGATGTTACAAAGGTAAAGAGACGATTGTACATTTGCACTTATGGCAACAAACGAGCACTATGCGAAAGGAAAGCTGTTAGCACAGGGAAAAGACTATGCCCTCGCACTTGAAGCTTACAACAAGGCGTTAGAGGTGAACCCTGATGATGCAGATATTTTAGCTGATCGGGGAGTAGCACTGTTCCACCTAGGGAAAAAGCACCTTGCTGTTCTTGATTTAGATAAGGCTCAAGAACTTGAGCCCGAAAATCCTTATAGATATAGTAGTAGGGCATATATTAAGGATAGTTTGGGAGACCTGGAAGGTGCAATTGCTGATTACAAGAAAGCCATAGCGCTCGATCCGGAGGATGCCATTGCACACAACAACCTTGGGCTTTTAGAAGAAAAGCTAGGAAGGGTGGATGATTCTAAAGTAAACTTTAAAAAAGCAGATCAATTAGCAGATAAGCTGGGCCTGTCGATTGGTAATTTCGAGGCTGATCAAGGTCGCAGTGCTGAGGAGCTAGGCTCTGAGACGCCCAAGGAAGGTTATATGCGGCAAGTGTTTTCTGTTTTTTCTTCAAAAGAGAGGTTCGATGAATTCATTAGCTTCGTGCGTAATGGATTCAAACTGAAATAACCTGATGCAAACCTTTCTTGATCAACTCGCTGATGCTATTCTATCAACGCATCGCAAGACCCTCCGTTCGGTATTAATTTTAGTCCCGAATAGAAGAGGGGGAGCATTTCTGAAAAAAGCATTAATTGAGAAAAGTAAAGGCAATAGCAATTGGCTCCCATTAATTCTGAGCATAGAAGATTATGTGGCACGAGCATCAAAGCTTAGAAAACTCTCCGGACTGGAGCTGTTTTTTAAGTCTTACCAAGTTTACAAGAAAACCGTATCTGCTCCTGATTCAATTGAAGATTATTTAAAGTGGGCTCCTCAGGTATTAGCTGATTTCTCTGAAATAGACGCATACCTAGTTAAACCGAACAAGCTTTTTCAATTTGTTAATGAGGTTCGGGCAATGGAGGTTTGGAATGTACAAGGAGAGGCGCTTACAGAAACACAACGAAATTACTTGAGTTTTTGGGAGTCCTTGGAGGAGTTTTATGGTAAGCTTACCGAGTTATTCATTACTGAACATGTTGGTTACAGTGGGTTTTTGAGTCGTTATTTAACGGAGCATCCAGACTTAGTAGAACAGTTTTGTACCAATGAAGGTATTTCGGATGTTTACATTGCAGGGTTCAATGCCATAAGCGAATCTGAAAAGAAACTGATTAACCAACTGAAAGCACTTCGAAACACTGAGGTAAAGTGGGACGCTGACAACTACTATTTGAATAATCAGCACCAAGAAGCCGGCATGTTTTTAAGACGTAACAGTTCCTCGAAGTCAGAGTTTATCCTTAGCGACGGCTGGACAAAGGCAAAGCATATTAAAGCAGTTGGAGTGCCCGGTAAGGTTGCTCAAACTAAATATGTTGGAGATTTACTTTCTAGGTGCACAACTGATGGCATGTTCAATCGGGCTGTTGTTTTAGCTGATGAATCATTGCTAATTCCTGTACTGGACCAGCTACCTGATTCGGTAGCCTCATTTAATGTTACGCTTGGATACCCTTTAAGTCGAACCCCGCTTTTTGGGTTTTTAGCTCAATGGCTCAACCTCCATGAAATTTCTCGAAAAATGAGGTCAAGCGGAGACCGCTTTTATTACAAGGAATTGTTTGAACTTTTTAGGCACCCCATAATGGGATTGTTTCAAGAGGACCAAGCAAAGTTATTGGGTTTAGAGCAAGAGGTGATACGTATGAATCGGGTTTTTATTCCCGTAGATAATTTACTTAAGCTGAAAGGAAATAACCAAGAATTCTGGAGGCTATTGTTTGAGCCAACAGAGGTTCCAGAAATGGGTGATCGCCTGCAAAGCATAATCCACTTGCTCGAAGATCGTGTAGTTTCGTTAGGTGAAAAGCAGGACCTTACCTTGTTGCTCGAGCAGCTAACTTATGCTCAACGAGCAATACGGCAATTACGACGTTATGCCCTAGCTTATGACATTACGTTTACGAGAAGCCTTTTTGCTAAACTTTTCAAGCAGATATTGGGTCTTGAGCAGATCCCATTTTTGGGAGAGCCTATGGAGGGCCTTCAGATTATGGGTGTCCTCGAGACGAGGATGCTGGACTTCAAAGAGGTGTTTATAGTATCAGCGAACGAAGGTGTACTACCAGCCGGTAAAAAAGAACAATCGTTTATTCCGCACGATATTAAACGTCAATTTGGCCTACCTACTTTTTATGAAAAGGATGCGGTATTTGCATATCACTTTTATCGAATGCTTCAACGAGCCGAACGGGTGGAGTTGATTTATAATAGTACACCGGATTTGTTTAGCTCAGGTGAACCAAGCAGGTACATCAAGCAATTGATGGAGGAGTATGTGGCGGGTAAAGTTATCCTAGAACGCAAACAGTTAGCAGCGCCAGAGCATCATCAAGCTCAATTGAGTATGGAGAAAACCCCAGAAGTTTTAGCTGCTATAAATGCATTTCTTCAGCGCGGAGTCTCTCCTTCGGCATTTAATTTATTCATTGCTTCTCCGCTCGATTTTTACCTGGCATATATCGCCGGTATCAGAGATGATGATCGGGTAGATGAAGAGATAGAGGATAGCACCTTTGGTGACTTTATCCATTCTGTACTGGAAGATTTATATGCCCCCTGTGAGGCCGAGGTACTAGATCCGGAGGCCATTCGCCATATGAAAAACAAGGTTTTCGAATTGCTATCCTCGAAATTTGCAGCGTATTACGGTGATGGCGGATATAGTCAAGGAGCAAACTGGCTTTCATTTCATGTAGCACTGAAGTACCTCAACGAATTTCTCGAAAAAGACGCTAGTCGCATTGATCAACTCAATAAAACAGTTGGTCCCACTACGCTTGTTGGGGTAGAGTTAGAACTGAAAAAACCCGCTGAAGTTGCAGGTAAATCAATTGTTGTAAAAGGAAAAATTGACCGAGTTGAACGTCGTGGAGGTCGGTTGTACATTATTGACTATAAGTCGGGAAATGTCGAGAAAAGTGACCTGAAATTAGCCGGAAACCTATCACAATCAAACTATAAACCAAAATTAGCACAGCTTTTATTCTACCGCTGGCTCGGTGTTCTTGAATGGGGAAATGAAGTAGAAGTGATACCTGCAATATGGTCTTTCAGAAAGCTTGATCATGGGCTAATGGAAGCTGACGTAACTCCAGATGCAATTAATTCTTTTGGTGAACTGATTGCACACTTTGTAGGTGATTTACTCAGCGAAAATGCTTTCATGCGCCCATCTGACTATGCGTATCCTATTGTGGAATAAAAAAGCACCGGTAGTATGTGCAGAAACCGTTCAGGAGCAAGGAAAAGAATGATGAACTGCACGCATGTTACCGATGCATTGTAAAAAAGACGAAGAGATGGAAGTATAGTTGCTTGCTATGCTCCTTTTTCAATTAGGTATTTTTCCAAACCAATTTTTAGCAGTTCAATAGCCTCTTTTAAAGCCGGGATTTCCAATACATATGCTAAACGAACTTGGTTCTTCCCAATGCTTGGATCGGAGTAAAAACCATTCGCAGGAGCCATCATTACAGTTTTTCCATTATGGTTGAATGACTCAAGCATCCATTGGCAGAAGTCTTCAGCATCTTTAATGGGTAATGCTGCAACACAATAAAATGCTCCTGATGGAGTGGGGCATTTAGCTCCTGGTATTGTGTTAAGTCCTCTTACCAGAACGTCTCGACGCTGCACATACTCACTATTCACCTCTTCAAAATAACTGCTAGGTGCTTTTAGAGCCGCCTCAGCAGCAATTTGTGCAAATGTTGGCGGCGACAACCGCGCTTGTGCAAGTTTCATTGCAGTAGCCATTACTTCTGAATTACGAGAAACCAACGCTCCAATGCGCGCACCACACATAGAATACCGCTTAGATACACTATCAACCAATATTGCGTTATCGTGAAGCTCTGGGAATTCCATTATGGAATGGTGCTTTTTATCATCGTAAACAAACTCACGGTACACTTCGTCAGCAAAAAGAAACAGGTCGTGTTCTAATACTAAATCTCTAATTACTTCTAACTCTGACTTTGTGTAAAGGTACCCGGTGGGGTTGGCAGGGTTGCATAAAAGGATTCCTTTGGTTTTGGCGGAAATTTTATCCTCCAATTCAGCTGCCGGTGGAAGTGCAAATCCATCTTCAATTTTTGCTGTAACAGGAACAACCTTTACCCCAGTAGCAACAGCAAAACTATTGTAGTTAGCATAAAAGGGTTCAGGAATTATCACCTCGTCGCCGGGGTTGAAACAGCTTAAAAAGCCAAATAAAAGTGCTTCGCTACCGCCAGTGGTAACGATGATGTCTTCAGATTCTATGTCAATTCCCACACTATTGTAATAGGAAGCGAGTCCTTCACGATATGACTTAAATCCAGCAGAATGACTGTATTCTAGGACCTTAATGTCTGCGTCACGAACGGCCTTCATGGCTACTTCTGGAGATGCAATATCGGGCTGACCTATGTTTAAGTGATAAACTTCTACTCCTCTTTCGATTGCAGCCTCTGCGTATGGCACAAGTTTACGAATTGGAGAAGCTGGTAGACTTTTTCCTTTGATTGATATTACTGGCATATCTAAATTTTTTACGAAGAAAGCTATTCGGACCTAAAAAACATAAAAAAAGCCGCATGAATGCGGCTTTAACTGTACTGATTGACGAAATTTATTTCGCAACAGGAGCACCAGGAGTTTTATTTACTGGCATTCCAGTTTCTTTTGGCGCAGCTTCAATATTTCCTTTTATGCGAATAACCTTTGTTGGTGAATTTGACGCATTTGAGCTAATTGTTACCGATTTATTAATCGGTCCAACGCGTTTTGAGTCATATTTTACCTTAATAACACCTTCGTCACCTGGCTGAATGGGTTCTTTTGGCCATTTTGGAACAGTACATCCGCAAGATCCTTGGGCATGACTGATAATTAACGGCTCGTCACCCGTGTTTTTAAAACGGAATTCGGTTGTAGCGTCTCCATATTGTTTCATGTTGCCAAAATCATGAACTTCTTTTACAAGTTCAATTTCAGCTCCACCGGCTGAAGGAGTCTGTGCAAATGCACCAAGTGCGAAACTTAGCACTAAGGTCATTGAGGCTAAAAGCTTTTTCATAACATAACGGGTTTTATTTATTGAAACCAAATGTAGGGATATTGGAATACGGTCAAAATAGATTAACAACCAATTAACAGCGGCTACATCATGACTTGAATTTAGACCATTTTTCCCAAATTAGGATGGTAAGTAAAACCGAATGTCCTTAAAGAACGTTAGTTATAAGGTGGATTTAATATGGTTTGTTTTTTGACAATACAAGAGTTATGAAAAAATCAAGGATTACTGGTGGTGCTATTTTGCTAGGAATGATTGCGCTGATGTGGTTTCTTTTTGGTGGTGGAGTAAACGAATTTACTGTTCCAGAAGTGAAAGTTGTTGAGCAAGGCCTTGTTCGGCTTCACATGAAGGATTTCGAAGGGGGAAAGATTCGCTACAATTTTTACAGTGTAGACGACAATGGAATTCAAGAGCGATTAGGCAGTCAACGCGCCGAGTTAGACGGTACAACAAAATTGCGCTTGGAATTAAATTCAGATGTTCAGAATATTTTAATTGAACGAACTAAGAACTCGAAGGTTAGTCGAAAAGTGGTTGATGCCTCTAAATCTGCCCATTTGATTCAATTTATACTGTAGCAATGAATAAGCAATTGATAAGGTTCGCATTGATAATAATAGCTTTAATAGCACTTTATGCATTTGCATTTGATTTGAATGGCACAAACCCGTTCGGATTTTAACAATGTAGCAGGCATTTGAATAACTTTGTCTTCACTCGAAAAGAACGATTGAATGGCGACAATTTCAGATAAATTCAACACCCTCACTGCTGAACAGAAGTGGTATCAGCATTGGGAGAAGTCAGGTTACTTCAAGTCGGCTCCAGATGAACGTGAGCCATACACCATCTTAATCCCTCCCCCGAATGTGACAGGAGTGTTGCATATGGGGCATATGCTGAATAATACCATTCAGGACGTTCTGATTAGAAGAGCGCGTATGCTTGGATACAATGCATGCTGGGTTCCTGGTTGCGATCATGCTTCCATAGCCACTGAGGCAAAGGTTGTGGCTAAACTGAAGGATGACGGTGTGAATAAGGCAGATCTCACGAGAGATGAGTTTATGTCGCATGCATGGGAGTGGACGGAGAAGCACGGCGGAATTATCCTCAAACAACTCAGAAGAATAGGTGCTTCATGCGATTGGGATCGGTATACGTTCACCATGGATGAGGTTCGTTACCAGGCGGTAATTGATGTGTTTATAGACCTGCACAAAAAAGGCAAAATTTATCGAGGTCATCGCATGGTGAATTGGGACCCCGAAGCGCAAACAACCGTTTCAGATGAAGAAGTGATTCACAAAGATGTAGATCAAAAGCTCTATTACATTGCCTATCAGGTAGAAGGTTCTGAAGACACGGTAGTAATCGCTACAACCCGTCCAGAAACAATCCTAGGGGATAGTGCAATATGTGTAAATCCAAATGACGAGCGCTTTACCCACCTCATTGGAAAACAAGTACTTGTTCCAATTGCTAACAGGTCAATTCCAATTATTGCAGATGATTATGTTGATGTTGAGTTTGGTACAGGGTGCTTAAAAATTACACCTGCTCATGACCCAAACGACAAGGTAATTGGAGAACGTCACAAGCTTGAAGTAATCGAAATTTTAAATGACGATGGAACTTTAAATCACCACGGTATTCACTATGAAGGAATGGATCGGTTTGCTGTGCGTGAAAAGATTGCCGCAGAACTCGCTGAAAATGGAACTTTACTCAAGGCAGAGTCCTACCGAACTTCTGTAGGTACATCAGAGCGTACAGGTGCTGTAATTGAGCCAAAGCTTTCGGAGCAGTGGTTCTTATCGATGAAGGAACTATCAGACCCTGCCCTTAAAGCTGTAATGGAAGATGTGGTTCAGCTAGTGCCGGAGAAATTTAAAAATACTTATCGCCACTGGATGGAAAATGTGCGTGATTGGAATATTTCTAGGCAGTTGTATTGGGGACATCGCATCCCCGCGTATTTCTACGGAGAAGGTAAGGATGATTATGTAGTAGCAGCATCAAAAGAGGAGGCATTGGAGCTCGCTCGAAGCGCTTCGGGCAACAAAGGGCTTACTGCTAGCGATTTAAAGCAAGATTCAGATGTGCTAGACACTTGGTTTTCAAGTTGGTTATGGCCTATTTCTGTTTTTGATGGGTTTAATAATCCCAACAATGAGGAGATGAATTACTATTATCCAAGCAGCACACTTGTAACCGCTCCTGAAATACTCTTTTTCTGGGTAGCTCGTATGGTAATTGCAGGTTACGAATACTGTGGTGAAAAGCCATTTGATACCGTTTATTTAACCGGAATTGTTCGAGATAAACTCGGTCGAAAAATGTCGAAGTCATTAGGGAATTCACCTGATCCCATAGGCTTGATTGAAAAATATGGGGCAGATGGGGTGCGTGTTGGTATGCTATTGACCTCTCCTGCAGGAAATGACCTTCCTTTTGATGAGAGCTTATGTGAACAAGGCCGGAATTTTTCGAATAAAATTTGGAATGCGCAGAGGCTTATATTGGGATGGGAAACGGATAGTGTTGTAAATCAACCCTCATCTTCTAAACAGGCTGGGGTGTGGTTTGATGCAACGTTTGCCTCAGCTTTAGAACGTATCGAAGACCTGTTCAACAAGTATCGGATTTCAGAGGCCTTGATGGAAACCTATCGCTTGGTATGGGATGACTTTTGTTCGTGGTATTTAGAAATGATCAAGCCAGGTTATCAGCAGCCAATTGATGAAGAAACGTATCATGATGTGCTGAAAAATTTCGATCGAATCTTGAAAATACTCCATCCATTTATGCCTTTCTTAAGTGAAGAGGTGTGGCATAACTTAAAAGATCGGGAGGATGATGTGATGATGGCTGAATGGCCTAAGGCTGTTTCTGCTGATAAGTCCACACTGCAATCTTTTGAGCAGGCAAAAGAGGTGATTACCGAGATTAGAACTTTTCGTAAGCAAAAGAATATCGCTCAAAAGGAGCCGCTTGTATTACGCGTCTTAGCCAAGTCTGTTCATTCAAATATGGATTTAGTAAAGAAGCTCTGTAACCTCAGTGAAGTTGAGCTTATTGATGCAAAACAAACGGGAGCGTTTAGCTTTGTTGCCCACAACACAGAGTACTTTATTCCCATAGAGGGAGCTATTGATGTGGAGGCTGAAAAAGAAAAGATCAAAGCAGAAATCAACTACACAAAAGGGTTCTTAAAAGGTGTAGAGAAAAAGCTGTCAAACGAACGTTTTGTGCAAAATGCGCCCGATGAGGTGGTAGCAATGGAGCGGAAAAAACAAGCCGACGCTGAAGATAAAATCAAAACACTGGAAAATCAATTGGCTGGTTTATAGGTAGCCGGCCATCCAATAAAAGAAATACCCTAACCATTCATGGATGAGCGACTGCCAAGCGGCAAGTGCGTCTGCGTTGGGTATGAGTAAGTGTTCAATGTTCCATTTGCGCCTTCCTGCGTGTCGGTCAACTGCTACTGGTATCGCTTTAATTCCTGCTTTTTCAAAGCATGCAATCGCTCTTCGCATATGGCGGGCGGAAGTAATGAGTAAAACGGGCCCCGCTGTATCACTAACAAGTGGTTTCGTGTAAGCTGCATTTTCATGCGTATTGCGTGCATTTCGCTCTACAATGAGGTCATTCGGCGCCATGCCTATAGCATGTAAGTATTTAGCAACCATATCTCCTTCGCGGTAATTGGTATCAACCAGGTTACTGGAGCCGCCTGTGATAATGAGTTTGCGCACTAACCCCTGCTGATAAAGTTGATACCCTATTAACATGCGGTCGGTTCCACTGGAAAACTCCACACGGTCAATGTTTGGGTCGTAGTAAGTGAACCCGCCTAAGATAATGCCATACTTCGCTGCGCTAATAGAGGAAAGAGGTTGTGCTTTCCATTCCCAGCTTCGCATAACTTCTTCAAGAATAAATGAGTTTGAAAAAATAAAAAGCAGCATAAAGGCAATGGCAATTGCACGCCTTCTAATTTTGCCGGCTTTTATAAGAGCTATAATACAAGCAATAAAAACCCACGATAAAGGAGCTACCAGCCAGGCTAGGATTTTGGATAATACGAAAAACATCAGCGCACAATTAGTCGATTGGTTTGCACTTTATGCTCAGCTTTAGCCATGACAATATATACTCCTGGTGGCCATGATGAGCAATTGATTTGCTCAATTGTATTAGCTGTAGTTTGCGTGTGAACAACCTGACCGTTCATGCCCGTAACGGTAATTTCGGATTGACCCGATGCAGGAAGCTCTACATTAAATATATTCTGTGCTGGGTTAGGGAATACGCCGAGTAATTGCGTTTCTGGGTGTTGCTGAATTGATGACGGTTGTCTGAGAATATCATTTACACTGGTTATATAAGTCGTAAATACTCCGCGACCATGAGTTCCTACTGCGACAAACCCATCAGATACCCGGGTGTCAATCATATCAACTACAACGTTACCAATAGCATTTGGTGCTTGTTGAACCCAAACAGTAGAGTCACCCTGAAGTGAGTCTGTGGCATATAATCCTGTACTTGTGCCAATGAGGTAAACAGTTCCATCTGAAACAGGGAGGATTTGAGCCCAGCGTAGCGATGGACCAGTCCCAAATGCCAGGTCGGGAGGAGAGCCTTGTGTTGGCGCAGATTCGAGGTTCCCTGCAATCCGCTGCCAATTATTTCCAGCATCTTCTGAATAATATAAGCTGTAAACGTTGTAGTTGGAGTAAACAACCATCACCTTATCACCATCACGAGGGTCTGAAGTTATGCAACTTGTGTAGCGCCCATTTCCAATGTTATTGGTAATGTTAGTAATTGTGGGATTTGCCTTGTGTGCGCTATCCATACGGAAAATAAACCGGTTTGAAGTACCGTAATAAACCGTGTGGTCTGCAGAGTTGCTCGTTGCGTGAACAGCGGTGATTGACGTTCCTCCAGTGTTTGATGCATCGATGCGATTCCACCCTTGACTTATTGTGTCGTATTCATTCGTTAAAGGAATATGCGTGAGCGAGTCATTCACCCAAAGGTAATTTCCAGCAGCGAGATACATCAAGTCTGGGTCGTTCGGATCACCTGTAAATGGGTTGATAAAAAGGTAGTTGCTGCCACCTATAGGGTCAATCCTTCTAAAAGCGGTAACCAATCCGTTCGCATCGAGTGAAGCTTTGATCATTCGGCCATTTTGACGCGAAAAGTAATAGTCTTGTCCAGCATTGCTAACATAACAATACGATCCATCTCCCAATGAAGGCATGGTCCAGCTGAATTGTGCATTATCTGTATTTGTCCACAAGGTCGAATTATCTTGTAATCCTCCAAAAACAACCTTGCTGCCTGGTGTTTCGCGGTCAACAGCAACTGTATAAAACTGAGTGGTGAGGTATCCTCTGTTTAAATTGTCCCAAACCACATTTTGGTCAAGTCCGTTTGCGGTAGCAAAAACACCTCCGTCATTGCAGCTTAGGATACTATCAGGGTTACTGAAAAAAGCAACCACATGTTGGTCTGGATGATGGTCAGGCCAAACATCATAAAAAGGAATGTCTGTATTTAATCCATAACCACCGATTTTAACGGAAGAGGCCTCAGTTGTAAAGCCATCGTCTGTGCGGAATAAATTGGTTCCACCATAAAAAATGCGGTTGGAGTCTTGCGGATGAACTTGAATTACGAGGTTATATCCTGATTGTGCAATGAAGTTATCGGACGGTCCACGGCCATTAGCCATCTTATCTGAAAGGGTTTGCCATGTTCCACCATTTCCACTTCCATCCCCGGAATTATAAGAATATCTCCAAAGGGAGTTTCGCTCAATAGCACCACGAAAAGATTCAAATGAAAAACCGTGAATAGGCGTATGGGCAAGAAAATAAATCTTGTTCTCATTTGAAGGATCAATGCCAATTACAGTTCGGAATAAAAAGATGTTTTGGGAGAAGATTGACGTCCAATTCAAACCGTCCGTTGATCGGTAAATACCACCAGAGTTCCCATCATCGCCTAATGTAGCATAAAGTACCCCCGTTGAGGTTATTGCTACTTCGGCAAAACTTGAGTTTCCACCTTGGCTTCCCAGAACCGATTGCCACGTGCTTCCTGCGTCATTTGATCGGTACACAATTCCAGCTGCCGCGGCATAGATAATGGTGCTGTCTGTTCGTGTTGGGTCTACGACTATTCTCCAAATGAAATCCCACTCTTGACTCGTCTGCGGGTCACCTGTTTGAGTTGAAGGGAGCACGTTCCAAGTATATCCACCATCAGTGCTATGGTAAATTCCATCTCCACTGTATGTAGCCGAAAATGATTTAGAAGCTGAATTGCCAAACCCTTCACCCGACCCATAATACCAATGGTCAGCGAAACCGGGTCGTGGATCTTGAATTATGCAGGATACAGCATGATGTGCGCTATCAGAGGTGACCTTTGTCCAAGATTGTCCGCGGTTCTCACTGAGCCACATTCCACCGGAAATTCCGCCGGCCAAAATGCGATTTTCGTTTGAGCGATCAATAGCCGCAGCTCGCGTTCTGCCTCCTACGTTGTATGGGCCAATATTCGAATACGCTGCTTGGGTTCTGCTGTATTCCAGTCGTTGGGGTAGTGTTTTAGCATAACTCAATTCAGCCGCTCGTACTCCAGCGGGAATGGTACCGCTTACAGGGTCAGCTTGGCGCAGTAATTCCCATTCCATGCGAGACTGGGCCCCAGGCATGCCTATGCTGGAACCTTCAGGTGAAACAACGGTGCCGTTCACAAGAAATGCATTCGGAGAAGACATCCTGAACTCGCTGTAACTTAAACTGCCAATAACAGCTGTAGCAAAAAGAGCTGTGCAAATAATTAAGGTATTTTTCATGTTGAACAGAGTTGTGTCCCAATATTACGACTAAATTAAACGGCTTTCAACTGTGCGCTAACTAACCGGATTGCTCATTAAAAACTTGTAAATTAGTGAACATGAAAATTACATGTATATGAAGATTCATTTACTCTTGGTGATTGCTTTTTTTTCCTTCCTTCAGGTTCGCACTATTGCTCAAGATCAAACAGATTTGTTGGTTTTACCCAATGCAAAGTTTAAGGTAGGAGTGCATTATATGCTCAATTCAACCTTCCGAGACCTATCAGGAAATGAGTTCATCACCGAATTTAAGTCTGTTGAGGAGCCACGGATAGGCTATACCATTGGTTCGTCGATTGAATACGATTTGCATCAAGACCTGAGTATTGAATCGGGGTTGTACTTTTCAAGGAAAGAATACGGCGGTATTCAGACCGACTCTTCTGAATTTTTTACGCGCTATTTGTTTTTTGATGTTCCACTTCAGGTCAATTGGTATTTTTATCACGTGAAGTCATTCGAGCTACTCGTCGGAGCAGGCGGAACAGCGCACTTGCTTTTACAGCCGTTCAGTATTGAACGTGTTAACAATACTGGTGAAATTCACCGCTTGGATCTTTCGGATAATGCGTACAATACGCTTTCACTTTCTGCTCGTGGTGTTTTAGGTGTTAATTATTATTTAAGTCCGATGCTGCTTATCCGAGCGCAAGGTGGAATGAATGTAGGTGTCACGCCAATCTACGATCGCGAATTCACCGAGAGACTCTACAATTCATTTCTCAGTGTAGGAGTTGTTGGACGATTTTAAAATTCACTCAACTTCATCCCTTTTTTATTGTTAGATCACTATGAAATACGTTATCACGCTATCAGTTTTTATGTTGTTCTCTTTAGCTTCTTTTGCGCAAGAAGGAGCGGAAATTGGAGGCCAACTGGCCAATCAGCTTGCAACATCATCACTTTGGACTAAAGCGCACGTTCTAATCCGACTAAAAGGTGCTGACTTAGATTCGTTGAAGGTCGCGTTTAATTCAGGAAACTTCAACCGACATGAGCGACGAGTAGCATTGCTCCGTGCGCTGCATCTTGCTGGAGCCAATCAACGTGCGCAACTTAGGGCATGGCAATCTGATGGTATTGCGTTTGAAGTGGAGCAGCAATTTTGGATTGCAAACTCACTCATTGTTGAACTCCCATTGAGGGATGTGAAGCGGCTAGCACGTCGGCCAGAGGTGGAGGCGTTAGAACGTGTGGATGCACTCCGGATTATGGGCGAAAAACCAATGCCTAAATTATCCGTTCAATCCCGTTCAGTTGGCGGAACAGAGCCTGGTTTAGAGGCAATTAATATCAGGCCGCTTTGGAACTTGGGTTATACAGGTAGAAATCAAAAAATATTAAATTTCGATACGGGAATATGGCCTGACCATCCTTCCTTTGAAAATCGATTCTTAGGAAAGCGCAAACCCTTGGATCAAGCTTGGAAGGCGTTTGACCGCAAACAGCCAGGCGATAAAGCTTCAAGTCACGGGACACACACAAACGGCACATGTGTAGGGCTTGACCCTGCTACCAATGATACAATTGGGGCGGCTTTCAATGCCTACTTTATGGCTACAGATCCCATCGTGAGTAATGCCGCTGATATTCGCACGTGGGGTGAGTTAATGAGCGGTTACGAGTGGGCCCTTGATCCTGATGGTAACATTCAGTCTACCGATGATATGCCTGATGTTATCAATAACTCATGGGGAAGGGTTTACGATTCGTTGCGTGATGTGCCAGTATGTGGTGGCTTTGTAGCTGATGTTTTTCAGGCACTAGAATTAGCAGATATTGTGAGTATTCACAGCGCTGGGAACAATGGGCCAGATTCAGTTAGCATTGGAATGCCGGCTGGCGCTACGTTGTCGCTTGTAAACAACTTTGCAGTTGGAGCAGTCGACGGAAATAACCCTAATTTCCCCCTAGCGGGATTTTCTTCACGAGGACCAGGACATTGTAATGATACAGGTAGTTTAGCAATCCGACCAGAAGTAGTTGCTCCAGGAGTTAATGTAAGGTCGGCAGTTAAAAATGCTAACGGAACGTATGGGTATGCAAATTACCAAGGTACATCAATGGCAGGCCCTCACGTGGCAGGGGCGGCATTGTTGTTGCGTGAAGCGTTTCCTCAAGCTACTTCAGAAGAATTGAAGCTCGCCCTTTACCTGACGGCGACTGACTTGGGAGTTACAGGAGAAGATAACCTTTATGGCAATGGAATGATTGATGCATTTGCAGCATATCAATACCTCGCTCAACAGTATCAGCCAGAGCCAGCGCTAAGTGATACTC
This sequence comes from Salibacteraceae bacterium, assembly GCA_965661625.1. GTDB lineage: Bacteria > Bacteroidota > Bacteroidia > Flavobacteriales_G > Salibacteraceae. The sequence continues at coordinate 79,784 of CBFIEM010000012.1, forward strand.
AGGATCTTGCCATTAATGAATTGGTTTTAGATACGGAGGGATACACGTGTTCCCCAGTTGTTTTAGTTAAGGTGGTAGTTAACCAATTGGTAATCGATTCTTGGCAACAAATAAGTTTTGATTTTGGAATAGAAGGAGGTGTTCAACAAACCATAACCTTGAGTAATGCACCACAATCAGATACCATTACGCTGGGCACAGTAACTTTAAATCAGGTTGGGTTTAATGAGCTTTATGCTACCGTAAATTGGCAAGGTGTAAATCAAGAACATGACTTTTACAACAACACCTATTTTACGCGGGTCAACATGCAGTCCTCACCTTCAATAAGCAACAGCTGGATTGAGGATTTTGAAAATAGAAATATGTACCGTTCGGCTATGTTTGTTGAGAACATTGACCAACAAGAAGGCTGGGATACGACATCCACTGAAGGTCTCCCTCAAAGTAGTCACAGTGCGCGGATGCGATTGCGGCGGTATACACCAGGAATTGGTCAAAAGGACCACTTCATTTCTCCGTTAATCCAAATTGAACAGGCCTCACTGCTTTCGTTTGATGTGGCTTATCAGTCGTTAGCTTCAGTGTTTAGAGATTCTTTGGTGATTACATTATCAACAGATTGCGGGGAGTCTTTTGATGATACCATTTATGCGAAAGGTCCTACAGCTTTAAAGACCATTGAAGACCCAATAGCTGCTGGTTGGGTTCCGAATTCTCCCGAACACTGGAGAAGGGACACAGTTGATTTGGGACAGTTTGATGGTACCTCTGCTCTTATTCGATTTACTTCAATAAATGATAATGGTGACAACCTGTATATCGATAACATTAATGTGGCTCCTGGGCCGCAAGGAATGAGTCAGTTGGCTTCAAAAAGTAACATTTCTATTTATCCTAACCCTGCAAGAACAACACTAACGATTGCCTCTAACTTGCCGTTGCATGCCAATTTAGAGGTATTCAATATTTCGGGCATGAGCGTCTTAAGGCAGAGTATAGGAGGAAAACGCACGTTTTCGATTCGTGTTAGTGATTGGCAGCCAGGAGTCTACATTGTAAAAGTAGGGAGTATGTCTAAGCGATTAATCATTCAGTAACAGTCCTCTGAGGGGTATGTTTTTGGAATTTAATTGATTAGCTATTAATGTAGCATTTAGAAAAGTATAAACATAAGACCTATGGAAGCAACATATACACTTACAAATAGAAGCACGATTTCTCCAAGTCTTTACAAATGGCTATCGGTGATTTCAGGAATCGGGATAGTCGGACTTGCAGTATATTCAGGAGCTCATTTTGCATCTTTGCCTGCAGATGATGCAACATGGTATCGCGCTTTGTTTCCAATTGCTTTTGGGCTCGTAGGAATCTATTATTTACTTGAAGGCCTGCTTATGATAGTTCAGCCAAAAACATTTTCTCCCCAAGTTTCAATAGCTAATGGTGTACTTGTGATTCGAAAGCATGCATTGGGTAAAAGGTTAACGTATAAGTTAAGTGAGGTAGAAGATGTTGATGTGGTTTCAACACACCTCAATTTAAAAGTTAATGGAGCGTGGGAAACCATTACTTCACGCTTGGAGGCCAAGGATGCAAATGCACTCAAACGAACTATCCTAGAGGTATCCTAAAAAACAAACCATTCGGCACTCCATCCATCACCAGAAGAATAGGTGAGTCCAGGAAGGGGAACTTTTATGAAGTTCAACGCACCTAATAGTGTTTTAACAAAACGAGATTTGGTTTTGATAGCACTTAAATTAATATCCGGGGATAGGTAGTAATGGTAGCTTTGATTAAAGGTGGGGATTTGTTCTCCCGCTGAATTTGTAGAAGCCTGTCCAAACGAACTCGTGTAACCATCAATTCCATACCCTCCAGCTAAATTTAACCAGCGAGGTAGTACTCCAGTCTTTAAAAACTGTTCTGGTCCTACAGAAAGCCAGTAAATTTGACCATTATAATCTTTTAACCAACGTTCTGAATTGCTACTTCCAAGTAGTTCGGGTCTATATTTGGCGTACTCAGAATGTTGATAAGACCATTTTGCAATAATGCGCTGTTCTCCCCAAAGTAGCTCCTGTGAAATAGTAAGTCCAGCGCCAATCCCATTGGCAACAAAGTCACCATAAGAGAAGCCCCATCCTTCAGAAAATCCATCGAATAATTCTACAGAACTAAGAAATAAGAAGCCCGTAGATCCTCCCCACCATATCGCTTTTGATTCAGATACTCCTGTCCACCTCAATGCAGCAATCCCAGCAACACCAATATGTTGAGCGGTAGTTAAGTGGCCTAGCTTATCCATATAACCCCACTCTTCCATGTCGTTGAAAAAGCGGAAATGACTCAAGTCATCATACCAAATTGTTCCGAGAGCAGACATCGAGGCACCATAACCAATTCCTGTACCCCACAAAACAGTTTTCAAGCGTTTATTCGATTGAAGGGAGTTGGTATCAAGATTCATTTGAGCCCAAGAGACCTGTATCATTCCCAGTAAAATAAAGGAACAAAACAGGTGCGCAAGTCTAGAATTTAATTGGCTCATGCTTAATTTTAATCACTGCGAATTTACCAATAGAAAGTACAGGCCACTAATATTTCTTTAGCGACCTCTATTGGTGATGGTCGTTTAAAGTAGAGCATGGTTACTCGGGTTACTTGGCGGTAAAAAGCGTACACGTTTGTGATAGCATAGACGTGTCAACCCAAAATGGTTATTGAATCGAGCGAGTAGATAAAAAAAGAAAGCCGCATTTGCGGCTTTCAATCAGTTACTGTTTTAACAGTTTAACAATGTATACATCCGTTTCAGTGACGACACGGATAAAATACATACCTGGTATACCGTTCACGTCAAAGTTTGCCAAGCTTGTGCCGCTAAATGTAAAGGATTGGATTAGTTTACCAGAAACATCAATCACCGCTACCTCCGAACTACTTCCTTCAGCTAAGCCGGAGATGGTTACATTTCCACGAGTAGGATTAGGAGCAATTTTTAGAACTTCTCGAAATCCACGCTCGGAAGCCGCCAGCCCAATGAAGTTGACACACGCTGATGTGTCTGTACAATTTCCATTCGTAATTACTAATGCATATTTTCCTCCTACCAGAACTTGAAAAACTGCGCCTGTTTCACCTTCAATTGGACTGTTTGTTTCACAATCAATCCATTGATATGTTCCAGGATTATCAGCTGTTATTGTATTGGCGAAAAAATCAGGAGTAACAGAAGCATTGGCCTCATTTACCGTTAAATCTATTACGATGGTAGAATCACAGCCATTTGTATCGGGTACTGCCACCGTATATATTCCGGTAGTGTTAAAAATAGAACCATCTGGGGCTGTGTAAGCGTTACAAACGGAATCTATCAAACTAGTTGTGTCACCAACCAGAATTGTCAAATCAATATTTACTGTACTATCGCAACCTGCTGATGTTGAAAGGTTAGCCGTGTACTGACCAGAACTGGTATAGGTTTGTCCATCTGGTGCAGTGTAACTTGCACACGCAGTTTCAGTAATAGAAGTTGAGGAACTATTGTTGATTGTTAAATTCAGGGTGATAGTACTATCACATCCTGCGCTATTTGGAATTATCACGAAATACTGTCCACTTTGTGACCATGTAACTCCGTTTGGAGCCGTGTACGAATCACAAGTAGAAACACTCACTGTCTCTGCTGAGGGTTGGTTGATTGTTAAGTCTATACTTACAACACTGTCGCACCCTGAAGTATTAATTAGTTGCGCGAAGTACTGCCCAGATTGATTATAATTTTGGCCATCCGGAGCGTTATACGTTATACATGCGGAAGGGGTTATGTAGGAAGTGTCAACAGTAGAGGTGGGGGGTGCACCTGTTCCACCAGTTGTTGCGGGTGTAAAAGTAAATGCTCCAGAGGTAAATGTGGTTCCTGCATTTCCATCAGCTGCCGGGAACCCACCATTAGGGCCGCCAGCTCCCGCTGCAACTGAAAGTGAACCCGAGTTAACGAGGTTCGCATCAGTGAAGAACTTAATGCGACCACCGCCACCGCCTCCTCCATCATCGTTAGCAGTTGAGGTTCCTACGCTTCCATCTCCTCCATTTGCGTTAATTGTACCTGTGAAGTCAAGTGAATCAGCTTCAATCAAGACTCCACCGCCGGAGCCTCCACCACCGCCTTGTCCGCCTCCAGGTTGCTGGCCATCAGCTCCATCCATATTGATTGTTCCTGAAATGGAAACAGACATTGCCCGGATAATGAGCGCACCTCCTCCAGCACCTCCATATACGGAAGAGCAGTTTCCCCCAGCTGAACCTTTATCGATATCTGTTCCGGTTTGAGTGCCGTATGCAATTCCTCCTTGGTTAATCGGGTCACTGCTATCGTAGCCGCCATTACCTCCTGGGCCACCATAGCCTCCGCCGCCAGCTCCCGATGTGGTTCCAGCGTTACCTCCGCCTGTGCCAAGCCCTGTAGCAACCCCAACAGTGCTCGTTCCATTTCCTTTTCCTTCACCGTTTATGGTTCCGTTAATGATTACGCGAGCTGCGCGAATGTCTAGTACAGAGTCTTTTGTGACCGTTAGAACATCATTCGGACCTAGTTCTAGCCAACCAACGTCCTGCACACCTCCTAAGGTTGTTGTCCCAGGGTTAATGATAGCATTGGGGAATGTTGCATTGAAATTTGAATTACTCACCGCTGCAGGATCGCCATAATACATGCGAATTGTATCAACTGCATTAGCACTGAGTTGTGGAATACGAACCCAAATTAAGGTATTACTGGTATTCATACCGGATTCTACGAAGTGATCAAAAGGATTCCCAAAACAATTATCTGCAGCGTCATGGAAACGAATGTCGTTTCCAGAAGTTTGCATATCACCAGCACTAATCTTTGCCGCAGTATTTACGTTCACGAGCGCTACGTAATCCGAGTGGCTTACACCATGACTTTCTGTGATTATTATTTCTTCATAAGTTGTTGGAGAATAAGATTGAGCCCGAATTGACAAACTTGTAACGAGCGGTACAATAAGCAGTAAAATTTTTTTCATTGCAGTTAAGTTTAGACAGGTTATGCTAAGAAGTTAATAAAAAAAATTAACTTAACTACTTGCTAATCAGATGTGTGAAACGAGGCGTAGTGTTGGCTGAAGCTTGTGGTCTACTGCGAATGATAAGCCAGTATTTGCATGAAATTTAGTGCAGGCGTAAATGGTAGTTCATTTTGAACCGGGAGAAAGGACGATTTACTTCAACTTGTTCTTGAGAAAAAGTTCATAATGAATTGTGCAAAACGAAACCAAAAATAGCCGGATGATTACAGTTTTCAATCACCTGATTTTTTAGCAACACATTATGAGGGTCACAGTTCTTGTAACTGCAGGTCGCTGCTAAATTCAAACGCTTCGATACAGTTTTTTGCGCATCCAAAAAGATACACGCACCAAAACGATTAACGCAGGAACCTCAACCAATGGTCCTATTACTCCTGTAAATGCTTCGCCAGAATTTAGGCCAAATACGGCAATGGCAACAGCAATAGCTAGCTCAAAATTGTTTCCAGCAGCCGTGAAGGCAACTGCCGCCGTTTTGTCGTAAGTAACACCGGTCAGTTTCGACAGGAAAAAACCGATAAAAAACATGAGCGTAAAATAGATGAGCAGGGGCACAGCAATGAGCACAACATCCATTGGAATGGTAATTATCAGTTCTCCTTTTAGAGAAAACATGATGATAATGGTAAACAACAGCGCAATTAAAGTAAGGGGAGATACACGTGGTATGAATACCTCATTATACCAGGTTAAACCATATTGGCTTATTAATGCCCATCGGCCTAATATTCCTAACAGGAATGGAATGCCCAAGTACACAGCAACACTCTTTGCTATAGTAGCGATTGAAATGTCTACCAACGCTCCTTCGAGGCCAAAATATGGAGGTAGAATTGTAATAAAAATCCACGCATAAAAACTATATGCAAACACTTGAAAAATACTGTTCAATGCTACAAGTCCTGCACCGTAGTCTGTATTTCCTTCGGCTAAATCATTCCATACCAAAACCATAGCAATACAACGTGCTAAACCAATAAGAATAACACCAACCATATACTCGGGATAGTCGTGTAAAAAAATTAAAGCTAATAGGAACATCAAAACTGGTCCGATAACCCAGTTTAGCACAAGAGAAAGGGTTAACAGTTTAGTGTTTTTAAAAACTTGGGGTAAAAGTTTGTAATTGACTTTTGCCAGCGGCGGATACATCATTACAATTAAGCCAATTGCAATGGGTACATTAGTGGTTCCGCTACTAAGCGAGTCAATGAATAGAGGGAACTCAGGAACGGCATACCCAACCAATAGACCAATGGCCATTGCCATGAAAATCCATAACGTGAGGTACCTGTTTAAAAATCCAAGTTGCTTAACTGCCATGTTGTTGTGCTACTTTTGCGAATACATAATTCATTTCACGTGCAATTTGCATGCAGCGCTCCATATATTTTTCAGCTTGTTCTGGGGTTGAATCAAAAAGCTTAGGGTCTTCATAGGTGATGGGGATGCGCTGAATTGCACCGGGTACCATTGGGCATGATTCATTAACATCAGAACACGTCATCACTGCAATGAATTGCCCAGCTGGATTAAAAGGGTGGTCCATGCATTTTGAAAAGCCAATGATGGGATGCTCATTGTAATCGTACTTGATGGCGTAAATGGGGTTTGCTGTTGCTGAAAGTGTGGTTATTTCAAAGCCAACCTTTTTTAAAGTCGCAATCACTTCCGGAAACAATGCTGTTTGTTCAGTTCCTCCGGAAAAACAGCGCACTTGCGTAAATCCATAATGGTGAGCCAATGTTTGCGCCCAAACTTGGGCAAAATGACTTCTTCTTGAATTATGGGTGCAAATGAAATTGAGAAGCGGATTTTCTTCACTTTTTAATGCGTTGGTCAAGCGAATAACAAGGGGTTCAAGTAATGCGATGCGATCAGGTGAAACTTCTTCAGTTTTCAAGTTATTAATGCATGCGCTAAGGGTATTGTATAATGACATTGCAGTTAGATTTGTGATTGACTTTAGCCAAAGCTATGCTGTTTCAAAAGCGTTGATGTTATACTTTTTTGACAACGATTGAGCACCAGCAAATGTCGGAAATTAACGCCACTAGAAAAGCATTTTTTTGTTCTTTTTAGGTAGCTGAAACTTAAGGCTAAATCAACTTTTATCGAATAAGGTGTACACGCCCTATTCGCTGAATAGCTTTAGTGTTTACGCTACTGCGCATGTAAAGGCGGTATACATAAATCCCCGCTGGTTGTAGCCTTGATTTATAAGTGCCATCCCACCCTGAAGTAGGGTTCGAGGTTTCAAACAGTTGCTCTCCCCATCGGTTGAAAATGCGCAATTTAAAGTCTAAGAGGTTCTGAACTGTTCCATGTACCCTAAAAACCTCATTGCGGTTGTCTCCATTTGGTCTAAATGCATTGGGGATGTAAATTGGATCAACACAAGAATTAACGTTGAACTCATGCTGAACGGAACAGTTAAATTGGTTGGATACCGTCACACTATATTCGCCTCCATTATAAATGGAGCGCGTAGCTGATGAGGTTCCGTCATCCCAAGTGTATTCGTAATTCTCTGGTCCGTATAAGGTGATCATTCCAGGCTTGTTTTCACATGCAGAAGCTGGACTCAATCCATCAACTGATGGTAATGGATAGGTGTTTATGCTTACCTTGCTGGAATCTTCAAAACAGGCGTTTTTTACACGTAGTGTTAAAGCCATTGCACCAGTAATTTGCCTGCAAGTATCTACACTGCCATCACTCCATTCAAAAGCAGTTAAATGCTCAAACTGAGGTTTTATTTTTAGTGTGTCGCCCAAACAAAGCCCCGTGTCTTGGGGTAGATTTATCTGAGGTTTCGGTATTACTTGAACAACTAGCGAATCCTCTGCTAAATTGCACAAGCCATTGACCCTTAGGCTATATGTCCCAGGTGACCCAACAGATATGACGTTTCCTGTAGCTCCTGTATTCCATAAATGTGGAATGGATGCGGGTAAATTGCTAGAGATGGTTAGCGCGTTTCCTTGGCACAACATTGTATCATTACCAAGGTTTAAGTTTAATTGTGAAGCTAAAGTCACTGTAAATGTGTCCCGTGTTTTACTGCAATTAGTTGTCACTTCTATCCAATAATTAGCGCTCTGAGTTGGTGTAATAAATGGTGTGGATGATCCTGTGCTCCAAAGTAGTGGGAACCCTGTGATATTAGAATCGGCAAACAGTGTGTCCCCAGGGCAGATTGTAGTGTCTGGAAACAGATTAAATGAAGGGGTTGTGCTAGCTGAAACAAGAATTGAATCACGAAATTGTCCGCAAGGCAACGTTTCTTCAACCCAATATACGCCCGGTTGAGTAACTTCATACATTGACCCCATTGTGCCATCTTGCCATAAGAGGGCAGTGTTGGAGTTTGTTACTTGCAACGAAATGGTGTCGCCCAAACATAAAATGGTGTCATTACCTAGATTAATTGAACTTATGCACGTATCAGTTATTTCAAAATTATCTATCAAGTTCCAGCCACTCGTATCGCCCTTTAAAGTTACGTAATGTAGTTTGCAGCAAAGCCAGCGCTGAACGTGAAACTCCGATTAGCCCAAATCCCAAGAGGGGGTTGAGAACGAAAGATTTCGGTACCGAAAGAAGTTGAGTCTAACGAATAGCCAATTAGCAATGTGTCAGTAGAATCGGCATGATTATTTGCCTGTTCTGCATATGATATTTTGTACGTGCTACCAGGCGTTAACGGACTTGATAGTTTCATGGTTATTGAGTCATTTAGGTTTGCAATACCTACACTGTGAACCGATATAAACCAGTTCCCAGCTTGAGGAAAAGCAAAGCCGCAACCAATTGTTTGAATGTCTACCTCATTAGCGGAACCGTAAGCAGTTACCGCTTGCATTGAAGTAGTAAATTGCCCATTGGGCATGTTGTAATTACAAGATATTTCCTGATTGTTTTCAAAACTTCCGTTGAGAAATGATTGTGTATATCCATTACACAGCAGAAATAAACAAACAGCCGTTGCTACAAGTTTCATGTTTTTCTCAACCTTATCCACTAAGGTCAACAAACGTTTGCTGATTTCTATGAACAACACGATTCGACCTACAAACTGCAACTTGAACGCCAAGGATGGTGCTTTTGAATAGGTACACTTCTTTTATTGTCGTGATGTTTTGGTATAGCGTTTCGGTTGAGTTTGAATTTTGTTTTAGCACCGCATTTAACAGTTAGTAATTACCCTACAATACAAGGGTTAAAATCCTTTCAAATTACTGCACCAACTCCTGCGCTCAATTCCTTATTTTCGCATTCCGGAAATACGCATATACTATGAAGTCAGTCGAAGTTTACAAGCCTAAAAATCACGTCCGAATTGTTACAGCCGCAAGTCTATTTGATGGTCATGATGCTGCTATAAACATCATGCGCCGCATCATTCAAAGCACAGGTTGTGAGGTTATTCATTTGGGGCATGACCGCAGTGTTGATGAGGTAGTTAATACCGCAATACAGGAGGATGCGCAAGCAATAGCTATGACTTCTTATCAAGGTGGACATACTGAATATTTTAAGTACATGTACGACCTGTTGAAAGAGCGTGGAGCTGGCCACATCAAGCTGTTTGGAGGTGGAGGTGGTGTTATTCTACCCGATGAAATTGAGGAGCTACACGCTTATGGCATAACACGGATTTACTCTCCAGATGATGGTCGTGAATTGGGCTTACAGGGCATGATTAATGATTTAGTAAAACAGGCTGATTTTCCTGTTGGGGAAGAATTAAACGCAGATTTAAAAACGCTTCAATCCTTTAATTTACCAGGGACTGCTCGTGCTATTTCTGCGGTAGAAAATTTTCCGGAAGCCCATCAAGACTTTCTAAAATCAATTCGCGAAGCTTCCAACAAATCCAAAACGCCGGTGCTTGGTATTACAGGAACAGGTGGCGCAGGGAAGTCATCATTGGTAGATGAATTGGTGAGAAGATTTTTGATTGATTTTCCAGAAAAACGCATTGCCATTGTTTCGGTTGATCCATCAAAACGCAAAACGGGTGGAGCTTTGTTAGGAGACCGCATCAGAATGAATGCTATCCGCAATGATCGTGTTTACATGCGCTCCCTTGCAACGCGTCAAAGCAACCTTGCCCTCTCCAAGTATGTGCAAGATGCCGTTTCAATTTTAAAAGCTGCGCATTATGATTTGGTAATTTTAGAAACATCTGGGATAGGCCAAAGCGACACCGAGATTATGGATCACAGTGATGTTGCACTTTATGTAATGACTCCAGAGTTTGGAGCCGCAACCCAGTTAGAGAAAATTGATATGCTCGATTTTGCTGATGTAGTTGCCATAAATAAATTCGATAAACGTGGTGCCCTTGATGCACTGCGCGATGTTAAAAAGCAGTACAAACGCAATCACAACATGTGGGAAACGGACGATGACGCCCTTCCCGTTTATGGAACCATTGCATCTCAGTTTAATGATCCTGGGATGAATAGTCTTTACAAAGTAATTATAGACAACGTAGCAGCACGCACGGGTGCTGACCTTAAATCTACCTTCGAGATTACCAATGAAATGTCGGAGAAGATTTTCATCATCCCACCAGCCAGAACCCGTTATTTAAGTGAGATTTCAGAAAATAATCGCGGGTACGATGATTGGGTGAAAGGACAAGTAACAGTTGCCGATACGCTCTATAAAATCCATGGAACACTTGAGCAAGTCAGCGGCGCTAACTTGCCGTTGGATGATGTGGCACATTGGGACGATTTGCTCAATGAAACGCAAAAGGAGGCAGAAGTAATTAAGGTATTAAAAGCTGAGTTTGACCGCGTACACATGAACCTTAACCCGCATAATTGGGAAAAAATTGTGCAGTGGGAAGGAGTTAAAGCACGTTATAAAGCACCTGAGTACTTATTTAAGGTTCGCGATAAAGAAATTAAAATTCAAACGCACAGCGAATCATTGAGCCACACACAAATTCCTAAAGTAAGTCTTCCCAAGTATAAAAGCTGGGGAGATGTTTTGCATTGGACAAGCCAAGAAAACGTTCCAGGAGAATTCCCGTATACAGCAGGAATTTATCCATTTAAACGAACAGGCGAAGACCCTACAAGAATGTTTGCTGGTGAGGGTGGTCCTGAACGAACAAACCGCCGTTTCCATTATGTGAGCAAGGGAATGCCGGCTGCCAGACTGAGTACTGCATTTGATTCGGTTACCCTTTACGGTAATGACCCAGATTACCGTCCAGATATTTATGGGAAAATTGGAAATTCAGGGGTGTCTATCTGCTGCCTAGACGATGCGAAGAAACTTTATTCCGGATTTGATTTATGTGATCCAACTACCTCGGTTTCAATGACCATTAATGGTCCCGCTCCAATGCTATTGGCTTTCTTTATGAATGCAGCTATAGACCAACAATGTGAGCAATATATCCGTGAAAATGGACTTGAAAAATCAGTAGAAGAAAAATTGAAAGCCCTCTGGGATGAGCACAATTTGGCAAGGCCAAAATATCAAGGTGTGCAGCCGGGTCAAACAGATAAGGGTGGTACCCCCATTGAGGTAGAAAAAGAAGTTCTTTCGGGTCTAGCCGTTGAGGGTGACTTACCGAGCGGGAATAACGGTCTTGGACTTATGTTACTCGGAATTACAGGCGATCAGGTACTACCTGCCAATGTGTATAATGAGATTAAAAAGCGCACGTTGTCTGTTGTTCGTGGTACAGTTCAGGCCGATATTCTTAAAGAAGATCAAGCGCAAAACACCTGTATTTTTAGTACTGAATTTGCCCTTCGCTTAATGGGCGATGTGCAAGAGTACTTTATTGAACAGCAGGTGCGCAACTTTTATTCGGTGTCCATTTCTGGTTATCACATTGCCGAAGCAGGAGCAAACCCCATCACCCAATTGGCATTTACCTTGGCAAATGGGTTTACTTATGTTGAGTATTACTTGAGTCGTGGAATGGATATCAATAAGTTTGGCCCGAACTTGTCTTTTTTCTTCTCAAACGGAATTGATCCTGAATATGCAGTAATTGGTCGTGTTGCTCGCCGGATTTGGGCCAAAGCACTCAAACAAAAATATGGTGCCAACGCGCGTGCTCAAATGTTGAAGTACCATATACAAACTAGTGGTCGTTCATTGCATGCTCAAGAAATTGATTTTAACGATATACGGACTACCCTTCAGGCACTTTACGCAATTTACGATAACTGCAACTCGCTACATACCAATGCTTATGATGAGGCAATCACTACCCCTACAGAAGAGTCTGTTCGTCGCGCAATGGCAATCCAACTTATTATCAACAAGGAGTTGGGCTTAGCTAAAAATGAAAATCCAATTCAAGGGTCATTTATTATTGAGGAACTCACCGACTTAGTAGAAGAAGCCGTGTTAACAGAGTTTGACCGGATTACGGAGCGCGGTGGAGTTTTGGGAGCTATGGAAACCATGTACCAGCGCAGTAAGATTCAAGAGGAGTCGCTTTATTATGAAACCCTGAAACACAATGGTGATTTTCCAATTATAGGAGTAAATACTTTTCTAAGCTCAAAGGGGTCTCCTACAATTGTGCCTCAGGAAGTTATTCGGGCAACTGAAGAGGAGAAAAAGTATCAAATCAATATGCTCACAGCACTCCATGATCGCTATGAAGAAAAAGCAGATGATGTCTTGCAAGATTTGCAACATGCGGCAATCAGCAACGAAAATATGTTTGCAAAACTCATGGAGGTTGTCAAAGTGAGCTCGCTTGGGCAAATTACTGAGCGCCTGTTTGAAGTAGGCGGGCAATATCGCAGAAATATGTGATAAGCTGAATGATGTGTTTTTACTTGCAAATGTTCCAGTAACCCACTTGGAATACCGCTTGAGCATTTATAACCGGTGGGGAGAAGAGGTGTTTAGTACCCAAGACCCAGCAGTTGGCTGGAGTGGAGCAGGTCACCAACAAGGAACCTATAGCTACAGGATGTATTTAAGAACCAAAGAACAACACATTGACCGAATAGGAAATGTGGTACTGGTGAGGTAGGGGTTGACTGTTGAATTTTCGTTGAATACATTAAACCAGACTACGCTTTTTATCCCTTTTCATTTTTTGAAAGACCAAAAAACGAAACAAAAAAGTCTTTCGCTGAACGATCCTTCATCCCGCACTGGCT
>CBFIEM010000013.1:0-88555 GCA_965661625.1 Salibacteraceae bacterium
AACGTAGGGATAAATGCAATTGCATTTACACCTCCAATAAGTATATAAAAGCTAAGCTAATGGATTTTTGATTGAACCGTCAGATCCACGGTTAAAACCTGTTCATCTGGTTTCAGTTCATGCTTATCCGTTGAACTCAACGCGTGCTAAAGTTATTTCAAGCAACATCCCGGAACTCTAACCATAATGCATTTACTTTTTTATGGGAATAGAAAGCGGGGTTCCGCAGGTATACGCTAATAATCAGGATTTGTATGGCATTGCATTACTTGTGGTGATTGAACAGCACCATCCCATCCTTTACTATTCATCCCTCAGCTGCTGTTTTCAGAAGCTGGCCGTTTATTCTCTTGCAAAGGGCTTGAATTTGGTCATTTTCACGACAGATAGGCCTATTTAAGGTGTCTATTATTTCAGATCCAGTTTAGGCAATTGATATTTGCATCACAAAAAAGCATCGCGTTATGGTCTTGGAAAATGAACGTGCTCCGTATTTCAACGTTACCGATTTTAGGGGAACCTCAGTTGATCTTGAATCATTCAAAGGCAAACGCGTTTTAGTTTCTTTTTTACGTGGTGCTGCATGTCCATTTTGTAATATGCGCATGCGCGCATTGAAAATGCACGCCGAAGATTTAGCTGCAAAGGGAATCGGGATTGTTGTTTTTTTAAATGCGAGTAAATCAGAAATTGAGCGGTATTCGGGAAGGGAGAACCCTCCCTTTGCAATCATTCCAGACCCGAGCAATGAGCATTACAAGCGCTACGGCGTGCAACAGTCACATATGGGCATGTTAAGGGCCATCCTTCAGCCAAAGAAAATGATTCGTATGATGCGTAGCGGATTTTTCAACCTCAGGGCAGTTGTTGACCCGCCTATTATTCCTGCTGACTTTGTTGTTGGTCCAACTGGAACTATTGAAAGGGCTTATTACGGGAAAGATTTTGGAGATCACATAAACTTGGATGAACTCTTGAATACACAACCTTGAAGTAATGATTTACACCGGAAGTAATGACGAATTGCTGGAGCTGGCAGTGCATAATGAACCCTGCGCAGCTCTGTTTGGTAAAAAAGGTAATCGCGGTTTAACCATAGCTTGGTTTAGGGATCAGGCATCTCAATTAATCATTGATGGAAATGAACGGCAGTTTGAGGCAAATCAAATTCTATTTCTGACAGACTTAAACGAAGTAGAGGTGTTAAACCTGGGTCAGGTGAACTACCTCAGTTTCAACCGACCCTTTTACTGCATTGTTGATCATGATGAGGAGGTGAGTTGCAGGGGAGCACTTTTTTACGGTGCTCGAGAGGCTCCTCACATCAAATTGCCAACCCAAGCTATTGAGCGTTTTGAATTGCTATGGCGCATGTTTCAATTGGAGATGGAGCACAGGGATAAACTCCAAATTGAGATGTTGCAAATGATGCTTAAACGCTATTTGATATTGTGCACCCGACTCTACAAGGAACAGCACCCTCAACTACCCAATAAGCAAGAATCAGATGTGATCAGGGAGTTTCATTTTCTCGTTGAAAAACATTTTAGGGAATTGCATACGGTAAGCGCCTATGCCGATCGTTTAAACCGTTCTCCCAAAACATTGTCGAATTTATTTGCCAAGCTTGGTGATGAGACGCCACTGCACATTATCCATGAGCGCAAGTTGCTAGAAGCCAAGCGCAAACTAGCTTACAGCGATCAGCAAGTGCAAGAGGTTGCTTTTGGATTGGGATTTACTGACCTGCAGGCATTCAGTAGGTTTTTTAAACATAAAACAGGAATAACACCCTCTGAATTTCAACAACAAGCCGCAAGCCGCAACATGTAGTTCCAACCCCATTACCTTGCTGTGCCCTTTGGAGCGTGTTGTAAATGCGGTAATGTTCTGCGGGGCTGGTCAGCATACAGGTAATAGGCACGGGTTAGTTACGGATGCAGCACATAATGAGCTGCGCTTAGAACTAACGCAATGCACAACCTAATAATCCAATCATGAGAACGAGTTAATGCAGGGCATCAATCGCTTAGGATGCAATTTGCATTTTGTTTCGTTTTTTCAACTTTTTTGGAGTTACCAACCTCACGGGTCAACGTTTCATCTCCTAGTTTGATACTCACCACTGAAAAGCCATGGGTAGCCAGTTTTTGCATTTGCTCTCGCGTACAATAAAACGTCGCCGAAAAATTTGTAGCCACTTGATCTCCTGTAACATAACTGAGCGGAGTCGCTTCTTGAGCAGCTGGATATTTCTCAATATCACCATTCCCAAGTTTCAAATTGATTTCGGTTCCTTTAGGCATAACAAAATTGCGTTCGCCAATTAACGCCACTTCCATTTCAATTCTAAACTCGTCTGCTTTCCGGTAGAAGTTAACAACGAAATCCCTGCCGCTCATAGTCATTTTAGACTTTCTGATTCGCTCTTCACTCATCGGGTCAGTTTCGTCTACTTTGTATTTACATTTCTGAGCTGCTACTTCTTGAACGGATACTGCAAGAAGGAAAAAACTAAATACTACGGTGCTGATTTTATGCATCATGAATGGGTTTGATTTAATTCCAATTGACTGATTTTTATTCGGGTTAAATTTAAGTAAACAGAACGCATGTTTTCGTGAGGCATGTAAGAAAAATGAAGTTTCTGAAATGGGCCATAACGCATGTGTGAATCCTGTTGCTAGTAGCTTTTTATTGTGCTCTATACGTTTATGCTAGGGTAAAAGTTGCCGTTAAGCCAACACAAAAATTACGTGGAAGGCGATCAACACCGAAAATAGCACGAGTATGGGTTCCTTTTTCCTCAAGGATATTTACAAATAGGTCTGACGCTCCATTGGCTACCAACGGTGAATCATCCCAATCACCGTCGGCTTGAAAATACACGTCAACATGATTGAGCCCAAGAATCTGCTCAAACCCTACCTTGGCGTTCACCTGGGCCAACACGTTGAGGGCACAGAGTTCCATAGCTTTAGCCCCTTCAGCCGTAGTTGCTTCATTACCGAGCCTGCCTTGATAATGATATACGTTAGCTAAAATTGGAAACTGAATGGCAATGTACGCGATGTTTCCGCGAATATTTACGGAAGAATAGCTCCCCCCAGGAGTTGAAAGGGTAGGGAGGTGATACCCGAGTTTGTTGAGCTGCTCTATTGGTGTCATACACTAGGTGAAATCCGTTTACGTATCTAGGAAAATTTTACTCTTCGAAATAGTCAGTTTTTAGGGGGCGCTTAAATATGAAACGGGTAATGTAAATTCCCTGGCCATCATCACCGCCAGCGTCGCTTTCAACACCACTTACAACATGCATGAGCTCCCATCCATCTACCGACATTTCAGTGAGTTTTGCTCCAATCATGGCATCGTTGGAGGCAATATTTTGAAAGTTAATTCCAATCACAGAGTAAAAGTTTAGCAACTTGGTTTCGTCGAGTTCATCAATTTTGATGTCCCTGCGTTTTACGCGGCCTTGATCAGAGTCTGTTCCGCTCCTTCGCTCGGTAGTGAAATCTGCTGGGTTTAGGTTTGATTTTGCATCGATTAACCGAGAGCGACCAAGCCCCATGGGAATTATGGATTCAACAGAGGTAAGGACTTTGTACTCAAAACCTTGAGCAAAAGTTTCAACCCCAATAAATACTAATATCACAGCGATTCCGAATGTTGTAATTGTTTTCATGAGTATATTTTTATTTTGAAAGTTGACCCACTATTCAAAAATGCTGCCACTTTAAATCTTGAATGCTGTACTGTAGTGTTAATCCAATTCTACTCCAATCAGCAATTGAGGTAGCTGGAGAGGTGGCTCTATAAGCTGTAGCGCTTCGTGAATCTAAAGTAGCATAGCCGCCCACCATAATGTGCCCGCCAGTTTTGAACCCAATTACTTGCATACCTAACCTTAAAGGAATGGTTGTTTCAGAGGATGCCGTGATATTTCCGAATAGTTTTACCATTACACAAGATTCGGCCGATACCGATTGAATCGTGGTGAATCCGATGTTTCCGCTTACAAAATCGCCGTAATAAAATTCTGTAAATCCACTGTACGTTTGATCGTTTGTTTTGAAAGACTGGTAGTCGTTGATATTAACGAGCACCATATTATCGAAAGATAATTTTGCTGTTAGGTAAGATCGGGTTGAAACCCAGCTACGGTAACCTAAACCTAGCTAGAACCCCGTGTGGTAATACCTGCTCTCAAAAGTAGGTTGACCAGGTAGTAAAGTAGCAAGGGAATCGGGGTGGGTAACAACATTGAATCGGGCGCTACGTCTGCCTACTGTAAAAAATAAATCTCCTCCTACATGATTCAATTGATTGGATCGATAAGCCTCAATTTTTTGAGATAAGTGCTCCTTCTTCTTGTTTTTGCGTTGATAGGCACTTGAAATAGCTGGAATGTCTGATTTTTTGACAAACAAATAGGCTGATATTATCAACTTGAGGTTTTCATTTCTAAGGTGGGAATACCTCCAAGCAAGCAATTGTTCCTCTAATTTATTGGGCTGATGCCTATAGCGTTGGCAAATTTTCACAAGCGAATCAACAACCTGCTTATCTGCTTTAGAATTAGAAGCTTCGTTCAAGAGTTGATTTAGCTTTTTTTCAAACACTATTCTTGAAGAATCTAGTACAGGCTGAAGTTTTTCAACGCGTGAAATTGCTCTAGCATGCCTTCGTTCGCATTTCCTTTTGCGGTTCCAGGTTGTACCAAGTGTAATGCCTAAACGGGTATAAGGGCTAACGGGAGATCCGCTAGTTAACCCAGTTGTGCCAGCTAGGTTCATGGATTCTAAATCAAATTGAAAGATAGAACCACTGTGCTGGGAATCTTGTGTTTTGTGATGTCCGTAATTAAAAAACACCTTGCTCTGGGTAGGGTCTACACCAACATATGTTGCGTTATAAACGGTTCCTTCTGGGTTAAAATGAACAGGTGTAAATTGCGCAAATAGGGATGCGGTCACTACTAAACTGATGGTTGTAACTAGAATGTGTTTCATGGGTAGGTTTGTTTTAGAAGTCCCGAATTTAATGATTTATTGACCTTAACCAATTGGGGTTCCATTATTAACATGGCTGGCTGGAGTTAAAAGCACACAGCCATCCTCGCTCAATGTTCCGAGTATAAGGCACGTGCTCATTTTATGTGCAATTTGTTTGGGGGGGGAAATTAACGATAGCAATCACTTGTTTTCCAATCAATTCTTGTGGTTGATACTTTTCGGTAAGCTGAGCAGAACTTTGTTTGATTCCAAGAGATCCAAAGTCTATTTGACAGAGGTACGCTGGTTTGTGCGCTTCAGGAAAGTGTTCGGCTGATAGGATGGTGCCCACCCGCATGTCTACGTGTTGAAATTGTTCCCAGGTAAGCGGATCTTGATTGGATTGTTGGTTCATAACCTAGAAGTTACGCGCAATAGGGATTGGAGCGGCATCCTCTCCGACAAAGGGAGGAGAGATACAGCGGAAAGCCCGACCCCCGAGTTGTGGCTTATTGCTTAAAAAAAGACGCCCCCCCTTGTTTCGCATTCCTCAAAGGGTCAAAACGAGGGGGGTGCCCAAAATGAATTAATGTTGAATGATCAGGGGTAATGTTGCCAATCTACCCGATTGGTTGACTTGAACGGCGTACCACCCGGCAGTTAGGTTGTTGGTTGAGAAGGCATTGCTACCCGGTTGAAGTGTACCTTCAAAAACCCGAGAGCCATTGATGTTATATATGGTAAACGTACCCTGCTTAGCACTGTTAATGCGAATACCATTGTTTGCCGGATTGGGGTACAAATTGGCTTGGGCTTTGGAAAGCTCTTGAACATTAAGAATGGTTGTGCACGTTTGGTCCACAAAAGGCGCAAAAAAGTCAAAGGCATCCGATAATGCAGGAATTACGCAATCGCCATGGTTTCCGGTGCCGCTTTGTACAGCTTCTACATCTGCTGCTCCATTTTCATTCATTACTGAATCGGCATAGAGTGCATTTTGATATGCTACTTGCTCGTCTGCGGTACAATAGAACATGCGCACTGGTGCTTCAGGAACCCAGTCGTATACATCGTTATCTGCTATGGCAATGCGCAAGGGGTGATTTGAGTCTTGCACAAAGTTGTCGTACACGGTTGTGTCCATAAAATCGCGGATGATTTGGGGTAACACGAAGTTGACATCGCCAACTGTAAATTGATTTTGTTGTCCATCGAAATATGTTGGCATATAACCATCATACGGCGATTGAAAGATGTCGCTGAGGTTGGTGTATAGGTTTCCGTAGGCACGCTGATACCCGATAATGAGGTATGCGATGTATCCTGGGTTTGAATAGGGGAGTCCGGAAATGATTTGATCGGTTTGCGGACCGCTCATTACATAAGGACCTGAGCATGGGGCAGAGGCAACTACATTAAATTCCCAAATGTTGTTGGATTGAATGTACTGATGAGTGGCCATTGCTGCATGACCACCTTGAGAGTAACCTGTTAAAAAGAGCTGGTTGTTATCGCGAATTGAGGTTGAGTCAGTTAGAAATTCACGTGTTGCCTTGAGCAGATCAACACTCGCTGTGGCTTCAGTTTCAGCATGCACATAAGGGTGGATTCCGCTGCTTTCTCCAAGGCCAATGTAATCGGGTGCGGCAACAATGAAGCCTTTTGAGGCGAAAATTTTTGGAATAATGGCTTCGAAATTATTTGCTGAAGGAACATCGAATTTGCGAAGCACTGTTCCATGGCAATAGAGGCCAAGTGGCAACGTGTCGCATGTAGCTACTTGTGGAATGGCCACCGCGCCAGAAGCAATATGCGGATCACCGTTCTCATCAACAGTGTTGTACACCACTTTGTAATAATCTACGTTGTATTCTGGAGTGATCTGACTTACAATGCTTAAATCGTTGGTTGTAGCTGTTTCGATGAAGGAAACCGAAATGAGGTGTTGGCTAAATAATGAGGTGCCAAAAAAGAAGCAAAAAAGAGATATAAACAGGTGTTGGAATTGATTTAATGTCATGGTCAATGATTTAGCTAGTTTATTAACAACGGACAAGATACAATTTCAGGTTATTAACAATGCGAATTGGAAAACTGTTGCGGTAAATAACTCAAATGACTTGTGGTTAACTGTAGTTTAGATACACCGAATTATCAAACACCCAAGTAAATTAGCGTTATGGAGAAAGACCTTAAAGAACAGATTGTTAACCTTCGGAATGAGCTTTCTGGAGATATGTTCAAAGACATGGAAATTCGCGACAAAATTCACAATCTGGAGATGAAGTTGAATGGTGTGAAGCCATCAGACTCAAAAATTGACTGTGTAGGTTGCGGTAGTTAGTAAATCAAATTGATGTGAAACCGATTTGCAGGTTTGTATTCCAAGCGCGCAAATCGGTTTTTTTTGTACCTTATTTTTTAGGATTTACTTTTATGTAAATGGAGGTAGGCTTATGCTGACCCTCAATAAAAACTTGGATAATGTCAAGTTGCGTTTGATCCATTTCATCCGTCAATTCAACTTCCCAACTTACTTCTGCTCCCGGATTAATTTCGTCCGTAAGGTTCACCCGAATATTTTCAGGAGCTTCAACTCGAGCTATTTGAAGTTTGGTACTGCCCGGATTATAAAGCGTTAGTTTTTGTGAGGAATCGTTGCGGTTAGCAGGCCACATTAAGTAAGGGTTTTCTATAACAACATTGCTCACTGAATCACTCGGGGCGCGGTAATTTACAAAGGCAACTTCTACTTTTCTTCGAATTGCAGCTCCTAATCCATAAACCGATTGTTCAACTTCTGTGCGTGAATCGCTGATGGAACCATCATTTAAGAATTCTCCAAGTGGAAGTTCATGGATGATGAGGCTTCCGGTATCTAATGCCATTTTTAATGTACCGTCTTCGTAATTCTGAATGAACTGGACAACACTATGGATACGACGTTTGGAAAGTTGTTGGTTGTAGTTTGAAGACGCAAGGGGAGAAGTGAAGCCACGAATACCTAACTCTAAATGGTAACCACGATTTATAAATGAGTGCAGGGAGTCGCAAACTTCAGTTAATCGCGCTTGGCCATCAGCTACTTCTCGCTCAAAGAATGAGGTTACTTCCTGAGGTGTTGCAGAACGTTGGCTGTAAGTCGAAAATTCATTTACATAAGCAACTACAAGTTCATCGTAGCTCTGACTTGAAGTAGTGCGCATACTGCTCGGATTAGGCTGGTCATTATCAAAATACAGTGCAATGGGAAGGAATTCTGGAAGCGCAAAAAGCTGTTCTATTTGCGACGGAATGGAGTCTTGGTCAGGAATGGAAGTAATGGCGGGCAACTCTTCAAGAATCTCCGGTGGTAGTTGGTTTGGCAGCTGCACTGCAGCCAAGTAAATATCGTTACAGCATGTTTCGCCTTTAGCAGCTAATGACCCGGATCGATTTGAAACGAAGAGCGCTGTATCATTGGCAGGATTCAGCACAAAGTAGAGGTCATTTGCTTTGGAATTCAGTGGTTTGCGTAAATTTTCAGGTGACCCGAATCCCGAAAAATGCAGCTCATAAGGGGCTTTAAATATATCATAACCACCGAATCCGTTGTGCCAATCTGAACTAAAATAAATTAACCCTTGAGCAGTATCAACAGC
Organism: Salibacteraceae bacterium; assembly: GCA_965661625.1. Lineage (GTDB taxonomy): Bacteria > Bacteroidota > Bacteroidia > Flavobacteriales_G > Salibacteraceae. The sequence continues at coordinate 8,639 of CBFIEM010000013.1, forward strand.
TGGTGTTATTTCATTTCCAGGACTATTGAGCTGTGAAATATTTCTAGCCCTAGCCCAACGCCCTTTGCCTCTATATTCGGTGTACCACAAATCGTAACCTCCGGCTGAACCTCGCGTCCGGTTTGAGCTAAACAACAAGTAGGTTGTATTATTCAATACTGTTAAGTGTGGATGTGTGGCATCATATCCGTCGATATTTACCGTTCCACCTACATCTTCAGGGTCATCCCAGGATTCTCCATTCCATGAAACAGCATAAATGCGGCAGTTGGATGCGCACCGGGTAAAAAGTCCAAAAGAACTATCGGGAGCAATGGTGAAATTACCATGTTTCGTATTTGCTTTAGTTAATCCGTTAAGGGTATCTTGAATTACCCAGTCTTGATTATGGCCATTGGCTATAAGCGTGTACGGCAATGCTGCAGCAGGTTCATTTAATCGTCTTCCTGCGGTGGTATCATAAAGCAGGGTAGAGTAGGTTATGGTGTTTGAAGTTAAAAACTGAGGACCAAACTCACCATCAAATGAATTTACAGGAGGTAATAGGTGAACGAGAGGTGTATCGTTCAACAGGGTGTCGTGTGCTAATGCCCAACTGCAGGACTCTGCTTCTCGTTTGGCCTTTTGCTTGAAATAAGGTTCCACGTATGCACCATAAATGCGGGGAAACTGTTCGAATTTCTCACCTGCCTCGGCATAATTTCCGTTGTGCTTCAACATCGTGGCTAGCCAAAATAGAGCGGTAGGGTATTCGTCATCGTCATCATGAGCAAAAACCCAACGATAGGCAGGTTCGGCATCAGCATAGTTATTGTAGTTGCGGTAAGATTCACCCAGCATCCAGTAATACGCCAGGTTCCCTGTATCTAAAGCTAATGCCTTTCTAAAGTAAAATGCAGCACCGTAAGCATCGCCTTCTTCAATGGCTTCGTAACCGCGTTTTGCAAATTGTTGAGGGGTTTGTGCATTTGCTACGCAATAACCTAAGGTGAACATGCAGAAAATAACGAAACGGTAAAAGGGCATAGGTTATTGTTAAATAAAGTCAGGGCATTGTTTGAAGTAGATGCGTTTAGGAGCGAGGTTCCGTATGGTGTATATAACAGCTAATTCAAAACCACCCCTACCGTTACTCGCTACATTTAAGGTGCTATAATTCACGTCATAACTTACACCGACTTGCCATTCCTTATAATCGAGTGCAGCATGAAAAATAAACGCATCAACTACACGACTATAGGCACCTAAATAAAGGGCAGTATAGGCAAAAGACCTTGAGTCAAGTGTGTATTTAGCATCTCCTCCAATAACGAATTCACGGTGTGGACCTTGATTCATAAAGAGCATGCGCGGAATAAGGTCCCATTGGTAATGAACCGGGAACTGAAAGCTTCCATGCAGGGAGTACCTGCGATCGATATTATCGGTTTCTCCTGTAAATGACTGATCAGGTTGAAGTAAATTATGAACCGCAATACCGGCACGAAGTTTTTTGTGAGCAGAAAATTTGTGGGAGAGGATAAGACCAGTATGCAAGTCTGTATAACTGGTATTGCTGCGGGCAAACGTTTCATTGATGGGGTTACTTGGGTCAAAGGTTCCCCCTTGATATTGTTGGTCAAAATCAAGCTTATTAAAATCGATTTGCTTGCGGTTCCATCCACCTTGAACCCCTAAATTGATGAAGGTAGTGCTATCTTTTCCTAAAGCGTATTGATAACTGAAACTTGCCTGAAAGTGAAGCGTTCCCAAGGCTCCAGTACCGGCTTGATCGTTATAAATTGAGACTCCTGCCGACAATGGAATGTTACTCAAGGGTCGGCGAGCCTCGGCACCAATGCCCGCCGTAACAAAAGGCTCTGAAATTGCGGCCCATTGCCTACGGTAGTTTCCAAAAAAGCGATAATGTCCCTCAAATAGTCCTGTTTGGGCAGGGTTCAGTGAAGCAGGTGCTCTAAACCATTGAGAAAAGTGAGGGTCTTGAGCTTCTGCAGACAAAGCCACCAATGCGATGAGGTATGGTAATATCCGCTTCATCGAATTAAAGTAATGTCACCTTTTGTTTGGTATTGTTGTCCGTCAATACAAATTACATCTAAGTAGTATACAAATACCTCGGAGTCGGCTTGATTACCCCTAAAAGTTCCGTCCCAACCTTGATTTTGATTGGTAGTTTCAAATACGAGCTCTCCCCATCGGTTAAAAATTTTGAAGTCGAGTGAGGCTATGTTATTACCCCTTACAAATACCTTATCATTTTGACCATCTCCGTTCGGCGTGAAACCAGATGGAATGAAAATTTCGGGCTCACCGCAAATTACTTCAACAACATATATAGTTACATCAGTGCTGAATGCACAAACGCCATGCTCATCTGTAACTTGAACGGAGTAGGTGGTAGTTTGTGTAGGTGCTGCGTCGGTAGTATAAAAATCAGGATCAGTTAGGCCTCCTGCCGGTGACCAGCTATAAGCATAATCGAGGGAAACGGGATCGGCAAAAAGGGTAGTACTAAAGCCAGCGGCAATTGTATCTTGAGTAGCTCCAGCTGCAACATCGGTTTGGGTCAAGCTACTCACTTGCACGTTGATGGAATCTGTGTAAACACAACCAGAATCGTTGGTGGCAATTACTCGATAGGTCGTGGTACTTTGAGGAGCCACAGTTACGGTTGCCACTTGGTTTGACCCAATTATCGTTTGAACAGGAGCCCAAGTGTAATCAAGCACATTCTGTGACGCCAAGTTTTGAGCACTAAGTGAAACAGTATCATCTAAACAAATTAAGGTGTCTGGTGATAATGCAATTGCCTCATCACTCACCACCACTACCATTGAATCTACGGCAATGCATCCAGCATTCGTTTCAACTGCAAAATAATGGGTGTCTACAGCTTGTGGTGAAAATGTTAAGCTGCTATCTGAAGGAGCATTCAAGGTGTCACTAAACAAGCGGTTACTGCTCCAGATATATGCTTGTGCTGTACCTAATCCCGTTCCCGTAATTGTAACAGGCAACTGATCGCTGCACGTGATAAATATGGAATCTGTTTCTGCGAATACCGGGTCGACTGAGATTTCATTTTGAATACTATCTAAACAATAGCCATCATCAACAATGAGTAATAGGGAAGTATCAGCAGTAACCTGAATGGTTGGGTTTGCGCTGTCGGGGTTGCTTACCAATGCAGCTGGAAACCAAGTGTAAGTCACCGATTGCGAAGTGTCTGGTGTTATGCCAATTGGGGTCTCTTGGTCATAACAAACCAAAAAAGGCAGGGTATAATTGGAATCAGAATCAATAAAGATATCCCACTCAAGGGTGTCGCGTTGGTTGCATATAGCCGTATCTGTAGCTATTAACTGAACGGTGTATAATCCAGCGTTTGTGTAAGTGAATTGGGCGTTGGCAGAAGTTGTGGTATCGCCATTGTGAAATGTCCACAAATACGATGTGTTGGACAGGGGAACCGTAGTGTTTGTAAAGCTGGCATTGAATGGTGAGCACCCACGATCTGGTCCTGAAAGTTCAGCAGTAAGTGGTGTTTGTAAGTCTAGGGTAGTGACCTGAACAGAGTCGGTGGCTATACAACCATTGGGAGTGATTGTTTGTAAATAGTAGGTGTTTGATGAGTCCTGTGGTACAAGTGCTACAATGCTATCTGTAACCGTGTTTAGGGTATCAGAAAAGTCGCTAAAATTACTCCATATAAAGGTATCGGCAGCACCAAATGAATTACCGATGAGGTCAACAGGACCGTCGCTAGAACATACTAAGGAGTCGGCACTTCCTATTGCAATGGCAGTATCAAACTGAATGGGTTGGTAAACGGTATCACTACATACCCCATTGGCAATAACTAAGGTGTACGTTTGAGATTGACTTGGTGTTATGATTGGGTCACTTACGGTTGAATCACTCAGGCCTGTTGAAGGAATCCATTTATACGCCACGTTGGGATTTGGGTTGTTGGTTATTCCAATTTGAACGGGTTCTCCATTGCATGAGAACGCATCGGCTATCGTGTACGCAGTATCGGAAAGTACCGAGACTTGTTTTACGAGTGTATCGGCCAAGTTACATGAGCTCGGATCACTTAGAATAAGTTGAATGGTGTAGGTGCCAGAATTGGAGTAGGTATGGCTTGGGCTTTGATTTGTTGAAGTTGTACCATCGCCAAAGTCCCATGCATAGCTGGTATTGGTTTGTTCAAGTGACAAGTTCGTTACTGAAAAAGAAAAAGGTGCGCATCCGGATTCAGGAACTTGAAAGTCAGCAAGGATAAATGGAACGTTAAAATCCATTTTAAAGCTTGCCGCATTACAGCCATTATTCGAGGCTGCACCATTAATGTTTGAAACTGCTCCAGGATCTGGTAGGGTAGGGAAATCAGACGAAGCTCCTTGGAATTGATTGGGGCAGCCTGCACATACGGATTGGTAAATCTTTCCCTTTTTATCAAACCTACTTGTTCCGCCATCTACGTGCTCGTGAGCCGATCCGCCAATAAACGACCCATATTGTATGGTAGAAGCATCATCACTCATCACAAATAAGTAAAAATCATTACTATCTGTAGCGCCTTGAAATGCGCCGCCTGCAGTATCTAAGCCGTTAGTGGATAGCGCACCACCAACAATACTACTTCCCCAACCAGAAAGGTAAATTGAAGAACATACATCTACTAAGAACGCCGTTGGGGAAATATCAGGATCTCCATCTCCCGAACCAAATACAGTTGACCATACAATGGTATCTAACTCGGGTTTGAATTTGACAATAAACTGACCGCTATTCGGCGTATTGTAAAGGGCGTTGTAGATGAGCGTTGTGCCCGGTGCTTCCGTTTGCCCGAGTAAATAGACACGTCCATTTCGATCCAATTCTACAAAATAGCTTTGGTCATATGCTGCAGAGCCAAAATAGGATCCGTTTAATAAGGTATCTCCAAATTCACCAATGTGCGAAACATAGGCATCTACATCGCCATTCTGAGTTTGGTCGAACGCATTGTTCGTGGTGAGTACAGTTTGGTTCGTTCCACCGGTAATATAAAGGCTGTTGTCTTCTGCAACGGCAACGCTGTAAATGGCATCGCCACCTGTTCCTCCCCAGTAAGTGCTCCAAACTACAAAGTCTAAACTCGGACTTAGCTTTGCTAAATACCCATCTTGATTTGTAGGTGCTCCTGGTTTTATTGCTTGTACCGTATTTCCTACAATAGGGATGTCAGGGCTTTTAGTCGTTGAAGCAATAATTACATTTCCCTGTTTATCAATATCAATTTCTCCGCGAACTTCATCAGCATAATTATACTTTAACATGCTATTGGTATTAAAGCCATCGGCTTGAGACCCGCCTAAATAGGTTGATGCAAGAAGTTGAGAACCCCCTGAGTTGAATTTTGAAATGAAGATATCACTCGAGTTTGGAAAAAACACTCCAAGTCCGTTGAGAAGGTTCACGGGCGCACTTCCGTTTGTGCTAAATGAAGTATCTAACGCATTAGTTGTTACTGGGAAATCTGAGGATCCAGTAGTCCCCATGATATAAAGCTCGTCGTTTTCGTTAACCACCAGCGAGTGAGGCAATTCATCGCCCGCACCTCCTAAATAGGTGGAATAGATCATGAACTGGCCAGTAGTATCGTATTTGGTTATGGCAACATCTGTTCCTGAGCCGTTATTTGCTCCCCCATTCCAGTTCGATTGAAATGCACCAGATGTAGTGGGGTAGCTCGAACCAAAAACTGTGCTCCCAGAGTACAAGTATCCCAATCCATCAAATGTTGCTGTATAGCCAAAGTTACTTGACGCGGATCCCGAATACGTTGAGAAAATGAGAACAGGATCGATGATGAGTGGCTGTGATTTATCGTATGTGCCTACTTCAAAGGCAACCCGATTTTCATCCAAAGTAAACGTGCAATTCACTTCAACATGTACCCCATTTATGCGTTGAAACGCATATGGTTTTTCCTCCCAAACTTCACCCAAAGATGTAGCTACCTTAAGTACGCCTTTTTCTAACCAAATTCGATCTGCACCTTCCAAATTCCAAGCGATGTCACTGGGGTCTCCATTGGGCTGAACTATGAAGTCGTACTTTATGGTTCCTTGATTTCCATAGATCGATGCATCAATATTTGGGTAGAGGTTCGTATAATCTACCTGTGCGAAAGCAGGTACTTCAGAAGCCCATTTTTCGGAATTCCCCCCCAAATAGAAATTGTAGTAGTGGGGTTGTTTTTCAGTGCTTGAAAGGGTAGGGTTGGGATTCGTATTAACAAACTGCATGCGATAGGCATGATGTTGTAATGGGGTACTTGGAGTAATGATGGAATCCGCTGCATGATGCATGTCGTGTATCATGGCGGCATCATAAAAAGCATAGGTCCAAGTCGTTGACTCGAGGTAAAGGTTTCCGGCGGGTATTTCACAGCGATACTTGACGTTATCGTGGAACTGACCATGGTTTGGAATGAAGTCGACTTGCTGCGCTACAGTGGTGATGCCAGAGCAAATTACTGCAATTAAACAATAGGAAATATGTGTCCAGAATGCGCGCATAATAAAGTGAAGCTGTAAATATACTAAACTGCCTAGATGACGTAGGCTTTAAACCAATCGTTGTTTAGGGATGGCCTAATTCAGTTTTTATATTTTAGGCGACCAATTGAAGGAACTATGGAAGATAAAATTCATTTGCACGAGCCCCTTTTACAGAACGATGCTGTTGTATTAGGACTGTTATTCGTTTTATTGGGAGGGATATTCATTACTGCTTCAAGTCAGCATAAAGCATGGAAGCGTTTTTACAGCGTGGTTCCAAGCTTATTATTGTGCTACTTTTTACCTTCCGTATTTACCTCGTTAGGGGTTATAGCTCCTAAATGGTATGACTTACAAGCGTTAGCTGCTGGCTTGTCAGAAATGGGCTATGCTTTGCCTACTCAATGGTCGGTAGACGATTTACACGCTGGAATCAAGACGCTAGGACTTTCCAAAGAGGATTTGGTTGGGTTTAAACGCGAATCGATGTTGTATTTCGCTGCTTCACGTTATTTTCTTCCGGCTAGTTTGGTCTTGCTCACCTTGAGCATAAGTATCAAGGAATTGGTGAAGTTAGGTCCCAAGGCCCTTATTATGTTCTTTACAGGAACTGTTGGGGTAGTGGTTGGTGGTCCATTTGCTGTTTTAGCATTTTCGTACCTCAGTCCAGAGGTGGTTGGCGGACAAGGTCCTGATGCAGTGTGGCGCGGGATGACTACCATCGCGGGAAGTTGGGTTGGTGGTGGAGCAAATCAAGCAGCGATGTTTGAGGTGTTTAAGCCTAGTTCAAGGCTGTATTCAATTATGATTACCGTAGACGTTATTGTAGCTGAAATTTGGATGGCATTCTTGTTAATTGGTGTTGGTAAATCAGCAAAACTTGATCGATTTTTCAAGGCCGATTCTTCGGCTGTAGATGCGTTAAAAAATAAAATGCACGAGTTTAGCGAGCAGATAGCGCGCAAGGCAACATTTACCGATTTAATAGTTATTCTGGCAATTGGGTTAGGAGCAACAGGGTTAGCACATTTGATTTCGGATTTTATAGCTCCGTACATTGGAAATGAGTTTCCGAGCCTGAAGAAATTTAGTTTGGATTCTAAATTTTTCTGGTTGATCGTATTGGCCACCACGTTTGGACTAGTTATGTCGTTCACTAAACTCAGGAATTATGAAGGCGCGGGTGCTTCAAAACTTGGAAGTGTGTTTATTTATTTCTTGGTAGCAACAATTGGGATGAAAATGAACATCATGGAGATATTGGATAACCCCATGTTATTCTTGGTAGGATTATTATGGATGGCAATTCATGTTGGGCTTCTTGTGCTTGTGGCAAAATTAATTCGCTCGCCATTTTTCTTCCTCGCTGTTGGATCTAAAGCAAATATTGGAGGAGCTGCATCTGCTCCTGTAGTAGCTGCCGCATTCCACCCATCATTGGCACCAGTAGGCGTAATCTTGGCTGTACTTGGATATGCATTGGGTACCTATGGTGCTTATATTTGTGGACTGTTAATGCAAGGAGTGGCCCCATTATGAATCCCATTGTAAAGTTTATCATATCGAGTTTAGCGGTATACTTCACCGCTTGGTTGTTGCCAGGAGTTGCTATAGATGATTATTTCACAGCATTAGGAGTGGCGCTGGTGTTGGGGTTGCTCAATCTTTTTGTTAAACCGATTCTCATTTTGTTTACCCTTCCAGCTACTGTTCTAACCCTCGGGCTGTTTCTGTTGGTTATTAATGCCGTTGTTATATTAATTGCAGACAAGTTAGTTACTGAGTTTAGGGTGGATGGATTCCTCTGGGCATTAGTATTTAGTGTGGTACTCTCATTTGTTACTGGCCTTTTGGAGCGTCTAGGAAAAGACTCGAATCCTCCCAAACAGTACTGAACTTTTCACAACCGCTCCTGTTTCCTTTCTTGTTGGTATTATGAAAGTAGCTTACAGTTCGGTCTATAATCACCCTCTCCCTGAAAATCATCGTTTCCCGATGGTTAAATATGATTTACTACCCACACAATTAAGGTATGAAGGTGTACTTTCCGACGCACATTTCATCGAGCCGCAGCCAGTTGCTGAATCCGATATATTGCTTGTACATACCCCGAGTTATTGGTCCCAGTTAAAGGATTTAAAGTTGACACCTCGTGAGCAACGTAAAACAGGATTTCCACACACTGCGGCATTGATTCATCGTGAACGCGTGATCATGCAAGGAACGGTAGATGCCGCCATCCATGCCTTAACCGGAGGAGTAGGTCTCAACATTGCGGGAGGTACACATCACGCTTTTACAAATCACGGGGAAGGGTTTTGTTTATTGAATGATATTGCCATAGCCAGCAGGGTGCTTCAAGAGCGTCATGGAGTAAAGCAGGTCTTGGTTATAGACTTAGATGTTCACCAGGGGAACGGGACAGCAGAAGTATTTCAAAACGACAATTCAGTATTTACACTTTCAATGCATGGCGCCCAAAATTATCCGTTGCATAAAGAGCGTTCAGACTTGGATTTACCCATGCCTGATGGTTGCGATGATGAGCAATACCTCAAGGTTTTAAACCACCACCTGCCGCGAGTTTTAGATAATGTATCGCCTGACTTTGTGTTTTTTCAAAGTGGTGTTGATGTGCTTGAAGGTGATAAATTAGGCCGGATGAAATTGAGTATTCAAGGCTGTAAGGATCGCGATGAATTCGTGCTTTCAAGCTGTTTTCGGCGCAATATCCCAGTTTGTTTAAGTATGGGGGGAGGGTACTCGGAACAACTTGCGCAAATCATCAATGCACATGCCAACACATTTCGATTAGCCCACAAATATTGGGGCTAGCCTCAGTATTTTTTTTCACCCGCTTTCACCGTGGTGGCTAGGGTGTTGGTAACGGGGGGAATTGGACAAACATAATTTCCACCATAGGCGCAATACGGGCTAAACGCCAAATTAAAGTCAATGCACATGCTTGTTTGATCAGGTGCTGGATAGGTTAACTCGAGGTAGCGTCCTCCACCGTATGTTTCAAATCCATTCGAAGCATCTTTAAACGGAATAAAAAGCACTTCAGGATCTTCTATACTTTGAAATCCCATGAGTTCATGTTGGTTACCGTTCAGGTTAAACTTAAGCTTCAACGATTGAAAATAGGTTTCAGTAGACCTGCCGGTATTAGGCATGTGGTAAAGCTGGGGAGGTGAAATGTGCTCGAGCTTGGCGTTTACCTTGTAATTACTATCAATAGGGAAGTAATCTAACCCGGCAAAGGTTTTTATCTCTGCTGAAGGAAGGGGGGAGCCATTGGGGCTTGCAAATAACTTGTTTTTGGATTTGCGCACCTTTAAAATTTCCGATTGATACGCTGTTTTGGAATCAGAAGATGTGCTACAACTGCTAACAACCAGTGCTATAAATAGTAAAAACCAAGCACTTTTGGTGCTTGGTTTACGTCTTTTAGGGTATGAATCAAGGGTAGATTCGTAAATTAGTATATTCCAAATGTGGGAAAAAAATTCCATTTATTGGATAATTTTAATTAAAATTTTAAAAATTTAGCGCCTACCAAAAACTGCGCCGTTAATTTAGTTCGCGTTTCAAAAATTCTCCAGTGAAGGGTCCTTCTTGCATAGCAAGTTCTTCTGGAGTACCTTCAAAAAGAAGGTTTCCGCCCCTTCTGCCACCTTCAGGCCCCATGTCAATTAAATGATCAGCAACCTTAATGATGTCCATGTTGTGTTCTATCACTGCAACAGTATTGCCTAAGTCCACTAGCGACTGAAGAACTTCGAGTAAAATTCGAATATCTTCAAAGTGCAATCCTGTGGTTGGTTCATCGAGGATATAAAATGTACTACCGGTATTCTTTTTGGCCAATTCAGTAGCGAGTTTAACGCGCTGAGCTTCTCCACCAGAAAGGGTAACACTGGACTGCCCCAATGTAATGTATCCCAGCCCCACATCGTTTAACGTCTTAACTTTTTGGTAAATGGATGGAATTTTTTCGAAAAAGGTGGTAGCATCTTCAACTGTCATGTTAAGTACGTCGGCAATGGATTTGCCCTTATAGCGCACTTCTAACGTTTCACGGTTATAGCGTCGTCCCTGACATGTTTCGCACGGCACATACACATCGGGTAAAAAATTCATTTCTATGGTGCGAACTCCTGCTCCTTGACACGTTTCACACCTACCGCCTTTTACATTAAATGAGAAACGACCTGGTTTGTATCCTCTAATTTTAGCTTCTGGAAGGTTGGCAAAAAGTGAGCGAATATCTGTGAATACACCAGTATAAGTAGCAGGATTGCTTCGCGGGGTTCTACCAATTGGACTTTGATCAATGTCAATAACCTTGTCGATTTGGTCTAAACCTTCAACAGATTCAAATGGCATTGGTCTTTTAGTAGTGGCGTAAAGGCTTTGAGAAATGGCAGGGTAGAGTGTTTCGTTAATCAAGGTAGATTTACCAGACCCTGATACTCCAGTTATGCCAATAAATGTTCCCAATGGAAAAGCTACATCCAAATGCTTTAGGTTATTACCAGAAGCGCCTTTAAGGGTAACAAATTTCCCGTTGCCTTTTCTTCGCTTCGTTGGAACGCTTATTTCAAGCTTATCGCCAAGGTACTTGGCTGTCATACTCCCTTGGGTCATAAATTCAGCAGGGGATCCTTGTGCTACAATAGCTCCACCGTGAACGCCCGCTTTTGGTCCTATATCAATAACATGATCCGCTTCTGAGATCATGTCTTTGTCGTGTTCAACAACAAGGACAGAGTTACCGGCATCCCTCAGGGCCTTCAAAGCCTCAATGAGGCGAGCATTATCGCGTTGATGGAGACCTATGCTCGGTTCATCTAAAATATAAAGCACCCCAACCAGTTTCGACCCAATTTGAGTTGCGAGTCTTATCCGCTGAGCCTCACCACCAGATAGACTCTTAGCAGACCTGTCTAGTGTAAGGTAATCTAAGCCAACATCAAGTAAGAAGCCCAATCTTGCCCGTATTTCTTTAAGTACTTCCTTGCCAATTATATTTTGCTTCTCAGATAAACGCGATTCTACACCGTCAAACCAAGCGTGAATCTCGCTGATATCCATTTGCGCAAGCTCGGCAATATTCTTACCATCTAACTTAAAATGAAGCGCTTGTTGTTTTAATCGGGAGCCATTGCATGTTCTACAAGGTATTTTGTTCATGAAGCTTTGAGCCCATCTCGAAAAAGCCTTGGTTGGCTTATCGTTGTACTCATCGATGATGTAATTAATTACCCCGTCAAATTTGATGTCGTAATCTCGGTGCACACCCAAGACTTCATTTTTAACCCGGAACGATTCGCTGGTTCCGTAGAGCAGAACATGAATTGCTTCTTCTGAAAGTTCCTTGAGTGGTGTAGTAAGTTTAAAGCCGTACTTCGCTCCAAGGCCTTCAATTTGCTTGAATAGCCAGTTGTTCTTATACTCACCTACGGGGGCCAAGCCTCCACGTTTAATAGATTTTGAATTGTCTGGAATTACTTTGTCGAGGTCAATCTCGGATACTTTTCCCAATCCATTGCAATTGGTGCACGCTCCATAAGGTGAGTTAAATGAGAATAGATTTGGTGCGGGGTCATCATAAGATATTCCCGAAGTAGGGCACATGAGGTTTTTTGAAAAGTGCCGGGGCTCGTCCTTACTTTCTAAAGGCAAAACCATCATCATTTGATTGCCTTGCTTTAGCGCGGCCATCATGCTTTCACGGAGTCGTTGGCTGTTTGAGCTGCTCACCTCTAGTCGGTCAATGACAATTTCAATGTCGTGCACTTTATACCGATCTACCTTCATTCCGCGGGTAATTTCTCGAATCTCACCATCCACGCGTACGCGGAGGTATCCCTTCTTTGAAATACCCTCAAAGAGTTCGCGGTAATGACCTTTTCGTCCGCGCACAACTGGAGCCAATACATTGATAATGGTACCGCTGTATTGGTCGTGAATTAAGTCTAAGATTTGGTCGTCAGAATACTTAACCATGCGCTCGCCTGTAACGTATGAATACGCGTTTCCAGCTCGCGCAAATAGCAAGCGCATAAAGTCGTAGATCTCGGTTATTGTTCCTACGGTGGATCTCGGGCTTTTGTTGACGGTCTTTTGTTCGATCGAAATAACAGGAGACAGTCCTGTGATTTTGTCAACATCTGGACGTTCCATATTGCCCAAGAATTGACGCGCATATGCCGAGAAACTCTCAATATAACGCCTTTGTCCTTCTGCGTAAATGGTGTCGAAAGCCAAAGATGATTTACCTGATCCAGAGAGCCCGGTTATAACCACCAGCCGATTCCTTGGAATGGAAATGTCAATATTTTTCAGGTTGTGAACACGTGCACCATAAACGTGCAAGGCGTCTTCCTTAACTAACTGTTTGCGTACTGGTTCATCTAATGATTTCATATGCCCACCTAACAAGTTTGCAAAGGTAGTGTTTTCAACCGCCGTTAGGAAGTCGGAATGAATGATATCCAGTTAGCAGAAACTAGCGATTCATTAGCTGGTGCTTAGCCGCCTCGGTAGGCAACAATACCGTAAATGTATCGCCCGCGTGGCCTTTTAAATGAGACTGACGAAGCCATGGGTTGTACTGCTTGAGCACCTTGTAGTTAATGCCCCTATTTTTGGCGTATTCTGCAAAATCAGCTATTGGTGAAACGATGTTCTCTGGTTGTAGTGCTGGCAGGTGGTATAAGTCTTTTTCGCGTGTGTTGAAACCGTACTGTTCTGGGTTTGACAGTATTTCTTTTACAGCTAATATTCGGAATAAGTAACGCGATGTTTCTTCATTTAAAAGCAAGCTGTAGTAGGATGCTGCACCTTGTCGGTCAAGCTGTTTTGCAAGGCCATTCATTCCCATGTTGTATGAGGCAGCAGCCAAGGTCCAAGTGCCATATTTTGACTTCGCTTCCAAGAGGTATTTGCAGGCGGCTTGTGTTGCTTTTTCCACATGATAACGCTCGTCAATTTCATGATTAATAATAAGTCCAAGTTCTTTTCCGGTTCCTTCCATGATTTGCCAAAATCCAACTGCCCCTGCTGGTGAAGTAACCTGGGTTAATCCGCTTTCAATTAAGGCTAAATATTTGAAGTCGTCTGGCACCTTGTTTTCAGCTAGAATTGGTTCAATAACCGGGAACCATTTATGGCTCCGTTTCATGTAGAGTAAGGTGTTTGATTGCCAATAGGTATTTACGAGTAGTTCACGATCAAATTTCTCATAAACATCGGGCATGTTTAATGGCACGGGTTCATTGGAAAATGAAACTTCCGCGGGGTGATTTAAACTGTAGATCTGGTAATCCCGGTTAAACGTTTCTTGATGAGTAAGGTCATCTTTTTCACCTGCCTTTGACGCTCCGAGTAAATGCATGGCGCCCCAAGCAACTGTTGCTAATCCAATAAAAACGAAAATGCGATTTACACTACTCATAGGTGAATGGACTTTTAAATTTTTGAAGTTCTGGTAGGATGATGTCCTTATCCGATAGTATGGGGTTTTCGACCTCCCAATTGATGGCTAAATCAGGATCGTTCCAAAGAATACCTCCTTCAGATGCTTTATTGTAGTAATTGGTGCATTTATAGCTGAAAATGGTATTTGGAGCTAGGGTAGAAAAACCATGGGCAAACCCGGGAGGGAGGTAAAATTGTAACTTATTTTCATCGGTTAATTCAATGGCATAAGTTTGACCATATGTAGGTGAACCTAATCGAATGTCTACAGCAACATCTATTACAGCTCCTTGAAGCACGCGCACAAGTTTACCTTGTGCAAAAGGAGGTGCTTGGAAATGTAAACCCCTCACCACTCCTTGTTGAGAAAAACTTTGGTTGTCCTGAACAAAAACTTCTGGAATGCCCAATTCGCGAAATTTCTCTTGATTATAACTTTCGTAGAAGTAGCCTCGGTCATCTCCAAAAATGGTTGGTTCAAGTAATTTTAAACCGGGCATGGGTTCGTTTATTAGCTTCATCGATTAAGCTGGTTTAACGCAGTTACCAGTACAACTGCTGATGTGATGATAGTTACGATAGGTGTTATTTGCCTTAAGATATCATTAGCCGCTCTAATTTGAGGCTCAACGTAAATGATGTCGTTGGATTGTAGCACCATGTTAGCAGCATTAATTCCTTCTATGGTGCTTAAGTCAATCAAGAACACTTTGGTTTCAGGTCCGCCATCACCCCGTATGAGTTTAATCTTGTACGCCTTTCCAAATTCGGTTAAGCCGCCAGCCATCGCCAAGCCTTCAATCAGCGTAGTGTTTTCATTTACAAGGGTAACTACTTTTGATCGCCCATCATTACCAGAGAACACTACAACCCTTCTATTGAGTACATTAATCATCACGAATGGATCATTGTAAAATGATCCATATGCTCCTTCCAGCATGCGTTCTGCCTGCCGAATAGTGAGGCCGCCCAATTTTATCCTGCCAACGATGGGTAATTTTACAGTACTATCCGCTTCAATGGTATATTGGAAACTCTGAGAGAAGTTCACGGCATTTGCTCCAACACTTGTAAAGCTCGTGAGATCGATGATTTTAAATCCATTTTTACTGAACAGCCTAAACGAAATCCGATCATTAAGGTCCAGCTTGTATTCAGCTGAAGGATTGGAAGGGATGCTGTCAAATTCGTAGCCGCGCTCAGTTTGCAGCATTATTGAAGGATTCAGTTTGCAGGAAGTGATACTCACAGTTAGTAGGATGATACTTCCTAAAATTACGAGCAGATTAGACGGAAAAACACAGTTCGTTTTCATGAATGTTCAAAGCTACAATTTGCACCTTGAAAATACGTCAAAAAAAAAGCCCGCTGCAAAGCGGGCTATCAAGTTTTTGACAGTTTTGATTAAAGGTGAATTACCTCATCGTAAGCTGCGGCTGCCGCTTCCATAATCGCCTCACTCATAGTAGGGTGTGGATGAACCGTTTTGATGATTTCATGACCAGTTGTTTCAAGTTTACGGATAGAAACAAGTTCAGCAACCATTTCAGTTACGTTGTATCCGATCATATGGCCACCTAATAACTCGCCATATTTGGCGTCAAAAATCAATTTAACGAATCCATCAGCATGGCCTGCAGCTTTTGCTTTTCCAGATGCAGAGAAAGGGAATTTTCCAACTTTAATGTCAAGTCCGGCATCTTTGGCTTGCTTTTCAGTCATACCAACAGAAGCAACTTCAGGAGAACAGTAAGTACATCCTGGAATATTACCGTAATCTAATTTTTGAACATCCATGCCAGCCATTTTTTCAACGGCAATTATTCCTTCAGCAGAAGCAACGTGAGCAAGTGCAGGTCCTGGAACACAATCACCAATAGCCCAAACACCTGGGATGTTTGTTTGGTAATGGTCGTTTACAACAACTTTACCTTTATCTGTAGCGATTCCAACATCTTCAAGTCCGATATTTTCAATGTTAGAAACCACACCAACAGCTGAAAGCACGATGTCACAGTCCATCTGCTCTTCGCCTTTTTTAGTTTTAATGGTAACCTTACACCCTTTTCCTGAAGTGTCTACTTGTTCAACTGAAGCATTGGTCATTACCTTCATTCCCATTTTCTTGAATGATCGACCTAGTTGCTTTGAAACATCTTCATCTTCATTGGGAACGATTTGAGGCAAATACTCAACCAACGTTACTTCAGTTCCCATAGATTGGTAAAAATAGGCGAATTCAGAGCCAATGGCTCCAGATCCAACAATTACCATTTTTTCGGGTTGTTTGGGTAGTGTCATCGCTTCACGATACCCAATAATTTTCTTTCCGTCTTGTTGCAGGTTTGGAAGTGAACGAGAACGTGCACCTGTAGCAACTATGATATTCTTTGCTTCAAGTGTTGATGCTTTACCGTCCTTATCAGTAACCTCAAGCTTATTTGCCGCTTTGAGTTTACCAGTTCCCATTACAACATCAATCTTGTTCTTTTTCATCAAGAATTGAATTCCGTCGCTCATTCCACTAGCAACACTTCTACTGCGTGCTACAACACTTTTAAAATCGTGTTTGGCATCTTTTATCGTGATACCGAAATCGCTTGCATGATTGATGTACTCAAATACTTGTGCACTTTTTAATAGTGCTTTTGTAGGGATGCACCCCCAGTTTAGGCAAATTCCACCAAGCGATTCGCGCTCAACGATGGCTGTTTTCATGCCGAGTTGTGCTCCGCGAATAGCTGCAACGTAGCCCCCTGGTCCGCTACCCAATACTATAAGATCGTATGATGCCATGAGATTGTATGTATTAAATTGTAATGCTTGTTTGCGGTGCGAATTTAAGCGTTCTCTATCGAATAATACCAAGTCTCTATGCTTTGATTGCCGAGTATCCCGTAAATCAACCACTTGTAACGTTGTGATTGGATAGTTAATATGAGTGATATACTTTCGAACCACCTAATTAAATACTGATCCAATCATGAGTAAATTTAATGTTACGTACCAAGAGCGCTATTCAAGAGGAGAGTTAATCTTAAGGTCTATTGCAGGCTTCATTTACATTACCCTTCCGCACAGCTTTATTTTAACGTTTGTAGGAATTTGGAGTCAAATACTATCGTTTATATCATTTTGGGTCATCTTGTTTACCGGGCGATATCCTGAGAGTTTCTTTGAGTTTCAAGTGAAGTACTTGCGTTGGAATTGGCGCGTCAATGCCCGGATCTACAATCTAGCAGATGGCTATCCTGCATTTGGCTTAAGTGCTACCGATGAGTATTCAGAGTTTGAAGTAACGTACCCAGAACAGTTAAGTCGAGGTCATTTATTGCTAAAAGCCTTTTTAGGTTTCTTGTATTGCATAATTCCTCATGTTTTCGTGTTAATGTTTAGGATGTTATTGTCGTTAGTACTGAGCTTTTTTGCATTCTGGGCTGTGCTATTTACTGGAAGCTACCCAAAGAGCTGGCATGAGTTTAACGTTGGCACAATGCGATGGGGAACGCGCTTAAACCTCTACTTGTTGTACATGACAGATGATTATCCGCCATTTTCAGGTAAACCATTGGCTCAAGAAATGAACGCACAACCCACAGCAGATTAGAACCAAGCAATAAAGAAAATTAGATACATGGAGTTAGAACAGAAATACCATCCCATATTGCAGCCAGATCAGTTAACCAATAGGGAAAAGGAAGATGGAATGGGTGCCTATTTAATGATGTTCGCATCTATTGCAGCGGGTTTACCACTTCCTATTATCAACTTGGTTGCATCAGTGATATACTATTTTACGAACCGTTCTAAAAGCAGGTTTGTACATTTTCATGCACTGCAATCACTGCTTTCTCAAGTTCCAACTAGTCTAATGAATGCAGGCCTTGTCTTTTGGATTATTCAAGTTTTCGTTTTTGAGAACATGGAGCGAAGTGAGGTGTTTTTCGGATACGCCGCCGTTGTTTTCCTTGCTAATTTGCTCTATTTCGCATTCAGTATCGTAGCCGCAGTTAAAGCCAGGAAAGGAAGGATGTATTACTTTATTTTCTTTGGTGGTTTAGCTTATCAGTGGATTTATTCCACAGAAGGTAACTTGCATAAGGACCAATCGGAAGCAGCATCGAATAAGCCACCTTTTTAGCATGAAGGCCCAATTGCTAAAAGGTTTTGCCATTCTTGTTGTATCCTTTGCAGGATGTTGGTTCGTATTTTCGGTTTTTCTCCCGATACCTGATTTGGGAACTATCAAGTTGCCCGATAAACAAGAGCGCAAACTTGGCGATCTAATTTTTAAATATACCATTGAGTTAGATGCGAGTTATGACTCTGTTAACTATGCTCAAATTCTGCAACACTTAGGTGAAATAGAACGCGTCTTAAATGCTGACTCGTTGGACTTGAAATTACACGTAGTTAAGATGAATGCTCCCAATGCGTTTACCTTACCAGGAGGGGTTATTGTAGTTTCAACTAGTCTGCTTTCTACAGTAGACCATACCGAGGAGGTTGCTGCGGTAATTGCTCATGAGATGGGACATGTATACCATAGGCACGTAATTAAAAAGTTGGCACATGAATTTGGAGTGGCAATGCTTACCGCTGTTGTTACTGGTGGAGATCCTCCACTCACGGCTGAAATTACTAAGGCCTTGCTCAGTAACTATTTCAGCAGAGAGCATGAGCGAGAAGCTGATGCATATGCTGTAGAATTACTGGAACTTGCAGGATTATCGCCGTTGCATTTAGCTAACGCGTTTGAGTTCTTGAAAAGGTATGGGTCGACTTCCGAAGAGTTTGAGATTATCAGCACACATCCTTCCATTGATAAGCGCATCGAAATGATCCAATCGGGTAACTATCCAGCGCCTACGTATGCTCATTTTACGTTTGATTTGGATGAGGTTACTGCATTAATCAACGTACAGCAATAGCGCTTATTTCAACATCTACGGCTTTTGGCAAACCAGCAACTGCAACAGTTTCTCGAGCCGGTTTTACTTGATCAAAAAATTGCTCGTAAACCCGATTAACACGCGGAAAAAAGGTCATGTCACTCAAGAAAATACTGCACTTAACAACATGGCGTAAGTCCATGTCAGCAGCTTTTAATATGTGCTTGATATGATTAAGCGCTAGCTCCGTCTGTGCTTCAATGTTTTCGACAACTAGCTTTCCTGTTTCAGGGTTTATCGCAATTTGTCCGCTGATGTAAAGGGTATTATCTGCAAGAATTGCTTGGCTATAGGGTCCAATTGGTGCAGGAGCTTTCTCTGTGTATATAATCTTTTTCATTTCTTTGACTTAATCAACCAAAGCTAAGAAGATGCGCGTATTAATGGTCGATAATTTCGACTCCTTTACTTACAATTTGGTTCATTACCTCGAAGGTGAAGGGGCTGAGCTTACCGTGGTTCGCAATAACAATATTACACAAGCTGATGTAGCAAACTATTCACATGTAATAATTTCACCAGGTCCTGCGCTTCCAGAACAATCGGGAAGGTTACTCGAATTATTTAGCTGGTTGCGGAAGGATCAACACGTCTTAGGGGTTTGTTTGGGTATGCAAGCAATGGTAATTGCGGCAGGAGGAAAGCTGGAGCAATTGACTTCTGTAAGGCATGGCGTGAAGGAAGATGTACTGGTGGACCGTGCATTTTTAGAAGTGGGTATTTTCAAAAATCTACCAGCAGTGTTCAGTGTAGGCTTGTACCATTCATGGAAAGTTGAATTGGGAGAAGCAACATCAGCTTACTACATTACGGCAAGATCCAGATCGGGAGTACCGATGGCTATCGCACATAAATCAATAAACTATTACGGAGTTCAGTTTCATCCAGAGTCAATCTTGTCTGAGCATGGAAGGGGAATACTTCGTAATTGGATGGGAGCTTAGTTGAGGTCGAACCAGCTGCGCTTCCGTTGAAGCTTTAAATCTTGAAGGACAGGAGCCTTAACTGCAATATCGAAAGTGTAGCTAGTTCGCGGTCCAAAAGGAATCACGTTGAAATTGATTTGCCAGCAATGCAAGTCTCGATTGATTGAAAAACGGGTGAATGAGAAATCATTGAGTTCAAAATCATACCCGGATTGGTATTCTACTTTCCAGTTTTCAGTAAGGTTAAAATCACCCCCAAAAGTTACAGCATTATTAAACGTGGTTGTTCTTCCAACTTCACTCCAATTAGCCCTATAGTTCGCTGTGTAGCCAAATCGAAAGCTCCATGGAATGTTGAAATCCATGTAGCCGTTTTCGTGCTGTCGAATCTCTTCTAACTCAGCTTCAGAGCCATTCGGGGCAGCATCTCGCTTTGATTCATTTCGTTTGCTCCTCAAGGTGAAGTTTACAGCACCTCCAGCACGGACTAAACGGGCGAGATCGCCTGATTGATCAAATTGGGCCTTGTCGATAACATTTCCCTGATCATTTACCGCGTAAGGGTCCATGGTTGCGTTGGCTTGAAAATTAATTTTCCCATTGAGTATGGAAGAACGCACACTCATGGCAATGGCGCTCCAGTTGATGCTGTCTTTATAAATATCATAGCCAGTGGTAAAACGGAGTGCTTCAAAAATCTTTGCCTTTTTCAACTCTGTTGCCGTATCGCTGCGCGACTTGTATTTCATTTCTAAGTTGTTCATTAAATCAATTCCAACAACCCCAGCTCTTCGAGAGCTTGGAGCGCCATAAATGCCACCTTCGAAAATTGCGTATCGCTCATCAATTAGGTCGCCTGTTTGCGCATCAACAGCAACATGTGTTAGGTAATATGGGTCTGATAAATCAGGTGTGAAATTAAAGCTTACAGAAGGAGTGAAGACATGACGAATTGCCTTGATTCGCGAAAACTTAGGTCGGTACATCCCATACATTTTGGTAGTAAGCGATGCTGCAAAACGCGCTTCATGAAATGATTCAAGTCCTGCAACCGTATCTGTTATTATGGTGGAGTCGGCCGAGTTAAACTGCTTCCTTACGGTCTTGAAATACATGGTGTTGGAGTAGTTCACACTTGGGGTAAGGGTGAAATACTTCATGGCTTTGATGGAGGTTGTGATAGGTAATGAGTGGCGCACACCGTTCTGAATTTTATCCAGCGACTCCTCTTTGAACAAATCGTCTTGTTTCCGGCGCACGCTGTTCTTAAAATCGAGTGTATAGTTCACCCCAATCTCCTTGATACTCTTCCTAAAATTGCGTTGAAAGCTAGTTGAAGCAGGTGCCGACCAAAGTTTTTTAAATGGCTTTACCCGCGACATTGTGAAGGTTGCTTGAGGCAGTGTAATGTTAATAATGCTATCATTGCTATTCTGGTTGTGACTAGCAGAAAGTGTTAAGTTGAAAGGTGTGCCACCAAACCCAGTGCGGTACGAAATGTTCGACTGAAACGTATTTGATAAGTAGTTGTTGGGTGTAGTATTAAAGTCATTTCGGAAATTATCTACTGAACCTGCTTGAACGTTAGCCCTGAAATCAGAATTAGGTCTAGCCTTGGGGTCCTGATTGTGCGTCCAGTTCACAAAAAATGAATTGCGCTCAGTAAAATCTGCAGCTTCAGGATCACCATCTTTCCCATTTACATAATCCAGTTTTAGTCTTCCGGTATGCTTATAACGTTTGTTATAATTGAAAATACTTCTTCCTGCCCATGAGCCATTGGTGTAAATGTCGCCAATAAGTTTGGCGTCGAAATGGTCGCTGAAACCAAAATAATATCCACCATTTTGCAAGAAGTAACCGCGATTTGGAGAGTTACCATAGGTGGGGATAACAATTCCACTTTGCCTGCCGCGTTGATTGGGGAAAAATCCAAAAGGAAGTGCTAATGGGGTTTGAACGTCTTCGATAACCATGTTTGCGGGCCCCGTGACAATTTTATCATCTTGGATAATTTTCAACTTAGAAGCGCGGATGTAAAAATGTGGGTGGTCAAGTGAGCACGTGGTGTAAAGTCCATTTTTAATGAAAATTACATCCTTGGAAGCTTTTTTAATGGTCTTTCCCTGAACATAGCCATCGCCTTCTTGCGTTTTAGCTTGATTTATTTTTCCTTTTTCAGAGGCATAGTTATAGGTCATTGACTCTGCCCGATACTCTTTGGAACCTTCTTTAAATCGAGGCTTACCTTGGAGCACTCCATTGCTATCTGGTAATCCAGCAGCATAAACAGTGTTGTTACTCAGATCTAGCTCGATGTAATCAGCTTGTAGTGAAATATCCTCGTACTCAACTGTTGCTTCACCATAGAGGTAAACCTTTTCGTTTTGAAGATCATATTGAATAGAATCCTGCGAAAAGTAATGCACCTTAGTGTTTATTGCAGGTTCCTTGGGTTCTGGTTGTTCAGCGGATTGTGGTATGGAGTCAACGCCTAAAGAATCAGGCACGAAATTGGTGTCAGGCGCAATTGCAATAAGAAAATTGACGTTAGGGTTGAAGGCACCAAATGCACTCGTTACTTGGGTAGCCAAGAAAGCAATTAACAAGATTGAGTGGAATACTCCTGATTTGGTTCTGACCTTGCCCAAGTTTTTTAAGGTATTTTTGCCTAACGCCTTGTTAGATCGTGCAAAACTAATAAGAATCAACAATTGCGTAACGATATGAATAAACCCAATGATACAAGGATAAGACCAGAAAACGGATTCCTGTTTTTGGCAACGTTATTTTTATTCACGTTCACGTGTTCGCTAAGCGCTCAGAAAGGTACCAATTCGTACCAAATCAAGACGTTAGTGATAGATCCGGGGCACGGAGGGAAAGACCCCGGTGCACTAGGTACAGGCAGGTACAAAGACACAGAAGCTGATGTGGCATTGGCTGTAGGCTTGAAGTTACGGGACTATGTTAATGAGTATTTCCCGGGGATTAAAGTGATCATGACGCGTGAAACTGACATTTTTATTCCGTTACATATTCGTTCGAAAATGGCGAATAAAGCAAATGCAGACTTATTCATTAGTATTCATTGCAACTCAAATAACAATGCTGCTGCATATGGTTCAGAGACCTACATTCTGGGTCTCGACAAGACCAAGGCTCAGATGGATGTAGCTAAGCGTGAGAATCAAGTGATTTTTTTAGAAGAAGGTTATCAAGAGACTTATGAAGGCTTTGATCCCAATTCCATCGAGAGCTTAATTGCATTATCCATGATGCAAGGAGTATACCTAGACCGGAGCGCAACTTTAGCGGGAAATATACAATCACAGTTTAAGGAGCGGGTGAAACGCAGGGATCGCGGCGTAAAACAAGCCGGATTTTGGGTTATTTCACGGACATCAATGCCTGCAGTTCTCATAGAATTAGGTTTCGTAACCAATCCCACTGAAGAAGATTTTTTAAACTCAGAAGTGGGCAGAACTTATATGTCATCTGCGATTTATCGGGCCTTTAAATCGTACAAAGAAACTTATGAAGTTCATGACTCAGTTCAAGTGCCACTTCGCATCGAAGGTGAACAAGTGGGGGATGAACAGAAGGTAATGAAGGAGCTTCCTACGAACGATGAATTGTTTTTTCGCGTTCAAATAGCATCGAGCTCAAGTAAGCTGCCATTGGAACCATATAACTTTAATGGTCTCGAAGGAGTTTCTGAAATGGAGAATGATGGAGTGTATAAATATACGGTAGGGAATGAGCCTGATTTTGAGACTGCTGTTAAGCTACAGCGAGAAATCAGAACAAATGCGTATAAAGATGCCTTTATCATTGCCATCTACAAAGGCAAAAGAATATCTTTACAGGAAGCTTTCGAAATGTTAAAATCAGACAGCTAGTTATTTTGAAATATTCAAAAGAAGTACGAGTAGGATTAGTAGTAATAGCCGCACTGGCTGCCTTCTATTTTGGCATCAACTTTTTGAAAGGAGCTGATGTACTTTCCAGTAAACGTCAATATTTCGCCATCTATCCAAGAGTAGACGGACTATCTAAGGATAATCCTGTTCAACTCAATGGTTATAAAATTGGGCGGGTTAACAGCATTGCTTTGATGAAGGATTATTCAGGACGCATTCTTGTGGGTTTTGAAATCAATGAGGAAGGACTTGAAATTCCAAATAATTCAATTGCCTTGATTGCGAGTTTGGATTTATTCAACTCTAAAGCAATCGCTTTAAAAATGGGGGATAGTCCGGTAACCGCAGTTTCCGGAGATACCTTGAATTCCGAAATCGAAGGTGATTTGAAAGCAGAAGTCGACAAACGACTGCGACCTTTAGAGCAAAAGACAAACGACCTCATTGGTTCAATTGATTCGGTTGTCACCATCGTAAAAGCCATCTTGAACGAAGATGCACGTAAGAACCTCACAGAGAGTTTTGAAAGTATTAATCGCTCGTTCAAGTCATTGGAAATGACAACGAAGCGATTGGATACAATCATCCTTGCCGAGAAAGGAAAGATTTCTGCTATCCTCACGAATGTGAATAGCATATCAAATAACTTGAAGGAGAACAATGACCAAATCACGAGTGTTTTAAAGAACTTTAGCGCTATTAGTGATTCGCTTGCTGCGAGTAACCTCGTTGAAACTGTTAATAATGCTTCCAAGGCATTAAGTTCTGTAGCTTCAGTTATGGAAAAAGTAGATCGGGGAGAGGGAACGATTGGGCAATTGTTGAATAACGACAGCTTGTATCATAATTTGGAGCATGCAACACTTGAGCTGGATATGTTGATGGAAGACATGCGTGTGAATCCTAAGCGTTATGTTCACTTTTCTGTATTTGGCAGGAAAGAGAAGGCGGAAGATAAACCGAGAAAGAAAGCGAGAACGAAACAAGAAACAGAAGGAAAAGATGGGATTGAGTAACGTTGTATTTATTTTAATAGCGGCTATCGCAATTGCATTGTTTACGAAGCAAGTGCGTAAAATTGCTCGCAATATCAAGTTAGGTAGGGATTTAGATCGTTCGGATCGTCCTGCTGAGCGATGGAAAGTGATGGCTCGCGTAGCTTTAGGTCAGTCTAAGATGGTAGTTCGGCCCGTAGCTGGGTTTATGCACATTCTCATTTACGTTGGCTTCGTAATCATCAACATTGAAGTGCTGGAAATAATTTTAGATGGAGTACTTGGAACTCATAGGCTATTTTTTGGGTTTTTGGGAAACGCATACACTGCCTTTATCAATGCTTTTGAGTTTCTTGCATTATTAGTTCTTGTTGCATGTGTTGTGTTTTTATTGCGCAGAAATGTAATGCGGATTAAGCGCTTTTTTAACCCGGAAATGGAAGGGTGGCCAACTAGCGATGCCAACATTATTCTGGTAGTGGAAGTGCTTCTTATGGGAGCTTTCTTAACGATGAACGCGTCTGATGCCGTCCTAATGAATACAGCAGCTGATTCCCTAACTCAGGCTGGTTTAGAAAAGTATGCAATTGGCTTTGACGGTTATTTTGCTTTTAGTCAATACATTATTCCATTCCTGCCAGAGAGCTTGGAGTCCTTACATTTAATAGAGCGTGGAATGTGGTGGTTTCATATTATTGGAATTTTTGCATTTCTAAATTACTTGCCTTATTCAAAACATTTCCACATCCTTTTAGCATTTCCAAATACATATTTCAGCAACTTGAATCCGAAAGGGAGTTTCTCTAACATGGAGTCGGTAACGAATGAAGTTAAGTTGATGTTTGATCCTGATGCGGATCCATACGCGGCTCCAGCTCCAGAAGCTGATGCAGCCCCACAACGATTTGGAGCTAAAGATGTTCAGGATTTGACATGGAAGCAGTTAATGGACTCTTATACCTGCACTGAGTGTGGTAGGTGCACCAGCAACTGCCCTGCTAATCAAACTGGAAAGCTTTTATCCCCACGTAAAATCATGATGGATACACGTGACCGTCTTGTGGAGGTAGGAAATGGTATTGATAAAAATGGAGCGGACTTTAATGATGGGAAATCATTGCTGAATGATTTCATCACACCTGAGGAGTTATGGGCATGTACATCATGTAATGCATGCGTTGAGTCTTGTCCAGTTAACATTGATCCCCTTTCCATTATTATGGAGATGCGTCGCTACTTGGTGATGGAAGAATCAGCAGCTCCGCAAGAATTAAATGGGGCATTTACAAATATTGAGAACAATGGAGCTCCTTGGCAATTTGGTCAGGCTGACCGTTTGAACTGGGCTACAGAAGAAAACTAGATAAAGTGATGGGAGAAGCATTGAAAGTGCCAACAATGGCGGAGATGGTGTCGCGTGGAGAAGTTCCAGAAGTATTATTCTGGGTTGGCTGTGCAGGTAGTTTTGATGACCGAGCGAAAAAAATAACCAAGGCATTTGTACGCATTTTAAATGAAGCAGGGATTTCATTTGCTGTTTTGGGGACAGAAGAGTCTTGCACTGGAGATCCTGCGAAACGTGCAGGAAATGAGTTCTTGTTTCAAATGCAAGCCATGATGAACATTCAAGTGCTGAATGGCTATGAGATTAAGCACATTGTGACTACTTGTCCGCATTGTTTTAACACCTTGAAAAATGAATATCCTGAGTTAGGTGGAAACTATGATGTTGTTCATCACTCACAGTACATTCAAAAATTGTTGGCTGACGGAAAAATCAAGGTCAGCGGTGGAGGAGATTTTAAGGGTAAGCGCATTACTTTTCATGACCCCTGTTATTTAGGTAGGGCAAATGATGTTTATGAAGCCCCACGTTCGCTTCTTGAAAAGCTAGATGCAGAACTTGTAGAGATGAAGCGTTGTAAGTCAAATGGTTTATGCTGCGGTGCTGGTGGTGCTCAGATGTTCAAGGAGGCAGAAAAAGGAGATCGTGAAGTGAATGTAGAGCGTTCGGAAGAGGCGCTAGAAACTAAGCCATCTATTATTGCCACAGGATGCCCTTTTTGCAATACCATGATGACTGATGGGGTTAAGCATTTCGAAAAGGAAGATCAAACCTCAGTTTACGACATTGCCGAATTAATCGCCGAGGCAGCTGAACTATAATACTTTTCACAATGCTAGTGCAGCGTTCATAGCGCAAATACCTTACCTATCATGTTAGACAGTACAATGAGTAAGCAGGCTGGATCAGTGGTTAATAGCGAACAAGCTCATGTTTGGATTTATCAGTGCAGCAGGGAGTTCTCGCAAGAAGAGGAGCAAGCACTTCTAAGAGATGGAGAAGCTTTTGTAAGCCAGTGGAAAACACATGGAAAAGCACTTTTAGCGCAATTTGAAGTTTATTACCACCGATTTATTGTTATTACCGTGGATCAGGAGGTTCAGCAGCTTTCGGGTTGCTCAAAGGATGCTGCCACGCATTTTATCAAGGGTATTGAAGGAGCCTACAACGTAAATTTATTAGATCGTATGCAGGTTGCTTATCGCAATGGTGAAGGGGTAAAAACAATTCACTTGAATGATATGAAAGAAGCGCTGACTAACGGTGAAATCAAATGGGATACCATTGTTTTCAATAACTTAGTCAGTACAAAACACGAAATGAATACGCAATGGGAAGTTCCTCTGAATCAAAGTTGGCACAAGCGTGTCTTAGACTAATTGGCTTGATTTTTCTAAGCATGGTTTTATTCATTTCTTGTTCTGACGATGGGGATGGAAAACACGGTTGCTTTAATCAGGAGCTGGTGAGTGAATACGATACAGTTGTATGTCCACTTGTGGCGGTGCCCGTTTGTGCCTGCAATAATGTTACGTATGTGAATGCTTGTGCAGCGCGAAAAGAAGGCTATGAGGTAGTTGATAGCATTCCTTGCGGTCAATAATTTTATTCTTCTTCGGTGTCTTCTCGCCAGTAAAAAATATCCATGCGACTTTTGGGGCGAATTGATTGACGCCATGAAAAATTCCTTAAAAAGGCCAATTCAGGTGTCAAATCTTTCATGGGGTATAGGGTCCCGTCAGGTTTGACAAAGAATGCAATATTACTAATGGTGTTGGAGTCGATGTTCACCCTCATTTTACTGCAGTCCAATCTATTTATGCCAATCCAAGTGCCATCTTCTTCCTGGGCGTAATAAGCCGTTTGCCCATTGCCTTGAACATCAATTTGATGTACTTCACTTTGCCTAAATCGCGCAATGAGAATTTTGCCTTTTATTTGGTTGTATTTACCAGTGTCGGCTTCTGATACTACGAATGCATCGGGAAATAAGTGCATTTTTTGAATCTCACCATAAGCCATGAACATAATCACCGTATCACCTGTGAGCTGATTTGCTTTATTCCAAATAACAGGATCATGAAATAAGGTAATGGTCGAATCAAAATTGTTGAATACAATTGAATCACACTTTCCTTGAAGGTCTGTTTTGTAGAAACGCACCTTGTGGTATGCAAATAATTGCTGCTTTCCAGAAACTGGGTCTTTCTTGGTTATGAGTGAATCGGCATGCAGAAAGAGCGTATCATTTTCAAAAAGTTGCATCAATTCAAGGCTATCCGTAATGATTGAACTGCTGTCGAGTTCATTGTAGAATGCATAATGCCCTAGAATGAGAACGTCGTTTAACGTGTCAAGAATGGAAACGTGTTGAAAGGCTTCAATGTAGTTCAGCCCCTGATTATAATAGATACTATCTCCCTTTAAGAGTTGCTCTTTGGATTGTACATAAGCATTTCTTGTCAGGACAGCGATTTGGTCGGCTTGACTGATGTAACCTTTTTCACAATAAATCAAAGTACTATCAGATGTGATGGTTGTTGGTCCGAAAAATTCAGATTTTTCAGTATCCGTATGGTAATGCATAGTATCCGACTGAATCTGATACTTTTCGGCATCAACTTGAACATTTCCATTGAACTCAAAGCGTTTTGTGCTCACAAAGTAGGCACCTTTCTCACTTTTAATGGTAGTAGATTCTGCTTTGTTTAAGATGGTACCTCCGCCATAATATTGGGCTCTACGACTAGCTAAATTGTAGTCTAGAAAAGCAGTATTTAAGGTCTGACTCGGGTCAATTAACCGGATGTTGCCCCGCAACTTTGCTTGGCGTGTATCGCCATTGTAAAAAAGCGAGTCACCATAAAGTTTAAGTGAATCTCCTTGGTTTATTACCACATTACCGTAAGCATCCATGCGATTTTCTTCGGTATACAGGTATGCACTGTCACAAAACATAAGTGCGCCTTCGTGCTTAAACCGGACATTGCCGATTAACTTTCTTGCTTTGACACCGTCGGCATCAAATACGAACTCATCGGCATGAAGGAGTTTAATTTTGGCAGGAGTTTGAGCCCAACTTGTGACCGAAACCAGCAAAAAGAAAACAAGAACGAGGCTATGTGGCGTTCCTCGGCTCAAATTAAACCAGTGATTGATTGCGAATTAGTGTTTGCGAACGGTCTGGACCAACAGATACGATTGTAACAGGGACTTCACATTCATCTTCAATGAACTTGATGTAAGACTGGAGTGATTCTGGCAATTCGTCGTAGTCGCTAAGTCCTGTGAGGTCTTGTTTCCAACCCGGCATTTCTTTGTAGATCGGCTCCCAAGAATCATCAAGAATATCGTAAGGGAAATCCTCAGTTACTTCATTATTCCGTGAGTATCCAGTGCATACTTTAATGGTATCAAACCCAGATAGTACGTCTGCCTTCGTTAGAATCAATTGGGTAACTCCATTGAGCATTAAGGTGTACTTGAGCGCAACGAGGTCGAGCCATCCACATCTTCTAGGTCTGCCAGTTGTTGCACCAAACTCATGGCCAACACGTGCTAAGGTTTCGCCATCAGCATCAAAAAGCTCCGTAGGAAAAGGCCCACTTCCAACACGCGTACAATATGCTTTACAAATTCCAAATACCTCACCGATCGTATTGGGAGCTACGCCCAAACCTGTACACGCACCAGCGCAAATGGTATTAGAAGAGGTAACAAAAGGATAGGATCCAAAGTCGATATCGAGTAAAGATCCCTGCGCTCCCTCTGCCAAAATACGCCTGCCTGCTTTTAGTCCTTTGTTGATAAAGTGTTCTGAGTCAATAAAGGTGAGCGATTGCAATACTTCAACCCCCTCAAACCAGGCTGCCTCTAATTCATCCAAGTGACTGTAGTCAAATTGAAATCGATCAAGCATGCCAAGGTGTTTGTTCTTTAGCGCTGTATACTTAGACTTAAAGTCGGCAGTTTCAATATCTCCAACGCGCAGGCCATTTCGACCAGTTTTATCCATGTATGTTGGACCAATTCCCTTAAGCGTAGAGCCAATTTTTTCCTTGCCTTTAGCCTGCTCGTTGGCAGCATCAAGCAAGCAGTGTGTTGGCAGGATCAGGTGAGCCTTGCGCGAAACAACGAGTGATTTATTGAGGTCAACATTCATAGGTGCCAACCCGTCAATTTCTCGTTTCAGAATGCGAGGGTCAATAACGACTCCATTACCAATAATGTTGATTGCAGTAGGGTGGAAGATACCTGAGGGAATGGTATGCAACACATGTTTAATGTTGTTAAACTCCAAGGTGTGTCCTGCATTAGGCCCTCCTTGAAAGCGTGCAATCATGTCGTACTTTGGAGTAAGTACATCAACAATTTTCCCTTTTCCTTCGTCTCCCCATTGAAGGCCTAATAACGCGTCAATTTTCATGTAAATCAGTTGGATTGTTCGTTGTTTTCCTCAGTGTGATTGTCTGAAGAGAAACGAGCATAAATATTCAAAGAATGGTGGAGTACTTCAACTCCGAAATGTTCTGCAATTGTATTTTTTATCAGTTGAACACGGGGGTCGCAAAATTCGCGTACTTCTCCCGTTTCAACGTCTATCAAGTGATCGTGCTGTTTGTTGGCAAAGGACTTTTCAAACTGCGCCATGTTCTTGCCAAACTGATGTTTTCTAATCAGGTTGCAGGCAAGTAGGAGTTCGATGGTGTTGTAAAGTGTAGCTCTGCTTACACGATACTTTTTATTTTTCATGAGGAGGTACAACGACTCCACGTCGAAATGCCCTTCATTGCTGTAAATCTCGTCGAGTATGGCAAAGCGTTCTGGCGTTTTGCGATGCCCATTTTTTTCCAGGAAGGAAGCAAATATCTGTTTTACCTTTTCCTTGGTTTCTTCTGCCGACATACTAGTCTCGTTAAGGGGCAAAATTACGATAATATCCTAATTTTTTCTGCCCAATCGTTGAACATTCTCAACACCGTCTACGGTCTTGATTTTATCCATCAATTGATTCAAATGATCGGTGTCATCTACATAAACCATAACCGTTCCTTCAAACATACTTTCCTCCGTATCAAAGCTAAGTGAGCGCATTTTTACATTCATATCGTTGGAGATGACCTTGGTTACTTCATTTACAAGTCCTGTTCGGTCGAATCCTAAGATTTTCATTCCACTTAAGAATGAAATAGCTTCTTCACTATCCCATTTGGCTTTAACAATGCGGTATGCATAATTGCTCATCAATTTGATGGTGTTCGAGCAATTAACTTGATGAATAACAATTTCTCCATTACCTGTAATGAATCCAACCACATCATCTCCTGGAATAGGGTTGCAGCATGTAGCTAGGCGATAATTGAGTTTCTTGAGGTTTCCGCCTAGCACTAACGATTGGTTTTTTCCGCGAAATGAAGTCAGCAGTTCCTCGAGGGTTTTGGACTTTGCAGCGTGACTTTTAACTCGGGTTAAGCGTCCCCTTACGTGCTCAAGTTGTTTAATTCGATTGGGGTCAAGGTGATCGGTAGCGGCGCGATAAAACAAATCATCAACTGTTTTACAGCGGAATGAGGCACACATGATTTCAAAATTCGTTTTATCTGCAATAATTCCTTGTTCCTCTAATAGTTGTGCTAATATTTTGCGGCCTTTGCGCTGATTTTTTTTGCGCTCTTCTTTGAGGATAGATTTAATCGCAGCTTTAGCTTTAGCCGTAACAACAAAGTTGAGCCAATCCGTTTGCGGCGTTTGTGCTTTGGAGGTAATAATCTCTACTTGGTCGCCACTTTTTAGCATCGCATTAACCGGAAGTAGCTTACCATTTACTTTTCCTCCTATACAACGTTTTCCCAATTCAGAGTGTATATCAAATGCAAAGTCGAGCACGCGCGATTTATGCGGCATGGCACGAACCTCACCTTTGGGAGTAAAGACAAAAATTTCCTTAGCGAATAGGTTTAACTTGAAGTCGTCCACAAAATCTACGGCATCCATTCCCGGACTTTCCAAGTGTTCCCTAACGCGTGTAATCCAGCCGTCAAGAGCGCTTTCCTGTGAGTCATCCTTATACTTCCAGTGCGCAGCAAGACCCTTTTCAGCAATGTCATCCATCCTTCGGGTGCGAATTTGAACCTCTACCCATCGGCCTCCTGGACTCATCACAGTGGTGTGTAACGACTCATAGCCATTAGCTCGGGGAGTTGATATCCAATCGCGCAATCGATCAGGGTTTGGACGATAAAAATCCGTTATGATGGAGTATACCTTCCAACAAGAGGCTTTTTCTTTAGACTCTTCGGCGTTGAGGATAATGCGCACTGCAAAAACATCATAAACTTCTTCGAATTTGATGTTCTTAGCTTGCATTTTGTTCCAAATACTAAAAACAGATTTGGTTCTCCCTTTGATTTCAAAATCAACTCCCTGTTGATTCAGTGCTTTGCGTATGGGAAGGGTAAATTGATTTATAAACCGCGTTCTTACAGCTTGTGTCTTCTTGAGTTTTTGCTCAATCTGCTGGTAGATGTTAGGTGCTTTAAACTTGAGCGATAAATCTTCTAGTTCAGATTTGATGTTATAAATCCCAAGGCGATGCGCTAGGGGAGCATAAATGTAGAGGGTTTCAGAAGCAATCTTAAGTTGCTTGTCCCTGCGCATACTTTCCAACGTGCGCATGTTGTGAAGTCGATCGGCAATCTTAATTAGGATTACCCTGACATCATCAGCAAGGGTTAGGATAACTTTCCTAAAATTTTCAGCTTGGATAGAGGAGGAGGCATTCTGTTCAAATGCCCCTGAAATTTTGGTTAGTCCATCAATTATTAGGGCTACACGATCTCCAAAAAGCATTTCAATGTCACTGATGGTCATGTCGGTATCTTCAACAACATCATGCAGTAAGGCGCAGACGATAGAAGTAGTGCCCAATCCAATTTCTTCGGCAACAATTCGAGCAACAGCTACTGGGTGAAAAATATAAGCCTCTCCCGATTTCCGCCGCACATCTTTATGCGCTTCCACGGCGATGTCGAATGCTTTGCGAATCAGTAGTTGGTCAGAATCGCCTTTTTTAAGTTTTGCAATTCTTAAAATTGCGCGGTATTCGCGAAGTAATTCGGTGCGCTCTTTTTTCTCATCTATGATATGGGTTGATGCCATGGTATCAAATGTAGTTGGAACCAATTAAAAAACCCAAGGTAAACCTTGGGTTTTCATGTCTAGTATGGAGTGATTCTTAAGAAGCGGGAAGTACCTGCGTGCTCACTTCTCCAAATCCCACGCGAACACCGTCTTTCTCGGCATATCCGCGCATAATTACGGTGTCGTGATCTTGAATGAACTTACGTTCAGATCCATCGTTCATGGCGATAGGTTTTGTACCTCTCCAACTCAGCTCAAGCATCGAACCGTAACTGTCTGGAGTAGGACCTGATATGGTGCCAGACGCCATCATATCTCCACAACGTACATTGCATCCGTTTACGGTATGGTGCGCTAACTGCTGTTTCATATTCCAATACATGTTTTTATAATTGGAGTTGCAGACTACGGTTTCATCACCTCCATCAGGAGCAATAGCAACTTGAAGCGAAATGTCATAGTTCCCATTACCTTCATACTTTAAGTAAGGAAGTACCTCAGGATCTTGATCTGGACCTTCGACTTGGAAAGGCTGCAAGGCATCAAGTGTAACTATCCAGGGTGAGATACTAGAAGCGAAGTTTTTGGCTAAGAACGGTCCTAATGGAACGTATTCCCACTTTTGAATATCGCGGGCGCTCCAATCGTTGAACAAACACATACCAAAGATGTAATCATCTGCTTCTGCTGTTGAAATGGAATCACCCATTGGCTTGCCGTTATAGGTAACAAATGCCATTTCCAATTCAAAATCTAAAAGTTTACATGGCCCATAAACAGGTGGCTCTTCATCATTGGGCTTTGTTTGACCTTTCGGACGTTTAACAGGTGTGCCACTTAAGACAATTGAGGACGATCGGCCATGGTACCCTACAGGAATATGAAGCCAGTTGGGAAGGAGGGCATTGTTTGGATCGCGAAACATGGTACCAACGTTTGTGGCATGTTCACGGCTGCTGTAAAAATCAGTATAGTCGCCTATAACAACGGGCATATGCATACTTACCTGTTCAATAGGGTGCATTACCTTTTCTTGGTGCTGCTGATTTTCTAACAATGTTTCATTATCAGCACTGAACAATTCACTTAACCGGTTACGAAGCTCTCGTGTAGCTTGTTTTCCAGCTCCCATCATTTGATTGAGGGAATTCGAAGCAAACGATTCTTGTCCGAAAGGCAGGCCTTCCAAATATCCCAACTCATGCAGGAAGAGCAAGTCGATTACTTGATCGCCAATGCGTGTACCCACGCGTGGGTGTTTATTTGTGGTTGAAAAAATACCAAAAGGTAAATTTTGGATTGGAAAATCAGTACTTGAATCGTACTTCACCCAAGACTTATTTTCTGGATTATTCGCATTTATTATCATACCTAAAATTTATGCTTTAAATAATGGAAGGTCTTTCATTTTTGAATTAATCGCTTCGCGAATCGCAGAGACTTTGAGTGCATCATCACGATGTTGAATGGACTCATCAATCAACGAAACTATTTCGGGAATATCATCCTCAGTGATTCCTCGAGTTGTAATTGCCGGCGTTCCAACACGTATTCCTGAAGTAACAAACGGTGACTTATCATCAAAAGGCACCATATTTTTATTTACAGTAACATCTACTGCACTTAGTGCCGCTTCGGCTTCCTTACCAGTAATATCCTTTGAGCGCAAATCGATGAGCATAGAATGGTTATCCGTTCCACCGGAAATGACATGATATCCCAGGTCTATAAATGAATCGGCCATTACTTTTGCGTTTTTCATCACCTGTATTCCATAATGAAGAAAAGAGTCTTCAAGTGCTTCGCCAAAAGCAACAGCTTTAGCTGCAATTACATGTTCTAAGGGTCCTCCTTGTGTACCAGGGAACACTCCTGAATCCAATAGGGAAGACATACTTCGAATAGTTCCTTTAGGAGTTTTAATACCCCATGGATTTTCAAAGTCCTTTCCCATCATAATAATTCCACCGCGCGGTCCACGCAACGTTTTGTGCGTAGTACTTGTTACAATATGACAATGGGAGATGGGGTCATTAAGGAGCCCTTTTGCTATTAAGCCACTTGGATGAGAAATATCAGCTAATAATAATGCACCTACTTCGTCGGCTATCGACCTCAAGTTTTCATAGTCCCAATCGCGTGCGTAAGCAGAAGCACCACAGATAATCATCTTAGGCTTTTCTTTTTGAGCAGTTACACGAACGGAGTCGTAATTAATGTGACCTGTTTCACGTTCAACGCCGTAAAAAGAGGGTATATATAGCTTACCGGAATAGTTAACGGTAGATCCATGCGTGAGGTGCCCCCCATGCGATAAATCGAACCCCAAGATTTTATCTCCAGGTTTGAGGCAGGCTAGCATAACTGCAGCATTTGCCTGTGCTCCTGAATGAGGTTGAACATTTACCCATTCTGCATTAAACAATGCTTTTAGGCGATCTCGAGCAATATTTTCAACTTGATCTACAACTTCACATCCACCATAATAGCGTTTGCCAGGAAGTCCTTCAGCATACTTGTTTGTTAATACAGAACCCATGGCTTCCATTACTTGGTCGCTCACGTAGTTCTCTGAAGCAATTAGTTCAACGCCATTTTTCTGGCGTGTTGTTTCTGCTTCAATAAGCTCAAAAATGGCTTCGTCTCTTTGCATAGCCTCAATTTGTCAATTTTGCTAGCAAATTTAGCAATATGTAAGTGACACAGAAGGTCTCGGCAGTTATTTCTGAATTCTTGATTGTAC
This sequence comes from Salibacteraceae bacterium, assembly GCA_965661625.1. Classification (GTDB taxonomy): domain Bacteria; phylum Bacteroidota; class Bacteroidia; order Flavobacteriales_G; family Salibacteraceae. The sequence goes on from CBFIEM010000013.1 coordinate 44,699, forward strand.
GAGTCCTATAGCTGCTAGAATCATATAAATAAACCCGGACTGTAGAGCTCCAATTAACTTTCTGCTGATGGTATAAAAACTATCGACATCATTTACGAGGTATCCAAACCCCAAAAAAGCGCCAGACAGGATTACTCCAACACCATAACATGCCTGCACAGGTCGTTTAAAACTAATCGTTGGAAATGCCGCTAGTAGGGATTTTTGAGTAACCCAATAAAAGAACAAGATGAAGGAAGCTGTGAGCACCCATTTGAGCCAATAAGTAGGCCAGTAGCCAAGATCTATTAAAAAAGAAAGTCCATGAAAGAGCTCCTCAGGGTTTTCATTAGGGTTGTTGTAATAGAGGTAGCGCAAGTACTGATTGATTTCAACAAACAGGCTATCTCTAAATAACGAGGCTAAAAGGATTATGGCCAGCCAACTTAACGCCTTGTTCATTGAGGTTGGGCTTTGAGAAGTTCACGTGACTGACCTAAATAGGTTATCCATATGTACCAAAGCGCGGCCACAAAGCCATATATCAAGATGGTGAATGTGTAAGTGTGGTTGAAGTCGAGGTATTCTGGAGCCTTACTCTGAATAATTGCCAGAACAATTACCCGTAAGAGGTTGAGGTGATGAATAGCGATAACACCAGTTGGAATAAACCACCAGAGGTGTTTCTTTTTGGCAGGAAATGCGATAAGAAAACCAATGAACAGGGCTATAACTTCAACTCCATTGCACGGATCTCCAACCCAAACACCAAAACTACCATCGATTCCTAAGGTGCGCACATCTCCTTCTAAGTCCTCCTGAATGGTATCGTAGCCAATAGCGTCGAGCACCCAAGTGCCCTCACGAATTAGCAGGTCAACGGCGAAGCGATCAAGGGTGCCATTGGGGTGGATGTAAAAGGTGTACAAGGCAAGCCAACCAATGAATAGAACGGCACATTTTATTAGGAATAAATTGAGCGGATGCCTCCAGGTAGTCACTACTTTTTATTCAAGTCAATAATTTTCTTTCCACCGGCAACTGCTGCGACAGCGGCCAAGATGCCCAACCCTCCATCAATCGGAATGCAAGGTGGAGGCCAACATGGTGAGCCACCACCGCCACCTCCTGGTCCACCACCGCCGCCTGGTTGAGCAGAGGAAGTGAAGGTCAACATGCTGCAGACAACACTAAGGGAAAGGATGAATAAGCTTTTACGGATGGAAATCATCGAATCAATTTAAAAGTCTCTATGGCGTTGTTCTCATTTTCAACACGCAACAAATATAGGCCACTTTCTTGGGGCAACGGTATGAATTGAGGTGTTGTGCTGAGCAGTTGATTCGCGTTCCAAATTACCCTACCAGAAACATCGTACATGGTTAAGGAATATGCCTCCTGTGCAGTTGTTGTTAGGTAATATCCATTCATGTTATGGGTTAGGCGCATGGCTGAATCTTCCATTTCATTACCAAGTCCAGAAGTTAAAACAACTACAAATTCATCGGTAGCTTGATAGGTGCAACCACCAACTGAAGATTCTCCAATTAGCTCTAGGGTATTAACACCAGTCAATGAACTAACATCGATAGACTGGGGGTCTTGGCCAAGCGGATTGCCGTTCAGTGAAATTGTTACATTTTCTAATCCTACTTCTGCATATAACAACGGGATATTTCCTTCTTGTTGAAATACAGTATCTCTACCTAAATCGATTGCCGCTAAAGCTTTTCCTGCAGAATTAACCCTTAGTGTATCTAATGCAACCGGACAACCTGAAATGCCCAGATTTACAGAGGTAGTGTACTCTCCCGGTGTTAATCCTTGAAAGGTGTTTGTAGCTAATAGAGGACCGTTGTAGAGAGAAGTTCCATCAGGATTACTAATTGAAATGGTTCCATTTGGATTACCAGCAAATTCGATAGCTCCGTCTGATGCTTGCGGGCAAGACTCATTCGAAATTACCAGTCCAGTAACGCGATTGTCAATTTCGAGGGTGAACCTCGGTCCGGTAGCCGTATCGTTCAGTGTAAACGTGTAAGATTGAGGTTCTGAAATAGTTGTGGTAATTCCTGTTTCAAGATCAGTGAGTCTGATGCAGTAACGAGCGTAATCAAAATCACCGAAAATTAACTCATGCATTCCAGAATCAAACGTTTCAGTTACCAGCGTAAATGCGTGAGAAAGGTTTGAGCGATTTACCCGTGTAAGCTCATAAATCGTGTTGTTGTAGTCAAAACCGAGGTAAGGGTAAGGGCTTCCTTTTTCAAATTTTTGAATGTCTTCAAGCTGCACAATGCCATCATCGAAACCATCTCCTAAATCAATTCCAGCATTGCTTTCATAGTTAGAGGTCATAGCCCTCAACTTAATAAACATACGATCGTGATTAGCAGAATTTCGAACCAGAGCAACGTCGTTAGTCACTTTATGCGATTCAGAAATGGTAATGTTACCTGAGCTTGTTGTTTGGACAAAAAAACCTTGTCCGGAGGCTATTTGTCCGTTGTTTTGCCAAGAGCCGTTAAATCCAGAAGTCACATCAAAAACGAAGGCATTCGAACCTAAAGTTGGATTCGAAGCTTGAATGGCGGTGTAATCAATAGCAGACGGATATGGGTTACCAATAAAATTCCATCCGCGTTCAGCTACATTTGAGCTGGCGGCTGTTAAGCCAATGGTTCGGTCACCAGTAAACACACTACCTGTTGATTGTAACAAATGACTTTGAAAGTTGCCACCACCCGTGTAAACAGCAAAAGCGCCATTAGTACCGCCGTTGGGCCCAATATCAGTGGTAGAGCCTGGATTTGTTGGCAGGGCTGTCCATCCTGAAAGGATGTCATTGAAAGGGTCTCCAGTGTTAGAAATGTTGGCTTCTGTGAAGGTGTATACACTCACGAAATTGTAATTGGGGTCATCAGAACCAGTAAAGCCTGTCATGTAGATTCCATTGGTACTGCTTCCGCCACTTCCTGAATCACGCCAATCGTTGAGGGTAGCACCAATTACAGGTGTTGCAAGGTGTCTATATCCTAAATTCCCCCCTATGCCATCTACTAAGCGCTCCACGGTAATGTTCGTTCCATTTACGATGCTCCCCGTTCCTGCAGTCAAGTCGGAAAGTGAAGCTGTGCGGCTAGCATCGGAATTAAATGTGAAAGGGAGGTTGTTGAAGTCTAAGGTGGTATTGCCTTGAATTAATAATAACGCTGCTATTCCCGTTCCGCTAGAAGGATTTGGAGCCAAAGAGGTAAGGGTTTTAGTTCCTCCTCCCTCAATTAATAAGTTTTCATAAAATAGATTGGCTACATTTTGACCGCCTGCATTGTTGTAAGCAACCCAACTGTCATTCGAAAAGTCAACAGCAGATAAACCTGTTGGGAAAGTACTTCCATTTGAAACTTGTAGTGTACAATTTGAGTTGATCACTAAATCTCCATTGGAGCTGTTAATCGCATTGCCATTCATTGAGAATACCCCACCATTGGTAATGATGAGGTCACCTAAAAAATTGGTGCCGTTTAAGTTGCCACCCATAACAACGCTAGATGTGTTCTCGATGGAAATATCATCATAAACCAAGAAACTTGTATTGATGGTTTGAATGGATGACCCATCGTAAACAATGGTGTTTCCAACACCTCCAGAATTCAGCACTGTTGTAGTAGCGGAGCCAAACTCAATCAGTGCACCGCCTATTTCAAGTCGTGCGCCATTTCCTCCGAAAAAATCAAACAGTACATTTCCAGCAATGGATCCGGCACTCACAAAGAAGTTGCCGTTGTTGTCCATCACCGCATTGGATCCAAACGCAATTCCCACTGTTCCGGTTGTCGAGTTAATTCCTGTGCTAAAAACACCATCATTCTCAAGTTCTCCTCCATTGGTAATGTTAAGCGTGAAATCAGCACCATCCACTCGCGCAACAAATCCAGATTGGCAATAAAGTCTGCCACCATCTATGTTAAGCTGGAAAGATCCAGACGATGCGTTGATGGCATACTGCAATGAATTACAAGCCTCATTACCAGATACGGTCAAGGTAAACGAAGTGGCATTGGGTATCTGAACATCGTCAGCAATTGTAGGCGCAGTAGCAGGAGCAACTCCACCTACTAGCCAGATTCCCGGAGTAGACCAGTCACCAGTTCCGTTTAAAACATATGTGGCGGCATACCCCTGGAAACAACAAAAGGTACATATCATATAAAGTAGTAGTGCTCTCATAATCAAGGGGCTTTATATAAAAGTGCAATTTACAAAAAGCAATTGATAAAAAAACCGTTATTTAGCGCATGCTAGTAGCACTCTATGGCTTCAAAACGAATTGAAATTATTGACATTAATGACCTGAAGAAGGTTATTAAAATTGCATTCAGCAATTGGTATTTCTTGGTATCATTCCCATTGATTATGGGTGCTGCGGCTTTTTTTTACACACACCGCCTTACAGATATCTATGCAGCAAAAAGTCAGATTTTATTAAAATCGACAGAAACGTACGATTACCAGACCCAGCTGTTTAAAGGATTGGGGTATTATGAATCATACCGTGACATCACCAACCAAATTCGTGTTTTAACTTCTCAAGACCTCATAGACGAAACACTAGACCGACTAGATTTTGGCATAAGTTATTACATCGTTGGGCGCATAAAAACCACAGAGGTTTATGAATCGTTGCCTTTTACAGTAGATGTAAAACGCTTGCAAAGTCACCTCTATGAGAAACGAATCAATATTAAAATACGCGATGCAGAGCATTATGAATTGAGTTTTGAAACAGCAAATGGTTTAGTTGCACAAACCCACAAGTTCAATGAGTTTGTGAATACAAAAGATTACCTCTTACGTGTACAACGAAGGAAGAATATTTCAGACCGGAGCATAGCGAAAATAAAGGATGGTAATTATCAAGTTGCAGTTCATTCTGATCGCAATTTGTTGCGCGAGTATAAATCAGCACTTTCGGTAAATAACATTAACTACACATCGATTTTAGAGCTTCAAGTTGAAGACGAAGTGCCAGCCAAGGCTAAAACCTTTTTAGATACATTGGCAAAAGTCTACATAGAGTATACGCTTCAATCGGAAATAGATATCAATGAAAATACATTGGACTACATCTCCAAACAACTTGCTGAGGTAACAGACATACTCAATGAGATAGAGAAAGATCTGGAAGAGTATAAAAGCGACAACAGTATCTTAAACCTCAGTAGGGAGGAAAACCAATACTTCAATGAACTGGTGAAGTTTGATGCTCAACGAAGAGAATTAAACCTTGCTTTGAAGAACATCGATGCGCTAGAAGTTTACCTGCTGCAATCTGGAGAAGAGGAATTGTTGCCACCCAGTGTCTATATTCTGGAGGATGACGGGTTCCTAAAAGCTTCCCTCAATAAGCTGTATTCATTACAAATCGAGAAAAATCAAAACCTCTTTGATGCTACCGAAAGTAATATGGGTATTCAGCGTGTGGAAGATGAGATTTCGCTTCTAAAGAATAACCTGCTGGTTTATTTGGACAATACGCGCGACGCAATTCGGGAGAAGAAGAACGGGATAAAGGGCGAAATGAACGACTACGAGCGTATGATTCGAAGTGTTCCACGGGCTCAACGAGACATCCTAAACATAGAGCGCAAGCTGCAAGTGAATGAAAAAATGTATTTGTTCTTACTTGAGAAACGCGCTAATACCGTAATTGCAAGAGCAGGATTACTACCCAAAACCAAGGTTATTGAAAGTGCGCGGAGTGCAGGTGTTGTAAGACCGAATAAGGAAAAAGTGATTTACATGTTCATCGGTATTGGTTTTTTATTGGCAATACTGGTAATCCTCATTCGCCAGTTTTTCTTCTACCGCATTGAAACCATAAAGGAATTGGGTGAGCTTACTGAAGTGCCTATTGCAGGTGGTGTTCCCAGCATAGTTGACTTCAATACTGATAGGCTTTTTACCGAGTTGGAGTCAAAATCACTTTTGGCGGAATCAATCCGTAACATCCGAACCAATTTACAGTACCTGTTACCGGAAAAGGGGAGTCATTCTATACTCGTTAGTTCCCTGAACCCAGCAGAAGGAAAGACATTCATATCCTCTCATTTAGCATTGATGTTAGCGCGTGCGGACCAACGCGTAATTGCACTGGACTTTGACATGCACAAACCGAAGGTTCATAAAATGTTTAAGGCCAATAACGATAAAGGAATCTCGACTATCATTATTGAAAAAGAAGGAATTTCATCGTGTATTCAGCACAGCAATTCAACAGGATTAGACTTCATCTCATCGGGTCCAATTCCACCAAACCCATCTGAATTAGTGTTGAGTGATAAAGTCAATGAATTATTGGATTGGTGCAAAGCTTCATATGACTATGTGATTATAGATACGCCTCCTTTAGGACTAATTAACGATGGATTAATATTAATGAATCAGGCGGATTTAGGACTTTTTGTACTAAATACAAAAGTTGCTTCTAAAGAGGCAGTTAATCATATGAATGAGCTGTTTGATAAGTTTGAAATAGACCACAAGGCACTTATTTTGAACGGCTTTAAATTCAGGAAAAGGAAAAAATATTATGGTGGACTCTATGGGCAGAGCTATTCGTATTCTTATGGCTATGGTTATGGCTATGATTATGGATCTACTGAGGGTGAATCATGAGTGAAGGTTGGAATGTAATAATCCGCCCATCATCAACAACTTCGCGTGTTGGGTTAAAACGGATTTGGAAGTATAAGGACTTATTAGGCTTATTCGTTTATCGTGATTTTGTGGCCATGTATAAACAAACAGTACTAGGGCCAATTTGGTATGTTATTCAACCCATTTTGACTACGCTTACCTATTGGATTGTTTTTGGCAGAATAGCACAACTCAGCACAGATGGCATTCCCCAGTTTCTTTTTTACCTCGGAGGAGTAACAATTTGGGGGTATTTCGCATCATGTATCAACCGAACATCCAATACATTTGGTTCAAACGCATCACTATTTGGCAAGGTTTATTTTCCGCGCATTTTGGTTCCAATTTCAAGTGTTGTATCAAACTTCCTAAAGTTTGGGGTTCAGCTAATACTTTTCTTTGTAGCTATCGCCTATTATCACTGGTCAGGATTTAACGTTGGGGTAACGAAAGCCGTGTTGCTGCTTCCTTTTTTGTTTGTTATGATGGCAGGCCTTGGTCTCGGTCTTGGCATATTGATAAGTAGTATTACCACCAAATACCGGGATTTTCAATTCTTTGTTCAGTTCGGTGTGCAGTTGCTGATGTTCCTTTCTCCAGTTATCTATCCGCTATCATCACTCAGTGCAGAACGTCAGGCGTATTTACTTTACTTGCCCACTACCAGTATAATTGAGGCGTTTAAGTATGCAACCATTGGAACAGGTTACTTCAGTGTTCCCTGGCTCATGTATTCGCTTGCAGTTACGGTGCTACTGCTAATTGTTGGAGCTCGCTTATTTGCAAAAATTGAGCGTAAATTTATGGATACCGTATAAGATGTCAAACGCCATTGAAATAGAGAACTTATCCAAGCAATACCGTTTGGGCTTGGTCGATGCTTCCACCATTGCGGAGGACTTAAAGCGATGGTCTTACAAACTGCGTGGTAAGGAAGATCCTTTCTTGAAGGTTGGAGAGCGCAATGTGCGTTCTGAACAGGGAGGAGATTTTGTTTGGGCATTAAAGTCACTGAGCTTAGAAGTCCCAAAGGGTCAAGTTTTAGGTATAATAGGAAAGAATGGAGCTGGTAAGTCAACGCTCTTGAAGCTTTTATCTCAAATAACGGAGCCTTCAACTGGGGAGGTAAGGATGCGGGGAAGGGTGGCCAGTTTATTAGAAGTAGGCACAGGATTTCATCAAGAACTTACAGGTCGAGAGAATATATTTTTAAACGGGGCAATTTTAGGGATGACGAAACCCGAAATCCGGGAGAAACTAGATGAAATCATTGCTTTCAGTGGAGTTGAACGGTACATTGACACTCCGGTAAAGCGCTACTCCTCAGGAATGAAAGTTCGACTTGGTTTCGCAGTTGCTGCTCACTTGGAGCCGGAAATATTAATTGTAGACGAAGTGCTGGCGGTAGGGGATGCCGACTTTCAAAAGAAGTGCTTGGGAAAAATGAAAGATGTTTCACGTTCGGGTAGAACGATTCTTTTTGTTTCGCATAATATGGGCTCAATTGCTGAATTATGTGATCGCGCTGTTTTACTGGAAGATGGTATGCTCGTTTATGACGATACTCCTGTTAAGACAATTGAGCGTTACCTTCATTCGGGGGGTAACTCCGCAAGTTTTTATGAAGCTGACAATGATTCAGAATTGCCACTTAAGGTTACCCATGTTGCCATAGAGTCAAACGGAAAGCCCGCTCCGAACGCTGATATCACTGAACCCATTCAAATCTGTCTCACCATTGCGATTAATGAGAACTTGGAAGAAGTAAGGCTGAACGTTATGCTTTACAAGGAGCTTTCGATGTTGTTTCACTCACGGATTTCAGACAACCTCCCTGAATGTGTTACCCTTGAAAAGGGAACATACACGTGGACGATGGAAATTCCTGGCCTGAGCCTGACTGCTGGGAGCTATTCGCTTGATGTGGTAGCAACGTATAAGGGTGGTGTTAGTGGAGAACAACACCGAGAAGTTCTTGAGCGAGTCACTCATTTTGAACTGGATGAAAAACGCTTGAATGTGCTTGAATTGGGTTATGCGGCAAAGCGAGGGGGGCTTATGGTTGCACCGGGAGAATGGAAGTTAAAACCATGAAGCTCTACAGCAATTTAGTGCCACACTGGCTGCGGGTAAAAATTAAGCAACGTGTTTCTTATCGCAAGTTTCAAGCAGTTCCGGTAGTTCCAGAAGCGCACGCCGAATACCACATTGTATCTTTTCCAAAGTGTGGCCGTTCTTGGTTAGCATTGATGCTTTGTGATGCTGTATACCGCGCTTTACCAGAGGTTGAGCGCATTGATGATGTCTCAACTCGCCTTTTATATCGTGCAGACGATAGACTTCCCTCAATACTGTTTTCGCATGATGACCAACCCATGCTAAAAACTCCTACTGAGCTGGTCTACGATAAATATGAGTGGCGGGGAAGAAAGGTTGTTTTTTTAGTTAGAGATCCAAGAGACGTTATCATAAGTTGGTATTTCCAATGTGTTGATCGGGGAAGCTTAAGCGAGTTTAATTCTTCAGTTAAAGCTGATTCCCCAAGTGACTTTTTGTACAACGAAAGGGGAGGTCTAAAAACGTTGATTGCGTTTTACAATGCTTGGTACGAAAATCGGTATTACCCGCGCAAATTCACCTTGCTGAAATATGAAGAGCTTCGAGAGGATTCTACAAACCAGCTCGCCAAACTCATGAAAAATTTCAACTTAAATGATTTGGTATCGGCGGCGGCAATTCAGGAAGCAGTTGATGCCAATGAGTTTAAACGCGTTCAGCAACGCGAAAAACAAAATGCCATTAAAAGCGCTACAGGTCACAATGTTTTTGGCACTGTGAGCAACGATGGCGGAGAAAATAGCCTTAAAGCTCGCCGCGGTAAGATTGGTGGTTACAAGGATTATTTAACTTCGGATGAAATCGCATATTTAAATCAATACATCAATAGTCATTTGCATCCGGCCTTCGGCTACCATGAGAACACTTAATATCATAAAGGCACTTTGGCAAGAGCTGGCCCTAAAGCTCCAAACTAAGCACGAAATAGGACTTACGAAAGCCCTGGATATCTCCATTTTGAATGAGCTAAAGTTGAATGGTGTTGTTGTTGTTCCAAATTTTTGGTCTACCGAACAATGCACTGCAGCTCGTCAAATTATTGATCAACTGCTTGTATCGCATAGTTCTTATGTTTCGCAAGATGAGGAAGGCAGTGATAAAAGGTTGTTCGGTGCCAATCGGCTAGAACCTACCCTAGCTGAGTTCTATGAAGATGAATGGATCCGAAAAATGGCTGCGGCTTATATTGGTAAACACGTTTCTGACGGCTTTACCTTGGCGGCAAAGTTAGCTTACATAGCAGGCAATAAAGGATCAGGCGGGGGATGGCATCGCGACTCTGCAAGAGAGCCTCAGCTTAAGTCAATCTTGTACCTATCTGATGTGACTTCCAATCACGGACCGTACCAATATGTCCCTAAAAGTCAAGGTTCAAAAGCCATTGTGAAGTCAATGATTACCGGAAAGGCTTTCCATAATCAACATCGCTTTACAGAAAGCCAGTACCTCGAATTAAAACAAGCCACGAAAGTAGAGGAGCACACATATACTGCTAACCAAGGAACCTTAATTTTATCTGATACGCGTGGAATACATCGTGGAAAGCCCATTTCTAAGGACAGCCGATACGCTTTAACCAATTACTTTTGGTTTGGCAAATCAATTGATCCGGGGATGGAAAAGCTCCTAATTCCTAGAAATTGAAAGAGAAGGATACTATGAAGCAACCCAAAATATCTGTTATAACCCCCTCTTATAATCAAGCAGGATTTATTGAAGAGACTATTGATAGTGTATTGGGTCAAGGCTACCCCAATTTGGAGTACATCATTGTTGATGGTAATTCTACCGATGGTTCTCAAACTATCATTAACCGCTATCGCGATCATTTAACCCATTTTATTTCTGAGGATGATGCTGGACAAAGTGATGCAATAAACAAAGGTTTTGAATTGGCCACCGGTGATATAATGTGCTGGCTAAATTCAGACGATTGTTTGATGCCTGGAGCTTTAAAGTTCATTGCCCAGGAGATGGATCTGAATAAGCCAGAGGTTCTTTTTGGCAATACTGTTCACATGAACCAAAGTTCGGGACAAGTAAAAGGGTCAAATGTTAGGGGATTGGCTAACCACTTATCTTTAAGCCTGAGTGATTACATAATTCAGCCTTCAGCTTTTTGGACGAAATCCATTTGGAAAGGTGTTGGATTGTTGCGCACCGATTTGCATTATGGTTTTGATTGGGAATGGTTTGCGCGTGCAGAAAAATCTGGGGTAGATTTTAGGGCTGTAGATAGGTACCTATCCATTTACCGCATTCATGCTTCTCAAAAAACCGGAGAGGGCGGTCAGCGCAGGGATGAAGAATTAGCTAAAATTTACTCTGAACAAGCTTCTGATAGGCATAGTAAGGCATTTTTGAATATCTGCGCCAATAGAAAACAAATCGTCAAGAAAGGTAAAAAAGCCCGACGTTTAAGGAAGTTGAGGTGGAAAGGAGATATTAATCGGCATGTATGGCGAAAGCTCAAGACTGATTTAACTTTTCCTGAATACAAAAATTTGGCAAGGATGGCAGGAGCATGGCTAAGCGATTAATAATGAGACAGACCGAAGACGATATCGCTAAATGGAATGCCTGGAATATGCATAACGGGCCTAAGTACCCTCATGCGAAGGTGGTTCAATATGCTTTTAGAAATTTCCCTTCTGACAAACGAGCCTCTACCCATGTGCTTGATGCCGGTTGCGGGAATGGTGTAAATGGTATTTTTTGTCTTGAGAATGGATTTAAGGTGTCAGGTTTTGACGTCTCGTCTGCCGCAATTGAAGGTTTGCGTAAAAACGAAAGCATCAATCACGAGCATCAGTTTAAAGTAGGCTCAATCGATGCAATCCCTTTTGAGGCATCGCGATTTGACTTCGCTATGAGTATCGGAGTTTTAGATTGTGTTCCTAAGTCGCTGCTGCAACCAGCTTTTGAAGAATTCTTTCGTGTATTAAAGCCTGGTGGTAAACTATTGGTGGTACTCACGGAGGAAGGAGATTTTCGACTAAACCAAGATCATGGTTTACCTATCGTTGGTGCGTCAAAAAGCGAGTTGCGTGAATTAATTGCTTTGTTTAATTGGCAATCTTATTTCATCGATCATTATCAAACCTCGCATGAAGGAGGTAAATATTGGCAAAAAGACCTCTTGATAACCGCAGTAAAATGATTCAAGTAGTAATTAGATGCGACGCAAATGAGTCTACCGGTTTAGGGCATTTAGTGCGGTGTAAAGCGGTTGCTTTTGAGTTAACCAATAAGGGATGTGATGTACTGTTTCTGGGTGATTATTCACCCGTAGCTTTGTCGTTACTCGAGGAGTTTAACTATAAAAATGTAGAGGGGTTTAACGCAGCAGATATTCCATCATCGGCTTCGCTTTGCATACTCGATTCATATTGTTTTAATCAAACTGAGCTCGATCAATTCATTCAGTTACCAACTCCGCTTGTTGTAATTGATGACTTCAATACCCTCAATTTTAGTGGGGTTGAATTAGTTTATAATCCGAGTATTGGCGCTGGTAGTCGCAATTATTCGGCAACTAAATATCTATTTGGCGCACGGTATTTTCCGTTTAGTCCTGAACTCCATGAGCATAAAGTTCGCGCGAAATCAGGAAACCATATTCTCGTAGCACTGGGTGGATCGGACCTCCATCATGTGGGTGAACAAATTGTTGCAGACCTCGCAATTGCTTTTCCGAATGAACCAGGAGTCTGGGTAACAGCCTCTGAACAAAAACGCGCCTTTGAAAATTGGAGAACAGAGTCTCCTTCGGCAAGTATAGCAAACCTATTGGCCAACAGTAAAGTTTTAGTTTGCGGTGGAGGCCTATTAAAGTATGAGGCAGCATACCTTGGAATTCCTACTGTAAATGTGCACCAAACGAATGATCAACGCGAAGAATCAAAACATTTGGTTGATTTAGAAATGGCCATTGATGCAGGAGTCGGATCAGATTATAACTCAAGCCTTTTGGTAGCAAGTGTGGGAAAGGCTTTACGGCTTGACTTTAGGAGAAAATGCATGAGGCTATCCAATGAGCTTTTTCCTAGTGATTCTACCTTGCAGTTAGCACGGCAAATTGTATCATTGATATAATGAGTGCTACAATCAAAAGAAACGAATGGAGTAATCAGGCTCGCAAGCATACGGATAGGGCGAAGCAAGTTGGAAGACCAACAATGGATGAAGTTTTGCCCGAACTGGTTGATTGGATTCAAGATAAATTACAACTTGTACCAACAGATGCGCTCTGTGACGTAGGTATGGGGAATGGGTATTTATTGAGTCATTTTGAAGCGGTACACAGCTTATCGGGGGTTGATTTCTCTGAACCGATGATTGAGGTTGCTAACAACACACTCAAGGGTGATTTTCGAGTGGGATTTGCTCACGATCTGCCATTTGAAGATGCAACGTTCGATAAGGTTTTGGCGTACAGTATAATGCATTACTTGGACAATCAAGAAACAGCTAAACGGGTCATCCGTGAAATGATTCGTGTCGCCAAGTCCGAAGGGATAATCATGATTGGAGATGTGTTAGACAATATTCAAGAACAACGAATAAAATCTAATTCTAATAAAACGATTGAATCTGCTTTGCCATCAATTCACCGCTATTCTAGCTGGCTTTTCATTGATCTGGAAAATGTGAAGAACATTGCAATTGAGGAGGGCTGTTCTTGTGAAATTTACGAGCAACCACCTTGGATGCCTTTTTCAGACTACAGAAAAGATGTTGTTATTTGTAAACCATGACGTTCCAAAAGTATATACATGAACAAATAGGGCGGAAATACTGTGTGCTCACATCAAGTGGGACTGCAGCTCTCGCTATTGCACTGAAAATTTCTGGCGAGCAACAGGCGTTAATGCCTTCAAATACTTGCCATGCGGTATTGGCTGCCATCCACCTAGCTGGAATGCGACCTGTTTTTGGGGATATCGAACTGCAACGCTACCAGATGACTCCAAATACTGTTGAGTCGGAAGCACTGAATGGCGCCGTGATTGGTGTAAATGCTTTTGGAATGATGAATGATTGGAAAGGTTGGGAGAAACAAGGGGTTCCATTTCTGATTGAAGATGCATGTTTAAGCTTGGGGGCTTCTTATGAAGCTAGACCAGCAGGAAGCTTTGGTGCTTGCTCCATCTTAAGCTTTGGTTACGATAAAGGAATAGACCTCGGTGGAGGGGGAGCTCTATTAACTGATGATGAGGTCATTGCAAAGCAGGCAGAAAAGCTAGTAGACAAGAACAAGTGGTTTGGTCCAGGTAGAAACTTGGAAAATCAGCTAAATGCCAGCATAATCAAACTAGAGGAAGATCGCACCATTCGCATTCAACATGCAAAAATGCTCGACACTATGATTGGTGAGCGGACAGGAATGACCCGCTCAGCATGGCGAGACTCGGATTTTATTTGGCGCTATACGTTTAGGTGTGAAAAGGATAGCGATGATTTAGTGCGTAAAGCTATGCGTATAGGAGCACCAATGACACATCATTATCAACCCTTACACCACTTGCAAACAGACGTTCATTGTGCAAATGTGGAAAGGCATGCCAAAGAAGTGGTTAATGTATTGGTAAAGCCCAGTATGACTAAAAGTTATTTTCAACAGATTGCAAACTTGATTGAAGATCATGAAGAATGAAGATTTAAAAGAGTATTACGAAAAAAGGTACGTTGTGTATGGCGACAATCCTCAAAGTTTGCAATATCCTGACCGTGATGCTCAGAATAGAAGATTTGAACTTTTATTAAAGCCTGTATTGCCTGGCGAAAAAGTGATGGATTTAGGTTGTGGCTTAGGTGATATGATGGGGTACATTGAGGCAGGTAACCTGGACATTAATTATGTTGGATTGGATTTTGTCGAGTCGTTTGTAAATAGTGCAAAAGCTCGATTTTCGAACACGGAACTATTTAAGCACATAGACTTGATGAAGGGGACTTTCCCTACAGATTGTGATTACGCAATAGCCTCTGGAATTTTCAATAATAAGACCTCAGACAATGATGACTTTCTATACAATACGCTAGAGAAAATGTTTGCTGCGTGTAAGAAAGGAATCTGTTTCAATGCCTTATCTACTTATGTTGAATACCACGATGATGACCTTTATTATGTTGATCCACGGGATGTCTTTGATTTCGTTAAGCGGAAATTAACTCCCAAGGTTGAACTTAAGCATGATTATGAATTAAAAGAAAATGGCTTCCCCTACGAGTTTACGATCTACGCCTACAAATGATTGATCATTCGAAGATATGCTGCATCATGCAGCCTACTTATATGCCTTGGATTGGTTACTTTACTATGATTCACCAGGCAGATGTTTTTGTGTTTTATGATGATGTGAAATTTGTAAAAAGTTCATGGCAGCATCGGAACTTTATCAAAGGTGAACAGGGTAAACAACTTCTTTCGGTTCCAACTCAGAAATCTCAAGGAGGGTTAATAGCAACCACCCAATTGGACGATCGTGGTTGGCGTAAGAAACACTTGCGAACTATTCAGCAAGCTTACCGCAAAGCACCTTATTTTGAAGAGGTTTTTAGCATCATATCGGCAGTACTTAACAATGAATCCCTACAAAACCTCAATAGCCTGAATACGGAGCTCATTCGGTCTTTTTGCACCTATTTGGGAATTCATACTCGGTTTGTCTTCGCTTCTGATTTACATATCGCAGGAAGCAGGGTAGAACGTCTGGTAACAATTACATCCTTTTTCAATGGTACCACTTACTTATCCCCAGAAGGGTCTTGGTCATATATCAATGCCGATAATCGATTCAAAGAAAGTTCAGTTAGCCTGAGGTATTTGAATTATGTGGACATTAATTATCCACAACAGCATGGAGCGTTTATTCCGTACCTCTCGATTTTAGACTTATTGATGAATTGCGGTAAACAGGGATTAGAACGTGTAAAGCACGCTTCGGGTACACCAATAACTCATGAGGAAATAAAACTCCGTGACCACTGAGTTTACCAACGCTTATACCAGGGTTTTGACGCAAACAATCCGGTTTGATTTTTAAGGCCGTTTAGCAGGTCGTCGAATCGATTAACAACGTAATCGTACAATGCGATGTCCAATTGATTTATTGCTTCTATTCGCGCAACAGTCTCAGAACTTAGTGCGGTTTTTTGAGCTGGATTGGTTTTGTTGGCTTGTGGAATTTCAGCTACTTTCCAGTTATAGGCTGATGCTAATAATGAAATGGTTTCAGGCATGCGCTCAAGCAATCCAACGATATCCATGTGAGTTTGGATGTTGTATTTAGCAGTTTGTAAATCTTGCTGTTTGAGGCTTCCAAATGGTGTTTCTAGTCCTGCAATAAATCGAACTTGACCATTGTCAATGTCTGTAGAAAGCTTAGCATCAAGAAACTGGTCAAGGCTCATGGACGGATCAAATCCGCGTTCGTACAAGAAGTGATGCGGAGTGCGTTTGATGTAATTGTAATATGAAACCGTGCGATCTACAGGGTTGCGAACTACTGTAAAATAACGCGCATTAGGGATTCGTTCATGTGATCCAAATACTTCATGGCCAGTAATCACTTTGATGCGCGATCCAACTTTAATTGTGTGTCGTTCACCTACAGCTTTTATAGCGCTTATTTGGTTGGGTTTGTACTGATTCCTGATTATTTGTAGGAGGGATGTTCCTCCAGCTTTTGGAATGTGCATGAAAATAAGTGGATACGCGTGCTTAGCCATGGAGGTGTTTCAGTACTTTAGAAGGGTTTGAACTAGGCAGATGATAACGGTAGATGTGGTTTGAATGCAACGATTGACTATCATTGGCCCGATCGCCTTGAAATACCAAATATTTTCCAGCAGGTACCTGTTGATCCATGAGTTGAGGAACGCGATGCTGCTTGCGATCAAAAGGAATGACCCAAAACCTTGAGTTATAGTTATGTGCTGCTAGCGATACGTCAGCAGCCTCAAATTCTGCAGGGAATAGATGGAAAGCAGAAGACTCTGCAACGGGGTAATGGTTTACGGAATGGTTTCCGATTTCCCATCCTGCATCCAGCAAAATCTCGGGATCTTCCCACCCATCAAAAGGCCAATAATTATAGGCTGAAAGGGGCGCGTTAAAGTTGCCATTATCGAGCTTCTCAGTGAGTTGTTTGTGGTTAAGGCCTGATGCGGCTTGGTTATTTCGCCATGTTGGCTTTCCCTCTAACAATTGCGTTGTGTAAGATTGAACTGAAAAAATACCGCGTTCCTGTAAAAGCGGTAAAGCAAAGTTGCGAACACCAGAAAACCCGTCATCAAACCAAAGGGATAACCAATCTTTAGGTTGCTCTCCTGCATTAATTTTGGCAATTGCTTTTGTAGGTGAAATGAGTTCAAAATGTTGTTCTAGCTCCGTTAGTAAGCACTCAAACTGCTCAGGGTTTAATTGCCCTCCCAGGGGATCCGCCAGCTGACTGCTGAGCCAAGAAACATCATGAAGGGTAAGTATGCGCCAGTCATTCATGGCAAATAGTTAGGGTCAATTTTCAACCAATTTGAATCGGGATCTATATGGTGACTGCACATCTCCAAGTGCTCGTAACTCATTTTGGTGTAAAGGTAATGCAAAGCAGCTAGTTCATGAGCTTTAAGGGTTTCTTGAAAATTTTTGTTGGGAGTGTACCTGGCAGTTAATTGAATTTGACCACGGCTTGATTTTACTTGAAAGTGAAGCTGAGGTGGTGTGTTGTGAAATGAAACGAGGTAATGTCCTTTTGATACTCCAGTAAATAATTGAATGTGCACGCCGACATTGTTATTAGTGCTCTCTGTTTTACTTGATGATATGCTCAGGTGATGCAAGGCAAGCTTAATTGAATAAGGAGAAAACGTTGCAAATGCGCGTAGCAGATTAATGAGGCGCTGAGCAAATGAAAATTGCCATGGGTAAGATGAGGTCGTTGGTTGGATAGTGCAATTCCATGTTGGAAAGTATTTTAGCACTGCTTCTTCTGATAACGTACTAAACTTACTCACATGAATGGTAATGTTCATTTACGGATTGCTTTAACGTAGAGGGTTTGCTCTTGATCGTTTCGATTTGGGAATTCAGAAAATGATTGTTGGAATGAGGATTCATTTTCCTCAGTAACCACAGCGAACCCGGCTTCTTGTAAGAGGGTACTTAAGAGCTCAAAATCGAATATGTTTTTTAGTTCTCCGTAGTTGTGAAACATTACATTAATAAAGTGCTGAGGCGGCAGGTTGGCCGGATATTTCCAGTCATTGAACCGTGTTTTTCTTCCTTTTATGAGTGATTCACCGCGATCATCTAAGTATGCCTGACACACTTTTCTCATGTCAGGTGTAGTGAGCCATAATTCGCCTTCTATTTTGGTAATACGATGTAATTCACGCAATAGCATAGGTAATTCAGTGTCTACATCAAAACATCCAATGGCATGCTGCATGATAACGCACGAATAATGCTTGTTAGGAAATGGCAAGTGAGTCGTTGCCAAGTCTGCATTGTAATCACTTCCTGTAACATCTACATTTAGCCAACCTTCAACTTTCATAAAGCCACAAGCTAAATGCAATTTATCAAAGGACAAATCCAATTTCTGGTTAGTCTTCCTGGCTTTAAACCGCAACCAGTCATAGCGCATTGCTTTGAGCGTTCTGGGAAGAAAAAGCTTGTTTAAAATATTATTGAACATCATGAGGATTTGTCTGCAAAATAGGTTTATTTTGACCATTCGTGAAAACACTATTCAGTTTTTTTCAGTCGCTGAACCCTGCTAATCTGAACCGATTTATGAGCGGTCCAGAATTAGATCAAGTCAATTGGGTAAGCTCAGCTAAGGATAATATTTCATACTTGGCGTTGACACGAGAATTTCGAAAAATTGCCGTGCGTGGTTTAGCAAATTTTAGGCACCACACGGTTATTAATGGCGAGGTGCTCTTGTTTAGCAATACACCAAAGCAAAGGAGTATTGCTGAGCAGCTTGAACAGCTGGTTCCAACGGATGTAAAGGTTTCCCATATTTCAGATAAAGTTCATTTTTCGGAACTCGAGCATGACTGGGGCAAGGTGGAAGCTTATGCTTGGTTATTGACACCTTGGGTTTTTCTGGTTAATTTTTGGCTCAGAGCAACAGGTAGTAAGCAGCACATCCGGAAGCATATTTACGATCACACACGATCGGTAGGAGCATTTGTATTTTACTTCTTTTTGCTGAAGCGAAACAGAAAGGCGCTCAAGCTGGTAGCATATTCAAACGATCATAATTATTACGCAACCTCATTTATACGAGCAGCACAAGTATTAGCTATCCCAACAGTTTTTGTTCAACACGCTCAGGTATCCGAGTATTTCCCAGCCTTGAATCACGACTTGTCCCTAATATTTGGAAAGCACTCCCTAGGTCTTTACAGTAAGCTTAATCCTGTTTCGGGAACGGTTGCTTTGGTAGGCAACCTTGCATATGACACCATTGTTAAAGTGCCTTCAAAGCACACAAAATGCCTTGGTATAGGTGTGGGAGCTACAGATAAAATTGCACGCATAGAAGCCTTTATTCAAATAGCAATTGATGCTGGTTTTGATGTGGTATTGCGACCCCATCCCGCATGCGATCTTTTGTGGTGGAAATCGTTTTGTTTATCTCATGACCTTAAATTTAGTCATAGTAGAGAATCCGACATCATTGAGTTTTTTGGAGAAGTAGAACGTGTGGTTACCAGTGAGTCTACGTTAGTTCTTGACGCTGCAATAGCGGGAAAACTTGTAGCCATTGCAGATTTTGACTGGGGGTATGATCGGGATTATTATCATTTTGAGCGAGAAGGGTTGGTTGAGCATTATTTGGAGATTCCCACAGACTTAAAAGAATGGCTCTTGAGCTTAAATGTATCGGAAGAGTTAAACCGTATTAAGGCTGCTCTTGCCCATTATGATGCCATTTATACAAAGCGTCCAGAATTGACAACAGCTAACTGCATAGCACAACTAATGTGTAAAGCGCTGAAAGGCACTGAACACGACGGTGAGGTGAAGCGCAAGGATGGTTATGACTTGATCGTTTTTAACTGATTAGTCCCAAGTAGATTCATAATCAAACAATGCGATGTCTCGGTGATGACAGTCGTAGATTAACTGACGTGTTCTGTTGGAGTAATAGTCCCTAAAATCCTTATGCTTGCTAGACTTTAAATGAGGTAACTCCAATTGGGGTAATTGGAGGTTATTAGCAACTTGTTTAAAATCGTCTTCAAGGTTTTCGAATTTACCTACAAAGTCAACGAGTAATTCGTCGTGTTCATTACACACAAAAGACTTTAAAAAGATGGGGTGCTCGTTAACGCGCCATTCAATGTAGCGCTCGAAGCTTCCGAGCGATTTATAGAGCTCATGCTCATGATGTTGCTTGTATTGTAACACAAAATGATACAGCGATACATGCCAGTCCCAAGGGTTTCGAACGAAGGTAAACTTGTAATAGTCGCTAAAAACACGTTTGGGAATCCAATCGCGCAATTCCATTGCTTTAACATGGTGATCGTAGGAGCGATTAAATAACCAAGGGTAATATCCTACTAAGTGTTTCAGTTGAATGCCTTTTGAAGCTTCCCAGAATGATTCTGTAGAAAAAGGCCTTAACTGGTTCATCATGCTGGTTCCCGCAACCTTAAATACGTGAATAAAAATGAACTTGTGAGAATGGGATATGATCACGGTATTCGAATTTGGGTCAATGATAGGATATTCTATTGAATTGTTTGACATAGCAGAAGATCAGAAGGGCCTATCTTTGTTACTTAAGCCATGGCAGAATCACCCATCAAGCAAATTGTTTTTATAACCCACTATGCTAAGCTCTACGGTGCAAACAGATCTTTGATTCCACTCATTGAGCATGCTATGAATTACGGTTTTAGTCCCGTGGTTGTTTTACCCGAGCAAGGTGATCTCACTGCATGGCTTGAACGTGAGGGTATCCCTTTTTATCAAGCGAGGATGCTTTCAGGATTTCATAAGCCAGATTATCGTGGGGGAAGGTGGTACCATCGCCTATGGCAAGCATATCAAAGCAGCAAGTCACTAGATGCACGTCTAAGTGACGACCAGCAGGAAGCTGCAAGAATTGCAAGTGCGCTAGAACATGCCGAGTGGGTATATACCAATAGTTCGGTTGTATATTTTGGACATTGGTTGTCGCTTGCACTAAAAGCGAAACACGCATGGCACTTTAGGGAATACCCACAACTTCATTACGGATATGTACCTGATGGAGGAGAAGGGTTGTTTTTAAATTACGTGTCAGCTTCTTCTGTACGCATTTGTGTTTCTTCATACATTCAAAAACAGCTTCTTCACGATAACGAAGGACAAGACTCGGTGGTAGTTCATAATGGTGTAGTTGATGAAGAGGATATTATGGAGTGCAATCATCCAGATTCAATATCGCGGTTCTTGGTAATAGGGAGGTTGGCAAAATCAAAAGGCTACCTCAAAATTCTCGAGGCTATTTCTACATTGAAGCAATTAAAGTTTCAGGTTCACTTTTTTGGTGAAGGAGACGCCTCGGATGTCGAACAGTTTCAAAAACGAGTGAAAGAAATGGGGCTGGAAGACCATGTTTTAAGAACACCATTCACAAGCGATATTCGAAAAATGTATTCCCAAGGAGAGGCAGTTATTTTCTTGTCACAGGGAGAGGGCTTTGGCCGTGTTATCGCAGAGGCGATGGCATTCGGTAAATTAGTCATTGCTGCAAACGATGGTGGGCCTGCAACACTCATTGATCATGAGAGAGATGGTTTTTTGCTTAACAATCCTCATGAGGAACTTCCCGCATATATAAAGGCATGCATTACAGGTAAGCCTGATATTGGAACTGTTTTAGCCAATGCGCGCATGAAAGCAAAACAACACTTTACTCATAACCGTTACGTAGAAGCCGTTTTTCATGAACTCAACTCGCATTAACTGGTTTGCGGATAGGTCTTTGCCTCAGCAGGTTAAGGATGAGCAATACCCTAAGGTTACCATAATAACGCCATCTTATAACCAGGGTGAATACCTGGAGGACACCTTATTGTCAATTATTCATCAAGAATATCCCAACCTAGAGCTGTTGGTGTTCGATGGTGGGTCAACGGATGATTCTAAATCTATCCTAGAACGGTATGACAGCTACATAGCACATTGGGAGAGCACAAAAGACCGCGGTCAAAGTCATGCGATTAATAAAGGACTCGAACGAGCAACTGGCATACTAGTAAATTGGCTCAATAGTGATGACCTGCTCGCTGAGGGAGCACTGCAACGCATTGTTGCAACCTTTAAGATGACAAATGCACGTTGCATTTCTGGTCAGTCTGGGATATTTGAAGGTCAAATTCTGAAACGTTGGAAAGGTCCGTCCTACATCGATCCGGAATCACTAAACAGAAGCATGGCGGCGTGCTACATAGAGCAACCATCAACGTTTTTCCACCGCGACACATTGAACACATTAGGTCCAGTGCCAGAACAACTACATTTCACTATGGATAAAATTTGGTGGCTTCGGTTCTTGGTTGCTTTTGGACCTGGAGCTGTAGAGCAAATGGAGGAGCCAATTGCTTATTTTAGACACCATTCAACTTCTAAAACAGTTGATCAAGGGGCATTATTCTATGAAGAGCATGCTGCCTGGCTCCTGAGTTTCGCAACTTCCTTTAAATTGGAGAACGTGAGCAAGCTTTTACTTATGCGTTTTCCAAACATTGTCCAGGTTGAGGAGCATGTAGATGGCGTGAATATGCAGCAGGTCCATGAGATGTGTCTCACTTTTCTACTGAAATTAGCGAGCCGTGTTTATCATAAGCCTGATTTTGAATTTGCTCAAGCCGTATTATCTTACAGTAAAACTGTACGTCATTTGTTGGCTCAGGAAGAGCTAGGTGCCATGAAACGATTAGAAGAAAAAATAGGCTTTTCGAGTTGGACTGCCTTTCGCATAAAGCGCAAATTAAACTTCCTCTTGAAACGATGAGTATTACAGTTGTTATACCCAATTACAACAATGCTCCTTTTGTTGAGACTTGTATTCGTTCCGTTTTTAATCAAGGAATTGCTGGAATCTCGTGTATAGTTATTGATAATGGTTCTACCGACGGTAGTGTAGCGCTATTAAAAAACATTATGCCTTCCTATCCTTTTGATTTGATACAAGTTAATGAAAATGAAGGGGTTTCATTTGCTAGAAATTTAGGTTTAGACAAGGCTAAGACTGATTACGTGGCCTTTTTGGACGCGGATGACTATTGGGAACCGACACATTTAAAGCCGCTACTGGCACACTTAGCAACCAATCCTGCAACATTCGTGTTTTCAAATCACTATCGGTTGAAAGGTGATGAAAAAGGAGCAAGAGAAATTCCAAAAAACTATTCCCTATCGCTTGAGAGCGCAATAGTTGAAGATCGATTGAGTTTTTGTGCAGTGGTTTTTCGAGTAGCGGCATTGCGTGGAATCGATGGATTCGATGAATCACTCCAATACGGAGAGGATGGCGATTTAATTTTCAGGTTGCTGAACAAGGGAGGAACATGCCGTTTTATTGACCAACTCACTGTAGCCTACCGACAACATGCTACAAATGCTATGGCAAACAGAAGCCCTTTGGTTGCGGCCAACAACCTCGAAGCCCTGGTTAAAAAAGCGAAATTACTCGGCAATCCTATTCAATATAAGGCTGCAATAGCCAAGCGTCTAGCAACAATTCGTTGGTACATGCGAGAGTCCCGTTCTTTTTTGATGTGGTTTCAGTATTACCAGAAGGGCACTATGCTTTTAGGCTTTTCTTGGCTTGCACGTCAATTCAAGAACGTATTGGTTGATTTGCGATGCATAACACGGCCTTAATAGTGTTATTTTTGAGCTAATGAACAGTTATATTACCGTTACAACTTACGCACCGGAATCAATGAAACCTGGGACGCTTAGAAATGCTGTGTTTGACGCATTTTATTCCAATCTAAAAGCAATTCGTTACCCAAAAATCAAGTGTTTGTTAGTAGGGTCAGAGCCCCCCAAGCAGGAGGGTAATATTTACTGGATAAAGAGTACAGGCCTCACAAAGGGAGAGAAATTAATAGACGCAAAGAACTACTTACTTGAACACGATTTGAAATCGGATTACATTACTCGATTGGATGATGATGACTTTATTTGTTCGGATGCATTGCATGACTTTGCTCATGCAACGGGTGATGTGCTCTGTGATAAGATGCATGCGTTTATGGACCTCACTACGGGCAAGTTCAGCAGCCAAACGCGTCCTTGGATTGCAAATACGGCGCTTCATAGATTTGATCACGCATTTCAAGTTACTCCACTTTCCGATGAGTCTGGATTGATGTTTAATTGTAATCATGCGGACTGCTGGCTCCCTTACTACCAGGATAAGCATATTGAGTATGCTGCCCAAGAGCACCCTTTATACGTGCGTTTACTTTCACCTACATCCATTACGAGTTCAGGCAGTGCTTCAATCACTTCAAATCAGGTAAATTTTGATCAAGGGGCATATAAAAAGTACGTGCGGACATTTGGAAAATTTTCAAGCAGTGCTCAGCAGATGATACCGCAAGAGGTGATGGAGAAGTTGCTTGAAATTCGAAATACCTACTTTTCTTCATTGAAGACCCCACGCATTTTACGCTTATTTCAATGAATATTGTATTATTCACCAACGCCTTCCCATTTGGAAACGCAGAGTATAGCTTTTTAGACCCTGAGCTAAAAGAGCTTGCACGTCATGCTGATCAGGTTTTGTTAATATCATTAGGGAGTGGCGAGCAGCATCATCTTCCAAATAATGTGGAGTTAGTAACATGGCGGTCTTACCTCGGCGATTATTCCAAACTTGAAGTGTTAAAACTAATGTCATATGCAGGCCTGAAGCAATGGTTAAAACCTGTGTACTTATTTAGTCATGCAAAGAACTTGGTACGAACTGCAGCTGCAATTGCCAAAGCGCTTGGTCAACGTATAGATTCAAATACCCTATTTTACAGCTATTGGTGGGAAGATCCCAATACTCTAGCAGCATTGGTTAGGAATCAACTTAATGGGGGAGCCTTAGTTTCACGCGCTCATCGATTTGATCTGTATGATGAATTTCACCCTGAAGGATCGGTGCCTTTTAGGCGATTTCATTTGCAGCAAACAGAACGGGTGTTTCCTATTTCCGCTCATGGTAAAGCATATTTAGATGATAACTATTACATTTCTTCGGCTGTTTCGCGGTTGGGTGTAAGGGTAGATAATGAGTTCCTCGCAAATGAAGGCACAGCCTACCTAGAGTTGATCTCATGCAGCAGGGCTGAGCCTGTTAAACGACTTGATCTGATTGTGGAAATGCTAAGCCATGCAAAGCAACCTGTGAGGTGGACACACCTCGGTGATGGTTCTAAACTCGCTGAAATAAAACAACTTGCAGCCTCGCTTCCAAACCATGTAAAGTGTGTATTTAAAGGTGCATTAACCAATTCTGAGGTGCTAAACTTCTATGCAAATAACCCTGCAGATGTTTTCATAAACTTGTCGGATAGTGAAGGTATTCCCGTATCAATCATGGAAGCCATGAAATATGGGATTCCAGCTGTTGCTCGAAACGTTGGTGGTAATGCTGAATTAGTGGGTTCTGGACATGGGCTATTGTTGGATGATGAGGTGAATACCCAGCGTTTCATGAAAGTGATAAGTGGAGCGTTAATTCAGTTTAGAAATACGGAATACCGCAATGCCGTGCGTTCCTTTGTGGCCAAAAACTTCGATATGCAAGAAAATTATCGCAATTTCGGCTTACAACTCAAGCAGGTAAACGAAATACATCAATCATGACAACTGTTTTTTGCATCGTTGGATTCGGAAGTATTGGTAGAAGACATGCTGCTGTTTTGGAAGAAGAGTCGGACGCTTTTTTGGGAGGGATAGCTGATGTTAATGATGAAGCTCTGGAGAAAGCGAAAGAGAACTTTCCTTCAGTTCCATGTTTCAGCGATATCGGTACAATGCTGGCGTGTGTCAAATGTGATATCTTAATCATTGCTACACCTCATGATTCTCATGCATCGTTAACTGTAGAAGCATGTAACTTGGGAGTAAATGTTTTGGTTGAAAAACCGATGGCCATTACAGCAGATGAGTGTGATCGCATGAATGAAGCTGCCAAGAAAAATGGCGTAAACCTATGGGTTGTAAAACAGAATCGATTTAATATTCCCGTTCAACTTACTAAAGACGCTTTAGAAAACAAGCGGTTAGGTGAAATTTTCATGGTAAAATGCGACATCCTTTGGAACCGTTTTCCAGGGTATTACAATGAGTCACCATGGCGAGGTTCAGCAAGTAAGGAGGGTGGAGCGTTGTATACACTTGGGAGTCATTTCATTGATTTGTTGCTGTGGTGGTTTGGTGATATTGAGGCGGCAAGCGGGTTTTCTGATTTGAAAACACATGATATTGATTTTGAAGATATCGGAATGGCATCCTTAAAGTTCCAAAGCGGTGCTCTTGGTCAACTCAACTGGACAACATGCGTTTATAATAAAAACTACGAAGGGTCAATTACCATAATTGGTGAAAAAGGAACCATTAAAATAGGTGGTAAATACCTCAATAAGATAGAGTACTGGGATGTAGAGGGCTACCCGCTGAGTGAAGGAGTAGAATATGTCGACAAACCAAACTTATATGGGAAATATCAAGGAACAAGTTCAAATCACGACCAAGTAATTCGGGCGTTATGCCAGAAAATCACACTTGATCAAGCGGAGATTGTTGATGGCATTGAAGCGAGGAGAACAATCGTGGCAACTGAGCGTATCTACAGTGGAATTAAGTCGGTGCGATGAGTCCGCAAGTTACCGTAGTTATTCCTTTCTACAATGCGGAGAAAACCCTTGAGCGCGCAGCTGAAAGTGCAGTTCTTCAAGGTGAAACGGTGAGCGAGATTATCCTGGTTAATAACAACTCAAAGGACTCAAGCCTACAAATCGCTCAAGCGTTAGCAGAACAACATCCGTCCATTCAATTACAACACTGCACCATTCAATCTGCAAGCGCAGCTAGGAATGTGGGTTGGAAATTAGCCCAAACGGATTGGGTACAATTCCTAGATGCCGATGACGAATTACTGCCTAATAAATGCAAAGGTCAACTTGAGTTATTAACGGATAGCTCAGCGATTGAGGTAGTGCTTTCAGCTCAGTATGTAAATGCTATTCCGAAATTCAAAGACACATTGAAAGCTTCTCCTTGGGTTGCGGCTTTCATTGGAAGGGCGGGGAATACCGTGTCAAACCTTTGGAGCAAAAGAGGATTGGAGCGTGTTGGAGGTTGGAATGAATCACTAGAAAGTTCGCAAGAAACAGACTTATTGCTGCGGCTGGTACATGACAAGAATGTGCTGTGGGATGAACAACTGCCGAAATATATTATTCACACAGATGCATTGGGAAGGATTTCAGATCATAAAGTCGCAGATAATTGGAAACGACATGTAGAAGTGAGGATTTTAGCTAGTGCCGACTGGAAAGAAACTCATCCCGAACAAGCTCAGACCTTTAAAAGGTTCATTTCGGCATACTTGCTAAGCTCGCTGTTAGCATGTTCCAAATTTGATACTTCTTATGCTTTGCGCACAGGTAAAGAAGTGCGCAAGGCTTGGGGTAAAGCAATTGTGCCTTTCTTCAGTTGGGAGACTTCTAAGTTAAGGTGGGTCTATGCAGTTTTTGGTTGGGAGCTGACAGTTTGGTTATCGAAATAACTGAAGTTCCAAATAAATTTAAAGGCATAAGCAGAAAGCTCCTAATTTTGAGATCCGAACCTACAAACGCCCAGCTTATTTCACGTATTACTGAATCAAATATTCTTTCTTTGAAACATGCCAAGCTCTGCACCGCTTCATATTGCTTTAGTTACCGATGGAATCGCGCCTTTGGTGATAGGTGGTATGCAAACGCACTCAAGTGAATTGGCGCAAGCAATTCTAGCAAAGGGTCATGAATTAACCCTTGTTCACCCTGGAGGGGATCCGTCACTGCGTGAGTCGTGGATGAGTATGCCAAACTTAACGGAGGTAATTGTACCTTTTGTAGATACTGATTGGCTTCCAGGCCATTATGTTCGTGCGTCAATGCGGTATGCAAAAGGAGCATGTGAAGCATTAAAATCAGTAGGGTACAGGTTCGATTTTATTTATTGTAAGGGGTATACTGGTTGTTCGCTTGTAAGTGATAAGGACTTTGAAAATATTCCGATTGGGGTTAATATGCATGGGTATGAAATGCTGCAACCACAACGTTTAAGTTGGAAACAAGTCGTTGGGAATTGGTTTTTGAAAAAGCCCGTAAAAGAATTACTAGAGAAGGCAGATTATGTGTATTCATATGGTGGAATGATTACTTCAACCTTGCTTGATTTTGGGGTTTCTCGAACTAAGATTGTTGAATTTCCTGCGGCTTTCCCGACATACACCAAACCAAAACGTCCCAAGAAAGCCACTTACAAGTTGTTATTTGTTGGGCGGGATGAACCTCGAAAACGATTGGGTTTGCTTGAGCAGGTAATGAAACGAGTGCCCCCTCCGTACACATTGACCGTGGTAGGTGTAGGGCGCCCCAACAGTCACAACATAACCTACCTCGGTTCCCTAAGTGATCGCAAGGCATTTTGGAATGTTATGGATAACCACGACGTGTTATTAGTACCCAGCAGTGCTGAAGGGATGCCAAATGTTATTATGGAAGCATTAGCTGCTGGTCTTCATGTTGTTGCATCTCCAGTTGGAGCAATTCCGGTGCTGATTAATTATGGCTTGGTTCAAGGGCTGCCTGTAGAGAATTGGGAGTTCGCCGATGCATTAGAGCAGGCAATTGAAGAGGCCGCAAAACTACCTCTGGTAAATGAGGAGGCGCGTTCTCATTTCAGTTTTAATCGCATGGTTGATGAGTTGGAAGGATTAATTACTTTGCAGGGTGGCTATGATCAATAATTCCCTACATGAAATAGAACAAGACCTCGGAATTGGAGGCTTCTCACGATTGTTAGGGTGGCTCATAACTGCCACACTGTTCTTGTACAGTATTGTTTTATTTAGAACACCGTTTGAAGGCTACCTGAGTTATATTATTGTTGTGGCGTTGTTGCCATTTCTTTTGGTTCGTTATACGTTTCCTGCAAAACTGAGTTACTTGTTCTTATGGTTTTTGACTACTGGATTAATCGGGGTTTATAGTGAGGATAATGAGGGCTTTTTGCTCTTTAAGATATTGCTAAATATTGTCGTTTCAACCTTGTTTTACTACTACGTATTTTCTGCCACCCAAGGGAATGTGGTGTATTGGTTTAAGCTGTATTTAAAAATGGCATTTTGGGCAGGCGTATTAGGTGTGATACAGCTAATTGCTTATAATATTGGATTCAAGCCCGGGTATGATTTTTCCTTTATACTGAATAAGTGGGGGTTGGTGGAAGGAGGAGTATTGGGAATACGTTTAAACTCAATATTTTCGGAACCCTCATATTACGGATCTGCGATGGCGCCTGCTTTCTTTGTGGCCGTGTATTCATTATTAGCTAAGGAGTTTAACGGATACAGTAAACTGCAAGCGGCAATTATTATTTTCACATACATTTTCTCGTTTTCTTCGGTGGCCTACGCGGGTGTATTTGTAACCGGAATCTTGCTGCTCATAAATTTTAGTTTGACACGGTACATTGCCATTGCCATACCAGTGGGTTTAATTGTGTTTCAGTTGATTTATAGCAATGTATACGAGTTTAGAGTACGTGTGGATGGACTTGTAGAGCTTTATTCTGGTAGAAATGTTTCGGTTTTTGATGTCCATGGGTCAAGCTTTGTGCAGTACAACAATTTTCAAGTTGCTGCTAAGAACTTTCAAGAATCACCAATTTGGGGAACGGGGTTGGGTTCTCATCCTGTAGCATACGAAAAGTACAGTTTGACACCTATAGCTGATGGGGTGTACAACTTCAATAGTATGGACGCGAATAGTATGGCGTTTCGACTGCTTTCCGAGACTGGCATAGTTGGTTTGGGATTTATTGTTCTGTTTATTTTTCGGTATTTCGTTATCCGAAGGGAAAAAAATGAAAATCAAGATTATTGGGTTATAAGCTCCTCTGTTCTTTTGGTGATTTTGCTGCAATTGCTGCGGCAAGGTAATTACACGTACGGAGGGTTTATGTTTTTCATGTGGATGTACTATTTCACAAGTGTTAAAAACAGGGAGCTATTCGCAGATGAAGGATAAATCCAGGGTACTTTTTTTATACAGCGAGCTTGCTACCTACACTCTGGCGTGTATTGAGCCGTTAGCGGCAAAGGCCAATGTGCTGATTGTGCATTGGCCAGTAAACGAGGAGGCCCCGTTTAAGTTCAGTTTTAGTGGAACGTACAAAGCGCTCAGAAAGCCAGAATCACTTCATGAATTATTGGATGTGGTTTCGGATTTCAGCCCAGACGTTTGCTACGTCTCTGGTTGGCTAGATTCAGATTACCTGCAGGTGATCAAGCAATTTGACCAAAATATTCCTGTGATAATGGGGTTGGATACTCCATTCAACGGAAGTTTAAAGCAGCGACTAAACCTTTTTCGGAAACAATACCTCCAACGAATAATCTCACATGTGTGGGTCGCTAGCTCTGCAGCTCGAAAGTATGCCGTTAAACTTGGTTTTGAGCAAGACCAAATTATTAGTGGTGTTTACTGTGCTGATGTAACACACTACCAGCAAATCAGATGGAAACCTGCTAAGCGGTTTGTTTTTATCGGAAGGAACAGCAGCGTGAAAGGATTTGAAACATTACTTGAGTCTTTTAAGACTTTTCATAAAGACCATCCCGACTGGGAGCTGCATGTTATTGGAGAAGGGTTTGGTCAGTTAATGCAACAAGGAACTGTTGTACATGGGTTTTTACAAGGAGAAGCTTTGTTTGAAGTGCTAAATGGAGGGGGAGTGTTTACATTACCCAGCTTATTTGAGCCTTGGGGCGTTGTAGTTCACGAAGCTTGCAGTGCAGGGTTTCCGATTATTCTTAGCAGCGAAGTAGGTGCTAAAGACTGGTTTTTAGACGAGTCTAAAAATGGGCTAATCGCCGAATCAGGAGATCGAGAATCGTGGATTAAAGCGATGACAACACTTGGAAATTGGAGTGATGATCAGCTTATGAGTGCTTCGGAACACAGTGTTCGGCTTGCACAAAATTATACACCCCTAGACTGGTCAAATAAACTACTTTCGTTGCTACCATGTGTGGAATAGCTGGAATGATATGTTATAATTCGGGACCTTCCGAAAAGTTAGTGGAACGGATGACGCGCTCACTGGCTCATCGGGGACCAAATGCCCATGGAATAAAGTCTTTTGACCGTGCTGTTTTAGGACATCGGAGGCTCAGCATTTTAGACTTAAATAATCGTTCCAATCAGCCTTTAATGTCGGAAGATGGCAGGTTTTGTTTGGTATTTAACGGAGAGATTTACAACTATAAAGAGCTTCGGAAGTCATTAGAACAGCATGTTGAATTTCACACAGAGAGTGATACTGAAGTTGTGCTCAATGCTTTTATACACTACGGATCGGCGTGTGTTCATAAATTTGACGGGATGTTTGCTTTCGGAATTTGGGATAATCATGAAGAAAGCATTTTTTTAGCACGAGATCCCTATGGAATAAAACCATTGTATGTAGGTGAGGTTGAAGGCGGAATGTACTTCTCATCAGAGCTCAGGCCATTGATGCTTGCTGGTTTTAAGACATTAAACCGCACTGTGCTTGGCGAGTATGCGCGTTACCAAAGTGTGCAAAGTCCTGAAACCCTCCTAAAAGGAGTTCAAGTACTAAGGGCTGGTGCGTTTATGGAGTTTTCGAATCAGCAGAAAACACACCAGCGTTATCGGTCAACATTGCTACCCGCAAGCGAAGCGCCCAAAGAACCAGAAAATGATGTTGCTGATTTATTGCGAAAATCGGTTGAAAAACGATTGATTGCAGATGTTCCCATTGCTACATTTTTAAGTGGGGGAATTGACTCTTCTGTTATTTCGTTACTGGCAAGTGAGCTATCGCAGAAAAAACCTACGGCATTCTCAGTTGGCTTTGATGACTCATCATCCTCTGAGCTGAGTCAGGCACAAAGTTTTGCGCGAGATTTGGGACTGCCTTTTCATCCTATAAACGTATCTCCAGAGCAGTTGCTAGATCAACTGCCACAAGCATTTGCAGCTATGGATACTCCAACTGGAGATGGCATTAATAGTTTTGTGATTTCAAATTTAGTAAGCACTGCTGGGTTTCGAGTTGCCCTAAGTGGACTTGGTGGAGACGAGTTGTTTTTTGGGTATTCTAATGTGTTTTTTGACACCTATAAATGGTATACATCATCAGCTCTGCAGATGTTTCGCAAGCCTATTTATCACATATTGAAGAAGCGAGACTTCATAGGAGCTCAAAAATGGTTGGAAATAGCACATGTAAAGTCTTTAAAAGAAGCTTACCTAGCGCGAAGAGCAGTGCTGCCTAACAATATCGTTAACGATCTTGGCAATTGGAATTTAGAAGCAAAGCAAATCAAGTTAAAGACAACGCGGTCTCAGTTATCAGTGTTTGAGTTGGATCATTATTTGGAGCCCACGTTACTGCGCGATACAGATCAAATGAGTATGGCTAATGGCTTAGAGGTTAGGGTGCCGATGCTCGACAACGCATTGGTTAAGTACGTGGTTGGATTGAAAGACGAACTAAAAATGGGTAAAGTGAAAAAACCGTTATTGGAAAAAGCTTTTGGTCGCTCATTACCTCCTGACCTTTTTGACCGACCCAAAGTTGGATTTACTTTTCCATGGGATGAATGGGTAAAAGGTCCATTGAGAAGTTTTACCGAAACGCGATTGACTAGCTTGGGTAAACGGGGCATTTTTAATGAAGAACAGCTCAAAAGGCTCAGTGACTTATACTTTGTTCATGGAAAAATCTCGTGGTCGAGGATTTGGCATTTTGTTGCCTTGGAGGAATGGATTGTTTTAAACCAAGTAGAGATTGAAGCCTAGATTACTCATATTAACAGAGTACTTTTTGCCGGGTTACCGCGCTGGGGGACCTATTCAGAGTGTTGCACAACTTTTAAAACGTTTAAGTGAACGGGATGTTCCAGTGATAACGCGAGATCGTGACCTTGGCTCCGTAGCACCATATTCCAACAGCTCAATGGAAGTTGTAAATCTTGAAAAGGAGTGGGAGGTAAACTATGTTTCACCGGGGATAACGGGTTTTCCAACTGTATACAAAAAGCTCACTGAATTTAAGGGGGGGATAGTTTACATCAATGGCATGTGGACGTTTGAGTTAACGCTGTTACCGGTTGTTTTTTTAGCACGAACAAGACGCTTAATAATTGCTCCAAGAGGCATGCTAAACCCAAGTGCATTGTTGTATAAAGCTACACTCAAGCGGTTGATATTAACCCTTCTAAAGGTATTTGTTCCTCAGGAGCGACTTTGTTTTCACGCCACATCAGCAGATGAGGCCACGCATATTAGAATGCTATTTCCAAAAGCAGAGGTTGCCGTAATTCCAAATTTACCAGCTTCACTTGAAGCACGGCCCTTTGTTATGAATGAACAAGAAAAACTGAAGCTAATTTGTGTTGGCAGATTATCGCCTGAAAAAAACCAAGCGTTTTTAATAGCGATACTCCAACAGTTTCAACGTAAAGTAGAGCTACACCTTGTGGGTGATTTGAGTAATGTGAATTACGTTGATCATTGTAAATCAATTGATACCAAGGGTATTGTTCACTACCGTAATGCCTTACCTCAGCAGGAAGTATGGGAGCTATTAAAAACCATGGATATTTGGGTCAGTCCCACCGAAGGAGAGAATTACGGGCATGCATTGGTTGAGGCTTTGCAGCTTGGGATTCCTGTTATAGTATCTGATAATACACCTTGGACAGAAGCAATAAACCGCTACCATATGGGAGCTGTATTACCTTTACAACCCAATGTTTGGAGGGATGCTGTTGAACGCATTGTTAGCGGAGATACTGACTGGCTCCAAGGGAGTTTGAGTGAGCGCGAAAAATGGCGCGCTGAACTCGAAAGTGAGCTGTCTGCTCATATAGCTGATTATAAAACACTATTTTTTCAGCATGAAGGGAGTTGATCTCAATACTTATTCTAATCATAACTACAATCCAGGAAATGTATTGAAGCGACTATTGTGGTACGCGGTAAATGCGATTTTTTTTGATTCATATTGGTTCCCATCGTCTCAATTAAAGGTGTTCTTTTTACGCTTATTTGGTGCTAAAATTGGGCGCGGTGTAGTTATTAAGCCAAGGGTTTCAATAAAGTATCCGTGGTTTCTTGAGGTGGGTGATTTCACTTGGGTAGGAGAGCGCGTGTGGATTGATAATCTAACCGATGTTCAAATTGGTAGTAATGCGTGTCTTTCTCAAGGAGCTTTTTTACTGACAGGAAATCACGATTATAAATCGGTTCAATTTGATTTAATGGTTCAAGGTATTCAGCTTAACGATGGTGCATGGGTTGGTGCACAAGCTAAACTGATGCCAGGAACAGTAATGGAGTCGCATGCTGTTTTGCAGGCTGGGGCTATTGGTTCTGGTAAACTAAATGCTTTCACCATTTATGGGGGAACGCCCGCGATTGAATTGAAAAAGCGCGAAATCCGTTGAAAATTTCCATCATCACCGTAGCGTATGAAGCAGCGCATATCATTTTAAATGCGCTTGAAAGTGTTGCTGATCAATCTTATGATAACATCGAACATATTGTTATCGACGGCGGCTCTTCTGATGGCACAGTGCCCCTCGTGAAATCATACAAACACGTTACGCACTTAGTATCTGAACCAGATCAGGGAATCTATGACGCGTTAAATAAGGGGCTTAAGTTGGCTTCTGGTGATTATATCGGCGTATTGCATGCTGATGATGTTTATGCTGATGATCGCGTACTAGAGGATGTTGCAAGAACTTTGAAGGAAGAACGACCTGATTTGTTACATGGCAATATCAAGTATGTGGATCTGCAAGGCCGCATAGTTCGCAATTGGAAATCCAGCAAATCAACACGTTTAAAATGGAAGTGGGGATGGATGGTTCCACATACCGGATTATTTGTAGCAAAGACGAGCTATGAAAAGTATGGTTCATATCGTCTTGATATGGGAACGGCTGGAGACTATGAGTGTATGCTAAGACTTTTTGTTAAATACGATTTGGATTCGCATTATGTCAACCGAGACATTACTAAAATGCGACAGGGTGGTGCCTCTAACGTTTCTTATGCTGCTCGCTTAAAGGCAAATGCCATGGATAGAAAAGCGTGGAAAGTAAATGAGTTAAAGCCGGTTCCATTTATTCGTGTATTGAAACCATTACGCAAACTGCGCCAGTTTATAAGTTAGTAGCGAGCGCGCTTACCACGTTTTCTAATATTCCCGTACATGTATGAATACTTTGGTCTTCTAAATCTGCGCTTTGCAGTTTTTAGAATGTAGCTATACGTAACGGTGCTTGTGAGAAAAAAGTCATTGTCTGAAGGGTCTCCTCGAGGTGAGCCCGCGTTCAAGTGATTATTCGGATGAATATCCCCCCTTCGCGGATCATCAATAACTTCCATTGTGCGGGATGAAAACGACTGAGCCAGCTCAGAATCGAGGTTCCTTACATTGGGGTAGTCAGTACTGATGTCATCGAGGTAATCCGTAGCAGTAACGCGCATGGTGAAATCCCATGAAATTCGGTGTCTGCGGTAACGGTCAACAGGGTGTCCAAAACGATTGTGCTGATTTCGCCATTCAAAAGTTACACCTATGTTTACTGGAATTCCTACACTAAACCGCGAGTATTCATTTTCACGACCTTCTGTTTGAAGCGGTTGAAGGTTATGCCATGTTCCGTCTAACTGCCCCATCGGATTAAAATAGAATACGCTTATTCCCATTCCTGCGTACATAATTAATCCTTGGTTATATCTTTTTTTTCCTCCTAAATCGGGAAAAGCAAGGAAGTTATATTGTCCAATTGCGTTGAGTTCTATGATGTCTGTCCTGAAACTTAAGTTGCGGGCAAACCGCTCCGGCCAATCTGTAGTCAAGCTATCAGCACCCCGAATTCGGGCCCAAGTTAAGTTGTAAGCAAAATTCCAACGGTAAGCGACGCGAACACGTGCAAATGCTTTTAAGGCAAACGATGTTTGTCGGAGTTGTATATCCCTTAAACTATTGTCAACTCCTGCACTATTAACTCCACCAATATCTCCTAAATAGTTTGCTCCACCAAAACCGCCTCCAACTTCCCAGATGTAAAGTTGGCCGTATGAATCGTTGGCCAGAAAGGCAAACGCAGTGAGTAAATAAACGTAGATGTATTTCTTCATACGATAGTGAACAAATATAACAATAAAGGCAACCGTAAACCAAGTTGAAAAGGCTTTGGTAATTCCTACTTTTGCACAAACAATTCATTATGGCAAATCGTATTTCTACACTGCTTAACATTAAATACCCAATCATTCAAGCGGGCATGATTTGGTGTTCTCCTTGGCAGTTAGCGGCAGCAGTTAGCAATAAGGGAGGGCTTGGAATAATAGGAAGTGGGTCTATGTATCCCGAAGTTCTTCGTGAACACGTAGAGAAATGTAAACGCGCAACTGATGCTCCATTCGCGGTTAACGTTCCAATGTTATATCCCAATATTGAAGCACACATCAAAACGATTATTGACAATCGCGTACCGATTGTTTTTACTTCAGCAGGGAATCCTAAGCTTCTTACTGGAGAGTTGCAAAAGCATGGTATTAAAGTAGTTCATGTGGTATCAAGTGCGAAGTTTGCCAAAAAATCAGAAGATGCAGGTGTTGATGCAGTCGTGGCAGAAGGTTTTGAGGCCGGTGGTCACAATGGCCGTGAAGAAACAACCACCATGTGTTTAATTCCGAATGTTGTAAAGGCTGTTGATATCCCCGTAATTGCGGCAGGTGGAATTGGCTCTGGATCAGCGATGCTTGCGGCCTTTGCTCTTGGTGCTGATGCAGTTCAAATTGGAAGTCTATTTGCGGCATCAGATGAGTCAAGTGCTCATTTGAATTTTAAATCATCTATTGTTGAGGCTAAAGAAGGTGCTACAGAGCTCACGCTGAAGGAAATTACTCCAGTTAGACTGTTAAAAAATGAATTTTACAATCAGGTAAAACAAGCTTATTTGGCCGATGCGACAACAGAAGAGCTACGTGATTTGTTAGGAAGAGGAAGGGCTAAGAAAGGAATGTTTGAAGGAGACCTCGAAGAAGGTGAGTTGGAAATTGGTCAAGTGGCATCTATGATTGACGGCATAAAGCCTGCGGGTTACATTTTTGATCAGCTTTTGAATGAATATCACGCAGCTAAAAAACAACTAAATACAACAGATTTCGACTTTTAAGCAAGGAAAGTAAAATTTGGACGTTACCACAAGGCATATGCGGCTGAAGCTATATTTATTAACCATTTTTTTCCATGCAGTTTTACCGGCTTTTTCTGCAGTCGGTCCGCCAGACTTGCATTGCATTTCTGTGGACGACAATGGTAATGTAATACTGAACTGGACCCCACCCAATGATCCACTCAATGAGTTCGTGCGTTATGAGGTGTATTTTTCTCAAAACCAAAATAACGGCTATGCATCAACAAACGTAACGGGTTTGGGTACATCAACAACCCAACATACCAATACAGCAAACTTAAACAGCTATTATTATTTCATCCAAACGGTTTATAATGATGGATCTGGAAATGCGAACAGTGCAAGCTCAGATACGCTGCAAACGATGTTGCCTTTCTTTAATAACCAAACAGATACAACAGCAGATGTAAGGTGGAACCCGATTCATGTTCCAGATAATAATGGTTCAACCGGAATGTATCGGATTTATCGCAAATTGGGAGCATCAGGCAGTTGGCAGCAAGTAGGAGCAACAGCCTATGGAACTGAAGTTTATAACGACACATTTAAGGTGTGTCAAGATTCAGTTTATTACCGCATCGAAATAGATAATAATGCGGGGTGTACTTCTACATCTGCAGTGCTTAAAGATTTATTCCAAGACAATACGGCTCCTGACATTCCAGGGATTGACAGTATAACAGTTGATACTGCAAGCGGGAATGTGCTCATTTATTGGAGTCCATCAACATCTCCAGATGTTCAAGGGTATTACATATCGTATTTTGACTTCGCCTCCAACAGTTACATTATCATCGACACAATTAATGGAATAAATAACGTGTCTTTTGTCGATGTGGTTGCATCCGGAAACATGAGTTTCCAACAGTATGGCGTGGCTGCTTTTGATACATGTTTTAAAGGGAGTCCAGCAACGCCTAACACAAGTGCTATTGGTATAGAACACAGGACCATATATACCTCAGTAGTGCCTAATTATTGCGAAAAACAGTACGAGGTGTCTTGGACTCCTTACATCGGTTGGGACGATATTGCAACGTATGAGCTCTATGTTTCAATAGATGGAGGAAGAGATACGTTGCTTGTTTCTGTAGATACAGCAATTACCTCATTTACGCATGTTGATGTTGATCCAACGAAAGAGTACTGCTATACCGTCAAAGGAGTTAGTAGTGCGGGAGAAACAACAACTTCCAACAAGTTCTGTGTACTCCGATCTGGATTGCTTCAACCCAATGTGTTTTATGCTACTAAAGCAACGGTAATTTCAGAAACCGCTGCTGAAGTTACATTAGCAGTTGATGAATCGGTTCCTGCTTCATTTTATGAGTTGCAGCGAAGTATACGTTCGGATGGACCGTGGTTGCCAGTAGATCAAGTTGTCCCGCTTGGAAGTGGAATATATACGATGACTGATGCCGATGTTCCCGTTGGTGATGCTGCTCATTACTACCGTTTCGTCCTTTATGACACGTGTCAAATTCCCGCTAGCTTCTCTCAAACTGTTAAAACGATTCATATTGGCGGTACAATTGACGAGTCTACATACGTAAACGTATTGAGTTGGGATGAATACTTCAATTGGGACGCTGCGGGAAGTGGGGTAGCTCGCTATGAGTTATATCGTTCCATCAGTAATCAACCTGCAGAATTAGTAGGTGTTTTCGGCACAGGAGATTTTGAATCAACAGATGATATTTATGACTTGGTTACTTTAGGAGATCAGTTTTGCTACTGGGTGCGCGCCTTAGAGGATGAAGGAAACCGATTTGGATATCAAGAGGAGAGTATATCCAATAAAGTTTGCCTTTCATCAGACGCAAAAGTGTTTATTCCAAATGCATTCTGTCCACACAGCCAAGGAGTCAACCAAGTGTTCCTGCCGGTTGTTGCCTTTGGAGATGTTCAGACGTATAAACTCAGTATCTTCAATAGGTACGGCAGGTTGATTTATGAAACATCTAACCCCTTTTTAGGCTGGAATGGTTACGTTAATGGTCAGCCAGCTGAAATAGGTGTTTACGTTTATCGTTTGGTAGTAAATAACGCCTTAAATGATGAGGTGTTACGAACAGGAACAGTAACGTTAATTAGGTAGTATTTAAACACATCTTAACACATTAGCACGGGCGGAATTCCTTATTTTTGCCCAATTTTATTTTTAAGGAAAAATAACTGCTCATGTCCATATATGATAATAAGATTTTAGGGGAAGGGTTGACCTACGACGATGTACTACTCGTTCCTCGTTTCTCAGAGGTGCTTCCTAGAGATGTAGATATTTCCTCCAAGTTTAGTAGAAATATTGAAATCAAGACACCAATTGTCAGTGCAGCTATGGATACTGTTACTGAGTCAAAGTTGGCAATAGCCATTGCTCAAGAAGGTGGAATAGGAGTTTTGCACAAGAATATGAGTATCGCAAAACAAGCAGCGGAAGTTCGGAAAGTGAAACGTTCAGAAAGTGGAATGATCCAAGATCCGGTTACAACCGATAAACATGCTACGGTGGGAGATGCGCTGAACTTGATGAAAGAACACTCTATAGGAGGTATTCCAGTAGTTGACCACGATATGACCTTGCTAGGAATTGTTACAAATCGTGATCTGCGATTTGAAAAGCGGTTGAACCGTCCAATTTCTGAGGTAATGACAAAAGAGAACATCATTACCATCCAAGAAGGATTTGACTACTCGAAGGCAGAGGAAATATTACAAGAGAATAAAATTGAAAAGCTACCTGTGGTTAATAAAACTGGGAAGCTTTCTGGTCTAATCACATTTAAAGATATCATCAAGGCACGCATCAAACCGCATGCTGCCAAAGATGAATTTGGTAGACTTCGCGTGGCTGCTGCAGTAGGTATTACTGGAGATATGATGGAGCGTGTTGAGGCCTTGGTCAAGAATGGTGTAGATGCAATAATCATTGATACCGCTCACGGACATTCACAAGGTGTAATTGATGCATTAAAACGTGTTAAAGATGCGGGGTATGATGTTGATGTTGTTGTTGGAAATATAGCAACAGCTGAAGCCGCTAAGTTGCTTGTGGAGAATGGAGCTGATGCCGTAAAAGTAGGAATCGGTCCTGGGTCAATATGCACCACACGTGTAATTGCGGGTGTTGGTGTTCCGCAGTTGTTTGCAGTAATGGAAGTTGCAAGAGCTTTAGAAGGCACGGATGTTCCACTGATTGCTGATGGTGGAATTCGATTTAGTGGAGACATGGTTAAAGGCATAGCCGCAGGTGCAGATACCATCATGGCCGGAAGTCTTTTTGCAGGTGTTGAAGAATCACCAGGTGAGACAATCCTTTATGAAGGAAGGAAATTCAAAGCTTATCGAGGAATGGGGTCCGTTGAAGCAATGCAGCATGGCTCTAAGGATCGGTACTTTCAGGATGCGGAAGATGACATTAAAAAATTGGTACCTGAAGGAATAAGTGGGCGTGTTCCTTTTAAAGGAAACCTCAGCGAGGTACTCTATCAACAAATAGGTGGATTGCGCGCTGGAATGGGCTATTGTGGTGCAAAGAATATTCAAGAATTACGCAAAGCACAATTTGTTAAGATTACGGCGGCCGGAGTAGCAGAGAGTCATCCACATGACGTTGCTATTACTCGCGAAGCACCTAATTACTCTAGATAATTGTTTAACGATTAACACATAAAGATGAAGTATTTCACAGCATTACTTTTGAATTTGATATGCCTATCAGTATGGGCACAAGAAGAGGTTATTCTCACTGTAGATAACCAGCCAATTACATTAGCTGAGTTTGAAGCAGTCTACAATAAGAATAATGTTCAGTCTTCCAGTATTGAAGAAAAGTCACTTGAAGCGTATATGGAGCTTTTCATAAACTTCAAATTGAAGGTAAAGGAGGCCGAAGTTATGGGGTTAGATACCCTCAATTCCTTTAAGCAGGAACTTGCTAAATATGTACAGGAGCTGAAAAAGCCTTACCTCATTGACCAGACGCAAAATGAGGCAATCATCAAAGAGGCGTATGATCGCATGGGAGAGGACCTCGAAGCATCGCATATCTTGATTCGATTAACTGAAAATGCTACACCAGTTGATACACTTTTGGCTTACAAGCGCATTAAAGAAATTAGAGAATTGGTGGCAAATGGAGCAGACTTTAATAAGCTAGCCGCAGAGCGTTCTGAAGATCCTTCAGCAAAAGACAATGGTGGTTACTTGGGGTATTTTACAGCGTTTAGAATGGTTTATCCGTTTGAGAGTGCGGCATACAACACTCCAGAAGGAGAAGTTTCGGAGAT
The DNA here is from genome assembly GCA_965661625.1 of Salibacteraceae bacterium. Classification (GTDB taxonomy): domain Bacteria; phylum Bacteroidota; class Bacteroidia; order Flavobacteriales_G; family Salibacteraceae. Next base: position 86,322 of record CBFIEM010000013.1, read on the forward strand.
TGTGCGTACTTCTTTTGGATATCATATCATAAAAGTAACTGATCGTCGTGAAGCTATGGGACAGGTAAGAGCTGCGCACATCATGGTTCGCAGTATTTCTGGAGATTCAGAAGAGGAAAAGGCCAATGCCGAGAAGAAGGCAAATGAGATTTATGAGCGTTTGGGAAATGGAGAAAAATTTGAAAACTTAGCTCGTACCTATTCCGACGATAAAGCTTCTGCGAGAAGAGGCGGTGAATTATCATGGTTTGGTGCAGGTCGTATGGTAGCCCCTTTCGAAAATGCTGTGCTCGAACTGAAAGAAGGAGAGTATTCTAAACCTTTCCGCACAGAGTATGGATGGCATATTGTAAAATTAATTGAGCGCAAGCCTATTGGCGACTTCGAAACGATGAAGGCTGAATTGAAGCAAAAGGTAAGTCGCGATGTTAGGGGAGACCGCAGCAAAGAATCGTTGGTTAATAAACTGATGAAAGACTACAGTGTAAAAGTCAATCAAAAATCTTTGAGTAAGGTAAATGAAACAGTGACCGATACTGTACTCACTGGAAAATGGTCAATTCCCGAAAATGCAAATTGGAAAAAGGCTGTTTTAACCCTTAAAGACAGTGAGTATTTAGGTGAAACGACTACCTATTCGCAACATGATTATGCCGAGTATATCGTTGCGCATCAGCGCGATTACCGCGTGAATTCTCTGGATAAGTTTTTGGAAGATATTCAGAAAGCATACATCCAAGAGCGCATTCTAGGATATGAGTCGTCGATTTTAGACAAGAAATACCCAGCATACCGGAACTTAGTTCAAGAGTATCGCGACGGTATTTTGTTGTTTGATTTAATGGATAAGAAAGTTTGGTCAAAAGCAGTAGAGGATACAGCAGGGCTTGAAGCTTTCTACAGCAACCACAAGGATGCATACATGTGGGAAGATCGTATGGATGTAACAATTTACTCGTGCTCAGATGAGTCAAAGGCGTTGAAAGTGGCTGAGATGCTCAATTCAGGACAAAACGATAGTGCTATAATAGCCACCTTAAATGCTAAAAGTCAGCTTGCAGTTAGCGTAAAACGCGGAAAATTCGAGATTGCTTCTTTGCCAGTTCTCGAAAAAGTAGAGCAGAAAGAGGGTATAAGTGAAGTTATTCCAATGAATGGAAACTTTGTAGTGGTAAACGTTAAAGGGTTCTTGCCCGCTCAACCAAAAACGCTGAATGAGGCTCGTGGTTTGTATACTGCCGATTATCAAAACTTTCTAGAGGAAAAGTGGATTACGGAATTGCGGAAAAAGTACAGTTTCAAAGTGAATCAAGAAGTGATGCAAATGGTGAATAACTAAGCATGTACAGGCTTAGAACATTATCCATTTTAGCATTGGTTTTGCTAACAGGTTGTGATTGGTTTATCAGTGAGCAAGCCGATGAACCGATTATTGCTCGTTACAAAAACACGGTTCTGTATGTGGAAGATGTAACAAGCCAAATTCCTTCGAACTTGTCGAGCGATGATAGCTTAGCGCTAGCTAAAAATCTTATTGATAACTGGACCGAGAAACAAGTCTTAGTAAATCATGCTGCAAATAACATCAACATTGATGATTTGGATATTGAGCAACAAGTTGCTGAATATAAGAATGACTTGTTAATTTATGCGTTTGAAAATAAATTGGTAAGTCAAAAGCTAGATACAGCAATCAGTCCAGATGAAATTAGGGACTATTACGATAACAATAAATCTAACTTTGAGCTTAAAGACTTTATTGTTAAGGTGTTGTATGTTAAGCTAGACAGCAACGCCCCGCAGTTGGACAAGGTTAGAATGTGGCTGAAATCATCTGACGAAAGTGATTTTGAACAACTTGAAGATTACTGTCATCAGTTCGCCAATAACTACTTCCTTGATGATCAGTCCTGGGTGTATTTAAATGACTTACTTCGCGAGGTGCCATTACAAATGGATGATACCGAGCGTTTTTTAAGGCAACGAAAGTTTGTTGATTTTACTGGCAACGGAACTATTTACCTGGTGCGACTTCAAGATTATAAACTTAAAAATAGTTTATCCCCATTATCGCTGGAGCGGGAAAAAATCAAAAATTTAATTCTAAATCAACGCAAAAGAGCCTTGATTGCGCGAATGAAAAAGGATATTTACAAACGCGCACAAGAAAAGGGCGACTTTGAAGTTTATAGCATAGAATGAGAAATTTATTAGTCTTAATTATTAGTATTTCA
>CBFIEM010000014.1:0-81247 GCA_965661625.1 Salibacteraceae bacterium
AAAAATATTCCGTTTCCAATGTTACCTAATACAAACTGATAAATTGACCAGCCAAAAACGACTGTTGTTAAACCGATTCGTGTGTATACGCTAAACCACATAGCTCTTATTTTGGGCTACGAAAGTACAATTATCCGACGTCTACTGAAAGCATAAAGTTGAGTAATGTGGAAACTGTATAGGGAAGGAGAACTGATGAAAAACTTACATTTGTACTCTACTAATAAAGCGTTTATGAAAAGAAAGACATTGGGATTGAAAACCCTATCCCTATTGGGAATAACTGCTGGAGTTTTTTTATCAAGTTGTAATCCTAAGACCGAAAGTCAAGGGGTTGAAGAGACCAAGCCTAAAGTAACACCTGCGTTCGACTTGTCATCTTTAGATACTACAGTATCTCCATGTGATAATTTTTATCAGTTTACAGCGGGAGGATGGATTGAGGCAAACCCAATACCTGAAACAGAAAGTAGATGGGGTAAGTTTAATCAATTGATTGAGAACAATAATGAACGTTTAAAAACACTATTGGATTCGTTCAGTGGAGATGAACAGCTTGAAAAGGGAACGGATGAACAGCTAATAGGAGATCTTTATTATTCTGGTATGGATTCAGCCACTATTGAAGGTTTGGGCATCACCACTATTCAGCCTTTGTTATCGCGAGTTGAGGAAGTATCCGATAAGGCAGCGTTACCAAGTTTGTTTTTGTTTCTATCAAATGGTGTTGCCTCTGTTCCATTTAACTTAGGCGTTTCTCCGGATTCTAAGTTTTCTACAAAAAATGCCCTCTACCTTAGTCAAAGTGGGCTAAGCCTTCCGGATCAATCATATTACCTCAAATCGGATAGTGCTGCAGTAGCAATACAAAAGGCTTACCGTGAGCATGTAGCAAAAATGCATATGCTTCTGGGTATTGATTCTGCTGAGGCAGTAGCAATTTCAAATCGAATTTATGGGTTTGAATCAAAACTGGCTGGTGAAATGATGGGGCGTGTTGAGCGAAGAAACCCAGCAAATACTTACAACAAGTTTGCAGCCTCAGAAGTGATTGAGTTCACCCAAAACCTGAACATCGCTTATATGATGAAGGAGTTGAAAATAAATCCCGACTCAATAATTGTTAGACAACCTGATTATATCAAGTTTTTGGATGCACTCATTATGTCAGAAGACCTTCAAACATGGAAAGATTATTCAAGATGGAAGGTTGTTCGCGGAATGGCCGCATATCTACCTATGGAATTCGTGCGTGAAAATTTCAAATTTTATGGTACAACCTTGTCGGGTGCGAAAGAAATGAAGCCCCGTTGGAAAAGAATTCTTGCAGCAACAAATGGGTTATCTGAGCAATTGGGTCACCTTTATGTACAAGCGTATTTTAGTGAGGAAGATAAACAGGTAGTGGAAGAAATGGTTGAAAACTTGCGTTCAGCTTATGGTGATCGCATTCGTCAGCTAGACTGGATGAGTGATGTAACCAAGGAAAAGGCTCTTGAAAAACTCAGTGCCTTCACCTATAAAATAGGTTATCCTAACAAATGGAAGGATTTCTCAGACCTTGAGATTTCTCGTGGTTCCTTTCTAGAGAATGTTGTGAATATTAGTAAGTATAAAACAGCTTTGAATTTTGACAAACTGGATAGACCAGTTGATAAAGACGATTGGTTTATGGGGGCTCACATTGTAAATGCATATTATAACCCAACTAATAATGAGGTTGTATTTCCAGCTGGAATTCTGCAACCTCCTTTCTATAATCCCAATGCAGATGATGCGATTAATTATGGTGCTATTGGTGGTGTGATTGGCCATGAATTCACCCATGGATTTGATGATCAGGGTAGTAAATATGGCCCTAATGGTAATTTATCCAATTGGTGGACAGAAAAAGATCGAGAAGCATTCGATGAGTTAGCAAAGCGAATGATTGATCAATACAGCGCATATGAACCACTTCCAGGGGTAAATGTGAATGGAGCATTAACTATTGGCGAAAACATAGCAGATCATGGAGGCCTGACGTTAGCTTATTATGCTTACCAGAATTCGAGAAAAGGTAAAGGTCCTGCACCAGAAGTTGATGGTTACACTGGAAATCAGCGCGTATTTTTAGGCTGGGCTCAAGTTTGGCAATCACATGCTACGGAAGCTTATACAAAGCGACAAGTAGAAACTGATCCGCACTCACCAGGAGAATATCGTGTAGTAGGACCAATGAGTAATATGGTGGAATTCATGGATGCTTGGAACTGTGAATCAGGAGCAATGGTTAAACAGGATTCGAAACGAATTGTGATTTGGTAAGTTTAAATGAAATTAAATAATAAAGCCCCATTCTTAGAATGGGGCTTTTTTTATACAAAAACCGATAATGCTGCGCCAATTGCGAGTAAGATTAAATTGCGAATCAAAGGAAGTTTGAACCGCTGTAAATCTCTTGAATCTTTTGTTCGAAGAATGAACCCGATTGAGGCAAGTACTATACCGGCACCACCAATTCCAGTCATTAATTTAGCATTTGGATAAGCATTTAGTTGAAAGAGTATCCCCAATGAAATCACCGATAAACTGTAATAAGTTATTTTATCGATGAATACATCTCGCATGCTTTCTGCATTTTTTGGCGTTTTGCGCATGCTTAGAACAAAATACATTAAAGCCAATATAGCCAAGGCAGTAGTGATTAGAAATCGATAATCTGCTTTTCCAATGGCCCAAGCAGAAATAACTACTGCTGCCACAATAAGTTCAATAATAGGAGCTATGCGCTTTAGTAAATTCATTACGAGGTTAGTTTTCGTTTAAGGGCTACCATTTTTAATGCTGAAGCTGCTGCTTCATCACCTTTATTCCCGAGTTTCCCACCGGATCGATCAATTGACTGTTGTTTCGTGTTATCTGTTAAAACTCCAAAAATAACTGGCTTGTTGTACTTTAAACCGACGTCTTTAACACCTTGTGCAACAGCCTCACACACGAAATCAAAATGCTTAGTTTCTCCTTGAATGACACACCCTAAGCAAATTACAGCATCGAGTTTCTCATCGGAGTCTAGCATCAATTGTGCTCCTAACGGTAGCTCATAACTTCCAGGAACGTACTGTATTTGCAGGTTATTATCAAAAATACCGGAAGTTTCTAACACCTGAACAGCTCCATTTAAGAGGTTTGAGGTGATTGCCGTATTCCACTCACTCACGACTATCCCAATCCGCATACCAGAAGCGGAGGGAAGGGAGTCTGTTTCTATATCTGATAAGTTTTTTTCTGATGTAGCCATAGTTTCAAATGTAAATCTAATGCATAAAAAAACGGGCATAAAGCCCGTTTAGAAGTTATGACAATACCGTTAAGATGCTATAAGTTAGCTTTGGCTCGCGTAATAAACTTTTTAATCACTCGTCCTTCTTGAGTGGCATCGAATTCAGCTTGAATTCGCTCGTAGTAAGACAATGCATCATTCCATTGACTTAGCTCTTCAGCAACCATAGCGGCCTTCATGAGGTATTTTGGAGTAATGTAGTCGTTGTTACCAGCGTCGGCTGCTTTGAGGTAATACAATTTAGCATTGGCATAGTCGCCCAGTTCTGAGTAGGCGTCTCCCATTAGACCTAGTGAATTGGGGTAAACCATTTTATCATCAGCACTAAAACTGTCTAAATAGTCAATGGCTCCTTCATAATCACCTGTGCGCAACAAACAGACTCCCATATAGTACTTAGAAAGCTCTCCTGCATTTGTACTGCCGTAATCCTGTGCGATTTGATAAAAACCCAAGTTGCCTTGATTATCGCCTTCCATAGCCCAATTCAATGAGTCCATTTCAAAATATTGTTGGGCTTGGAAAAGCTGCAATTGAGCTTCTTCCTCCAACGGTGGAAGGTACATCTTGGTGTAATAAAAATATCCGCCAATTAGAACAGCCAATACACCAATAGCTGTCAACAAGTTGCGCTGATTCGTTTCAACCCATTGCTCAGTCTTACTATAGACTTGTTCTACATCTACAATGGTTTCGTCTTGTTGGTTCTTTTTACTCATACCTTTGAATCACATTTAGAGGCGCAAATATAGTCTTTTCAATAACTTGTTTTTGCTTTAAAAATCGAATTATAAATGGTGGTTAGTTGATAACTCCAATTCAGCTTAGACCAATTTGTTACTTTAAATTCGCAATATGAAATTGAAGCGCCTTTCGTTGGTAAACTTTAAGAGCTATCCTGAAACCGAATTATCCTTTTGTGACGGGGTAAACTGTATAGTTGGAGACAATGGAGTGGGTAAAACCAATCTATTGGATGCGATTTACTATTTATCCTTCAGCAAAAGTTTTTTTAATCCCATCGATTCTCAAAACATTTACAATGAGGAGGCATTCTTTGTGATTCAGGGAACTTTTGAGTTAGACGAAAAAGAACTGGCAATCCATTGTGGAGTTAAGCGAGGTCAACGCAAGGTGTTCAAGCGAAACAAGAAGGAGTATGAGCGTTTAGCTGATCACATTGGTTTGCTTCCGCTAGTAATGATTTCACCAGCTGATTCAGAGTTAGTATATGAAGGATCTGAGCTTAGAAGAAAGTTTATGGATGGCGTGATATCACAATATAATAAAGGCTATTTAGACCAATTACTGGCTTATAATAGGGCTTTAGCACAGCGCAATGCTCTCCTTAAGCAATTTAAAGAGAGTCGCACTATTGATCGTGATGCACTTAGTGTGTACGATATGCAACTCGATCAATTTGGAGCTTCTATCCATAATTCCAGAACACATTTTGTAGAAGAGTTTAAACCGCTTTTTACGGAACAACACAACTTCATTACTTCCGAAAAAGATGATGTTTCCTTGAAGTATGATAGCAAATTGAACCAAGAGGAACTGCATAAACTTTTAGAAGAATCCGCTGAAAAAGATATGTATCTGGGTTATACGAGCGTTGGAGTTCACAAGGACGATCTGTCTTTTCAATTGAAAGGAAGACCTTTGAAAAAGTTTGGCTCACAAGGTCAACAGAAAAGCTTCCTTGTTTCGCTAAAGCTTGCTCAATTTCAACTAATCAAGGAAAAAAAAGGATCGGTCCCATTGTTGCTTCTAGATGACATTTTTGATAAGCTTGATCGAAATCGCGTCAAAGCAATGATGAAGTTAGTAACAGATGGAAAGTTTGGCCAGGTTTTTATTACTGATGCGAACAAAGAGCGAATTGAGTCGCTTTTTGAGGAAGTGCCAACTGAACTGCAATTATTTCGGGTTGAAAATGAATCTGTTGAAAACCTTTATGCAAACTAAGTAATGGCTGATTACAATCAAAAGTCACTCGGAGATGCAATTCAAGCCTATTTGGAATATTACAGGCTAAGGTCTGGTATAGATGAAACTGATCTGAGAAGTAAGTGGGCTGAAATCATGGGGCCAAGTATAGCCAAGCATACAACAGCTATAAATCTCAAAGAAGGAAAGCTTTACCTGAGGCTTGACAATAGTGCATTGCGAAGTGAGCTTCAGTTTATGCAGTCGCAAGTGGTTGAAAAGATCAACGACTTTTATAAGCGAGACTTAGTGAAATCAGTGCATTTGGGATAAAAAAAAGCACCACTAACTGGTGCTTTTCCCTTGCGATTAATACTTATTAGAAACGTTCAAAACGCGAGAAGAAAAAGTTCGCTTCTAATTCTGCGTTGTCATCTGAATCAGATCCATGAACAGCATTTTTAGCCTTTGATTCTGCAAAGTTTTTACGGATAGTTCCCTCTTCAGCTTCAGAAGGATCTGTAGCGCCTATCAATGAACGAAAGTCAAGAACTGCATTCTCTTTTTCTAGAATGACAGCAACGATTGGTCCATCGCTCATGTAGTCTACTAAATCTTGATAAAAAGGACGCTCTTTATGAACTGCATAAAACTCACCAGCTTGTACCTTGCTTAGTCGTGTTTTTTTCAAACTTACAATGCGGAAACCAGCTTCCGTCATCATATTGAGTATGCTTCCAGTGTGTCCTGCCGCTACTGCTTCAGGCTTAATCATTGTAAAAGTTATGGTTCCTGCCATGATATTCAATTTATTTGGGTTGCAAAAGTATACATTATCTCTGCATCCCCATAGTGGGCGCTTATTTATTCTAATTTTGGGCAAAACAAGATAATTTTGACATCAAACGAATTTTCCGAAATAAAAGAACTCATTCAACATGCAGGTTCTATAGCTATTACAGCGCATAAGTCTCCTGATGGAGATGCTGTAGGCGCTTCTTTGGGACTGTATCATTTTTTAAAAAAATATTGTACTGCTGAAGTAACCGTAGTTCTTCCGGATCCATTTCCGGATTTTTTAAATTGGTTACCAGCCGCTGATTCCATATTCGTTTACACAACTTCTTCAAACGCTGTTGAAGTAGCATTGCAAAAGGCCGATATTATATTTTGCTTGGATTACAACCAGTTACATAGAACAGGCGGCTTAGAACCGATTATCGAAGGGGCCGAGGCAGTTAAAGTATTAATTGACCATCATCAAATGCCAGGGGACTTTTGCGATTACATGATGTCAGATACAAAGGCTTCATCTACAGCAGAATTGATTTATTCATTCATTGACAAGCTAGGACAAACAGGATTGATTGATTCGGCAATTGCCTCGAGTTTGTATACAGGCCTTGTAACTGATACCGGGTCATTTCGCTTTAGTTCTACATCCTCTAAAACCATGCGAATTGTTGCAGAGCTTATGGACAAAGGGTTAAGGCATAATGAAGTATATGACCTTATTTTTGATAATCAGTCTTACACCCGCCTCAAACTTATGGGATTTGTACTTGGCGAGAAACTAGCTTACCTAGAGCAATACCATGCTGCTTACATCAGCTTATCCCAAGAAGAGCTCAAGCAGTTTAATTATAAAAAAGGAGATACCGAAGGACTAGTCAATTACGGTTTAAGCATTAAGGGCGTTAAGTTTGCTGCTTTTTTTAGAGAAAGTAGTGCGGGCTTTGTTAAAATTTCATTTCGATCAAAAGGTGATTTTGATGTCAATAAATTTGCTCGATCACATTTTAGTGGAGGAGGGCATATCAATGCAGCAGGAGGAAGGAGTGATTTATCGCTCGAGGAAACAGAACAGTATTTTAAATCATTATTGCCTAAGTATGAAGAAGAACTATCTCGTTAATTGTGCCATTACTGCACTTGCTGTGTGCATGGTTTGCTGCTCGAGTTGCGATCAAGATCGCCGCAGGCAAGAGATAACGGTACAGCAAGTGTCAGAGAAAGATTTAATACAGGAGAATAAGAGAAGGGTAGCTGTTGAATCTGATCAAATAGAAGCGTTTATAAAACGACGCAAATGGAATATGAACGAGACACATACTGGATTGAGGTATGAAATCTTCAATCCAGGAGATGCTTCTAACCCGTTGGCGAAGACCGGGCAAATAGCAAAAGTTGATTACCGTGTATTTTTGATCGATGGAACACTGTGTTACTCAACGGAAAAAACTGGCCCTCAGGAGTTTGAGATTGGAAAGGCTCATGTGGAAAGTGGTCTGCATGAAGGAATAACTTACATGCGTGTTGGTGACAAAGCTCACATGGTATTGCCTTCTCATTTGGCCCATGGACTTCTTGGAGATGATGATAAGATACCTGGGAGCGCGACAATCATTTATGAAATCGAATTGCTTGACTTGAAATGAGACTGCTCGGCCTACTCGGTATTGTTTTCCTCCTAATTGGTTGTGACTTAGATCGATCAGGATTTACAAAGCATCCTGATGGCTTTTGGTATAAAATCGATTCATTAGGAATAGGAGATTCGCTGTCCTCAGAGGATGTCGCAGTTTTTGAAGGTTCACTTTCTGGTGTTAATGGCTTACTTTTAAAGGATTCTAATTGGGTAGTTGAATTAGACAGGTGTAAACCGCTACTAGTTTCTTTTGCCAACGTATTTCAACTTCAAGATATTATTTCGTTTAAAGCACCAGCGAGCTACTGGAAATCACTGGGAATATCATTCGCAGGGCAAGGAGAAATTAGGGCAAGGTGGAAATTAGTTCATATCGAGCCAGCTGTTCAATACCGCTATTTTAAGCACTACCCAGAGGCTCGAGAAGATCTTGAAATGGAGGAGCAAGAACGAATTTCCCAGTTTTTAGACACATGTTCACTTGCATTCAGGTATACAAAGGAAGTTTTCGTAGCTGAGATTGAGTCAGGTCGAGGTGAAACCGCTGCAAGGGGTGAAGATTTGCTGCTGTCGTTCGAAGGTTTTTTATTGAGTGGGGAAAAAATCGATTCCACTGTTGATCGCGGTGAAGATTTCACGTATCAGCAAGGTGCAGTTGATCAAATGATTCCTGGCTTGGATCACCTATGTTCACAAATGCGTGCTGGAGAAAAAATGGTTGTATTAGTACCTTCGAAATATGCTTATGGCGAGGAGGGAACTATGGATAGCCTTGTTCCACCGTTTAGTCCTGTAGTTTATTACCTTCATTGTAAAGCAATAAAATCATGAAAAAGATAGGAGTTATGTGTGCTGTTGCATTCGCTTTGGTGCAATGTACTGAGTCAACCCAAGTAGAAACAGAAACTCAAATAATACCTAAGCCCAATAGTGCAGAAAAAGCAAGTAAAGGCTTTGATCTTTCTGAGTTTACGCAAGCTAGTTCAGGCACAGGATTAGCATATCGTCAGCTCGTAGCGGGTAATGGTGCTGAGGTAAGTAAAGGGCATATTGCAAGAGCTAATTACGCTGTTTATTATGCAAATTCGGGAGAGTTAGTCCAATCGAATAAGACTTTTGGGGATGGTGGGCCGATTGACTTGCCGGTTGGAGACCAGAAGTTGGTACCTGGGTTAGAGGAAGGGATGCTGATGATGCGAGAAGGTGATCGGTTTCAATTTTATGTTCCACCACAAATTGGATATACTCCAGGAATAAGAAATGACATCGATATTACGCAGCCACTAATTTTTGATGTAGAAGTTTTCCGCACAAAACAAGGTGCTAAACCATACAGGGTAGATGGACTAAGTAAACGAGAAAGTAGCACAGGGTTAGTCTATTACATTGTTGAACATAGTCAGGGTGAGAAAGTAAAGCCTGGCCAACAAGTTACCGTGCATTACTCAGGCTATATGCCTAATGGTCAAAAGTTTGATAGTTCTGTAGATCGGGGACAGCCATTTACGTTCGTTCAAGGAGCTGGTCAAGTAATACGCGGATGGGAAGAAGCAGTGCTCCATTTACGCGTAGGTGAGAAGGCAAGGTTTTTTATACCCTATGAGGCAGCTTATGGAGAGCAAGGGTTCCAAAATATACCTCCAAAAACTGATTTAACCTTTGATATTGAGGTTATTGCGGCTCAATAAATGAGAAATACTGCAGGCTGTTTTTGAAGGTCTTTTTTAACTGCTTTCCAATCAGAAGCAGAAGCTGTATATATCCACTCTTTTTGAGTAGTAAGGTTGCAAGCAATACAAAGCTGGGTAGTTGGTTGAAGTGTTTTAATTAAAGCTTCAAGAAGTGCTTGATTGCGATATGGCGTTTCCATGAAAATCTGGGTTTGACGTTCTTGTTGGGCAAAACGTTGCATTTGTTTGATTTTCTGCGTTCTCTCTTTACGATCAATAGGAAGGTAGCCGTGAAATTGAAAACTTTGTCCAGGCAATCCGCTTGCCATCAAAGCGAGTAAAAAACTTGAGGGGCCTACCAAGGGGTGCACTTTGAGTTTGTTTTCATGGGCCATTTTTACCAATAATGAACCCGGGTCCGCAACACCTGGAGCTCCTGCTTCACTCATTAATGCTATATCTTTCCCCTGAATAAGCTTCATGAGGATATCCATCGAATCTTGTTCTTTACTTCGCTTATCTAGTGTAACATATTGGTAACTATCTAAACTGCGCTCTAAATGCAAGCGCTTTATGAACGACCGTGCTGTTTTAGCTCGCTCGACCACTAAGGTATTCACTGATGTTAAGACACTTCTTGCCTCGAGGGTGATGGAGTAATCAATAGGCCCTTCTCCAAGCGGAGTAGGAATGAGGTACAATGTTCCACTCATAGTTCTAATTTATCAAGTAGGCTGTCACATGCGCTGTCTATCAATTGAAACACATGTTCAAAACCTTGTTCGCCACCATAATAGGGGTCGGGAACATCAATTGGAGGATTATGTGTTAATCCAAGAAGTAAACTTACTTGGTTTACTTGAGTAGGGTTGCTTGCGAGTGATACGATATGCTCATAATTAGACTCATCCATAGCATAGATGTAGTCAAACTCATCAAAATCGGAAGGTAAAAACTGCCTTGCTTCAAGGTTAGAAATGTCTATGCCATGAGTTGAAGCGTTGGCAGTAGAGCGTTTATCAGGAGCCTCACCTTCATGCCAATTGGCTGTTCCTGCCGAATCTACACTGAGTTTATCCGACAAGCCTTTTTGATCAATTTTATTGCGCAAAATACCATGGGCAACAGGTGAACGACAGATGTTGCCCAAACAAACAAAAAGGATCCGCTTCATGTAGTGAAACTAAAAAAAGGAACCCAGATGGATTCCTTTTAGATTATTGAATGCTAATTTTTTTCTCGAGATCGTCTATGTAGCCTCTGAATCGCTTATCAGTATCAATCAGGTTATTCACAGTTTTGCATGCATGTAAAACTGTTGCGTGATCTTTACCGCCACAATGTGCGCCTATACTGGCTAGGGAAGCCTTAGTCATTTGCTTGGCAAAATACATGGCAATTTGTCTAGCTTGAACAACCTCACGCTTGCGCGTTTTAGATTTAAGAAGTTCAATTGGTAGGTTAAAATAGTCACACACAACCTTCTGGATATAATCGATAGAAACTTCCCGAGCCGTGTTCTTTACAAATTTGTCAATCATCTGTTTAGCCAATTCCAATGTAATGGCTTTCTTGTTCAACGATGACTGCGCAATTAATGAGATTAAAGCTCCTTCCAGCTCCCTGATGTTAGTAGTGATAGAGTAGGCGAGGTATTCTACTACCTCCCGAGGTAATTCAATACCCTCGGTGTACATTTTTTTCTCGAGAATTGCTATACGAGTTTCTAACGAAGGAACTTGAAGGTCCGCACTTAACCCCCATTTAAATCGAGATAACAAACGTTGTTCAATACCTTGCATTTCAACCGGTGGTTTGTCCGAGGTCATCACCAATTGTTTTCCCGTTTGGTGGAGGTGGTTGAAAATATGGAAGAATACGTCTTGTGTCTTTTCTTTTCCTGCAAAAAACTGAACATCATCAATGATTAACACGTCAATCATTTGATAGAAGTGAATGAAGTCATTTTGAGTGTTGTTCCTTACGGAGTCTATGAATTGCTGGGTAAATTTTTCCGAAGAGACGTAAAGCACAGTCTTATTGGGGTGATTATTCTTGATTTCAATTCCAATTGCATGAGCAAGATGGGTTTTACCAAGACCAACACTACCATAAATTAATAGCGGGTTAAAAGCTGTTCCGCCGGGCTTACTTGCTACAGCAAATCCTGCAGACCGTGCAAGTCTGTTACATTCACCTTCAACAAAATTTTCAAAAGAATAATTTGGATTTAGCTGAGACTCAACAACTACCTTTTTTAAACCCGGGATAATAAAAGGGTTCTTTATGCCTTTATTTCCAACATCCAATGGCATTGAAACACTCGGATTCTTTACAGCACTTCTATTCGTTGTTGGAACCTTTATGGCGTAAGACTTATTTGTGTTGTAATTATTCTCCATTATAATGGAGTACTCCAAAGAACCATTAGGTCCAAGCTCTTTTTTAATCGTTTTCTTCAGTAAAGTAATGTAGTGTTCTTCCAGCCATTCATAAAAGAATTGACTTGGAACTTGAATCGTTAACGTACTGTCGTTTATTGAAACAGGTTTAATGGGTTCAAACCAAGTCTTGAAACTTTGGTGACTCACATTGTCTTTGATGATGCTCAAACAATTGTTCCATACCTGTCCCTGTGCCTTATTCATTCTGAAAACTCCTTAAATACTTTTCTTTAGGTTACTTGGTGCCTCGAAACATCGAATCTTACTTCGGAGCAACTTAAATCGCATCCGTTGCGTTCTCCATCATCCGTTTTCGAGGTGAACAAATGTTCGAAGAAAAAAGTTAAAAAAAAAACAATTTACGGGTTGATATTGTACTTTTTTTTACACCCCAAAGACAACATTCAATTTTGTTCAGGAGATATTTCGCTACTAATGAGTATGATAGCTGTAAAATCCCCTATTAGCAAGGGTTGCGGACATAAAATGTTTATAAAATTGCGGTGTTGATAGGTGAAAATATGAAGTAAAAAATTAAAATAAAACCATTTGTTTGGAAAGTTTAGAATGCTACCTCATTAGTGACTGACCAGTTCTATTCAAATCAAGATTATAAATTTAATTAATACACGAAAGTGCTTATTCTTAGTTTTTGTTTTACAATTTGAGAGCAGTTAAGCTGGTTGCAAAACCAATCATCAGAACAGGTTGATTTATAATCCTTAAAGCCATTTAGCGTTCATGTTTACTTTCAATTTAGATTTACGGGTTAGGTATGCCGAGACCGACAGAATGGGATATGTTTATTATGGGAATTACGCAGCGTACTTTGAGACTGCTCGTGTGGAGTCATTACGCTCTTTAGGAATAAGTTATAAGCAAATGGAGGATGAAGGGGTGATGCTTCCAGTGCTTGAGTACAGCATAAAGTACTTTAAACCTGCGCTTTACGATGATGTATTGACTGTTAAGCTTTCGATTGAAAACCTTCCTGATGTTCGAATTCGTTTTAAATATGAGACCTATAATGCGGAAGGGATTCAGTTAAATCGAGCTGAAACAACCCTGGTGTTTGTCGATATTCAATCCGGAAAACCCTGCAAGCCACCGGCTTCTGTAATTGATGTTTTCAAACCTTTTTTCTAGAATACAAGGAGTTTCTCCATGTGGTAGTTACCTGTATTCCATTTTATAATGAGGATATATGCACCTGCTCTCATACCGTAAGAGTTAAGTGTTTCGCTGGTGGTATTGAGTTTTGAGTGGTATACTTCGCGTCCTTGCAGATCGGTTAAGGTAATTGACTCTAATATACGATTTGCTTGAATGATTAAAGGAGACTGGCCAGTGGCAAATCCCGAGGAATTGAGAACGGCAACAGAAGCGGCTTCTGGGGCTGGATTTGTAGTTTCACTGCATGAGTTGTAAAGTCCACGACGTTTTAAAACATCGCAAATAACTCCGGCATAGGCTCCGTTGTTTAAAAGGGAGTCAGTTTTGTAAATAAGGCTTGCCGCATAACCAATGCCCATGCCAGGGAGCAAGCTGTAAAGCGATTCAAACACCAGGCTGTCAGTGCTTTCTTGACCCAACAATTCATTAATTTCAATCAAAGCGCCGCTATACATACTGGCATCACCATAGCGCGAATTACTTAGATCAACTGGATAAATATTATCCGTTGTGCCTATTCTGCCAGGCCAAAATTCATTATGTCCGTCCCAGTCAAAAATGACTTCATAATTGGAAATGCCTAACGACTTTGAATAACTGGCTGCAATATAGTCTCCTAACCCTTCATCAACAGCTCTTCGTTCTTCGCTTCCGCTATTTGTGTTTGGAGCAGCGCTGAATGATATGGCATGTCCGTATTCGTGTACAATTACTTCGGCATCTTCAGCGTCATCAACTCCACCTTGTCCGAAACGAATCGTAGGAGGGTTGTTGAACGAAGAGAAAATGGATTGATCAGACCCGTTAAGTGCTTGACAGTCCACTGGTATTGAATAGTCAACTAAGTTAAAACCCAGTGAGCGCAAATAGTTGTGATAGGTTGTGATGTGAAATAGTGCATTAACTTGTTCGAAACCAGCTTCGCTGCGGTTAAAGGTGAATTGTCCATTAGTACTAGTTAATGGAGCTATAGAAGGGGCATCAAAGTCACTGATTGTTACCGCATCATTAGATAGCTCAAAAATACCATTAGCAAATGTTAGGCTTAAGTCGCGCATTACCCGTTCCTGGTCAAGGCTGCTGTTTGTAGCGTCATTATTATCAATGAATGGCACTCCATAAGTTGTATTTGCAGAGGCGGTAGGGCTCGGCATAAATACGAATCCAACACCGCTAGTGTCGGCATCTGTATAGTTTGAAGATGAAATATCTAGGAACTTATCATCATGACCGTAAATTAAGGTGTAATGCGTTTTTGATGTTGACTGGATATCAACAACTAATGCTTTCGACATTTTTTTCCACAGAAAAACCGTGTCAACCCTCCATTCAGCAGGCTCATGTCCAAGTTCTATAAAATAATTCAATGCTTCATCTACCGCAGGCGGATCAAGGTCTTGTTCACGCGCTACGCTTTTAGGGATTTGTAATTGAATGATTAAATCGCGATTCGGGTAGCGGTGGGTAACGATGCGCGCTCCATAAATTGGGGTGCCGTCTAGCTTTAATGAAAAGGCTTTATGACTGGATTTGAGCCCTTTTTTCGTGTAATATAGCTCGATATCAACTTTACTTGAGGCAATGTAATTTTCTGATATTGAATTTTTTATAAATTTAGAATCAATGTTGTCATTGGTGTTTTTCAACGTAACTGTTTTTACAGGTGGGTAGGTGAAAGGGAGTTGCGCTAAACCATAAAATGATGCAAAAAACAAAGTGGAAATTACGATTAGAACTGTCTTCATACGGGTTTAAATTCTACGCGATGTAAGTTACTGAAAATTGACCGGAATTTTTCAGAGTCTTTTCTGTCAATAGTAATTGAAAAATGACATCGTTCGTTGAAAGTTGTTTCATTACTAATTAAGCTAAAGTCATTTAATGCTTGATTAACGAGACTTGTGTTATCATAATCAAAAGTGATACTGAACCTGTCAGTGAGTATGGCATCTGCCTTTTTTGCATGAATTGCCGCTTCATGAGCAGCTTCACGATATGCTTGTATTAATCCAGGAACACCGAGTTTGGTGCCTCCAAAATAGCGAGCCACTACAATAAGGGCGTTCGTAAGCTCCAAGGACCTCAGTACATTCAAAATAGGTGTTCCAGCACTATGAGCTGGCTCACCATCATCATTTGCGCGTTCTTTTAATTGCTCCACTCCGGTTATGTAAGCAAAGCAATAATGACGGGCTTGAGGAAACATTTCATGAGAGCTTTCCAATTTAGACTTCAGTTCATTTGTATCCGAAAAGGGAAAAATCACCCCATGAAATTTACTGCCACGATCTTTAAAAAAACCCTCAGCTATATTGGTTGGCTGTTTGAGTAGACTCATTTTAGTTGTTGTAGTAAATATTGCACGCGCAATTTCCAAGTTGGAATTGAGTGGAAGGTTCACAGGGAATAACAGGAGCTGAAACACCTTCTATTAAAATATCATTATTTATAAATTGATAAGCCTCATCCCAGATGCCTTTAGCGATAAATAGCTGTTGTAACTTAGGTCCACCTTCAACAAGTATACGCTGTACGTTATACGTTTCTCGAAGTGTCTGTAACGCATTATAAATTTGATCTTTATCCTTCTTAATAGTAAGCTGAACTATATTTTCGGGCAATGCGGGGTCATGCTCCCCGGTAAGCAAAAAAACTGAAGCGCTTACCTTACTCAATGCCTCATTGCAGCGTTTTGATGGATCCCAAATTATGGGGGTGGGGTCAGCGCCATCAATAAGTCGTGTTGTGAGTTTAGGCCGATCTAAAAGGTATGTATTTGCACCAACACAAATGCCGTTGTGCTTAGCGCGTAAGAGGTGCACTTCTGTTGATGCTACTTCGTCAGTTATGCTCAATGGCGATTGACTTGAGTTTGTTCTCATACGATCAACAAAACCATCTTGTGTTGCAGCCCATTTTAAGGTAATGTAGGGTAGTGGAGATCCAACACTTTTATAAAAAAAACGATTGAGTGATTTGCAATTTTCTTCAAGAATACCTGAAGTAATTGAAATACCCTTGTTTTTCAAATGCTGTGCACCTTTACCTCCAACAATGGGGTTCGGATCAAGACTTCCTATAACCACGCGTTTTACCTTCAAGGAACTTAGCATTTCACAGCATGGTGGCGTTTTTCCATAATGAGAACAAGGTTCAAGTGTTACGTAAACGGTTGCTCCGTCAAGTTCTGCAGGTTCTTTGACTTGATTTACAGCGTTAACTTCTGCATGCCCCTCTCCATATTTTGCATGATAACCCTCCCCAATAATCCGATTATTCTTAACAATCACGCAACCAACTAAAGGGTTAGGGAGTGCCTTTGGGGAGCCCAACTTTGCAATTTCTATTGCCCGCTTCATCCACTTTTCATCAGTTGAAGTATTCCCGTTTTCCATAAAACCAAAAGTAGGTTAATTGTACTTTTGAAGCATGCCGAACTTAGCAATCCAATTGAGCGAATTACGTAATTATATATTCAGTCATGCACGTGTGGGCAATGAGGAGAACAGAATAGAGGCATTCATCAAGTGGTTTGTATCAGATGTTCTAGAATTTTCGAGGGCTGACCTGATATTAAAAGGTAAAAGCTTTTTAAAGCTTTCTGAGCTAGAAGTATTGCATGATCAATTAGCCTTACTGAATCAAGGTGTGCCCATTCAGTATATTTTCGGAAGTGTGCCTTTTTACTCGTGCGAAATTGATGTGGATTCAGCTGTTCTTATTCCAAGACCTGAAACTGAGGAGCTCGTAAATTGGGTTTGTAATGATTTTGCACACATGCCAAACGTAGCAGGGGTTGACGTGTGCACGGGAAGTGGTTGTATTGCTATAGCACTTGCGAAATTTTTGAAGAGCTCCTCAATTACTGGCACAGAACTGTCAGTTGATGCACTTGACAAAGCACATCTAAATGCCTTGAAAAACAATGTGGACCTTACCTTGGTAAGGGATGACGCACTCAATTCAGAAGCAACATTCTCTGACTTAGACTTGCTCGTCTCAAACCCACCTTATGTGCTAGAATCTGACAAAGCATTCATGGATGATCATGTTTTAAAATTTGAGCCGAAGATGGCGCTGTTTGTACCTGATGAAAATCCGTTGTTATTTTACAGCGCAATAGCCCAAAATGCTTTGAAGTGGCTCAAACAAGGAGGTTCGCTATATTTTGAAATTCATCAAAACCAAGCTGAATCAATGATAGAGCTGCTTTCAAAATTAAACTTCGAAAAGTTGGAAGTTAAAAAAGACATGCAAGGGAATAATAGGATGATAAAGGCAATTAATCCATGAAATGGTTAGTCTGTTGTGCCTTTTGCCTTTTATTCGAATTAACTTTTGGTCAACTTGATACAATAGAGCAGCCTGAGGCCGTTCAATTTCATGGTGTTAAGTGGAAACCAGTATTTAGCCTTTTACGTTATCATTCCGGATTTCAGAGGTCTAGCCCAACATTTAATGGATTCAGGCTAGGGATGGAGTATAAGAGCAAGCTAAGGTTTGGGTTATTATTTCTGGGGCATGATGCTCCTGTGGATATCGAAACTTTTGAAGATGGAGCCCGACGCTCCTTAGTGTACGTATTTAGTGTGGGCGGAAGTGCTGAAATGTTAATCATAAATAATTACAGATGGGAACTAGGTGTCCCTTATATAATAGGTGCTGGAGTAGGGTTGATAGAACAATATGGAATTGTAGAACGCCTCGTTTTGAATGAAGATAGGGTCAGCTTTGCATATCACCAATTGGGAGTGCGAAGTCAGTACAATATTAATTATTGGTTAGGTGTAAATGTTGGTATTGGTTATCGTGTGGGGATTTCTCCAGATGAAGAACTGCGTAATTTTATGCAAAATTACTATACGAGTTACGGATTCCGAATTCGTCCAAGTCACTTGCTAAAGAGTATCTTTCATCATAAAGAATTAGTTAAGTACAAGCAGGCGTTTTTTCAGGGAGAACGGTTAAAATTATGGGGGAATGAGTGAAGCAATAAAGAAGAAAATGAATGGCTTGGTGGCTGACTTACAGCGTCACAATAAGCTTTATTACATCGAGAGCAGGCCTGAAATTAGTGACTTAGAATTCGATGAACGCTTAGCAGAACTTCAAAAGCTGGAATCTGAATATCCTGAATATGCTGTTTCTTTCTCCCCGACTCAGCGGGTTGGTGGAGCTGTTACTAAGCATTTTAACACGGTGGCTCACGATTACCCTATGATGTCGCTTTCAAATAGCTATTCAAAGGAAGAAATTATAGAGTTCATCGAAAGGCTACAAAAAAGTATCATTGGCACACCGATGTTCGTGTGTGAGCTTAAATATGATGGTGTAGCAATAGGTATTAAATACACACAAGGAGAATTAAGCCGAGCTGTTACACGAGGAGATGGGTTAAAAGGGGATGATGTAACAGCTAACGTTAAAACAATTAGGTCTGTTCCACTTAAATTACCAAAAGGCTCATACCCAGTAGAGTTTGAAATCAGAGGTGAGATTATTTTGCCAAGGTCACAATTTGAGGCATTAAATAAGCAAATGATTGCGGAAGGAGAGCAGCCTTATGCAAATCCTAGAAACACGGCATCTGGAACGCTAAAGCTTCAGGACTCTTCAATAGTGGCAAAGCGCAAGCTTGATTGCTTTCTCTATGGCATATATTCACCTGAACACATTTCAGAATCACATTATGAAGCGGTTGAACTCGCTTCAGCGTGGGGGTTTAAGGCTCCAAAAGCAACTGATCGTTTTATTGAGCGCTGTGGCTCTGTAGACGAAATCATGAATTTTATTAATTACTGGGAGGATAAAAGGACAGAACTAGATTTTGACATTGATGGCATTGTAATAAAAATCGACAGTTTTCAGCAGCAAAACCAATTGGGAATGACAGCAAAGTCGCCGAGGTGGGCTATTGCTTATAAATATAAATCTGAGGAAGCGGTAACTGTTTTAAATCATGTAAGCTATCAAGTTGGTAGGACAGGCGCTATTACTCCTGTTGCAAATTTAGAGCCTGTTCTTCTCGCAGGAACAATTGTAAAACGTGCTTCACTGCATAATTCCGACTTTATTGAAAATCTTGACCTGCATATAGGAGATGTGGTTCATGTTGAAAAAGGAGGTGAAATTATTCCGAAAATTACGGGTGTGGATGTTGAAAAACGAAATCAAGCTGCACAAAGAGTTGGTTATATCAACACTTGCCCTGCTTGTGGAGAACCGTTAAGCCGAATAGAAGGAGAAGCCCAACATTACTGCGTTAACTATTTGGGTTGTTCTCCTCAAATTGTTGGACGCATTGCTCATTTTATATCGCGTAAAGCAATGAATATTGATGGTATTGGAGAGGAAACAGTTGAACAGCTCTATAAAGCAGGGCTTTTAAATTCTCCGGCAGACTTATACGACCTCAGTTATGACCAGTTAATAGAGCAGGATAGGATGGCTGAAAAGTCAGTCAAGAATATCCTTGATGGTATCGCGGCTAGTAAGAATCAGTCATTTGAAAAGGTGCTTTTTGCATTAGGCATAAGGTATGTTGGTGCCACAGTAGCTAAAAAATTAGCAAAGGCTTTTGGTTCTCTCGAAAAACTTAAGACTGCATCACATGATGCTTTATTAGAGGTAGATGAAATTGGAGAACGAATTGCTCAAAGCGTAATGAATTACTTCAGTGACGATCTGAATCTCGAAGAGGTATACCGACTTGATAGTAAAGGGGTTACAATGGAGATTAGTGAAGCAGAACAGCTTAAATCTAATGCCTTATCCGGCAAGAAATTTGTGATTTCAGGAGTTTTTCAAAATCATTCGCGAGATGAACTGAAGTTGCTGATAGAGCAACACGGTGGTAAAAATACAGGAAGTATTTCAAGTAAAACTGACTTCGTGTTAGCAGGAGAAAATATGGGGCCAAGTAAATTAGCAAAAGCGGAAAAGCTCGGTGTTCAGGTAATATCAGAAGTTGAATTTGAAGCGCTTATTCTATCATGATACATGGAATCCGACATCGTATAGGGTCTTGGTTGGTAAACCAATATCAAGAAACATCAACACGGAAATTAAATAAATCCTTACAGGCGTGTGAGTCCGTTATGGTGATCCTTCCTAGCCCGAAAGCTGAAGGCTTTCAAAATGCTAAGAATTGGTGTGAAAAGTTAAAACAGGACTATGGGGTTTTTAAGGTTGAAACCCTCTATATCAGTGACCGTAAACCTAAAAAGAACGAAGAGGTACCTTCAAACGAGTTGAACAAAGCTGGCCTAAACTGGTATGGTAAGCCCATTCCATTGGTTAGCTATACATCGCAACAAGTGGACCTACTAATCGATTTATCATATGATGATAGTATAAGTCTAAAGTACGTGTTGAAGGCTGTTCCGGCAGGTATGAAAGTTGGACGTAAAAAGAAAGCTACTGAGGAGATTATGGATTTTGTCATTGACACTCAAAATAACCCATCTGTGCATTTTTTGACCGAACAAATTGAGCGATATTTGCGGATATTTCACCATTAGAGATTGTAATTATGACCTTGTTTTCAGGAGTAGGAGTGGCTTTAATAACCCCGTTCAAGGAGGATCTTTCAATTGATTACAAAGCGTTTGAAAAACTCATCAATCATGTAATTGAAGGTGGAGTTGACTACCTAGTAGTTCAAGGAACAACAGGGGAGTCTGCGACATTGGATTCCACTGAAAAAAATGCTGTTCTTGAATTTGCTGTAGAAATCACAAAGTCTCGGGTACCTATAGTTTATGGGTATGGGGGAAATGATACACGCGCACTAATTAATGGCCTTGAATTACTTAACACAACTGGTGTTTCAGCATTTCTGTCTGCCAGCCCATATTACAATAAACCAACGCAGACAGGAATATACAAGCACTACAAGGCCTTAAGTGATGCAAGCCCGCTACCCATAATTCTCTATAATGTTCCTGGACGAACCGCATCTAATATTGAAGCTGAAACTACCCTCAGATTGGCCAGCGATTGTGCAAATATTGTTGCAATTAAAGAGGCTTCAGGTGACTTAGGACAAATGAGCCGTATAATTAAAGGGAAACCTGAATCGTTTACAGTGTTGTCTGGGGATGATGATTTAATCCTTCCGCAACTAAGTATTGGGGCGTCTGGAGTAATAAGTGTTATTGCGAACGCATTTCCGGCTGCTTTTTCAAAATTAGTTCACGCTGGGCTAGAACATGACTTTAAGACTGCACGGGCTTTACACTATACGTTGTCAGATGTAATTCCATTACTCTTTAAGGATGGAAATCCAGCAGGAGTGAAGGAAGTGCTTAAAATGCTAGGGATTGCTGAAGCGAATGTTCGATTGCCGCTTGATACGGTTACTGAAACAACTCGTAATGCACTTTACCGAGCCGTTTCTGATGCAAGCCTTCTGCATTAATTAAGCTTGTTTATCGAGTTGTTCAACCTTGGCGTGGTCCGTTTCCCATTGCTCCATCTTAGCATTAAGTTTCTTTTGCAAATCACCGTGCTTGTAATAGAGTTCTTGAGTCTCATCCCCATTAGGGTCTCTTGCTAAAGTAGCTAGCCTAGATTCTAACTCTTCAAGCTCTTGTTCTAGTTTTGCGATTTGATCTTCGGTTTTTTGCAACTGAGATTTGGCTTTTCTCAGCTGCTTTTCTTGTTGTTTCCTATCCTCCCTGTTGCCATTATCGACTTTAGCTGTCGATTTCTGTTTTTTATCAGCAGTCCGACTTCCAGTACCGGCTTCAAATTCCCGAAATGAAGACACGTCATGACTCGCAAGAAAATCATCGATACCGCCAAGGTGTTCTTTCACTTTGCCGCCATCAAATTCATATGTTTTCTCTGTAAGCCCTTTAAGGAAATCACGATCATGGCTAACGAGAATTAAAGCACCATCGAAACGCTGCAGAGCATCTTTTAAGACTTCTTTAGAAGCAATGTCTAAGTGATTTGTTGGCTCATCCAGAATTAATAGGTTTACCGGCTTTAAGATAAGTTTAGCAAGTGCTAGTCTCGACTTTTCACCACCCGAAAGCACACTTACTCGTTTGTCTACATCATCTTCACCGAATAGAAATGCGCCTAATAAATTTCGCTGCCTTGATGCCTTAGCCCATTCTTCTGAATCGGCAGCATGCTCAATGGTTTCTAATACAGTGAGTTTGGGATCTAACGAGCTCTCTTGAACTTGAGCATAGTAACCTATGGAAACATTATGACCAATGGTAAGTTCGCCACCATGTTTCAGCTTGTCTGTAATCAGTTTAACGAATGTTGATTTTCCTTCACCATTCTTGCCTACTAAAGAAACCTTTTCGCCTCGAACAACCTCTAAGTTAACGTCGGTGAAAATTTCATTTTCGTCATAACTCTTTTGAACATGCGCCGCCTTTAATACTACATCTCCAGCTCTAGGGGCAGGAGGAAAGCTGAAGCCAATGCTACGCTCATCGAGTTCATCTGCCTCAATTCGATCTACCTTGTCGAGTTGTTTCATGCGGGACTGAGCTTGTTTGGCTTTACTTGCTTTAGCCTTAAATCGCTCAATGAACCGCTCTTGTTGGTCAATGTATTTCTGTTGGTTGCGATAGGTAGCCATTTGCTGCTCATAGCGCTCCTCTCGAAGTTCAAAATATTTGGTGTACGGAACATTGTAGTCGTACGTTTTTCCAAATACTATTTCAATGGTGCGATTGGTAATATTGTCAAGGAACATCCTGTCATGTGAAATCATCATAACAGCACCTTCGTAGTTAATTAGGTAATCTTCTAGCCATAAAATCGACTGAATATCCAGGTGATTAGTGGGTTCATCCAATAACAATAGGTTAGGCTTGAGTAAAAGTAGTTTTGCAAGCTCTACCCGCATCTGCCACCCACCAGAAAAGGTATCCAAGCTTCGTGAGAAGTCATCATCCGAGAAGCCCAAACCTTTGAGGACTTTCTCAACCCTGCTTTCTAACTTTCCACTATCTAATAAACTGAGTCGTTCATGCTTATCGCTGAGCTCATTGATAAGGTCTAAGTAGGAATCTGACTCATAATCTTCCCGAGTTGATAACTCGTTGTTTATGTGTTCAATACGTTTCTCTATCTGAATAACTTCATCAAATGCTGAAAGCGCTTCATCAAAGATAGACTTGGAGCCTGCTACAGCAATTTCCTGAGGAAGGTATCCAATCGTTTTACCATCAGAAATGGCCATTTCTCCTGATGTAGGTTGTTGTTTACCTGCAATAATCTTAAGCATTGTAGACTTACCCACACCATTCTTACCCACTAGACCAATTCGGTCCTTAGGATTAATGATGAATGAAATGTCTAGAAAAAGATCTTTTCCAGAGAAAGAAACCGATATGTTATTGAGTGAGATCATTATTTCAATTTAAACCAACCAAAAGAGAAACCAGTAGAAATCCGCACCGAGCGCAGATCCTTGTACGTAATATCATGCTCGTCAAGTGCTTCAAAGCCAGTCACAAAACGATAGCCAATTCCCACATGTACTTTACACCAATCATTGAAGCGATAGTAACCCCGAACTTGAGGCGTAATAGAGGTAAATGAGGAATTGCTTAGTGATTTGCCGAAAGGATTAGATAAGCCTAAGCTCCCAAACCCTACTTGGAGGATAGCATCGAGGTGGAAGTCGAAGTTAGGGCGATATATATAACCAGCTTGAATCCCGTAATGACTGTAACTCAGAGACCCCTCACCTTCAGTGCGAAATGCAGCATTTTGGTTGGACCCAGCATAAATGGTGTACGCCACAGTCTTAGGGATACGGTTAAGCTCTTGCTCATAAAAACCGCCGAGAAGAATAAATTGGTTGTAGAGAAAAGCTCCTTCCAAAGTTCCGGTAATAGCTACTTCCTTATTGATGAACGACATACCTGTTCCAAGTCCTCCATAACCATCTATGTAAAACTCACCATCAGCCAAAAGCCGTTCTTGCTTCTTGTTTTGGGCAAAGCCATTTGAAGCGGTAAGAATAACAAATAGGACAAGGCTCCAGCGCATCGCGCAAATGTAGTAAATCAGTTGCCCGATAAATACCTTTTTCTCGGTGAAAGAAAGCCATACTTTTGTATGATGAAAAAATGGATGCTTTCGATTATACTTTTGCTTGTAGTATTTGTAGAACTAAGGGCTCAACTTAGGTTTTCTGCGGATTCTGTGCTTTTTGAGGAAACACTCTATGGAGCAGTGGATACGGTAGATGTCATGATTTACAACGACTGGTCTTCAGATATTTCAGTTGTTATCACTGGATTTGAAGTTTATGGAAATGTTGTAGTATATCCAAGCCAGTCATCAGTACAAATTGCGTCCCTTGATAGTCAAGAAGTTCAATTGTTTTTCCAACCAGAGCATAACATTATCCATGCTGGAAATATTCTGTTCAATTCAGATTATTTGGGAGCAACGGCTCTACCATTTAAGGCAGTTGGTAGGTTTAGCAGAAGTTATTATGATCCTTCATTTAATAAGCATGAGGAAAGCCTGAAGAATAGTTTAAAGTCAATTATTAGTCAAGGGTACTCATCACAAGGTTATAATGGCGCTCGAGACGAGATGTATGGCGATCTTGATAATGTAAATGGTGATGTTACATGTGTTTATACAGGTAGGGTAGCTAGTTTTAATACAAGACCAGGTGCGAATGCGAATAGTTTCAATTGTGAGCACACCTTTCCTCAGGGCAAATTCAACTCAAACGAACCCATGAAGAGCGATATACATCATTTATTTCCAACTGATGTAAATGCGAATAGCCAACGCGGGAGTTTACCATTTGGCGCTGTTGTGAATGCCAGCTGGACTCAAGGAGGGAGTAAAAAAGGAGGGTCGCGGTTTGAACCTAGAGATGCTCAAAAAGGTCAAACTGCACGCGCGATGTTGTACTTTACTACGCGTTACCAAGATTATGATAATTTCATTGGCTCCCAAGAAGCAACACTCAAGGCTTGGAACGAGCAATACCCTCCATTGGCCTCAGAAAGGCAACGAAATGATGGCGTTCAACAATTGCAAAATAATCGAAATCCATTCATTGATTATCCCCAGTTTGCTGAGCGGATTTCCACTTTTACGAATGCAACTAGTTCTGCCAAAATGGACGATAGTTTATTTGTTTCAGTTGATACTGCTCGTTTCTCAAGTAACACTCAAGACTTGATATTTCATGTAGTTTGGTATAATCGTGGTAATACGGTTCAAGTGCTCAAGAACTTTAACCTTTCGGGTCCTGGTATGATGTGGTTAGATGGACTTACAGATAGTTTGATTTTGGAAGCAGGAGAAGCTGTGGAGTTTAGCTTTAACACTGATGGTAATGTTCCAGTCGGATCCACACATACCTTTAATTATACCCACAGCAGTCCCACAAGTACTTATTCTGGATTAATATTAATTGAAAGTGGATGGACACCATTAAGTGTCTCGCATCCAGATACGGCTCCGGTGTTTAAATTATACCCAAACCCAGCTACTAATGTGTTGAATTGGGAGGGTGATTTTAAAGTTTCAATCTTTAATGGCCTTGGACAATTAGAGCGCGAGTGCACAAGCCCTTGCAGTTTAAACTTAGTTCCTGGGGCTTATGTTGTGAGAGGGGGAGGCCAGACCCAACCTCTTTTTATCAATTAAACTTGTTTTTTGGATCAATCATTTCCTGAGGCATATCCGCTGGACGCTTTCGTTTCCAGCGTTTATGCGTCCAAAGCCAATAAGCAGGTTCTTTGCGGATGGCTTGCTCTAGCTTGCGAGTATGCAGTTCGGTAATTTCCCCAATCCTAGTGTTAGTTCCATCTTCCATAATGTCAATCATCTCAAGGTGATATTTACCTTGTTCTAACTTATGGATAGTTGCATATACCAGCGCCATTCCTTCTTCACGCACTAATTTCTCGGTGCCCAGAAATACAGGGGTGTCTTGATTCAAAAACTCCATCCAGTAGCCTTTGTGAGCGCGAGGAGCTTGATCACCAATCATTCCCCATGCAACGAGTTCATGCTCTTGGCGCTGGCGGGCAACTTCCTTCATGGTTTCTTTCATAGGAACTAAAGCAGCTCCAAAACGAGACCTGTTGCTTCTCATGAAATCATTCATGTATTTATCCTTAATAGGAGCGTAAACGCCATAAACCTGATGTGGTGAAGCTAGCGTAAATCGAAGGGCCCCAAGCTCCCAGTTCCCATAGTGGCCTACTGCGAGAGCTACACTTTTTCCTTTGGCATGATACTTTTCTAATATTTCAGTTCCAGAAACCGTCATGAATTTTCGGAGCTCAGATTCGGTGATTGCAAATCCTTTTATCGACTCGACTACAAGGTCTCCGAAATGCGCAAAGAATTCGCGAGCAATACCTGCTATTTCTTTATCAGACTTTTCTGGAAACGAATTCTTTAAGTTGCTGTAAACTACTTTTTTACGATAGCCTAACACGCGAAAAACTATAAAGCTAAGTAATGAGCCAATTTTATAAAGTGTGGATAAAGGCAGTCGCGCAAGTTTTTCAATAAGAATTACAAGAAGCTTTTTCATTCTGATAGGGCCTTATCTGTTTTAAACTCACTGGTTTCATGAAAAACAAGATCTGGGTAGTCTTGATTTGCCAATTGCAACAAGAATGGAGATTCTGCCAAAAAGACCAGTAGGTTATCTTTATCTACCGCAATGTTTCGCGCCTTTATGCGCTTAAATTCGGTGAGCTTTTCTTCATTTTCAGAGGTTACCCAGGTTGCCTTGTGGAAATTCAAGCTATGAAAATTACATGAAGCACCATACTCATGTTTCAAACGATATTGAATAACCTCAAATTGAAGCTCACCAACGGTACCAATTATTTTCTTGTTACCTGGTTGTTGTGTGAATAGCTGTGCAACTCCTTCTTCTGTGAGTTGTTGTAAGCCTTTTTCGAGCTGTTTGGTTTTCATCGGGTCGGTGTTAGCAACCTCTTTAAAGAGCTCAGGTGAGAAACTAGGTATTCCTTTAAAGTTGAATTGACTTCCTTCGGTCAAGGTATCACCAATTTTAAAATTCCCAGTATCATATAACCCAATTACATCTCCAGGGTAAGCCTCATCCACAACTTCCTTGGAGCTGGCCAAAAATGTGTAAGGGTTTGAAAATTTAAGTTTCTTTCCTGCACGCACATGATGATAAAACGTATTCCGATGGAATGTGCCTGAACAAACCCTTAAAAATGCTATCCGATCTCGGTGCTTGGGGTCTAAGTTAGCGTGTATTTTAAATACAAACCCACTGAACTTTTTTTCGGAAGGCTCAATCATGGCTTCGTCAGTGGCTCTTCCAAGAGGTGCAGGAGCAAACTGAATAAATGCATCCAATAGTTCCTGAACTCCAAAGTTGTTTAGCGCTGAGCCAAAAAAGACTGGAGCCACTTGAGCATCTAAATAAGCATCTCGCTCAAATGCGTCATAAACTCCTTCAATAAGCTCCAGGTCCTCACGAAGAAGGGATGCAGGATCATCGCCAATAAATCCTTGAAGTTGAGGATCGTTGATGTCTTCTAAGGAGATTACCTCAGATTCGATTTTCGTTTTGTTAGGGTTGAAAATGTTTAAATGCTTTTCAAATATGTTGTATACTCCTTGAAAGCGAGGACCCATGCCGATAGGCCAACTTAATGGGCGCACATGGATACCAAGGTGTTCCTCAAGTTCATCTAAGAGGTCAAAAGGATCTTTTCCTTCGCGATCCATTTTATTTACAAAGATTATAACTGGAGTATCGCGCATCCTACACACCTCCATGAGACGTTTAGTTTGAGGTTCAACTCCATTGGCTGCATCTACCACTAAAATCACACTATCAACTGCAGTTAACGTACGGTAAGTATCTTCAGCGAAATCCTTGTGTCCTGGAGTATCTAAAATGTTAATCAGTTTCCCACCATATTCAAATGACATAACGGAAGTAGCAACAGAGATTCCACGTTGCTTTTCGATTTCCATAAAATCAGATGTCGCTGCTTTTTTAATCTTATTGTTCTTAACAGCCCCCGCAACTTGAATTGCACCTCCAAATAGCAGTAGTTTCTCCGTTAAGGTAGTTTTTCCCGCATCTGGGTGAGATATGATGGCAAACGTTTTTCGTTTGTTAATTTGTAGTTCTAAAGACATAGCCTAAAATTGCGCTGGCAAAAGTAGCAATTAAACAGCCAATGCTCTTTTTGAACATGAAATAGAACAGCTTATGCGATTAATTCAATGCATTCTTATTATTCATTTATTCTGCGCTTGCTCTAATCAAATTGAAAATCAGAAAGATGTGCTAGAGCGAACGGTTCCTGAGAAACAGATGAAACCGCAAAGGAATCTAGGTGTATTGCCTACAGCAATTGATTTGCCGTTAAATATCTCTAAATCTTCCTCACGGCAGGGGAAAGTTGCTGCTATTAGAGCATTTATTGAACGTGTGGAGGAACAACAATCCAACCTGATTCAAACAACGCTTCAAGTAGATGAGAAATCTCGCATCAATTTCAACTTGTCTTGGGAGGTTGTGACAGCCTATCATAATGAAGGTCAGTTAGTAAGCGTTAAAGTAGTTGGTAAACTGAATAATGAGCGCAGGGCAGCGAAGTATTTCGTGAAAAATGATAAACTCGTAGCAGTTATTAACCCGTATGAATGGTCTGGTCCAAGTGTTCAACAAGCTCCACTTTATTTTTACAATTTGAGTTGGCTTAATCCAGAGGTGGCATCAGAAGAAGTTGGAAAATCATATTTTCAGGAAGGGGGAAGGCTAATAAGTTTTGTGAAAACTAACGTGAAATAACCTGTTCCCAAATCAATTCGCCATCCACACCATGAATTTCTAAGTTCAATTTGCGATTAGTCCGAGGACCTGAAACTTTAATCAGGCCATAGTTGCGCTCACCTACATAGGTTCCTTCAATACGATTTAAATTTCCTTCTTCTAGGGCGCGATTCCCCGCAGAGCCAGATGTTAAAGGAGAAACAGTAAAGTCATAGATTATGACTCCATTATGGTTAATTTTACTCAGCTCGGTATGATGACGGTCTCCGGTTAAAAACACAACGCCTTCAATGTTTTCCGCAGCTATCCTATCCAAAAGCTCCTTCCTTTCTTCAGGATAATTGGCCATATTCTCATAAATAGCTTCACTATTTAAGACCTGACCACCTATAGCAATGAATTTATACGGTGCTCTGCTAAACTTTAAAACTTCAATCACCCAATCAAGTTGCTTCTGGCCAAGCATAGTCCGTGTGCTTATGGAGTCCAAATTGAGTGGTGTTCTCCAAAAACGATTATCGAGTAAGAAAAAATCCATATCCCTAAACTGAAAAAATGTAGTGATCCCTTCATTATCTATTCCAGTTGTAGGGTTCCCCCAGTACCTTTCAAATGCTTTCCGTGTATGCGACTTGAAGGGAAAGCTTCTGTCTGCATTATTTGGGCCGAAATCGTGATCATCCCAAATGGCGTAATGGTGTGTACTGCTCCAAAATGGCTGAAGAATGGATTGTTGTCTGAAATGTTCATACCGCTTAGCGATGCCCGTCTTACTATACCAGTCAACTTCGCGCAAATAAATATTATCACCGAGCCAAAGCATCATGTCGGGACTGGAATTTTGCAATGCGTTAAATATTTCAAATTGGCCTCCATACCCTTCGCCTGGACGATCATAAATAGGTTCGTTAAAGTAGGTGCAAGAACCTAGCCCAATGGTGAAATTAGGAGGGTCAGTTCGATATTGCCATAATGGTTGTGTATGAAAAACCTGTGGATGCTTTGCTATGACAAGATCTCCATTGATGTATACATCGTAATGATAAGTGGTTCCAGGAACTACGTTATCGGCAATGTGCTTTAATATGAACCTGTTCTGAGAAGAGGTTTGTAGCGTCTCGGTTGACAAGACAGTATCAGGTGATTGTTTTTTCCAATACTTGATATGACTAGTGCATACATCATCATATT
Source organism: Salibacteraceae bacterium (assembly GCA_965661625.1). Lineage (GTDB taxonomy): Bacteria > Bacteroidota > Bacteroidia > Flavobacteriales_G > Salibacteraceae. Next base: position 29,954 of record CBFIEM010000014.1, read on the forward strand.
GGGTCCAGATCAGAACTTCACGCATGGTGGTGTAACCATTCATAGGGGCTGACACCAGGCTTTGACCATTTCCTGAAAAGCTAAGGAGAAGAAAGAAAAAGAGGAAGAACCGCATATCGATTAAATTTTGTCAAAGTTAATTTCAGAATGGCAGTATGTGTTCAATTCAAAGAATAAATTTATCTTAAGTGTTGATTGTTTAAAAGCATTATGCTTCATTTTAATTCACTTAAGCACTAGTTTTGTGACGTCCTTCAATAACAATGAATACTAAAATTTTATGGCAGATAAAATCACACTTGAAAATGGAACGTTAAACGTTCCAAACAATCCAATTATACCATTCATTGAAGGGGATGGGATTGGACCTGATATTTGGGCTGCTGCAGTTCGTGTATTTGATGCTGCCGTGGCAAAAGCATATGCTGGTGAGCGAAAAGTAGAATGGAAGGAAGTACTAGCTGGCGAGAAAGCATTCAACGCTACTGGTGAATGGTTGCCAGAAGCTACTCTTGATGCTATTCGCGAATATTTGGTGAGTATTAAAGGTCCTCTTACTACTCCAGTTGGAGGAGGGATTCGCTCTTTGAATGTGGCTCTTCGGCAACAATTAGATCTCTACGTATGTCTTCGCCCCGTGAGGTGGTTCAATGGTACTCCTTCACCGGTAAAATCGCCAGAGAAATGCGACATGGTGATATTTAGGGAAAACACAGAAGATATTTATGCGGGCATTGAGTTTGAGCATGGGTCTGAGGACAGTAAGCGCTTTAAACGCATGCTTGAGAAAGAATTTGGCGATCGCTACAGCAAAATTAGGTTTCCCGATACTGCAGGAATAGGCTTGAAGCCAATTTCTCAAGAAGGAACTGAGCGCTTGGTCAAAGCCGCATTTGATTATGCTTTTGAACATAAGCGTCCCTCTGTAACCCTTGTTCATAAAGGAAACATAATGAAGTTTACTGAAGGTGCTTTTCGCGATTGGGGATATGAGTTGGCTTCTTCGAACTATGAAGGTAAATCAATTGAGGGCGGACCTTGGCAAGTAATTGAAAAAGATGGACACCAGGTGATAGTTAAGGATGTTATTGCTGATGCTTTTCTACAGCAAATCTTACTTCGTCCGGAAGAATATGATGTTATTGCCACGATGAACTTAAATGGTGACTACGTATCAGACGCCCTTGCTGCAATGGTAGGAGGAATTGGAATAGCACCAGGAGCCAATATTAACTACACTAGTGGTCATTCGATTTTTGAAGCAACCCACGGCACAGCGCCCAAGTATGCCGGTTTAGATAAAGTTAATCCAGGGTCCGTTATGCTGTCAGGAGCAATGATGTTTGAACACCTAGGATGGCAAGCCGCTGCTGACTTAATTAAAGAAAGCATTGAGAAGTCCATTCGAGCAAAGCGCGTTACGTATGATTTTGAAAGGTTAATGGATGGCGCAACATTATTGAAATGTTCAGAATTTGGTGATGAAGTGATAAAGCAAATGAATTAGACTACAACCATAAGTTTATGAAAGGCTCGGAGAAAAAATATTCTTCGAGCCTTTTTAATTTGGAGTAGGAGGGGAGAACGTCTCAAAAGTATGGTCGTCATAGCAAAGTATAACTTGTGTAAGGGTCCTATTTATTGAAGCCTGATACCCTTGGTTGGTTTGCTCCTGAACTTGCTGTTTTATGGGCTTTACTGTAGCTTCTTCAGTGTTTTTGACTGCCTCTTGTTGATTGTTTACAGGTGTGTCAGAATTCGCATCTGCAGATCCATTATTGTTTACAGTTGTTTCTGATTGATCATTAAGTCCACCGTTTCCGGCAATGAGCCAATCAAAACTGACCTCTGGGAACGCTTGAACAACCTTGGTAATGAAGTCAAGGCTAGGCTTGTTTCTGCCAGACAGAATGTGTGATACACTGCTACGCTGAACGGCTATAGTTTCTGCAAATTGGCTAGGGCTAAGGTTCTTAAAATGTAGAACAAGTTCGATACGGTCTTTAATTTCCATGTTTACAAAAGTAAACAATAATTGTAGTAACGTTTGAATTCAAGTGAAATTTACTGTTTACAATTGTAACCTTTCCTACTTCTTAAAAAGAGCCAGATACATATTGTAGCTCTTTTTAAGTAGCTACAATTATTAAATAATCGCTTTATTTGACAATTGTAAAATACTGGTTTATAAATAAATAATACTTCAATTTATTATCGATATTTGGCACTGTCACAAATGTAAACTAATCTTGGGTTCATCCTTTGGCACAATCTTGGTAAAAGTGGCGGCAGTCGTATTATATTTGTTAAGAATTCAAATCAGCATATGCGCAACATTTTTACAATTTCTATAGTTTCTATTTGCCTAATTTTATCGGGATGCACCGGCTCAAAAAAATATGCCCGTGAAGCGGCTAAACTTAATGCTGCTGGACTTACTAAAAAAGCAGCCGACTTCTATTTCATTGCCTTGCAAAGGAAGCAGACAAATACAGAAGCTATTATTGGCTTAAAGACTACAGGACAAAAAATAATAGATGATCAATTGAATGAGTTTTATAAACTACATTCAATGAAAGAACACCGTGAGGCGGTTTATTTATACCGATCTGTTAAAGCATACCAAAAAAAGAACAGTGCTTTTGTAGAGTTAGAGGTACCTGCTTATTATGATGCTTATTACTTAGAATCTAAGACAGCGTATTTACAAGCGCGGTATAAGGAGGCTTCAGAACTTTTAGATCTAGAAAAGTTTTCTGAGGCCGATGAGATATTTCATGAGATAACAACCATAGATCCCAACTACTCTGATGCAGGTGAATTGAAACAACTTTCACGGATTGAGCCAAAGTACCGTCAGGGTGTGTTAGCTTTTGAGAATGGATCTTACCGTAAAGCCTACTCGTTGATGAAGGCTGTTCTTGATGAATCAACAAATTATAAGGATGCCGTAGACTATAAAGACAGGGCATTAGAACGTGCAGTAATGACAATAGCCGTTACTCCATTTGAGGCTAGCGCAAACCATAAGGAGGTTAAGGATCAAATTTATGCCAACGTTATTCAGGACCTTCTTCAATCGAAGGACCCCTTTACTCGAGTAATTGATCGGAGTAACACCAAACAAATCATTGAAGAGCAAAAGTTAAGTCTTTCAGGTGCAGTGGACCCATCTTCTGCAATTGACGCGGGCAAGTTATTTGGTGCTAAAGCATTAATAACAGGTAGGCTATTGAGTTATTCAAGTCGAGGTGGTCAAGTAAGCGGGAGGCGAATGCAAGCTTATCAAGCAGTTACAACTAAGAAGGTGAATCCGAAAACGCGCAAAACTTATACGTCTACAGAGTATCGAAAGACTTCGTATATGGAGTATTCAGGAGAGACTGTCGTGAACATGAAGTTTGAGTTTAAATTCATCTCCACAGAAACAGGAGAGATATTGGCTTCAGATGTAGTTGATGTGAATGAAGTTGATCGTGTAAATTATGCAACGTACAAAGGGAATACAAGAAATCTATACCCTGGAAGCTACAAAAATGTAAGAACCCCAGTAGGAGCCTCGGATAAGGTATTGACCTCATTGCGAGATAGAAATACCCTTCGTGCTAAATTCACATCGAGAAAGGACCTCAAGTCAACCAACCAGTTAAACCAAGTAGCTGTCAAGCATGTATCTGGTCAAGTTGTACGTCAAGTAGTTTCTTATAACCCTGAGCCTTAATGCGGTATTTTTATTCTTTGATCCTGTACTTCTTTCTATTCGTAATTACTGGTTGTGGTGTTCCAAAAACAGCTGTTGAACCAGTTGATACACGTCCCGATTGGGTAAAGCAGCGTCCCACAGACGTACGCTACTACATTGGAGTAGGGATTGCCAATAAGCGGTTTCATCCAAATGATTTTCAAGAAGAAGCAAAACGCAATGCTCTTGAGGATTTATCGGGTGAAATCAATGTTCAGGTTAATGCAAATTCGATGCTCTTCTCTATTGAAAAAGACGGTAAGTTCAGTGATGAGTATAAGTCATTTACGCAAGTTACTTCACTTGAAAAAGTAAAGAATTTTGAAGTTGTAGATTCTTGGCAAAATGGAGAGGAGTTCTGGATATTGTACCGCCTTTCTAAGGCACAATATGCTGCTGATAAAGAAGCTGACATCCAGAAGGCATTGCATTCCTGTAAAGGTTTTCTTGATTCGAGTCAAGAGCTTAAGGATAAAGGGCTTTTCAAGGATGCAATTATTCAGAAACTGAGGGCAATGGAGGCCATTAAACCATACCTAGGGGAGTCGTTACAAACAACCTATAATGGTAAGGATGTTTACATGGGGAATTACGTTCGTTTGAGCATAGAGCAATTGGCAAGTGAATTTGTCTTAATCCCTCGTCAAGAAGAGCTGAGCGTTTATTGGGGACAGTCAATAAGCCCTGATGCTATTCAGTTTAGTTTGTTACACGATAAAGATCCAGCACAAGGATTTAAGGTTCAATTCAGTTATAGTGAACGCCGACTTACACAGCGGAATGCCGTAACGAATTCAGATGGTGTTGCTGTATTTAATTTAGATAAAATTTTAAGTGAAGAAGAGAATCAATCTATTTCAGCGCGTGTTGACATGGAGGCATTGTACGAATTGGTTGGTAATGAAAAAGATGATTGGATGCGTAAGCTTCTTGCACAATTTCAGGTACCAACTGCACGGGTTAAACTTCACGTTGCCTCACCAAAAGTATACGTGGATATATCAGGAATCAATTTTAATAAGCCAGGGGTGAAAACAGGAATCGAAACAGCACTTAAAAAACGTGGATTTACAACTGTTTCTAAGAAGTCTGATGCCGATTTAAAGGTGATTGTAAATGGCAATACGAAAGCGGAGGGAATGCAGTTTGAGATGTACCATGTTCGGTTTGACGGAGAATTTGAGGTTGTGACAGCATCCAACAAAGTCCTTTATACAGAGGTGTTAGCAGGATTGAAAGGCGTTCAACTAGATGCTGAAAAGGCAAAAGATCGAGCTTATAATACGCTTGTACAGGAAGTTACAGATATCCACATTCCGAGATTTAAGCGATCTTTACTCAAGTAATCAAATCCATTTTTTACGCTTGAAGTAGAACAGCATTGCTATAAAGATCAATACCATCACGCCCAATATCACTTGATATCCATACTCATATTGTAGCTCTGGCATGTGTTGAAAATTCATACCATAGATTCCGGCTATAAAGGTTAAGGGAATGAATATCGTTGATATAATCGTAAGCACTTGCATAACTTTATTCATACGGTTACTTACACCTGACAGGTAAAGGTCCATGACACTTCCCAATAGGTCACGGAGACCTTCTACAGACTCATTTACTTGAATTACATGTTCATAGACATCTTTAAGGTAATGTGAGGTAGATTCAGCAATAAGCTTTGTTGGATCCTTGGTCATAGCTCCAATGGCTTCACGCAGTGGAACTGTGCTCCTTCTAAATCGCATAACTTCACGCTTCAACTCCTGAATTCGTTTCCATGCATCTGTATCTGATTCGCTTAAAACCTGTTGCTCAATTAAGTCGGTTTGCTCCGTGAAGTGCTCTGCAACAGCAAAGTAGTGATCCACAATGGTATCTATGAGTCTGTACATTAAGTAATCGGCTCCTTGTTTACGAAGTAAGCTCTGTGGATTTTCTATACGTTTTCTGAGGTCGCCGAATACATCTCCTGGCCTTTCTTGAAATGAGATGATTGTATTCTCAGTGAGTACCAAGGATACTTGCTCGCTCTGCATTAAACCATCATCAGCATGAACGCTTAACATTTTAAGGGTAATAAAAATGCATTTGTCGAATGCTTGAAAATTAGGTCTGTGCTTTGAGTTTAAAATGTCTTCTTGAAGTAAAGGATGAATGTTAAAGTGTGAACCTATTGCTTGCACAATTGCAGGATTATGTATTCCATCAACGTCAATCCATTGAACTACTCCTTCGCGAAGCCCATCAAAGCATTGTTGAATCGTGTCACATTCAAGTTGCTCAATATGTTCATGATCAAAACGAGTTCTGGAAATGTGCACATCATTTGATCGATCAGACCCTATATAAACCAAGGCTCCTGGTGGAAGTCCAGTTTTGGAAGAAACTTGATTTTGAAAATCACTTGTTCTTTGATGAAAATTGCTCATGTTTTTTATCGTCTTTGAATACAATCGTTCGATAAGGGAAAGGGATTTCAATACCCGCCTCATCAAAGCGCTTTTTTAGCTCTTTATTGATATCGCTATGCATTTGGTAAGCCTCAACCGGGTTTTCAGTCCAAACATAAGCCCTTAAATTAACGCTATATTCTCCAAAGCTTAGTAACCTAACCATGAGCTCTTCTTTTCCTGCGGATATTTCTTCAGGTGTTCTTACATCCATTTGTAAAGGGTGATTCTTGCAAATTTCCTTGAGTATGCGAATGGCATCATCAACATTGCTATCATAGCTAATGCCGATTTCAATCCATTTACAGACTTTTTCATCTTCAATATTGTCGTTAACAATTGTTTCGGAGCTAATCACGGAGTTGGGGATGACTATTCGTTTATTCTCAAAGTTGGTAATTACTGTATGTCGAAGTGTGATGTCCTCTACAATACCATACGGTTGAGCTCCAACCTTGATCATGTCACCCACGCGAAATGGCTTAAAAATCACAATAAAAATCCCTCCAATAATGTTAGAAAATGCAGCTTGAGCGGCAAACCCGAGAATAGCGACAAAGATGCCAGCCCCAGCAAAAACGGTCAAGGCTATTGACTTTAACTTGGGAACAAAGGATACAATGAATGTTAGGGTTAAAACAAGAACAATAAACGATATGGCATTTTTAAGAAATTTGTAGCGTGTTGGGTCAACGTTTAATCGTTTTGAAGAAGCATTAAAACTCTTGTCCAAAACCCAGCGAAATAATCGGGTAAAAAGAGCTGCAGCTATCAGCGCACTTCCCAGCACTGTTAAAGTCTGAGTAGGCTCATCTAATGACTGGATATACTTCAATAGCGTTTTCATAATACCAAATGTAACCAAGTGTTGGAATAGGGTGATGGTTGTACATTATTAATTCGTTTTCTCACTGATGTTTTCTTAGACTGTACACGAATTAAGCAGCGAAACCGTTTATACTGACATGAAACGGTGCCTTCTTTTGATAATTCTGATCTCCAATATTAACGTGTCAGTTGGTCAAGAATTGAATTTATATTTTTCTCAAGGTCAATTGCAGGAAGCAAACACCGCCGAGGAGACTCTCTTTTTAAGTGATTCTGAAAAGGAAGTACTTATGTGCGTTAATCTCGCGCGGTTATTTCCAAAATCCTTTGCTAAGGTTTTGTTGGCACATATGCGCAACACAAGATCAACCCGTTACACAAATTCACTGTTTAAATCACTTCAATCACAGACAAGTAAGCCAGCTATTTATCCTGATGAGGCACTTACAAAAACCGCGCGCTGTTGGGCACTTGAATCAGGTAGGAAGGGGATAACGGGTCACAACAGGTACCGATGCCAACCAGACTATTATGCAGAATGCTGTGGCTATTTGTGGCAGTCGGATGGAATGAGTCATGTACTAAACCTACTAATAGATGAGGGTGTTCCTAGTTTAGGTCATCGAAAAATCTTGTTAGATGAGGATTACCACAAAGCTGGAATTGCCATGGAGCAGCATAAAAAATACGGTAAAGTATTGGTTGTCGACTTAAAGTAATTTAAGTAAATCCGCTTATTTACAAGCACTTTAGGGTTACATGCCTTTTTCGCTTTCCAACAGTTTTGATTTTTTTAAACGTATATAACCGTCTATTCTTCGGCCCGTCTTTGGCTTTTTAGAATTAATCCATTTAACTTCATGAAAAGCGATTCCAATGCCGGCTTGGAGTTGCGGAGGCGATCCCCGAAAAGCCTTTGTTGACAGAGTAGGGAACACTAACACTTACATATTATGAAAAAGTTAATCATTGGACTAACAGCACTTATGTGCTTTAGTTTTTATGCGGAAAATGTTCAAGGTCGCATAATTGTTAATGCCATTAAATCTGGAGGTTTTTTGGGACTGTATAATTACGTTCGGCAAGATCTTCTAGATAAACAAGGAGGGACGTTTTATTATGATTTGTTCTGCATCAACCCTGGCTGGACTAGATGCCGAATGGTCCGAGGAAGTCTTAATCAGGAAAATCAAGACCTCTTTGACATTGCACTTCCCCATGTAGAAGCCCTTCATTCTGAAATTGATGGGGATGTAAGGAACGGGGTCCTTGTTGGGTCTAAATCAATCAAAGTAATTTACAATGAACCGAACTCTAGCGTTAAAAAATGGATTACGGTGAATATAGACTATGAAGCACTGGATGAAAACTTCAACGATGGCAATCTTACAATAACCATCGATGAACTACCCTTTACACTTTAATCAAAAATGCAGGGGGGGTAAGCCCCTCTGTATTTTAAAACCAACAAGATGAGACAATATGTGATTTTCTTATTTGCTTTGGCATGGTTCCCAATATCTGCCCTTTCTCAGGGCAATCGGGATTTCACCTTCGATGATCTTATTAAACTAGACTTGGATATAAGTTATGGATCTTTTAATCGAACCTTCCTTATTGATCAAAACACCAATATCCTGGGCATATTGTTGGCAAAAGAATTGGTTGATAATCACGATGAGCATGTATTTCTAACCTATGACCCAAGGAGAAAAGAATTAAAAAAACACATATTAGATAATCCGAAGGTTAAGGTTCACAGAAGTATTTTCCCCACAAAAATTGATTTTAATGACCAATGGTTGTTGATTAATTACCCATCAGGACAACTAATCTATAAGAAAGTCAATGAAAAATGGAAATTCTATAAATCATATGAAGTAGAAAGTATAAGTAATGATGCATTTTTAAATAACGACAGTCTTTACTTATGTCGTTTTGGTTCATATTCTGCTCTACCTCAAAAAGATCAGAGTGTCATTTATAAAATTAATCTAGCAACGAATCAAATCGACACCCAATATATTAAAATACCCGGTATCACCGGATTTCAGCTAGCTGGAACAAATCACTTTCACGCTAAGAACCAGAAGAATTTGATATTTTACCCTGCATCCGCTGAATTTTTCAACCTTAAGATGGAGTCAGTTCCAGTTCCTGTTTTAGATACTTGGAGCGCTGCTCCTGAGCGTACATTGTATGCGTTACAGAATCCTCAGGCAGGTGAAATACCAATTGAAACTTATAGTGAAATGCTTAAAAAATGGAATAGGATATCAAGGTTGACATTTTTAACTGATGAAAAGTTCTATTTGTTATACCATAGCCCTCTTGGTGATGACACTAAGTTTATGCTTCAACCATATTCATGGATAAAAACCAAAATCAAAAAACTAGGTAGTCCGGTAAGTTTATGGAAGTTTCAAGACCTAGATTCAGATCTTGTATTAGACCAATCTAACTTTGTTCCATTAATTACTGTGAAAAACCATAAATGGATATTTGCAGAGGATTTTCTTTTTGTACTTGGTGAAGAGGAGGACTATAAGTTAGGACACGTTAGTAAATCGGATATTCGAACGGAGTTCCCCACTACAAAACGCATTCTAAGACTTCACGTATTTCGTCATGAGCTGTTCAATTGAATAAAAAGCAATAAGCATTTTAATCTTGAGCGTAATTAGTATTTCCTAAATGGAATAAATATAGGCTTTAGAACATATTACAAGGCGATCCCCGAAAAGCCTTTCTTAACAGAGTAGGGAACACTAACACTTACATATTATGAAAAAGTTAATTATTGGATTAACAGCACTTATGTGCTTTAGTTTTTATGCGGAAAATGTTGAGGCAAAGAGGTATGTTCAATATAGCATGCATGGTGGTTTTTTTGGCCTTTATAGAGACATTGATCAATCCTTTTTAGGTAGAGTTGAAGGAACCCTCGATACGATGTGGCAGGTCAACTGCGAGAGTCCAGGTACCAAATCATGTAAACTAAGAGGTCCTGGAGGGCAAAGTGGAAATCCGTTTGAAGATCCACTTATGGAGTTTGCAAAAAAACACATTAGTCAATTAGAAGATGACATTCAAGAACTTGTGAATCTCGGAACGTGGATAGGTACGAAGTCACTGAAAATAATCCGTAATAACCCTGAAACAAGTGAAACCACTTGGGTCATTATTAACGCGGAATGGACCGCCTTGGATAAAAACTTTAATGATGGAACCATGTTAATCACGATTGATGAAATTCCTTACACACTTTAAAAATCTTACAGAAGCACTTTTAGGTGCTTCTGTACTTTTTGTAACGTTTACAATTCTGATATTGTCGGTTGAATTAGTTGCTCAACCGCAAGCAGAACAAAACTTCGAGTATCAATACTCCATGAATTACCAGGGTAAATCAGAATTTGGAGCGTTGTATAGTGCCTTTCAAATGGCAGCCCATGAGGAAGAACTAATCCTTGTTCAGAAGGACTTATCATACAAGAAAAAAGAATTAACGATTGAGGGGATCATTTTTGATGTACATGGCAGAGCAACTAAAGACTTTAAAGTCCATGTTCCAGCAAACGGAACATTCAAATCTGCATATGTAAAGAAAATTGATTGCGACAACCAATTTTTAGTCTTAAACGTGCTGGAAGCAATATTGGTACTAAAAAAGAATAGTATCGGTGAATTTCAATTTCACAATAAGGTTGATATTAGAAGTATTCGCTCTGATATATCAGTATGTCAAGGAAAGCTTTACTTAATACGAAATGGTTTTTTAGACAAGTCGATTGAAGATACATCTAGAATGGAATACAACATTGACCTAGAAACTGGTGAAATTGATTCATTGCCATATTCGAATACAAAAGATGTGTACTCAAATATTTTAAACTTTAAAGAATCCGATGTCGGTAGTGATTTTTGTGTTCGTGTTTCACCAATTGACTACGACATTCAGATTAGAAGAAAGGAAAGTAAGTTGCATGCTAATGGAGCAACAGATAAATGGATTGAGCTCGATCCAAAATGGGTTAATCTGCACAAAATAAATAGGGATTTCAGTATCATGTCGGAATTAAGAATGGATTTCTATCCAAAAATATCCGTGATCGAAAATATTCGAGTTTTGAACCAAAAGGAATTCATTGTTGAATATTCAACACCTAATGATTCGGGCTATAAGGACATCTTCATAGACTTATGGGAAGTTAAAAGAGACTCTTGTATAAAAGTAAAAGAAAAGATTAATCTGGCTAATTGGAACCATATTAGTCGCACTGAGCCCTTCACAATAGATAGTGCAGTTCCTTTAATCGGTTTGATTGGACGGTTCCATTTTATTACTAAAGATTACTTGTATGTTTTAGCTGAAGAACCTAATATCCCATACCTAGAAAGTTCGATTCAGGAATTAACCAACAGGTTTCCGAATGAGGAACGGGTACTGCGACTGCATGTATTTAAGCACGAATTCTAAGGCGGGTATCTAAAGCAGTTATGCATGATGATTAGGATTGAGGGCTTTAACTAGCCTGCAACGTTTGAATGCGATGATGCTTCATTCCCTCTAATTTTTTCCATCCGAACGAATAATACCAAAAGGACTTACACTTTTACTTACGACCTGTTTTCTTCTTTTTCATAGTGCCAGGCTGCTATTACTGAAGAGTATTGGCCTTTTAGGGAAGTATCCAACTTGTAATTGTGTTAATACTTTGTTAATACAGCAAACCGAGACCTTCTATGTTGATTCTAAAACGACTTATACACATGAAAAATTTAATCACAGTATCGCTTTTTACTTTCTTGTGTCAGTTTGCAATTGCTCAATCCAATTGGGTATTAATTTCTAATCAGGGAGGGGAAAACATACAATTTGTATCAGATACTGTTGGGTTTGGACTCGAGCACAGGACTATCGATGGAGGAAATAATTGGCTTCCTATGGCAAATTCAGGGGTCAGGGCATTTTATTTTAACGACGCTCAACAAGGCCATATCGTCTTCAATACATTTGGCGCCGGAGACACGTATTGGAAATCAACTGATGGAGGTGCGAATTGGGTAAATAAGTCGGCTAATTTCCCTTCTGTTTTTGGAGCGAATGACATTAACTTTTTTGATGGGGCTAAAGGTGCAGCGGTACTCAGTGATTCAATAATGATAACACAAGATGGAGGGGACACGTGGTCGAAATCATTAATTGTTCCTGGCATCAACGCATATTGTGTAGAACTCCCTACAGACTCTACAATTTTTATAGGTGGGACCTCTGCAAGTGTTTGGGACTTTGCTTTTTCAAAGAATGGTGGACAAACCTGGAACTCCAGCAATATTGGTTTTCAAACATTTGGAACCTATTTTACTAAGGTTAAAAATCCTAGGGATTCAGTCCTAGTGGCAATTAATTCACTGGATATTTTAGGCGAAATTGTCAAATCAACTGACTATGGTGCGACTTGGCAATCGATTACCATTCTTCCAAACAGCAGCACAGTAATGGATATTGACTTTCCTACTGCTGATACAGGGTACGTTTGTGGCAGAACATATACAACTACCGACGATATTGGACTCGTATATCAGACTTCTGATGGAGGTGACTCTTGGGTACCAATGAATACAGGTTATCAAGGCATGCTCTACAGTATTTCCTTCATTAATGGACATACCGGATGGGCAAATGGAGACAATGGCGACATCTTGTTTTACTATAATCCTACTGGGATTTCTAGTGTCGAAGAGCCAGTACTAAAAGATGAATGGAAAATATGGCCGGTTCCTGCAACAGATAGAATCAACTTGTCTGTAAGCAATTCAACTGCGAGTGATTCATATGTTTTATTAAGCATGAATGGATCAGTTGTTCGAACGGGAAGTGTGGCCCAACGAGCCTCAATTGATGTGATTGATATACCTCGAGGTGTATAAATGTTGGTGCTGTCAAAGAATGGAGTTACAGTAGGAGCTAGGCAGGTAGTTGTAACTAACTAATTCATTAGTTACACGCTTTTCAAAATTAGCAAAGAATGTGTTCCGGATAGACTTTGTAAAAAAGAAACCGGGACAGTTGACTTAAGGCAATTTAGTTAGGCAACTAACTCGTTAACCATCCCGATTTCAAAAACTTAATCAGCTATAATTAGGAAAACATTCAAGGCTAATTAATGTTCATTACAATTTTATAATTTGGCAAAACTAACGATTTGCTAATGAATGAAATGTTGATTTTTCCGATTTTCAAATCATTTGAATTAATTTTTTTAGTCCTTGATAGGACAAAGTATTACAACCAGTCGCTTTCAAGCTTGGGTTCCTTTTTCATGCCTAAATAAAAAAGAATATCTTGTGGAAAACGGAACTACATGAAACAGAAAATACTTATTGCGTTAGGGTTGCTGATTATCTTGATTGTCGGTGGGATGTGGTATTTAGATCACAGGAATAAAACGCTAAGCCCTCCGGGAAAAGTTGAATTATCAACGGAAAAAATGACCGTAAAAGTTGATTACAGCAGACCAAGCGTACGTGGTAGGGAAATATTCGGAGAAGGGGAGAATTACCTTTTACCTTATGGTGTGTACTGGCGATTAGGAGCAAATGAAGCTACGCAAGTTGACTTCAGTACAGATGTTTTATTCAATGGAAAGGCACTTGAGGCAGGAACGTATACGTTGTATGCAGTTCCCAATAGTTCTTACTTTGAGATAGGGGTAAACCGCGAAATTAACCGCTGGGGTTATGCAGAACCAGATTATGCTCAAGATGTCTTTAGAACAGAAGTACCAGCTAGAGATTTAGAAAAAGCGGTAGAGCAATTCACTATCAATCTGCTTAAAGCCGATGGAGGAGGTGTTGATATGCTAATCAAATTTGAAACTACTGAATTTTCTATTCCAGTTCGTCCTTTGGAATAACAGATTGTTACTTTCGCGTTCATGGAGAGTATCAATTATGTTTTAGCTCTTGATTTTATAGGCACTTTTGTGTTTGCTATTTCTGGAGCATTAACAGCCGCTAAACAGCGTTTTGACTTAATGGGAGTAAGCATTATTGCTTTTGTCACAGCATTAGGTGGTGGAACGGTACGTGATGTTCTACTTGGTATTGAACCCGTTGGCTGGATGGTAAACATCGAATACCTGTTGATTATTTCAGCAGGAGTTCTCATCACATTCTTTTTCCATGAAAAACTAGAATACGTACGGAAAACGCTTTTTCTATTTGATGCAATGGGGCTGGGGGTATTTGCAATTAGTGGATTAGAAACCAGTTTGGCACTTGATATTCATCCTGTATATGCAGTTCTCCTGGGTATGATTTCAGGAACGATGGGGGGTGTTATTCGTGATATCTTATGTAATGTTACTCCCCTTATTTTTAGACGTGAGATCTACGCAAGTGCCGGGATCATTGGCGCAAGTTCTTATTACCTTTTGAAAACCTTTGCAGGGCTTCATCCCTCAGCGACCTTCTTAATTTCGGTAGCTCTTGTAATCTCTTTTCGAATTGCTGCCGTTCGGTTTAAACTTGGCTTACCTCGGATTTCATAGCAAGCTTTTTGAAGGAGTAGTGAATGCCAAATAAACTTAGCAGAACGAACACGGCACCAGCTAAATAGGGAGCGCCAGGAAATTCAAGTATTGCTTCATCTCCAGAGAATGAATAAAATAAATTATTCATGATCAATGGCCCTATGATCCCTGTTAAAGAGATGAGAGCGGTTAAGGAACCTTGCAGTTCTCCCTGAGCATTTCTACTTACTTGGTTTGACATAAATCCCTGAATTGCTGGGCCTGCTAAACCACCCATTGCATATGGAATTAAAAATGCAAACATCATCCAGCTTTCAGAAGCAAAAGCAAATAGTATTAAGCCTAGCCCATAAAGCAGCATCCCAATGTAAATGGATTTTTTTTCGCCGAATCGGGGTAGTGTGTAACGTATCAATAACCCTTGTACCAATGCTACTAATAAACCCGCAAATGCCAAGCTCAATCCTACAGTACCTTCATTCCATCCAAACCGATACATGGTATAAAAAGACCAAGTGCTTTGAACAGCGTGACTGGCTACGTAAACTAATGTCCATGATAAAACAAAGCCTATTAACGCTGGGTACTGACGAAGTTGAAGAACTGATCCAATTGGGTTTGCTCGCTTCCATTCAAACACCCTGCGCTCATTTTTTGGTAAAGATTCAGGAAGTACAAGCCAACCATAAAAGAAATTCACCAATGTTAGACAAGCTGCAGCATAAAATGGAACTCGGACTCCAAAATCGCCAAGGATCCCGCCTAATGCGGGACCAATTATGAAGCCCAGTCCAAATGCTGCTCCGATTAATCCAAAATTTTGGGATTTTTTGTCTTCTGAACTTACATCTGCCATATACGCTGTAGCGGTTGTATAACTAGCGCCCATAATTCCTGCTATAATACGACCAATAAACAACCAGAATAGGGTAGGAGCCCATGCGTGAAGTAAGTAATCGATACCTAGTCCAAGTAGCGAAAGTAATAGAATGGGTTTTCGGCCAAATCGATCACTTAAAGCTCCCATTATAGGAGAAAATATGAACTGCATTACACCAAAGGAAACTATTAATAACCCACCATGTAAAGCCCCTTTGCTAAGGCCTTCGCCTGTGAGTTCCTCTAATAAAGGCGGAAGAATGGGTATAATTAGCCCAAACCCAATAACATCAATTAAGACAGTTATTAGAATGAAAATAACGGATGCTTTGGGTCGTTTCATGGTTATTCAAAAAGCCCAGCAAAAATGACTTATTCTGCTGGGCTAGACGTACATATGATAAATGGCTTAATTCAACGACTTAGAATTATCGTCACGAATTCGTTCAATAAGGATCATGCGCGGATCAATTTCGGCTTTACTGGGTTTGCGATTTACGGTAATGCTATGAACCGATTCTTGTTGATCAAGCTTCACGCGTTTGTACGAAATTAAGTCGTCCTCTTCTTCACCATATACACCGATGTCAACCCAATCATCAATCGGCACCATAACTTCCTCACCTAAAGTATCAGCATATATTTTGGTTGCATCAATGGTAAACGACACTTGGTAATTTGTGTCATTTACTTTTTTAAGCGTAGCTTCCTTCAACCTGAAGTCGTATAGCGTGATTTTCTTAAACCAGTCATCTAATAAATATTGCAACGAGTCTGGCACCCTTGTCTCTAAATGACGGAGAAAATCTACACTTCTCGGATAAGGAGGTTCTTTATAGCGGAATTCTTCTAAGAATGATTTTAGTGCTGCATTTACACTGTCTTGACCAATATAATCCTGAAGGGCATACATGATTACAGCACCTTTGCCATAGTGGATATAACTTTGGTTCTCAACTTTATACAAGGGCACTTCCTTAATCCGCTCGGTACTTCGTCCCCTTAAATACCTATTGAAATCATATTTTAAGAATTGCTTCATTTTCATGTCGTCGGATGTAGACTTCATGACCATCAGTGAGGAGTATTCGGAAAAGCTCTCTGTCAGCATGGTTCCTCCTTGCATACGTGCACTTACCTCTTGATGTGCCCACCACTGATGTGCCATTTCGTGAGCGATGACTGCATCAATTACGTTATTTTTTGTGGTGTCTTCAAGATTTGAAATGAAACCAAATCCCTCGCTGTATGGCATAGTTCCAGGGAATGCCTGTGCAAAGGTTGCATAACGTGGGAACTCAATAATACGAGCCTGCTTGTGGTAGTATGGCCCAAATTGTTCTTCATAATACTTCAATGATTTCTGGACGGCATTAATCATCATTTCAATGTTGTCATCATGCTCAGGATGATAATAGATTTCGATGTCAATGTCCCTATATTTTCCTCGAGCAATATTGTACTTAGCCGACATAAAACTGTAAAAGTTTTGGGACTTGTGATCTACTTTGTAGTGAAAGTACTTGCGATTGCCTTCATCCCAAGACCTAATTAATGATCCAGGGGCAATTGCTATTTGGTCTGATGATGTCGAAATTATAGTTTCAACATCAACCCATTCAGCTGTCCCATTGGTGAGGTAGTTTACATTGCAAGCTTTCGAGCAGGCCCCTTCTATCAATTCAGGAATGCGTTTTTTGGGCTTAAGGCCATATTCCCTTCTGGTAAATTTATCACTCAATTCAGCACCTTCTTGGTACCCCATTGCTGGTAGGATAGCAGAGTTGTTTAAAAATGTTCCGTTCTTAAGAATTGAAGTAGAACCTGTGAAATTTTCAAATCCTTCCGTTATGAATTCACTTTTGATAGTAATCTCCATTTGTTCACCAGGTTGTATGGGATGAGCTAAAGCATATATCCGATATCCTAATTCTTCATCATCTAAAGCAAGGTCTGAATTCGGTATGTCGTACTCATAATCCCAACCGGAACCATAACTAAAGTGAATTGAGTCTATTGGTACATCAGTTTTATTGGTAAGTGTAATTTGAGATCGTGTGGATACATCACGTTCTTCTGGAAAAATGTCAATTTCATAGCGAACCGCCGTCACCGTGAGTTGAGCTAAGTCTATGTATTTACGATATGTTTTTTCATAATTGGCAGAGCTCACTTCCCGTGATTTACTACTCTCATAAGAATTGAGGACTTGCGTGTTATAAAAAATAAAACTAGCCAGCCCCATCCAGATTACCAATACTCCAATTAGAATACGTCCAACAATACCTCTTGAGTTAATCAGGGCTTTGTTCCACCGATTTCCCAATCCAAATACCTTTTCCCTTGGATAGAATAAGCCTGCTAATAGCAAGAATAAGATTCCAATTAGTACCCAGTAGCCCTTGAAAAACAGAAACCCAGTCCAACCCGGACCAAATCCACTAATATCAGAATATGATATAGAAGGCGCTCCATTCAAACGGAGCATATTGGATGATATTTCTAGCGCAGAAAGCAGTAAACCCCAAAGAACAACGATTAAAATAGATACAAAATAGCCGACATAACGATTTTTAATAATGGTTTGGATAAAGATGAATAGACTGCCGTAAAATAAAAACTCAGGTAATCCATCCAAAAACAGATTAACACCATAAACATGCAAATCAATTCTAGTGTATCCATTAACTAACTGATAACCAATACCAATACAATAGTAGAATCCCACCAATAAAGTTCCTAGAACAGCAAGGGCACTAGCTTTAGCTGCTAGTTGTACCCATGATGCATGTGGGGTAGCATGAATTACTTCATCAAAATTAGCTAAGCGCTCCTTCCATACCAATTCACCACTAAAAAATACCATGATAATAATGGTGAATATTCCGGTAGAACCTCCTACCGTACCAAGTATTTTATAGGTTAAAGGATAAGATTTTAGTCCAAAATAATCATAGCCTCCCCAAAGGCTAGAAATGAGCAGGATAAAGCCAAAAATGAATAGAATTTTAAAGACAGGGCTTTTGATAATTGCATTAAAACTAACCTGGAAAAAACTGATAAACTGACGTAAATAAAGTCCCTTTTCAAAAGAGGGAGTAGACCGTTTGAACACACCCGTTGGGATTTTCGTGGCTTCATCTTCTTTCTTCTTGGCTTTAGAAGTTCCTATTCTGAAAGAGAATAACCAATAAGAAAGTATTGAAACGAGTGTTCCAAAAGCCACCCAAATCAATCGATTATAAAGCATCAACCCAGATAGGGAAGGGTTGAGGGTGTTTTTTTCAAGAGGAGTCCAATACTTCGTTTGGGCAGAAAAAGTACTTATTCCAAAAACATCCAGCAAGGCGCCAATTGTTTCATGTTCAATATCAGAAAGTAAGGATCCAGTAATAAGGTATATTACTAAGATAGCCAGCGCACCAACAAAGGAGATAATGGTATTTCGCCACTTATGACCTAGCAAAAAGATAATGCTACCGGCAACAAACATATTTGGAAGCACAAACACAACGTAATTGGAAAACAAGGAACTAAGCATAACTTCGCCAACCTGATCAGGTTGAATCCATCCTGCTAAGGGCCCAATAAGCGTACCTAAGGCCGTTCCAATAAACACACCCATTAATGGTGTAATAGATAAAATAAGCGCACCTACAAACCTTCCCCAAAAATACCCCGCCTTCTTCAGTGGAAGTGAGAACATGATTTCGTTGAATTGATAGGCATGATCCCTTAATGCCGCATTATTAAAAAAGGCAGCAGCAATTAAAAGCGAAATCAGGGTAATAATTTGAAAAAAAGTAGAAATAACAAAAGGTGCATTTCGTTTTACATTTCCAATTGACCCTCCAATAACAATGCTATCAGATGTTACTGCACCGAAAACCAGAAGAGCAATAATCGCTGTAAAAATATATACCATGGGCTGTTTAAACCCCGTTGCTAATTCGCGCTTGAGAAAAGTCTGAAACATGGCTATACAGTTTGAAATTCATTGGTTTTGCTAAAAAAGACATCCTCTAGGTTAGGTGATACTTGTTCAAAACCGTCACCTGGGTTGCTGTCAGCTAAAACATGAATGTTCATTTTACCTGCAATCATTTTATCTGAAATCACAATATGTTTTGAACGAATAGTAGCCAATTCATCACGTTGTATAGTTTTCGCCCAAACCGTTCCGCGCAGTTGATTAACGGCATCTTGAGGTGATCCATTATAAACAATTGATCCTTTGTTCATGATGGCCATATCAGAACATAATTCAAGTACGTCGTCAACAATGTGGGTTGATAAAATAACGATAACATCTTCACCTACGTCGGCAAGGAGGTTATGGAACCTGTTGCGCTCACCAGGGTCCAGACCTGCTGTAGGTTCATCAACAATAATAAGTTGAGGATCTCCTATCAATGCTTGTGCAATTCCAACCCGTTGCTTCATCCCTCCAGAGAAACCTTTCACAGCCTTTTTCTTGTGACTTGTTAGGTTCACTTTTTCAAGTAGATAAGCGACCAATTCTTTGCGCTCTGTTTTTCCTTGTATTCCTTTAAGCACAGCTACATGATCCAGTAATTGTTCAGCCGTTATCCTGGGGTATACACCAAATTCTTGAGGTAAATAACCCAGTACTTTACGCAGTCCAACAGGATCATTCAATATGTCGAGGTCTCCGAGCATTGCTTTCCCAGAATCCGGCTCTTGAAGTGTTGCTAGCGTTCGCATCAATGAGGACTTACCAGCTCCGTTAGGGCCGAGTAAGCCAAACATTCCTTTATTGATCTCTAGTGATACGTTATTTAAGGCGTGTGTTCCGTTTGGATAAACCTTGTTGAGCCCTTCAATTTTTAGTGTTGCCATGGTTCAAAGCATATTGATTCGAGCCAAAAATATACAGCGATTTTAGGGATAAATGGTAATTAGTATTGGAGGTTAGATAGGCTTATGAACGGTTTGGCGAGCAGGATCTATTGAATGAGAAGTCCTGACTGGTAGAATAAATTAATTTCAGCAAACTTGAGCATGGTCTTTTGAAGGTGCTCTGTATAGTTTGCTCTCAGAAGGTTTAGTTGTGCTTGGCGCACTTCCACACTGGTAATTTGACCTGTATTGTAAGCTTCTTGACTGCGTTCAAAATTATGTTCAGCCGTTCTCAGGTTTCGTTTTGCAACTCCCAGTAGTTCAGCACTGCTTTTATATTCGCTATAGGCGTTTAAAATAGCAACACGTAACTTTAATTCTGAAGATTCTAACTCAGTTTTTGACCGTTCCCGTTGAATCTGAGCCAATTGCCGCTGTCGATTGATTCTGCCACCATCGAATAAGCTGTAAGATAAATTCAAGCCAACATTCCATCCATTGTTCTGAGAAGATTGTATGAAATTGGCTCCGTACTCAACAGTTGAATAATCATACCCTGCATTTACTCCGATTCTCGGAAAGAGTTCGGATTGACTTAGCTTTTCATCTAAGGTAACGCGTTCAACTTCCTTTCTGGCTGCCAAATACGCAGCATTGTGTTTGAGGGCTGAATCAAGGTAGTTGGGGAGTTCATTAATGGGTAGGTATTCATAGTCTATTGCGATCGGGAAAAGGGTGTCGGCAGGTAATCCAATCAGTTGATTCAAATTACGAGACTGTGTTTCGAATGCTAGCTTGGTATCGAGGTAAGCGGTACTATCATTTCTCAAGTCCACTTCGGCATTCAGGACCTCCAATTTCGTAGCAGTGCCTAGCTCAAACCGCGCTTTTACACGTTGAAGGCGTTCATTAGAAAGTGAGACACCTTTCAGAGCAACTGCTAAGGAAGCATTATTGTTTGCAGCTTCTAAAAAAGCTTGGCTTACGGCAATTAGTGTTTGTTCTATAGCTTGACGTTCAAGAAGCTCAGCTTGCTCATTGAGTACACCTAATTGATTGTATTTATATATCCGAGCATTTCCATTGAAAACTAAGTAATCAATATCTAGTCCGGCATTTAACTGTTCGGTTACGGCGCCCGCTTCAGATATAGCAGGTGTACCGGGATTAGCAAAGTTAACTTCAGTGTTTTGTTCGCTATAACCAGCTTGTCCATTAGCCGATATCGAAGGTAGGAATCCAGCATTTCCATAGGAATAATTGACAGCTGCTAACTGCCTGCTAGTTTGAGCTATTTGTATTTGATGGCTTGATTCTAGCGCTAAATTGAGTGCATCTTGCAACGTCATTGGAGTTTGCGCAGTTGCTAGGTTTATGCTCAATAATCCCAAAAAACTAATGAGGTACTTCATCGAATTCAGTTTGATTTCTTTTTCTGATAATCGCTTTTTCAATTTCCTCAGGAGATGGTTTTTTACCTGTCCACAGCCAAATTACATATTGCTTTACCCGGTTAACAAGGCTTAGAAATACCGGCAACATAACTGTTAACATGAATGAACCTACTAATAACCCATAAGCAATTGTAATTGCCATTGGAACAAGAAACTGAGCCTGGAAACTCTTTTCAAGAATCAATGGAGCTAATCCCGCAGAAGTGGTGATGGTGGTCAAGAAGATTGGTCGAAAACGTGAAAGCGCCGCTTCATAAAGAGCATCATTAAATTTCAACCCATCTTTTAGGTTCGTATTAAACGCTGCTACGAAAACCAATCCATCATTAATGATAACTCCCATTAGGGCTATAAAACCCAAAAAAGAAAGTAAACTCATCGGCATGCCATGCAATGCATGACCCCATCCAGCGCCAACCAACCCAAAAGGAACAAGCATGAGCAAGGCTATTGCCTGGCTAATTGAACGGAAGGTGACAATGAGCAATGAAATCATTAAAATTAAGATAATTGGCCCCGCCGTAGCCACCGACCGCTGAATTTTAGCTGTTTCGCGCTGCTGCCCATCTAACATAATCTGAACATCAGGGAAACGCCGCTGTACTAAAGGAATCACATCAGACGATACTGATTTGATCATCTCGGTACTTGTGATGTCAAAAGATGCGAGTTCTCCTTGTACGGAAATCTGTTTTTTACCATCAAGGTGATTTATGGCAATCAAGCCGTTCATTGGGGTGATGGTTGCAATTTCATTGACAGGAACAGCTATTCCGCTAGGAGTCCTAATTTGCATGTTGTAAAGGTCTTCCAATTCGTTGCGGTTAGAAAGCTCGTAGCGAACCCAAACTTTAACTTCATCATCACCACGTTGTAATCGCTGCGCTTCAAAACCAAAAAATCCGTTGCGTACTTGAGTAATAACATCACGCGACGTTAAACCAAGTGAACGCCCCGCAGCATTTACTTCCACATTGAGTTCCGGTTGATCCGCACGGTCATTGGTAATGACATCCTTTACGAGACCTGTTTTTGAAACCACGACTTTAAAGTCTTCAACTGCTGCTCGAATACGTTCGTAGTTTTGGGCTGAAAATGAAACGTTTAAGGGTTTGCCAAAAGGGGTTGCGCTTTCAAAGCTTAATTGTTCAGCACTAGGTACAGCACCAACTTGATTTCTTAAGTCGCTCGCAACGTCAAAACTTCTTAAGCTGCGTTCTTCAGAAGGAGATAAGTAAAATGTAGCCGTAGCCTTATTTGTGCCAGGCCCCAGTTTCAGTTGCCTGTTTTGAATAATATCTTGACCTAAGGAATCGATGTACTTTTCATTCAGCGCCAAAGCAGCTTTTTCAATTTCTTTTATCCATTTTTCCGTTATGTGTTCCGCCGTACCCGATTTAAACTCAAGAGTAGCTTGAATTTGAGTTTGCTCAATATTTGGAAAGAAAGTGGTTTTAATCACGCCATTCTTTATTGATCCAATGGTAAGTACCATCAGCCCCAACGCAAAGAGGACACTGAACAGCTTATAGTTTAAAGCAAACCTTAATATCGGGGAGAAGAATACATCTCGAAACTTCAAGAGCAGCTGCTCAACCTTTACTTTGAGTTTGTTTGGCTCATTAAATTCATCGAGGTCTTTAATATGCGCCAAATGCGCAGGGAGAAATAACATGACTTCAATTAATGAAAAGAGGAGGGCCGCAATTACTACAAAAGCGACGTCGCCGAAAAAAGTTCCAAGGCGTCCATCGATGAAAAAAAAGAAAGAAAAAGCAAGGCAAGTTGTGGCAATTGCCGATAAAATGGAGGGAATAACTTCTAACGTACCATGAAACACGGCTTTAAATTTTGAGGCACCCTTTTCATAATGCTGAAAAATGTTTTCACCTACTACGATTCCATCATCCACTAAGATTCCTATCACCAGAATCATCCCAAATAAAGAGAGAACATTGATTGTAATACCTGCTAAATTGGCTATGATGAACATTCCTAAAAAAGAAATCGGAATTCCAGCTGCCACCCAAAGTGCTAATCTTACACGCAGAAACAGGGCCAAGAGCACGAAAACTAATAATACACCTACAATTCCATTTTTTTCAAGAAGAGCAATCCGCTCTTTAAGCGTTTGGGTGCCATCTCGCACAACTTCAGCCTGAACAACAGTGTTAGAAGCATTGAATGCCGATACTACACTGGCGATTTCGTCAGCAGCATCAAGGATGTTTTCTTGGTTTAAGGTGTTTACAGTTACGAGCACTGCAGGGTCGCCATTGAAGAAGGCCTTATTTGAAGCTTCAGCCCATGACTCATGAATAGTGGCAACATGCTCTAACGTAATAACAGAGCCATCATCACGTGTTTTTACAGGAATATCACCGAGGTAGTCTGCAGTGTAGTTCCTTAAATTTGAGCGAATTAGAACTTCCTGATTTTTCTTTATTGTGCCTCCGGTAAGCTGAATATTTTCCCGTTGAATAGCATTAGCCACATCCTTAAACGTTAAGTTATAACTGCGAAGGGCTGCTTCTTTAATTTCAATTTCTATTTCTTGTGCAGGAAATCCATACAGTTCAATCTTTGATAAGTTTGGTGAAGCGCGAAGCTGATCTTCCAGCGCCTTTGCCCTTTCTTTTAACGTTTCCAGCGGTACGTTTCCTACTAAGGCAAGTTGACCAGTGAAGTTGATGTTTTCTCGAACATAAGTAACCAGCCGCTCCATATCTTCTGGGAAGTTGGAAATTTGATCTACAGCATTCTTAACATCTTGAAGTACAAGGTCGGCATCTTCACCTGTAACCAACTCAATGGTGATTGTTGTGGTATTCTCAGTGGAAACTGAAGTAACACGATCAATTCCGCTAACACCTGTTAAGTTATCCTCAATTTTTAGGACTATGCCCTCTTCAACTTCAGATGGAGAAGCACCGGGATAGATGGCTTCAATGATGATGGTGTTTTCATCTTCTACTGGAAAGAATGATGAATTCATATTACCCAGCGCTATTAGGCCTACAATAAGTGCTAAAGCTATCCCGAGGTTAACTAAAAGCGTATTCTGAATGAAAAACCGAATTATAGATTTCATTTAGCAGTGGTTTCTATGATAGGAGTTTCGTTAAACGAGGCATTCTTAGAGTCAAGAATTAAATGGTCACCGACCTCTAAGCCAGTAATGATTGCCTGTTCATTTCCTTTATGTTTAATGATAACAGCTTTGGTTTGTGCGTGTTTGTCTTTGGCTACAAATACTGAGTTCTCAGTTACTAGTGCTGATAGTGGAACTTTTACGGAATTAGGATATGCTTGTCCCATTATTTTACCACTCAAATAATATCCGCTACGTAAAGATTCTCCTTGAATATCTGCATAAACTTTTACCATTTGCGATAGGGGATCCACAGCGCCGTTAATGCGTGTAATCACGGCAGAATAAGCGATTCCGCTATTTATGTCAGTCAATTGAACTCCTTGCCCCAGTTCAATTGCTTCGAGTTGATTTGCGGGAAGAGAAGCTTCCAATTCGTAAGAATCTTTTTGTTGAAATACACCTAGCTTTTGACCAACGCGAACTAAAGTCCCTCTGTTTAATTTTGTTTCAACTAATACACCGTTATAAGGTGCTTTTATCTTGAACTTGGTTAATCGCTCTTCAAGTTCCTTCAATTTATAATAGTTGGTGTAAACTTGTCTTCCAGCTAAAAATAATTTGAGTTTAGCATCTGATATTTCAGGCAAAGCAGGGGTTGTAGCTGAAATGCTAATGCGGTTAAGGTAATTTCTCCAAGCTTCAAAGGCATCCGGATAATCAAACTTCAAGTCGGGTACAAGCTGTCCAATTGTTCCAATAAATTGTCCCCTTAATGATCGGATTGAGGCTTCAATTTCACGCGTATCTATAGCTAATAATAGCTCGCCTGTTGAAAAAGCTTGTCCAGTTTTAAATGGGTGATTGCCGTAATGGGCTACCCCTGAAACTTCTGCAAATAAATCTATTGACTCCTTGGGAACTATGCGGCCAGTAATCGGAATAAGTTGGTAGTGTGTATCAGGCTTTACGACTACTGTTTGCACTGCTATCTGATTTGAAGCACTAGGATTAACTTGCTGATTTGCAGGTTTATCACCTCCTTTGATTAAAAAAAATGTAGCAATTAGAAAAAGCACTCCAATCGCTGAAATTACTAGTTTACGGATGTTCATATCGTATTTCGTTTCGTTTGGCGAATTTAACAAAATTGTTAAATCAATGTGGGCTTGAATTAATACTATTCGCCAAAAATGGAATTAAAGCTAAGGGAGTGTTATCTTCGGAAAATGAAAAACAATGTAATTGGAATTGCAACGGTTTTATACATGTTCTTGTTTCACCTATCTGGTTGCAAACATGACAGTTTGATTCCTAAAGGTGAAGACTTAAGGTTATATGAATTAGCTTTAAACACAGCTGGCTTTTCGTGGTTCGAAAATAAAGATGATCGCTTGCCACAAACACAGGGTTCTGGACATTCAGAATCACACTTAAGAACCCGCTACAACGACATTGCTTCTCAAGTTTTAGATTCAGAAGGCCGTATTCAAGCAGATACTACATTTCCAGAGGGTTCTTTAGTTGTAAAAGAGTTGTATGAAGGCTCAAGACTTGCTACTTATGCCATTTTGCTAAAAGATGGACAAAGTGCCGCAGCCGATCAAAATGGTTGGATATGGGGATACCTTTACAGCAATGGTGAAGTGAGAGAGCCTGCTGCGAATAAAGGAAGCGGCTGCAGAAGCTGTCACAGTCAACCTGGTAACATTGATTACATGTTGATGAATAAGGCGTTCCCAAATTAGATTATGAGTAAGCGTGCCCTTAAAAAATTCCTTCAGGATGCACCAAAAGATGCCTTAGAGGAGCAAATTTTGGATTTATATACGCGCTTTAAAGAAGTAAAAGGTTTTTACGATTTTGTATTTAATCCGAAGGAGAGCGAGCGAGTAGAGGAAGCAAAGGCCAAAATAAGCCTTGAGTTTTTTCCGATTGGTCACCGAAAGAAGGCCAAGCTTAGGCCTAGTGTTGCATCCAAATTTATCTTGCGCTTTCAAAAACTTGGTATGCGAACGGATTACATCGCTGACCTAATGTTCTACCATATTGAAATAGCCCTGATCTATAGTAAGGAGAGGCGAATTTCAAGGGCTGCTTTTTATAGAAGTATGCAAACGCGCTTTAACCAAGCTTTGAATTATGTTTTAAAGCATGAATTGAATGCTGAATTTGAGGCTAGGGCAGAGGCTATAGTTGATCAAGCAAACATGCTTGATTGGGAAAATAAACAGGGAATGGACCGTTCTTTTGATACGTTTAAGGAAGGAACCTTTATTTAGTAAGCCAACCATTAGTTTTAAATTTAGTCAAAGCCCCCTGAATTTCCGGTAGTGATTTAACTCCCGGTCGCGTTGTAAAAGACTGATAAAATTGAGAAGCAATATCTTGCTTGAGAATAGTATCCCAGCTCAATATTACTTCCTCGAGAGTTTGATCCCTCAATCTGCCATTAGTTTGGTATTCCTTAACCAAAGTAAATAGGTTAAACTTAGAGTTATTCCGTATGGAGGCATCGAGGAGAACAAAAAACATACATCCTCCCCAATACATGCTTGGGTAGTCGTTATTCTTTACAAGCATTTTTGCTTGCTTTGGAAATGGCTGATCGGTATTGTAAACTGACCTATATGCATTCCATTTAGAATAGAGCTTGTCAATAGCTTCAGCAGGAGACAGGGTGTGAATATTTACCTGAATAGCACTCTGACAATAGGTAGCGAATCCCTCTGCAAACCACGCGTTATCAGGACCCAAATAGGGGAGTGCTAAGTGACTCATTTCATGAGGAGCTGTCCAATCTAAATTAAATGCCGTGAAGCTGTAACTCGTGTCAATATGAAAATGTATTCCTTGCTCATTATACCTGACTGTGTTTGCCCAAGGAACTGGTTCACTTGCAGGGCTTGCTACATGCATGTAAATATTAGTCTGAAAAGGATAAATGCCCAGTAATTCAGATGTACCGCGAAATGCAATATCAATCCACCTCGATACTTGTTGTCGTTTTTGGCTGTTAATTCCATCTTTCCATAAGACTTGATAGGACGATACCTTATCTCTATCTGTAGAAATGGAAAGGAATAATGGTATTAGCACGAGCCCTAACTTTTGCATGTATCAAACAGTAATTAGTCTCCGTTGTGTTGAGCGGTTACTTCTTCAGCATAGCGGATGCCACCTTCAGTTAATCGAATGCCTTGCTTCTCAATGGATATGTACCGTTTCTTATACAATTGTCCGATGGCCTTTTTGAATACTTTTTTACTAATGCCAAAGGTTTGGTAAATGCGCTCTGGCTCACTCTTATCGGTTAAGGCCATAACACCATCAGCTTCACCCAAAGCCTTTAGAATAGCCTCTGCTTGATCATCAACTTTGCCATATCCAAAGCGATATAGGGTCACATCGATTTTATGATCATTCCTAACCTGCTTTACATATCCGTATTTGGTAGATCCAACTTCCAATGATTCAAAGGTTTCATTCGAGAATAACAGTCCGTGATAAGAACGGTCAACAATTACGGGGTAGCCCAAATCGGTCTTATCGTAAACCAATAAATGTACTTCATCCCCTGGCTCATATTCTGGAGTTTCTTCGTTCAAAAATTTAGCAACCTTAGTGCTTCCAACAAGTCGGTTGGTCTTTTCATCAAAATAAAGGTAAACTACATGTGTACTTCCTTCATGAATAGGCTTTAGGTGCTCGCTGTACGGAACAAAAAGGTCTTTTTTCAACCCCCAATCAAAAAAAGCTCCGATTTGATTAACGGCTTTTGCTTCTAATGGTGCAAAACCATGCAAAGTGAGGTGGGGGAGTTCGGTAGTTGCTACCGGGCGATCTTCGGAGTCGAGGTAAACAAATACTTCAACAGAATCGCCAATCTCCCAATCATCT
Source organism: Salibacteraceae bacterium (assembly GCA_965661625.1). Lineage (GTDB taxonomy): Bacteria > Bacteroidota > Bacteroidia > Flavobacteriales_G > Salibacteraceae. Next base: position 58,699 of record CBFIEM010000014.1, read on the forward strand.
TCAATATATTCATTGGGAAGTAGTACTTCTTCCCGCTCCTCATTTGTAAGGTAGACACCTTGATTCGCTCTACGACCAATTGTCAATGAGTTAACTTCTCCAAAATCAAACATATCGCGAAGGTAGCGTAATCCGCCATGAGGCAAGTATATTATTTCAATTCTAAGTCGGTAAGGATTTTGAAATAATGCGCTTTAACTTCTTGCGAACTTTTGAGTGGAACTTTCGCCTTTAATTGAGGTCTAACAAATCGCTGAATGGCTTGAAATACTTCTCCAGTTTGTACGGTAGGTGTATCGGTCCAAGTAATATGCTTAGAACTAATCACGTAGGTAATCTGATCTAACTCCTGATTATAAACAGAAGCTGTCCTAATTTCATATATGTCCACAATGTTGTTGTCTGCAGTTCGGATAATGGTGTGCTTTCGGTAATTATCAACACAGTAAGAACAAATATGAGTGAAAAGCGTATCGTTACAGCCAAACTGAAACACTTGCTCAGAACAAGGTTCAGCTGTAAAATGCTTTGTGCAAATGGTGTCCACAGCCGCACAGTTTAACTGTTTAAAGCAATAATTTTCAGGAATTGTAGGAGGAACAAAAAACTGACTATATACTCCTGTGGAAATGATAGCCGTTGATAAAAGCAAGCCTATCCGCAAGAGCAAAGGAGTGAATTTACTCTGAAAGTATATTTGTGGGATATTTCGTTGCATGAAGTGGGCTGTAATGATACGCTCCAATCCGCTTCATTAAAGCCTGTAAACTGTGTTGATCAGCAAGCTGATTTCGATTGTGTGTTTCACACCTTAAATAAATCGGAGCGGAATCTTTAATGATAAAAAACTCAGTCACGAAAAGGTCCCGAATATTGGCCTGAACGTAGTAGTAAGCGTTGGGGGCATAAACTTGTGTAATTGGTAATCCGGGAATCCGACTTAAGGATTGTAGTTTTAGTCTGGCTAAATTATCAGTGACAGGTAAGCCGACGTATATGCGGTAATCGATGCCATCAATACATTTCAACAATGGAATGAACGAAGAATCTTCAATAAAATAAGCCCCGTAATGATTTCGAATCGATGGGCTTATTTCGATTTGATCTTCGGTATATTGGATTTGAACATCAAATGCATCAGCAGTGGGAGGTTGTTCACGCGAACTGTGTTTAACACAGCCTAAAACGCAACATCCAATGAGGAACGCTACAATTAACTTATCGTGAGAACTAAAAACCATACTGCAAGTATGGGGAAGAAACTCCATAAAAGTATTTCAGGAATGACAAAAAAAGTACTGGAAGCCAATAAAAAATGTTGAGCGTTCAATTCTTTTTAATGAGCGGTCAAATGTTAGACTTAGGCTTTCCGAACGAACTCTGATTTCAGCGACATCAAGCCAAACCCATCAATTCTACAGTCTATATTATGATCACCTTCAACCAGTTTAATGTTCTTGACTTTTGTGCCTGCTTTAATCGGTTTTGGTGCACCTTTAACGGCTAAACTTTTAAGTAGGATAATGGAGTCTCCGTTAATTAACTGATTTCCATTTGCATTTTTCACAAGAATTCCACCAGCCTCATCGTTGGGATTCCATTCATGACCACATTCCGGACAGACTAATAAGGAATCCATAGGATATGCAAAAAGACCTTTGCATTCTGGACAAGGAGTAACGGGTTCTGACATAGTGTATGTATAGGTTACGAATGTATTCTTTTCCTTTTAAGAATTTATCGCGTGTTTGGTATTTGTATTATGATACCGTTTTAAACATTCTCATTAAGAATTATAATTAATATTATGTTAAGTAGCAAAAAAGAATACGAAAAAGCCCCCGCTATTTACAGAGGCTTTCAATTGATTCAAAACAAATTTTATTGTCCTGTAAGTTTCTTTTTAAGCTCCATGTATTTATCGTTCTCACCTACTTTAACATAGAGCTCCATTAACGTTTGCATTGTAGCTTGATCTTCCTGATTGAGTTCGTGAGCTCTTTCTAGGTATGGAATTGCATTCGCATATGATGCTTCTAATTCCTTTTTTAAACGCTCATAATTCTTAGTGTCTGTTGGCGGAAGATTATTAATTTCTTCTACTAACGGCACAGACTGATTCACGTACATAGCGCCTAAATTATAATAAGCATCAAAATTCTTATCATCCAGCTCAATTGCTTTTTTATAGTCTGTGATAGCATTCTCTAACTTCTCTTTCTTTTCATTGAGCGTGCCTCGTGCAAAATAATACGATGCATTCTCTGGCTCAGCTGCAATAGCCTTATCCAGCATCGTTAGCGCTTCATCAGTTTTACCTTGCTTTAAGTAAATGTTAATTTCTAAGGTTAAAAGTGACACTTCTTCTGGATACTTTTTACGTGCTTCAGTCAATATGGCTAACGCTTCATCATAATTTTCGCGTTTCATCTCAATATTAGCCATACTAGCCCACATCGACGCACCATTGTAACCCAATTTTGCACACTCACGGTACTGTTCCATTGCTAAGTCAATTTGACCAGCTTGTTCAGCACTCAGTCCAACATTAAATATTGATACGGTATCAATTCGTTCAAATATCGAACTCATGATGTTTTCGCGTAAACGGAAATACTCAATGGCATTGGCGAAAGTTTTTGCTTGGTAATTAGCAATCCCCTCTTTAAACGCTAAGTCAGCATTCATTCCTTGCATGCCTTTTATTTCCTCAACATTGGTTCTCCGATCAGCTGTTTTTAACGCATTATTGAACGATTCTATGGATACTTTTAAAGCATCCTTTGAAATAGCCTCAATTGCTTCATTTTCTGATAAATGCAACTGCTGGTAAATTTTCCCCCTGTAATAATACATTTTGGGCTCGTTAGCAGTTTTCTCATGAGTCGCCGCCTCATCAATTACTTGTTTAGCTTTTGTGAGATCTTCCTGACCGTTTGCACGATCTTGAAGGTAATACCGCAAGTAATTGGATGCGCTTGTAACATTGTTTGGTTGAGCAAATGCCATTCCAGCACTTAGCATCATACCTATAAATAGAATTCCATTTTTCATCATTCAGTCTATTTTTTTGCTTCGCTGGCGCGAATTTAAGGTTTATTCGGCGGAGTCCTGAGCATTTTCCGTGCCATTTTCAGGATTCTCTACTTCTCCTTCATGTTCAATTTCGCCATCGATTTCCTCATCCATATCACTTCCAGGGACTTTCGCCACTGCTGCGATTGAATCTTTAGCTTTCAAATTGATCAAGCGGACACCTTGAGTTGCTCTCCCCATTGTGCGGACTTCAGATAGACTCAATCGAATCGTGATACCATTTCGATTAATGATCATTAAATCATCATCATCCGTAACATTTTTAACAGCGATTAATTTCCCTGTTTTTTCAGTGATCGTAATGGTTTTAACTCCTTTACCTCCACGATTCGTGATGCGATATTCATCTATACTTGTACGCTTTCCATAACCGTTTTCCGAAACAACCATTACGGTTGATTCTGAGTCATTCACGCAGATCATACCAATCACTTCATCTTCATCATGAGCCAGCGTAATTCCACGAACTCCAGAAGCTCCACGTCCCATTGATCGGACTTTGCTTTCTGGGAATCGAATAGCCCGTCCTGAACCTAATGCCAGTAATATATCACTGTCGCCAGTTGTTAGTTTTGCTTCAAGAAGTTCATCGCCTTCACGCACATTAATGGCTATAATTCCATTTGTACGTGGTCTTGAATATGCTTCGAGTGTGGTTTTCTTAATGACACCGTTCTTCGTACACATTACAATGAAGTGGTTTTCATTGAACTCGGTGTCTTTTAGGTCAGGAACGTTTATGTAAGCTAGGATTTTATCATCCGGCTCAATATTAATCATGTTCTGAATGGCCCTTCCTTTGGATTGTTTTGTTCCTTCAGGAATTTCAAATACCCTCATCCAGAAACATTTCCCTTTCTGAGTGAAAATGAGCAAATAGTTATGCGTCATTGCGCTAAACATATCTTCCAAGAAGTCCTCATTACGCGTAGAGCTTCCTTTAGAACCCCTTCCACCACGAGCTTGTGAACGATACTCATTGAGCAGTGTGCGCTTCATGTATCCCAAGTGAGAAATGGTCACAACAACCTCTTCATTTGGAATCATATCTTCAATCTTGAAGTCTTCAGCAGCATAGACAATTTCAGTACGTCTCTCATCGCCGTACTTTTCTTTCATCTCTACCAACTCCTCTTTGATAATATCCATTCTCAAACCTTCATCAGCAAGAACGCTTTCTAGGTAGGCAATGGTTTTCATCAATTCATCGTATTCAGTGCGGATCTTATCACGCTCTAAACCGGTTAAACGTTGAAGGCGCATTTCAAGAATTGCCCGAGCTTGAATTTCTGACAATTTAAATTCGGACATCAGCCCTTCCCTGGCCTCTTCTCCTGTTTGTGAAGCTCGAATCAACTTGATTACGGCGTCTAAGTTGTCTAGCGCAATTAAAAGGCCTTCAAGTATGTGGGCCCTTTCTTGTGCTTTACGCAACTCATATTGTGTTCTTCTAACCACTACTTCATGGCGGTGTTCCACGAAGTATTTAATCATGTCCTTCAAATTCAACATTTGTGGACGACCTTTTACAAGGGCTACGTTATTAACTGAAAATGAAGTCTGTAGCTGAGTATACTTGTATAAATTGTTTAATACAACATTGGTAATTGCATCTTTCTTCAATTCATACACGATCCGCATACCATTGCGATCAGATTCATCGCGGATATCTGAAATGCCCTCTATTTTCTTATCATTAACGAGGTCTGCCGTTTTGATAATCATTTCGGCCTTATTGACCTGGTATGGGATCTCAGTAACAATAATACGCTCGCGACCGCTATCCGTTTCTTCCACATTAGCTTTTGCACGCATCACGATGCGACCCCTACCCGTTTCAAAGGCTGATTTAACGCCTTCGTAACCGTAGATTGTTCCTCCGGTGGGGAAATCGGGTGCTTTGATGTGTTGCATTAAACCTTCAACAGTTACATCGCGATCATTTATGTAAGCGATGGTAGCATCAACTGCTTCCGTAAGGTTATGTGGTGCCATATTTGTGGCCATACCTACAGCAATTCCACTAGCTCCGTTTACCAGTAAACTCGGGATTTTTGAAGGCAAAACAACAGGCTCTTTAAGCGAGTCGTCAAAGTTTAGTGCGTAATCAACGGTCTCTTTGTCGATATCAGCTAACATCTCCTCAGCAATCTTCCTCAGTCTAGCCTCTGTATAACGCATGGCAGCCGGGCTGTCGCCATCAACTGAACCGAAGTTACCTTGTCCATCTACAAACGGGTAGCGCAGTGACCATTCTTGGGCCATTCTAACCATTGTGTCGTATACTGAGCTATCACCATGTGGGTGATACTTACCTAGCACTTCCCCTACAATACGAGCTGATTTTTTGTGTGATTTATTAGCTGAAAGACCTAGGTCCATCATTCCATATAAAACACGACGATGAACAGGCTTTAAACCATCTCGAACATCAGGTAGTGCGCGAGATACGATTACTGACATCGAATAATCGATGTAAGCCGATTTCATTTCCTCGTCAATATTGACCTGAATAATTTTTTCTCCGTCTGACATATTGTCTTAAAAAATGTGTGAACGATTGATTTGCACGTCGTTTGATAACCACGTGAACTATAAAGGTCGAAAGTAGGCAATTAACACCGGCTAAAAGGCGTTTAACATGCTGTAATTACTAACAAAATTCTGTTGAAAAGCAGGGGTTTTGTGGGAGTTTTCAACGGTGTGCTAAAGGTAATTTTGACAACGTACTAGATTTATCTAATTTGCAGATAGAACTGCTTGGATTGCTCAACTGTTAACCTACTAGAAAGGAACTCATATAAATATGGAAACGAATTTTTCACCCCGCGTAAAAGATGTAATCTCGTTTAGTCGAGAAGAGGCGCTAAGGTTGGGTCATGACTACATCGGAACAGAACACTTTTTGCTTGGCATTATCCGCGAAGGAGAAGGCGTTGCAATTCGCATTCTCAAAAACCTCGATGTCGAAATGATGCAGTTGCGCAAGCTTATTGAGCAATCAATTCGTGTAGAAGGCGCTTCAAAAGCTGCCGCAAACCTCGGTAACATCCCTTTGGTTAAACAGGCTGAGAAAACATTGAAAATCACTTACCTCGAAGCAAAGCTGTTCAAAAGCAATATCATTGGAACTGAACACTTATTGCTTTCAATCTTAAAAGATGAAAATAATGTTGCAAGCAGGGCCTTGCATCAATTCCAAGTAGATTATGGACGTGTAAAACAGGAACTTGAGCAAATGCTGAACGAAAACGATTATTCAGATCAACCCAAATCAGAAATACCAGGCAGTACGTCGGATGAAGACGACGCATCAACTTATGGCGGCGGACCTACAGGAGGAAGCAGCAAAGGAACTGGAGACTCAAAGTCTAAAACACCTGTATTGGATAATTTTGGACGTGATTTAACAAAATTTGCTGCCGACGATAAGCTCGACCCTATTGTTGGTCGCGAAAAAGAAATTGAACGCGTTTCGCAAATTCTATCAAGGAGAAAGAAGAACAATCCTATTCTTATTGGTGAACCAGGAGTTGGTAAATCAGCAATTGCTGAAGGACTTGCGCTTCGTATCGTGCAGAAAAAAGTTTCACGCGTGCTATTCAACAAACGTGTAGTTACGCTAGACTTAGCCTCTTTAGTTGCTGGCACAAAGTATCGTGGCCAGTTTGAGGAACGGATGAAGGCAGTTATGAACGAGTTGGAGAAATCGCCTGATGTAATTCTATTTATCGATGAGATTCATACCATTATCGGAGCTGGAGGAGCTTCTGGCTCACTCGATGCTTCCAACATGTTTAAACCTGCTTTGGCGCGAGGAGAAATTCAATGCATTGGAGCAACGACGCTAGACGAGTATCGCCAGTATATTGAAAAAGACGGTGCCCTTGAGCGTCGTTTTCAAAAGGTTATGGTAGAGCCTACAACTGCAGAAGAAACTGTAGAAATTCTCAATAACATTAAGGAGAAATATGAAGATCACCACAATGTTATATACACGCCTGAAGCAATTGCTGCTTGTGTGAAATTAACGGATAGGTACATTTCTGATCGTCACCTTCCAGATAAGGCCATCGATGCGTTGGACGAAGCTGGATCTCGGGTTCACATTACAAACATCACTGTGCCCAAAGAAATACTTCAGGTAGAAGAAGAAATTGAGGCTGTTAAGGAAGAAAAGAATAAAGTGGTCCGCAGTCAAAAATATGAAGAGGCTGCCAAATTGCGTGATACTGAGCGTAAGCTTTCTGAAAAGCTTGAGGAAGAAAAACGCAAATGGGAAGAACGTACCAAAGAACACCGTGAAACCGTCAACGAGGAGAACGTAGCTGAGGTGGTAGCTATGATGACAGGTGTTCCTGTTCAGCGTATTGCGCAAAAAGAGGGGGATAAACTGCGCTCGATGAAGGATGATCTGATGCACAAGGTAATTGGACAAGATGATGCTGTAGAAAAGGTTGTTAAAGCAATTCAACGTAATCGAGCTGGATTAAAGGATCCCAATAAGCCAATTGGCTCATTTATTTTCTTGGGGCCAACAGGGGTAGGTAAAACGCAATTGGCCAAAGTACTTGCCAAGTACTTATTTGACAAAGAGGACACTCTCATACGCATTGACATGAGTGAATACATGGAGAAGTTTGCCGTTTCACGCTTAATTGGTGCACCTCCAGGATACGTTGGATATGAAGAAGGTGGACAGCTTACTGAGAAAGTTCGTCGACAGCCCTACTCTGTTATTTTGCTTGATGAAATTGAAAAGGCTCACCCAGATGTCTATAACCTGCTGCTCCAGGTATTGGATGATGGAATGGTAACAGATAGCTTAGGAAGACGAATCGATTTCAAAAACACAATCATCATCATGACCTCGAACATTGGCTCGCGACAGCTAAAAGATTTTGGTCAAGGTGTTGGGTTTGGCACTTCAGCCCGAGAAGAGGCCATGCAAGCTGATGCAAAGGGTGTAATTCAAAATGCATTGAAGAAGTCTTTCGCCCCCGAATTCTTAAATCGTATTGATGATGTTGTGTTGTTCAACTCATTGACTCGAGAGAATATACATGAAATCATAGACATTGAATTGAAGTACTTCTATGACCGTATTTCTGATATAGGTTATACCATTAAACTTACAGATGAAGCTAAAGACTACATTGCAGAGAAGGGCTTTGATGAACAATATGGTGCTCGTCCACTAAAAAGAGCTATTCAGAAACTTTTGGAAGACCCAATAGCAGAGGAAATTATTCAGCGAAACCTGAATGAGGGTGATACCATAACAGTAAATGTGAACAAAGAGAAAACTGGTATTGATTTAAAAATCACTAAAAAACGAAAAGCTAAAAAGGAAGATGATAAGAAGGAAAGTGATAAATGATAAAAAGCCCCGATTTGGGGCTTTTTTATTGCTTCATCTTTTTAACAAGCTCTGTGAGTTTCTGAAATTTTTGTGGATGTTCAGCTTTACCCCGTTCAAATTGTTTGTGATAACAATAATCATTGTAGACATCAATCCAGTGCAGGGTAATGTAAGCTATTAGTGCAACGACAAGCAGGTACACCCCTACTCCTGCTCCTCCTAGAAATAATCCAATGGGAATAGCAAGTACCATAACCCATAATGGAAATATAATCAACCCTAAAGCAACCTTCATACTACCCCTAAACTGCGGGTCCTTAATTAATTTGGGTACGCGCTTGCTCACGATCTGATGAGGCACGTAGAAATAGCCGATACCTAAAACTGCAGGAATGCATAGAACGATTAGTGCCATCCAATCACTCTGATGTCCTGCTCCTACACCTGCTGTATTAGTCCTGTTCAATAATTCCTGCGCTTCAAGTAATGAGTCATGATGCTTCATATCACTTTTTCCATTTAACGCCTCAATTAAACCCTTGAGTTGATGGTAATCATTTGCAAGTGAGGGTCTATCAAGTTGATTTAAAGGATGAAGCTCCTTGGTGAATTTATCTATGGAAGCATACTTTTCATCATTGTTGATATGAAGTGTGAGCGCTTGAATACGTTTAAACATCAACGAGGTTAAATCGCGCTGCAGTATGCGTTCATCACGCGACTTTATTCCATTAAGCCAATCGTGGACAGGTATAGGCTCCCCAAATTCAACAACAACGTTGCTACGGAATTTACTGTGATGTGAATAATTGAGTCCGAGAGGTTGAATATAAAGTTCGCGATCGGGATATTTTTCCAGTGTACTTATGGCTATGCGAGCTACTCCTTTTTTCAGAACGCGCAATTTACGCTGTTCACCATGATTGCCTTCTGGAAACACGATGAGACTTTCATTTCGGCTCAACAAGGCTTGGCATGCCTCGAAGATTTCCTCATTTTTATCCATTGCATCTCTTCCATCCCTTATCCGATAAACTGGCATCATACGAAGTGTGGCCAAAAGGCGAGCTGCAACGGGATTCTTATAGATGTCAGCACGTGTTAAACTGTGGGGCTGAGTGTTTGTCAATACGGCAATGAGCAATGCATCTAAAAATGCATTCTGGTGATTCCCACAATAGATGACGGCCTTATCTTTGGAAACATTTTCAAGCCCATTCACCAGCGTATTCTTGAAAAATACCCGTAAGGCTACCGTAACCCACATTTGCATGTAGGAATAAAATAAGTTGCGTTTTGGTTTCAATTAAGTCAATCTTTTATTGCTCCAAAGGTAAGAAACCGACAAGCCAGATATCAGGTGCCAAATGCCCCACCATCCTGCAATTATAGCCATTCCTCCTAACCCACCGAAGTAGTTAAAGATGATAACCAAGGCAAGCCCGGAGTTTTGAATACCTGTTTCAAGGGTAATACTTCTTCTATCTGAGCGCTTTAAACCAAACAAGGTGCTTATTCCAAACCCTCCCATTAAAGCAACGAGATTATGAGCGAAGACAAGTCCTACTATAGCCTTAAAATACGTAGTGAATATAGCTGTGTTGTTCACAAATGCAATCAACACAAATAAGGCAAATATGCCAATTGACGTAATCCGAATACCTTTAGATACGGATGCAGTAAATTTCGGGTAGAAATTGTTCACTAGCATTCCCAGAACCAAAGGAATACCGAGCAAAAATAAAATGGACTTGAAAATCGCATAGCTATTGATATCAATCTCTTGGAGTAGCTTGGCTGAAGGCTCATATAGTCCACCCCAAAGGGCAAAGTTCAAGGGGGTTACCACGAGGGAAGCTGTAGTTGAAACAGCAGTTAAACTGACCGATAACGCTGCATTGCCCTTTGCCATTAATGACATGAAATTTGACACATTTCCCCCTGGACAACTAGCAACAAGGAACATTCCGAGTGCCATACTTGAATGGGGTTCGAGTAGTACACAAAGCAAATAGGTTAACGCTGGTAATAAAACGAACTGGGCCAATGCACCAATAAGAATTGCTTTTGGCTGTTGAAGTACTTCTTTAAAATGCGCTGCTTTAAGTTCTAATGACACGCCGAACATGATGAACCCCAAACAAATGTTCAACATCCATAAGCTGTCTGCACTGAAATTTAACTGTGCCTGATCAATTGCTTCAATCATAGAAAGGCTTAGTTGCCGTAGGTAGAATAGAACTTAATCCGCATTAGTCGAACCTCTTCTTCTGTATACTCATCCTCCCCTAGTTCATTAAGCGCATCTTCTATTGAGTCGGTCTCAGCTTCCAAGAAGTAATCAAAAATCTCCTCTTGATGATCCTCATCCAACTCGTTGTTAATGTAATAGTCAATATTAATCTTTGTTCCTGAAAAAACTATGTTCTCAAGTTCTGTAACAAATTGACTATCGGTTAAACCTCGTGCTCTAGCCAGATCAGCCATTGGGATTTTACGGTCAATTCCTTGAATGATTGCAACTTTTTGACTCGATTTATTAACAATGGATTTCACGACAATATCTTGTGGTCGATCAATATCATTGTCTTCTACGTATTGTTGAATAGCTTTTATAAAAGGGGCCCCATATTTAGCAGCTTTTCCAGCACCAACCCCTTGGATATTTTTAAGCTCGTCCATGGATATGGGATATTGAGTCGCCATATCTGCTAAAGAAGGGTCTTGAAAAACAACAAATGGAGGCACATCTTTTTCGTGTGCTAACTGCTTTCGCAAATCTTTGAGCAACTTTAATAATTGCTCATCGCCAGCTGCTCCAGCTTTTTGAGCAGATATTGCATTGGCGTCTTTTACGAGCTCATCATAATCATGATCTTTAATCAATTCGAATGATTTAGGGCTGGCAATAAAATCTTTCCCTTTTTCCGATAAATAGAGCGTGCTATATGCTTCTATATTTTTCTTCAACAATCCAGCTACAAGTGATTGTCGAATGGCAGCATTCCAATACTTCTCATCGTGATGTTTTCCACATCCAAAAAATGAAGCTTGATTGTGACGATTGCTTTTAATATCAGCACTTTCTCGCCCACACAACACATTTACCACATGTTTCGCCTTAAACTGCTCTTTAACATCTTTTACCGTCTTCAAGAGTATTGAAATCTCATCTTTTGCTTCAACGCGCTCTTTGGGATTGGTCAAATTGTCATCCATCTCAACTCCTTCACCCGTTTTTTCATCCCATTCTTCGCCAAAATAATGGAGTAAAAACTTACGACGCGACATAGCCGTTTCCGCATAAGCCACAACTTCGTTAAGCAGCTGCCGCCCAATTTCTTGCTCTGCCACAGGCTTGCCCTGCATGAATTTCTCCAGCTTTTCGATATCCTTATAGTCGTAGAATGCTAAGCAATGTCCTTCTCCTCCATCACGACCAGCTCTCCCCGTTTCTTGGTAATAACCCTCTAGTGACTTTGGCATATCATAGTGAATAACAAAGCGAACATCAGGCTTATCAATCCCCATCCCAAAGGCAATGGTTGCCACTATTACATCAACATCCTCCATGAGGAATGCATCTTGGGTTTTAGCACGCTTACTAGCTTCTAAACCTGCGTGATATGGCAAAGCTTTAACACCATTTACAACGAGTGTTTCTGCAATTTCTTCAACCTTTTTTCGGCTCAAACAATAAATTATTCCGCTTTTACCTTCTCGTTCCCTTATGAATTGAATGAGTTGCTTTTGTGCTTCAAGTTTCGGCCTTACTTCATAGTATAAATTGGGACGATTAAAAGAGGCTTTAAAGAGAACCGCATCTGACATGCCGAGATTCTTCATAATATCCATTTGAACCTTGGGCGTTGCTGTAGCCGTTAGCGCAATGATGGGGATTTCAGCATTAATTTCTTGGATCATTTCCTTAATCCTGCGGTATTCAGGACGAAAATCGTGGCCCCACTCCGAAATACAGTGTGCTTCATCTACTGCGACGAAAGAAACGGTGATCGATTTAAATAATGCTACATTCTCCTCCTTTGTTAAAGACTCAGGAGCAACAAAAAGCACCTTTGTTTTACCTTCAACTAAGTCAGAGCGAACACGTTTAGCCTCGGTTTTGCTTAATGATGAGTTTAAGTAATGTGCTACCGAATCGTCTTCAACAAACCCACGGATACTGTCTACTTGGTTTTTCATCAACGCTATTAGCGGCGATATGACTAGAGCTGTTCCTTCAGATATAAGTGCAGGGAGCTGATAGCAGAGCGACTTACCACCACCAGTGGGCATAATCACAAAAGTATCCTGTTTTGCAAGTATGCTTTTTATCACATCTTCTTGCTCACCCTTAAACTTATTGAATCCAAAGTAGGTTTTTAGTGATTCTTTAAGTGAAGCTTCTCCCATCATCATTTTCATCGGTAATGTCCGAAAAGAAAGTTACATTATTTCGCGAAGTGAATGACTATTTTAGCAAATAGTTATTCAAATTAATACACACGCCTCAATAGGGCCTGATAGGCACTTAAAAAGCACGTAGGTTGATTCAAACACAAGCCGTTTAGCTCTGTCGCTGTAGTAACTTAAATAAATTAGTACTGTCTCGATATACAATACGTGATTACCAAGCCTGAAGTTGGGCTTAATCGCACTCTCGAATTGGTTACTATGATGTTGACATGTTCATTGTAAATTTCGTTTTCCGAAACTCAGTAACAGGCTTTGATTAGAGAAGGTATAATTTCTATTTTTGTACGAAATACTGAACTGGTTATGAAGAACCCAAGATTTACATTTATTGTTACAGCAATTTTAATAGCAGCTGCTACTCGACTTCTACCCCATCCCCCTAACTTCACAGCAGTTGGTGCAATGGCAATTTTTGGAGGAGCGATGTTGTCTGATAAACGATTAGCATTCATCATTCCACTAGTAGCCATGTTCCTTTCAGATCTCATCATTAACAACTTGGTTTATGATCTTGGATCCTTTACAGTGTTTCACCCATATGCGCTTTGGGTTTATTTACCATTTGCTGCAATGACCATGTTTAGTATGTTTAGCATTAAGCGTTTGGCATTTCTTCCGATCCTTGGAACAAGCATTACGGCTTCAGTTCTATTCTTCCTTACTAGCAATATGGGGTCTTGGCTGGCAAACCCTATATATTCAAAAGACTTCGGTGGCTTGATATTAGCTTGGGAAGCAGGGCTACCGTTCTTTTTTAACACACTAGCTGGAGACCTCGCTTTTAGTGCATTGTTATTTGGTGGGTTTGCTCTTTTTCAGTTGCGTTTTCCGAAATTTGCACGAGCAAAAGCATAATGAAAAGTTTATCAAATGAAAAGAGCTCCAACATGTTGGAGCTCTTTTTTTATGTGGTAATTTCTGGAGTTATTTTGTTTCTTTTTCCCAATTCACCTGGTTGTATGGCTTTCCATTTTTAAGGTAAAATTTCTGACCCCAGCTGTATACTTCTTTGCGGTACTCATCACCGCGATTACCTTTCACGATTACAATCTGAGTAACTGTTTTGTTACCTTCTTTAAATGTCTTTTCCGTTTTTCCCTGTGAGAATTTCTTGGCTAATTCATAGTTGAACTCAGTATCGTTTTTAGCATTTTCCGCAGCGACACGAGCTTGTTCCTCTAAAATGCCATTAATGCGATTCAATTGCGACTTCGGTTTTGATTCCTCAGGGAATATTGCCAAAGCTTCTTGATATTGCGTTTGAGCCTCTTCGTATGATTCTTTTTTAAATGCATTATCAGCTTTTTCAATGATCGCATTGTAGGCAATCAACTTTTGCTGACGTTCTTCTTCTTCAATTCTTTTGCGCTCAGCTTCTGCAACCAACCGCTCGCGTTCAGCCTTAATTTTATCCAATTGTTCATTTGGGTATACCTCTTCTGTCTTCAAGTTTTGCGCGACTAAGTAGCTCTCCTCAGCAATGTCTAAAGACTTATTCTGAAAAGCTTCATCGCCTTTGGCAATCGCTTGTGCATATAAATTCTGTATCCTCTTTTTCTCTGCTTCTGCTTCAGCTTTGGCTTGCTCTGCAGCTGCTAGCTCTGCCAATTTAGTATCGATTTCAGCTATACGCTCTTTTGGCTTCGCTTCATTTGGTAACAACTCCAGTGCATCCAAATACTTCTTCTTAGCCGCTTCCCAATTCCCTTCTTCAAAAAAGCTATCAGCTTGCTTAATTTGCTGATTAAACGCAGCAAGCTTTTCTGCCCGTTCTGCTTTGGCCTGTTCTGCTGCTAATCGCGCAGCCTCTTCTGATGCAATTAATGCAGCAATTTGATTTAACTTTTGGATTGGATATGACTCTTCAGGTTTAAGCTCTTTTGCAGCGTTAAACTTAGCTTTAGCTTCCACAAACGATTTTGCTTCAAGTAGTTTGTCTGCTTCAGCAATCGCAGCATCATATTTTGCTTGAAGAGCTGCTAAACGCTCCATCTCAGCCTTTTTACGAGCAGTTTCAGCAGCTGCTAATTCAGCTAATTTCGTGTTCATTAACGCTAGCTGCTCCTTTGGATAGCTCTCATCAGGACCATATGTTAACGCCTCTTCATATGCCTTTTTAGCTCCAGCATAGTTGTTCAGATCGCGTAAGTTATTTGCTTTTGTCAATGCAGCTTGATAGTTCTCTTCACGGGAAGCTAATAACTTGAGTTCTTGCTCAGCTTTATTGATTTGTAAAACAGGATAGTTTTCTTCTGGCATTAGATCAAGGGCTGTTTGATAGGAAGCGATTGCAGCTTTCCAATCTTTTGATGTAAACTGCACATCAGCTTGAGCAATCATGGCATCGAATTTAGCTTTTAACGCTGCAATGCGTTCCGCCTCAATGCGTGCTTGTTCAGCTTGCGCTGCAGCTAACGCGTCAAGTTTAGTGTTAATTGCGGCAATTTGAGCCTTTGGATAAGTTTCCTCAGGCTTTAGATTTGATGCATTTTGGTAAACTGTTAATGCCGTTTTCAATTCCTGCTCATCGCGCTTTCTGTCAGCGGCAGCAATCATTTTTTGGTATTGTTTGTCTACTGCATCTGCATCGGCCATTAAGGTTTTGGCTTGATCTATTCTGCTTATTGGATATTCCTGTCCACGCTTAACCTTTAATGCCGCTTCGTAATTGGTGATGGCATCTGCATAACTGCTAGCTGTAAAAGCATTATCAGCCGTTGTGATAAGTTCATTATACTTAGCTTCAATAGCGGCAAGAATCCCCTCAATTTCTTCGAGTTTATTTTTAGGCTTGAACTCTTCTGGACGCCATTCTAAGGCCTCCGAATAATACAGTTTAGCATCATCATAGTTTGCAACTTCAAAGGCCTTGTCTGCTTTATTGATTGCTTCGAAGTATGCTTTTTCTGCACGTTCGGCATCTAAAGCCGCTTGTCGTTTTTGTTCTGCAAGAAGAAGCGCTTCAGCAATTTTTTGCTCAACGATTACGAGTTGGTCATTAGGGTATTGCTCGTTAGTTTTAAGCTTTAAAGCATCCGTATAAAATGTTTTTGCTTGATCCCAAGCTTCTGAAGCAAAAGCGTTGTCTGCACGGGTTAATAGCATAGCATACCGCTCCTCAACCGATCTATTTGCATTAATCAATTCGGTAACCTTTTCAACTTGCTCTTTGGGGTATGATGCACTTGGCTTTAAATCGAGGGCTGCTTCGTATTGAATAAGTGCATTTTCAAAGTCTTCTTCTTCCAAGAATAAGTCACCATCACGAATCGCCATTTTGAAATCATCTTCTAGCGTTTCTTCTCGAATCATATCCCTTCTGCGAGCAGCTTCAACGGCTACCTCAAGTCTTTTCATTGGATCCGACAAGCTGCGAGCATATTGCCGGTCGTTGTCGAAGTTTACTATCAGTGCATTGTAATAAATTTTCCCTACTGGATCTTCTAAAATGGAATAATCAACATCTTCGTAATACTCCAACATTTCAATTTCCATCTTAGGCCATTCAAACCCGTATTCGCCATCCTCTTTAGGAACTTCCTGCGTGTTGATTTCAAGCTTTTTAGTGGCATAACCTTCTTTTGAAAAAGACAACACAAAAACCTTTTCGTAAGGCATTTCAAAAGTAAACTTGCCGTTCTTGGTAGTAAGCAATTGATCAACAACTTTTCCTCCTTGCTTTTCGGTAAGGGTACATTTCACGTTTCCCAACTCATCCTTTTCTTTCTCGACCTTACCATTAATGATTAGCGTAGGAGTTTGAGCCATGGTTGATAAACCCAAAAAGAGGGAAAGTATCAACAAGCGGGTTTTTAAGGGGCAAATAAAAAGTGTGCTCATATATAGTTATTCCTGAATCTTGTTTGCGTATTCAACTCACGAAAATATTACAAATCAATAGAATGGATTCATTGTTCGCACCTTGTTATCCACAAGAAACGTGAATAAAAAATAGTGCCTTCATTTCTTCTATTCGACCGAATAACGCTGAATATTGTGATCTATTGAATAACTATTGATTCAAAAACATCAAATGCTGCGGAATAACTCCTGCTGGAAAGCGCTTGAGGATTGTATGGTTGCTATCTAGAACAATAATTTCTCCTCGATTTTGATAATCCTTTGCATCGGCGATTGCAATATTTCCTGTTAAGGTATCACAACCCAATCCGTATGCATTTTCAATAAATGTCAATCCTTCAATACGATTGGGGTCTTGACCCTTTCTCCATTGCCATAAACCGTTATCCAGCCAATAGAATCGGTTACTTTTAGGGTGATACTGAAACCGAAATGGCCTCATTCCTTTCCACGCGTAAATGGTATCAACACTTCCATTTGTACCACATGATAAAATTCCATTTTGCGTAGCAGTAATAACTTCACCTGCAGTGGTTCTGGCTATCCCGAAAGCGGAGTCTGCTAAAGCAATTCTTGTTTGAATAACTTCAGTAAAAGGATTAACCACTAAAATTTCATTTGGATTCCATGCGTTAATCCACAAGTTGACACCATCAAATAAAAGGTGTTCTGTAGATCCCCTAGTGGTTAATTCGCGAGTTTCCCAAGTAGTGTTCTGTTTCGATGCAATCGTTACTGCTGGTGTATAAAGGTTTGTAGTCCACAATTTACCCCCTGCTTGTAAGGTATAACGTGGGTATGGCGATTCAATCTCAGCTTCTTGGAGCCAGGTGCTGTCGTTAACTACACGTACCAAACCAGAATTATTTACTGCAATGCAAAACTGATGGTTAATATGTGCTATTGATTGCGCTACATCTCCTAATGGTAAGCCGTTTGCCTGAAGAAAAACACGCTGATAATTGTCCCCCTTTTCAATAGAAACGATACTGACGCTTGCATTCGAAAATCCAAAATTACCCTCATTAGCGACATAGAGGTACGACTCCTGAGCGAGTACCGGTACTGATCCGGAGATTCCAACAGGACCAATTTCATCATCAGTACAAGCCATTGCTAGTACAAAAATGAATACAATTACATTTGCTCTAATGTAACGCATAACGGAGTCCAAATTGGTAATTAATTCCTGGCATAGGCCGATAAGCTAATACCTGATAATCTTTATCAAGCACATTGTTTACTTGAAATGAAACTTCAATGCGATGGTTGGTTCTGAAAAACGATTTACTAAAATAGAAATCCAATAAATCATAAGCAGGCATGTAAACCTCATTTTCAGGATCGACGAATCGTTGATCTATCCATTGATAATTGCAACCTAATTGATAGCCATAAACTGCTAATACGCCACGTTGGACCACTTGATTCATCGGGACATATATTAACTGCTGGTCAATTTCATTATCAACTGTTTGGGTGTATTGATAGCTTCCACGATAACGCAAAGAGATTTGTTCCGTAAGTGAATGTGTTACCTGCAGTGCGGATTCAGATCCTATTTGCCTTACTGAACGAATATTCTGTGGTGTCCAAAAATTGTCAGTAGGCAACCATATAATCCAATTTTCTATGCTTCCTGCATATGCTAAAGCCTCAAGCTGAACCTGCATATTACCCTGACTCAAGTGCTTTGAAATTTTACACTCCCCTGTCCAACCTTCCTCAGTTTTTAAATCCATATTACCTCCGGGCACCCAATACAAATCATTCAATGATGGAAAGCGAATTGTTTTTGCGCCATTCATAGCTGCAATCCACGACTTATTCTTACCAAAAGAATAGCTCACTCCAACAACAGGAACTAATGGCACTACTTCATCTCCCGATGACTCAGGCCTTAAAAATAACTGGTAATTCAATGATGCTCTATTAGATTCCAAACCAATAATAGCTTGTCCCCTTACCCTGCCAGAAGAATTGAATACAGCAGGAGTTTGTGCCTGCTCATACAGTGCTCGGCCTTGCAAGGTTAAATTGTGGTTACTGCCATAAAACTTCATCCCTGCACTGAGCTGACCTTGATTGGTAAAGGTCTTGGAAGAAATGAATGTCAATTCGTGATTAAAATCTAATTGACTATGGTTGTACCCTGCTGACAACGTCAACATCCTTTTCTTCGCCAAATTTGTTTTTGTATAATCTAAAGATGACAATAAGAATAGGTCATGTTGAGACTGGCTCTGGCCTGCACTACTTCCGAGAACGGCTGGTATTTCACGATTTACTTCAGCAAAAAAAACATGCGCATGTAATTCTTCATGAGAGGATAGCAGATACTTGAGATCTGCTCCACCATAATACTTATCAAACTGATTGTTTTCCCTTTTTTTATTGACCTCGCGGTTCAGTTGTGTATTGTCGCGGTAAGAAAAATCATTTTTGGCAAATGAACCTCCTCCATAAACCCGAAAACCTGCATCTTGCCGATTAGCGCTATATGAAACATTACCACGGAATAAACCAAAGCTTCCAAGTCCTGCTCCCACTTGCAGACTAGTATCGGCATAAGGCCCAAGGTTTGTTCTCAATTCAATACTGCCTCCTATTCCTCCAAAACCATTGATTCCACCTGAAGGGCCTGAACTAATGAACACGTCATTATGACTCAGCACTGGAAATAGCGATAAATCAAACTGTCCCAATGACGGACTATTGATTTGAATGCCATTCCAGGTTACTTGTGTGTGCGCTGCAGATGCTCCCCGAAAAGAAGGACTCATGAGCTGTCCAGGGCCATAATCTTTGATAAACCCTACTCCAGTATATTTAATCAGCTCCCCTAGGGAACGGTTTTCAAACTGAGATGTAAGCGATGAATCAACTTCTAAAACCGAGAATGCTTCATTTAACTCAATCCGATTGCTAACCCGCTCAAATTCTGGAAGATTATTTGTATCAGTTCTCGCATACACATTAATACAACACAGAACCCCGGCCATTGTAAGTACGCTCAGTGTCAATGAACAACAATAATTTGACGATTACGTCGGGTCGAGTGAGCAACCATAAAATACAAGCCTTTTGGCCATTGATCCACTTGAATTATTACGCTTCGTGTAACTTTTTCCTGCCACATCAACTGACCGTCTATTCCCACGATCGAAACCAATTCAGGGTTTACACTACCCGTTTCAAGGTGAAGCAATGACTGAGTTGGGTTGGGATAAATACGCCACGATAAAGCAGTTGGCTTAGGAACGTTTACAGCACGTTGATCTAAGATTGCCAATGCATCCAAATCAAATCCACCAGCTGCAAACTCAGTTGGATAGGGATCATTTACCATCCAACCATTTGATGCGCGTTGTGCATGCAGGGGTAAAACGGACCCGACAACATCAACTATGCGAACCGATACAATGTGAGTCAAATCTAGTTCAGAAACCGTATCAAGGACACTAAAGTCAAAAGGCACTCCATAACCTGTTGTGTACTTTCCTGCCAAGCCATCATACTGGGTTGGGTCTGTAACGCCATAAGACGCAATCTGTTGCGCAGTATCCCGCACAGCAATCGATGGAAATTGAAAAAAATCCGTGCCGTTGGAACTTATTTCGACAAAAGCAAACTCCAGAAAATACCCCAAATCGGCTGGGGAGTAAAAGCCATTTTCATAAACAGCAATATCATACCCTGGTTTATCCGTTAAAGGCGTAACAAAATGATAGGTTGCAATACCACTATCACCTAAGCTTATGGTAATACCGTCAGCTTTTTGCCCAGCAGCTAAAGCACTGCCAGCTGTAGTTGCCTGAACCGGATTAGCAATATTCTCATATCCGCGTTCAATTAAAGGCTCCTCAGCCCAACCAACAATCAAACTTGAATCCATATGAATAGCATGCGTCCCAACATTTCCAGGTCCCGGATGGTAAGGCCCTTGTTGTGCAAATCCAATACACACAACGCACAGAGCACCTAGAACACTCAGGAATGACTTAATCATTGTACGATCACTTTTTGCGTTAGACGCTCGTTATCCTTAGTCAAAACATCAACGATGTAGATTCCTTGAGGCAAAAACTGCATATCTACTTGGCTCTCCGTTCCTTGATAGATCACTTCTCCATGAATACTCATGATTTTAACGTTTATCAGAGAGCCGACAGTTGATATATTCATTTTACCAACAACTGGGTTCGGGCTAATCGAAATCGATGAAGCTTCGGTTGTATTCGTACTCAAGGGGTATTCGTAGTTAATCGTAAGGGGTCTGACAACACAAGTTCCAAACCCATCGCATACTTCTATAAAACCAACGTCAGTTCCAACAGCATTTGGTGCACACGTGTAAGACACTTGACCATTCAGGGCACTTATTTGAGTCGTTAAGGGATTTGACGAGGTTACCCAGGCGTCTGCAACATAAAGCCTATCATTCGTTTCTACAGCGTCGTTAGGAACGGATGTAACTACCGATTGAATCATGTGAGTTTCCAGATTAGATAAGATGATCTCAGCCTCAGCAAATTGATTATATGCAAATGATGGACGACTATTAAACTGTCCGACAGGATAACCAAAATAACTCGAAAAATCCCCCTTGAAGGTCTGCATTTCACTCGAATTTACCATGACTACTTCTCCAGAAATACTGTCCTGCTCCACATAGCCACCAAAAGTGGATAATGCCGTAAAAGCGTTTCCAAAGCCATTAAAAGCCGAAGTCCCTCCAATCCAACTACCCCACAAACTATTCGCGTCAATTCCATTTAAAATAACACTTGGCAAAGTGGTGTCTGTTTGCCATTGATCGGTTGATGGGTTAAATAGCGTCATGCCATCATACAGCAAATTGAAATTTTGATCATAACGCGTATGCGACAGAGCTACCTGACCTTGCCACATTTCTACTTGATTGATCCCAACTGTAAGGGTATCCATAACAATAGTCCTATTGTAAATTGGAAGACCACTCTGCATATCATAAATAGCAATTTTACCGGTATCAACGTGATTGTAGGCTACATAGAGCTGGCTTCCATCATAGGCCATGCCACCAGATGAAGCCTCAATTTCCGAAGACACAAACACTTCCGTAAGGTCATTAGTATCTAACCCTATTAAATACCCTGATGAAGATCCAAAACCGCGACAGTAGTACAATTTACCGTCAATAACCTCCACATCAAAAGCTCCAGAAACATTTAACGTAGTTGAATCTACAACGGTATTTCGAAGAAAATCTACTTTGTATATGACATCTCCACCAAGTGGATGAATGCTCGAACGGCCAACGTGTGCGAACACATACCCATCTGTAACAGCAGTAAAGTTTGAAAAGTCTCCTGGCCAGCTTTGTATTTCATTTACCGACGAATCACTGCGGGTATATTGAAACAATTGCACACGATTTCCTACAACCATGAAGGAATTCCCAGAGGTAGTAAATGCATGAGTCCAAACAACAGATTGAGTTTGAGCTCCTAATGCTGCTAATAGCAACCCAGAAAAAAACAGGTTTTTAAACATCCTAAAAGTTTAATTAATTCATGATTAAAACTCTTAGGGATAAGATTTGGTCAAAACACAGCCCACCAGGGTAAACCACATTACAAACCGAACTTTTATCCCGAAAGTCGAATTATATGTGCTTGAGGCAGGTCTTCTGACTTACCGCTATATAAAACCATCGCCTTCCCATATTTGTACAAACACAGTGGCAAAAGATGATTTCAACGGCTTACAGCT
>CBFIEM010000015.1:0-79381 GCA_965661625.1 Salibacteraceae bacterium
CCGTTCGTAAATTGTGTTACCCTACTTTTAATTGTGCATAACGTAGGGATAAATGCAATTGCATTTATATCTCCTATATGTTTAGCAGACTAATCTAAAGGATTTTTAATTGAACCGAAAGCCGAAAGCGCAACATGCGTGTATATTTCGGTAGTTTTGCTGGAAGCATGTCCTAACAACGTTTGTATGTACCTGAGGTCGGTTCCATTTTCTAACAGGTGGGTTGCAAAACTGTGGCGCAGCATGTGCGGTGTAACCACCTTCTGAATTTTCGCGCTATTGGCTGAATTACGAATAATCGCTTGTACACTGCCTGTACTGTATTGGTTACCGTTTAGTCCTTCAAAAAGCCAAGTAGCTGGTCGGTATGCTTTATAGTAACTTCTCAAGTCATTCAAAACCGTTGATGACAACAAGGTAAACCTGTCTTTTCCGCCTTTTGCATTGTTTATACGAATCAGCATGCGCTTACTATCAATATCGCCAATCTTTAGGTTTAGAAGTTCACTTCGCCTTAAACCTCCAGAGTACAGCAGGCTTACAATGCATTTATGCTTCAAGTTTTGGCTGCTTGAAATCATTAACTTCACTTCTTCTTTTGAAATTACTTGAGGAAGCTTTTTTTGCTTGCGAGGCCGTTCAATACTGTAAAACCTATTCGGCATGCCTTTTACAACTTCATAATAAAATTTTATAGCATTGATCATTTGATTAATGTATGAATCTGATTTCCCCTCTTTTATAAGTTGCTGTAAATAAGACCGAATGTCATTTTCATTGATAGACATCAATGCCTCACCCTTAAAGTGATTGATGAATTTTTCAAATAAAGTAATGTAGGTTTTAGCAGTATTGTTGGCGTATCGTCGCAACTCTAATTTTTGTAAATATTCTTCCGGACAAACGCAGTAGCTCTTTGTTGGCACTCGGTTTCTAAACCATTCCACATCAATCTTGTGTTGATTGTTGAGGGTTGTTTTGTGGGGGTAAAAATGATTGCAGTTTATCCAAGCTACGTTCCTGAATTTACAAAAAATCATGTCCAATATTTCTTTATTATTTCGGACATAAACCATGTTGAATTCCTTACTCCACTTCGGTGATGGCAGCTCCTTCACTAAGGCTTGGATAACTTTGTTCGGATAGAATTGCAAACCAATGCATTGCTCTTGATTTATGAAAAGGTGTTTGAGGTTGATGGATAATGTCGGTTTCATAAATTTTTATCCAAATGACCCCAGAAAAATGAAAGCAACTAAAAAAAACCGTAGAATTAATCGCATAAATCTACGTTTAGATAAGGATTGGATCATTTTTTATCGGACAATCCCAGTCCACAACAAGCGTATTTATGAGTGAGCGTATATGTTTAAATTGCGGTTCGGAATTGGAAGGAAGAGCAGATAAGAAGTTCTGCAATCATT
Organism: Salibacteraceae bacterium; assembly: GCA_965661625.1. GTDB lineage: Bacteria > Bacteroidota > Bacteroidia > Flavobacteriales_G > Salibacteraceae. The sequence goes on from CBFIEM010000015.1 coordinate 1,425, forward strand.
ACTGTAAATCGAACTACAATTACGAGAAGAACAAGGGTACTGAGCAAACCTTGTTCAAAAAAATTGACATCCAATTAAAACTTAACAGAAGACTGCTTCGCGATTTTAATAAAGCGGGTAAATCAACCATTAGAGCAGAAAAGTTGCTGTCCGAAGGATTTGATCCAAACTACTTTACTCACTATTGGAAAAATAAGAAGGGTGATGTTTACTTGTTTTGTTATGAGTTTGGATTCTTGAAAAGAGCGGAGCATAATGTCGTCAAGTATGTATTAGTTGAGTGGCAAGGCTATATGAATAAGGGTAAATAATATACCATTAGTTTAGCTTCAAAATTTTGAACGGCTCAATACCAATTCTAAAACCCTATAATATTGCAGGAAACTATTGCGATCAACAAGTTACTCAGGATTCTACTGCCCTACCTCACCAAAGCTTGGCGCTTTTTCAAGTAATTGAATAAAACGGTTTCAAACCCTTGGGCGATATCTACAGGAATAAAATCAATTCCAAGTAAACCGCACTGTACGTCGAGGTTTTCAAATCGCTTGTTCACCACTTCAGAATAAGCCGTTTTGACTTGGCTAGGGTTTAAGCGAACTTTTTTTCCGGTTTCGATATCCTGGAGTTCGTAAGGGTGATTCCCGAAATCCAGTTCGCGCTCTTTGGATGCATCCAACACATGAAAAATCACTACTTCATGCTTTTTAAACCGCAGGTGCTGTAGCGCCTGAAAAACTGCAGCTCCTTCATCGTCCTGGTTGGCCAACATATCTGAAAATAAAACGACCAATGACCTGGAAGGTATGCGTTGGGCAAGTTCATTGAGTGCTTCTGAAGCCGACGTTCCTTTGAGGTGGGTTTCGCGTTGCTGTAATGTTTCCAACATGCTGTAAACGCGCTGTAAATGTTGGTCGTTAAGTTTGGCAGGAATGTATTCCTGAATTACCTCATCAAACAAGGTAATCCCAACAGCATCGCGCTGCGACCGCAACAAGTGCGTTAGCGCAGCAGCCGCTTTTACCGCAAATTGAAGCTTGTTGCCATAGTTCCCATCCTTAGGAAACAACATACTCGACGACTGATCAATAACTAGCTGGCAACGGAGGTTCGTCTCTTCTTCGTATTGCTTGAGGTAGAGCTTCTCTGTTTTTGCATAGCGTTTCCAATCAATATGGCGGGTGCTATCGCCTTTGTTGTAAGGCTTGTGTTCAGCAAACTCTACACTGAAACCATGGAACGGACTTTTATGTAGCCCCGTCATAAAGCCCGCAACGATTTCTCGTGCAAAGAGCTCCAATGCTCCAAACTTCCTAACCTCTGCGTCCGTTTGTAATTCCATGGGTTAAAGGTAAAAAAAGAGGACGCCAATTGGCGTCCTCACAAACTTAATCCTAAAAATGTGTTGGGTTAACTTACATCTGAGCATCTAGCTTCTTAGCAAGTACGTCTTTTGATACCGCCCCTACCTGCTTGTCTACAACCTCACCACCTTTAATGTAAAGGAGTGTTGGGATAGAACGGATACCGAATTTCGATGCAACTCCTGGGTTCTCATCAACATTAACTTTACCAATTACTGCTTTTCCTTCGTACTCACCAGCAAGTTCTTCTACAATTGGTCCAATCATACGACATGGTCCGCACCACTCTGCCCAAAAATCAACCAATACGGGTTGGCTAGCGTTCATTACGGTTTCTTCGAAATTTGAATCAGTTATTTCTAGTGCCATTGTTCTTCGTTTTTAAATTACGTTACAAAATTAATACTCCCGAGTCGATTGCATTTGTTGTTTGCCCGACAATTTCGTTATACAACTATAGTTCTCGTTAATGCCTTTAATTCAATTTATACTGTAAGTGGTTGCGCTCCAGTGTTTCTATCAATTCACGGTCAATGCCAACGGTTGTTGTTTTTGACATCATTTTAACACTTATTTTTTCATCGGGTTCATATACATTCAAACGCAACCTGCATTTTCCTTTGTGTTTCTCAAAAAGCCCTTCAAGCTCATTCAAAAAATCTGAATCCAATTGCTGAATGTTTAAATTCACTTCTAGGGATTGGGCAATTTTATCGTTGAGTTCCGATAACAACTCCATTTTGTGAACTTTAAATTCACATTGGTCGGTATCGCCCCACTTCCTGCGCTGTGCCTTTCCTTGAATAAACAAGAACCAATCGGGCATCATGTACTCCTTGAACTTAAGGTAATCGTCGCCAAACAAGAAAAGCTGATAGCTCTCATCGTAATCTTCCAACGTCATGGTGCCAAATGGTTTTCCAGTTTTGGTTGTGCGGTGATTAAATTCTGAAACGATTCCCGCCAGTTTAATATCCCTTCCCACCAATGCGTTGATGTTGCTTAAATCGGCGAGTCGCGAGTTGCAGAAATGTTTGATTTCTAATTTATAATCATCCAGCGGGTGACCTGAAATGTATACGCCAACAACTTCGCGTTCTCGTTTCAACGTCTCCAAGTTCTTCCACGGTTCTGCTGGGGGAATAGTAGGCTCGGGTATTTTCACTTCCGATGCTTCGCCAAAAAGTGATACTTGAGCGCTATTCTCACTTTCCTGTTGGTTTTGCCCGTATTTGATTAAGCTCTCCAAGAAAATTCTACGTGTGTTATCCTCGGCAAAAAATTGCGCGCGGTGAACGTCGCCCATGGAGTCAAATGCACCTCCCAGGGCTAAGCTTTCAAATGCTTTTTTGTTGCATGATCGGAGATCAATTCGCCGTACCATATCAAATACAGATGCGTAATCGCCAGACTCTTCACGTTCATTTACAATGGCCCTTACCGCACCATCCCCTACTCCTTTGAGTGCTCCTAAGCCAAAACGGATTTCGCTGTTCTGGTTTACGGTGAACTTCAATTGCGATTCATTCACGTCTGGTCCCAAAACAGGGGTGCCCATTCTGCGGCATTCGTCCATGAATAGGGTTACTTGCTTAATATCGCTCATGTTATTACTGAGAACAGAAGCCATATACTCGGCAGGGTAATTTGCTTTCAGGTAAGCGGTTTGATAGGCTACCCATGCATAGCACGTACTGTGCGACTTATTAAAGGCGTATGAGGCAAATGCTTCCCAGTCTTTCCAAACTTTTTCCAGTGTTTCACGGGGGTGTCCTCGCTCCTCACCCTGGTCAAGAAATTTGGGTTTTAGCATTTCCAAGAGGTCTATCTTCTTTTTCCCCATTGCCTTACGCAAGGTATCGGCTTCACCTTTTGTAAACCCCGCTAATTTTTGCGAAAGCAGCATCACCTGCTCCTGATAGACTGTAATACCGTAGGTCTCCTCCAGGTATTCCTCCATATCCGGAAGGTCGTATGCAATTTCTTCCTGACCGTGCTTACGCTTAATGAATGACGGAATGTATTCCAACGGACCTGGTCGGTACAAGGCATTCATGGCAATTAAATCCGCAAACGTTGTTGGTTTAAGTTCGCGCATGTATTTCTGCATACCAGCAGATTCATATTGAAATATCCCAACCGTTTCCCCGCGTTGAAATAATTCATATGTTTTTTCATCATCCAAGGGAAACTCATCTGGATCCAAATCCAACCCATGTCGCCGCTTGATGATGGCACACGCATCCTTGATGAGGGTAAGTGTTTTCAACCCCAAGAAATCCATTTTGAGCAGTCCGGCAGATTCTACTACGGAATTATCGAATTGCGTACACCACATGTTCGAATCCTTAGCCTTAGCAACGGGAACAAAATTGGTAATATCATCGGGGGTAATGATTACGCCGCAGGCATGGATACCCGTATTGCGCAAGGAGCCTTCAATAATGCGTGCTTGATTTACCGTTTTGCCTTCGAGGCTGTTTTCTTGAGCGAGTTTAAGCAGCTCATCGGCTTTCTGAAGGTCTTCGCTATTGTTTTTCAGTTTGCCTTTCAGTTCGTCTTTGCTCATTGCAAAGAGTTTCCTGAGTTTTATGTCAGGGACGAGCTTAGCAACCCGGTCTGTATCGGGTAATGGAAGTTCAAGAACTCTTCCGGTATCTCGAATGGCAGACTTTGCAGCCATGGTTCCATAGGTAATAATTTGAGCGACTTGATTTTCACCATATTTATTAACCACCCAGTCAATAATTCTTCCCCTGCCTTCATCGTCGAAATCAATATCGATATCGGGAAGTGAAACCCTGTCTGGATTTAAAAAACGCTCAAACAGGAGGTCGTATTTAATGGGGTCTACATTGGTAATACCTATGCAATAAGCTACAGCAGAACCAGCTGCCGAGCCCCTTCCTGGCCCAACACTCACACCCATATCACGTGCAGCACTTGTAAAATCCTGTACAATCAAGAAGTAACCCGGATAACCTGTGCGTTCAATTGTCTCCAATTCAAAGTCGAGTCGCTCCCGTACTTCCTCGTTTAAATCGCCATAACGTTTCTCAGCTCCTAAATAGGTTAAATGCCTGAGGTAGGCATTTTCTCCGCGGTTGCCGCCGTCAATTTCATCGGCAGGATCAATAAACGCTTGGGGAATATCAAACTTTGGAAGCAGCACATCTCGGGCTAACTCAAAAGGCTCACACTTATCAATTACATCTTGAATATTTTCTATGGCTTCAGGTAAGTCCTTAAAGAGTTCTTTCATTTCCTCTTGCGACTTGAAATAGAACTCATCATTGGATAGTCCGTACCTAAAACCTCGACCCTTTCCTTTTGGTGTGGACTGGCGTTCACCATCTTTTACACACAGCAAAATATCATGTGCATTTGCATCACCCTTATCCGTGTAATAGGTATTGTTGGAGGCGATGTATTTCACATTGTGTTTTGCTGCGAAATCTAACAAGACCCTATTCACGTGATTTTCTTCCTCCAAACCATGTCGCATCAGCTCGATGTACAAGTCATCTCCAAATTGTGATTTCCACCACAACAAGGCTTCTTCTGCCTGTGCCTCACCAACGTTTAAAATTGTGCTCGGTACCTCGCCATACAGGTTACCGGTGAGGCAAATGATGTCTTCCTTGTACATTTCCACCACCTTTTTATCGATACGTGGAACGTAATAAAACCCTTTTGTAGCAGCAATCGAAGCCATTTTCGCCAAATTGTGGTATCCGCGTTTGTTCTTGGCGAGAAGCACCACTTGAAAACCATTATCCTTAACACTCGTATTGGTATGGTCTTGACAGATGAAAAACTCACAACCTACAATAGGTGTGATCAGTTTGTTTTCCAATTCGGAAGCATCCTCCCCCGCATCTTCCAGTTGTTTCTTTATCCGCGCATTGTGGCTAGCCACCCCTTGAACAAAGTGAAAAGCTGCCATCATGTTGCCCGTATCAGTCATGGCCACCGCTGGCATCTTATACGCGGCTGTTTTTTCAATGAGCGTTCCTACCTCAATTGTACTCTGTAAAATCGAATACTGCGTGTGGTTGTGCAAATGGGCAAAGCGCGCATTTGTAAGCCTATCCGAATGATCTTCTGTTGAAGTTTGTTTTACCTCACCTCCCGTTTCTTTTTCTGGCGTATAATCACTCGGAGAATAAGGTTGAATGTTCAAACCGATTAACTCAAAAGGCCTCGGGTTCTTTGCCTTAAAATCCTGTAGGTAGGATTCATCGCGATGTAATTGGTCTGCAGTGAAAATCCCCCTGCGGATCAACTCTAAAAATGCACGGGTGGTAGCTTCTACATCTGCAGATGCATTATGAGCTTCATTAAAGGGCTCACCAAAAAGCTTTTCATGTAACTCCGTGAGGGTTGGAAGCTTAAATTTTCCACCGCGACCTCCAGGTAATTGACAATAAGTTGCAGTTGCCTCTGTACATGAATCAAGCAGCAACATGTCTTTGAGGGGTGAATCCTGACCTTCGCGAACATATTCAGAACCCATCACCGAAATATCGAACCCTACATTGTGTCCTACAACGAACTCCACATGGCTAAGCGCTTCTTTAAAAATCGCCAACACTTCGCCCAATGGCATCCCTTGTTTCAATGCCATTTCCGTTGAAATGCCGTGAATTTTTTCGGCATTAAAAGGAATGGTATATCCCTCAGGACGGATGATGTAATTTTTAACCTCAACTAACTCACCCCACTCATCATGCACTTGCCAAGCTAATTGCACGCACCGCGGCCAGTTGTCCGTATCGGTAATCGGAGCGTTCCAATTTCTGGGTAAACCAGTAGTTTCAGTGTCAAATATTAAATACATAAAGCTGTTTGAAAAGGAGGACTAAGTTAACACGAAGGGAGGTCATTTTAAGGACCCATTCTAGCACATCTATGAACAAGTTATCCACGTTCCAAAAAACAGGTAGTCGTTTGCAGCACAAACCAAGTCGTTCATAACAAATAGCCCCTCCTCTACCTGTTCACTACAAGTGGCTAACACTTTGGTTTACATGTGTATGACACACTCATTTAGGCATATCCTTAGCAATAAACTTGCTGTGCATGTAACTTTTGGCATACGCTTTGACAAGGCGCAGACATTATTAACTCAATAAAATTTTATCAATGAAAAAGTTAGTTATGGCAATGTTGATCGGTGCTTCAGTTTACACCGCTCAAGCTCAAGATTTCGAACTCGGTTTACGAGGAGGTTTGAATGCATCAACCTTTAGAGGTATTGAAAACACTTCACTTTTAGGAGGGGGAGTAGTTGGTGTTACAAGTGCACTGAAGATTAATGAACAATTTAGTCTTGGAGCGGATATCGTTTACTCCATGCAAGGTGTAGGGTTAGAACTTTTAGGACTTGACTTTCCAGTGGGTGTGAATTACATCAACATGCCCATCTATGCAAAATACTATGTAGGGGATTTCTACGGAATGCATTTATTGGGAGGAGTTCAACCAGGGTTTCTGGTAAACGCAACCTTCGATGGCGAATCTACTTTTGGTGATGTAGACGTGAAAGAGTCTTTTAAATCGTTTGATTTAGGAATTCCAGTTGGTGTTGGTTTTGAATTAGACAATGGTTTTTCTGCAGATATTCGATACATCCACGGATTGTTGAACATTTCGAATGATCAAGAAGGAATACATTTGGAAGATGCTTACAATAGCGTAATTCAAGTAGGCGTGAATTACAGGTTTCAACTTTAACATTTACTTACACGGAGAAACAAGACCAAATCGGTGCAGCGCAGTGTACTTCAATCACCTACGCTTCATTGATTTGGTTTTGACCTTTTTGATCGCTGGAGGTTTGTGACTCAAAAAAATTCAGCAAACAAGGTGTTCCGTTGCCAACAAATGTATATTTTGGCTAAAATTAACCCTTGCACTTTTGGCACACACATTGCTAAAGGATGCGCAAATTAAACCTTAATAAATTATCATTATGAAGAAGTTATTACTAGTTGCAGCTCTATTTGGAGCGATGGGTGCTGTGCAAGCACAAGAGTTTTCTGTGGGAGCACGCGCAGGATTAAGCCTTGCAAATGTTGGTGGAGACGTAGAAGATAACAGCATGAAAATCGGTGCTGTTGTTGGAGCGAATATGTCGCTCATGTTATCTGATAAGTTTTCACTTGGTTCTGACCTTGTATTCTCTATGCAAGGAGCTAAGTATGAGCTTGGAGAAGAAGAAGCTAACTTCAATTTGAACTATTTGAACATTCCTATTTATGCGAAGGTTTATCCAGTAGATGGTATGGGCTTGCATATTTTAGCCGGTATTCAACCTGGTATTTTAATGTCGGCAACGGTTGATGATGACGATGTTAAGGATTCATTCAAGGCGTTAGACATTTCAATTCCATTGGGTGCAGGATATGAACTCGAAAACGGATTAGGATTTGATGTTCGTTACAACCTTGGTGTAGCATCAATAGATGACTCAGAAGGAGACGAAGACACAAAAATCACGAATCAAGTAATTCAAATAGGTGTAAACTACCGTTTTGAGTTATAATTAAGCACTGACATTTAATGAAAAGGGGCCCATTCGGCCCCTTTTTTATGCGCCCCATTCCAACATGAATTGTTCGAGAAACTGCTCCATAAAAGCATGACGCTGAACAGCCAATCGCTTACCTGAATCGGTATTCATGCGGTCTTTCAATAACAGCAATTTTTCATGGAAATGATTGATTGTATGGCTAGCATCATTACTGTAAGCTGCAAAATCATCATGCCATGAGGGTTTAACCTCTTCCTGATAAAGCAACCTTCCTTTACTTCCTCCGTATGCAAAAGCACGCGCAATGCCAATGGCACCTATAGCATCCAATCGGTCGGCATCTTGTACCACTGCCGCTTCAATAGAACTTACAGGAGTTGTCACACCCGCTCCCTTGAAGGACACTTCGTTTCTTATCTGCACAACGCGTTCAATAAGCTCTTGATCAGCTCCCAAAGATTGCAACCAGTTTGCTATGCTTTTTGCCCCTACTTCATAATCACCGTCATTGAATTTGTGATCATCTAAATCGTGCAAAAGCGCACTTAACTCAACTAAGTCTAAATCGGCATGTTCAAGCTTAGCTAAACTTAATGCGGTATTCCTCACACGATTTATGTGTTGCCAGTCGTGTCCGCTTCCTTCAATTGCGTACTTTCGCCGCATCATTTGTTCGGTGTTTGAAATAAATTGCTGCATAAGAGACATTTAATGTTATAAACCTTTGTCTTCGAGCGGAAAAGTAAGATATTTGCCGCCCAATTGTCAAACCGGGTTTCGGACCCTTTTAACTAAAACAAAATGGCAACACGTTTAAGATTACAGAGACATGGTAAGAAAGGAAAACCTTTCTTTCACTTGGTAGCAGCTGATCAGCGCACCAAACGCGATGGACGATTCATCGAAAAATTAGGTGTTTACAACCCTAATACGAACCCGGCAACTATCGATATTTCATTCGACCGTTGTTTGCATTGGGTAGAGCTTGGAGCTCAACCAAGTGATACAGTTCGTGCGATTTTGTCGTACAAAGGAGTATTGATGCGTGATCACTTGAACCGCGGTGTAAAAAAAGGCGCCATGACTCAAGCTCAAGCAGACAAGAAATTTGAAGCTTGGATGCAAGAGAAAGCAGATAAAGTTGCTTCTAACATTGATGGCATCTCGAAGAAAGAGCAAGACGCTCGTGCAGCAGCCCTTAAAGCTGAGGCAGAAGTAAACGAGAAGCGCCGTTCAGAGCTTGAAGCGAAAGCAGCTGAAGAAGCAGCAGCAGCGCAAGCAGCTGAAGCAACAGAAGAGGCTCCTGCAGCTGAAGCAACAGAAGAGACTCCTGCAGCTGAAGCTACGGAAGAGGCTCCTGCAGCAGACGCAACTGAAGCAGCAGATAAAGCTGAGTAAATATGATAACTGATGATTTTTATCAACTCGGTAGAATCATCAAACCTCATGGTTACAAAGGAGATATTAGCATCAAGTTAGATGTTGATTATCCTGAACATTATCAAAAAATGGAATCCGTATTTGTTCTTATGAACGATACGTTGATTCCATTTTTTTTTACAAAATACCGCCCACAGTCAAATCCTGAAAACATCATTGCGCATGTTGAAGGAACTGATGATGAAGCCGGAGCAAAAATGATTAGTGGCTGTGAATTGTACTTGCCCCTAAATCAACTTCCAAAGCTAGAAGGCAATCAATTTTACTTTCACGAAGTAATCGGATGGAGCGTAGTTGATCAAGAGCTCGGCTTAATTGGCACAGTCAAAGCCATAACTGAAAATGGACCACATCCTATTATGGAAATTGATGCCAAGGGTAAAGAAGTGCTTTTACCAGTTGTTGATTCGTTCTTTCTTGGGGTTAATCGCGAAACCCAATCCTTAGAAGTCAACACTCCTGAAGGACTTGTTGAGTTTTACCGCGATGCCTAAATTTGAATTCAAGCAGTTTTCCATCCATCAATCCAGTACTGTTTTTAAAGTTGGAACCGACGGCGTTCTTCTTGGAAGCTGGTGCGAGCACGCAAACCCAAATCATATTTTAGACATTGGAACTGGAACGGGGCTTATTGCACTGATGTGTGCACAACGCTTTCCGGCAGCATCTGTTGTAGCCATTGATAATTTCAAAGAAGCCGCAGACCTTGCTCAACACAATGTATCCTGCAGTCCATGGAGCAACCGGGTAAAGGTAGTTCAACAAGCCATCAGCGATTATCAACGTGATCTGCGTTTTGACCTCATTACCTCAAACCCACCCTACTTCAGCCAATCACACGCATCTCCAGCTGCATTCAAAAATCAAGCACGTCACGAACCCAATATAGGGTTTCTAACCACCCTCTTCTCACGTGCTAGTAAGCTGCTATCAACTAACGGTTCATTTTGCCTCATAATACCATACGATCGCCAGTCACAAGCTGTTGGTGCAGCGCTGCCTCATGATTTAAAACCAGCACGCGTACTGACTGTTCGCGGAACGGCTAGTTCACCCATAAAAAGGGTGCTATTGCAGTTTGAGTTTAACCCAGCACAACGCAATGAAGAAGCATTAATCATTGAAGAAGCACGCCACAAGTACACTCAAGCATATAAGTCCCTTACAAAAGACTTCTACCTCGCATTCTAATAGCCAACATAGGGCATTTCGCGCTCGATAAATTTAACGCCGTACGTTTCTAATTCATTCAAGATGGGATTGTAAAATTCCGGCTTTATTGGGATGTGAACCCCGGGAGTTTCTATGGTGCCGTTTAGGATCATCTTAGTACAAATTGCTACAGGAAGACCAACAGTATTGGCCATGGCAGTGTAGGTTTGATCTTCACCAAGTACTACCATTGAAGATTCAATTTGTTTTTTCTCGCCATCTAGCTCAAACCCAAACTTATGGTACATGGCAATCATATCCTTATCAGCATGATCTAACTCCCACTTCTGCTCAAGGATATGCTGAAGCACTTGAGCTGGAGTTGCATCCTTAAGTCCGATTGGGGTGTCTTCAAAAAGTCCGAGCCACCTCAACTTAGCCATGATATCGCTATCCTGATCAATTTTCAGGTAGTGCATGAGCTTAAGCTCAACAGAATCATTGGGGTTGTATGCTAAAAATGTATTTACAAATTGTCTATTCGTTAATGACTCCGAATTTTCAAGCACATATGAATCATCCGTCATTCCTAGCTTTACAAATACATCCCAAGCCTTGCAGAACCCTGGGCGTCTCAATGTGCCTCTGTAAATGGTAGGAATATCGTCCAGCCCATAAACCGACCTGTATTTAAGTGAATCGCGATTAGCATACCCTTCAAATATACCCCAATCCGCTATGGCTATGGGTTCGGTTCTTCTGAATAATTGGTGGTAAGGAATGTATTTATAGCGTCCTTCTTGTTTAAATTTCACTGCACCACCACTTCCTGCAAGCACAACATTTCTCGGGTTCCAAGTGAACTTATAATTCCATGGATTGGTATCACTTTCAGGAGCCACTAAGCCACCTGTGAAGGACTCAAATTGAAGCATCTTACCACCCTTAGACCTAATTTCATCAAGAACCCGCATGGCAGATAAATGATCAATTCCGGGGTCTACCCCTATTTCATTCATGATTACTACGCCAGCTTCTTTTGCCGCTTCCGATAGCTTTGCCATTTCAGGCGAAATGTAAGATGCTGTAACCATATGCTTTTTTAGGCCGATGCAATCATGTGCAACCACGTGATGCATAAATGCTGGAAGCATTGAAATTACAAGGTCGCATTCACTGATTAACGACATGCGTTTCATGTCATCATTTGCATCTAACTCCAACGCTTTCACATGTTTATACCCAGCAGCACGCTCTTGAGCCAAGGAGAGTGATTGATCTGTAAGCGTTACTTCCCAGCCATTTTCATCCGCATTTTCTAATAAATAACGAATGAGTGATGCTGCAGATCTTCCGCAGCCGAGTAATAAGATGCGTTTAGTTTCAATTGACATATGAGTTGGTATTATCTTTGCTTCGTTGCGTTCAATCGTTACAAAGCAAAAAGAAACTTACGGATATGAAAACAATTTTAACGTTCATTCTAATTAGCCTTACTAGTATTCTTTCCTACGGGCAAGGAAGCAAGCTGGTGCTATTCTCGGAAAATCAAGAGTCGTTTTTCCTTTACATCAATAACACGCTGCAAAACAGACTTGCTTCACCTCAAGTTATGGTGGAGTCCCTTCAGCTAAAAAACTACGAAGTGAAAGTGGTTTTCAAGAACATAACGCTTGGCACACATCAGCAGTCCATTAAAGTAAAACCAAATCGCGAGCAGGTTTTTGTGTTGTTTAAAGATAAAGATTGGGAAATTGAACTTTATTCAAAAGCGAAGCGCGGTATGTTTACACCAAACAAAAGCATTCCTAAAATTACACCTTATGAAGATTACAATGGACTTGTGGGATGTCCAACACCTGTTAGCGACAAACATGCTAGCATCATGTTAGAAAACCTAAAGGATGCATTCAATGACGATGAACGCATGACCATGATTAAACGTGCTGTTCAAAACAGGTGTTTCACTGTAGCTCAACTCAAAGGGTTCATTAAAACACTCGACTTTGAAGATAACCGCATCATAGCGGCAAAGTTTGCTTACAGTTTCATCTATGATCGGGGTAACTACCATTTACTCAGCAGCACCTATAACTTCCCTTATTCCTTTGAAGACGTCAACAACTACATCGGCAAATAATAATGAACGGTAACACCCTCATTCGCATCGCTGGATTATCAGGAGCATTGGCAGTCATTGCCGGAGCACTTGGTGCACACGCCCTTAAAGAAATCCTATCTGTGGATCAACTTGCTTCATTTAAAACAGCTGTTTTCTATCACCTCATCCACTCGGTGGTGCTGTTAATATTGGCCACAAGTGGCAAAGCTTTTCACCCTAAGCGGTTAAAACTTGTAACAACACTGATGATTTGCGGGATGGTCCTATTTAGCGGATCCATCTACCTACTAACGCTCAAAGGTGTACTCAATATGCCATTTTTAAGCATTCTTGGTCCAGTAACTCCACTGGGCGGATTGTTAATAATTACTGGTTGGATTACACTCGGCATAGGGGTTAAGAACAATTCAAAGACCTCTTAAGAACATTTAGTTGTTGGCATTTTTCTTAAAAATGCATTCGCTTTTTGAAATATAATCCTGTACTTTGCCTTCACCTTATTCGAAACACGAAGTAGAACCAAACTTTTTATTATGGCAGACAAGGGATTGAGAGCCGAAGGAGCCACAGTTGAGTCTTTAGGGATTAAAAACGCAACGGCTCATTGGAACCTCAAACCAGAAACGCTTGCAGAGATTGCTATAAAGCAAGGACAAGCGAAAGAAACAAGTACCGGTGCTATCAGCATTGAAACAGGAAAATTCACAGGTAGATCTCCCAAAGACCGTTTCATCGTAAAAGATGATATCACAGCAGATGATATCTGGTGGGGAGATGTCAACATTCCATTTGAATCAGATAAATTCGATGCACTTTACGATCGCGTGATCGATTACCTATCCGGTAAAGAACTCTATGTGCGGGATGCTTTCGTATGTGCGGATCCAGATTTTCACATGAATGTACGCGCTGTAACTGAGTACAGTTGGAGTAACATTTTTGCAAATAACATGTTCTTGCGTCCTGATGAAGCGCAAATAGCAAACTTCAGCCCTGAGTGGCATGTTGTATGTGCTCCAGGATTTATGGCTGACCCAGAACGCGACGGTACGCGTCAATCCAATTTTGCTATCCTCAATTTTACGCGAAAAATCGCCCTCATTGGAGGAACAGGATATACTGGTGAAATTAAAAAAGGAATCTTCTCTGTATTAAATTTCGTTTTACCACACTTAAAGAACACGCTTTCAATGCACTGTTCAGCAAATGTTGGTCAGGATGGTGATACAGCAATTTTCTTCGGACTTTCTGGCACAGGAAAAACTACACTCTCAGCAGATCCTAACCGCAGGTTAATTGGAGATGATGAGCACGGCTGGTCAGCTAACAATACGGTTTTCAATTTTGAAGGAGGTTGTTATGCAAAGACTATTAATCTTTCACAAGAGAATGAGCCTGATATTTGGAACGCTATCAAACCAGGTGCATTATTGGAGAACATTGGCTTTAAAGCTGGGACAAACGAAGTTGACTTTTCAGATAAGTCGATTACGGAAAACACCCGTGTAAGCTATCCGATAGATCACATTGATAACATAAAGGTGCCTTCAATTGGTGAGAATCCTAAGAACATCTTCTTCCTTACGGCAGATGCTTTTGGTGTCTTACCTCCAATTTCAAAATTGACCCCAGGTCAGGCTGCATTTCACTTTATATCAGGATATACGGCAAAAGTTGCAGGAACTGAAGCGGGAATCGTTGAGCCAGTTACTACGTTCTCTGCCTGTTTTGGAGCACCATTTATGCCATTGCACCCAACGGTATATGCTGAAATGCTAAGTAAGAAAATGCAGGATGCAGGCGTGGATGTTTGGCTGATTAATACGGGATGGACCGGTGGCCCTTACGGCGTAGGAGAACGTATGAAGTTGAAGTTCACACGTGCTCTGATTACTGCAGCGCTAGAAGGAAAACTAAAAGATGTGGAATTTGAAAATCATCCAGTCTTCGGTTTAGCTATGCCTAAGTCGTGTCCAAATGTGCCTTCAGAGGTATTGAACCCGAGAAGCACTTGGGAAGATAAAGAGTCTTACGATCAAAAGGCGAACGAACTCGCTTCCAAGTTCAACAAGAACTTTACGAAGTTTGAATCTTATGCTAACGATGAAATAATGGCTGGAGCCCCCAAGGTTGCGGCTAATGCTTAATCGCATACCTAATTGAATTAAAAGGCAGCCCAATCGGCTGCCTTTTTTTATTTTCACACCATGAGTCAAAAGGGTTTTTTTAAAATTTTAGCGGCAATGAACCGAGCTTTGTTACCTAAAATGAGTGGAAAGGACATGAACCTGGCCAATTTGAGCAAATGGCAAAAAGCCCTCGTTGCATGGCGCTATTACGTTACCATTAGAACATTGAACTGATGCGCTATTTCTATGTGAATCAATCGCCTGTTAACGACCAAATTATCTTGGATAAAAATGACAGCAGACACCTTGTTCAAGTGTTGAGGTCACAAGTTGGAGATCAAGTAACCGTAGTAGATGGCAAAGGCAACCGCTTCATAGCAGCGTTGACAGACCCTAATCCAAAGCGAGCTGGTTTAGCTGTAAAATCATCATCTAAAGATCAAATCCTTCAACCGGAATTACACCTCGCTGTTGCTCCAACAAAAACCAATGATCGTTTTGAAATCATGGTGGAGAAAGCTACCGAACTAGGCGTCCATCAAATCACACCCATTATTTGTGACCACAGTGAACGCAAAAAATACAATACCGAACGCGCTGAACGGATAGCCATTGCAGCAATTAAGCAATCGCGCAAAGCATATTTACCAGTAATCAACGAAGCCGTACCCTTTCAAATATTTATCGAAAAACACGGAGGCCCTTCGACTTATGTAGCGCACTGTTACGATAACGACTCAGCTAAAAATCACCTCTTTGAAGTTATACAGTCAACACGTTTATCAGACGCGATCACCATTTGTATTGGTCCTGAAGGCGATTTTTCAACTCGCGAGGTTACATTAACCAAGGAGTTAGGATGTATACCTGTTTCCTTAGGAAACCAACGACTTCGAACGGAAACTGCGGCAATTGCTGCTTGTCATTGCATATCTTTATACCGTGAAACATAATCTACTTTTAGTCGTATTACTGGTATCAAACTGTGCCATAGGCTTGAGCCAGACTTACCATATGGGGCTTTTAAAGTATCGGGGTGGCGGTGATTGGTATGCAAATTTAGAAACCTCACTCCCCAACCTGATAAGCTTTTGCAACACAGAGTTAGGCACTCAGTTCCATCCCGAGCAGCGCATTGTTTCACCCGAAAGCCAAGAACTCTACAATGTCCCTTTCGTTCATATGACTGGTCACGGAAATGTTGTTTTCAGCAATCAAGAAGCTCAAAATCTAAGGGATTATCTGCTAGCAGGAGGTTTTTTGCACATTGATGACAACTATGGGATGGACCCTTACATACGGCTTGCGATGAAACAAGTTTTTCCAGCCTTGGATTGGGTTGCATTGCCACCAACACATCCTATCTTTCAAGAACCCTATGCGTTCCCTGACGGAGTTCCAAAAGTGCACAAACATGAAGGCAAAGCCCCTCAAGTGTTAGCGCTTATAAAAAACGGACGTATTATTTGCTTGTATACTTATGAAGTTGACCTGGGCGATGGATGGGAAGATATTGCGGTTCATGGAGATTCGCAGGAGATCCATGAATTAGCACTGAAAATGGGTGCCAATATTATCTATTATGTATTTAGTGGAAGACTTGAATCGCAGCAATTTTGAGTAAAAAAGAACTTTACAACATCATTTTCGAAACGGACACTCCAAAGGGAAAGGCCTTCGATGTTGCCCTTTTAATTGCCATTATATTGAGCATTGTTACGGTTATGCTCGAGACCGTTCAAGAACTCGACGAAAAGTTCAATCAACTGTTCAGCATATTAGAATGGATTTTCACCATAATCTTCACCGCTGAATACATTGTTCGCATCTACATTGTTGAACGCAAAAGAAAATACATCTTCAGCTTCTTAGGCTTAATCGATTTGCTTTCCATTCTTCCCGCCTACCTCAGTATCTTCCTTGTTGGTTCGCATTACCTTTCGGTACTTCGAATCATGCGATTATTGCGCGTATTCCGCGTTCTAAAACTTACACGCTTCATTGGTGAAGCTGCGGTGCTTCAAAATGCGTTAAAGAACTCACGATACAAAATAAGCGTCTTCCTGATATTTGTTTTGAGCATTGTTGTTATCATGGGTACGCTGCTGTATATGGTAGAAGGGGCTGAACACGGATTTACAAGTATTCCTAGAAGTATTTATTGGGCCATCGTTACCCTTACTACTGTTGGTTATGGGGACATATCACCTGGAACGGCAACCGGACAGTTTATAGCCTCGGTAATCATGATTTTAGGGTATGGAATCATTGCTGTTCCTACAGGAATTGTATCAACAGAAATGGTTCAAGCGCAGCGCTCATCATCAAAAAAAACGCATACCATTACGTGTGCAGCATGCGGCGAAACTGAACACTTAACAGGTGCTGGTTTTTGTCAAAATTGCGGAGAACCTCTTGATTCGCCGGGTAATTAACACCTCGTTCCTTCGGTAAACTTCGGCGACATCCAGCATACAACATAAAAAATCGTAATTTAGTTCCTCAATCTAAACATAACTCAATATGAAAAAACTATTACTATTAGCATGCGCTGTCGGATTTGTAGCTTCTTCTCAGGCTCAATTCGTGGATTTAACAATCTCTGCTATTACAAGTCCTTCAGGTACGGTTTACCTCGATAGTGATCAAAATGGAGATCCTGTTTATTCATTATCACTTGAAGCTGTAAACAATGATGTTGAACTTCCTATTGGTGATGCATTTTTTACCGTTGAATATGATGGTAGCAATGTTCCTGCGCCAAACGGAAACTGGACTGGAAATACTACAACTCCATGGATGATGGGCGAAACTGAAGCTTTTACCCTAACACAAGCGTTCACATTTGAAGGAGATGTTGGTCAAGCTGATCTATGTGTAACCTTGACGAACTGGAAAAACAGTTCTGCTAGTACTCCTGAAACGAATAGTAACCTTGCTCCTGTGTGTGTTACCTTAACTGTTGAAGACACAACTACAACATCAGTAAATGAGCATTCGCTTGTACTTGATCGTGTAATTGCAAATGGTGAAATAATTACTGTTTATGCAAGCAATAACATTAACCAAGCGGTTGATTTCACATTGTATAACCTTGCAGGACAAGCAGTTCACACTACTAAATTCAACACAACTGGATCTAATTTCTACAAAAACATCAATGTAACTGGCGTTCCTGCTGGTATTTACATTGTTCGTTTGACTGGAGATAAAGGGACAAGTGGTGCAGTACAGAAAGTGTACTTGCGCTAACCTGAATCACGCTCATTTAAAAAGGTCATCCTGATGGATGACCTTTTTTTTTATACCTACCCAACCTTTTGAGCCCCTTATGCGTTATTGCTGATACTTGGTGTTTGATAATTATGTTAACCGATAAGTATCGACACTTATTACACACACGAAAAAGCCCTTCTCCAAGGGCTTTTTTTATTGAACTACCTGAACAAACTGTTCTGCATTTCGAATATCTGGTGAGAGCACCCGATCAGCCTGAACCAATGGAACCACTTTTCGGAATCGCGTTAAAAGGTCACGTAATTCGGGAGAAGTCCGTTGCTCATCTCGAAACTGCATGGCCTGAGAAGCATTCATCAATTCAATTCCCTGAATGCGCTGAACGTTGGCAGCTACACGAAGGCATTTAGTAGCTGCATTCGCACCCATGCTTACGTGATCTTCTTGACCATTAGATGAGTCTATTGAATCTACTGAAGCGGGCATACAGCATTGTTTATTCTGACTTACAATTGAAGCGGCAGTATATTGTGGAATCATGAACCCAGAATTCAACCCTGGATTAGCCACTAAAAATGCGGGCAAACCCCGCGTACCACTAATCAATTTATAAACCCTCCGCTCAGCAATGCTACCGAGTTCAGCTAGCGCTATTGCCAACTGGTCTAATGCCATAGCTAAAGGCTGACCATGGAAATTACCGGCAGAAATAACCTCATCAGCATCTGGAAATACGGTAGGGTTATCGGTAACCGAATTCACTTCACGTTCAAAAACCGTTTTTACAAAATCAATTACATCCCTTGAAGCACCATGCACTTGAGGCATGCAACGAAAGGAATATGGATCTTGAACATGTTCTTTGGGCTGATTGATCAGCTCACTGCCATCGAGGTGGCGCCTAACTGCTTGCGCAGTAACTAGTTGTCCGGGCTGTTTTCTTACTAAATGTGGTAGATCACTAAACGGCTCTATCCGTCCGTCAAAAGCTTCGAGTGCCAGCGCACCAAACTTATCGGCGTTGGCTAAAATGGTTTCTGATTTAGCCAAGGTATAAACCCCATAAGCGCTCATAAATTGGGTGCCGTTCAATAGCGCTAAGCCTTCTTTTGCGCCCAACGTTAAGGCCGACCAGTTTTTTCGCTTGTAGACTTCTGATGTATCAATTCGCTCACCTTGATCATACACTTCTCCTAGACCTAATAATGGAAGTGCTAAATGCGCTAAGGGGGCTAAATCTCCGGATGCGCCTAGCGAACCTTGCTCATAAACAACAGGGATAATCCCTGAATTAAACATGTCTACGAAGCGCTGAACAGTTGTCAACTGTACACCACTGTGTCCATAGCACATGTTTTGAATCTTTAAAATCATCATGATTTTCACAATATCCTGAGGTACTAGTTCCCCCGTACCGCAAGCATGTGACATTACCAAGTTAGCCTGAAGTTGACTAAGCTCATCCGATGATATTTGCGTATTACACAACGATCCAAATCCCGTGTTAATTCCATAAATGGGACCCTCCCGCGAAGCGAGCATGTTGTCTAAATAGGACTTACACGATTCAATTGCCTCAATCGCAGTAGCGGACAATTCGAGTTTTTTACCCTCTGTAATGATTGACATCAATGTTTCCAAAGACAACCAATCATGCGATACTACATGTTTACTCATTTGATCTGGTCAATTAGGTTGGACTGCAAAACTACTTCTTGATTCCCCGTTTTCATTTGCTTGAGGGTAGCTTTCCCTGCTTGGATCTCTTCCTCGCCTATCAGCACTACGTGACTTATCTTTTTATCGTTGGCGTATTTCATTTGCTTTTTCAGCTTCGCTTGATCTGGATAAACTTCCGCAGAAATTCCATTCACCCTCATTTCCTCAGCTAACTTCAAGTAAGTAGGAATAGCTTCATCGCTAAAATTTATGAAGAGTACCTGAGTTACCGTTTCAATCGAATCGGGAAATAATCCTTTCGCTAATAGCAAATCATAGATGCGATCAGCACCAAAAGAAATACCAACACCAGAAAGTCCTTTCATTCCAAATACCCCCGTAAGGTCGTCGTATCGTCCTCCCCCACAAATACTTGAAGGAAAATCAGGGTGTGCTACTTCAATAATAGCACCCGTGTAATAATTCAGTCCTCGTGCCAACGTTAGATCCAAACTCACCTGAGATAGCCCAAACTGATCCGTCAATTGAAAGAGGTAATTTAATTCCTCAACACCTGCTTTCCCTATTTCACTGTCGGCAAGCATCGTATCTAGCAAATTCAGCTTCTCTGAACGCGAACCAGAAAAGGTTAATAACGGCTGCAGTCCTTCGATTGCGGTAGTTGGCAATCCCCGATTAACTAGCTCTTCATTTACTTTGTCTAATCCTATCTTGTCAAGCTTATCCATCGCTGTGGTAAGGTCAATCAAGAAATCACTTGCGCCCAAACTCTCAGCTAAACCAGCGAGGACTTTGCGGTTATTGAGTTTTATTTCAACATCTGCCAAGCCCAGCTTAGTGAACACACCCTGTATAATACGAATAAGCTCCAACTCATTCAATAAACTCGGGGATCCAATCACATCTGCATCGCATTGATAAAATTCACGGTACCTGCCTTTTTGAGGGCGATCTGCTCGCCAAACGGGTTGGATTTGGTAGCGTTTAAAAGGAAAAGCTAATTCGTGATGATGCTGCACAACAAACCGGGCAAAAGGAACCGTTAAGTCGTAGCGAAGTGCCTTTTCACTCAATTTTGATGTGAGGGGAACTAAATCGCGATTAAGGAGTTCGTCTGCTGTCGCTTTTTTCAAAAAGTCGCCTGAATTCAATATTTTAAAGATCAATCGGTCACCCTCTTCACCGTACTTCCCCATCAATGTCTCCATCGTCTCCATGGCGGGAGTTTCAATTGGTGCATAGCCGTACAGCTCATACAACTCTCGAATGACTTGAAACAAATAGTTCCTCCTGGTCATCTCGGTTGGACCAAAGTCACGCGTGCCCTTAGGAATAGATACTTTAGACATAATCAAGAATTTAGAAGCGCAAATATCCAAAAAATAAGAGGGTTTCGGTACTTTTGGGATATATTCATTTGGACATCTTATGTACGAGATCAAAGAAAAATCATTTGCCATTTTTCACAGGTATTTCTGGACCGGTACCCTTTTAACGTTGAGCTTTTTTTGTTTCCGTCAGTATTTCGTGGATGCGAATGAGTCCGAATTACATTATACGCGGATTGCGGGTGTGTTGGAATCTGTAGAAGAAGTTGATCAGGCTTATCGGGGTGAGGTAAAACACAGCGACCATTACCTGCATTTTAAACTCAAGCACCTGAACAATTCGTTCAACCTCGGTACAGTTATCAAGCATGTGGACCTCAATGAGTTTCACAAGCACACTAATTTCGAAGATTCTGTAACGGTTCTGATATCAAACCGGGATTCCGTATACCTCAACAAAGGCAACGAATTGTATACGTATGCCTTAGAAGCTCCTGATGGGAAACGCATCGAAAATCATTACCGCATTAAGTCTGATCTGCATGTTAAATACACCATGTACCCTTCACTGATTTTAGGATTTGTTCTGGGAATTGGGGGAGTATTTCATTTCTTTAGAAGTCAATCATGAATCAGTATTGGGTAGAATTCATTTCCATTGCCCTCTTTCACCTAATTGCTGTAGCTAGCCCCGGCCCTGACTTTACCATAACCTTGAAACAGAGTTTAAGGTACGGCACCAGAACTGGTGTTTATTCAGCGTTGGGTATTGGAACCGGGATTTTACTTCATTTATTTTATGTACTCATTGGCTTTGGTCTGATCGTAGCATCACATCCTTACGCTTATACGCTGCTTACATGGGTTGGCGCCGGATACCTCATTTACTTAGGATATCGCGGAATCACATCAAAACCCGGCAACCACCAAATTAAAGCGGATCAAGAAGTTATCAAGCCAACTGCGTTTAAGGCATTCCAAACTGGTTTCTTTGTAAATGCATTGAATGTCAAGGCTACGTTGTTTTTTCTTTCGGTTTACACCGCTCTCGTTAGTCCTTCCACCCCAATTCTGTGGCAAGTGAGTTACGGATGCTACATGGCGCTTGCCACTGCTGCCTGGTTTTCATTTCTTGCAGGAATTGTCGGCAATCAATATGTGCGAAAACACATCGCTCGTTACGGGTATTGGGTAGACCGGGTTACTGGTGTAATTCTCATGGGGTTAGCTATAAAGCTCTTGATCGGCTAGTAAATGCAAATTTATTGTCAACCTTGGTAAACCATTCTTAGTTTTGCAGTTATGAAGTTAATCCTTGTCGTTGGAATTATAGTCCTCATGGCTGCGTTTAGTTGCAAAGCTAACGCTCAAGCTAACGTGGAACACGATTCCTGCTACCAGCTTGCTGATAGCCTAAACCTATTGTCATACAACATCTATGAGGACAGGCCTGATTCGGCTATATTTTTCGCCAACCAAGCGCTATTGACCGCTCGAGCGTGTTCAAACGACTATCAAAAATCATGGGCGTTGAATAACCTTGGAGCAGCTCATTACGTCAAAGCAAATTATGAAACATCGATCGCATATCACGAAGATGCCCTAGCTATCCACATCGCCATGAATGACTCCTTTGAGTTAGGTCACACATACAATTACCTCGGTAATGCGTATATGGATCAGGGAGCATTACAAACAGCCTTAGATTACTACATTCAAGCCACTGAGATCCTGTCAGCGCTAAACAACAAATCCAGTTTGGCGACCATCTTTTATAACATGAGTTTAGTGCATTACGACCAATTGCGCATGACAAGTGCTATTGGATATATGAAACAAGCCGCTGATTATGCTAAAGAAAGCGACTTCCCTTCCATTGAATATGATGCTTACGCAAGCTTACTGCTCTATTATGCTGAAGAAAATCGCCTTGACTCGGCTAAAAAATACCTTGAACTCGCTAAACCTTATTTCATAGGGACAGACGCTGCTACGCAAATTAGCCTTGGATACTTTTATGCATTTGAAGGATTCTATGAAGCCACTTTGAAAAACTATCGCGAAGCGGATCAGCTGTTAGCTAAATCCGAAGCTATTTTTGTTGCAATTGACGACCCCTACAGCAACGCGAATTTGCTGTATTACAAGGGTAAGGTAGCCCTTTTGCGTGGCAATATTAGTCAGGCACAGGCATATGCAAAACAAGCCTTAAAATTAGCTCAAAGCATCAATGCATTATTTCGGGTGATTGAGATACGAAGCCTTCAAGCTCAGCTCTATGCGCGAAGTGGAAATTACAAACAGGCTTGGGTAATTGATCAAGAGGTCGACAGCATCAACCATGAGTTATCGTCATTCGATTCAGAAAAGCAATTGCTCAATCGACGACTCAAACAAGTTGAGCGTAAAAACAAAAGCCTCACATCCCAAAAGTTTAAGCTTCAAAAGGATGTGACGAAAAAAACCAAATTGATTGAACGAAAAGATACCTTGATCTTATTTTTTGTCGCGTTTCTCATTGCAGCTTTAACCTACCTCTTTTACCTCTATAAACTCTATACAGGGAGGAAACGCTTAATTGAAACCAAAGACAAAATTTTAAGTGTTCTGGGACATGATTTGCGGACACCTGTGAATCAACTTCAAAGCATCATTTCTTTGGCGCGGGAAGGATTATTAAGCAAAGATGAAGAGGAGAGTCTTTTTCGCAACATTTCTTTGAGTTTAGATCGCATTTCAAAATCATTAGAGAACATTCTTCATTGGTCCAAAACCCACCTCATTGGCTCCCAAACAACTCAAGAACCGTTAAACCTGCTTACCTCAACCGAAGACGCTGTTGGATTTCATGAACGTTCTTTGCTCGACAAGGAGGTTAACCTTACCATTGGAGAGGAATTGGGTAGCATTGAAATCGCTGCAGATAGGGCGCAATTTCAAATTATTCTGCGCAACTTAATCGGAAATGCTTTAAAGTATTCATACCGTGGAGACTCGATTAAAGTTTCAGCTGTTCAAGACTCCAGTGCGCGAAAAGCTTCGATATCAATACAAGACAGTGGAACCGGAATGACTAAAATGGAAATCAACCGCATTTTAAATTTCAGCTTTAATCAATCCAAATTAGGAACATCTCAAGAGCAAGGTACTGGCCTGGGTTTAGTGCTGGTTAAGCACTTTCTCAAGTTGAACAAAGGCTCGTTATCCGTTTCCAGTGAACCAGGTAGAGGAAGTGTTTTCACGTGTACACTTCCCCTAGCAACATAACCCGTATTACTTTACGAGCTTTTTATACCTAAATCGTTTGGGCTCTGTATCCCCTAATCGTTTCTTCTTGTTTGCCTCGTATTCACTAAAGCTGCCTTCGTAATAATAGACTTCTGAATCACCTTCAAAAGCTAAAATATGTGTGCAAACACGGTCTAAGAACCACCTGTCGTGAGAAATGATTACGGCACAGCCTGCGAAATTGTTAATTGCCTCCTCTAGCGCTCTCAGGGTATTTACATCAATATCGTTTGTTGGCTCATCCAGCAACAATACATTCGCTTCTTGCTTGAGACTCATAGCTAAATGCAATCGGTTGCGTTCACCTCCCGATAAATCGCCCACCTTTTTTTGCTGATCACTGCCGCTAAAATTAAAGCGACTGCAGTATGCCCTTGAGTTAATGGTTCGCCCTCCTAGCTCAATAATATCATGTCCTCCAGAAATAACTTCATACACAGACTTTGATGGATCTAAATCGTCATGACTTTGATCTACGTATGAAATTTTAACTGTTTCGCCAATTGAGAAGTTACCTTCATCGGGACTGAGCAATTTCATAATCATCTTAAAAATCGTGGTTTTACCCGCGCCATTGGGTCCGATAATTCCTACCACGCCCGCCGGAGGTAAATTGAAGTTCAGGTCATCATATAATAACTTGTCATCAAATGCTTTACGTACACTTTCTGCACGAATAACTTCATTTCCTAATCTTGGTCCTGGAGGAATCCATAATTCCAAATTAGTCTCTTGTTCTTTAACATCTTGATTCAAGAGCGCATCGTAATTCTTTAAGCGCGCCTTTCCTTTGGCTTGGCGTCCTTTTGCTCCTTGGCGCACCCATTCAAGCTCACGCTTCAACGACTTCTGGCGTTTTGACTCTTGTTTTTCTTCTTGCTCTAGGCGTTTTGACTTTTGCTCTAACCAGCTGGTATAATTTCCTTTGAAAGGAATCCCTTCTCCCCGATCAAGCTCTAAGATCCAACCAGCAACATTATCCAAAAAGTAACGGTCATGGGTAACAGCAATTACTGTCCCTGCATACTGCTGCAAGTGATGCTCCAGCCATAATACTGATTCAGCATCCAAATGGTTCGTAGGCTCATCCAATAGCAGGATATCTGGCTCTTGTAGTAATAAACGACAAAGTGCTACCCGGCGCTTCTCTCCACCAGAAAGCACTGCTATCTTCTTGTCCTTATCCGGGCAATTCAACGCGTCCATTGCGCGCTCTAATTTTGTATCTATCTCCCATGCCCCGGCTGCATCTATTTTATCTTGAAGCTCTCCTTGACGCGTCATCAATTGCTCCATCTTGTCGGGGTTCTCATAAACCTCGGGAAGCGCGAACTTTTGATTGATTTCCTCATATTCTGCTAACATGGTTGTTAGCTCACCCATACCTTCTCGAACTACATCAATCACCGATTTGGAATCGTCAAGCTCTGGCTCTTGTTCCAAATAACCTACAGAGTAACCTTGTGAAAACACAACGTCCCCTTGGTAGCTCTGATCACGCCCTGCAATGATGCGCAGTAAGGTAGATTTTCCAGCACCGTTTAAACCTAAAATCCCAATTTTAGCTCCATAGAAAAAAGAGAGGTAGATGTTTTTGAGTACTTGTTTGTTTGGCGGGTGAACTTTCCCCACACCTTGCATTGAAAAAATTATCTTCTTATCGTCACTCATAGTTTATTCTAGTTGGGATATCGTAATATATTTTAGCAGCAGTCCTCAATTTATGGATAAATGGGATTGCGATCATTAAAAGCCCTCAAATATACATGTACCAGTCGTTTCCGTTCTCGCTTTTTCAAGGCTATATAACGATTGTACAATTCCTTATCCGACGCAATTGCTGTTGCCAAGTTTTGCCAAATAAACTCGGCTGCCTCACCGGTCCTTGTATCCAGTATAAATTCGCGAGCAACATCTACCGTAGGTTCACCAACACTCATTCCTACGCCCCAGCTGTTCATAGCTATTCGACTACGAGGCATCCGTGCTCCCGAAAGTGGATTTGTGGTAATGAAATAGGTAAGTGTACCGAAATTCAATACACGGTAGAACTCCTCATAAGCTTGTAGGTAGAGCACCCCTTCAATACAAACACCTAGAAGTTCATTTCTTCCAAACTTGGAGAGGGTGTCTGATGGGGAGCACTGTGCATACAGCGTGTCATTTGAAAGCACTTGTTGAAAGTAGTCGGGCTCAATCTCTTTAGCCGGATGAATCATGCAATTGGTTAAAAACGGAGCGTTTTGTTGCAATTGATCCAAGGACAGATAGAAGCCCTCAGTTAATTCAGGGTCTTCATAATATTGGCCAAATATCAAGCCGCTAGACAGGCAGTAAAAAGCGATTAAAACGAGCTGTTTCACTAAGCACCTACTTTATCTACTTTCTTGCGTTTGGAAGTAGTTGCTTTCTCTAAGTATTCAATAATTTTTCCAGCAACGTCTATTTCCGTGGCTCCTTCAATCCCTTGCAAGCCAGGACTTGAGTTCACTTCTAAGATAAGGGGGCCACGACTAGATTGAAGCATATCAACACCTGCGACATTTAATCCCATTGCTTTGGCTGCTTCAATAGCTGTTTTCTTTTCTTCGTTAGAAAGACGGATTTTTGAAGAAGAGCCACCACGGTGTAAATTACTCCTAAACTCACCTTCCGCACCTTGTCTTTTCATCGCACCAATTACTTTTCCATCTACTACGAATGCTCTGATATCTGCTCCACCTGCTTCCTTGATAAACTCCTGTACGAAGAAACTCGCTTTTAATCCGTAAAAGGCTTGTATAACAGATTTAGCAGCTTGAGGTGTTTCTGCTAACACCACTCCTACTCCCTGAGTTCCTTCAAGCAACTTAACCACAAGCGGTGTACCTCCAATTTCACGGGTAATGCGGTCAGTATCTTTTGGGTTATTCGCAAATACCGTTTTTGGAATTCCCACATTGTGGCGCGTTAAAATTTGTAACGACCTTAATTTGTCGCGTGAGCGAACAATCGCAATTGAAGGGTTAGCAGCAAAAACTTTCATCATTTCGAACTGGCGCAATACTGCAGTACCATAAAAGGTCACTGATGCACCAATCCTAGGAATCATGGCATCAAAACCTTTAAGCTCTTTCCCATTGTGATAGATTTTGGGAGAACCTACGTCAGAAACCACAGTACATTTGATGTGGTCAATTACGTGCACTTCATGGCCGCGTTCTTTTGCTGCCTCAACTAGGCGGCGTGTAGAGTATAAATTTTCATTTCTTGAGAGTATACCAATTTTCATATTAATCCTTCATTTTTTTGCGTGTGCGACATATTCTTTTTGCTCACATCTACCACAAACCTTTTTGTTAAAAATCGTCTCCCTAACAATACCGGGAAACGCATATCGCTTCGCTTTGTAAGCGTAAAAGCTGTTTTAAAAGTTTTACCGAAAATCGTTATTGGCAACTCAACCAAAAAACGTTTTTCAGTTACTCCGTTTGAACTCGTTACTTTTCGAATTTCAAAAGCTTGAAACGTGTGTTTCTTCTTAGATCCTAACAAGGAGCATACAAGAACATCTTTACCGTTTTGCTCTTCGACATGAACTCGCGTTGCATGAATTGCGCTTGAGCGTGCTCCTGTATCGACCTTAACGCGGATATCCTCCCTTTCTAATGTAGGGAAGTCAACCATGTCTACTCTGCCTATAATTTGTTTCATACCGTGTCGCTCGAAATTAGTAAGAAACAAGCAGTTTCCCACGAAAAATGGATTTCCCTTTTCAATGTGAATCGCCACGCCGAATATTCATAACTTAGCCCTAGTTAAAATTTCGGGTTTTATGCGCACACTTTTAGGGGTTATTCTAAGTTGTTTTTTGTTCGTTCAAGCAATAGCACAGGTTACTTACAAGACAACAACATTTTCGATTCAAAAAATAAACACGTTCAAACCGAACCGTACTACACCAGCATTCTCCCCAAGCTTAAAGTCGATTGAGGCGCCTTTTCCAGGAGGGAGTTCTTACAAATCATTCTTACAAAGTCAGAAAACGAAGCAAGTTCGGCAATTGAACAACCGCAATTCCCGCCATGTTGAGCCATTAGAAAGACCAACAGCTCCTCTCCCAAAAGTAATTCAAGGTTTTGGACTATATGGACAGTACATCCCAGTGCTTGATACAGCCTACCCTATTAAAGGAGGTACTCCACTTGATAATACGATGGCAATCTCTAATGATGGTTTTTTCCTCGCATCGGTTAATTCAAAAGTGTACGGGTACGATTTTAATGCCGATACAACTTCTTTTGAAACATTCGGATCTGCTAACACGGTCACATTTGAGCGTTTTGCCGATTCATTAGATTTCGACGCTGATGACTTCCCGTTCGATCCCAAGCTGCTTTTTGACCCCATTCACGAGCGGTTTATCATCACCTTTTTAGCGGGTCGCTCTCCGTCTGACTCACGTATTGTTGTGGGTTTTTCAACCAGCTCTAACCCAGCCGAACCATGGCATGTTTATGAAGTTCCGGGTAATCCGCAGAACGTAAATAACTGGACAGATTATCCCGCCTTTGCCATAACCGAAGAAGAGCTATTCATTACGGTAAACCTCATTGAGGAGGGAGTATCTTGGCAAGAGGGTTTTAGAGGTTCAATTATTTGGCAAATTCCACTCGAGAATGGATATTCAGGCAGTAGCTCATTGGATGCAACACTCTATGACGATGTGCGGTATGACGGTGAATTCATTCGCAACTTATGCCCTGTTGAGGGTGGGGTTGGTCCGCTTGGACCCAACATGTATTTTCTATCGAATCGCAACTTTGACTTAGCAAATGACAGTGTATTTATTGCCGAGGTTACCAATACAGCCGCCAGTGGCAACGCACAGCTTACCGTAAAACACCTCAAAGCAGAATTGCCATATGGTATGCCTCCAAATGGACGGCAAGCTGATACAGACTTGTCTGACCCAACTAAAGGTTTTCAAACCAACGACTCCCGCATGCTGGGAGCCTTTTTGCACAACAACACCATTCAATACGTGGCTAACACCATTAATTTTGAAACCGGATTAGCTGCCGTTTACCATGGCATAATTGATCACGTTGATGAAGGTGCAGCATTTTTACATGGGAGAATAATAGGAGATTCCATTCGGGACTTCGGCTACCCCAACATCGCCTTTACAGGTACTCGCGACGATGAGTCAGAGGCTATCATCGCTTTTAACCATACTTCTCCAACTGATTTCGCTGGTGTTTCCTGTGTATACTATTCGGATTGTGATGGCTATTCGAGTCCGCTAACGTTGAAAACTGGCGACAACTACGTAGACAACTTTGCCGACGGAGATAGCTATGAGCGTTGGGGCGATTACTTTGGCATTCAACGCGTTTTTAACGAGCCCGGAAAAGTATGGACAACTGGATTCTATGGCCTAGCGGATCGCAAGAGTTCGATTTGGGTAAATGAATTACAAGCTCCATCATACGATATTCCTGCAATAGACTTAGACACTGCTATTGGAGCACTTGGTGATGCTTGTAATGGCAAACTAACTATACGGGGGGTTGATGGGTGGCAACCTTATGAATTCTTTTGGTCTGGTACTGAAATGACAGACACCGTTGTAAACGTAAACCTTTGTGGCGAATACTACGAGGTGAGTTTGCGAGACAGCACGGGATGTTACGCATTGAAAAACGGTCAGTTTGATGTAGAAGTTTCAAATACCCGGATTTTTCCAAATCCATTTCGTGATCGCTACAGCGTAACCTTTACAGCTAAGCGAGAGGGAGCGCACCAGTTTATGCTTTTAGATATTCAAGGTAAAGAAGTAAAAGTATGGCAAGAATCTATTCAGCGCGTTGGGAGAAACCAGTTCAGCTTTAGTCCTGACCCACTTGCTCCTGGTATTTATACCTTGATCATTGTTGCAGATAACGAAGAAATTCTAAATGAGAAATTGCTTAAAGTCGATTAACCATGTTGTTTGCTCTGCAGCTATTCTTGTATTAACACACACGTTACAGGCACAACTTTCAGTGAGCACCATCCCTCACACCCAAGAACTCGTTAAAGATGTATTGATGGGACCAGGTGTAGAGATTGCCAACATCACCTACACAGGAACTGCTGATTCAAAAGGAGCTTTTGTAAACCGGAATACTTCCATGGCTTTATCCAAGGGGATTGTGCTAAGCACCGGCTATGTGAAATACCTACCTGGACCCAATAAAAGTCAGAAATTTTCGGGCATGATGGATGGCTATGGAGATAAAGACTTACATATGCTCGCAAAACAGAATACCTATGACGCAGCGGTGCTCAGCTTCCAATTTACCTGTACCTCGGATATGGTTCGTTTCGAGTATGTTTTTGGATCAGATGAATACGACGAATACGTGGGTAGCCATTTCAATGATGTGTTTGCATTTATTCTAAAAGACTTAGAAACAGGGGAAGTTAGCAACTTAGCTATTATCCCTGGAACAAGTGATCCCATTTCCATCAATACCATCAACGATAGTCGCCATTCCGCGTTTTACATTGATAACCGAAAACACGATACCACCTTATCTGAATTCACCATTGAACTAGATGGGTTTACCCAGCCCCTACTTGCATTTTCTAAGGTTGTTCCCGGAAGAAGTTATTTACTAAAAATCGCCATTTCCGATGCAGGGGATTCACAGCTTGACTCTGGCGTTTTTATCAAAGCGAAATCGTTTCAAAGTCAGCAAGAATTTGTTTTTAGGGCTGAGACCGAAGCGTACTTCAAAGCGTTCAAATCAAAGCAGTATTCGAGCCCTTCGAACCCCAAAATTGTTGAACAAGTGCTCAAGAACCCTCCTGCCGATTTAGAAGCTGACAGCTCTTCAATTGCGCGTGTACCTGCAAAACCATTGCCGTCAAAATCAGAGCCTAAAACTGAACATGAACCAACGAACGATGCGCCACAACTTACACTCTTTTTCGATTATGATACAGATACACTTTCAAGTGACTGGAACGAAGACATTGCAGATTGGATAACTGCATTGGGTAATCAACGCACAAGAGCCCGATTTGTGATTGTTGGTCATACGGATCAACGCGGATCTACAGCCTACAACGAAGCATTGGGATTGAGAAGAGCTAAATTTATCAAGAATGAGCTCCTTAACTTGGCAATCTTACCAGCGCAAATAACCACACTTTCACAAGGAGCTAGTGCTCCTGCCGATAACCGAGCAACAGAGGCCGCATTTGCTAAAAACAGAAGGGTAATCTTGCGAGCTGAACTGCCTTAATTTATGCTTGCTATTTCACCTCCGTGAACTGCAAATCGTACAGCTTCTTGTAGTGCCCGTCTTTATTCAGTAATTCCTGATGAGCTCCCATTTCTACTATTTCACCGCGATCTAACACAATGATCTTATCGGCCTTCTGTATAGTCGCTAACCTATGGGCAATCACAATCGAAGTTCTACCTGCTGTCAAGATATCAATTGCAGCCTGAATAAGTTGTTCTGACTCTGTATCGACACTTGAAGTAGCTTCATCCAAAACAAGTATCTTGGGGTTGTAGACATACGCGCGTATGAAAGCAAGAAGTTGACGTTGGCCTACCGATAGCATTCCTCCGCGCTCCCGCACATTAAAATCATACCCCTCATTGAGTTTCGAAATAAAATCATGTGCACCCACTTTTTTGGAAGCTTCGATAACATCAGCTCTCGATATCCGCGGATTATTCAAGGTAATGTTGTTGTGAATCGTGTCTGAAAAAAGAAATACATCTTGAAGTACTACGCCAACCTCTTTGCGCAATTGCGACAAGTTGAATGATTTCAAGTCAATTCCGTCGATCTCAATCTGACCTTTTTGGTATTCATAAAATCGACTCAACAGGTTGATGATTGAAGTCTTCCCTGCTCCGGTTGCACCTACAAAAGCTATGGTTTGCCCCGCTTTAACATCAAATGAAATCGACTTCAGCACCCAGTCTGTTTCGTTGTAAGCAAACCATACATCAGAAAAAGAAAGGTCTCCACTAATCTTACTGGGGTCCACATCTCCATCATCCTCTATGTGAGAATCGGTATCAATAATTTTAAACACACGCTCAGAGCTCACCATTCCCATTTGTAGGGTATTAAAGCGATCTGCCAATTGGCGAATAGGACGGTAAAGCATATAGATGTACAAGATAAAAGCAACCAAATCACCCAACTTAATATCCGAAGATATCACGCCTTTGGAGCCCCACCACACCAGCAACGCAAGTGAAATTGCACTTAAAATCTCAACGACAGGGAAAAATATGGAGTTTGCCCATACGGTTTTGATGTGCGCTTTGCGATGCTCCTTATTGATGTGTTTAAATCGCTCCAATTCAACGGCCTCCCGATTGAAAATTTGAACGATGTTCATTCCGGTTATGTGCTCCTGAACAAACGCATTTAATTTTGATACAGCATTTCGTACCTCCGAAAATGCGGCCTTGATATAGTTCTTGAAAATATTAGTAGCTACAATTAAAACGGGAATTGGTAGCAAGCTGAAAATTGTCAGTCGCCAATCGATGTAAAACATTACACCAATTATTACAATCAACTTCAACAAATCACCAATTATCACGAGCACACCCTGTGCAAAAATATCTGCAATGGTTTCAATATCGCTCACAGCTCGAGTAACAAGCGTTCCTATAGCTGTATTATCAAAGTACTTGAGTTTGAAACCAACTATCTTACGGTATACTTGCATCCGAAGATCGCGAATCACAGATTGACCTACCCAATTCGCCATATAGGTTTGAACGAATTGAACCAGGGCCTCAAGCATGAGCAAGCCTATCATAATGATGGTCATATTCAACAACATCTGTTCATCACCATCAGCGATGTAGTGATCTACTGTGTATTGAATAATCAGCGGACGGATTGGCGTGAGAATAGCTAGTAAAACCGTGAGCAGTCCTGTAAAAACAAACCTTCGCTTATAAGGGTTCACGTATTTCAATACGCGATTGAAAAGCGTCAAATCAAATGCTTTACCCACTACTGATTTAGCCATTGTTTACCTCCGGATAAGAAACTTGAGATAAATACAACCCATGAGCAGGAACAGAAGTTCCAGCAGCACTTCTATTTTTTGCTTCAAGTACTTCCTCTACCCATTCTGCAGGACGCTTACCTTGACCCACTTCCAGTAAAGTTCCTACCATAGCACGTACCATATTTCTCAAAAATCGGTTTGCCGAAACCTCAAAAATAAGCTCATCAGGAACCTGTTTCCAGGAAGCTTGGAAGACCTCGCAATTGTAGTTTAGAACATCTGTGTTGGATTTGCAAAAGCTGCTAAAGTCAAGATCTCCGAGGAAATAATTACATGCGTCATTCATCGCATCAAGGTCCAAGGGATGTCGCAAATAATAACTCCGATCGTATAAAAACGCACTCTTTTTTGAATGGATTCTGTACACGTAACTGCGCTTTATCGCATCAAACCGAGCGTGAAACTGGTTGTTAGTTTGAACGATTTGATGAATAGCAATCGCATTAGGAAGCATGGTGTTCAACTTAAAAACAAGCTGTTCAGTATTCCAGCTATCGGGTAAATCGGTATGAGCTACATAAAAAGAAGCATGCACTCCCGTATCCGTTCTTCCACAACCTACTACATCAATTTTACATTGACATAACGTCGAAAGCGCATCTTCTAGGCGCTCTTGAACGGTGTCGGAAATAGGTTGGCGTTGCCAACCATGAAATGGTTTTCCGAAATAACTTAAAATGATTTGATAGCGAATCACAGCCGGCAAATTTACGCTTTTCAGTCTCCAACAAATCATTTTTTTCGCTTCTTTGTTTGCAGAGCACAGAACTATGAAACGCATCGGATTACTTTCAGACACACATGGATTTTTAGATAAGCGCGTAGTTCACCACCTGAGTGAAGTTGACGAGATTTGGCACGCCGGTGATATTGGAGATATTGCAGTAACCGATGTGCTGGAGCAGGTTGCGCCTTTAAGAGCAGTTTATGGCAACATCGACAACCACGTTATTCGCGCCACGCACCCGCTGAATCGCAGGTTTGTGCTGGAAGGAGTCAATGTTTGGCTCACCCATATTGGAGGATACCCCGGAAATTATAGTCCTCCTGTGCGCCAATCCATTTACAAACATCCGCCCGACTTATTCATCTCTGGACACTCCCACATCCTGAAAGTAATGCGAGATAAGAAACTGAATTTATTACACATGAATCCCGGTGCAGCCGGTAATCACGGCTTTCAAAAAGTGCGTACATTATTGCGGTTCTCCCTCAATAAGGGGCGAATTGAAGACTTAGAAGTCGTAGAGCTCGGGCCAAAGAATTTTGAATTACCGAATGCGATCCACACTTCGGATTAACGCTTCATCCTTCAAAATAAAATGCCTTGCGACATAGGATGCAACAAAGCTGAGCAACACCAAGATTGTAGCAGGTTGGAGGTAACTAACTTCAAAATAATTGTTGTACTCCTCTACCAACGTAGCAGCTCCTTTTGTGAAAAATAGGAACCCTCCCATCAAGCCTACATGAAGCAGTGAAGAGATGAATAACATCGATACTTGCGCTTTGCGCTGTTTAAATCGAAACATCACCACCAACTGCCACATCGCAACCAATACAAGTGCTATCGCCATAACAGACAACGCAGGAAGCCTGCTCATTAACTCCGCTGTATAGTCAGTGCCTTCAATAACACCGCTCATATCCAATGGAGACAGATGCAGTAAAACCTCTTTACCTTCAAAATCCCCTACTAAAGTGGCGTATGGAAAAAAAGCTGCTAGAATGAGCATCAGACCTGATAATCCTAAAAAAATACTTTGCTTACGTTGTAGCATATGATTTCAATTTGCTGCAAAATTCTTTAAAAAATCCGGAGGAAAAAGGGCGAAATCGTAAAAGTTTGTATACTTGCATAGTTCATCGTCCTTTTCCGGGCGTAAAACGACCCTCCTAAATTATTGAAATCATAAAGGTCATTAGGTACTGCTAGGTACCACTTTGGTTAATCTATTTTTCATGTACGACATTATCGAATTAAACGCCAAAAAGCTCGACGAACTTCGGGGAATTGCCGACAAAATGAATGTACCTAAGTACAAGTCATTAAAAAAGCAAGACCTCATTTATCAGATCCTCGATCACCAGGCACTTCAACCAAGTAAGCCTATAAAGGCAGAAAGTAAACCTTCAGAAGACAAGCAAAAGCAGCCCAACAAACCTGCTGAAGAGAAACGCCAACGCGCTCCTCGACCGAAACGGGTTGATCCTAAGGACAAGCCTGAAAAGACTGACAAGCCGGTACTTAATAAAGACAAGTCTAAAGACCGCCCAGAAATCAAAAAGCAAGATTCGCAAGAGAAACCTGATGGTGCCGACAAGTCGAATCACCAAAAAGAACAACGCCCCAACCGACCTAATGACCGCAGGAATAGCGATCGGCCTGAGCGGAATGAGCGGAATGAGCGGAATGAGCGGAATGATAAAGGCGACCGCAATGAGCGCAACGAAAGGAATGATCGCAATGATCGTCAGCGCAAATCGAACGATAACCGCAATCAGAAACGCGAACCTCGTGATGCAAATGCAATCTATGATTTTGACGACTTGATTGCGAATGAAGGAGTGCTAGAGATCATGCCAGACGGTTATGGTTTTTTACGCTCATCAGATTACAATTACCTCTCTTCACCAGATGATATTTATGTATCTCAATCCCAAATCAAGCTTTTTGGTTTAAAAACAGGAGATACAGTAGAAGGAACCATTCGACCTCCAAAAGAGGGTGAAAAATATTTCCCATTGATTAAAGTAAACCTAATCAACGGGAGGGAACCACAAGAAGTAAGGGATCGCGTTCCATTTAATTACCTTACACCACTGTTCCCAGACGAAAAATTCAACTTAACCGGACATCCAAAAGCTTCACCATCAACCCGAATCATGGACCTCTTCACTCCTATCGGGAAAGGACAGCGGGGGTTAATCGTGGCACAGCCTAAAACTGGTAAAACACAATTGCTCAAGGAAGTGGCCAACGCAATTGCCCACAATCACCCTGAAGCATATTTGATCATCTTATTGATTGATGAACGCCCAGAAGAAGTTACTGATATGGCACGCAGTGTAAATGCGGAAGTGGTTGCATCTACTTTTGATGAGCCGGCTGATCGCCATGTGAAAATTGCAGGGATTGTTCTTGAGAAAGCGAAACGCATGGTAGAAAGTGGTCACGATGTTGTGATTTTACTCGACTCCATTACACGTTTAGCCCGCGCTTACAATACGGTATCGCCGGCATCTGGAAAAGTACTTTCTGGTGGTGTTGATGCAAACGCACTGCACAAGCCTAAAGGATTCTTTGGAGCTGCTCGTAATATTGAAAAAGGTGGTTCACTTACCATTCTCGCTACAGCGCTTACGGATACAGGTTCTAAAATGGATGAAGTTATTTTTGAGGAATTCAAAGGAACAGGCAACATGGAATTGCAGTTGGATCGCAAAATTGCCAACCGCAGAATCTTCCCTGCTATTGACCTCATTGCTTCGTCAACACGTAGAGACGACCTCTTATTCGATAAAGAAGTTAACCAGCGCATGTGGATCTTGAGGAAACACCTCAGTGATATGAACCCCGTAGAAGCGATGGAATTCATTAAGAATAGAATTACACAAAGTCGCAACAATGAGGAGTTCCTCATTTCAATGAATGGATAATCCAATGCCACCTTCGGGTGGCATTTTTTTTACCCCAACTCCCATGAAAATTGGTACCTCGTTAAAAATTGCACTTGCTTTCTTGGTTGCATCAATTGTAATTAAGCTAGCGCTTAAAACCTTTGGTGTAGATGTAACAACTGCAGTTTATGGTTACATCTTATTCATTGTAGCTGCTGCTGCTGTTGGCATATTTGCTCTTCGCAGACAAGCTAATGAAGCACTTTCATATACCATGGAGCTTAAAGCTGGAATGCAACCCCTTGCTTTGTACAGCTTGTTGGTTAGCGGTTTTACATACATCTACTACAGCTTTATTCATCCTGGCTATTTCGAAACCCTGTTAGCAACCCAAATCAATAAGCGCATACAAGAAGGCATAGAAAAGGGATACACTGAGGCAGAAATACAAACTGTGATCCAATCACTTGAATCCAGTTCTGCTACAATTCATACGCCATTCATCTGGAGCACAATCACCTTTTTTTCACTCTTATTCTTGGGATTCATTTACACCCTGTTTTTAACCTTGGTACTTCGCGTTGGCCCTGCCAAGGAACTGAAGCTCTAATACGGGTGGTGTTAAGTACATGTTAACCCGTGCGGGATTAATTTGTGTCTGCTATCTTCGTTGAGTGAAACGTTCTCAAATTAAACTTGTAATAGCCGTTGCTACCCTCCTCTTGATGAGCCTCGTTGCAACTCAAATTTTCTGGGTCAAAAAAGCCTATGAACTGGAAGAGAAACAGTTTACGTATGAGGTAACCCAAGCTCTGATTTCAGTAGTTGATGCCATACAGTATAGTAACCGTGATACCATACCTATACTAGATCCGGTTGAACAAGTTGCCCCAAACTACTTTCGGGTGCGAATTCACGATACCCTTTACCCCTATTACCTCGAAACATTGCTCAAGAACGAGTTCCGAACGCGAGAGTTAAACATTCCATTTGAATACAGCATTTACGACTGTTTTAACGACAGCATCGTTTTTCAAAAGTGCATTTCACAAGACTCCACGCTGGCAACCGAACCTGATGCCCCGATTATAGATTGGAAGGAAGACGATGGCCATTATTTTAGCGTGCTGTTTCCCGAGAGGGATAAAGACCTTTTTGCTAAAATGGAGTTTTGGGTTTACTCCTCCGTTATTTTAATTGGTGTAATTGGGTTCTTTTGGTACATGATTCACGTAATCTTGAAACAGCGCAGGATTAGTGAGATTAAAACAGATTTTATCAATAACATGACCCATGAGTTTAAAACGCCTATTTCTACAATTGCACTTTCAAGTGAGGTACTCATGAAAGAAGGGATTGAAAAAAACCCGGTAAAACTGACCAATTACGCCAAGATTATTCATCAGGAAAATACCAGGTTACAAAGCCAGGTTGAACGTATTCTTCAAATTGCCACCACTGAAAAAGAAAGCATCAAGCTGAAAACCAAACAAATCAATCTTCACGAGGTGGTTAAACATGTGGCAGAAACATTCGAACTTAATGCCGCGGCAAAGTCAGGACACGTGGCTATCGACTTGAAGGCTGAAAATCCAGTAGTAAAAGGAGATGAAGTTCACCTTACTAACATCATCTCCAACCTAATTGATAACGGCATTAAATACACGGAGCAACCTCCACTCATTAACATCGAAACCTCAAATCACAACAAAGGTGTGCTCATTAAGGTAAGCGATAACGGAATCGGTATAGGCAAAGAAGATCAGAAGCAAGTTTTTGATCAATTCTATCGGGTACCAAAAGGCAATGTGCACGATGTTAAAGGTTTTGGCATCGGCTTGCACTACGTTAAAGTAATGATTGAACAACACAATGGTTGGGTGAAATTAAAAAGTGATCCAGGCGTTGGCAGTACATTTGAACTCTACATACCACATAACTCATGAATATCAATCAAGGTGTAAATATTTTACTCGTAGAAGACGACGAGAACTTAGGGTTTGTTACCAAAGACAACCTCGAGGAAAAAGGCTACCACATCGTTTGGGAAAAAGATGGTCAAGCTGGATTTGAAGCTTTTCACAGGGAGCAATTTGACCTGTGCATTTTAGATGTAATGCTGCCCAAAAAAGACGGATTTTCCCTTGGCAAGGATATCCGAACCATGAACGCTGAAGTGCCGTTGTTTTTCCTCACCGCTAAAGCCATGCTCGACGATAAAATTGAAGGCCTTCAAATTGGTGCCGATGATTACATCACCAAACCCTTCGCCATGGAAGAATTATTGTTGCGTATCGACAACATTTTGAAACGCACAAAATTCAAGAATATGGACCTGCAGTCAAAGGATATTTTTGACGTTGGTGTGTTTACATTCGACTATAAGAACCTGAAACTAACAAACGCAGCAGAAACCCAAAAACTCACTAAAAAAGAAGCTGATTTGTTGCGCTTACTGTGTATGCATCAAAACGAAGTATTGGAACGTGACACTGCTTTGCGCATTGTTTGGGGAGACGATGATTACTTTTTAGGTAGGTCTATGGATGTTTTCATAACTAAGCTCCGTAAGTACCTGAAAGCAGACCCTTCCATTCGCATTACCAACGTTCACGGTGTTGGCTTTAAACTGGAGATAGACCAAGCGTAAAACCCATTCGATTTACCTATTTTCGGGCCGATGAAATTCATTATTACGGCTTTTACGGTATTGTCACTGCTCTGCTCAGTCACCATTGGTGCTACCATTCAATTACCTGCCCTTATATTAGATGATGTAGCTTATGAAATGCACATCACAGATAAAGCTGCCCGATTTAAAAGCGTTTCTCTAGCAAATGAGTCATTTCCTATTGTGTGGGAGGATGGTGTCGGAACTGTAGCTATGCCTCCAACTTCGCAACAGCAACTTGTGCTGAGTTATGGTAATGAAACATTTAGCAAGCCCATCAACCCTATGCCTGGTTGGCTTTCAGTAGTTCCACCCTTGTTGGCCATTCTATTGGCCCTGGTCTTTAAAGAAGTATTATCGTCCTTGTTTGTGGGCATTTTAACTGGAGCTGGTATCATCGGATACTACACGGAGGGAGTTGGAGGCATGTTTGCCGGAGGATTGCACATTGTGGATCACTACCTATTAGAATCCGTAGTTGACAGCGGACATGCATCTGTCATTCTCTTTTCCCTTCTTATAGGTTCCTTAGTTGCGCTCATATCTAAAAACGGTGGCATGAAAGGCGTGGTAAACGCTGTTTCGAAATATGCCAATACACCTAGAAACGGCCAATTAGCCACTTGGTTTTTAGGTATACTTATCTTCTTTGATGATTATGCCAATACATTAGTGGTTGGAAATACCATGCGCCCGGTGATGGACAAACTAAAAGTTTCTCGCGAAAAATTTGCATACCTGGTGGACTCCACCGCTGCACCAATTGCAGCTATTGCTTTTGTTACGACTTGGATTGGTGCAGAGTTAGGCTACATTGCAGATGGTATTGCTCAAATTCCCGAACTCGACGCAGGTCCATATGCTATATTCTTCCAATCACTGCGCTACTCGTTTTACCCCATTTTAACCTTGATTTTTATGCTCATGCTCATTTTGCGTGGCGTTGACTATGGACCAATGCACGCCATAGAGCAGCGTTCCTTAAAAGCCACTGATAAGCGAGCAAGCACGGCTGAAAGTCATGATATGGAAGCCTTTGAGCCTTCATCAGCTATCACCCCCAAAGCCTACAATGCAATTATACCCGTAGCTATTGTCATTTTCGGAACCATGGCAGGTCTCTACTACACGGGATTACAGGCAACATCCGTTATTCCCGATGGGCTTTCAGGTTTTCAATTGCTTTCTATGATTATTGGCAATGCCGACAGTTACACCGCATTGCTGTGGAGCTCTATGAGTGCCGTTTTGGTTGCATTTTTACTCACTGTT
This sequence comes from Salibacteraceae bacterium, assembly GCA_965661625.1. GTDB lineage: Bacteria > Bacteroidota > Bacteroidia > Flavobacteriales_G > Salibacteraceae. The sequence continues at coordinate 42,348 of CBFIEM010000015.1, forward strand.
GGCCAGCGCATATTGAGTCTTGGCGAAACCGCAGAGGCCTTGATAAGTGGAATTAAAACCATGATGAGTGCCGTAATCATTTTGGTACTAGCGTGGTCGTTGGCATTGATAACTGAAGAGATGCACACTGCTGCTTACCTTACCAGCAGTCTCTCAGCATCAATTAGTCCTTGGATGATTCCAACTGTAACGTTTATCTTGGCAGCACTAGTTGCATTCAGCACAGGGTCATCTTGGGGAACAATGGCCATACTCTACCCACTAATTTTACCTACATCTTGGACCATCTGTGTTACAGCTGGCTATTCGACACCCGAAACACTTGAAATTTTTTATAATGTGGTTGCTTGTGTGCTCGCCGGATCAGTTTTGGGTGATCATTGCTCTCCAATATCAGACACTACCATACTTTCAAGTTTGGCTACTGGTTGTAATCACATTTCCCACGTTCGCACACAAATGCCTTACGCCCTAACGGTAGGAACTGTTGCCATTGCGGTAGGGACACTTCCTGCAACACTAGGCGTACCAACATGGATACTTTTTCCACTGGCAATTTTTGCCCTTTGGATTATTATTAGGCTACTAGGAAAACCGACATATGATGTCACTTAAGCCAACCAATCGAAGTACTTCACCGTCTTGTAAACTAAAGAAGTTACTGTGAGAAAAACCCTTGCTTTTTGTTTCTCCATCTTTTTTGCCCTTTCTAGCTTAGGCCAAACTCAGGTATTTTTTGCCGGAAGCGTAAAAGATATCCTCAACACCCCTGTTCCTAGCGTAAAAGTGGCCTTCACCCAATTCGATGCTGCTGGAGTTAGCTTTTCAGATACCACATCTACTGATGCAAGCGGCTTGTACACCTATGTCTTAAATACGTCTTCCTCAAATGATTCCGTTCTGATCACTCTCATGGACTGTCAAGGCGTTTTAACTGAGGTTGTGCATTATAATGCCCAGCAATATACATTCACGCGCAATTTCAATTACTGCATGGGGTGCAATGCTGATTTTAACATTCGGTTAGCAGGTAATATGGTAATATGCACACCCTTGTATACTCCACAAGGAGGAGTTCATGCTTGGAGCCTGAATGGAAGTGCATTCCAATTTATGGACTCACTGACCTTTCCAGTTACAGATCCATTTACCGAGGCGATTCATACTTATGCGCTGAATAGCATAAACTGCGCAGACACAACCACCCTTGAAGAACTTCCCTTTGAACCATTTGGAGGTGTGTTTATAGAAATTGATACCCCCGCTGCTTTTTTAGATTATAAACTTTACCTCATACGTGTAGAAGACACTGGTCAAAACACCTTTTATTTTGCTCAAGATTCTGGTTTGAATGCTACCCTTTTTGATAGCCTTCTTCCCGGCAGGTACTTAATCAAGGCTGTAATGGCTAATGAATCTGACCCGAATTATGAGGAGTTCATGCCAACTTATTATAAAGCAACTAATTTTGATGGGCGTTTATTGTGGTCACAAGCAACTGCTGTAGAAGTTGTAGCTAACACAACTCAGAATATCCTGTTTAAGGTATTGAATCGTACTCCGCCAAACCCAGGATCCCATTCCATCTCTGGCAGCGTTTTACAAGGAACTGGAAAGGTTCAAGGTCCTGGACAACCGCTAAAGCAAGTACTGGTGCTCCTTTTTGATCAAAACACTAACCCAATAGCGTATACCTTCTCCGATGGGTTTGGTAATTTTAGTTTTTCGAATTTATCACCGGGAACCTATACCCTATTTTCTGATATTCCTGGCCTTGTTTGTTTCCCATTACAGGTAACTATTAATACATCTAATCCAAATGAAACCAGACCTATTGTAGAGGTGAATTCAGATGAGATTGTCATTTACTTAAATGTCCATTCATCTACACAGGATGAAGCGCAACTGCTACCTTCAGTTTTTCCAAATCCGTTTCGAGATCAACTTTTTTTAAGTTCAACCAACGTTTACGATCGAATGGTTGTTCGTTCTATGAATGGGCAAATAGCCTATCAATCGAATAAGTTATCGCATGAAGTGGTAATTGACACTTCACCATGGGCTCGAGGAGTTTACTTCATCGAGCTCACTTCCAACACAGGAACTGAAATACATAAACTAATAAAACGCTAATGCAATAATTCATTCACTTACCAGTCCTACTAAGTATTTTACACTTCTCATTTTATTTTGCTCAATCAAGCTCTTGAGCAGTGCGCAAAACATGTACACCATTAACGGTAACGTTTCTGATTTTGCCAGTACAGCTATTGTTAATGAGCAAATTCGCCTCTTCGCATTTGAGATAAATAATAACCTCTCCGATACCACAACAACAGATGTTAATGGCGATTTTTCGTTTGTGTTTTTTCGAGTCAGACCCTGGATAAAGCATTCATACATCTCACAGACTGTAATGGTCAGAACATTATTAATCCAGTTATTGTAAACACACAGCAATCCACAGGGAATACTTCATTTAACTATTGCGACAGTTCCGGCTATGCCTCATTTAATATCAGTCAGAACAATGGCTCCACGGTTATTTGCACACCTCAGGCATCCTACTTACCTGCTAACCTATCCCACAGTTGGTATGTCAATGGAGTACTGCAGTCTTCAGCACCTTTTGATACACTAAACGTAGCAGTTGGAACCAATCAAATAACGCATGTTATTTCATACGCAAATACCGGATGTACAGATTCAGCAAGCACTAACGTAAATGGTTACCTGAACCAACCACAATCGTTTACGGTTAACGGATCGCTTACCGACCTCTCAGGTCAAGCCATTCCCGGGATAGGCATCGAATTGGATTACAACTATTTTTATCAAGGGTGGAACGATATTTACTTAGACACGGTCACCGATAATTTAGGAAATTTTCAGTTTAATTTCTCCACCTACGAACCAAATGACACCCTCTTTTTGAGTTTTCTGGATTGTGATTGCCAAGTAACAACTGATACTATCTTTTTTAACCAAAATCAGACTACAATTACTCATAATTTCGTTTACTGCGACTGCGATAAAGCTGCTGGATTCACCTATTCCCTCAATGGAAATGCCGTGACCTGTACGCCGTATTACACACCTACTGGGATGACTCAAACTTGGACCACAAACGGAACAAATTCATCCGCTCAAAACACCTACCTCACAACGTTACTTCCCGGACAGAATAGCATCAATCACACTGTTACTATATCCAGTGCGAATTGCGTTCAAGCTTCAATGGAAAACATAACATACGATACAACAGGATCACTACTGATAACACCAATTGCATCCGGGGTATCAAATGCTTCTTTTATCCACTACCTCATACGCCAAGACTCTACAGCTCAAGGTGTATCACTTACGGCAGTTGATTCGGTAGTGGGTATGGGTCAACAAGCATTCAATAACCTTTCTCCAGGAGATTACCTCGTCAAATCAGCTTTTACCAACCCTTCTGATTCCGCTTACCTATTCTTTTTACCTACGTACTGGGTAACCAATAACGCAACTGGTGCCCTAAACTGGAGCAATGCTTCCACAGTTACCATCGTTGCGAATGCTTCGGTATCGATAACAAACAACCTTGTTCAAGGTATAAATAATGGTGGGCCTGCATTCATAAGTGGACTTGTTTCTCAGGGAGCCAATAAAATGGAAGGTTTAGGAGACCCTGTTCCAAACGTTGTTGTTTATGTTTTGGATGACCAACAAAACCCTGTGGGGTATGCAGTTTCAGATCAACAAGGAGCCTGGAGCATAACCGGTTTTAGTCCAGGAACTTACACATTAACTGCTGATGTTTTAGGTCGAGTTACAACACCTGCAACTGTAGAAATTCAACCTTCTACCAACGGTTTAGATTCTTTTGTTGTAGAAGTAAATAGTAGTGACGTAACTATTTACCGAGATGTAACGAACAGTATTAAAAATGCTGAGGTCAGTGATGGAATTCAACTTTATCCGAACCCGTTTAGCGATGAAATTCGAATAACCTCAATGGACAAGGCATTTAGCATCGAAGTAATTCATATGAGCGGTCAGCTCGTGTACGAGGCCACTTTTTTGAATGTAAATACGTCTATTGAAACAACCAATTGGCCTTCAGGAATGTTTATCTTGCGATGGACTACAGAAACTGATAGTCAAACGGTTAAGCTGATAAAGCGATAGGTAAAAGAAAATGAACGTAACACCCGACCTCATAAAGGCATGCATTAAGGGCAATGAACAAGCGCACTACAAGCTGTTCAAGGCTTGCTTTCCTTATATGATGTCCATCGCAGTTCGTTATGTTCATTGCGAGCAGGATGCCCAATCACTAGTAAATGAAGCATTCTACAAAGTCGTTTCAAATTTAAAGAAGTTTGAATCTGAAGGTTCATTTAAACCATGGGCCCGCAGGATTTTGGTTAACACCATTATCAATGAATTTCGAAAAAATGAGAAGCGAAAGTCTACCGTTTCGTACGTCGATGAACTCAGCGCTGTGCCAATTCAAGACAACCAATGTCACTACTGGAGCAAAGAAAGCGACGTCAAAGAAATTCTCACAATGATGCGCAAACTCCCTGAAAAAGAGTTTACCGTATTAAATTTGTATGCCATTGAAGGCTACAACCATCGTGAGATAAGTGAGATGTTAGAGATTCCTGAGGGAACTTCTAAATGGCTGCTTTCAAATGCCCGTAATTCAATGAGTGAAATTTTGAAAAACCACAGTTTGAGAGCTTTTGCCTCAGCAATTTAGCGCATGCCTAGAAACGATATAGACGAATATTTAAAAGATACTTTCGAGGGAAATCAGTTTACCTTCCAAGAATCGCATTGGCATGCTGCAAAGGCTCACATGGCAGCTCAAAAGCGGCTGAAGCTTATCCATAATGCGAAAATGGTGGGGTTATCTGTTGCAGCCATTAGTATTGGTGCATTAGCTTGGATGGGATTAACCAATCAGCCAGATTCCAATGAAATTAAGAGCAGTCCAGCTTTAGCTCAAGTTATTCCGCTACAATCAGCAGATGTTGAAAGTGACAAGCGAATTACGCAGCACAACGGTATTTCAGACGTCGAAAATGTGTTGCAATTAGAAGATCCTGAAGTAAATCCTACTGGCACAGCAAGGGCCATAAAGAACACAAGCGAAAGGCGCATACTAACTACGAGCGCAACAGCTCAGGAATCATATCCTTCAAACAAAATACTGCGTGAAGAATTTACGGCATTGGGTTTAACCAAAAGCAATGGTGTTAAATCAGGTTTGAATGTAGATCTTCCAGCTAGTCTTCTTCCTCTAACTACACGTTTTAAATCACAAAACCTTAAACCCCTCGACATCAGTTTATACGGTGAATATGCTTTTGCTGAATCAATTGATCAACCCACGTTACAAATTTCTGGTCAAGAGCGCAAGGCGGTCGGAGTAATGGCGAATTTTGAATTACCACACCACTTCAGTTTAGGAGTTGGCCTCGGATATGCTCAGACAAGCGGAAATTGGACAAAATCTACCTACACCGCTGTACCAAGCACCGTCCAGATCATAAGCGACGCATCTTACTGGGATGTTCAATCAAATACCCAGACGACCTACGACATCCATTTTGAAAATGGAATCCCCATTTACGCAGATAGTACTCAAGTCACCACACTTGATTCTACTTACATTACTGCTTACGATACTGCCGAAACACAAGTACTGGATTCAATGGATATGCGTATCACAAATCGCGTTGTTTTAACAAGTATTGACATTCCCATTTACTTAAGCTATCGCAAAACCTTTGGTAGGGTTGGCGTATATGGTTCCGGTGGATTAAACTTGAGCTACACAACCTCAGTAGCTTTAATAGGCAGTACAGAGTCCAATTGGAGAAAAGAAGATTTAGAAATCAATGATTTTCAAGCAGACTTGAACCTCTCTGCTGGAGTAAGTTACCACATCAACCCTAACTGGTCTATTGAAGCTGGCCCAGTATTTCGATCTCAATTAAGGGCTACCGATCAACAAGCAAATCAAACAGTAAATGCTTTTGGTGCTCGTGCTTCAATTTCATACCGCTTGCGCTAGTTTAGTAAAACACAGCAACTTTTCGCGTAAACCCTGAACCGGATTCATTTTTAAAATTGAATAAGTACATTCCCTGTTCCCAATTAACGAGGTCATAATTGCCTCCTGCTCCTGGCTGTATTTTGTCCCGAATAATGATTTGGCCCCTCATATCAATTACCTCCAGTTCAAAAGCAGTGAACTCCTTATTTTCTAAGTAGAGGGTTTCACCAACATTGGGATTGGGATAAATATTGAAATTGAAATGTTCACTGTGAAATTGACCTTGACCAAAAGTTGATGGTCTGGCAGACGATACCGATTTAATAGCAGGAGTCGTTTTGATTGCATCGTTAACTGCTTCAAGTCTTGATTGATTGCGCGCTTCTCGTATTTCTAAAAACCCAATTTCAGCTTGATTCATAGATTGCGCAATAACCTGACTAGTAGTCAGTAATGCTAATAATAAGTAACCAACTTGTTTCATGATCCTTGAATTTATGCGCAATTAAGTGAATTGCAATATACCTGACATCCTCTATTTAGAATACGGGCGAAATTTGATCGAAACAAACACCCCGCTGCGTTGTTTCATTTGTTTACATTCTGTCTTATCATTACATTGCGACGGCTTAATTAAAATGACTATGAGAAGAATCCTTTTAGCAGTATTAGCTTTTACTGCATTAACACACACAATAAAAGCAGAAGAACTCAAAGGAAAAGCAGCGCATTCACTCATTTCAGGATCCAATTGGATTCGCACTTCCGAGTGGAGCGATTTCCCGAGTTTCATATCCCTCAAACCGGAAGCACAATTCCCAAATGAACAGTTTGGCATGTGGCTCGGAAGTCACTTCAAACAAAAGGGTCTCAGTATAGAATTGTTAGAAGAAACAACAGATCACCTCGGCATTACACATAAACGGTATCGCCAAGTAGTACAAGGAATACCTGTTGCAAATTCAATGATCAATGTCCATATAAAAAATGGTTTGGTATATCGCATCAACGGAGATCTTTTCAGCAACCTGCCGCAGGATGTTCAGCCTCAATTGTCAAGTCAAGCCGCTCTTCAAACTGCCTTGAGTTTTGTTGGTGCATCTGCTTACAAGTGGGAGTTACCTGAAGAGGAAGCGCACTTAAAGCTTGAACAAAATGATCCTTCAGCTACGTACTACCCTTCGGCTAAAGAGGTCTTTTTTTACGACACAAAAGCGAAGGAAGCTTATCGCTGTTTTCAATTTAACATTTACGCTGCAGCTCCGCTATCAAGGCAATTAGTCTATGTAGATGTTGCATCGGGAAACATTGTGTTTTCCGAAGATAAAATCCATCATGCTGATGCCGTTGGTACCGCAGTAACAAAGTATAGCGGCACGAAAACGATCGTTGCAGATAGTACGTTCAATTCATTCAGACTACGTGAGTCAGGACGTGGAAATGGTGTGAATACATTCAACATGCAACAAGGAACAAATCATGGAAATGCTGTTGATTTTACAGATGCAGACAATTTCTGGAATAATGTGAATGCTGCTCAAGACGAAGTGGCAACGGATGCACATTGGGGGTCTGAAATGATGTATGATTATTTACTCAATGTACACAATCGCAACTCCATTGACGGAAATGGATTTGCCCTCAACACATACGTACACTATGGAAATAACTTTGCAAATGCATTTTGGGATGGACAACGGATGACCTACGGAGATGGAAGCGGTAACACAACTCCGTTTACAACAGTTGACATTGCTGGTCATGAAATCGCCCATGGTTTAACCAATTTTTCAGCAGGTCTTATCTATCAAGATCAATCTGGAGCACTGAATGAATCGTTCTCCGACATTTTTGGAACCGCACTGGAGATATTCGCTCGCCCAAACAACAACAACTGGTTGGTTGGAGAAGACATGGGACTTGTTATCCGTAGCATGAGCAATCCTGGAGCGTACGGAGACCCTGATACTTATCTCGGAAACTCTTGGTACACGGGCACTGCTGACAACGGTGGTGTGCACATAAATAGCGGTGTACAAAACAAGTGGTTTTACATATTAACAGATGGTGAGCAAGGAACAAATGATTTAGGTGATGCTTACAACGTAACCGGTATTGGTGTGATAGATGCTGCAAAAGTGGCCTTTAGAAATCTCACAGTGTACCTTACGCCCAACTCGAATTATCCCGAAGCACGCTTCTTTGGAATTTTGAGTGCAATTGATCTTTTTGGTGCATGTACTCCTGAAGTCGGTGCGGTAACTGATGCTTGGTATGCAGTTGGTGTTGGAAGTCCCTATTCGCCTAACGTTATAGCTGACTTCGACGCACCGAACAAGACCAATTGTGCTGCTCCTTTTGAGGTAAACTTTTCAAATTATGCAGTTAACGGAACCAGTTTCAACTGGAGTTTTGGAGATGGAAATACATCTACAGCAATTGCCCCAACGCATACATATGCTGCTCCAGGTACGTATGATGTCTCACTCCAAGTAGACGGTGGAACATGCGGTGCTGATACTTCTGTGAAATCCGCATTTGTAGTAATCGCTCCAAACGAGCCGTGCGATATCATTATGCCCTCTTCGGGGACTGCTTCGACTCAGCTGGATTGTCAAGGGACCCTTTTGGATGCAGGAGGTCGAAGTGGAAATTATCAGGATAACTCAAATTCACAAATTACAATCGCACCTCCTGGAGCTACAACGTTAACCCTATTTATGAACCAGTTTGATGTTGAAGCCGGAAATAATAGCTTTTGCAATTTTGACTACTTAGAAGTTTACAACGGCGCTTCTACCAGCGCTCCTTTAATTGGTCGATACTGCAATTCTAACATGCCACCAGCCAGTATAACTACTAATGGGGAAGCTACCATCATTTTCTTTTCAGATGGAGGGTTAAACAATCCTGGATTTGAAATAGATTGGGTGTGCTCTTTTCCAAATGTGCCTCCTACTGTAGAGTTTACAAGTGACGGTACTTTTGATTGCAATGGAATTGTAGAATTTACAGACCAATCGCTCTATGCACCAGACACATGGAATTGGGATTTTGGAGATGGAAATACCTCCACTGATCCAGATCCTACCCATGAATACAGCGAATCGGGAACTTATACGGTAACATTGCAAGCCAGTAATTCATTTGGAACAGGTACCCTTTCTAAAACGGCTTATGTAACCATTAATTTAGCCCCTGAACCCGTTAACGATGGTCCATACTTGTTATGCACTAAGTTAGGGCCAACACGAGATATCTGGGCATCTTCAAGCGCTTCAGGCAATATCGAATGGTTTGATGCAAACGGTAACTTTATTGCGTTAAGCGATACGATTAACACTGGAGCACTGACAGGAGCCACCACATTCTATGCGCGTGAAACCACTCCTGGACCTTCAAACTATGTTGGAGCCGTTGACAACTCAATAGGTCAGGGTACGATCTTTAACAACGACCAATACCTGATCTTTGATGCGTATACTGACTTCAGGTTGGATTCAGTATTTGTAATTTCGGGTCAAAGCGCCAATAGGACAATCGAATTAAGAAATAGTCAAGGAACTGTAATTGAAGACACTACAATCTTCATTCCTGCTGGACAGTACCAAATACCATTGTTCTTCGATGTTCCCGTTGGAATAGATCATCAATTGGGCGTAAATAGTTCGTCTACCATTTCGATGTATCGCAACTTAAATGGACCAACTTATCCATACACGTTACCCGGTGTATGCAGCATTACGCGATCAAGCGCGAATACGGATCCCTATCAGTACTATTATTTCTTTTATAACTGGGTAATTCAAGGAGCTGACTGCGTTTCTGACTTGGCTGAAATCGTTGTAAATGTAGATAATGAATGCACAAACGTAGGGGTAGATGAGTATGCACAAATCCAATACTATGTCTACCCAAATCCTGCACGTAGTGCATTTACAATTGATTGGGAAGGAAGTTCAACGAAATCCTTTCAGTTAACTACTGTAACTGGTCAGTTAATCGAACAACGACAACTCAGTGGAGGTTCAGCCAATTGGAATGTTTCAGGTCTCTCTGGAGGAATATACTTTATAAGACCTGTTGGCACAGGTGAACCACCCGTTCGAATTGTAATTCAATAACAAACAGCAAGGCGTCCAATCGGACGCCTTGCTTATTTTTGGCCATCATGGAATGGTATGAACTAATTGGGTTATCATTAACAGGGTTCCTTGCTGGAATCATAAACACCCTTGCTGGAAGTGGGTCAGTACTCACACTCAGCGCCTTGATGTTGGTTGGACTACCTCCCACCCTGGCTAATGCTACTAACCGGTTAGGTGTAACCATCCAAACGCTTACCTCTTTGCTGACGTTGCGAAAAAACAGTGACTTCGGAACTGAATTTAAAACGAACTGGCCACTCGTAATACCTGCATTTATTGGTGCTTGGCTAGGAGCTCAACTTGCCACTCTGGTTTCAGACCAAACACTCACGTTCTGGATACTCGCCATCATGACCTTAATCCTCACTACCTTCTTCACTTCTCCCAAATCATGGAAAAGGACTGAAGATCGTGGCATTAAAACTAGCTGGAAAACTTACGTTTTACTGCTTGTAGCTGGTAGTTACGCTGGGTTTATTCAGATGGGAGTAGGAATAATTCTGCTTTCAACATTCATTCTTGGTGCCGGGTGGACGCTTAAACGCGCAAACTTGTTCAAACAGTTTGTGGTTTTCGGATTAGCGATCATACCTTTAGTTGTTTTTATTGCCAAGGGCATGATCCAATGGGATGTTGGATTAACCATTGGCATTGGTCAAGGGGTTGGCGGATGGTATGCATCTAAATATTTACTCATCAAACCTCAATTTCAAGACTACATTCGAAAACTTGTATTCATATTGGTTTGTCTGGCAATTACCGGAGTAACTTACCAAGCCTTTTTTAACTAATTATGTCAAACGAATCATTGATTATTCCAGAAAGAAGCCGCTCCATTGGCAGTTTCATGGTCGGACGCCTCATTCCATTTTACAAAAAGCGGATGGTTGGACCATTTGCCTTTATCGATCATATGGGTCCTGCAGAATTTGGACCAGATTCATACATGGATGTCGATCAGCATCCACATGTTGGGTTGTCTACACTCACCTACCTTTTTGAAGGCGAAATTGAGCATGCCGACAGCATGGGAAATAAACAGGTAATTCGTCCTGGTGCGGTAAACTGGATGACTTCAGGAAAAGGAGTAACGCATACCGAACGCACCCCACAAGAATTGCGGAATGGAACTACGCATCGCGTTCATGGATACCAAGTGTGGGTTGCCCTTCCAAAATCAAAAGAAGATATTGATCCTACTTTTGCCCACATTGAGCGAGATCTATTACCTACGTGGACCGATCAGGAGGCTAATTTTACACTCATCGCTGGAGAAGCGTTTGGAAGAAAAAGTCCTGTTCCAGTATACTCCGAGTTATTTATGTTTAAAGTAACGTGTAGCCGCCAAACAAAACTGGATTTCAAATCGCTAACAGGTGAATTGGGGATTTGTGTTGTAAAAGGAAGCGTTATTGCCCAAGGTGAAGAAGTACTTGCTGGAAATTTACTGGTATCCGATTCATGCGATAACTGCGAAACTTGGCTTGAGGCCAATTCTACTATATTGTGTTTTGGAGGGCAACCCTTTGAAGAGGAACGTTTCATCGACTGGAACTTTGTTGCATCCAGCAAAGAGCGCATTGAAACCGCGAAGAATAAGTGGAAGCGTCGCGCGTTTCCTGAGGTACCCAATGACTCGAGCTATGTTCCTTACCCCTCCCCTAAAAAACGTTAATTCCGATTTTTATACCTGAAGAAAAATTTCTCGAAATCAAATTGTTGCTGGGCGATATCAACATTCATTTTTGGAGAAATATAAAACGCCATGTTTGGATACTGGCCGTAATTAATCCAAAATTCATTCGTCACATTGTCTACCAAAAAATGGACTGGTAATGCTAAACTATCTTGTAACTTTCTCGCCAATTCAATTCGCTCGTTCATAAGCTGAGGCTGGTCAGCACGAACACCTGCTTTAGCCAGCGAATCTATTACCCAAACACGATTTGGGCTGTAAGGACTAACCGTATCTGAAGGATGTGCTTCAAGGGTATGAACGAAGTAAATGGGTAGAGCATCACCAACTGAATCAACGAGCATTTTCATTTCAACTGCATGCTCATGGGTAAAGTTGCATGTATATGAACCCGTTAAAAAAATTGCACCATTTGAATGGGTTAAGTCTCCAAGACTCACCATTTGTCCTTCAAGATCAATTAATTGTACATCAGCAGCCGAATCACCAGCATTAACCTGTTTGGCATTAACAACTTTAAAACCTCTTCGTTCAGGATCAAAGGATTGACTTATGCGTAAAGGATCTGGCTCCAAGTCGGATTCATTATTCGGGGAACAACTTGCAACACATGCAATCACAACAAAACACATGAAAATCCACTTTACAAGGGGGATTGGATTCATAGTCTTCTAATAGGTATTTTTTCGCACTAACGTAACCGTCTTGAGCTAGGTTTGGTTCAACACAAAATGAATTTTGGAAGCTCACAGTGAAGGTAGCACTTCAGTCCATGCTTTGCACATCTCCCTTATCATTTACTGGATAATTGTACCTTGAAGGTATATAAAGCATTTCATGACGGCAAAAGAAGCACTCAAGTTCCTTAAGGATGGCAATAAAAGATACATCAACGGCAACCTAAAACATCCTCATACGGATACTACCTATCGCGACTCCCTTCAAGAGTCTCAACAGCCTTTTGCAGTAGTTTTAAGCTGCGCCGATTCGCGTGTTGTGCCTGAACTTCTTTTCGACCAAGGCCTTGGAGACCTTTTCGTAATACGTGTTGCTGGTAATGTGGCTAAAGACAAAGTCATCGGAAGCATTGAATATGCCGTTAAGTTCCTAAACTCAAAGCTCATTGTGGTATTGGGTCACGAAAACTGCGGTGCTGTCCAAGCTTCCTTAAGCGATGCCGATCCAGGAGGCCACATTGGAGCCATTATAGAGCGCATTAAGCCAGCTGTTTACATGGCCCGAAGGATGAAAGGAGATATCCTGACCAATGCCATAAAAATTAATGCCCAAGTCATCGGAGAAGAACTTAAGGATTCCCAGCCCATCTTAAATGACGCTGTTAAATCTGCAGGAGTGGAGATTGTTTCTGCATATTACAAACTAAGCACAGGTGAGGTAGAGTTTTTTGATTAAATCAGCTGTTAGGGCGCCCCTTTTTTCTCCTAAAAAAGGTCAGGTCTTCCGCTGTAGTTTTTATTGGCTCGCGCATTAAAAAGCTGCCGCTGCAACCCTTGGCGCAACTCAATTCCATTCCAGCTGATTAAACGAAGTATGCAGTTATGCTTTTGTAGCTACAACATGATGATAGCCCATAAGCTTTTTGTGATAGCACAAGTAAAGGGCCCAACCATGTTCTGGATGACGCCTGCTGAAATGATATTTGGTAGGGAACACAAGGGTATAAAGGGGAATGGTAATAATCCCGGCTAATGCGCGCCTGAACATTATTTGAACTGTTCTTTTTATCCCTGCAGTCAAGTCTTCAATTCGGGTATCCTTAAAGCCACAATGCGTTAGTTGGTCTCGCAATTCTTCTTGGGTATCAATCGTTGAAACAGCAACCCTATGCAACCACCAGTTCAACCAACGTTGCTGATTTTTTGCTGTACCTCGTTGCGTTTTGTAATATTCGAGCATTACGATCTTCCCTCCTGGTTTAAGGATTCGATTTGCCTCTTTCAATACCTGCGATTTATCCGAAGCATGGCACAAACTCTCGACAAAGTAAACCAGGTCAAAAGAATTACTTTCAAAGTTGGTGTTTGTGTAATCTTGAATGGATAGTTTAACTTGATCTTCTAAGTTTGCCTCGCGAATAAACCGTTCACCAAGCTCAATCTGTTTTTTACTTAAGGTGATTCCCGCTACTTCACAACCTTAAGCATGTGCTAAATGCATCGCTACTCTTCCAATGCCACTTCCCGCGTCTAAGGCATACATTGGTTCTCCCTTGGTTATGTGCTCTCCAACCTTCTCGTTTAAATTTACAATGGCTTCGCTTAAGTTTTTAGTTTCAGGGTACCACAACCCAAAATGAACACCTTTAGCCTTATTTAAGTTCCAGCCAACTTGATAGTGTAACAAGGTATGGTTGTAATATGTGGTAATTTCCTTTTAGTTAAACTTTTTCATGCTGTTCCATTCAGTAAAGCGAAGGTATTGTTTTTGCCATATACACGTTCACAAAATAAGCTGGTAATACGCTCAACCGGTTACATGTGGTGCACCACAAGGGTTGCTACAAATGTATTTCCATGTTCATTTACACGAATAAAATAGTATCCATTTGACAGGTCACTCACATCCATGTTTATTGCATCACCGTTTAATCCGTCGTCCTGATAGACACAAGTACCCATACTACTAAACACAGAAACTGAAGCATTTGCAAGTGGCGATGGAAAAGAAAACCTTACGTGATTGCTTGCTGGATTTGGCATTGCATAGACTTTTGTGGGCTCACAACACGTTGGAGCTAGTGACGTAGTGAACCCCATATTAAAGCGGACTAGAGCAACATCTAGCGCACCCCAAAACCCAACTTGTCCTGCCAGTACCAGTTTACCATCAACCTGAAAAATAGAACTCGTGGCTGATGAAGGAAATGTATCAAATGCAGTAATAGAAACGCCATTGCTACCAAAAGATGTGTCAAGGTCACCTGCAGAATCGAATCTCGTTGCAGCCATCCGTGCAAATCCATTGTTATCAAAACTCCGACCTACAACAATTGCCTTACCGCTAGGTTGAAGGTTCAGATCGAATCCCATACTTGAATCTCCAACCCGATGAATTGCCTCTCCATTAACCCCATATGCGCTATCCAAAACACCATTTACGTCAAACTTAATTGCCAACAATTTTCTGCCCACTAAAATTTCAGAAAGGTGTCCGCCCAACCAAAGGGAATCGTTGTTACCTACTATTCCCTCCGACAATGAGCATGGTAAGCTTAAATCTATTTTTATCCTTCCCGAGGTGCCAAATGATGAATCCAGAGTTCCGTCTGGAAAGTAGCGCTCCATGATCACATCGCCTATTG
The DNA here is from genome assembly GCA_965661625.1 of Salibacteraceae bacterium. GTDB lineage: Bacteria > Bacteroidota > Bacteroidia > Flavobacteriales_G > Salibacteraceae. The sequence goes on from CBFIEM010000015.1 coordinate 57,566, forward strand.
AATCCCCGGCAAGGATAAAGTTATTGGTAGATTGGACCATTAAAGCAGCTGCCGTGCCGCGACTTCCTATTAAAACACCACCATTGCCAAAGCTGGGGTCTAAGGAACCATTTGGTAAATAGCGCAATGCGATAAGGTGGCGCTGATCGCCTGATGATTGATTGGCATCACCCATCACTAATAATTTCCCATCGGATAAATACGCAATATCCACGATGCGTTCGCTATAGTAATTCGGAATATCCGTAACCACTTTACCTCCATTACCAAAGCTCGAATCTAGTGTTCCGTCTGATAAAAAGCGCATTAACAATGCATCAAAATGTGAGGCACCACCTGCAACAAGTTTAAAGTCTGCCTGCTCAGTTAACGCGTAAGCCTTAACATTAGCACCGTTAAAACCTGCATCTACGCGACCTCCATTACCAAATTGAGGATTGTATGTTCCATCCGGATTAAGTTGAACTAAAAAAAGCTTTTGATCGCCACTTGTTCCAGTTGCAGAGCCTAAGACAGCCAAGTTTCCGTCAGCCAATTGCATCACATCTGAAGTTTGGTCATTTGTAATTGTTGACAAACGCACAAGCCCATTCAACCCGAAGGATGAATCATAAGCACTTTGTTGAGCTACTGCATTTATGGAAATCAGAACACCAACAAGAAAGAAAAACTGAGCACTAGAAAAGGACATCATATCAAATTTAGGTTTCACGAAGAAGACGAAAAAAAAAGAAATAAGTCAGCGCAATTAGAAAATGGTATGCTTTGGCAGCTTATTGATCAAATCTTAAACTTTATGGTATCTTTTCTCCTTGATAATTACACCAAATCCAAGATGAACATTACCCTCACCCGCTTTCTCGCTATTACTGTTTTTTGTGTAAGTTTTGTTTCGCTAGTAGCTCAAAACGCTGCACAGAGATTTGAAAACCAACTTGATCAGATTCGTGCAGATCAGGCTGAGTATGACAATCAAAAACTGTGGTGCTACCTAAAGTTTGCAGATGTTCCCACAGCAGCTCAGCGTGCGCTTCTTGTGGAGTCTCATGTAGCGTTAATGCAATACGAGCCAGACTTAACCTGGTTCGCAAATTTTCCAACGTCTACCAGTTCTTCAACTTTGATAGCTGCAGGCGTTGTAAAGCTTAAGGTTAAACCGCTACACCAAAAAATTGATGGACGCATTTTGAGCCATACAGTACCTCACTACGCCAAAATAGCTGGAGGAGTGAAAGCAAACATTACAGTGGGCACCGTAAAAAACTACACATCCATTCTTGCCCAATTCGCTGAGCTAAATATATCAGTTGAGAGCACGTTTGAACCGCTTGGTATTTTAACGGTATCTGGCAATGATTCAGCTTTAAAGCAAGCTGCTAAACTTCCTTTTGTCATTTACATCGAACTTCCTGAACCTCCTGCAGAGTTGGAGATTGAAAATGAAATGACCATGACGCGTGGACCTTACATCAACGGTTACTACAACTTGGATGGTCTCAATGGCGAAGGCGTCTCTATTGCTGTTAATGAAGGTGGAACAGTAGACAGCATTTACAGTCCCGATTTTAAAAATAGACTAGATCGATCATTGGAGTCTGGAACTGCAAGTGGACATAAAACTGGTGTAAGTTGGCGAATGGCCTCTGCTGGAAATATTAATCCAATTCATAGAGGACAGGCTTGGGGAGCTGATCTTTCTTCGGGTGGAATCAACTTTACTAACGCTGCGATTGCAAATGTGAACATTGTGAACAATTCTTTTGGTTACGGCTGCATTACTACAAATACAACCTACAACTCGGCCGCTGCCACAAACGATTTTCTCGTTCATAATTATGAGCGATTTATGATTACCTATTCATGCGGAAATATAGGTAACTCAGGTTGCGCTACTTATGGAGCCGGACCGGGTTGGGGAAACATTACTGGATTGGTGAAATCTGCTAAGAATATTTTTGCTGTTGGTGCCATGAACACGAGCGACCAACTTACGGCATTTAGTAGCAGGGGACCGGCTATGGATGGACGTATCTTGCCTGATATTACTGCAACAGGACCAGGCGGCACATCGCATGCATCTCCAAATTTAGCTGGCGTAAACGCATTGCTTATTGAAGCATACCGGAATGCCAATTCCAACATGTGGCCTAATTCGGGACTGATAAAAGGCATCATTTTGAATACTGCAGATGATATCGAAAATCCCGGACCCGATTACAAAACAGGTTTTGGCCGCATTAATGCGAGGCGAGCGTTAACTGTAATTGACAATAATCAATTCTTAACCGACAGTGTAGCAAATACCGCCATCAATACACATAACATCACTGTTCCCACTGGTGTAAGCAAGTTGAAAGTAACCGTTTATTGGACAGATAAAGAAGCCACTGCTGGAATCACAGGCAAAACATTGGTTAATAACTTAGATGCACGTATTCAAAGTCCATCGGGTACTTGGACCATGCCTTGGGTTTTAAACCCGTTCCCCCACCCCGACAGTTTAAACGCATTTGCAGTACGTGCAACAGACACCCTCAACAACGTTGAACTCATCACCCTAGAGAATCCATCAGCTGGAAGCTATACCGTTGAGGTAAATGGCGCCTTGGTTCCATTTGGACCTCAGAAGTATCAGGTTATTTACAGTTTTGTTTACGACTCCATAACCGTAATATATCCCAGAGGTGGCGAAGGACTTGTACCCGGAGAAAGCCGTCACATCCGCTGGGATGCATTTAGTACCAGTCAAACTTTTGACTTAGATTATTCTGCAGACAGTGGAACAACGTGGCAGTCCATTGCTACTGGGCTTGATAGTGCTGCTCGATCTTACAATTGGAGCATTCCTACTACCTATTCTGGAAAACACTTGGTACGTGTAACGCGCGGAAGCATGAGCGCAACAAGTCATGATCCATTTACAGTTGCTGACCCTCCCACTAATTTAGCATTGGTTTGGCGTTGTGCAGATTCAGCCATTTTTTCATGGGATTCTGTACCTGGAGCACTTGGGTACCGCGTATACCGATTGGCCAATAAGTTTATGGATACCGTTATGTTTACCACAGATACGTATGCACTGCTTCAAAACCTTTCTTCAACAGAAAGGGAGTGGGTTACGGTACAAACTGTTCTTCCAGACAATGGGTCAAGCCGAAGGGCAATTGCTATTGGCATCGAACCCGGAAATACTAACTGTATTGGAAATGATTTAGCAATTGATCGTATTTTAAGTCCATCAGCAGGCTACTACCCCAGCTGTTTTGTGGGAGACGCGATGGACCTGGTTATCCAAGTCATAAATACAGGCACTTCTTCCCTGAATTATATACCCATTGCGTTTACCATTAATGGGGGAACACCAAACCACGACACCATTTTCACTCCGCTAAACTCCGCTGCTCAAAATTCAATATCATATCCATTGGCATTTACACTACAAAATGGTTTAAACACACTGCGCGTTTGGTCCACCTACCCTGGTGATGCTAATGCAACCAACGACACCCTAGAAATAACCCTAAATACATACCTGAGTAATTCCATTACCTTGCCGTATACCCAAAATTTTGATGCGTTTAATACCTGTTCAACAGCTTGGGGATGTGCTTCTATTGCATGTGGTTTAAGTCAAGGTTGGTATAATTTGCTCAATACAACTGTAGATAGCATTGACTGGCGAACACACTCAGGAGCTACTGGCTCTGGTGGAACGGGACCATCTACCGACCATACTTCAGGAAATGGGAACTACTTGTATTTAGAAGGTAGTGGTAATGGTGGAAGTGGATGTCAGAATAAAGAGGCCCTACTCCATTCTCCGTGCATAGATCTAAGTGGCACGAATGATCCAAAGCTCGGCTTTTGGTACCATGCATGGGGGAATTCAATTGGCGAATTGCATGTAGATGTATTGAGTGATGGCGTTTGGTACCTGGATGTGGCTCCACCAATAGCGGGCGACCAAGGAAACCAGTGGTTGCAGCAAGAAACCTTATTGAACAACTTTGTTGGACAAGAAATAGTAATCCGTTTCAGAGGAAGCACAGGGAATGGATGGTCAAGTGATATGGGACTAGACGACATCAACCTAACAACCCTTCCTGCAGCACAATTTACTACACAATATGACTCGTTCTGTTTGGGCCAAACCGTCGACCTCCAGAATTTGACCACACATGGTAATGCATACAACTGGAATATTGTTCAGAATACATTCACCTACGCAAGTGGAAGCAGTACTACATTTAGCCCGAGCATTTTACCAAATGACACTGGTTGGTATGATGTTCAGTTGATTGCTACCAATGGAACGGGAAGTGATACTAGTTTCATCCAAAATGCTTTCTACGTAGGAATATTTAGCGCTCCTTCCCTCACTTCCAATGCTGTGCAAAATAAATTCTGCTTCGGTGATTCAGCAATATTCACAGCGACTGGAAATGCTCAGCAATTTAGCTTTTATGTAAATGGAGCTGTTGTGCAGTCCGGTCTAGACACTACCTGGTCAAGCGCCAACTTGAGTACGGGAGATTCCGTTTGGGTTAGCCATATCATTAACCCTACCTGCGAAGAAGTAAGCAGCAAGATAGTTGTTCAAATTCAACCAGAATTATCCGGAATGCTACTTTCGAGCAGCAACCAGGACTTGATTATTTGTGCTGGTGATACCGTAACAATTCAGGCACCAAGTAACTTATTGGTCTACGATTTTTATATTGACAGCACATTAGTCCAAAGTACCCCTGATTCTGTATTCCAAACCAATCAGTTGGCACAAGGCAGTGAAGTTTATTGTGTGCTTTTTGATAGTATTGGCTGTACAGGCATTTCTGACACCTTAACCTATACGGTGGTTCAATTTCCACAGCCCCCCAGCATTGTTACACTCGGCAACAACGTATTGCAGTCTACAGGTATTGGAACCAGTTACCGTTGGTGGAAAGATGGAATACTGCTAACAGATACAACACAAACTATAACGGCAACAGGCAATGGTATTTATGAAGTTCAAGTAATCGATGGACCTTGTTTATCACTTGTTTCTGAACCCTACAATCACATCATGTCTGGTGTATCATACATTTCAATGGCTGGGTTACAAATCTTCCCAAACCCAGCACGTGAAGAAGTCTATTTAGATGTAGAAACGAACGCATTTAACCGTGTTCAGTTTTACAATGCGCTCGGGCAAGAAGTACTTCAGGGGAGTCTTCAATCAGGACGAAATACAATTCACATTCAACGGTTGAAGGGCGGGATTTACACGTTGCATCTAACCGGAGCAAATGGTTCAAGTGCATTTTCAAAACTTATCATTCAATAATCCCACCATTCATTTTTCAAAGGGTTGGAACAAACACCACTGGCTAATCCTGCAAATGAAAGCACAGTATACTAGCGAAATTAATAAAGCGTTACCAGCCTAAAGTATTATGACAATTAAGACCCTATTAATCGTTTCGATAAGTTGCATAGCACTTTGCGCTTGTGATCGGCCAAAATGTGCCAACGACAATCCCATTTTTGCCAATCAGCCTCCTGATTCGAAAACGTACAAAGATGAATTGGTAAAGCAACTCGCGTTAACCGATAAAAACCAACTCACCTATTGGCTCCAAAAATATGATGATACCGATGGTGTAGAGTCACTCTACTTTCACATTCAAGGTGATGGGTTATGTGCCATACTGCACCTTTCTATGAATCATTGGAACAAACTGGAGCATGTTCGCAGTAAAAAAGGAGTTGGTAGAAGAGGTGCAGAGTTCACTAACCTCACTTTCGACATTGAGCAGGATTCACTTTCAACACAGTTCATCTACTCATCTTACGATCGCTTGATAGATTGATAAACGAATCAAGACGGTGCTAACTCCTCAAGTAGTGCTTCCATCCTACCCAAACTATGGGCGTTTATTTTATGATGCGTAGGCATCCACCCCAACAAAAATCGAACGAAATCCGCATTTGCAAAAGCGTACATTGTTCTCCATTCTTGCTCTAATTGCAGAAAGTTTATTCTTGTGCTGCGCTTAGAAAGTGCTTTACGCAAACATTTAAAATAATGATCCAACAAGCTGTTTTCGTATTTGATTTGATCTTGTTCCGACAAACAGCTTCCCAATAGGTAATTGACATCTTTCATTCCACACCCTCCACCGACGTATTGAAAATCGACGGCTGCTGCGCTTTGCATACCAGAAGAAAAACAGAAATTAGCCACTTTAGCATCTCCGTGAACCAACGTTTTGAAACGACATGAATTGAGTTGCTCATCAATTACAGGTGCCAGCGTCTTTAGCTTATTATGGTCCATGTTTTGCCATTCATCTTTTCGCGTTTCAAGATGCCAATAGGTACCAACAGGCCATAAACCTTCTGGCTCCCTATTCATAAAAGTAGCGTGAAAGTTTGCTAACCAGTTTAAACACACCTTAGCTTCATCACTATCCAGTGAATCTTTTAGAACAGGATGCTTACCCTGTAAATCCTCCATAACTAACCATGTATGTTCACCCGATTCATAGTAGCCTAAAAACTGTGGCACGTTGCAATGGTTATCACAGTCCTTACTCCATTCCTGGTAAAAATGTTGCTCCACCTCGTAAGAAACGAGCTTGCGCTGATGCGATGAATTTGTATTCCAACCACGCGGATGGCCTTCGGGTTGCACCGAACGAATCTGTTTTACTACAATTTGATCGTAATTCGCACCTGTGAGTTGATACCGTATGATTTGTCCATAGCCGCTCCAAAGCGACTGAATAACTTCAAGCTTATTGCAGGTTTTGGCTCCAGTGAGCTTGAGTAGTTGATCTTCAAAAGATGTTAAATCAGCTTGATTCATTGTGCACAAAAATGAACATTTTAGGCTCCCTTTAACACCATTCAACACGCAAAATGCCTAGCTGAAAAACAACTAGGCATTCCTATTTCTCGATATGTGTTACTGTTAGCCAGCACATTTCTGAGGCAATGCTTCAGTCTCTTGTTTTCCCCAAACTGGTGCATGTGGGTTAGGTTGCTTAAAGGATTTGAACTTTTCCATTGCCAATTCTAACAGCGGTTTAGCAGTAGCACATCCTCCTCCATAATTAGCAGGTATAAACATTTTAGACTGCCCCATAAGAAAGAGCACTCGGGGATTATCCGAATTAATACGCATCGCTTTTTCTAAGGCGGTACCGCTCATTGAGCCATATTTATAGCCTCGCTTTGCAGGATCCACCAAAACACGTGCACTGTAGATCATGCTGGCTATGCATAACACTTCTTCATTTGCTGGTGATCTTTTCTGGGCCTCAGTGAATTGCGCCTCTGCCAAATCCAAAACCCCATCGAGGTTGGAATATTCGCGATGAGCAAATGCAGCCAACGTATAACAGTATGCTGAATAATAACTGGGATACCAATCCTCCGAATCAAGGGGTGCTAAAGAAGCAAATTTTTCTGCCATTTCTAGGTAATGATCAGCAGTATTCTTAGTCCCTATTTCATCAATGTAGTTAGTAAGTTTAGCATTCGGCGTAAAACCTGATAGTGCAATTAGCAACAGGCAAAGTCCTAAAAGTTTAACATGTAATCATCTGGTTTAAAAGGTTGAGTGATTTATTATCACAATGCAAACATAAACTAGTTTATTTTATAAACCATATGAAAAAAGTGTTTTTCTTCCAATTCAATAATCCCTACACCACTTTATTGAACCAATCTTACCTACACAATCCGAGATGACTTGGTACTAACACAAAAAAACTGACCGCATGCTTCATGAACTGCATGTGTCACATGCATAATAATTACTTAGTTTCGAATTTATGAAAGGTCGAAGACGAATCAAATGGATTTTAGGTGGACTGATGGTGCCATTGAGCGTAATTGTGGCCGCAATTCTGGTCTTTTACATCAAGCAGGATGCAATTATCCAAAGTGAGCTAAGCGCACTGAATCAAGGATATACTGGTAAAATTTCACTGGGTGATAGTCACCTCTCCCTTTTCGAGAATTTCCCGTACGTGAGTTTAAAAATTGACGATGTGACTATAGCTGAATCCAAGGATGAACATGCTCAAACCATTTTGGCTGTTTCGGATATCTATGTAGGCTTCAAAATTACCGACCTACTTGTTGGCGATTATATTATTCATTCAATAGTTGTAGAAGATGGATTCTTTGATCTGGTGCTTCATCCTGATGGCACAACAAACATTGAAATTGCCCTGCAAACACAAACACAAGAAGAAGAAGTTTCAACACCCATTGCCATAAGCTTGAATAAAATTGAACTCATCCAATTGGAGTTCCATCAGCGTGAAGAAGCAACCGAGCTAGATATTGCCACCTCAATTTCACATGCAGTAGGTGGCTTTAATACGGATGGAAACCTCATGTCATCGCATGTCGATGCCGAATTCACCTTAAACGTTACCGATCATGGTGATACCACATATTTTAACCATAAACATTTTGAATTTCATACTGACTTAAGTTACAACACCGAAACTGGTTTTCTCCAGTTTGCCCCATCTGGAATTACCATGGAACATGGCGATTTTGAACTTTCGGGAAGCGTTGACACCAAGCATGAAATGCATGTTGATATAGCGTTAAAAGGCACTAAACCTAGTTTCGACATGTTCATTGCATTTGCGCCTACCGAAGTCATACCCATCTTAGAACGCTACGAAAATGCCGGGAAAATTTACTTCAACGCAACCTTAGAAGGCCCTACAACAAATGGACGACAGCCTGCCATTGCAGCCAGTTTCGGAGCGGATGAGGCATACCTTGAGAATACAACTGTAGGAAAGCGTATTGATGACATGGGATTCTCAGGCTCATTTACCAATGGGTCAGAACGGAGCCTTGCAACCATGAAGTTTGTGCTCAAGGATGTTTCTGCAAACATGGAAAAAGGACGCTTTCTCGGCTCAGTATCAGTAACAAACTTTGAGGTTCCAGATATTCAAATGGAGTTAGATGCAGATTTTGACCTTAAATTTTGGGCGGACTTTTTAAACCTTGAGGACGTTGATGAATTGGGAGGTAGTGTAAACATGGTGATGAAATTCCATGACATCATAGACCTCGATCATCCAGAAAAATCAATAAAAGAACTCAGTCAAGCGTACTATGCTGAACTCAATGTTGCCGACTTTACCTTAAACTCAAACACCCTTCCCGCCCCAATTGAAGATTTAGACATCCATTTGGAAATGAATGGCAAGCGAGCAACATTGGATAAATTCGATATGAAAATGGGTGGTTCCGACCTCAACCTCTCAGGGTACTTATCTGATCTACCTGCAATTGTACACCACACCCCTACTCCCGTTGAAGCCCACCTCAAAATAGCTGCAGATAAATTGGACTTAGCTCAACTTACTGATTACAACGCAAAAGATAGTACGGGCATAAATGAGCTCATATCCGACTTACTCATGGAGTTTTCCTTTGACGCATCTGGCAATGCTTTTACAGAATTCAGTACCCTTCCAAACGGGTCTTTTTACTTAGACGGCTTCTATGCGAAACTTCAAAATTACCCCCATGCTTTGCATGATTTTCACGCAGACCTCTCTATAACAGATGACGAAATTGAAATCACCGATTTCACAGGGCATGTAGATGCCACAGATTTTCACTTCAATGGAAAAGTGCGCGGTTATCCGGCGTTCTTAGAGGATTCAGTTCATGAACTTGTACATGCCGACATTACCTTAACATCGGATTTGTTTCGACCGAACGACCTGTTTACTTATGGCGGAGAGAATCACGTCCCCATTGAATACCGTGATGAAGAAATTGAACGTTTGAAGTTACACGTTGGGGCTAAAGCGCTTTACGACAGTTCAACCTTTAAATCAATTTCGGTTAACCTCGATGAGTGGTCAGGTAAAATGCACCTGCACCCCCTGCGCTTTGAGGAGTTCAACGGTTTTTTTAAATATGCCAATGAAAACCTTACTGTGCGTGACTTTCATGGGAAGCTAGGTCACTCATCATTCACCATAGACTTAAATTATTACTTGGGTGATGACCTGAAATCAAGTACCGCAAAAAATCTTTTCTCGATCAAATCTCCATCGATTAATTTCGATGAGCTCTTCAATTTCAATGTTGGATCGCCAGAAAAAATAGACACGAGCTCAACAAAAACAACAGCTGACAGCCCAGAACATGCGGACGCTTTCAATCTTTTTGAACTCCCCTTTTCCGATATGGATTTCAATGTTGAAATAGATCACTTCACCTATCACCGTTACAATTTACGTGAGCTAAAAACACGTTTCCACACAACGCCTGATCATTACTTACACTTAGATACCCTTTCAGTGAATGCCGCAGGAGGAAGTTTTGCTATGAATGGGTACTTAGACGGCACAGACCCTGACCACATCTACTTAAAACCTCACCTGCACATCACTAATGTTTATTTAGATCAGTTACTATATAAGTTCGAGAATTTTGGCCAAGATGAGCTGGTTTCGAATAACCTTCACGGAAAACTTACAGCGTCCATCTGGGGCGATATTCGTGTATATCCAGATTTAACTCCAGACTTAGACCAATCTGAAGTTCATCTCGATGCACAAATTCTCAACGGCCGACTTGAAGATTATGAACCCATGTTATTATTAGCCGATTATTTCGGAGATAAGGACTTAACAAATATTCGATTTGATACCATTGAAAACCACATGGACCTTACACGCGGTTTGTTGAGTATCCCTAACATGACCATTGAATCTACCTTAGGACATTTGGAACTGTCTGGCACCCAGGACATGAATGATAACATCGATTACTTTATGCGCATACCATGGAGCCTTGTTAAAGAAGCTTCCAAAAACAAACTCTTTGGTGCGCGTCGTGATGAAGACTCTCCGGAAGATGAAATCATTGAGCTCGACCCGAATAAAAAAGTAAAGTACCTCAACATCAATATGGTTGGTACCCTAGATAGTTTTGATATCAAGCTTAAAAAGCCAAAATCAGGGAATCGACTGCTTAAGAAATAGCTCGGACTAACATAAAGTACTGGTGTTTTCATAGCCTGATATTATCTGATTAACTTTGTATGACGCATTTTTCAAATGCAAAATCCATCAACAAATAGCACCCATGGGCGAACTCACCCTTCACATTAAAAACATGGTCTGTCCACGTTGTATTCAAGCTGTGAAGTCCAGCTTAGAAGCATTAAACCTGCCCTATCATGCTGTTCATTTGGGTGAGGTGTTCCTGAACCAGGAACTAACAACACAACAACAGCAAGCATTCAGCGAGCACATCGCTCAGCTCGGATTCGAACTCTTGGAAAACTCGACATCACAGCTCATTGCGAAAGTAAAAACCATCATTATTGAGCAAGTACATTATTCAGATCAGGCGCTCAAAACAAATTTTTCAGTACTGATTGCGCGTCAATTAAACCACGACTATCCGTCCCTTAGTCGCTTGTTTTCATCGGTAGAAGGAATCACCATTGAGAAGTTCATCGCGCAGCAACGCATCGAAAAAGTCAAGGAACTGATTAACTACAATGAGCATTCGTTAACACAAATTGCTGCTAGTATGAATTACAGCAGTGTTGCACACCTTTCTGCACAATTCAAAAAAGAAACGGGCATGACACCAACACAGTTCAAAAATCAGCAGACTTCAACGCGAAAGGCTATTGACAGTTTGTAGCAATATTTCATAAATCATAATCAGGATTATGTAACACCTGTTTGGAGCTTTCCCTCCATTTTTGTTCCGTTAATTTAGTGTCGGAAACTCTGACACTCAACAAGTAAAATACATGGATTCAGCGGCGTTAAAGAGTAACTCATTTCCCGTAACTGGAATGACTTGTGCAGCATGTGCATCAAGCGTAGAATCTATTTTAGAAAATACGGATGGGGTGATTAACGCAAATGTAAATTTTGCCTCATCTTCAGTTTGGGTTGAGTATGAACCTTCAACTGATCCCACTTCTTTTCAAGAAGCGCTACAAGCTATCGGATATGGATTAATTTTCGATGCCGAAGATCCCGTTGAAAAACAAGAGGAACTTAAACAAGCGCAGTATAAGCATGCACTAGTCCGTACAAAATGGTCAGCAGCACTTACCCTTCCTGTCTTCATTATCGGTATGTTTTTCATGGATTGGGAGTTGGGAAGGTGGATTTCATTGGTACTGAGTATACCTGTGCTATTTTGGTTTGGTCGCACCTTCTACATAAACGCTTGGAAACAAGCAAAACACCGGAAAGCGAACATGGACACCCTAGTGGCTCTAAGTACGGGTGTTGCTTTTCTTTTCAGCCTATTTAATACACTCTTCCCAAATTTCTGGAGTGCGAACGGTATCGCTGCCCATGTTTACTATGAAGCGGCAACCGTTGTTATTACGTTCATCTCATTAGGAAAGCTCTTAGAAGAGCGAGCAAAATCTAATACATCTTCCAGCATTCGCAAACTAATGGGGTTAAAGCCAAAAACGGTTCAAGTAATTCAACATGATGAGGAAGTGCAATTACCGATTACAGCCCTGCATGTGGGACACAACATCGTAATTAAGCCTGGAGATCAAATTCCAGTAGATGGTGAAGTGTACCATGGACAATCGTTTGTAGATGAAAGCATGATTACCGGCGAACCCATTCCTGTTGAAAAGACCCCTGGAAGCTCCGTATATTCCGGTACAGTAAATCAACATGGGAGTTTTCAGTTTAAAGCAACTAAAGTCGGTAGCGACACTTTACTTGCTCAGATCATTCAACTGGTTCAAAAAGCTCAAGGAAGCAAGGCTCCAGTTCAGCAATTCGTGGATAAAATTGCGGGAATATTTGTTCCTGCTGTCATTCTTATTGCCGTTTTAACGGCCGTTACGTGGATCTTTCTTGGAGGCGCGGACGCCTATACGCATGCATTGTTCACATCAGTTGCCGTACTAGTTATTGCGTGTCCATGTGCTTTAGGGTTAGCAACCCCAACAGCCATCATGGTGGGCATTGGGAAAGGTGCCGAACATAATATGCTTATTAAAGATGCTAAAAGCTTGGAACTTGCGTACAAAACAGATGCTATTGTACTGGATAAAACAGGCACCATCACAAAGGGGAAACCTGTTGTTACCGACCTACATTGGGAAAGTAATGCTACTTTGCCCCTATCCATTTTACTTGCAATTGAATCACAGTCTGAACACCCACTTGCCTATGCTGTTGCAGACAAACTCAGGACAGATGGTGTAAAACCCGCTTCCATCAGCAGCTTTAAAAGTATTACAGGAATGGGTGCCCAAGCCAAAGCAGCAAGTGGAGAAGCCTACTACATTGGAAACAAACGCTTGATTACAGCTCAGTCAATTTCCATTCCTACAGCTTTGGAGACGCAGAGCAACAGCTGGGCAGAGGCTGGTAAAACAGTAGTCTTTTTCTCAAATTCAACCATTGTTCTTGGGATAATTGCAATTTCGGATGAGCTAAAGGACACTTCCGTTAAAGCAATCAAAACACTTCAAGACAAAGGCATCGATGTTTATATGCTTACTGGAGATCAGGAGCAAACTGCTAGCGCTGTAGCACGACAAGTTGGCATCACGCATTTCAAAGCCGGTCTAATGCCTTCCGACAAAGCCGATTTCATTGAACAGTTGCAGCAAGAAGGCCGCGTTGTTGCAATGGTAGGTGATGGGATCAATGACTCACAGGCATTAGCTCAAGCAGATGTAAGTATAGCCATGGGAAAGGGATCCGATATCGCCATAGATGTGGCTAAAATAACCCTTATTACATCCGACCTCGAAATGCTACCCAAAGCACTTGACTTATCGCGAAGAACTGTCGTTGGAATTCGTCAAAACCTATTTTGGGCATTTATATATAATATAATTGGAATCCCGATTGCTGCAGGAGTCCTATATCCATTCAATGGCTTTTTGTTAGACCCAATGATTGCTGGAGGAGCGATGGCTCTATCATCAGTTTCTGTGGTGGCAAATAGCTTAAGACTCAAATCAATTCAACTCTAAATTTACCGAACTATGAAAACGCTAAAATTCGCATCAACAATCAATTGCAATGGTTGCTTATCAAAAGTTTCTCCTTTATTAGAAGCTAACACAGGCATTGAATCGTGGCATGTAGACCTAAAAAGTGAGGAGCGTATTTTAACCGTAGAAACTGAGCACTTATCGCCTACAGAAATTCAACAAATAGTAGCAAAAGCCGGGTTTAAAGCCACGGAAAAATAATCGACGCGCTGAGCAAATCTTGAGCAAACTCAACATTGCATATCACCCATTAAACCTGGCATTACGCTTTGCGTTAGAACTGAGTTCACTTACGTCAGTTGGATTTTGGGGTTGGCACCTTTCTGATGAATGGTTCCAGTATCCTTTAGCTATAGGAATTCCCTTGCTTTTAGCCATTTGCTGGGGAACATTTGCTGTTCCCAATGACCGCAGTAGATCCGGCAAAGCCCCTATTTCTATTCCTGGCCTGCTTCGCTTGATACTTGAACTTATACTGTTTAGTGCCGGAAGTGTTGCACTCTTTAACCTAAACCTAGAAATTATCGGGGCTTGTTATACGCTACTTTTAATCCTACACCATGTATTTTCTATTGAGCGGATTCAATGGTTATTGAACAGTCCTTAAAAAGTCTAAGCTGGTTCTACAAACCACATCTCCAATTCACCTTTACCCTTTGCTGTTATTTTACCTCGTTTTTCAAAGGTAAACGCCGCGTCTTTCCGTAACTGGTCATGGGTGAAGTTGCTTATGTTAACCTTTCCTACTTCGCCTGAACTTTCCATGCGACTTGCCGTATTCACCGTGTCACCCCAAATATCGTATTGGAATTTCTTAACCCCCACAATTCCAGCTACAACGGGCCCAGTATGAATTCCTATGCGTATCTCGAAATAAGGTAGTCCCGCTTCAATTTTACGTTGCTTACCAAGTTGAACGAAGTCGCGCATTTCCAGTGCTGCCTGAACAATATCGTGCGCATGGGTTTGATTGGGTACAGGTATACCTCCAGCTGCCATATAGGCATCACCAATGGTCTTAATCTTTTCTATACCATGCTTACCACATATTTCATCAAATGCAGAAAAACATTCATGTAAATCTTTGACAAGTTGTTTGGGGCTCACTTTTTCCGACATTGCTGTGAACCCTTTAAAATCAGTAAATAACACAGTAACGTCATCACACAGCATCATATTTAACACGCGTTCCGGAAACCCTTGATCAGTTTTATAATAATACACTGCAGTGTCAGTAACCTGTCTTATTCCTGCAGAAGCAGATGCGTTCGTAGCCCAAATCTTGCCTTCTCGGTCACAATAAAGAAAAGAAGATCTAAAGTTCTTATAAAGGAATGCATGAATACCATCAAACCGAATCAGTCCATCATCAGAAGCTAACCAAAGTTGACCCTCATGATCAATCACAAAACTGTGGTAAAACGTATCGGGAAACCCTTGATCTGTTCCGTAGTAGTAAAAGAAATTACCATCATAACGTATCAGCTTTCCGGTTGCAATAATCCAAATATTACCCTTGGAGTCTTGTTGAACGTTTCCTATTCCCTCAGGTAGTCCTTGATCAGATCCTAAATGTTTAATGTTGTGAATTCCGCCTTCCGGAAATACACCGGGAAGTGCCTCGCGTTTTTCAGGCGGACTTATAGTAAGCGTATCTAACTCAACTTTAATTTCAACTGGTGGTAAAAAGTCAGCCCTCAACGTCGTATCTCCAATAAATGAAATTAGCGAGTCAATAGCTTGGATGGAGTAATGCTCCCGACTGTAGCTTTCTTCTTCCAAAACAATTAATGCTTGGGGTGAAGCATGCCGAATGGGTACCTTCTGAACACAAGCAGGTTTAGAAGAAACCCGCATTGGACTGCCGTTTTTAATAGCTTGAATATGCTGCAAGTACGTCGATTTAAGCACGTTGTCCTCTTCACTACTTCCTAGGTCTTTGATTGCCTCATTGTAGAAGTACACTGCTTCTTCCTTTAATTTATGATTTCGCCAAATTTCCCCTCCTGCTGACGCTTTTACCATTAATGCCTCTTCTTTAAAATTATCAGAAGACTCGAAATATGCGATCTGACGCTTTAAAAAATCAACATGTTTTTTAGGCTGGTCTCGTAATAATGCCCCATAATAAGAAAATATCCTCTGGTACAAAGGACCAAAAAAAGGTTCCATTGGAAGCTCGTCAATGGGTTGGGAGAATACATATGCAATGGCTGGTTTTAGGGTTTCATACCGTTCTTTATTTGCCTGTGTTCTTCCCAGCATCAGCCGGGCAATTGTTGATGCTGCCGAATCGCCTCGTTGGACCACATGCTTAAAGCTGCGTTCAGCGATGCTAGGCTTTTTCAAGACATACTTATTCATAAATCCTTCTGCATACAAGCCATAATCGTATAAAATCGACAGTGTATCTGCTTTCCCAGCAGCTATCATTTCTCGCATTAACCTTACTTGGTGTTCGCCAGCTTTAATTTCGTTGGTAAGTGATACCCATGCCTTGACACGATCTAAATCTTCATTGCTGCTATCCTCCCAAATTGATTCCAATTCAGAGATACGGGATTGACAAAACGCATTAATTGGAGTAAGTATCCCAAGGATAAAAAAAACGAGAAAAACACGCATTATGGAAAGCATCATGTTCAGGCAATTTGGTTTGTTCAATTAGGTCACCAATTCCTGTAAACATTACCCTATGTTACAAACATTCGCTTAGAGCGTTTAGGCATTCAAAGTCTCACACGTTGATCTACTCAACTCATAAGGAAGCATTGAAAGGATTTTCAGGTATCAATGGTAACGAATATACATTAAACTTGAGCCTAATGTGATAAACCGATTTAACCGTGCAGCGTTTATGAACCTGCGCAATGGAAAGTTACCCTATCCTTTATTTCCCACCATTTTTGAAATGCTTGCCCAAATTGCAGTTCACAAGAAAGGTTATTATGCCAAAGCAAGCACCAATCCATTGAAATATTGCGGCCTTTGCTCGTATCAGGCCTTATGTTTACTATTTTCGTACATCTAAACTTGAACATCGCATAGCTACTCACTTTAAATGAATAACCTCAAGCTCACCAATACCTTATTGCTGGTAATTGCTATTCCTATTTTTTTGACGGCCCTCAAAATGCTTGATTTCATTTTTGTGCCACTAATTTTTGCCATGTTCATTACGCTGCTTTTTATTCCAAGCTTGCGAAAGCTCAAGAAAAGCGGGGTTAACAAAGTACTTCGTGCGGCAATAGCTTTGATTGTAATTGTAGTTGGAATTATCCTGCTGTACCAAATGCTCCACCTTACCAGTCAAGAAATTTTTAATACCAAAGCTGAGTTTTTAAACCGATTACAGCTGCGTATCGCAGAACTCGACACTTACTTCCAATCCAACTTGGGCTTCTCACTAATGGAAGATACTGAGGGAGAAAGTCACTTTAAACAAGCCTTGTTCCTCGACAATATAAAGCCTTTTTCGCTTTTCCTAATTGGAACGATTCCCCAACTCTTAACCACATTGTTTTTCGTCATTCTCTTGTTGTTTGAATCATTCGATTTTGAAAAGATGCTTCACAGCACGATCTTAAAACAACGCTTTTCATCCATCAAAGCATTCAACCGCATTGAAAAAGATATTGTAACATTTTTACAAGTAAAATTCCTGGTAAGTCTAGGCACGGGGATTGGGACGGGCGTATTCTGTTATGCCTTTGACGTGAGCTTTCCCATATTTTGGGGGTTATTTGCGTTCATTATCAACTTTGTACAAATGATTGGATCAATCGTTACGATTGTGCTTTGTTCCATCTTTGCATTTGTGGAACTTGAGCTTTCAATGACCCTGTTTTACTTCATCCTAAGCATTTCTGGAGTGCAGGTATTATTTGGTTCCATTCTTGAACCAATTTTCATGGGAAAATCCTTCTCTATAAACATCATAGTGGTGCTCATTATGCTCATGTTCTGGGGATTCATTTGGGGAGTACCTGGAATGATCCTTTCAATTCCATTAACCGTATTCATCAAAATTATTTTGGAGCAATACCCAAGAACGCGTCCAATTGCTAAATTGATGCAGTAAACTGCAAAGCTGATGCATCTCAATAACTGTTTGTGGGAGTTTCTGCTTTTACAAAGGCGCAATGCATAAGGTCTATGGATAAGTATGATGAAACGATTCAAACTTGGAATCAAGTAGCAAAAGCTTATGAAGAAAAGTTCATGGACCTTGGCCTTTACAACGACACGTACACGCTTTTCTGTGATATCATTCCGCTAAAAAATGCAGCTATCCTTGAACTAGGTTGTGGCCCTGGAAATATCGCGCGATTCTTGTTATCACAAAGGCCCGACTTCCAGCTCCTTGGAACTGACATTGCACCAAGTATGGTTGCTTTAGCTGCTACCAACAACCCTTCAGCGAAATTTGAAGTTTTAGATGCCCGACACATCCAACAAATCAACGGTTACTTCGATGGTATTGTGTGTGGTTTCTGCCTGCCCTATTTATCAGTGGATGATAGCAATACTTTAATTGAAAACTGTAGGGAGCGATTAAACACCCAAGGAATTCTTTACCTCAGCTTTGTAGCTGGAAGTCCAAGTCAGTCGCACTTTCAAACGAACAGATTTGGTCGAGTTTATTTCCATTACCACGAAGTAAATGCACTTAAACAGCAGCTCCATAAGCATGATTTTGAAATTGTAAAAACGTTTGAACTCGACTATCGCAAAACAGCCCACGATTCAGAAACACACACCATTATTATTGCCCGCAAAAAGTAACCGGCTCATTAATACGTTGGCTTAACGTTCGATCCAAGCTACACCCTCATGTAACCTCAATGAGGTGTAAGTGGATTCGAACTACATGTCTAACTGATTGAATATTAATGTTTTAATTTTAATAAAAAGTGGGTTTTAGGTGATTTTGGGGAGTAATACTCCCCAAACTACAATTCAATTCTGACATACTCAATTCTGGTTACCCTCTACTTGAATTTCAATTAGAAACTCTATCCTCCTTCAATCCCTTACTACCCGATTGAATCTTTCTCCGAAGAAACTTTGAGAAATTCTGTGATTTTCTATCGTTTTAAGATTTACTCCCATATTTATTGATAGAAATAGGTAACCAACACCAAGTAGGTTGAAGGTGTAAGAACAATCCTACCAAACTTTTACAACCTAATAAAGATGGAAGGTAATTGGAACAGGTAAATCAAATCTTGATATACACCTCCAACGGAATTCCTTCTCTTAGTTCGAAAGTACCCCACCGTTGATAAAGGAAATCAAGTGTTTTCAAAATCAATAACTAAGAGGGAGGGGTACATAACCTCTAAGAAAAAAACTACTGAATGTTGGTTATCTATTACTTATTCAGGTTTTAACTAATAACAAGTTATAACTGGAATGTTGAGGTTTCTTTCTACGAAAGTAAACTCTCAACGATGAGATGATTCTGATGAAATCAGAACCACTCATCATAGGATGTTTAAATACTGAAAGATAAAGGAGTTAATATGAAACAATCACCAGAAGAACTACATGATGAACTAATGAACAACCTTAAAGGGTTTACAGAAGACATTGGAGTACATCTACCACCCCATAAAATTGAATCAACGACAACCTCTCTAATTCACTTATTCATCTCTTATGAGAAGTACAAAGAATCCCTGATGGATAGAGGAAGAAAAGTATTGGAGAAGGGTTTTGGTGAACTACCCATTGAAATAGAACAACGAATCCAATCTAAAATAAAGGAGAGATATGGAAGATAAACTACTTACGAAATACGAAGTGATGGATTACCTCAACATCAGTAGGAGACATTTTGAAAAGTTGGTTACAGAAGAAAACCTACCCATCATAAAGATAACTCAAAATAAGAGGTATATGAGGTTATCTGACCTCCATAGGTATCTCAACACTAAGATGATTAACAAACCTCAGGAAACCACCCAGGAATCACAACCTGAAACCCATTTCCAATGGAAGAACATATGGAGTAAATAAATGAGATTAAATGAATTTAGGTGTTCGGAAGTAGATTCAAATGAATCATATTTCAGGATTAAAATCTTTTAAATCCTTTTTAGTATAGTCTGGGAAAACGTAAAGTCCAGGTGTATGTGGGGAACCATAAGGTACTGGTTTAAGATTACCATCATTATCCAAACCAATATGTGTAGATTTAAAATTCTCCTTCTGTTTAACCCACATGGATTTACCTACATAAGATGATACCCACCCCCATTCTTCTTTGATAATTCCTTTTTCGAAAATATATACATCTTTTAAAAAATATCCTTCTTCATCACTGGTACCCCACTCTTTACTTATTCCATGTTGACGTCCATTTTCTCCGATTTCTCTCTTATAAACAGGACTTCCATCTTCTCGGTAGGATTCATCAATTCCAATGATATTACCATCTTTATATGTCGATTTTCTTTCTATTTGATTGGGACCCCACATCTCGAGGAATAGACCATCCCTTTTCCCGGTTTCAGGAGAAAAATGAGAATACGACCTGATATACCTTTCTCCATTTTCAGTAAATCTCCACGTGGTGTCTGAAACTTCAATTCCTTTAATAAAGACCTCATGTTTTTCTACTCTGTCGTCTTCATGGGAATATCTGTCAGTCATATATCCGTCTTTAAATGTTTTAAAAACTAATCCATCTAGACAGACATTTCCAGTGAAGAACTCACCATCTTGTTTATATCTTGTAACAGTTCTGTCATCTATTATTTCCTCAATTTTTTCATAATTTCTAAAAGTATCATTGTCTACACAACCATCTCCACAGGATTGAAAGAGAATTGAACTAATAACAATTAAAGATATACTTAAACTTCTGAATAACATTTTGTTAAATTTTTTTATTCCCATCAAATATAATAAAATATTTCGTAATTTAAAAACGTTAAAATTAACTTACATATGAGTTCAAAACGAAGAAGAAAAGAAACCAAAAAGATTAGAGATTCTTATCCAACTGTTACATTGAAGGAATTGGAAGATGAAGGGGTTGTTCCAAAGAACTTCCACCTTTTTGATAGAGTATATATCAAAGAGTATCAACTCAAACACAAAACTAATTGGTGGAAGAGGATGAGTGAAACCTAAGGGGGTGGGGGTATTTTCTTGTAATCCCATTCAAACCTTTTCATTGGGTTTGAAAATGGTTGGTTTTTATATCGAAGTCAGTTTTTTAAGGTTGGGGGAAACCTCAATCATTATCATTTTAAAGTACACTTCAAATGATAGTATAGAAACCCTCGTAAATACTTTGTTTTATTCAGGAAATACTATTATATTAGACCTTATTCCTGACTACCCTTAAATAATAGTAAATGAAGGTTCTTTATTCCCGTGTTAGTTCTCAATCTCAAAATGAGGAACGACAGATTCAAAATACGGATGGATTCGATTATGTTCTTGTAGATAGGTGTTCCGGTCTGATTCCATTTTGGGAACGACCACAAGGGTCTCAAATCAAAAAACTAATTGATTCAAACCAACTCACCCATTTGGAGATTCACTCCATTGATAGATTAGGTAGAAATACATTGGATGTTCTTTCAGTTTGGAAGGAACTCTCCGAAAAGAAGATTACCATCATTTGTAGAAATCCCAATCTTCGAAACATTGATGAGAATGGTAAAGAAGATAAGTTCTCTCAACTGATGATGAGTATCCTTTCTACTATGAGTGATTTCGAACGTTCATTGATAAGGGAACGACAGATGGAAGGA
>CBFIEM010000016.1:0-69346 GCA_965661625.1 Salibacteraceae bacterium
TCTAGATGGTTCCTTTATCTACTCGTTTTCTTTGGTTTGAATGGATATGCTCAACAAGATACTACGAGGATTTTTGAATTTGAATTGAAGGATGAGATTGGCCCTTCTGCTCTGCGCACCGTTCAAAAAGCAATGGATGAAGCCGAAAGTTGGGGTGCGGATGTTTTGTTAATTGACTTAGACACATATGGAGGTCGAGTAGATCAAGCAGATTCTATACGAACGCGCTTCTTGCGCTCATCAATGGCAACAGTAATTGTTGTAAATAATAATGCTGCATCTGCTGGAGCATTAATAAGTATTGCTTGTGACAGCATCTATATGATGCCTGGATCTACAATTGGTGCTGCATCCGTAGTAGATCAGTCGGGAAATCTTGCCCCAGACAAATATCAATCTTACATGCGGCAGAAGATGCGTGCTACTGCAGAGGAAACAAATCGAAACCCAGATATTGCTGAGGCTATGGTCGATCCCGACACATATATCCCGGGAGTCTCAGATAGTGGTAAAGTGCTCACGTTTACAACCGACGACGCCATAACACACGGGTTTGTTCAAGGAAAGGTATCGGGTTTAGAAGATGCCGTTACAAGGTTGGGAAAGTCGCAAATTCTACGCAGAAAGTATGTCGTAAAACCCGTAGACAATATCATCAATTGGTTAATCAATCCTGCCGTATCTGGCGTCCTCATTCTCATTATAATAGGTGGTATATATTACGAGCTACAGTCGCCTGGTATAGGCTTCCCCATTGCGGCCAGCATTTTAGCCAGCATTGTGTTTTTTGCCCCATATTACTTAGAAGGCTTAGCTGAAAACTGGGAAATCATCATTTTTATTGTTGGCATAGTGCTTCTTGCCGTTGAGTTATTCGTTATCCCGGGCACGGGTGTGACTGGGATTTTAGGTGTGCTTATGATTGTGAGTGGACTCGCATTAAGCATGGTTGGGAATGTTGGATTTTCATTTGAGTTTGTTGCTTTAGAAAGGGTCATTCAAAGTCTTCTAGTGGTTTTAATTTCAAGTGTTTTTGGCTTGGGACTAAGCATATACACGGCTAGTAAATTAGTCGACTCAAAAATTTTTGGGAGAATGGCGCTTCATGCTGCGCTATCACCTAACCTCGAAACTCGATCTGAAAGTAACGCAATGGTGGGAAAACAGGGAACAACGCATACTGTATTACGCCCAAGTGGAACCGTTCTTATAGCAGGTATACATTGTGACGCGATTGCTAAAGAGGGATTTATTGATCGTGGAATACCGATTGAAGTGGTTCACGTTGAAGGAGCCCAATTAATTGTCCGGAAAGTGAGCTAACCCCGACCCTTACGTGGCTCAACATTCACGTGTGAACATTAAGCATCAGGTTGTATCTAACTATAATCCTTTATAAATTTTGATTGCAAGCTTTTAAGGCCATTTAAAATCGACTTATAACGCATAAAAAAAGGGGACCTTCAGTCCCCTCTTTCCACATTTTAATATTGCTTTTTTACTATTGAACAATTAACCGTGAAGCAACAGCTCCTTGGGTATGTTCAAACTTAACGATATACATTCCTTTAGTAAATTCACTTAAGTCAATTTGGTCTCCATTTGCAACGAATTCATTGAGTACCAGTTTGCCGTTAATGCTATAAATCTTCACTCCTAAAGGACCATTCTCACGGTGAGTGATCGTAATAAAACTCTTCGTTGGATTAGGAAACATAGCTAGCCCTAATACTTCCAGTTCGCGAACGTTTGAGGATACTTCTGGCAAAACGCCCTCTTGCAGCGTGTAAACGCGATCTCCAGTAGTTCCGTTATCTCCATTTGTTGCATTCACGGCAACATAAAAATTAGCCATTCCTTGTGAGTCGTCTGCCGGAGCTGTCCAATCGAAAGTCCATGAACCAGATGCGTTCGGTGAACTGTGACCAAGGTGCGTACGACTTGCAAAATTTTGAACTTGAATGTCTGAAGACGACTCAGACAATGTTCCAATTTCTGCATTAGAACCGTCCAGTGCAACTATCTGAAACCCGTATTTTGTAGAATTATCATTCGTTAATACCACTTCAAGCGTGTAGGTTTGACCTGGAACATATTCTGCTGGCAAACCGTTTAAAGCAAGCACACCATTGCCCGAATTCGCTGTGCCTGTATGGCAGTTGGTACACGTACTTGAATTATTTAAAGGAGACCCTGTGTATGCATTAGTTGGTCCAAAACTATTCGCCAAAAAAACTGGCGCAACAATTATTGCCATTACTGGCAACGCTAACAAGTAAAAACTTCGTTTCATATTGATGGGATTATTTAATGATTGCTTGATTTATACGCTGAGTTGTTGTTTCTAGCTGAATTACATAAGTTCCTCGAGGTAGACCTGAGGTGTTACAGTAAGCCGAATTTCCGTTAATAGACGCATGAACATCCACTCGGTGGCCCTGCAAGGTAAAAATTAAAACACGCTCTATTTGAGAAGAGGTTTCAATGAATAACTCATCCGTCATTGGCTGAGGATAAACTGAAGTGAATGCTTCAAATCCACCCTCTTCAATACTAGTTGTTATACCTGGAACAGTAAAAACGGTCACTACTTGGCAGTTCTGATTATCTGTAATTGAAAGTGAGTACTCGCCAGCACATAGCCCATTTGCCACAGAATCTTGTTGGCTATCCGGATCATTCCACGCGTAGCTAAAAGGACCTCCATTACCACCGGTAGCCGCAGCAACTAAAGTTCCTGTACAAAAGCCATTTGTATCACCTATAACTGTCAGTGTATCTGTAACAATTGGCTGTTCTGGGCCATCAACAAAAGCACTATCACTTATTACGCAGTTGTTCGAGTCAGTAACTGTCACCGAAAAATATCCGCTCTGAAGTCCTGATATATCAGCAGTTGATGCTCCGGAATTCCATTGAAATTGAAAAGGACTTGTTCCTCCTTGAATGGTTGAAGTTATTTCTCCGGCATTTTGTCCAAAGCACAATTCATCAATGACATTAAATGAAAGACTAAGTGAATCAGGCTCCCCAAGATTGAGTGTGGTATCAATTGAGCATCCGTTCGAATCTGAGATTACAACTAAATAACTTGAAGCAGGCAGGTTTGAAGCGGTTGAGCCCATACTTACATTCGGAAACCATTGATACGTGTAAGGAGCTTGTCCTTGTGCCACTGATACGGATACTGTACCATTTGAATCGCCATAGCATAGCGGATCACTCACCTGGACAGATGTGAATTGAGGTCCTCCCTGTGCACCGATAAAAGCCTGGAAAACATCTGAACATCCTGTTCCCTGATCTGTAACCGTTACTGAATATGTTCCGTTAGACATGTTGGCAATTGAATCGGTAAATGCACCGTTGCTCCAGTTGTAACCATAAACCCCTGTACCACCGGTAATCGTGATAGATGCTGTACCATCCTGTCCATTGCAGTTTTCAGGAGTTGTAGTCGTTGCTCCAACCAAACCAGATGATGAAACTCCTACATTTTGAGCAAGTGTAGATGTACACCCATTTGCATCAGTAATTGTCAACAAATACAATCCATCTTGAAGCCCTGAATAAAGATCAGTGCTAATTGTAGTATTACCATTGGGGCCGCTCCAGTCATACGAATAAGGCTGAACTCCGCCAGTAGCATTTACTTGAATAGCACCATCACTTGCTGCACAGGTTGCATCTGTAGCTGTTGGATTATTAGATAAAAAGGTAGGCTCAGTAACTGTAGTTTGAATCACTTCAGTATTTCCGGATACGTCGGTAATGGTAATGGAATATGCTCCTGCGCAAAGCGAAGTTTCTGATAATCCCGATCCGTTGTTACTCCAGGCATAAGTGAACGGGGAACCAGCTCCTCCGGATGTATTAGAAAGGGTGATTTCACCTGTACATTGGCCATTACATAATACATCTGTAGTTGTATTAGTAGCTGTAATTTGACTTAATCCACCTATGGTTGTATTATCGATAAAGACATTATCCCCTGAAGTGTTCCCGTTTCCATTCGAAGCATTTCCAGATGCATAGAAGGTAACGTCTCCGAGGTTAGATGTTGGTGCTGTCCAAGTGAATGTCCAACTTCCGGTTGTCGATAAAGAATTATGCTGCAAATAGTTGCGACCACCAAATGTGTAAGCACTCGAACCAAACCCAGCTGTAAACGAACCTGCATTTGCGTTAGTCCCATCAAGAGCTACAACCTGAAAACCATTGTTTAATGTGGCATTGTTAATACTAAGTGTTACCGTGTATGAAGCACCTGGATAATAATCTGTAGGCAGTCCTGAAATTGTTATTCCAGGGCCTGGATTACTATTTCCACTATGGCATTGACCGCAAGCATTCGCCGAAGAAGAAAATGGACCTCCTGTATTATCTCCACCTGGACCAGATGAATTCCCGAGTAACAGGGAAAGCGCAGCAAAACAACAGATGATTGCCGCTCCACTCGTTAAATGTAATTTTTTAATCATGTGTTAAGGGTTAAAGTTTATTCATTATACACGGCTCATTTGAAAATAGTTGTAAAATCCTACCTATTATTTTTCCAGTAACTTGAAATTAAAAGCAAGAAGTACATCAACAATCCATTTACAACAATCAACTCAAAATTAAGTTGATAACCATCGAGCCAATCCTCCAAGTTTTCTTGAATCCAATAGGTGGTTAAGGGTGCAATAACAGCTGCCGCTATGCTCCATTTATCGGGTATTTTTCGTGTTGAAAACATACCAAAAGCGAACAAACCTAAAATTGGCCCGTAGGTATATCCCGCTGCTTTAAACAATTCACTTACCACGCTCTCTTCATTGATTACATTAAAGGCTACAATTACAAGTAACATAACTACCGACATACCAACATGTACCAACTTGCGCGTACGCTGCTGATCCTTCAACGATCGTTTTTCAACACCTAATAAATCAATACAAAAGCTTGTTGTAAGTGAGGTGAGGGCTGAATCGGCGCTCGAATAAGCGGCTGCTACAAGTCCCAGAATAAAGGTAATAGCAACTACAATTCCCAAATCACCTTGTAACGCTAAGAGTGGATATAACTGATCTGCTTTGTCGGGAATAGCAACCCCTATAAGCTCGGCATATTGATACAGCAGCACACCTAAGGCTAAAAACAAAACATTCACCACTACCAATACCGTACTGAACCAAAACATATTCTTTTGAGCTTCCTTGAGGTTGCGGCAGCTCAGGTTCTTCTGCATCATATCCTGATCCATGCCAGTCATAACCAAAGCAATAAAAGCCCCACCAATAAAATTTTTCCAGAAGTAGCGTTTATCCTTAAAGTCATCAAAAAAGAATGTTTCACTCCGCGAATCCAGCCTTACGTGTTCAATCAGTCCTGTCCAATCAAGTCCCATCCCATCTTTAATCATCCAAATGGTTATGACTACCGCTACAAGCATAAATGCGGTTTGCAGGGTATCAGTCCAAACAATGGTTTTAATACCTCCACTTGCAGTATAAACCCAAATTAGTGCAATCGTTATGGATACAGTTACCCAAAAAGGCAAGGCCAAGCCCAATTGATTCACAACTATCAATTGAAAGACCGTAGCTACTAGAAAGAGTCGAAAAGATGCTCCAATAATTCTTGATATTAGAAAAAACACAGCTGCTGTCCGGTAAGAGTAACGCCCAAATCGTTTTTCGAAATAACCATAAATGGATACCAAGTTTAACCGATAATATAAAGGCATCAACACCAATGCAATTACTGCATAGCCAACCAAATAGCCCAGCACCATTTGCATGTATGAAAACTGACTAGCAGCCACCCACCCTGGTACACTAATGAAGGTAACCCCACTTAATGATGCGCCAATCATACCAAAAGCAACAACATACCATGGCGAATTTCTGTCACCTATAAAAAAGGCTTGATTGCCACCATCTCCTTTCGTAAAATGCGCAACGATAAGCAGGACTCCAAAATAGGCCGCAATAATTCCAATGATTAAATACCCAGACATGCAGCAAAGAAATGAATTCTCTATAGATGGTTACCACAATGGGTTCACTACCTTTGACAAATGGAAATTCCATCACGTTTATTGCAAGATGCCGTGGAGCAATTTGCTAGCTTGCCAGGTATTGGAAGAAAAACTGCCTTGCGCCTTGCACTTCACTTACTCAACAGGACAGATGATGAAGTGCAAGCATTCTCTGCTGCTTTTACTGAAATGAAGGCCAGCGTTCAATATTGCGAAACATGTCACAATATTGCAACAGATCGCTTGTGCTCCATATGTTCAAATCCAAAACGACAAGCTGAACTCGTTTGTGTTGTTGAAGATTTAAGGGATATCATTGCCTTAGAAAATACGGGACAATTTTCAGGAAAGTATCACCTGCTAGGAGGCCACATCTCCCCAATGGATGGAGTTGGACCAAATGACCTAAACATCAAGTCCTTAGTAGAGCGTGTTGCACAAGGCGAAGTGACTGAGGTAATATTGGCATTGAGCACCACCATGGAAGGGGATACTACTAATTTCTTCCTATACAAGAAATTGAGTCCCTTGAACGTTTCAATCACAACAATTGCCCGTGGTGTAGGAATTGGAGATGAACTTGAATATACCGATGAACTTACATTGGGCAGGTCAATTACTCATAGAACACCCTATGAAAAAACACTTTCTCGCTAAGTGGATTTAACAATTGTCATTGTAAATTATAATGTCAGGTACTTTTTAGAACAATGCCTGCTATCCGTGCATGCTGCTATTGAGGGTATAAATGCTGAGGTATATGTGGTTGATAACCGCTCATCGGATGGATCTGTGGAGATGGTTCAAGAGAAGTTTCCATGGGTTCATGTAATTGCCAATAAAGAGAATGTGGGGTTTTCAAAAGCAAATAACCAAGCCATGCTATTGGCGAAGGGACGCTATGTATTACTCTTAAATCCCGATACCGTTGTAGAAGAGAACACTTTCCAATCGTGCATTGAACATATGGATGCTCACCCTCAAGCTGGAGGGCTAGGCGTAAAAATGGTTGATGGCCGTGGAAATTTTCTACCAGAATCAAAAAGGGGACTTCCTACTCCAGCTGTAGCATTCTATAAGATGTTTGGCCTTTCAACTCTTTTTCCAAAATCCAAAACTTTTGGTCAATATCACCTTTCATTCTTAGATGAAGAACGTGTGCACGACGTGGACATCCTTGCTGGAGCATACATGTTTATGCGCAAATCAGTGCTGGATCAAATAGGTTTGCTCGATGAAGCCTTTTTTATGTACGGAGAAGATATCGACTTGTCGTGGCGTATTAGGCTAGCAGGATATTCGAACGTATACTTTCCGAAAACTCGGATTATTCATTACAAAGGAGAAAGCACCAAAAAAAGTAGCGTTAATTATGTATTTGTTTTCTACAACGCGATGATCATTTTCGCGCGAAAACACTTTTCAAAATCAAGGGCGGGGATACTTTCTATACTCATTCATCTAGCCATTTATTTAAGGGCTGGTGTAGCCATTCTACGCAGGGTTTTAAGCGCTCTGGCTGTACCTACCTTAGATGGTTTGCTTACGTTGGGAACGCTAGTAGTAACCACGTTAATCTACAATGACGTTTCCGGAATTGCCATTCCCAACGCAATTCTTAAATGGGCTTTGCCGAGTTATGCTGTATTACTCGCTCTTAGTTTCTATTTCTCTGGGGTTTACGACAAGCCTGTGCGCATTCAAAAACTGTGGAGGGGACTTCTTACTGGAGCTTTAACGGTGTTATTGGCATATGCGCTACTTCCTGAGTCTGTGCGATTCAGCAGAGCCATTGTTCTGGGAAGCATCATCCCTATAGCAGCCCTTATCATAGGAATGCGCTACTTCCTTTATAAAATTGGAAAAGCTGATTATCAAATGCTTTTTGGAAATCAAAAAAGGTTAGCCGTGGTTGGATCTCCAGATGAAATTGAGCGAACCACACAGCTTATTAAGGAGGCGGGTCAAGCAATTGATGTGCTCGTTCATGTGAGTAACGAGCAGCTCGTATCTCCAGGAAACCACACATTTGTTGCAGGCCTAGGTCAACTTAAAGAAGCGGTGGAAACCTTTCGACTTAATGAGGTTGTGTTTTCAGGGGCAAGTCTTTCTCCCCAACAAATCATCTCGCAGATGTCCTACATCAATAATCCCAATTTGGAATATAAAATTGCCCCAAAAGCGAGTGCCTTCATTATTGGTAGCAATAGCATTCATGCTACTGGTGACCTTTACCACATTGATAACCTCAGTACAATTCACACACCATCAAACCGCAGAAACAAGCGGCTTGTAGACATCTTAGTTAGCCTGCTGTTAATCAGCATTTTCCCGTTAATAATTGTACTGAATAAGGGAAAACTTCACCCGTTAAAATCATTGTTAGGCTCCTTATTTGGAACACGCACGATGGTGGGCTACTATCCGGTTAAAGACCAAAAGTATATTCTACCCAAACTACCTAAACCCAATTTATTTATCTTAAATATTGAATCAATAGACAATAATAATTTGGAAAAAGCCAAAAAAGCCAATCTTAATTACGCGAGGAACTACCATGTTGGGTTAGATTTAAAACTAATTTTTAAAAATCTAAAACGCTTCAGGCCTTGATATGCGCTAAACTCAGGCATGATGCACGTTTGAGCGTCTCCCAAGTTATTGTAAAACCCATTTTTTAAGTTAATTTTGCACCCAAACATCGGAACGTCATGGCAGAAGTAGAAGTATTATTACCGAAGATGGGAGAAAGTGTTGCTGAAGCAACAATTACCACTTGGTTAAAAGCTGAAGGAGATACCATTGAAGCTGAGGAATCGCTAGTAGAAATAGCTACAGATAAAGTAGATTCTGAAGTACCTGCTCCGCAAGACGGCGTTCTTTTAAAAATTCTAGTTCAAGAAGGTGAAGTAGCCGAAGTTGGACAACCTATTGCCATTATTGGCGCCGAAGGTGCTAGCGCATCATCAGAGCCACAACCAGCGAGCACTCCTGCTCCTGCTCCAACTGAAAATGCAGCTCCAGCGGCTACTCCAGCTGCACCTGCTGCTCAAGAATCGGTTAACTATAACGACTCTACACGCTTTTACTCCCCGCTGGTAAAAAATATTGCAAAGCAAGAGGGCATTTCGCTAGAGCAGCTCGAGCAAATCAATGGTTCTGGACAAAACGGCCGTGTTACGAAGGCTGATATCATGGACTACATTGAACGCGGAGATCATAAAACTCCTGCTCCTGCGCAAGCGGCAGCACCTGCGCCATCTAAACCTGCGCCAGTAGCGCCAGCATCTCCTGCTCCTGCGAAATCATATGGCTCAGATGTAGAGGTTATCGAAATGGATCGTATGCGCAAGATTATCGCCAAAAACATGGTGGAATCAAAGCATACCTCACCGCACGTTACATCTTTTGTTGAAGCTGACGTAACATCAGTTGTAAACTGGAGAAACAAAGTGAAAAAAGACTTTGAAAAACGTGAAGGTCAAAAAATTACATTTACTCCGATATTTATCGAGGCTATTGTTAAGGCGATTAAAGACTTCCCAATGATCAATGTGTCAATTGACGGTGATAACATCATCCGCAAAAAGCACATTAACATTGGTATGGCAGCAGCCCTTCCTTCTGGAAACCTCATTTTGCCAGTAATTCATGATGCCGACCAGTTTAACCTTGTTGGGCTGACGAAGAAAGTGAATGATTTAGCATCTCGCGCCCGCAACAACGCGCTAAAGCCTGATGAAATTCAAGGTGGAACATACAGCGTTTCTAATGTGGGATCGTTTGGAAATGTGATGGGTACTCCCATTATTCCACAACCGCAAGTGGCAATTATGGCTGTTGGTGCTATTCGGAAAAAGCCAGCTGTTATTGAGACACCTGATGGTGATACTTTGGGAATTCGTCACTTCATGTACCTGTCTCACTCGTACGACCACCGCGTTGTTGATGGAGCTTTAGGTGGTATGTTTGTAAGGCGTGTTGCCGACTACCTCGAGCAGTTCGATCCTAATCGCGAGTTGTAAGAGAAACTATAGAACATTGAAAAGGGTTGTTAGCATGCGTTGACAACCCTTTTTTAATTGCTAAATTCGCAACATGAAGCTTTCACATGAACGGCCTATAGCCTTTTTTGATATTGAATCAACTGGAACAAATGTCTCCACAGATCGTATCGTAGAAATATCGATTTTAAAGCGACTTCCAAACGGAAAAGAAGAAGTACGCACGTACCGTATAAATCCAGAAATACCCATTCCGGCTGTAACTTCAGAAATTCATGGCATCTACGATGATGACATTAAAGATGAGCCCACGTTCAAAGACATTGCCGCAGTTTTATTCCTCTACTTGCAGGACTGCGATTTAGCAGGTTACAATTCAAATAAATTTGATATTCCAATCCTTATTGAAGAGTTCAAACGTGCTGGGTATGATTTTGATGTAATGGATAGAAACTTGATCGATGTTCAAAACATCTTTCACCGATTGGAACAACGCACACTAGCTGCAGCCTACCAATTCTATTGCAACAAGAGTCTTGAAAATGCGCACAGTGCAGAAGCCGATATTCGCGCTACCTACGAAGTATTGCTCGCTCAACTAGAACGATATGATGAGTTGAAAGGAGACCCTAAATTTCTCGATGAATTCTCACGCAGACATAACCACGTTGATTTGCTTGGCCGATTTGTTTATGATGACAAGCGCACTGTTCGGTTTAACTTCGGTAAACACAAGGGAAAAACGGTGGCAGAAGTTCTTGAGAAAGAACCTGGCTATTACGGATGGATGATGCACGGTGAATTCCCTTCTGATACGAAAAAAGTGCTTAAGCGCGAACGTGATAAACTCCCTAAAAAGTAATTACCCATGAAGGTTATTTGTATTGGAAGAAACTACGTTGACCACGCCAAAGAACTAAACAATGAGGTTCCAGCAGAACCTGTAATATTCTGCAAACCAGACTCGGCACTTGTGCAAAACAATAAGCCCGTTTTCATTCCGGCATTCACAAATGACATGCACCATGAAGTGGAGTTAGTAATCCGTATTAACCGCATTGGTAAGCATATTGATGAAAAGTTTGCACACAAGTACTACAATGAAATTGGGATCGGGGTTGATTTTACAGCAAGAGACCTTCAAGCTCAATTAAAGGCCAAAGGTCTTCCGTGGGAAAAATCAAAAGGATTTGATGGTTCAGCCCCAATTAGCTCTTTCACACCGGTAGATAAATGGGACGATATTCATAACCTGAGTTTCAGGCTCGAGAAAAATGGAACTGTAGTGCAACAGGGGAATACCAGAGATATGCTGTTCAACATTAACCGTATAATAGCCGAGGTAAGCAAGTATTTTACACTTAAAATTGGGGACTTAATTTTCACGGGGACTCCGGCTGGTGTTAGTCCGGTCGCAATCGGCGATACGCTTGAATGTTTTATAGGGGATCAATCCTTGCTCCGTGTTCCAATTAAGTAAACTTGTTACCCTAGGCATCTTCACCCTGTTTGTGGTAGAAACTAGCGGCCAGAATTTTCAGCTATTCATTGCCGGCGTAGCACAAGATGCTGGTCACCCTCAATTAGGCTGCAACAAAATGTGTTGCTCAGGTAAAACCACATCGCACCTCGTTTCTAGCGTTGCTATTTGTGATTTTCAAGCAGGAGCTTACTACCTGATTGATGCAACACCAAACATAACTGCTCAGGTTTCAGCAATAAATCATGCCATGAAACTTCCTGCACAAACACTTCCCTCAGCTGTGTTTTTAACCCATGCCCATATTGGCCATTACACAGGGTTGATGTACTTGGGAAGAGAAGCCCTTAGTGCACATCTACTTGCAGTTTATGCCATGCCGAGAATGCACTCTTTTTTATCGGAGAATGGACCATGGAGTCAATTGGTGGCCCTCGAAAACATCTCCCTCAAACCATGTGTTGAGCAAATTCCCATACCCCTTTCAGCTAACCTTTCCTTTTTACCAATTGGCGTTCCCCATCGCGATGAATTTTCAGAAACTGTTGGTTATCAAATCAATGCAAATGAAAAATCCGCGCTGTACATTCCCGATATTGATAAATGGAGCAAATGGTCAACTTCACTTAGTGATGCGGTTGAACAAAACGACTATGTTTTAATTGATGCTACTTTTTATTCGGCAGATGAGCTCCCCGGAAGAAGCCTTTCGGAAATTCCGCATCCCACGGTTAAAGAATCCATGGCGTTACTGTCTCAACTTCCCCGCGAAGCCAAAAATCGGGTTTACTTCATTCATATGAACCATACCAACCCACTTCTCGACCCAAACAGTGAGGCTTACAAACATGTTATGGATTCAGGCTTCAATGTCGCAACAGAAGGCACCCTCCTACCCTTTTAAATTAAGCTTCCTACCGTTAGATGTGTATCGTATTACAGCATAAGTAACGCGATAAAACAGCTACCTTTACACCTATGCAATTGCTCCTCAGTTCCGGACTGTTTCTACTGCTCTCATTAGTTGTTAGTGGACAATCTAACACATTGACTTTTGAAGCTCAAGGCAGTCGTGGATTTGCTGTTCCACATCGCAATGGCGTGGAGAACCTCATTACCAAAAGCAGCACTGCATTTTCCCTATCCTGCTGGAAAGCGGGTAATACAAACGCCCGTTACAATCGTTCATATTGGCGGGGTTGGGCTGGCTCTGTTACAGAGATTGGAGGTGATGCTTTTGGCCTTGCAGTTGATTTCGGCTTCATTACAGAGGTGCCAATAAAGCGCATTAACAAGCTTCAGTTATCGGGCAGGTTGTATGGTGGACTAGCTTACATTACAAACCCATGGGACAGGCTAGAAAATCATCAACAAATTATGATTGGGTCGCACCTCAATTTCGCGGCGTTTTTCGGAATACAAGCTCACCGCCAAATTGCAGAGAACATTGCACTGTTAGGAAGTTTAGGTTTGAAACATTACTCTAACGGTGCTGCAATGTTGCCTAATCTGGGCGTGAATATACCGCAAGTATCTGTGGGAATGCGTTTTGCAGGTCTACCACATTACACAAGTCCAGCAGCGGCCGTTATCCCTACTTCTTGGAAATACCGCATTTCAGTTGCTTCATTCACAAAACAGGCATCTGTTTTAGGTCCATGGTACTTCACGGGGTCGGTCATTACCGAAGCGGCTAAACCCATTGGCGCTGCAGCTTTTTTAGCCTTTGGCATTGACGCTTTTTATAATCCAGCCATTATTGAAACCCTCGAAATCGCATCACCCAACTATGAACGAAATGGCCTGGATGCTTTTCAGCTAGGGGGAATCATGAGCTATCAGTTGGGCATTGGGAAATCGTTATTGAGCCTAGGAACTGGTATATACGCTGTTAACGCGGATGTTACCTTACCTTCCATCTATAACCGTTTGGCATTAAGGTACCACGTATCACCATGGCTTTTTACTCAATTTTCATTAAAATCTCATTTAGCAAAGGCCGACTTTTTTGAAGTGGGTGTAGGAATAGAATGGCCATGAGGATAACACTACTGCTTTGCATTATGCTGTTTACAGGGTGCACGGGTGACCGCTGGAACGATTGTGTTCAACCTTATGGTAAAACAACAACTGAACGTCGGTATCCCGGAAAATTTAGTGCGCTGGAGCTATCGGGAAATAGCGCGTATACACTGGTTTTTGATACAAGTTATTATGTGGAAATTCGTGGCGGGAAATCACTCATACATCAAATCGATGTAGATGCGAGCAACGGTACATTGCGCATATCGGATAACATTATCTGCAATTGGGTTAGGGATAGGAGCCGTAATTATTCCATAACGATTCACCTCCCAAAAATATCACAGCTCACAGCTTATAACAATGCCTTTATAACTTGGGACTCCATTCCAATGACCTCCACATTTACCTTGGATAAATGGTCAGGCGGAGGAAACATAACGGGTGTAGTGTATGCTAATCGCACCATTTTGCGCCTTCATGCTGGAACAGGAAACCTTAATTTAACTGGTCACACTAAAGATGCCTATATTTTTCAGCGTGGATTTGGATTTGGTTACATCCAAGACCTACATGCGTCAACAACTTTTATTGATAAAGGAGGAACAGGTGACCTGCATATCAATTCCGATTCAGTTCAACTAAATCAGCAAGGTGTGGGCAATACCTTCCTTTACGGTAATCCCACGTTGGAGGTACTTTCAAAAACAGGACCCGGAAACATTGTGTGGAAGTAAGGAATTGTCAATCAACGAAATCTAGTTAGTTTTGCAGCATGAATTGGACATTGGTATTCTTTACAATTGGACTTTTGGCATTGGCCTTTGGAGGCATAGCCATCAAAATATTAGTTAAAAAGAACGGCGAATTTTCTGGCACCTGTGCTAGTAACAGTCCTTTCTTAAATAAAGAAGGTGAGCCATGCAGTTTTTGTGGAGCATCTCCAGACGAGAAATGCCAAAAAGAAGCAGCCGCTTAATTCAATTCCGTCAAGGTTTTTGATAAACCAGGCGTTGCAAAGGTTTGGAAACTTCCTCCTTCATCGGCAATGAAGTATGCCTTTAATCCTAAATTTGGATGCGCTTCCAAAAATGCCTTGCTGCGTTCCATTCCCATTACCATAAAAGCTGTGGCATAGGCATCTGCTTTCCAACACGAGGAAGCTACAACTGTTGCGCTTAATAAAGTGTGTTTTACAGGATAGCCCGTTTTCGGATCCAGTGTATGTGAATAGCGTGCACCATTAACTTCGTAATATTTACGGTAATTACCACTTGTAGCTATAGCTTCATTAGACAGGCTGATTGTAGCCTGTAATTCACGTTCTTTTGCATCAAATAACGGACGATCAATTCCAACTTTCCAAGAATCTCCATTTGGCTTGTTTCCTTTACCAATCATCTCACCTCCAAGCTCAATGAGGTATGCATCAATTCCCTTCGCATTTAAAAAGTCTGCCAGCACATCTACCGAATAACCTTGAGCAATTGCATTGAAATCCAATTGAACAGCTGTATCACCCTTTACCAATATGCGCTTCGGATCCATTGTGTTGCGATCATCAAAACGAGACAAACGCACATTGTCGAAATCAAAACCTATCAGGGGCATCAATGCTTCCACATCATTGGGCTCAACCGTGGTTCTGTTCTTAAGCCCAAATCCCCACAGCTGAACCAACGGATATACCGAAGGATCAAATGCGCCATCCGTTGAAGAATAAACTTCACGTGAATACCGAATCATATCTGTAAAAAAGCCATGATAGTCATCAAAAACAACTGCGGTAGTATCTGACTCATTCAAGGCACGAATCAGCGATTCAGACTCCCAGTTAGATAAGGACAAGTCAATTTGATGAAGGATACTATCTACTTCCACTTTGGGTACAGAATCTCCGAAGTAAACAATGGAATACGTAGTTCCTTGTGCTTCACCATACAGCTGTTTAGCCGATTCGATAGAAGTAGCTATGGTCTGTTCAGCTTTATCTTGAACAATGTCACCGCAAGCAACAAGCAGTGCTGAAAACACAATTATAATACTGAGGTATACACGCATATTGGTGGTAATTAAAAACCCCGACCAAGGCCGGGGTTTAAGTGAATTTTTATCCTCCGAAATCATCGAAGCTTACATTCTCATTTGGCACACCCCAATCATCGCACATTTTTAAAACGGCTTGATTCATTAATGGAGGTCCACAGAAATAAAATTCAATTTCTTCCGGCTCATCATGTTTTGATAAGTATTGGTCAATTACGGCTTGGTGAACAAAACCTAAGAATCCATCGCCATCTTTATCGTTCACATCTTTTTTCTCTTTCCAGTTATCTTCTGGTAAAGGTTCAGATAACACAATATGGAATTGGAAGTTGGGGAAATTCTTCTCAATTTCTTGAAAATCTTCCAAATAGAAAAGCTCACGTTTCGAACGTCCACCATACCAATAAGAAACTTTTCGTCCAGTTTTTAGGGTATGAAACAAGTGGAAAAGGTGAGAACGCATAGGTGCCATTCCTGCACCACCACCAATGTAAAGCATTTCAGCATCAGTTTCCTTGATGAAGAATTCTCCATAAGGTCCTGAAATGGTTACTTTATCTCCTGGTTTTAGCGAGAAAACGTATGAAGAACATATACCTGGATTTACATCCATCCATGCGTTCTTAGCACGATCCCATGGCGGAGTAGCAATACGAATGTTTAACATTACGATGTTACCTTCCGCTGGGTGATTCGCCATCGAATAGGCACGGAAAATCTCTTCGTCATTGTTCATTTTGAGATCCCACAACCCGAAATTATCCCATTCCTGACGGAACTCTTCTGGATTTGGGTGCATCCGTGGGTGAGCAGAGATATCCATATCCTTAAAGTCAACTTCAATTGGCGGAACATCAATTTGAATGTATCCACCAGCCTGAAAGTCAAGATTTTCACCCTCTGGTAAGCGCACTACAAACTCTTTAATGAAAGAAGCTACGTTGTAATTAGATTCAACGGTACACTCCCACTTTTTGATACCAAATATTTCTTCAGGAATCTGAACTTCCATGTCTTCCTTCACCTTTACCTGACAACCCAAGCGGTAATCCTCTTGAATTTCTTTACGGGTGAAATAAGGTTTTTCAGTAGGAAGGATCTCTCCACCTCCTGATTTTACCTGACACTTACACATGGCGCAAGTTCCACCTCCACCGCAGGCAGATGGGAGAAAAATTTTGTTGTTACCCAAGGTAGATAGCAAGGTTGAACCCGCTTCTACTTCAATTGTCTTTTCGCCGTTAATGGTCACCTTTACCGCCCCAGAAGGAGAAAGCTTTGCCTTCGCAAAAAGAAGCAAGCTCACTAACAAAAGGATTACGATAAGGAATACGGCTATTGTTACTATGACTGTTGTACTCATGCTGCTACAATTTCTTCAATTACAATTCAATTCCCATAAAACTCATAAACGCTATCCCCATCAATCCAGTGATAATAAACGTAATACCAAGACCACGTAAAGGAGCTGGAACATGTGAATAACGGATTTTCTCGCGGATAGCTGCAATGGCTACAATTGCAAGGAACCAACCTACTCCTGATCCTAAACCAAAAGATGTGGCTTCTGCAATGGTTGCATATTGACGCTCTTGCATAAACAAAGCTCCTCCTAAAATTGAGCAGTTTACAGCAATAAGGGGTAAAAAGATACCCAAAGCACCATAAAGTGCTGGAGCAAACTTCTCTACAATCATTTCAACCAATTGTACAATAGAAGCAATCACCGCGATAAACATAATGAAGCTCAGGAAGCTCAAATCAAGCTCTGCCAATTCAGGACTTAACCAAGCTAAAGCACCTTCGCTAAGCACGTAGTTTTCTAACAAATAGTTAATGGGCACTGTGATCCCCAGTACAAATATTACTGCAGCTCCAAGTCCTACTCCAGTTTTAACAGTTTTGGAAACCGCTAGGTATGAGCACATCCCCAAAAAGTAAGCGAAGATCATGTTGTCTACGAAAATCGCTTTGACGAATATATTTACTAATTCTTGCATAATTTCTCTTGCTTAGCGGTTTAGTTTGATTCGATCAATTTGGTGTTCCTACTACGCTGAATCCAAATAAAGATACCAACAGTAATCAGCGCCATTGGCGGCAAGATCATCATGTTGTTATTCATGTATCCCATAGCATAAAGACCTGTACCTTCTGATGCGCTACCTAATAGTTCAACACCCCATAGTTTTCCTGAACCGAAAAACTCACGGAAAAATGCTACTAATACCAGGATTAATCCATAACCGATACCGTTACCAAAGCCATCCAATACACTGGCCCAAGGCTTATTACCTAATGCAAACGCTTCCAAACGTCCCATGATAATACAGTTGGTAATAATCAATCCAACGAATACGGAAAGCTGTTTACTAACCTCGTACACATAAGCTTTGAGTACTTGATCAACTACAATTACTAACGAGGCTACGATAACTAACTGAACAATGATTCGAATACGGTTAGGGATGCTGTTTCTCATGAGCGAAACAATTAAGTTACCCATGATAATTACAAACAATACTGACAAACTCATTACTACCGCATTCTTCAACTGAACCGTAATGGCCAGTGCAGAACAGATACCCAGTACCTGAACGGTGATTGGATTATCATCATCCAACGGATCCGTAATCAGCTTTTTATTCTTCTTCGAGAATAAGGGCTCTGATGGGGCCACCACTTCTTTTTCTGCTACTTCACTCATGGTTTCTCAGAATTAAGCTTTAATTTTTTTGAAATATGGAACGTATACTTCTAATGTATTCGAGATCATCTCATCAACGCCTACGGAAGTAATCGTTCCACCGGTGATGCCATCAACTGCATGATCACTTTCATTTCCACCGCCACCTTTCAACACAGCGATTGAAACAAACTCTCCATCTTCGTTGAAAATCTTTTCACCCGGAAACTGCTTGGTAAATATTGGCTCTTTAATTTCAGCTCCAAGACCTGGAGTTTCAGACTTATGGTCAAAGTTAGCACCGTAAACGGTGTTCACATTGCCTTCTAATGCAACATATCCCCAAATTGGGCCCCAAAGGCCTGTACCTACCATTGGCACAACCCAAAATGAATCTCCATCCTTCTCAATTCGAAACAATGGGTATTTCAATGCCGACTCTTCAACAGCTCCTGCTTTAAGTTTCTTGTATTGTTTACGCACATCAATATCAAATGCACTCAAGTCGCTTCCTTCAATCACTTGGCCCGAAGCATCTAAAATGTATTGGTCTTTAACGTACTGATCGAACAAGCTTGGCGCCTCTGCCATATCCTGATCGCTAGTCATGATTCCCGCACTTGTCAAGATATTCTTCATCTTCTCTTGACTGAGGTTTTCCTTTTGTTTCGGTTTAAGCGACATTGCCAAAACCGATAAGATCGCACCTACAATTACCACCATAGCGATGGCAAATCCGAAGGTAAAACCGTTACTGTTCTTATCTATAGCCATAGTTAATCAGGTTAGGCCGAAGCCAGTTTCATTCGTTTTTGTCTGCGGTTTACATTAGCTTGAACAACATAATGATCGATGGTTGGTGCCATTACGTTCATGAATAGAATGGCCAACATCACCCCTTCTGGATACGCTGGGTTAAACACGCGAATCATAATGGCAAAGAAACCTGCCAAGAATCCGTAAATCCATTTCCCCAAGTTAGTTTGAGCGGCAGATACAGGATCTGTGGCCATGAAAATCATCCCGAACATGAATCCACCAAGTAAAACTTGATGCATGGGGCTAATGGTCATGAAATCATTCACTGCAAATGCATTGAAAATTCCTCCCATAGCCAATCCACCTAGCAACATCGAGAACATAATTCTCCAACTTCCGATACCTGTTATTAACAGAATAGCTGCTCCAATTAAACAAGCTAAAGCTGATGTTTCACCTACAGAACCGGGAATCCATCCCATAAAGGCATTGTACAAACTATAAATGCCTTCATTTCCAAACATGGACATAATCCCTGCATTTGCAGATTCTCCCACAGGTGTGCCCACTGTTTCTGCCAACTTACCAAGAGCTGTTGCTCCTGAG
This sequence comes from Salibacteraceae bacterium, assembly GCA_965661625.1. Lineage (GTDB taxonomy): Bacteria > Bacteroidota > Bacteroidia > Flavobacteriales_G > Salibacteraceae. The sequence continues at coordinate 19,626 of CBFIEM010000016.1, forward strand.
TAGCCATCAACGAGCGATTGACCTGCTTCCATGTCTGTGTTAATCCAAACCTTGTTACCTGACATTTGCGTAGGATAAGCAAAGAATAAAAACGCCCGCGCCGTTAATGCCGGATTGAGTATATTCATTCCTGTTCCGCCAAAAACCTCTTTTCCGATTACAACGGCAAATATCGTAGCAACAGCTAGCATCCACAATGGCACATCTACTGGCATACAGAGCGGAATTAGCATTCCTGAAACCAAAAAACCTTCTTGAATGGGGTGTTTATTAATGGCACAAAACACAAACTCTACCGCTAGACCAGCTCCATAAGAGACAACCACCAATGGTAAAACTTTAATCAGACCAAAAATGAACTTGTCCATGAATCCCTCACCCAGTTGTGTGAGCTCTCCAAGGGCAACGTAATGTTGATGACCAGTATTCCACATACCGAATAATAAGGCTGGAACAAGCGCGATGATCACCATAAACATGGTACGCTTTAAGTCAATTCCATCCCGTACATGAACACCATCTTTAGTCGTGTGATCTGGTACGAACATAAATGTGTGCATTCCATCCCACAGCCAATATGCCAATGGAAACTTGGCATCTTTGTTTGGCTTCACCTTCTGCATTAAATCTTCTAGTGCTTTCACAGTTTCTCGTTTTTATCCTACCTCTTTTTGTACTAAATCCAATCCTTCCCGCATAATTTGCTGCAATGGCATCTTTGATGCACAGCTGTATTCCGCAAGTGCGAAATCTTCAGGTGCAACTTCAAAAATACCCAAGCCTTCCATTTGCTCAATATCCTCAATCATTGTAGCCTTTACAAGTTGTTGAGGATAGATATCCATTGGAAATACTTTTTCATATTGTCCGGTAACCACAAAGGCGCGTGGTTCACCATTCATATTCGTATCCAAATCGTAACGTTTGTTTGGCTGTAACCAGCTAAAGAACGTTCTACTCAGTGAGAATTTATCAAAATTCGGAGCTATCCATCCTAAGAATTGGTGATGATCTCCTTCTGGAATAACGGTGATACAGTTTGAATAAAACCCAAGGTATCCCTCTTCCGAAATGCTATCTCCCGTCAGCGCATTACCGCTAATAACGCGTTTGCCGCCTTCTTCGAGATTGCCTGAAAGCATCCCTTTAATGCTAGCACCGATAACAGTTTTTTCGTAACGCGGCTTTTTCACCATAGAACCTGCTACCGCAATCGAGCGCGAAAGATCCAACTTGTTAGTCTTGAAAAGTCTTCCAATTGCAACAACTGCAAATGGATCTATAGCCCACGCAATTTCACCTTTATTGATGGGGTCAACGTGATGCATCTGTACACCAACATTACCACTTGGGTGAGGCCCTGCGAACTCATTAATGACAACACCCTTTGCCGATTTAAATAGCGAAGATGTTGTACGCTCACTGTGCACATTTAAATGAACCTTTCCTGATGTCAGCTTTGAAATTGCATCAATACCTGCCTGGAATTCTGATTCCATTCCATGAAGGGCAAAATCATAATCCGCTGCTAGTGGATTGGTATCAAATGCCGAGATGAAAATCGCTTTTGGCGTTTCATCAGGCTTAGCAATTACATCATACGGACGGCGCTTGATGAAAGGCCAAAGTCCAGCCTCGCACAGTGTATTCGTTACATGTTCTTTTGAGTCGACTGAAGCAGAAAACGACTCATAGCGCGTTTCTTTGTCTGCCAAAATTTTGACTTCCAATATTTTTCGCTTGTCTCCGCGAACAATTGCAGCTACCTCACCACTAACGGGAGAGCAAAACTTCACTTGTTCATGGTACTTGTCGAAAAATAACGGTGTACCAGCCTTAACCTCTGCGCCTTCTTTGACGAGTAGTTTAGGTGTTACACCATGAAAATCAGTTGGCTTAATGGCCACAGTATCGTATGAAGCACTGTTAAGCACTTTATCTGCGACTCCCTTCAGTTTAATATCGACTCCCTTGCGAATCTTTATGGTTCCTGCCATATCGGGTATTGTATGATTATAATCTCGCTTGAAAGGCGCAAAAATATAATTTTGTTTTGGTCGTCAAATATAATAATGCTAACCCTTTTCAGTTAAGTTATTCGTATATTTTTCCACTACCCTGCATCTATAACGCGAATTCTTTGAAAACAACACTAATTTTGACTTGTTCAGACTTCCTTAAAATTTTATGCGCACTCCTTCCAATCACTGCATTTGGTCAGGAAGATTATTACACCGAAAACTACCTACGCTATACCAATCATGTTTATGAATCAACCATAAAAACGGTTCAGCTTTATAAAACGGGTAGCGAGGATAGTCAGCCAATCATCATGCTAAATGGCGCGGAGACCATAACGCTTCACTTTGACGACCTGACGGCTGAGCTCCGCGATTTCGATTATGAATTTATTCACTGCAATTTCGATTGGACACCTTCTGACATTCATAATATGGAGTACATTAACGGCGTGGCGAAAAACCCCATTCTCGACTACCGGTACTCTACCACCTTGCGTCAACAGTACATTCATTACAGCCTTACTTTCCCAAATAAATTTGTGCAATTCTCTAAAAGTGGGAACTACTTGCTTAAAGTAACTGATGCCTATAGCGGAGACCTAGTGCTTACGCGAAAGTTTTTCATTTATCAGCCCAAAACCACCATAAATCCGCTCCCAACACGCGCCTCAATTGTTGCCGATCGCGACTACCGGCATGAAATTGATTTTAACGTCATTCCCCAAAACATCGAAATTGTTAACCCTTACCAAAACATGCATGTAATGGTATTCCAAAATGCCAACCTGCGTTCAGCCATTACGGACTTGCAACCGACATTTTCGACAGGGTTTTCATTCAAATACGATTACAGTGAGGGAAATGTTTTTGACGGTGCAAATGAGTTCCGCTTTTTTGACACCAGATCAACGAGTTATAATGCACTTGGCACAGTTGATATTGATATGAACAGCGACACCATTGAGGTCGTTCTCGACAAGCATGAATCGCGCAGTCATATAGCATACCTTTTTCAACCAGACCTCAACGGTAGGTACCTCATTCACGCAGACGATGCACGCGATGATGCAGACGTTGCCGCAGAATACGCAAAAGTGCATTTCCGCTTGGACTTGCCGAATCAACTCTACAACAGTAATGTTTACGTGTATGGTCAAATTTCAAATTGGGAGCTACAACCCGAATATCAACTTACTTGGAATTCGACAACGCATTATTATGAATTAGACCTTTATGTAAAACAAGGCTATTACAACTTCTTATATGCAGTACTTCGCGGAAACGACCCTACCCCCGACTTTTCATTGATTGAAGGCTCACATGCAGAAACGCAAAATGAGTATGGGATACTAGTATACTACCGCTCTCCAGCTCAGTTTTATGATGAACTCATTGGATGGCAAGCGTTCAGCTTTCCTGAACGATAGGCAAATCAGTCTAAAAATAACTATCATTGTTATATGACCGTTGATTTAGCACGTCAGATAACTGTTGAAGTTAATCCCACTTTCAAACCGAAATACTCGCGTTTGGAAGATGGCATTTTTGTGCATGCATATCGGGTTACCATTAAAAACAACTCCCCTCATGCAGTTCAGCTGATTCGCAGGCACTGGAAACTTACAGATGCTTTTGGTTTAGCACGTGAAGTTGACGGTGAAGGAGTGCTTGGAGTACAGCCAATTATCGAATCTGGATCACATTACCACTATGAATCTGCGTGTGACTTTAACACATTTCTAGGAAAAATTGAAGGACATTACACCATGGTCCAGCTTCCAGGAAACGTTCCTTTTCAAGTTAATATCCCAACATTCAAGCTCGAGGTGCCTGCATTTTTGAATTAAGACAAACCGCTAACTCAATAAACGGCACCATTTAATCAACGTGATTAACTGCATAAGAAAGAAGCTCCTACATTCGTAAAGCTTAAGTATTTCACTTCAATTCTTGCTTCGAGGAGATTTTGGATGGCTTCCAAATCTCCTCTTTTTTTTGCCTTAGATTTCCGTTTTGCATTTTATACCTTTGCGTGGCTTTACAAGAAACACTTAAAACTTTATAGCGCATGCCTAAAGGAATTTTTAACGTGCCGCCAGCGGTAAACGAACCGATTAACTCTTATGCACCGGGAACTCCGGAAAGAGAGTCGTTACTTAATAAGTACAAAGAGATGTACAACAGTACTGTTGACATCCCGATGAACATCGGTGGAAAAAAAGTAACAACCGATGACAAACGACCTCTTGCTCCTCCTCACGATCACCAACATGTAATAGGTCACTACTCTCGTGGTACCAAGCAGCATGTTGCAGATGCAGTAGATGCAGCGCTCTCTGCTAAGGAAAATTGGGAGAACATGCCATGGGAACATCGGGCAGCCATCTTTTTAAGGGCTGCTGATTTGCTTGCAGGACCTTTTCGTGATAAAATGAATGCCGCTACTATGCTGGCACAGTCTAAAAACGTTCATCAAACCGAAATTGATGCGGCATGTGAACTCATAGACTTTTTACGCTTCAACGTGATGTATATGACTCAGCTCTATAAGGAGCAACCGGTATCATCACCTGGAATCTGGAATTACCTTGAGTACCGCCCGTTAGAGGGTTTTATCTTTGCAATCACACCATTTAACTTTACTGCTATTGCTGCGAACCTCCCTTCTGCTCCAGCCATGATGGGTAATACGGTAGTTTGGAAGCCAGCAGATAGTCAAATCTATTCTGCAGGGGTTATTATGGAGCTTTTCGAAGCTGCGGGACTTCCCGAAGGAGTAATTAACTTGGTATTTACTGACGGTCCAGATGCGGGAGAAGTTATCTTTAATCACAAAGATTTTGCAGGCTTGCACTTCACCGGATCAACCGGTGTTTTCAAACACCTTTGGAAAGAAATTGGCCAAAACTTAGACACGTATCGCACTTATCCTCGTATTGTTGGTGAAACGGGCGGTAAAGACTTTGTTATGGTTCATAAATCTGCTCACTCAAAAGAAGTGGCTACAGCATTGGCCCGTGGAGCATTTGAATTCCAAGGACAAAAATGTTCTGCTGCATCACGTGCCTACATACCTGCTAACTTATGGCCAGATGTTAAGGATTCATTGCTAGCTCAAATGAAAACGTTCAAAATGGGTTCTCCAGAGGATCCTGCTAATTTCATCACAGCTGTTATTGATGAAGCGGCATTTGATAAAATTGCTAGCTTCCTAGATTTTGCAAATAATTCTGATGCCGATGTTATCATTGGTGGTTCATATGACAAGTCGAAAGGGTATTTCATAGATCCTACCGTAATTGTAACTGATGATCCTCATTTCAAGACCATGGAAGAAGAAATCTTTGGACCCGTGCTCACAATTTATGTGTATGACCCAGAGAAGTACGAAGAAACGCTCGACCTTGTTGACAATACTTCTCCATATGCACTTACGGGATCGCTATTTTCACAAGATCGGTACGCACTTGACTTGGGTAAACGCAGGTTGCGCAATGCTGCTGGAAACTTCTACATCAACGACAAGCCAACTGGTGCAGTTGTAGGCCAGCAACCATTTGGAGGAGCTCGTGGATCAGGAACCAATGACAAAGCCGGTTCGGTGTTGAACTTGCTGCGTTGGACATCTCCACGTAACGTTAAAGAAACGTTCGTTCCACCAACAGATTACCGTTATCCCTATTTAGGATAAGCTGATGATTGATTTACATAGCCCTTTGTTGATAATTTCAACAAAGGGCTTTTTTATTGCCTAAAATGCCTACTACCTTTGAATCATGAAAAAGTGGTTAAATCGCATTCCCCGTTGGCTAAAGACCCGCTACAGCATTACTTTGGTGGTGTTTGTTTTGTGGATGCTCATATTTGACCAGAACGACATATTTAGTCAAATTCAGCTGCGCTACGAGCTTTTTAAGCTAGAGGAACAAAAGGTTTATTACCAAGAGCAGATAAAGGAAACCGACAAAAACCTTAAAGATTTGCTCAACGACGACGCAAAACTGGAAAAGTTTGCACGGGAAAAATACCTCATGAAAAAACCACAAGAAGAAATTTTTGTGATCGTTCCTGAATCGGAATAGACCTTTCATAGCATGCGCGCTATTTATTACCTTCGTCTGCAATAGCAATAGCCCATGGACAAGTCTTTTTTTGAAGCATTCCCCTCGGTCACTACAGAAAAGTGGCTCGCCAAGATTGAGTGTGATCTCAAGGGTAAATCCTTGGAAGAACTAGCTCGTTATTCACCCAACACCCTGAGCCTTAATCCCGTAATTGGTCCAGATTATGAAGGAAGCGATGATCCGCCGGGAAAACCACCTTACACAAGGGGCAGTAAAACAACAGACAACGACTGGCTAGTAGGAGTAACAGCTTCACTCTCCCCTGATGACAAAATCAGCAATAAAAACCTTTTAAACTGGTTGATGGATGGTGTTGAAGCGTTGCGCATTAACTTGTCGAATGGCAAGGACTTAAACGTTATTTTCAACGAAGTTGGCTTTCCATATATCGAAACGCATTGTTTTCTTGGAACAGGATCGTTTCAAGCACAAGAGGTTCAGCAGTTATTTTTAAAATCAAACAGCGAGGTTCAAGGCATCAAAGCTGGGATTTACCACGATGCGTTAAACAATGCTATGGCAGCAGGTGAAATTCCCAACGATTTATCGGCTTGGACTAAACACCGAGAATCCCTCAAACAAAAAACACCTCATTTCCGTTCGACCATTATCCGTGCGAGTTACTTGACCGATTGCGGTGGAAACGGCATTCAGGAGATTGGTGCGGCATTAGCTGAAGGGCATGAACACCTTGTAAGTGCGTTAAATTCCGGGTGGACAATTGATGAAATAGCGGCGACGCTGACCTTTGAGCTAAGTACGGGAATTGATTTCTTCCAAGATATTGCAAAACAAAAAGCATTTAAAACGTTGTGGGCACAGTTAATTCAAGCGTATAAGCCAGAACACAGCTGCTCACATTACCCATATGTCCATGTTCAGAATACACAGTGGCACTACACGGCAAACGATCAGCATACCAACTTACTTCGCGCAACCACTGCTGCGATGTCGGCTGCAGTTGCAGGGATAGATTTACTTTCTCTCCATCCTTTTGACCTGGTGAACCAACCCACCGATTCTGCACGTAGGATTGCGAAAAACATTCAATTGCTATTGAAAGAAGAAACGCACTTGAATAAAGTGATTGACCCCGCTGGTGGTTCTTACTTTTTAGAAGATTTAGTAAGGCAATATCAAGAAAAAGCGTGGGCTAATTTTCAACAAATAGAGGCGGAAGGCGGCTACTTGGAATACATGGCTAAAGGGAAACTTCAAGCCGATGTAACCATTTCTGCCCAGGCAAAAATTGAGCGTTTAAAGCGCGGTGACGACACCCTTATCGGCGCAAACAAGTACCAATCGGAGCGTGATTCACCGGGAAGCGCCACCCCAAAACCTTCCGCTTCAAATCCATTGAGTCTAATTCCATTTAGTGCTTACCAAGCAATTCAAGAGTAGTCATGAGCAAGCGCATTGATTTCACATCGGTTTCACACACTCCATTTAAAGCCAACTCCTCTTTTGAAGAGTGGGAATCAAACCATCCAGAGGGATGGGATTCGGCGGAGGGAATTCGCGTAAAGCGCGCCTTCGGGAAACGAGATACCGAACACTTACAACACCTCCAATATGTTGCAGGGATACCACCATACTTGCGTGGACCATACTCAACGATGTATGCAACGCGACCTTGGACAATACGCCAATATGCAGGATTTTCAACTGCTGAAGAGTCAAATGCTTTCTACCGCAGAAACTTAGCTGCTGGACAGAAAGGACTTTCAGTTGCATTTGATTTAGCCACGCACCGCGGTTACGATTCTGATCACGATCGCGTACAAGGTGATGTTGGAAAAGCCGGTGTGGCTATTGATTCTGTGGAGGATATGAAAATTTTATTTGATGGTATTCCATTGGATGAAATGAGTGTTTCCATGACCATGAACGGGGCTGTTATTCCAATCATGGCTTTTTACATTCTAGCTGCTGAAGAACAAGGCGTTTCACCTGAAAGACTTTCAGGCACTATTCAGAATGATATTCTCAAAGAATTCATGGTAAGGAATACCTATATCTACCCTCCTTTGCCTTCGATGCGGATTATTGCTGATATTTTTGAGTACACTTCGCGCAACATGCCGCGCTTTAATTCCATTTCCATTTCTGGTTACCACATGCATGAAGCTGGAGCAACGGCTGATATTGAATTGGCCTATACCCTTGCAGACGGTTTGGACTACTTGCGTACTGGAATTGATGCTGGTTTGAAGGTCGACGAGTTTGCCCCTCGGCTTTCATTTTTCTGGGCAATAGGCATGAATCACTTCATGGAGGTTGCTAAAATGCGAGCTGGGAGGCTGCTTTGGGCAAAGCTGGTAAAACAGTTCAATCCAGAAAGCCCTAAATCGTTAGCACTCCGAACACATTGTCAAACATCAGGTTGGAGCTTAACCGAACAGGACCCCTATAATAATGTTGCCCGTACATGCGTAGAAGCTATGTCTGCAGTACTTGGAGGAACCCAATCGCTGCATACAAATGCCCTCGATGAAGCAATTGCACTTCCTACCGACTTTAGTGCGCGCATTGCACGCAACACCCAACTATTCATTCAGGAAGAAACCGATGCCTGTGCCAGTGTTGACCCTTGGGGTGGGTCGTACTATGTGGAATGGTTGACCAATGAATTGGTGGAGAAAGCTTGGGGTCACATTCAAGAAATTGAGTCGCTTGGCGGAATGGCCAAAGCCATTGAAACGGGTGTTCCAAAAATGCGGATTGAAGAGGCCGCTGCTAAAAAGCAAGCGCGTATTGATGCCGGACGAGATATCATTGTTGGGGTAAATCGATACGGAACAGATGAAAAATCTGAAATGGATATCTTAGAAGTTGATAATGCCAAGGTAAGGCAAAGTCAAATTGAGCGATTGAAACAAACCCGTGCTAATCGGGATGAAGCAGCTTGTCAGCAAGCACTTCTCGCGTTAGAAAAAGGAGCACGCGGAAGTGGAAACTTGTTAGCTTTAGCCGTAGATGCAGCCCGCAAACGAGCTACTCTTGGAGAGATTTCAGATGCCATGGAACGTGTTTTTGGGAGGTATCAAGCAGAAATCAAATCGATTAGTGGTGTTTATTCAGCTGAGTCTATGGAAAATGAAGCATTTAAGCTAGCGCAAGCAAAAGCCGACGAGTTTGCTGCTTTAGATGGCAGGAGACCTCGAATTATGATTGCCAAAATGGGGCAAGATGGTCACGATCGTGGTGCAAAAGTAATTGCAACCTCCTTTGCAGACATCGGATTTGATGTTGACATTGGACCATTGTTTCAAACACCCGCGGAAGCTGCAAAGCAAGCCGTAGAAAACGATGTCCACCTTTTAGGAGTAAGCTCACTTGCTGCAGGGCATAAAACACTTGTTCCTCAAGTGATTGAGGAATTGAAGAAGTTAGATCGTGAAGATATCCTAGTTGTTGTAGGCGGAGTAATTCCAGAACAAGATTATCCTTTCTTAAATGGCGTAGGGGTTTCAGGAATTTTCGGGCCGGGAACAAAAATCCCAGAAGCTGCTTACAAGATTTTAGACATACTTATTGCCATGTACTCAGAATAAGCATTGTTCAAGTACTTATTCATCAGGAGTTCATTAAGCTGAGTAAACTGCCAAAAACAGTCACTACAGCAATACCAATGAGGTTGAGCCATATTCCTGCGCGAGCCATATCCTTTACCGAAAGTTTTTCAGCACCGAAGACCAAAGCATTTGGAGGGGTGGCAACTGGAAGCATAAACGCGTATGAGGCACTCAAAACAACGGGCATTAATACAATTAACGGAGGTAAATCAACTAAAACTGTGATGGAGCTAAGAATTGGTAGAACAAGGACAGTAGATGCGGTATTACTCGTGAGCTCAGTTAAAAATGTCATGAAGCCAGCCAGTGTTAACACCAACAATATGGGGTGAATGGCTTTAACAAAAAACAGCTGTTCAGTTAGCCAAGAGCTCACTCCAGTATCTGTTAAAACCTGAGCTAGTGCGAACCCTCCTCCAAATAGAAAAATTACCCCGAACGGAACTTTTGAAGTAACCTCCCATGTTAATACCGTGGCACTTTGTTTACCGCTAGGTAATGCGAACAACACAAGAGCAGCAAGGATGGCAATGGTACTTTCCTTAATGAAATTACCCGCTGGAAGCAACTGTGACCATCCTGGAATGGTAGTAAAACCCAACGCTATATCAGCGCGAAAGAACCAAGCCAAAACAGTCACAATCCAAACCGCCCCCACTCGCTTTTCTACCTTATTCAGCGCTCCGAGTTTAGCTAGCTCATTTTTAAAAAATCCAGAAGTGAAAGAACCTCCTTCAATGGAAGACCGGTATTGAAAAGCAAGCACCCCAAATGCCGCAATGAGCATTACCAGTGAAACAGGCAACGCGTATAACATCCAGTTTCCAAATGAAATTGGAGTGCTCAAAGGATAGGTCGTGTTGAAAAAGTCCATAAAATACAGGTTAGGTGCTGTTCCAACTACCGAAGCAGTTCCTCCGATGGAAGCAGAAAAGGCCAGCCCAAGCAAATAGGGTTTTGCCAAGTCTGGCTTTGCTGACTTTACTTCACTCAACACAGCAAGCAGCGCAGGAAGCAGCATCATAACAGTTGCTGTATTTAAGATCCAAATGGACAGGCCATAACTTACAGCCATAAAGCCACCTAAAAGAAGGTACGTGTTGCCGTTACATTTGCTGAGAATCCAATATGCTATTCTTTTGTGAAGACCGCTTTCTTCGAGTGCGAAAGCCATATAAAACCCCCCAATAAAGAAAAAAATGATCTGAGGCATATAAGCCGGAGCCAAATCAGACATTGAGCTTACTCCTAAAAATGGAAACACCACCAACGGGATAAAAGAAGTTAGGTAAATGCTCCACGCCTCTGTTATCCATAGGCCAGCCATCCAAAGTGCCACAGCGGTAGCGACACTGAAAGCCACCTCCTTACCACTGGAATGGGCATAAAATCCAAAAAAAAGTGCGATAATGGTTACCGCTATAAAGGGAATACGTTTCATCATTTAATGCGGTGAAAATACACAAAGTCAGTAGTACCGTTCAAACAAATAAATCTGCCGTTTGTCATTATCACCGCTTCTCGATGAACCATATCCTTGCCCCAATCAAATCTTCTACGCAATTTTGCACCCTCAAAATTTACAGTTCCACCATGAAACAATTATTGCTAGCGGCACTATGTTCATTAACACTAAGTTGGGCATTCAGTCAAAAACACACGTTAAGCGGATACATTAAAGATGCAGCAAACGGAGAGGACTTAATTGGCGCTACTGTTTATGTTGATGAATTAAAATCCGGAACATCTGCAAATGTTTACGGGTTTTATTCAATCACCCTACCGGAAGGCACCTACACGATAACCTGGTCTTATATCGGTTACGCTCCATACACTGAACGCGTTGAGCTTAAGGGCAACATCACTCGCGACATGGAGCTCAGCTTCAAAACTGAAAATTTAAAAGAGGTTGTCATTGCTGCAGAACGCGAAGATGAAAACCTGACAGAAGTTGAAATGAGCGTAGAGAAAATGGAACTAAAAACCATTGAAAAAGTACCTCAGTTCATGGGAGAGACGGATGTTATCCGGACCTTTACGTTATTACCCGGGGTCACCACAGTTGGTGAAGGAGCTCCAGGACTCAATGTTAGGGGGGGAAATATTGATCAAAATTTATTGCTACTCGATGAAGGGCCCGTTTACAATTCATCACATTTATTTGGCTTCTTTTCGATATTCAACCCCGATGCTGTAAAGGATGTTCAGTTGTATAAAGGAGGAATACCTGCAAGGTACGGTGGTCGCTTATCTTCTGTTATGGATGTTAGGCAACGCGATGGGAATGCAAAAACTTTATCTGCACAAGGTGGAATTGGAACAGTTTCGAGCAGACTCACAGTAGAAGGGCCCATTCTCAAAGACAAAATGTCTTTCCTTGTCTCTGCAAGAAGGTCTTATGCTGATTTATTTTTGCTTTTAACAGAAGACTTTAGCGATACAAAAGCATATTTCTATGACCTGAACATGAAGGTTAATTATGATGTGAACGAAAATAATCGCGTTTACCTATCAGGATATTTCGGTAGGGATGTTTTTGGTTTTGGCGAAGCATTTAGCACGGATTGGGGTAACAAAACAGCTACCCTTCGTTGGAATCACTTGTTCAGTGAAAAGCTCTTTTCCAATTTCACAGCCATTTATGCAGACTATGGTTATGCCTTGGGTAGCAACTTTGGAAACCAAGGTTTTGAATGGAACTCTTCAGTTGTCAACTATAACTTAAAGGCTGATTTCACATATTACCTCAACCCAAATCACACCCTTGAGTTTGGAGGAAATGCCATCCAGTACATCTTTAGTCCAGGCAACGTGCAAGGAACGGGTGAAGGTGCCATATTTGATCAAATCAAAGTTCCTACTGAACGAAATCTAGAAACCGCTGTATATGTCAGCAACGAGCATAAAGTTTCGGATAAACTATCTATGGAATACGGAATTCGTTATTCTCAATTCGTTAATTATGGTGGTCAATTGAATCAATATCAGTTCGGTATTCCAACTGAAGCATCTGATATCACCGGAGTTGAATACCTCGATCAATATGAAGTTTCTGCTAGTTATAACGGTTTTGAACCTCGCTTTGGGGTGAATTACAGACTTTCTGAAACAAGTTCTGTAAAAGCCAGCTATAACCGCATGCGTCAATACATACATCTAGTTTCAAATACCACTGCAGCTACGCCGATTGATGTGTGGAAGCCTGCAGGTAAATATGTAGATCCTGCGACAGCTGATCAAGTAGCCGTAGGATATTACCGGAATTTTAAAAACAACATGTACAAGCTTTCGGTAGAGGGGTATTATAAAATGATGTATGATGTGCTCGATTACAAAGACGGTGCAGAATTGTTACTAAATCAAAATGTAGAAACCGAATTTTTAAGTGGCGATGGTCGTGCTTATGGACTGGAGTTTATGCTGAAAAAGAGTAAAGGACGTCTTACCGGGTGGATAGCATATACCCTTGCTCGAACTGAACGACAAGTTGGAGCAGTTCGTGCAGGCGATTACGTGAATACGGGCATCAACAACGGTGATTGGTTCTCTGCCAACTACGATAAACCTCACGACCTTTCCATAGTTGCGAGTTATGACCTCAATGATCGTTGGGAAGCCTCAGCTAATTTTTCTTACGCAACAGGAAGACCGATCACCTACCCTGAAGGGAAATTTGTTTACGATGGAATTAACGTACCTTTTTATGGGAATCGCAATGAGAATCGCATTCCTGATTACCATCGCTTGGATGTTTCGTTTACCTATACACCGATTAAAAATAATAGCAGACGCTGGCAAGGAAAGTGGATTTTTGGAGTGTATAATCTTTATGGAAGGAGAAACCCCTACTCCATCTTCTTCCGAACGGCTCAAAACGAATCAGTGACCGACTTCAGTGACCCATTCAACACCGAGGCCGTGCAACTTTCAATTATCGGGATTCCCGTACCATCAGTAACCTACAACTTTACATTTTAAGCGATTTAGTTATGAAAAATTACGGCATACAGCATTGGTTTATCGCATTGTGCGCGCTGTTTATACTCGCGAGTTGTGAAGACATCATTGAAGTTGAACTTGAAGATAAACCTCCAGTCCTGAACGTAGAAGGGTTTTTAACCGATGAGCTTACTGTTCAATCGGTTAAATTGAGTTATACCACAAATTTTTTCGCCAACGAGGAGCCTGATTACACGGCTGAATCAGGCGCAACTGTTGTTCTTTTTGAGAATGACAATGTACTTGACACCCTGCGCTATAATCCAGGTTCGGAGCATTTTCAGTCGGTAGTGCGTGGAGTTCCAGGAAACAGTTACCACCTCTACATTAAAACCCAGGACGGTACGGAGTACATTTCAGACCCTGGAGTTATGGAAGAAGTAACCCCAATAGATAGCATTTTTGTGGAGTTCAATGACGACCTGCCGTTTGGTAATACCGGATATGAGGTTAAACTCAAAACCTTTGAACCAGCACCAAAAGGCGATTACTACAGGTGGCGCGTATTTGTTAATGATGTCTTTTTAGACGCGCCAACTGACCTCACATTTGCCGAGGATGAGTTTGTTAAAAATGATACCATCGAATTTACGGTGTTCTTTATGCCGGAAGAAGACTTCGATGAATACAGTCAACTTTTTGATACTATTCAAGTAACGGTTGAACAGAACAAAATTACGCGTGACTACTTTGAGTTTCTTACCTTAATCCAACAGCAGTCAATCGGAAATGGTGGTCCATTTGCCTCCCCTCCTGCCCGCATTACAGGCAATATTAGAAAACAGGGTTCGGATGAATACGTGAGTGGTTTTTTTGACATTCGCTCCGTAAAACGTGCAACGGTAACATTTGATTAAGCTGCTTTTGATGATTTCCTTTTCTTTGTGCAAAAGCAGAGCAAATGGGTAAAATTCTGATCAAGAATATAGGCGAGTTACACGTAGTTGATGATGAGGGAAATCAAGCTGCTATTCGCGGAGAAGCAATGGGTAAGTCTAACTCATTGAAAGATGCCTATCTAGCATTGGAGGATGACCGCATTGCAGACTTTGGTCACATGAAAGATTTACAAGGCATTGCGGATTGGAATGACCTTACCATAGCCGATGCCAATGGAGGTCATGTTTTTCCCGCTTTCTGTGACTCGCACACGCACACTGTATTTGCGGCTCCTCGTAATGAGGAGTTTGAGGACCGCATCAAAGGATTATCCTATCAAGAAATCGCTTCTAAGGGAGGCGGAATATTGAATTCTGCGCTGAAGCTCAATGCCATGGATGAAGAAGTTCTTTTTGAAGAAGCTTTAGCGCGTGTGGTTCATATGATGCAACAAGGCACAGGAGCTATTGAGATTAAAAGCGGCTATGGGCTCACGTTAGAAAGCGAGTTGAAAATGCTGCGTGTTGCGAACCGGTTGCGAGAAGCTGTACCCTGTACTATTAAAACTACATTTCTCGGCGCCCACGCCTATCCCATTTTGTATAAAGATAATCACAGGGGTTACATCGATGCTATCATTTACACCATGATTCCTGCCGTTGCCGATTCAAAAATGGCTGACTACATTGATGCTTTTTGCGAAGAAGGGTACTTTTCTGTGGCTGAAACACAGGAAATCATTAAAGCTGGAATTGCTCATGGGCTAAAAGCTAAAATCCATGTTAACCAATTTAATGCCTTAGGAGGTATTAAAATGGCTACGGATCATCAGGCAATATCGGTTGATCACTTGGAAGAATTAACCGATGAAGATGTAGTCGTTCTCGCTGAGTCTTCAACTGTTGCAACAGCATTACCTTCTTGCTCATTTTTCTTAGGAATTCCTTACAGTCCTGTTCGTCGACTTATGGAAAACAATGCGATTGTGGCTTTAGCTACCGACTATAATCCAGGGTCAACACCTTCTGGAAATATGCAGTTCGTATTTTCACTTGCATGCATTAGAATGAAAATGACGCCAACAGAAGCACTTCACGGGCTCACCATTAATGGCGCAGCAGCAATGGAGTTGGAGAAAACGCATGGAAGCATCTCTTTGGGTAAACGCGCTTCAGTGGTTATTACTAATCCGATGAACTCGCTGAGTTATATGCCGTACGACTTTGGAAATGACAATATTGACAGTGTAATTCTTGCGGGAGAAATCATTCGCTCTGGAAAAGCTTTTGCCTAGCCTATGCGCACATACCTCACCTTCTTGCTTTTATTTTGTTTTGAAGCCACAGTATTCGGTCAAAGCAAAAATACCCTTGCGGCTACTTTCACAAATATTGAAACCCAGAATGGGTATTTAATGGTTCAATTATTAAATGAATCGGGAGAGCCTGTACAGAATAAAAGGGTAGCTGTAAATGGCGAAGCAATGGAAATCATTTTTGAAGAACTCGATAACGGAAACTATGCAATTCGTAGCTTTCATGATGAGGATGGAAATGGTGAATTGAACACCAATTTCTTTGGAATTCCCACAGAAGCTTATGGATTTTCAAACAATGTGCGCGGCGGAATGACTGGCCCTCCTTCACTGTCAAGTCAACTTGTAGAGCTCAACACGAACACGTCAGTTTCGATAAAATTAGAATAGCGGCACTAGCGATTCATTTTTTCTTTCAGTGCTGGCAAATCATACTTGAAGGGCATGGCTTCTAGATATTCAACATAATATCCTTGCGTAAACATCATTTTCGACACCACCAATCCCCAGCTACCACTTCTCTTCGCGAAAAATCTATTTGGTGTTGTGTGACTCGACTCACCATCAAATAGTCTAACGTCTACAAATGGTAACTTAGTAATTGACCCATTGAATAACAATGAAACTTCATCCTCTTCATAGAGCAGGCCATACCCTCCAAATTCCTGAATCCAACTAACCCTTAAATATCCTTTCTGATGATTGTGAGCAACCTGCCTAAATGCGGCCAAGGCTTTACCTCCATTGTTCAAAGTTAACTCCAGGTGATCATTCATTTTTTCCACTGAGTTAAAACTTACCTCAAGGTCTTCATGGGATGTTCCAGCGTGAGGATAAAAGAGTCTCAAACTACCTTTCATAAAGACTTGTACAAAACCACTGGGAAGTACCTCAACACGTTCAAGACCACTAGCAAGTGTATCCATTGCTTGTTCTCCTTTAAGCACGTTCTCAGGCCTCCACCACAATAGGCTTGTACTACCTTCAGCCTCAACAATAACGAGGTGTGCAGCCACTGCTTCACTTCCGCGATACAAGCGTTCAGCGTGCGAAAGCTGACTAGAAGCCTGCTGCATTTCGTTCCATTTCACCTTAAAATCTTCTGGTCCAAAAGGGGTATAAGAACCCGCTCGGGCTATAAGACCCGACTTAGCGCCCTTTTCTTTTTTTGGAATAAATTGCCACCCATTCATATACTTAAAATGAACATACCCCTCATGTTCTGTTACGTGCGAAACGGTTAATACCCTCCCGAACTGGGTTACCAATGCCGTATCTCCAGAAGGCAAGCTTAGCTTTAGTGGAAAAGCGTCCAGATCCAATACCTCCTTAAATTGAGCTTCAATCAGCACATTTCCAAAAGCAATACCCAAAAGCCCTTCTTTTCGAAAAGTAAATCCCGGTGAATCCTTCCAGTAATTTACGCTGGCTACCTCCACCCCAATTTGATTCGCCGTTCCCGTTATGATGAGGTCGTTTCCTGACCATAATTCAATCAAGGCATTGTTGTACCCGGTATTTCCTAAAATTGAATCGTAATTGAAAAACGTATAGTTTCCATTGTTAAATAATGAAGCTTTACCGTCTAGTACTAACTCATACGTTTGACCTTCATTCAACCGCCGCAGCGCTTTAAAAACTGGCGGTAAAACGCTGAATTCAGGAAGGATTACGCCTTTTCTTTCACCGGTTGATAGGTCACATCCTGTTTGAGCTATACCATCGCAATCTTCTGAAGAAACTCCAATCAAGTAATCAGCGCTGCTTTTGACTGCTTGCTCCAACTCTTTTACTGACTCGAACCCACGACTTAATATTCGCTCATTACCCACATATGGAAAAGGAAGCTCATCCAACATTTTCCCCGGCTCCACCCAATACCAGTATCCATTGTATTTCATCGCCAGACCATCGAATGTTCCGGGTAACTCTTTTACTTCAGTCCAGGGTAAAATACTCACGTAATTATCTACCGCATGCCATTTTCCTGACTGTTTGTAATAGCCAAGTATTTGGCGATCTGGAAAAGCTATGAATTCCGACACTGGCTCATCAAATACCAGGGTGTAATCTTCAGTGATTTCAGCAGCACTGATGTCAAATAAGTTCACACCATCATCTCCATCCAAGGTGAGGAAAGATTCGCCTAAGTTTCCCTTATCCAATTTTATTTGTTTGAATGCAGGAACTGAAACCTCATGCAAATTCCCTTGTGGTGAAGCAATTAACAGTCCTTTTAAACCACCTCTTTTCGTGACATAACCACGTGCATTAGCGATGTAGCTGATATCTTCTTTTAAGGGCTCAACATGATCAACCTCCTGCTTCAATACAGGCACAAGCTTGCCTTCGTTTTTTGAATACAGCTGAATTCCCTTTTCTGTTTCAACCTTCAAATAAATTAGCCACTCTACTGCAAAAAGTGAAACTTCTTTTGCTGCTGGGATCTCCTCTTGCCACAACAGCAAATCATAACAGCTGGTTAGGTTAAATATGGCAATTCCATTGCTCGTGTGTGCGGCAACAAAATCCTCAGGGTTTAATTCCCCTGCTTCCGCTTGCTCGGTGTAGTCAAGTAGTTCCAAATCGCTGTACACGCATTCGGTTTTAATCGCTCCCAGTTTACTAATGGACCAACAGTCCCCTTTTCTCCAGCCATAATAAATAGCATCGCACCCGCCTAATTCTTTGTACTCATCGTATTCTGGAGGGATAGCAACCTGGTCATTCCAGCGGAAACCGAACTTTCCGTGTGATTTATAAACACCTTCTTGGGCATTCAATAGTGTGCAAAATAGAATCGAAAGTAGTGTGGTTAACGTTTTCATGATGAAGTAGGTTTTGAATAATAAAAATGAGCTGAATTTTCCGGCTCTATTAATAATTCTACAAACCGATCTAACCCGAGCTGTTCTTCTGAGTCGATTAAAGCTTGTTCTAATGCCTTTTGAGCAGCTTCCTTGAGGTTCGTTATATTAGATGGGGCTGTATCAGTGAGTTCCCCTGCGTAGGCTCCGTGATATAAAGGCACATCAATGCGCTTATATTGTTGATTAAAAGGGCGAGGCAATTGATCGAAGAGTTGTTTCAATTGATAATGAACAGGTTGATCGCTTGCATCAAGCATAATTTGTGGAGCGACACGTGCCCATTTTTCAGCTCCCCAACTACCTGCTTTAGCCAAAGCTGGTAATTTAACCTTACCACTTCCTGTTCCCAACGACAGCAGCAACATGTCTTCTGTTTTTGGAAATTCCACCGCGTTAAAATTACCATTACGCGCTTCTGCAAAAGCGCACATAGCAGGATTATTTGCTACTACTCCCCCATCTAGATTAATCATCAATTCTCCAGTTGCCAAATTCTTTATGCGTGCAGGAGGAAAAACCGTAGGTACAGCGGAAGTAGAGCGAGCCACATCCGCAACACGATAATCACGCATATTTACCCGTGACTCATGTGACGAAAAGAAAACCGCCTGCTGGTGAACC
Organism: Salibacteraceae bacterium; assembly: GCA_965661625.1. Taxonomy (GTDB): domain Bacteria; phylum Bacteroidota; class Bacteroidia; order Flavobacteriales_G; family Salibacteraceae. The sequence continues at coordinate 39,030 of CBFIEM010000016.1, forward strand.
AAGTTATAAGAACCGATCAAACATGGTTTGAGCAGCTCATACATGTGCAGATTGCCAAAAATATGATCATAAACAGCTTCCAAGCCTTTTGAACTGTAAGCTGTAGCATCAAAAATCTTCCGCAGACCAAACCACGAAAACTTACTCGAATGTTTAAAAACCCGTGGGCCAAACTGTTCATAAAATTGCAGCGCTTCTCCCGCAGTATACTTTGAATTTGGGCCACTTGTAGCGTTTGGGTTTGGCATCAAGTAGAACATAGAAAGCACCCCGCCCGTGCTACTTCCTGCTAATAAATCAAAATAATCCGCTATTCTAGCATTGGGGTTTTGGGTAAGCTCCTGAATTTTAAGTTCAATGTAGTTGAGAATTGTAGCAGGTACTATTCCACGAATCCCTCCACCATCAATACTTAAAATTCGAATTTTTCGAGCCATAACAATTCAGTTGTAGGCTTAAGATACAAACAGACGTGTAATTATCGGACAAAAAAAAAAGGCTCGCAATGCGAGCCTTTAAATCCGTTAATTTCCTTTACTGTCGAATTAACTTGTAGTAGTTCGGTTGGCCATTATGAATGGTCAGTGTCAATTCTGTAGCATTATCATCGTAGCAATAAATACTGGTTACAGGGCTTCCCATATAAGGGTGAGTATCCGTACACTCAATCGTTCCATCTTGATCAATGAAAAACACGTATGGCTGCCCTCCCAATCCTGATATTTCATAAGCATCGTTGGGCCTATTTGGATCCACTACTGGTGAAATGGTAACAGTACTAGTGTTTGGTGCAGAACTCCCTTGAGCGTTCATAGTAAATGCTCCAAATATTGGATTCATCTTAAACGATTGCGAAATCGTTTCAATCACCTCTTCACCGTGCTTTAACGTAACAGTAAGCTCTTCATCATCTACCAGTTGCGTATAACCCAACCAATCCCAGTCTATGGTATACGTCGTGTTCGCAAAACCTGAAAAATTGATCTTATCGGCAGGAATCTGTCCTTGAGTCTTGGTGCTCGCTTCAATGGTGTAGCCTAATTCAGGTCCAGTTTCACGCGTAACTTGACCATTTACAATACGCACAGGACGATCCACAAATACATAATTAACGCCAGTCCAATCATCATAGACTTCCTCAACACTTAGGCTAACAATTGTGTCTCGATTAAATGCGAACTTCCCATTTGTGAACTCCATGAACTCATTCCCTAAGCTCTGTACGCCAGGAAACAGAAATCTTGCTTCCAGTCGTACATCATCCCAACGATCAATGAGCACATTTCCTGCTCCACCTATTCGGGTATCAAATTCTTCTCCTTCGGCATTTTTGAAATACAAATAACCAACTTGACCCCCAACTGGAATGGTTGAGTTTCCCGTCAGGTTATCTACCGATAATTCAAAATAAGAACCATCAGGAGCCGATCCCGCTGCGTAAATTATTGAACTTGATGCGTTTTTTGTGATGTTGTGTGCCGTCCATTTTACTCCTTCTCCGTCTTCAAACTCCAATAATGCAGTACCCCCTTGCAATGCAGGTGGACCAGTTGGATTTGATGGACTTGAGTCTGATGACGAATCATCTTTAGAACATCCTAAAACTGCAAAGACTGCTATAATAAGAGCTCCTATAATGTAATTTACCTTCATAAATAGTTGTATTTATTGATGGTACGAATTTACATTAAGAAAAGTTTGCTCAGACAAAAACAATTGACCGCAAAATGGAACTCAAAGTTCCAAGGAGAATGTACGCATTGAATTAGGCTAACCGTAAGTTAACCCGCTCAATTTGGCATGAAAAAGAAAAAGGGGCTCTGTTTGAAGAGCACCCTTTCGCGATTGCCTGGTTGAGTTATCATCCTATAAGCTGCCAGGCACCTGCGCTCAGCGTTTTACTACCCTCGCCTGAGAACGCATTCCGGCACGATTCCTCACTTCTAAAATGTACATACCAGAAGGTACATTTGTGAGGTCAACGGTTCGCAAGTTATTGCCGTGTTCAACCTTTATTTGCTGACCAGATAAAGCGTACAACGCGTACGCTACTACATCCGGTTGATCAATTACTGTAAAATCAGTTGTCGGATTTGGAAATACTGAAAACTGCTGAACTTCAGCTTGTTCCAATATCCCTGTAGTTTCATCCAACGTGATATTCATCGTTGCACCAGGGGTATAAATATCATCGTTCCATATCGAAGAGCTTCCCACTGCTGCTGCAACCCCAATATCAATACCCGTTGATGGGATTAAAGCATCGTCTATTAAATCAGCACGGCGCATAGCAAGGGTGATTGAATTATTATTAGCACTGATTAATCCGGCTACACCGTTTTGCAGGTAATTGGTCCAATTTGAACTTTGAACACCCGATGCATCAGCTATACCAATAATACCTGAATAGTTATCGGGAGGTGTTCCTGTAACCCACATAGATAGTAATAAATGATACGGGTTTTGGTTGTCGTTACCCCAAAAATTAAAGGTTTGAGACATTCCAGGTACGTTGAACAAGACATTCACACCGAAATCACTGAGGTGGGTATTGGTTACAGTTTGTACCTCAATTTGAAAAAAGATTGAATCTGCTTGATCATCATACCAGTACGAGAAACTTGTTCCGTCTAAATAATCAGGGTTAGCTCCATCTCCAGCTACATCGTTTGCAAGGTTGGTCCAAGTTTGAGCCATAGCTGAAAGCCCAAATAAGCTCATTACTAGAATAAGCGCTGATACAGTCGTTTTAAATCGCATAATTTTGATTTTTAAGTTTGAACCCTAGACGGGAGGAACACCCACAAGGTCTACTTTACAAAATCTATACAAGCAGTTAAAATCCTGTAATTCAGTATTTTAAAACGTAGCTAAGTGTGAAAAAAGATTTTCATCACCGGCCAACCCCAGTTTTTTACGCAAACGATGTCGGGTAACATCTACACTTGATGGAGCTATTTGAAGCAATTCTGCAATTTGTTTTGAAGTAAGTTGAAGGCGAACAAACGCAGCAACTTTCATTTCTGCAGGTGTTAATTTTGGGTGCTCTGTTAAAAGCGTCTTGTAGAAAGCGTCATTTACTTCAGCAAACTGCTTTTCAAATGCTTTCCATTCACTAGCGAGCACTCTATTGGCTGAAAGGGTTTGTTTCAACTTCTTAAGTACGCGCTGCGCAGAGTCGGGATGCGAAGATTCCAGTGCTTGCTCAATTGCAGTTGTCAAGGCTTCCTGGCGTTCAACAGAAAATGCATACTTCAACACCTCTTTTTCCTTTTCAGCAAGTTTTCCGCGCAGTTCGTCATGGCTTACCTCCATAGTTGCTAAGCGGTGTTCCTGTTTTTGGTGGTTGTCGCTTAATTCCGCCACTTGTCTTCGCTGAAGCTTCCAACGGATCGCCAAAGCAGCTATTCCCAGCATCAAAACTCCGAGCAATGCATAAAGCCAATTCACCAATACCGACCAAAAGTGAGCCGAATCATTTGCTTGTTTTGCTTTTTCGAGAATTTGTTCTTGCTCCCGCGATTTGATACTGGCAACTAAGGCGGGATTGATCACTTCCTACTTCAGTTTAATGTAGTTTTCAAAATGCGACACCTGTTGAATAGCATCATTGGTAGCTTTTGCGTGTTCGTATAAAACATAGTACGACTCGTATTTTCCCTCCGTAAAATCAAGCTGATAAGAGAGCTCTAATGCTTCTTCTGCAAGCTCTCTTGCCGCGTCGTAATCTTCGGTTGCCACTTGTACTTTAGCAACAGCCAAAATGGCGTGTACTTCGTTTTTGTGATTCGCCAAAGTTTTAGCCAATTGATAACTCAACAACGCAAATGAATCAGCACGAGCTACATGTCCTTGTTGTAAGTATGCTTCACTCAAGTTATGACCCGCTATTACCTGTAAATCCGCTTGATCAAAACAACTTGCATAAACCCAAGCGCTATCTAAAAAGCGTTTACCTTCTTCCTGCTCCTTGCGCTTGCGGTGTGCTACTCCTAAGTTTACAAAAACAGATGTCTTTTCCCGCGGTAGATTGAGCATTTCAGCAAGCTTCAACGCCTCTTCTTCATAGGCGATAGCCTTATCCCAATCTTCTAAATCAATACTTATAATACCCAAGTTGTTCAGGGCTACTTTAAGTAAATTGGAATCTCCTCCTGTACGTGCAACTGACTCAAGTTCAGTAAAATAGCTCAGCGCTTGATCCAAGTCACCTTGAATCCAATAACATGCTCCGTAATTATTCAATATTCTTGAATGGTAAACTCCTCCAGACTCGCTATCCAAGGAATCAGCCAATTCATTCAATTGAAGCGAGTAACTAGGATTTACAAAGAGCGAATCCCAAACCGTTTGCAGCACACTTTCCAACGTCGCTTGTGCTGCTGGTTCATCATTTGCCATTCCATCATTGAGCGTTAAGCTTATGGCAAGGGCTACAAACACAAGTCGTTTCATTAACCAAATATTTAATACTCACTGCAATTCATGCTTGGGCATGCCCCTCACGCTTCGGGTCGGGCTTATCACTCATACTCCTCGCCTGCTTTCAGGCTGCGGGGTATCCGCTTCAATCCCTCATGCAACTCACGCCACCTTAAAGGCAACCGCAGTTTCTATCGTAGAATCCTTTGAACGGGTACCTTGCATTTGAGCTACACATTCAAAAGGAATACGTGCTATGAGTTCATTTAAGTTGGTAAAATAATCCGTTCCATATTGCTGAGTCCCTTTATAGAACACCTGATTAACAAAGAGGTATTTCCCACTAAAATGCCGCGCAATATCTTCCATGATTTTATCAAAATCATCCAAGATATACCACATAATTTCAGAAAGGATTAAACCGTCTAATTCACGGTATGCCTCAAGTCCATCAGCAATGTTTGCCACCTTAAAATTTAAATGGGGAAAAATACTTTTGGCTTTTTCAATGGCGGTTTCAGATACATCTACACTTACCGGTACATTTCCTGTAACCCGATGAATCCAGTCTGCATAATATCCCAATCCACAACCACATTCTAAAATAGGCCCATTGGTGTATTCATTAATGAATTGTATAGCTGCGTGTCTTGCCAGCTGGTTGGGCTGCTCCGACTGTGTCCAAGGGTCATCACAATTGGCATACATCTCATCAAATTTGCCAATAAACTTACCTTCTTTTATAACGTAATCATGGTAGTTGTTCATACTAATTTTATTAAAGCTCTATAATACGCAATCCGTCCTTAGTGAGCATGAATAATATATTGTTATCGTGCTTTATTTCCCACTTGAGTTCTTTAAAACAGCGGTGTTTAATTTACTTAGAACGCCTTGAAACCTCAAAAAAATGGCAAAAAAAATCCCCCGACAACACATATCGGAGGATTTATGAAAAACTTTAGGATTCAATTACTTTGAAACACTCACTTGTTTTACGGCAACGCCATCAACTGAAACAAGTTGAAGCATGTAAACTCCAGCTGAAAGATTTGATACGTCGAAATTTGTATTCAATGCACTCAAGCCATTGAACTTCTGAGTGTTTAATACTCGTCCACTCAAATCCATTAAATTAACAGTTACTGCTTGCATTTTGCTAAATGAAGCTAAAACATTTACCGTTGTATTTGCTGGATTCGGGAAAACTTCCATTGAATTGCGCAACTCAATCTCAGTAATGCTTGAAGAACAATCAAGACAAGACTCCCAACAAACGGGGGCAAGTACTGTATCGCTAGTTGGTGTCAACATGCGGTTGGTAAAACCGTCCACAGTTCGCGTACATGATGCTCCCTCAGTTAGTACCTCTTCAATGTTCCATCCGTCCAAAGTAAACTTGTAATCGATGGTATCCGCAGAAATTGGTACCAAGATCTCATAAATACCATCTCCGTTGTCATCCGTCATTGGAGCGCAATCTCCGCACCAACCGTTAAAGGTTCCATTGATATTTACATTCGTATATGAACCCGTGTACGTGTTCAAGTTCAATTGGAATGTTACATCCCGAGCACCACCTGAACTGCCACATGCAACGCATGCATCCCAGCATACTACAGGTAAAACGGTATCAGCAGTAACGTCTAACACTCGGTTCGTGAAATTACCTGCAGTTACAGTGCAGGTTAAACTCATACGATCCTGCAGCTAAAGAAATGGTAATATCCCAAACGCCATCTGCATCAGCGTCAGTCATCGCAGCGCAATCACCGCACCAACTGTTAAAAGTTCCGTTTACTTCTGGTGTTGTAAATGATCCTGAATAATCATTCATATCGACCTGAAAAGTAACATCAAATTGTGCCATTAACGTTGAAGTTAAAAACACAAGAGCAAGTGTAATTTTATTCTTCATAATGCATAAATTAAAAAATGAGCACAGACAATATAGCCTGTACTCATTCAATCTAACCAAATTAATGTTTAATTACAATTGGACTTACTGAAGTTTTACCATCAGCTGTTATTGTCATAAAATACATACCGCTTTCCAATGTTGCCGTTTCAAAGCGCGTAGCTATTGTCATTCCGTTCCCTTGACGTGTTAACAAGGTACGACCTTGAATATCTATGATTCGCACCATATAGCTTGAAGCCGACGCTAGTTCACCAGACACTGAAATGAATGTGTTTGCAGGGTTAGGAGACACCACCAAACTGCTGTTCCAAGCCAGCTCATCAACACTTGATGAAATTGTATCCCCACATGCTGCACAAGCTTCCCAACATACTGCAGCTAACGTAGTATCAGCATGGGGAACCAACATCCTATTTGTGAATCCACCTTCAGTCCAAGTACATGGAAGTGTATCCGATAAAACCTCTTCAACAGTCCAACCATCTAAGGTGAATTTGTATTCGATTGTGTCAGCAGGTACCGTCACCATCAATTCAAATATAGAGTCGTTATCCGCATCTGTCATAACAGCGCACGTACCGCACCATCCATTGAACGTACCGTTAAGGTTCACTTGGCTATAGGTTCCTGAATGTTGAGATAAATCTACCTGAAACATCACATTAACCATAGGTGTTTGTGTAGCGCAAGGTGCACATGATTCCCAACACACAGGAGCTAAAACCGTATCGTTTGCTACAGGCAAAGAGCGGTTTGTAAAGCCACCAGAAGTTTGAGTACATGACATTCCTGGAGTAAGAACCTCTTCAGTTGTCCATCCATCTAAAGTGTATTTGAACTCATAGTTTCCATCAGGAAGTTGAAGCGTGATATCATAAATAGAATCGTTGTCAGCATCTGTCATGGTAGCACATGTTCCACACCATCCGTTGAACGTTCCGTTTAAGTTAACATTGGTAAATGGAGCTCCTGAGTACCCATTCAGGTCAACCTGAAATGTTACATTTTTATCTACCGCTGTGCCTTGACATACAGCACAATCTTCCCAGCATACTGCTGGAAGCACTACATCACCTGTTAACTGAACAAAGCGATTTGTATTGCCATTGATCGTTTTCGTACAAGTTGCTCCTGGTGTAAGTGACTCTTGACCAGTCCAGTTATCGTGGGAGAATTTGTAATCAATTGAATCGGCAGTAAGCGGAAGCGTTACTTCCCAAATACCGTCTTGATCGGCATCGGTCATCGGATTGCAGTTTCCACACCATCCGTTAAATGAACCATTAACCTCTGGCGTAGTGAATGAACCCGTGTAGTTATTCATATCAACTCGGAAAGTTACATGCTTCACAACAGTAGTTGACTGTCCACCAAACCATGCATCATCCAAGTAATATGTTTTCGTACCTGCAGTCGCTCCATCAGTATTGAAGTTGTAAAAAACAGATAGCTTATCATAGGTATATGTAAAGTTGATGGCTGCTGTCCCTTGTGCTTCATTCGCGAAGTCAAAAACTAACGTATCCCATGCGTTTGCTACTTGGGTTTGTGCTTCAGTTTCAACACTTTTTGTTGGATCAGTGTGATCTTCCGCTTTCAACCGAATAGGTATACCTGCATCAGGTGAATAAATACGTAAACTAATTGTGGTTGCTCCTTGTGCAAAAGGAATCGCAGTTGCTAAACTACCTCCCTGCGGACAAAGAGAAGTACCAGCCCATGTAGCAGCTGTATTAGTCTTGACACTTTCAAGAACAGTGTTACTAGCATTCATTGGATCAGCAACGGTTTGAGACACGTTTCCTCCAAAATCGTCGACTGTGTAATTGACATTCATATCGTCCCAAGTTATGGGAAGATCAATTTGTGCGTTCTGTGCAGCGAGTGCTATTGGCGCACCAACTAGAACTGAAAGTATAAATTTTCTCATAATTAAAAGTTTGACCCAAATGTAGTTGCTTTTAGTTGTATTTACCTAAACTATTTTTAATTATTTTATAAAACACTGAAAAACAGTATTTTTAGCAGTTCTTTAAAGTATTATCTTATGGTACTTAGTACAATTAATCAATTAATACCTATGTTTGACTACCTCAATCGGAAACCAAAATGAACCTATGAACAACAATGAAATTCTTACAGGCAACGATTCTTTCGCCGTTCCATACTACGAAATTCCGTATGACAAGTTCTTCCAATTTGGCATGTCAGTGGATTGTGTAGTTTTTGGATATCACGACTCCAAACTAAAAGTTTTGGTAATCAAACGAGGAGCGTCACCCTACAAAGGAAGCTGGGCTCTTCCTGGAGACTTAGTCTATCCCAATGAAAATATCGAGGACGCAGCAGTACGGGTATTGAAAGACCTTACGGGCATTTCAAATTTATTCCTCCAACAAACAAAAGTCTATGGCAATGTTAATCGCCACCCCGTTGCCCGCGTAATAACTGCTGGCTTTTATGCCCTTATCGATATTAGTAAACACGACCCTCATGCTTCAGCTTGGGCCGAAGGTGTTTACTGGAAAGACATTTCTACACTACCAAGCCTAGCTTTTGACCATACTGAAATAGCTAGGGACGCATTACAGCTTCTTCGAGAAAAAATCAGAAGAGAACCTATTGGGTTTAACCTACTTCCTGCTAAGTTCACCTTGGGAGAACTGCAAGAATTATATGAAGGCTTGCTCGACTTAGAGTTTGATAAAGCAAACTTTAGAAAGAAAATATTAAGCTTGAACATTTTAGAAGACACGAAAGAACTGCAGCGCGATGTTCCGCATCGCCCAGGAAAACTATATCAGTTTAATGAAACAAAACAACATGGTCAACCAGAAAAAAACTTTGCGTTTGATTTATAAGCTAACCATAATTGTAACTGTTTTTATTTCAGGTCTTTTGCCGAACACAAGCTTTGGACAAGCCATTCCCGTAACTGTAAAACAAACGGAAAGTGGTTACTCCCTCTATCGAAATGGCAAGCCATACCTCATCAAAGGTGCTGGTGGCCAGGGGCACCTCAAAACCTTAGCCTCCCTCGGCGGGAACAGTATTCGCACATGGGGAATGGAAGAAGCCGAAGAGGCGTTAGCAAATGCCGAGAAGTATGGATTTACGGTAATGGTAGGAATGTGGGTTCAGCACGAACGCCACGGTTTCGATTACAACGATGAAGCAGCGGTAAAAAAACAGCTGGAGGATTTTCGTGCTTTTGTTATGAAGTACAAGGATCATCCCGCTGTGCTGTTATGGGGAATTGGAAACGAAGTGGACCTCTTTTATTCAAATACCAAAGTTTGGGATGCAATCCAGGACATCGCAGCCATGATTCATGAAGTTGATCCCCACCACCCTACCACCACTGTAACTGCAGGTTTGGATTCAACTGAAGTGCAACTCATCAAATCAAAAGCTCCAGACATTGACATCTATGGAATCAATACCTATGGAGACATTGCTCAGGTTTCTCAAAACCTTAAACGTTTTGGCTGGGACGGCCCTTATATCATATCCGAATGGGGACCAAATGGCCATTGGGAGGTTCCGAAAACTCCATGGGGAGCCCCAATTGAACAAACCAGCACTGAAAAAGCAGCTTCATATGGGAACCGTTATACCAAATACATTGCAGCACAAAACTATTACTGCATTGGTTCATACGTATTCCTTTGGGGCCAAAAGCAGGAAACCACTTCTACTTGGTATGGCTTGTTTACAGAGTCGGGCAACCCTACAGAACCGCTTGACCAATTGCATCACGCTTGGCAAAAAGAACCATTGGCCAACTCAAGTCCATCGATTGACTCCTTTTACATCGAAGGGTTTAAAGATTCCATTAACATTAAAGTAAAAGCAGGGACGAAACAGTTTGCAAGGCTTGCCAGTAGTGACCCCGATGATAAGAACCTTCATGTAGAATGGTTAATCTTTCCCGAAACCAGCAACGCAAAAGCTGGTGGCGACTTTGAATCTTCCCTGCAGCCTGTTCTTGGGAAGTTTAGGAAACGCAACGATACCCAAGCCACCTTTAAAGTACCTGCGAAAGAAGGTCCCTATCGGCTTTTCGTTTTTGTAACAGACAGAGGGAATAAAACAGCCTACGCAAACATTCCTTTTTATGTTCAACCGCGCACTGCATTGGATGAGCCTGCATCGCCGGTCAGGCTAAAAACTCAAACGATCTCAGAAACAGGAGAACTTAACTAATTATCATGGAGTTGAGCTCACGCCTTACCAATTTAGACCTCGGGGTTGTTGCTGCATACTTTGCGGTAATTGCTCTTGTTGTTGGTGTGGTGCTCTTTAACAAAAGTCGTAAAGCCGGAAACAGATCTAGCGTGGACTATTTCCTATGTGGGAAAAACTTGAGCTGGTTTGTAATTGGCGCTTCATTGTTTGCATCAAACATAGGTTCTGAGCATATTATTGGACTAGGAGGCGCCGGAGCTGCCGGTGATTTTCCAGCTGCTCAATTTGAGCTTTTGGCTGGATTCATGCTCCTTATTCTGGGTTGGGTTTTCGTTCCTTTTTACTTGAAATCAGGAGTTAATACAATGCCGGAGTTTTTAGAAAAGCGTTTTGGAATATGGTCGCGTAAATACTTAGCTTGGACAAGCATTACATCTTACGTCCTTACAAAGATTTCCATAACCGTTGCCGCAGGGAGTATTGTTTTTACAACAATGCTCGGCATCGATTTCTGGACAGGAGCCTTAGTGATTGTGGCAATTACCGGACTTTATACAGTAATTGGTGGAATGAACGCGGTTGTATATACCGATCTGATTCAACTGTTTGTACTTATTGGTGGCTCCATTGCAATTACTTGGTATGGTCTCGCAGAAGCCGGCGGCTGGGATCGTGTTGCTCAATCAGTGCCCGCCAACTACACTAGCCTATGGCGACCCTTTAACGACCCCGACTTTCCATGGACGGGCATTCTATTTGGCGCACCAATATTAGGTGTATGGTATTGGTGTACCGACCAATTTATTGTGCAGCGCGTGCTTGCTGCAAAGAACTTAGATGAAGCGCGCAAGGGATCAACTTTTGGCGGACTGCTAAAAGTTCTCCCCCTCTTTATTTTTGTTATTCCTGGCGTAATTGCGTTACACCTTTCACAAGGGCCAAATGCCGTGCTTACATTCCCTATTGAAAATGGAGAACCTGTGTACGATGCAGCAATTCCTCTACTCACAATGACGGTGCTCCCTCCGGGGGTTCGAGGACTTGTAATCGCCGGATTGCTCGCCGCAATCATGTCCTCCCTATCCTCTGTATTCAGCTCATGTGCAACCATTTTTACGTATGATATTTACAAACACTACAAACCAAAAACCTCTGATCGCAACATGATAATTGTTGGTCAAGTTGCTACGGTCATTCTAGTTGGACTTAGCCTACTTTGGATTCCCATGTTACAAGTACTTGATGGAGGGTTATTTCAAAAATTACAGAGCATTCAAGCCTACATTGCACCTCCTATTGCCGCGGTTTTTATACTTGGGGTGAGCTTGAAACACATTCCTGCCAAAAGCGCAAATTACACGCTGTTGATAGGGGCTGTCATCGGAATTCTACGGCTTGTATTGGAGCTCAATAAATCGTCACTTTCAGGAGGGTTACATTGGTTTGCAACCATGAACTTCCTGCACTTTGCCTTATTTCTGTTTACGATAAGCGTAACACTGCTACTTACACTGAGTAATACCACCTGGAATCAGTTGAGTTCCATATCGTGGAACGCGAATACCACTATCACGACCTCTAAGAGCTCAAAATCAACAACTTGGAACGTTTTATTAAGCCTATTTCTTGTGGGCATCATTTTATACATATGGTATGCATTTTCATAAATACATATGGGTTGGACTAGCTTCCCTTTTGGCATTCACGCCTGAAGGTTTACGAGGGCAAGCGGCCGATTCTAATGCGGTACTGGATTGGTATCCTGGGAACTACCCAAAATCCAATACCAGCGATTTATACCAGTTTAAAGTCAGTGGCTTTTACAGGTTTTTCGCTACCCATCAACTGATGAATGACCCTTACCTCCTCGATGAAAATTCTGGAGCTACGGCCAAAAGAAATACGCTTTTCATAGGCGATGACACCCAGTTGCCAAATCTATTGGTCAACATGTCTGGTAGACCCTCCAAAAAAGTTTCGTGGGGTTTTGACCTTTTTGCTTTTCAATTTTTAGATGGACAAATCAACCCAACCTACAACGGGCAAGTAGCTCCTGGTGATTTACCACCCGTTTGGAACCCCTTGTCTGGTCAGCGTCTTGGTCAAAATATGGGCCTTAACTTAGGGTTAAACCTTTATGGATCGTACATGACAAAATACGGAACATTCAACCTCCGTATGGGTGGGATTCACTGGTACTCCATTAGCGACTTGACCTTGGCGAGTTTCAGGGGATATAACCGGTTTACTTTGAGCGAACGCAACCCGTGGGACCCCATCGGCAAAAACATCGGCACACGCTACAACCTCATGTATGAACAAGGTGCTATTATCCAAGATCAACGCTGGGGTGAACGCGCTGTGCAAGGAACCATTGTAGAAGGGTTTAACCTACCGAATGGCTGGAGCTTTTCTGGACTATATGGAAAAACTGAATTGGCTGGTGGTTTTCTATCCATTCCCAACATTAATTACGGAGGAAAAATCAAGAAACAGTACAACCCTACCTCCTCTATCGCCCTCAACAACATTAACAACATCACATGGCTAGACAGCCTCAATACCCAAGAGGTTGGATTTAATGTAATTACTGCGGAGTGGAAAACGCAAATTGCAGGCCTCAACATCCAAGCCGAATTAGGAGCTGGAAGGTATGTAACACCAACAACCGACTACCCTTGGGGTGAGGCAATTTCTGCAAAAATCCGGACGAACGAGAAATGGCTCAAAATTCCGCTAGAACTTCACTATTACCGCATTAGTCCAGATGTAGTCAACAACAACGGTATTTTCTGGAATACGAGTATCGCAGAAGCACGAGCCATTGATGTAAACACTTCACCAACTCAAAGTGCAAACCTCTTGATACCCTTTGCGAGTTCAATGGTGGGCATCGGACAAATGACAAACAACCGAACTGGGGTAAACCTAAATACGGAAATACCAGTTGGTGATTTTAAGATTGGACTAGGGTACGGTGTTTCAACAGAATTAGAAGCGAATCAAAATGGTTTAACATTCTCTCATTTTGTGAATCAATTAACGCGCTCACGCTTTTGGAGGTGGGAGTTCCCTCAAAATGTAGGGCCTTATGAACGATACAACAAAGCTTATCGCGATGCCTATCAAAAGGTCTCACTTACTGACAATAACCTTGGCGATGTGTTGACTCCGAAACGCTTCAATCAACTCGAAGTTCACACCAAGTATCGAACGAAAATCAATCACCGCAATTTCTACGCGTTCTTCCTAGGCCGATACTATACAGCTCAACCAGATTTTTCGATTATCCCTGACCTGTCAGAAAACGCCTACATAAGGCAATATAACAGTGAGTTAGAACTGTATTACCAAGTTGCACGCAGCATGATTGTAAATACATATGCAGGATACGAGCGTGTATTAGGCGGCAGCTCTACCACATTAGATTTCGAGACTAGAACACCTATGAATCAAACGGGTTGGGGCCTTGGTGCCGGACTCGACATTAACCTGGCACAAAATGCTGGGCTTTACTTACGCCATCGCTGGTTCTTCTTTGAAGATGAAAGCTTCCAACGCGATAAGTATAGCGGACAAGAAACCCTCGTTGAACTGAAAGTATTTTTCTAATGAAACATCCAATAAATAAAACACTTATTGCAGTTATGCTGCTCACAGCTAGCTCAATATACGCGCAAGACAAAAAAGTTTGGTTAACGGGAGCCTCGCGTGCAATTCAATATGGCGACTCGTACAATACAAACGCTGAAAATGATACAACCACTGCCCGAAAGCTACAAAGCGGACATGCAATGGTAGACCTAGGCGTGAACATTCAACCCAATGACAAAGTTTTCATTCAAAGCGTTGTTCGCGTTAGAAACGATTACGGCGGGTTTTGGGGGTCAGGTGTAACTTTTGATGTGCGCCAACTCTATGTAAAAGGAGTTATCGGCGAATTCTTAAAGTATCAATTGGGGGACATCAATTATAAGCTTACTCCCTACACTTTCTACAACAACACCTCATTGGTGAATCAACAAGCGGGAGTTATAACGGAGATCGCTCAAGAACAGTTGCGTTATGACCTGTTCTACAGGGATGAAAACACATGGCGACAACAAGGAGCGGCCATAGACTTTGCGCTACTTTTTGACCGCGTAATTGACGAAGCTCAATTCAACCTTTTTACAACACGCATTCGCCCTACCAACTTTGGCTCGCAAGACGACCGCCTTTACACAGGAGGTAGCGTAATCCTTAAGCGGGGTGAAAACCTGAAACTAGGTGGTAATTATGCGAATTTGTATGATTTTGATGGAACCAGTAACAACACCATTTTCCTGAGAAATCCCGTAATTACAGCTATGGCAGAATACAACCATAAAGTGGGTGAGGTATTGATCACAGGAGCGTTTGAAACGGGTAGGTCTACCTTGGAATGGCAGAATGACCCCGACGCCCCCAAGCTGGAAGATTATTTCTATGATGCCAAGTTACGTGCTCAACTGGCTGACATTGGGTTCTCAGCAGAAGTTGGTTACCGCGATGTAGGTCAAAATTTCCGTTCTGCTGGAGCACAGAGCATGCGCATTGATTTTCAATCTACAGTACGCGCTTTTGAGCGGTATGGTAATGCTCAGAACGTAAGGCAATTGGCAATGGCTGACCTAGCAAGGGATCCCTCACTTTACAACACCCAAATTGAAGCTGGACTACAGACCTTTGATCCGCGCTACAATAATGCAACACCCTATGGCGTAGCCACTCCCAACAGACGTGGGATTTCAGCAGGAGCCCAATACAAGCCATCCACTGAAATATATGAGTTAGGAGCTAGTACGGAAATACTTAGTGATGTAGTAGGATTGGGAACATCAACACTTAAAACATATAACACGCATCAAGTTCATGGTCAGTTTCGATTGGACAAATTAATGAATTGGCAGAAGCGCAAAGTTCAACTCGATGCTCAAGTAGGTATGCAGCAAACAAAACGGGATGGACAAGAGGTCTATGAGCAGAGTGAGTTGACAAGTAATTTTGGATCCGTAAACTTAACTGCTACCATTTTTGGTGACTTTGAATTATTGGGTGAATACAGATTCTGGAACACAAAGGGGGATGAACTTGTTACACAAAGGAACGCCTATTCAGAAGTAATCGATTTTAATGAATATTCAGCAGATTATCAAGAAACCGTTATCGGTACTGGATTGCGGTATAATTTCTCCGATAAGAATAGAGTTACGCTCCTCTGGCAGCAATTGGCTTGGGATGACTCATTAGACCAAACCCTACCCTATGAGTTGCAGACTTGGAGCATATTTTTCACAGTGAAATTTTAACATCATGAAATACATTTTATATACATCGGTTTTTTTCTCCTTACTAGCATGCGAGCGTGAATCTGATACACTCGGGCCAGAGCTCAATGACTTATACGGTGACTTTCAGATGCTAGCGGATTTCGAAGCATCAACAACAACGGTTAATTTCAGTGCAAATGAATCGGTTGCTTTTTCAGCCCGATTTAGCAAAACTGTTGATTGGAATTTAGAAGTCATTGGAGCTAACAGTGGTGCTGTTAAACGGTTCACTGGATTATCTAAAATTGTCGACAACTCCAATGCTAGCTGGACGGGAAAAACAACAGACCTTCCTTTATTCAAACAAGAAGATTGTATCGCAGTTCTGACTGTACCAGAGGAGAATTATTCCGATACTATCAGTGGCATTTCCATTACTGCAACTAAATCTAATGACGGGTTTGTAATTGCAGATTTTGAAAATGGAGTCAACCCCGATTGGGATGTCTTTGCGCAAACTGGAGCCGACATGAGCTTTAATATTGTTGAAGATCAAACTGCCGGTGAAGGAAGCTTTTTTTACGACATGGGAGGTGAGGTTAGTTGGGATTACCTCATCGGCTTAATTCACTTTCCTGCAACGGCCTATCAATTGCCCGTTTTTCCACTTCAAGAAAATCCGGATAACGTATTTTTTAACGTCTTGCTAAAGAAGCCCGAAGGAATTTCAAATGAGATTATTCTCATTCGGTTTCGTGAGGATGAAAATGGCGATGGTGTATTTCAAGAGGCTAGCGAGGATATGTATGCGCTAGAATTGCGCGATGTAGCCACTACTTGGGATCAAATCTCAGTGCGTTACTCTGATTTAACGGCGTTGGTAAATGGTGCTCCGTCATCACCTGCGGGGAACGGGGTACATGAACCGGATAAACTGATGCAAGTAAGTGTGCTTTTCTTGGCTGATCCAGCTACAGGGTATTCTCAAACGTTGATGGACTACATGATCTTTACTGAAAACGGACCGCTTGAGCCATGAAAAAGACACTAGCTATAACATCCGTAATCACATTTGCATGCGTTGGATGCGTTACCCTTCAGAAAAATGAGCTCTATGAATCCTCAGGCTCCAGCAGACCTGAAGTGTTCTTTGCCTCATCTGCTATTTTCGAAGACTACATTACCTCTGAAATGTGGTTCACCAACAATGATCAATGCGTAACCGTTGAAAGTAAAGCCTATGCCGCAGAAAGTGGTAGTAGTGGGCTTCATCTGAAATGGGATAAAAACAATGGCATCTGCGAGTGGATAGGTGTAGGGGTAGGTTGGGACAATTGGACCGGTAAGGACCTTGGAACAATCAAGAATAATGCTGCGCTCCAATTCAAAGCACGCATGAAGGATGGAGAACGGGGAATGCTCCCATGGGCAATTGGTTTTGAAGACTTTACAGGATCTCAAGCTTGGCTAGGATTGAGTGAAGCAGCAATCACCGATGAAAAGTTTACTACAGAATGGACAACCGTTACGTTACCTTTAAGTGAATTTGACTGGATGGATCAAGGGGCAAATGCCTCGAACATCAAACAGCTAATTATTCAGCTCGAAGCAGATGGCGAAGTATACCTCGACGAAATTAAAATAGTACCCTATGCAGGAGGATATCGCCAACGCATAACATTACAAAACCAGCAAACAACTGCTGTTCATCTCGACGGAAGTTTGAATAAGATGTGGCCAACATCCATTGCGCGAATTGGTGATAACACACTGCACGTTGCAGCTTTGGGAAGCCATTTATACATAAGCGGAGAAATAGCGGATGAGTCACCTCTGGTGAATGAGTTTGCTAAAGGAGAAATCAACTTAGGTGATTGTTTGGAACTAGTTTTCTCATCGAGTTATTCTGCTAACCCTAAAAGATCTTACCTCACTTCTACTGATCACCATATCGGGATTCAACTTGGAGGTGAGCAACGGGTTTGGGACTACCAAGCAGAACAAATGCTTCAGCAAGTTACAGTCAAAACTGCTGCAACGCCTACTGGATATACATTTGAAGCTTTGATTGACCTTACTGAAATTTCGGGACGAAGCTTTTCAAACGGGCAACTGTATGATTTCGATATATCACTTGCTAATGGAACCAAAAATAGTGATAATCCCGCACGTTTGATTTGGAATGCAGCTGACTACCAACAGTTCAAAGAAAACCCCGCCTCTTGGGGAGAGTTATATATGCAATCAACACCACTTGAAACGCCATGAAAAAATTTATCCACGTATTAAGTATCACACTGATTGTTGCAGGTTGTATCGCTACTACAAGTTGTGAAGTATCCGAACCTGCAGTTAGAAGCCGTCAAGGCGATACGCTAAATTTTGCTGGTCGTGAATGGGTTATTAAACATAATGACGCCCTCCTTGGACCTGGACCAAACATTTTTACAAATCACCCCAGTCACGTTTGGGTTGATAACAATGGCTACTTGCACCTTACAATTGACGAACGCGAAGGAACATGGTATTCAACCGAAGTAGTTTCAAAAGAGAATATGGGATATGGGACCTATGTGTTCACCATTCAGGGTGACCCTGTTAATATAGACGAAAACGTAGTGCTTGGTTTATTCACATGGGACAACAACACCTTTCAGCAAGAGGCCAACAGCGAAGTGGATATCGAATTTGCTAAATGGGGAGAACCAGAGGAAGGTTACACCCTTCAATATGGTGTTCAACCAATCAATTTTGGACCATACTATCCAGAGCGCGTCGATAAACCTGTGGTTGACAGTTCTCAGTGGATTGGAGTAAGCACCCACGCGTTTACATGGACCGACACCTTGATTACTTGGAAGAGCTGGCCAGGAAGTGAATACGACAATGGTACTCCTACCGCCTCTTGGAATTTCGATTTAAACAACCCTGCTCGTATTAAGAATGAAGGCCAAAATAGCAGCAGGCCCATCATCATTCCTGCACCGGGAGAAACAACCAATGCCCGTATGAATTTTTGGCTTCTAGAAGGACCTTCTGGACCAGCAAATCAAGAGCGCCATGAAATGATTATCCGTAACTTCCAGTATTTGCCGTTGTAACAAACTGAACCATGAGAGAATACCGAACCATTGTCCTAATCGCCATTATCGTTGCCCTTGGAGGCCTATTGATGGGGTTTGACGCATCTGTGATTTCAGGTGTAGTTAAGTTCATTGAACTTGAATTTCAACTCACAAAGCTCGAATTGGGCTGGTCTGTTGCATCATTAACCTTAACAGCCACGTTGGCTATGCTACTTGCCGGACCGCTAAGTGATCGCTATGGCAGACGAACTGTTCTAAGGTATGCAGCCATTCTGTACGCTATTAGTGCAATTGGATCCGCCTTTGCTCCTAACTTTTTACTCCTCGTGATTGCCCGAATGATTGGTGGATTTGGTGTAGGCGCATCCCTAATTCTCGCTCCCATGTACATTGCGGAAATTTCGCCTGCCAAGAAACGCGGAACAATGGTTTCCTTCAACCAACTGAATATTGTAGTTGGTATTTCAGCGGCTTTTTTTACCAATTACCTCATTCTCCGTTTAGGAGATAGCGACGCCCAATGGGTGCATACCCTCAAGATTGATGAACACAACTGGCGCTGGATGCTGGGCTTAGAAACACTGCCCGCAGCACTTTATTACATCGGGCTGTTCTTTGTACCTCGCAGTCCGAGGTGGCTTATTATGAAAGGTGAGTTTGATGAGGCCATTAAAATTATGCACCGCCTCTCTACCTCTGAGAATCCGGAAGCTGATATCGAAAAGATAAAACGCAGCTTATTGGAAGAGGATAATAAGTCCGAAGGCTCCTTTAAAGATTTACTTCACCCCTCTCTTCGGCTAGTCCTACTCATTGGAATTGCAGTGGCTGTACTCCAACAAATTACTGGAATCAATTCCGTATTCTTTTATGCTCCGCTCATTTTTGAACAGAGTGGAATTGGAACAGACGCATCATTTATACAGGCAATTCTTGTTGGCTTGGTAAACCTGGTATTTACGATTTTAGCAATGGTTTTTATTGACCGCCTAGGTAGGAAGCCTTTACTCATCATTGGGGTTAGTGGCATCATAATTACCATGGGATTATTGTCCTACGGTTTTGGCGAGGCTACATACACGTTAACCAAAGCTTCAATTACAGCATTGCCACAAGACATCCAGCCCGCGTTGAACGAGCTAGCTGGTAAAACCTTTACCAATGATGTAGCCTTCAAGGATGGATTAAAGCTAGTGCTGAGTGAAAAAGTCATTAACCAATACCAATCCCAAATTGTTGCAGCTGCGATTACCATGAACCCTACGTTAATCCTTTTCGGAATTCTTGGTTTTGTTGCCTCCTTTGCGATATCCATTGGACCTGTAATGTGGGTACTCTTTTCAGAGTTGTTCCCCAATCAAATTCGGGGTATTGCCATTTCATTTGTAGGACTGATCAATTCGGCCGTAAGTTTTGGTGTGCAATGGGTGTTCCCTTGGGAATTAGAAGTCCTTGGAAATGCGACAACCTTTTTGATCTATGGCCTTTTTGCATTACTCGGTCTGATTTTTATTATTCGTAAAATACCTGAAACTAAAGGGAAATCACTTGAAGAACTCGAGAAGCAACTCGTTAAATCGTAACTCATGAAATTTTTAATATCCCTTGTGTGTATCGCGCTGATCTTGAGTAGCTGCGGTGATCAAGAGAAGAATCCGCTATTGGAAGAAACTTCTCCTCCTGAAACGGAGGTTCTCATCACTGAATTTGATACACTTTCAGACACTTCAAGTGCCCATATTGCGCTTGGATTCAATGCAACGATTCCCGTAACTGGTCGCTACCAAGTAGCAATCAAAGGATCGGGAAACCCAGGTGTGGTTTGGGTTGAAGATTACATCAAGAATGCAGATAAGCGCACCTACAACATTACAGGTAGCCTGGAAATAGGCGCAAATGGTACTGCACATGTAGAAGGCAGTCCCCTAGCCCAAGGGACTCATGAAATGGCCATTCATTTGGATTCGTCCATCACGAATGTTACCTCCATCGCCTTCGAACTCATGTTACCCCATATAAATACGCCGGATACACTTACCCAGCTGATGAGCGGAGATTCGCTCCAACTTGTTTGGGGTGATGAATTCAACGATGCTGGTGCTCCGGATACATCAAAATGGTCATACAAAGTTGGGAACTGGGGCTGGGGAAACAACGAGCTCCAATATTACGAGTCATTCGATACAGCAACAGCTTACATCAACAATGGCGCTCTGCACATCCGTGGATATAAGGATCAAAAAGGAAACTGGCATTCAGCCCGACTATCAACCCAAGGCAAACAAACCTTCCTTTATGGTAAACTTGAAATCCGTGCAAAAGTGCCTACTACAAGAGGAACGTGGTCGGCAGGATGGTTGCTTGGAGACGCTTACCGCGATGAAATTTCGTGGCCGTATTGCGGTGAAATTGATGTGATGGAATGTGTGGGTTATGAAATAAACGATACTACTGGCGCTGGATTGAATCACGCTTCATGTCATACACCTGCTTTTTACTTTAAAAAAGGAAATCACCTCACCAACCAAATTGCTGTTGACGCTATGAACACCACCTTCCACACCTATTCTGTGGAATGGTACCCCCATGAAGTAAAGTGCTTTGTTGATGGCCTGCACTACTACACCTATGATAAAACTGCGAACGAGCTGGAATGGCCATTCTCAACTCCACAAAACATCATCCTCAACTTAGCCATTGGCGGTGGCTGGGGAGGTGCTAAAGGGTTGGATCCCGCATTAAATGATGAAACACTTATTATCGACTATGTTCGGGTTTATGAGAAGCGTTAAATTCTGTATTGCTAGTAGTATTGCTATTGCTTGCTACAGTTGCTCTCCTGAAAACAAGTTAGGTGTCACTGGCTATGAGACAAATGCCGCTGGAAAGAAATTAGCACCCATTATAGCATCAGCGGCTACCTCAGCAATCAGTGTTAGCGTTGATACACAACACGTCTTTCAACGAATCACCGGTTTTGGAGGTGCAATAACAGAAGCTTCTGCAAAGCTGCTCATGCAAGCTCCCCTAGCAACTAGAAATGCTATTCTTGATCTCTATTTCAACGAATCAGGGGCAAACTATACCATGAGCAGAACGCACATCAACAGCTGCGACTTTTCACTGCATCCGTATGCGTACGATACCGTTCCAGGAGATACATTTCTCACCAACTTTACGCTCAACGAAGACCAGGACGATATTATTCCAGTTATTCAGGCTGCACAAGCCCGAGTAGGAGATCAATTCAAGCTGATCGCTAGTCCGTGGACTGCCCCTCCTTGGATGAAAGACAATAACCACTGGTTTGGCGGAAAACTGCTGCCAGCTTATTACAAAACGTGGGCGCTCTATTTTGACAAATACGCTACTGCCCTTGATCGTCTTGGCATTCCATTATGGGCATTCACCATTGAAAATGAACCCATCGGAAATGATGCGCATTGGGAAAGTATGCACTTTACCCCTCGTGAAATGACTGCATTTACACGTGACTTTTTAATCCCTCAGCTACAGCATCAACACCCAGACATTAAACTCTTTGTATACGATCAAAATCGCGGCGAAGAGCTCGAGGAATGGGCAAAAGTATTACTCTCGGACACGGCATTGAAAGAAGGCATTGCTGGAACGGCTGTTCATTGGTACAACAGCACGGTTACACATTTTCCAGCATCGCTTCAATATACCCACTCATTGGCACCGGAAAAATCCATCCTGCAAACAGAAGCATGCATTGATGCAGAAGTTCCGCATTGGAAAGACGATGCTTGGTATTGGAGCAAAAAAGCAACCGATTGGGGGTATGATTGGGCAGCGCCAGATCAAAAGCATTTACACCCCAAATACATTCCAACTGAACGCTATGTTACTGATATCATAGGTTGCTTGAATAATTGGGTAAAAGGTTGGGTAGATTGGAACATTCTGCTCAATCGTCAAGGAGGACCAAACCACGTTGAAAACTGGTGCATTGCTCCCATTATTATTGATGAGCAATCCCATGAGTACTACGTTACTCCCCTGTATTATGTCATGAGTCATTTTAGCAAGTACATTTTACCCGGAGCTAAACGTGTGAAAGCATCTGTAAACAGTGATTCCATCCAATGCACCGCAGCAAAAAATCCTGATGGATCTACGGCTCTTGTAATTTACAATCCGCAATCAAAACCTACTACCTACACCGTTCATTTAGGTGAACATTCCTTTACTTTTGAGTTATCAGCGCAAGCCATTCAAACTATCATCATCGGTTAAGAATTATTCAACATGCAAGCAGCTAAATCGAACGCACTTTTCTTAGGCAGCAACCCCATTATTGATCAGGAAAAATCCATAAACGGGTCTTTTTGTTTGCGCAATGGAAAAGCGTTTTACAAAATTGATCATTATGACCGCATGCCTCCCTTTCTGATGACGCTGGTAAGCAGCTCCAATCATTGGATGTTTTTAGCGAGTAACGGTGGTATAACAGCTGGAAGAAGAAATCCAGAACAAGCATTATTCCCCTACTACACCGATGACAAACTCATTGACCTAGCTGCGAAAACAGGTGCCATAACTGCTATGCACGTTACACGCAATAATCAAACTTTTCTTTGGGAGCCCTTTAATCAAGGAAACATACCCGTTTATCGCATTGACCGGGCACTCTACAAAGCTGTACATGGAAATGAAGTACAGTTTGAAGAAACGAATCATGATCTAGGGCTCACCTTCACCTATACCTGGACATTTTCCAATAAATACGGTTTCGTGCGCCAATCAACAGTTCGTTCAATCCAGAACGCGCCAGTACAAATCACCTGTTTGGATGGAATTCAAAACATCCTACCTGCTTTTGTAGGAAGTGACCTTCAAAATAGCCGCTCTACGCTAGTAGATGCATACAAAAAGAATGAGATTGATGCGAAAACAGGTCTGGGAATTTACAGCCTCAGTGCTCGGATAGTAGATCGTGCTGAACCCAGCGAAGCGCTCGGGGCCAATGTAGTTTGGACTACCTGTGAACATGCAGACGGCTTCTTAACAAGCAATGAGCAACTCCCTAAGTTTAGACTTGGTCAAGAACTGGAGCCAGAGTTGGAATCAAAAGCGATTAAAGGTGCATACCTCTTCAGCACCAGTTTTACGCTTGAAGGCGAGGCCACAAAAATATGGCACACCATTGCTGATGTTTCGCAGAGCACAGCCCAAGTAGCAAACCTCAACAAGGCTTTAGCTGAGGGCAGCATTACTGAAACCGATTTGATTGCTGATGTCAATGCCAACCAGAAGGATCTTGAACGCATTGTTGGGCTTGCAGATGGACTGCAGCTAAGTGGAAATAAACCATTAGCTGCAAGGCATTTTTCGAATGTTTTGTTCAACGTAATGCGCGGTGGTGTTTTCAAGCAAATTGATGCGATTTATAAAACCGACTTCATCCATTTTGTAAAAACATGGAACCTCCCGTTGTATGAGGATAAACATCACTTTTTTGAGGCTCTTCCACCTAGCCTCTCTTACGATGACCTTGTTGAACGCGGCATAAGCAATGGCCATCCTGATGTAGTGCGCTTGTGTCATGAGTTTCTTCCACTTTCATTTAGTAGGCGACATGGAGACCCCTCCAGACCTTGGAACTATTTCAGTATTGAAGTAGTTAACGACAATGGCTTAGACCAACTCTCTTATGAGGGAAATTGGCGTGACATTTTTCAAAACTGGGAAGCCTTGGCATACTCGTTTCCTACCTTTATTCGCGGAATGATTGCTAAGTTCTTAAATGCCTCTACCGCAGATGGCTATAATCCTTACCGCATTACCGATGAAGGTATTGATTGGGAAGTAATAGAACCGGGAGATGAATGGTCCTACATTGGTTACTGGGGTGATCACCAAATCATCTACCTGCTTAAACTGATGGAACATGCTTCCGAGCACTTTCCTGAAATCTTAACACAGATGCTCAACCAAAAGGACTTTGTATATGCTCAGGTACCTTACCGGATTCGCAATTACAAAGCCATCAAAGCTAATCCTTACGACACCATTGACTTTGATCATGAGCTTTCCACAGAAATCGAGAAACGCGTAACTGTTTTTGGTGCAGATGGCAAACTGGTATGGCGTTCAAATCAACATACTTTACGGGCAACACTTGGTGAAAAACTACTGGTAACCTTGCTCACCAAACTGTACAATTTTGTACCCGGTGGAGGAATTTGGCTCAATACTCAGCGTCCCGAATGGAATGATGCCAATAACGCATTGGTGGGCAATGGAACAAGCTTAGTAACCTTGTATTACATCAAGCGATTTATTGGGTTCATGCAGCACCTATTAGCGCACTCTCCAGAGCATACATTAAGCTTGAATCAGCCCGTGGCAGCATTGTTTGATCACCTGAAAGCAGCGTTCAACGGATTTACCACCAATTCAAATCAAGCGAGCCCTGAGGCCGTAAAGCAGTTCATAGATCAGCTGGGAGAAGCGGGATCTACATACCGCGAAAAAATATATGCGAGAGATTTTGGAGTAGCTGTTCAGCTTCCAGTTGCCGATTGCAAACAGTTCCTTGAAGTGGCTATATCAGCCATTGACCAAACCATAGCTCAAAGTAAACGCAACGATAAACTATACCATGCCTACAACATTTTGAGCATTACTGAACAGGAAGCCACGGTAGATTACCTGTATGAAATGCTCGAAGGCCAGGTAGCTGTATTGAGCTCAAAAGCTCTAAAACCAGATGAGGCTAGCGATCTGTTGGATGCCTTAAAGGATAGCGCCATGTACCGATCAGATCAGTACAGTTACATGCTCTATCCCAACAAAGACCTTGGCGAATTTTTAGCTAAGAACAGCTTACCACAATCGATTGCGGAAACGCATCACATTGTGCGTTCACTTATAGCTACTCCGCACAACGGCATTCTACAACAAGACGAAATGGGTACCATTCATTTTGCAAAAAAGCTCTGTAATAAAACGCATGTTTTGCATGCCATTGATGCACTGCGCTCTTCCAATAAACTGAACATAAGTGATGCAGATGCCAAGGTTCTGCTAAACTTATTTGAGACTACCTTCAACCACAAAGCATTTACCGGTAGGTCTGGTACGTTCTTCGGATATGAAGGCTTAGGGTCTATTTATTGGCACATGGTAAGTAAATTATTATTAGCGGTGCAGGAAAACATTTACTGGGCTGTTGAAGCAGGTGCATCTGCAACAACCATTGGCAAGCTCACTGAGCATTATTTCGAAATTAGAGCTGGAATAGGCATCAATAAAAGTCCAGAAGCTTACGGAGCCATTCCTACAGATCCTTACTCGCACACACCTATGCACGCCGGGGCACAACAACCTGGAATGACAGGTCAGGTTAAGGAAGACATCTTAAATAGGTGGGCAGAATTAGGTTTGCGCGTAGCAAACGGAAAACTGCATATTGAACCAGCATTTTTTGACCCCAATGAGTTCATTAAAAAGGCACAACCGTTTGAGTATGTCGATGCCACAGGGAACCTACAGCAGGTTGAAGTGCAAGCCGGACAGCTTGCATTTACTTATTGCGGAACGTTATTTTTGGTTCAACAAGGCAACACGTACAGCATTCGCATTAACCGTACAGATGGTAACGTTGAGGAAACACAGCACACCTATCTATCAGCGGCCGATTCCCGAGATTTATTCTTGCGAAAAGGAAACATTGCTCACATCGATCTAACCCTCAACCAAGTCCTTAAAAACTAGGGCGTGTCCCTCATCCTTCGGGTCGGGTTTTACGCTTCTACTCCTCGCCTGTTCATACAGGCTGTGGGGTAACCGCTTCACCCCCTCACGCAATGGGTCCGGTTTGCAACAGTTCCCGCATTGAATCAGTGCAAAAGCTTATAAGCTCGTGTCATCGCAGTGCGTACCTCCTCATGTGGTATAACCTGCATTTGCTTCATGCTGCACCGGTTACGTTACATGCATTGTTGCGCCAGGGATGGCAAGAAGTACCCCGTAAACGAACTTTAGTGCGTGCGGAGTACGCTGAACAGCCCGGTGCTGATGAGCTGGGATTGCGGGCAGGTCAGCAGGCGCCCGCAAATAAAACACCGCTTTGATCCTGTAAATCAGAACACAACGCGCTAATTAAAACCCGTGTAAATTTCATAAAAACATAGCGTTAAGCAAGGTCCGCAATAAAACTTTAAAAAAAAGCCATTTTTTTACCGGTTGTATTTGCCATAAATGAAAACTGTACTACTTTTGCCATTCCTCATTCATACGGGGAAACAGTATTGGTCCGGTAGTTCAGTTGGTTAGAATACATGCCTGTCACGCATGGGGTCGCGAGTTCGAGTCTCGTCCGGACCGCTTTTAGAAGCGGAATCATAACGCAAACAACAACAAAACCTCGCATTTCGCGGGGTTTTATTGTTTTATCCTTATCCCAATTCACGGTAACTCATTCCCTATTCACAGAACGTTAACGGTATCCGCTTAAACGCGGCCAAAGCCACGCTGTGCATCCCTCCTAATTCCACATTTAGGTCCTCGGTTTGCTATCAGCTCAATGTTAGCATCATCTTTCCAAAAGCGCGCATTACTTCTGGAACCTTATTTTATGAAAATAGATGAACGATTCAGATTGATTCGAATCGCAGTGTGAACAAATAAATACAAGTCCTTTGAATACAGATGCGATATCGCTTTTAACAAATGGTCTGAGTAAAAGTCTTTTGCTCCGTATGTTCTTTGTGTTATTCATGCGCGTTAAATCCAAGTTTTCATACCGTTTAACTCCAACTTAAACTCACTGTTAGTATTGTAAACGGCCTTGCTTTACTGAATTGATCTATTATCATGTTTGTTCCAATAAGCAATCAAAGTGCAGGACTCTGAATTAGGCTGTTTCTTCCTTCATGATTTTTAAGTACATAGTGCATCCTTTTTGCCTGTTCCTTAGTAAAGATATTCATTACATCATCGTCACTGTAGTTCATGTAGTTACCAATCATTATCTGCTCTCCAGCACACCCTTCAAACGAATTCCTTCCAAAGACAGCATCATCAACAGCTGGAGTATCCTCACAATAATCATTGAACGCGCAGTCCTTTCCACCCCAAGTATGCAGCAAACCAAGAAAGTGCCCCATCTCGTGTGTCAAGGTGCGGCCATATCTTGCTTGGCATAAAGTAGCTGATTCGCCAAAGTGTCGCCAATTAACTAAAATACCCTCAGCATCTCCTTGCTGGGGAATAGCAAGGAGTTCTGTTCCGGGCAGGTCAGTGAGCGGGCCTGAAGCGATACCGAAAACTAAACATTCGCTTTGCACAGGTAGTGGAGTCACCCAAATATTGATGTAATTACTTGGATTCCAATAATCATATTGTGCATAATGGTTTTGATGATATCCCAAATTTTCTACGTCAATCGTTGAAGCATCAATTCTATTAATGCCGTCAAAAGCATTTGACTCTGGGTCTAATTTTGCTAAAACAAATTCAATTTTAGAATCTGCTCCATCAGGGTGGCTATTAAAACCTCTTGTACCTGCTCTCTTTCTGAAATCTTCATTTAAAATTTCCAGTTGCCTTGTCACGCGTTCAGTTGATATGTTCGAGCGCTCCCCTATTACTTCTCCAAAATGTATTACGTGAATTACAACTAGGAGGCGCACTACATCAACCCCAGGTATTGGAGTTTCTGGCAACTTGCTTTCAGGTACAATTTCATGGTCTTTACTACATGAAAGCATCAAAAAGGCCAGTGAAATTAAAAAGAAGTAATCATGTTTCATCGGTGAATTGGTTAGACTACAAAGCTAGCATTCATAATGGAGTGCTTTACATGCTGTCTGCTTTTAAACTAAGACTATGACCCACAACGTTTGGCTATGCGCATTAGCGTCCAGAAGGGCGCAATTGCTTATCGATTTTGTTGTGCATTTCTTTTATTTCTGTTATTCCAATTTTCAGACCTCTTGAATTAAACCACTTGTTTGTTGCTTTTTCTGCATTAGAAACAACTGGAGCTAATCCCTTCTTGATTGTTAGAAAATTAGCTGTGCTGAATGAAATCAGAGGAAATTCTCTGTTAAAATCCCAACCAGGATAACTTAACCAAATTTTCACGCTGTCCTGGAACAAGTCAAAAGCGTCATATGCAAAATAGAACTTGTATGATTTTCCAGTTGATTCACATAAATGCCAATTAGATCGTACAATTCTTAAACTGTCTTCAACAGAAATCGTTAGCCAGAACTCAGGCGCAGAAGGGCTTCGTGTTTTATAGTGATTTAAATTCCATAGGTAATTACTGTCCAATCGCGTGAGTTCGATACAACTGTACTGAAGCGTATCTATTGTAAATGGGTAAGTCCCATTATTCATTTTTGCGGAAGATTTAAAGAATTGAATTTGATATATGGAATCAGAAGATATTAGTTCAAATGAAGGGCCTTCAGTATTTTCTTGATCTTCAGCATTTGAAATAGAGTTCTCGCTTTCTAATTCATCTTTTGCAGCATTACTTGGGCTACAAGCAAACGTAAGTAACGAACAAATAAATATGAAACACAGTTTATTCAACATAAACGTTTTCTTTAGTACACTTAACGGTTTGTGTATGACTTGTGTCGGTTTCGAAGCGATTTCCTGTCCACAGAAACCGAAGTTTGCTAAGTGAATCAACCTTTCGTTAAGCCTTATCCGCCCTATGAGTTTTTAGCCGATGTGCCCGTTGCACAACTTTTGGTTGATAAAGATAGCTATGCAGAATAGATACGAGAGCGGTATATGCTGATCCTTTAGTAAGCAAGGAAAGAATGCCAAAAGTGAAGCGCAGGCCGAGAAAGAGCCTGCGCTCAATTAATGATGCTTTTAGCACTCATAATAAGCTTGTCCAAAGCAGTGTTAAAGTTAAGAATAAAGGTGCTTAAAAGCCACCTATTGAAGTCTATTTTACAGAAAAAAGGGGTTGTGCATCAGCTACCCTTGTTGTGTGCCGTTATTGTTCTAATCCTAATTGATTGTATTTTTCTTCAAGTAAATCTTTATATGCTATTTTCATATTTTCTGATAAGAATGATCGATCGATCCAATCAATTGCTTTTGATTTATTTTTCATCATCCTATTGAAACTTCCTTTGATCTGCTTTGGAGTCAAATCTAGGCTATTTCCCAATTGTTCAAAATGTTCTCTTTTCAACTTTTTTTTCTTTCCAACTAATGTCAGTGCAAGTTCTTCCGGATCTTCTGGGAATATTATTGCAACATTTAACAAGTCGTAAGCAGGAGACAACACCCAGCCAGAAGGACCTTCGATCATTGAGAAGTTCTTCAGATGCATATCATTATTTCCAGTTAAAAAGGAAAATATAGCTAGGTCAAAATAAAAAGTTTTATCTAGTAAAGTGTTACTTGAAT
>CBFIEM010000017.1:0-62660 GCA_965661625.1 Salibacteraceae bacterium
ACGAAGCAAAAGGAATCTATTTTGTTCGTGCTACTATCGGTCAGAACGTTGAAAACATCAAGGTTACTGTGCAGTAAGGATAACTCAATAACCAATAAAAAAGGCCAGCAAATGCTGGCCTTTTTTATTGGTTATAATTCATTGAACAAAATTCAGTTATACGAATGAATCTTTAAAGGCAGATATGGCGGTATCTAGTCCCTCAGGATGTTTACCTCCTGCTGAGGCCATAAAAGGCTGACCTCCACCACCACCTTGAATGTGCTGAGCTAAATCCCGAATCATCGTTCCAGCATGCATTCCTTTTTCCTCAACAAGGTCTTTAGTAAATGCCAAGTGCAATACAGGTCTTTCTCCAGTTACTCCAATTAAAATTGCAGTATACTCAAGAGATCCTCTTAAATCTGTCACAATAGATTTAGCTGTATCTCCATCAGAATCTACTACCCGTGCTATTACGTTAACTCCTTCGATCAGTTCACTAGAGTCGATTAGCTCCAACCTCAGGGATTGTTCCTGTTGTTTTTGAAAAGTCCTCAGCTTTGACTCTAATTCTGCTTTTTCCTGTTGCAAATCCTTGAGCGACTTTAATAAATCTTGAGGCTGCTTTAATGCACTTCGCATTTCTTGAACCAAATCTTCTTGTTCGCTAATCATCGCTTCAGCCTGAATTCCGGTCACTGCCTCTACCCTTCTTATTCCAGATGCAACTGAAGACTCACTGGTAAACTTAAAAATACCTATATCACCTGTGCGCTTTACATGAGTTCCTCCACATAACTCTTTGGACTTACCGAATTGAATTAGGCGTACAACATCATCATATTTTTCTCCAAACAATGAAATTGCGCCCATCTCATCGGCTTTCACCTTTGGAATCGCACGATACTCCTCTAGTTTATCATTGGCTCGAATAAAAGCGTTAATGCTCTTTTCTATGCGTCTTAATTCGTCCGGAGTAACCTTTTGAAAATGACTGAAGTCAAATCTCAGGTGCTTCTCGTTAACAAGGGATCCCTTTTGTTCAACATGTGATCCCAGTTCCTCGCGGAGAACATGGTGTAGTAAATGTGTTGCACTATGGTTAGCAGCTGCTGAATTCCGGAAGCTTTCGTTTACCTGTGCTTTAAACTTTGCATCCAAACGATCTGGTAACTGATTCACGATATGAATGATTACATTATTCTCCTTTTTGGTGTCCAGCACGTCCAGCACCGTTCCATGGTCATCAGTTAACGAACCGCGGTCACCAACTTGTCCTCCACCTTCAGGGTAAAAAGGAGTATAATTAAAGACCAGTTGAAATTTCTTTGTCTTTTTTTCAGTAACAGACCTGTACCGTGTTATTTGTACTTCAGATTCCAAATAGTCATACCCGATAAATTCTTCCCGTTCATCTTCGATTAAAATAGTCCAATCGCCTGTTGCCGTCTGACCCGCTTTACGTGAACGATCCTTTTGGATTTCCAATGATTTCTCGAATCCTATAATATCGACTTTCTTGCTCAGCTCCTGTGCAAGCATCTGAGTAAGATCCAATGGAAATCCATATGTATCGTACAACTCAAAAGCAAACTCTCCTTGTATTTCTTCATGGTTTTCAGCATATGCATTAAATCGCTGAATTCCTTTATCAAGGGTGTTGAGAAAATTAGCTTCTTCCTCCCGTAATACTTCTGCAATTAGGTCTCCTTGCTTTTGAAGTTCAGGAAATGCCCCTCCCATTTCATCAGTTAACACTGGAATCAGTTTAAACAAGAACGGGGTCTGTATATCCAAATAGCTATATCCATAGCGTACAGCTCTTCTTAAAATTCTACGAATCACATACCCTGCTCCGGTATTTGAAGGAAGCTGACCGTCGGCAATAGAAAATGCAATAGCCCTCACGTGATCCACACATACGCGAATCGCAATGTCTTCAATCGATGAACTTGAACCGTATGATTTACCTGAAATGGAGGCAACCATATCAATAAGTGCTGAAAACACATCCGTATCGTAGTTGGATGTTTTTTCTTGAAGGGCCATACATAGCCGTTCAAAGCCCATTCCGGTATCAACATGTTTATTTGGTAAAGGCATTAAATCGCCATTTTCCTTGCGGTTGAACTGCATGAACACCAAATTCCATATCTCTATTACTTGCGGATGGTCTTGATTTACTAACGTTGCCCCTGATACCTTTTCCCGTTCATCCTCATTGCGAAGGTCTATGTGAATTTCAGAGCAAGGACCGCATGGGCCGGTGTCTCCCATTTCCCAAAAATTATCTTTTTTAGAGCAGCTCAGTATTCGACTCTCTGGTAAGTACTTACTCCAGATAGATTTTGCCTCGAGGTCTTCATCTAGTCCATCTTTTGCATCCCCTTCAAAAATAGTTGCGTACAGTCTTGAAGAATCTAGTTCAAAACGCTCCGTAAGTAATTCCCATGCCCATGAAATAGCCTCTTCCTTGAAGTAATTACCAAACGACCAATTACCCAACATTTCGAACATGGTATGGTGGTAAGTATCCACCCCTACTTCCTCCAAGTCATTGTGTTTACCTGAAACCCGTAAACACTTTTGAGAATCCGCAATTCTAGGAGACTCAATATCCTTATTGCCCAAGAATAAATCCTTAAACTGATTCATGCCTGCATTCGTAAACATCAAGGTTGGATCCCCTTTGATTACCATAGGCGCACTAGGCACTATCTTATGTTGTTTATCCTTAAAAAACTCGATGAATGTTTTCCGAATCTCTTGCGCAGTCCACCCCATAGTTGAGCGTTGTTGTTAATGATTGTTAACCTTGATTTAGCAGATTGCAAAAATAGTTTTAATCTTTAACTTTGCTACTTCGATTAATCCTCTAATTATCGGGATTTTATGTCAAAAACAAAGTACAAATACAACCCCAAAACGCTTTCTTATGAGCGCGAGGAATTAGGGCTTAAAGACTGGTTCTTAAAAGCTTTTTCATTCTTAGCAACTGGAGGTGTATTTGCGCTAATGTTTATTGTAGTGTTTTATTCATTTTTTGATTCACCCAAAGAAAAGCAGCTGATTCGAGAGAATGAACAGCTAAAGCTTCAATATAAAATATTGAATAACCGGATGAATCAACTTGCTGGAGTGCTAGAGAACATTCAAGAAAGAGACGATAATATATACCGCACAATTTTTGAAGCAGAACCTATTCCTGATAATATCAGAAAAGCAGGGTTTGGCGGAGCTAATCGTTATGAGTCTCTTACTGGATATGATCACTCAAAATTGGTAATTAATACAACGAAACGTTTGGATCAGATTGCTAAACAGATGTATATCCAGTCAAAGTCGTTGGATGATGTTTTAGACATGGCGCGCCAGAAGGAGAAAATGCTGGCTTCCATACCTGCTATCATGCCGGTTGCAAATGAAGATTTAACCCGTGTTGCTTCTGGTTTTGGAATGCGCATTCATCCCATTCTTAAAATTAGGATGAAGCACACGGGAATGGACTTTACAGCACCAAGTGGAACCGATATTTATTCTACTGGAGACGGTATGGTGGAAAAAGTAGAGTACAGCAGGAATGGTTATGGGAAGCATATTATTGTGAGTCATGGCTACGGCTATAAGACACTCTACGCCCACATGAGTGATTTTTCGGTTAAGCGAGGCCAGCGTGTGAAGCGTGGAGACATTCTGGGAAAAGTAGGAAATACAGGAAGGTCAAGTGGTCCTCACTTGCACTATGAGGTAATTAAAGACGGAAGAAAGATTAACCCTGTGCACTTTTATTCGAACGACCTATCTCCTGAAGAATATGACCTCATGATTGAACTATCAAGTCGAACTAACCAATCTTTTGACTGATGCCTTACCGGGAAAAGCCAATTGAAAAACTATACTATTCGATTGGAGAAGTTGCGCGTATGTTCGAGGTAAAAACTTCGCTGATTCGTTTTTGGGAAAAAGAATTTGACGTTATCAAACCGAAAAAAAACGCGAAAGGAAACCGGTTATTTACGAAACAAGATATTGAATCATTCCAGCTTATCTTTCACTTAGTAAAAGATAGGGGGTATACATTAGATGGTGCGAAGAAGCAACTTAAACAGAAGCGATCTGAGACAGAGTCTCAAGCAGAGATGCTAAGACGATTGAATCACATCAAGTCTTTTTTAGAGCATTTGCGGGGAAATCTCTAGTAATATTCACCCGGTATCAAGTAATTTTTGACATAGTCGCTAACCCCCTCTTCAAGGGAACTAAATCCTTTAGAGTAGCCCTGCCCAATCAATTTTTCCATGTTTGCCTCCGTGAAGTATTGATACTTATCTCTAATATCCTCAGGAGTTGGAACAAAACTTATAACCGGTGCAGTATTCATCGCCTTAAAAGTAGATTCAGCCAACGCTTTGAAGGTTCTTGCTTTACCAGAACCTAGGTTATAAATTCCACTTTCTGGACGCTCTTCCATTAAAAAGGAAATTACCGAAACTACATCCTTAACGTATACAAAGTCACGCATCTGTTCACCATCCCGGTATTCCGGGTTGTGTGACGCGAACAATTTCATTTCACCAGTTTTTTTAATCTGATTAAACGTATGAAAAATGACAGATGCCATGCGCCCTTTGTGATACTCATTTGGTCCGTAGACGTTGAAAAACTTTAAGCCTGCCCAAAACAGTGGTTTCTCTTTTTGCTGGATTGCCCATTTGTCGAAATCATTCTTAGAGTCCCCGTAAGGATTCAATGGAACAAGTTGGGAAATCACATCATGATTGTCTTCGTAACCATGTTCTCCTAGGCCATACGTAGCAGCAGATGATGCATATATCAATGGAAGTCCATACTTCACGCACCTCAACCATATTTCTTTCGAATAATTCAGGTTCAGTTCATCAAAAATGGATTTATCAAACTCCGTAGTATCGGTTCGAGCTCCTAAATGAACAATTACCTGAACTTGTTTTTGATTGTCATCTAACCAATCCATGAATGAATTGCGTTCAACTTTTGCTGAAAGTTGTTTTCCTGCCAAGTTTTGATCCTTCTCTGTTTTGGAGAAGTCGTCAACTGCCACAACATCATTATATCCTAACTCATTGAGTTTTGAAACGAAACAGCTTCCAATAAAACCTGCTGCACCTGTAACTACAATCATAATAGCTTGAATTTATGCAAATATAGCAGTTGTTGTTGGGCTAGTTACCACTAACAATATCCGATGTATATCTTTGCTTCAAATCTGAAGAAATCAGCATATGAAAGCATTCGTTTTTCCAGGACAAGGATCACAGTTCCCAGGTATGGGCAAAGAGCTTTATGAAAACAATAAACGCGCTCGAGAACTATTTGACAAAGCAAATGAAGTACTCGGGTTCTCTATTACTCAAACAATGTTCGAGGGAACAGAAGAAGAGTTGAAACAAACAAATATTACTCAACCGGCTGTATTCCTGCACTCGACCATCAAGTTTTTAAGTCAAGAAAACCCTACAACACCAGGTATGGTCGCTGGTCACTCTCTTGGAGAGTTCTCGGCACTCGTAGCAAATGGAACCCTCCAGTTTGAAGACGCGTTAAAGCTCGTTTATAAACGGGCTTTAGCAATGCAAAAAGCGTGTGAGATTAATCCATCAACCATGGCCGCTATAATCGGATTAGAGGACGCCGTTGTAGAGAAAGTCTGCGCTGACACACCGGGAATCGTGGTTGCAGCGAACTATAACTGTCCTGGTCAGCTTGTGATATCCGGTGAAAATGAAGCTATAGAACAAGCATGTGCTAATTTGAAAGAGGCTGGAGCTAAACGTGCTCTTCCGCTTCCTGTAGGTGGGGCTTTTCATTCGCCGTTGATGGAGCCAGCTCGAGCAGAACTTGCGGCAGCCATTGAAGCTACATCATTCAATAATCCAACTTGTCCTGTTTATCAAAATGTTACCGCACAGGGCGAGTCCAACCCTGCTCAAATCCAGGCAAACTTAATTGCACAATTGACTGCACCAGTAAGGTGGACACAAACTGTTACTCAAATGATTGCAGATGGTGCAGAATCATTCACAGAATGCGGCCCAGGAAAAGTATTACAAGGACTTGTTAAAAAAGTAGATCGGCAGATGCCAACCGACAGTGTTGAATAAAAAAAAGCCCTAGTAGGGGCTTTTTTTATTTAGGAGGGTCATATTTCACGAAGAAGTTAATCCATATGGTTCTCGATAGCCTAAATATCACTGGTGTTAAGATTACCAATAACGGAATCCCAACTAGCAAATAACTGGTTGCTGTAAAAGCAGGGTACAAAACAAGCATTGCTACCCAAACAGCTACGAGAAAAGCAATTGAAACACCATAACTTACATACATAGCTCCATAGTAGAACCCAGGTTCCAATGTAAATTTCTGTCCGCAGTTCGGACAAGCATTTGGCATATCAAATATGGTTTTAAAGTTATAAGGGTTTCCATTCTCAAATAACTTTTCCTCATGGCATTTAGGACACGTTTGAGTTAGAATAGAATACAACTTAGTTCCTTTCAGGGCCATTACTCTTTAACAATAACTTGGTTGCACCGCTCACTGTAAACATTCTTAAGCACATTGCTTATAGCTGCTTCTGCCGAAAACGCCTTTCCAATAACTTGATCTCCGAGGTAGATCATGTTGTTCTTTTTATTCCATGCATAAACCTCACCACCGGCATGCTTGATTCCTTTGCGGTTAGATGCATTAACTATCTCAAACTTATCATTCATAGTTTGATAATCATCGCCATCAGGAACAGTTAAGAACGTTGCAAAATCTGAAGCTCCTTGAGAATACACTTCACAATAACAATTCCCTTTAAATACCTGATTATGCACATACAGCCTGTTCAAGTAAGACACTTTCCAAGAAGAACTGTTACGTATCGCGATTAAACTAATGTGCTGGCTACCTCGTGAAATTAACTCCCCATCCTTAGCCAATTGAAAGTCTACTTCAAAGGTTGCAACACCTGTATTTCCTTTTACCGCAACACTATGAAATGAAGTGATTGTGTAAGTAATATCAATTCCTGCTGCACGCTTGTATCGGCTAAATAATGCAACCGTTTTATCTAAATCCAATGTGTTCAGCGATACGGCTCCATCCAAACCGACTTCCACATCTTCTCCAACAAAGCTTGGCGAGAACAATGCTCTAAAATCGTCATCCAGTTGTTTGGATTCATCAGACAAATAAGACTCATAAATTTGTTTAACAAATGTCTTGAGTTCTGATTCATTAGGTGCTGACGCAAAGCTACTTAAGCCGCAAAAGAGCATACAAACTGCTGAGGTAATAACTTGATTAACTGTTTTCATATTGTGTTTATTGATTGTGATTCTGTTTGTTAATTCGATGTCCTATCCATGCAAAACGTCGCTGACAAAAGTCGGGTGATACTAGGCTTGCATTTCCAGCAGGATTAGCTCCACTTACATGAAAGTCTGAAAATCCGCTTGCTTGATTTACCCAAATGTACCCTGTAAGATTAAATGACACACCAACACCAGCCAACTCCATTTGTAATTCTGCTTTACGTTGGAAATCCTGAACTGTTGTATAAACTGATGCTGAAATCGCACCCTGCTGAGCAGCAAATTTAGCCATATGGCTAAGTCCCAACTCTGCATTTTCAACCTTGACTATGGCCAGCATAGGTCCAAAAATTTCATGTCCTTGGAGGGAATCGGTTGATTCATGCACCTTTATTTTAAATGGGTGCGTCGCCTCCCCAATTAATTCATAATCTGAATCAAACGCATTCAGCCTATTTTTGAGTTCGTCACTATGTAAATTAGCTGCTGTGTCTTTACCAATTTTAGGATTCGAGAGAATTTCTTGGATTGCTGTAATTAGTTGCTCACTGAACTCCTTACCTGAAAGTTCAAGGCCTTCCTCAGTTTCAATTGTTTGTGGAACGTATATCACTTGAGGTGAAGTGCACATCTGACCGCTAAACAAGACACATGAAAAGGCAATGTTTTGAATAACTGCGCTCACGTCGTTTAAGGTGTGAATCAACACGCCATTTACACCAGACTTTTCAGTAAAAACTGTTTTATTGGGAATTCCCTCGAGTCGATCTCCAAATGGTGTATTCCCCGTATAATCTATCAGATTAACTTCTGCCGCATTAGCTAGCTCCAACGCCCTTTGTTCTCTGCTATCAAGCGCAAGTTGAACAACCTCAGCATTTCCCGCTTCATGAAAGACTTTCCGAATTTCGTTAATCACCAAAGCAACAGGAAGTACGGCCTGACTATGCGGTTTCCAAATTACTGGATTTCCAGCTTGAATATTTGCAAACACGGCAGCAATAGCATTCCAAATAGGAAATGTAGAACAGCCTATTACCAGTCCGATTCCTTTTGAAACTGGCCTGAAGGTCTTTTCAAGGGTTACCTTCGATTTCCCCATCGGTTTTTCCCATAGCACCTCTTTTGGGAACCTTTTTTGTTCCGAAAAAGTCAGTGCCAGCGCTTCCAATGCCCTATCCATAGCATGAGGGCCGCTTCCTTGGAAAGCCATCATAAAACTCTGGCCATTACAATGCTGAGTAGCTATTCCAAGTTCAAAGTAATGCTTCTTCAGTCGGTATAATACTTCGAGCAAGAGTCCTGAACGCTCTTCAATTGTCGAATCTGCTAATCTTTTTCTCGCTTCTACTCCTTTTAAAATCAACGTTTCAGTAGAAATAACCGGATACGAAACCCCCAATGGCAGATTATCCAACCTCGAAACCTCGTTACCATCATAACTAGAGGCTTCAACATGGAGTACATCATAGTTTTTCCCTTGAATGCCTTTCAGCCAAGTTTGGGAGCGTTCAATTCCTCCCAGATCGTACGCTTTATGATGCTCAGGATATGGGGTCCAGAATTTACGATCATGGATTGCCTTTATGGCGTCATCAAGCAAATCCTTATGCTGCTGATAATAATCCATTAATCGTCAAAACTAACTTCTACTTCGGCAGATGTAGGGTGAGCTTGGCAGGTAAGCACATAACCATCCTCAACTTCCTGATCGGTAAGCGCGTAATTTAAATCCATACGAGCATCTCCTTTAATAAGTTTTGCTCGACATGTCATGCAAACCGCCCCTTTACACGCAAATGGCGCATCCATTCCTTGCTCTAACGCTGCGTCTAAAATATTCTGTCCTTTTGAGGCCAATTGGAAGGTGCTGCGATCTCCATCAATTTGAACTGTTAAGGTAGAGGTGTCAGCTTCTAATTCAGACTTTGTTGATCGCATAGTTATTCCTCCTTGCTGACCTGCTGATGAACTTGTATTGAATAATTCAAAATGAATCCGTTCTTTGGGA
Source organism: Salibacteraceae bacterium (assembly GCA_965661625.1). Taxonomy (GTDB): domain Bacteria; phylum Bacteroidota; class Bacteroidia; order Flavobacteriales_G; family Salibacteraceae. Next base: position 9,334 of record CBFIEM010000017.1, read on the forward strand.
ACACCCCTGTCTTTCAATAATCCTTGGACATTCAAAATCATTTCCTCTGGTCCACAGAGAAAAAACTCATCTGAAGCCTCAACATTAATTAGCTTTTCTAAAAATACACTGCAACGCTCCTCATCCATACGCCCAAAGAATAGGTCAGTTCCTTGGTGCTCTCTTGACAGAATGTGGAAAACTGAAAATCGTGTAGGGTAAGTATTCTTGAGGTCTTCTATGTCTTCTCGAAATATTATGGAACTGACTCCCTTGTTCCCATAAAAGAGCGTAAAGGTTGAGTTTGGCTCGTTCCTAAGCACCGATTTCATGATACTCATGATTGGTGTAATTCCACTACCAGCAGCAAATGCTACGTAATTCTTTTCAGCTTTTGAATCAACCACTGTGGTGAATGAACCCATTGGGGTCATTACGTCCATGGATTGACCTACATGCAAAACCTCATTGGCGAACGTTGAGAATTTACCGAGTGGTACCTTCTTTATTGCAACACGTAAATCATAATCATCTGGCGCCGCACAAATTGAGTAAGACCTTCTTACCTCTTCGCCATCAATTGACATCTTAAGTGTTAAGTACTGACCAGGCTGAAATTGATAGTCTTGAATTAAATCTTCAGGGACAGCAAAAGCGATTGAAACCGCATCTTCTGTTTCTCGTCGCACATCCGCGACCTTCAGTGAATGAAATTTAGCCATAATGCTTTTCTTACGGCGCAAATCTAACGCTTAAGAATGAAAGAACAATTCAAAATTTCACACGTTACTTCTGTTAATGGATATTGCCACCAGAGTTGGCTATAGCTAGGTTAAATTTGTAAATTTGTGTTGAAAGAAAAAGGATTATGAACGTGGAAGAGAAAGCATTTAACGAGAAAATAGCGGGAGAAGTAAAGGTAGAAGCGAGAGATTGGATGCCCGAAAAGTATCGCGAGACGTTAATTCGTCAAATTTCACAGCACGCACATTCTGAAGTGGTGGGTATGTTGCCCGAGGCTAATTGGATTACACGCGCACCTTCCCTCCGGAGAAAAGTTGCGCTACTTGCAAAAGTGCAGGACGAGGCAGGTCATGGTTTGTACTTATATAGCGCTACTGAAACTTTAGGTGCGAGAAGGGAAGACACCATTGATGACCTACATGCTGGAAGGGCAAAGTATTCGAATATTTTTAATTACCCTACCTTGACTTGGGCAGATATGGGGACTGTTGGCTGGCTAGTTGATGGTGCTGCCATCCAAAATCAAGTCATGTTAACACGAACTAGCTATGGCCCTTACAGCCGCGCCATGGTAAGAATTTGTAAAGAGGAGAGTTTTCATCAACGTCAGGGGTACGAAATCGTTATGACACTTGCTCAGGGTACTCCAGAGCAAAAGCAAATGGCCCAAGACTCATTGAATCGTTGGTGGTGGCCATCGCTTATGATGTTTGGACCAAGTGATAAGGAATCTGTGCACAGCCAGCAATCACTGGAGTGGAAGATTAAACGTCAAGGAAACGATGAACTTCGTCAAGAGTTTATAGACAAAACAGTTCCACAAGCAGAGTATCTCGGTCTTACTATACCTGATCCAGATTTAAAGTGGAATGAAGCTCGGGGAAGTTATGATTTTGGCGCAATCAATTGGGATGAGTTCTACAATGTCATTAAAGGAAACGGCCCGATGAACCGCAACCGTATTAGAGATCGCAAACAGGCTAAAGATAATGGTGCTTGGGTGCGTGAAGCAGCTTCTGCTTATGCCGCAAAACAAGAAGCTAAAAAATCAACATCAGCAGTAGCTTAACGAATAAAATATGTCAAAAGAAAAAGATTGGCCTCTTTGGGAGGTTTTCATTCGGAGTAAGAATGGTTTAAGTCATAAACACGCAGGTAGCATTCATGCAACTGATGCATCCATGGCGATTGAAAATGCACGAGATGTATACACGCGTCGAATGGAAGGTGTAAGTCTTTGGGTTGTGAAGTCTTCAGAAATCCATGCATCAAGCCCAGACGACAAAGAATCATTTTTTGATCCTGCCAATGATAAAATTTACCGTCACCCAACGTTTTACAAAATTCCCGACGAAATTGGTCACATGTAATATCATCGCATGAACAAAGAAACAGCACTTTACCAGTACCTTTTAAGGTTAGGTGATACCTCACTAATACTCGGTCATCGCATGTCTGAATGGTGTGGCCATGGACCAAAATTAGAGCAAGACATAGCGCTCATCAATATTTCATTGGACCTCATAGGGCAAGCACGATCATATTTAAGTTATGCGGCTAAAGTTGAAGGCAAGGGCAGAACTGAAGACGACTTAGCATACTTCAGGGTTGAACGTGACTTCAGAAACCTTATGATTACTGAGGCTCCAAATGGTAATTGGGGAGATACACTAATGCGCTCTTTCCTATTTGATACGTTCCACTATTATTTCCTTCAAGACCTTTCAAAAAGTGCCGATAATCAATTAGCCGCAATAGCTAAGAAGTCATTAAAAGAGGTTACATATCACTTAAGACACAGCACAGAGTGGATTATCCGTTTGGGTGATGGAACAGCCGAAAGCCACGAAAAAGTTCAAACTGCGCTGAATGAGCTGTGGATGTACACAGGTGAATTGTTTGACATGGATGAAGTTGATGAAATACTTCTAAAAGCAGGCATTGCACCTGATTTATCCCAAATTAAAGTTCATTGGGACAATTATGTGAAAGAAACACTCCATGAGGCTACCTTAGCTCATCCTGGAGAAACATGGATGCAAACTGGCGGAAAACTAAAAGGCATTCACACCGAGGAACTTGGGTTCATTTTAGCAGAGATGCAGTACTTGCCTAGATGTTACCCCGACGCTAAGTGGTAAATTAAAGCAATGCATACCGAACAAGACATACGCAAAGCCTTAAGTTCTGTAACAGACCCTGAAATACCGGTATTGACAATTACGGATATGGGTATTGTTCGAGATATAAACATTCAGGGAGATGCCATTCAAGTGGATATCACCCCTACCTACTCTGGCTGCCCTGCTATGAAAACTATAGCGGACGAATCCACTGAGGTTCTGAAAAACATGGGCTTTAAGCACATTTCAATTGAAGAAGTTTTGGAGCCCGCTTGGACCACAGATTGGTTAACAACTAATGGTCGACAGAAATTAGAAGCTTATGGAATTGCCCCACCAGAAGAGGCTTCGCGCGATAAAAGTTTGCTATCCGGAGAACCTAAATCTGTCACATGCCCACAGTGCAAATCAAAAAACACCAAAATGGTGAGTCAATTTGGCTCAACTGCTTGTAAGGCACTTTACCAATGTCAAGAGTGTAAAGAACCTTTTGATTATTTCAAGTGCATTTAGTCAATTCCTATCTTGTAGCTCGATAGGAACGTATAATGACACAAAACACCCTTTCTCGTTTAAAGCAGGCTCTTCTTGAAATAGCTGACCAAACTGAAGCAGAAGTCCGAAATTCTCGTGGAGACCTCATTGCATATGCAACAGACGCATCTGCGTACCGAGAAATCCCATGTGCTATTGTATTACCAAAACATCGCAATGAATTAAATATAATTGTAAAAATCGCATCGCGACATGCGCTTCCCTTAATTCCGAGAGGAGCAGGAACCTCGCTTGCAGGTCAGGTAGTTGGAAAACACATCATCCTAGACACAAGTAAATTCCTAACCGAAATAGTTGAACTAAATCATACTGGAAGATGGGTTGACGTTGAACCTGGTGTAATTCGAAATGACCTAAACGCCCAATTAAAACCCTTCGATCTCTTTTTCGCACCTGAAACCTCTACAGCAAATCGCGCAACAATTGGTGGTATGGTTGGCAATAATTCTTGCGGGGCAAACAGTGTCAAATACGGCAGTACACGTGAACACCTCATTGAGGCAACTGTAATCTTGTCGGACGGGTCAGAGCATACGTTTAAACAAGAATCACCCGAGTCGTTTGAGCTACATAAATTAAGTTCAAATCCGCTTTTAGCAAGCATTTACAATGAGGCTAGCAGCATCTTAGCTAGCAAAACAAACCAGAAACTGATCACTAAAAACTACCCCCACCCGGATATACCTAGAAGAAATACTGGTTACGCTCTTGATTTATTGCTTGAAACAGAATTATTCATGGGAAGTACAACGCCTTTTAGTTGGTGTAATCTGATTGCTGGGTCTGAAGGGACCCTATGCATACTTAAACAAGTCAGGCTCAATTTAGAACCTCTTCCTCCCCCGTATGAAGCGCTTATCTGTGTTCATTTCCATGATTTATATGAATCCTTAGATGCTACATTAGAGTGCTTGCCCTTTAAGCCATACAGTGTTGAACTCATGGATGATTTTATCCTTAGCTGCACAAAAGGAAGTAAAGTTCACGAAGCGAATCGGTTCTTTATTGAAGGCGATCCCGAAGCATTGCTTGTCATTCAACTTTTTGATAGCGATGAAGCTAGCTTAGACACCCGTTGCAACTCAGTTATTGACCACTTAAAATCTCGCCAACTGGGATACCACTTCCCTGTAGTTAAAGGAACCAATTGTAGTCGCGTATGGGATTTGCGAAAAGCAGGACTAGGCCTGCTCTCCAACATCCCCGGCGACTCAAAACCAGCACCAGTTATTGAAGATACTGCGGTTCGCGTTGCTGACTTGAAAGCTTACATAATGGAATTTAACAAGGTACTGAATAGGTATAGTTTGAGCGCAGTTCATTATGCCCATGCTGGATCTGGAGAACTTCACTTGAGACCAATTCTTAATTTGAAGACTGAAAAAGGTCAAGCACTTTTTGAAACAATACTCCGAGAAGTTGCGGTACTGGTTAAAAAATACAACGGATCACTAAGCGGTGAACATGGCGATGGCAGGCTTCGCGGAGCATTTATCCCTACTATGTATGGCGATGAGATTTACGCATTTTTCAAACGCATCAAGTCAGCATGGGATCCCCAGAACATCTTAAACCCTGAGAAAATAGTTGACACGCCCAAAATGAATAGCCATTTGCGCTATGAGGCAGGTCAAGCTACAATGCAGCCCGCTACAGTTTTTAACTTCGATAAGTTTGAAGGCTTTATTCGCAGTGCCGAACTGTGTAATGGGTCTGCAGATTGTCGAAAAACTGTAGTTACTGGCGGCACCATGTGTCCTACATATATGGCTACACGTGATGAACTATACACCACAAGGGCGCGTGCAAACCTGATTCGGGAAAGTATGACACAGGCTAAACCTGAGGACTGGTTTAATGATTCCGATACCCAACACTCATTAAATCACTGCATCAGCTGTAAAGGTTGCTTGAAAGAGTGCCCTTCGTCAGTTGATATGACCAAATTGAAATCGGAATACACTCACCATTATCAACTCCAAAATGGTGTTCCTTTCAGAAGTAGGGTTGTGGCCAATTTTGCAAATACAGCTGTATGGGTGCGTAATTTAGCAACTTTCATTAACCCTTTTTTAGCCTCTCCATTCCTGAGCACCCCCATTAAAAAACTCATCGGCTTTCATCAAGACCGGAGCATTCCTCCTTTTTCACAACGAAGCGCTCGGAAATACTGGAAAAAGACTTATCGAAAACCAGATCATTCCCGTGGTAAGTTGTTACTTTACCTTGACGAGTTTACCGAGTTTCAAGACAGTGATATTGGAATAAAAACCATCTCCTTGCTTACACAGCTGAACTATGACGTTTCGTGGATTCCTCATCCCGAAAGTGGTCGTGCTCATTTTTCGAAAGGACTCCTAAACGAGGCCAAAAAGATTGCTGAAGCCAACATCACTTGTTTTAAAAATCACGTTAGTGAGCACGTACCTCTCGTGGGGATTGAACCAAGTGCTATTTTAGGCTTTAGGGATGAATTTCCAGAAATTGTCGCTACCCAACTGAAAGAGGATGCAAAACAAATTGCTTCTCACACCTATACAATTGAAGAGTTCCTTGCCAAAGAACTTGATAAAGGTCATATTTCATCATCCGACTTTACTGAAGATCATCAAGAAATCCTCATTCACAGTCATTGTCATCAGAAAGCTCTTTCGAGCGAACACCATGTTAGAAAGCTATTGAATACACCTTCAGGCTATAAGGCAAGGCTTATAGCAAGTGGTTGTTGCGGTATGGCTGGCTCATTTGGTTATGAAAAAGAGCACTTTGACTTATCCATGAAAATTGGCAACCTCGTGCTTCTTCCAGCAATCAAAAAAGCTACCAACTCCACTATCATAGTTGCGGCTGGAACAAGCTGTAGGCATCAAATAAAGGACGGAGCTTCTAAACGTGCCTATCATCCTGTTGAGGTTCTCCATAAAGCATTAAAGACTAATTAGCATTTGAGCTCCCGTACTTAAAAGCTTTGTACTTCTGATTGACATCAGCATATCGCGGGTCTTCAACATACGGTTCTTTTCGCATAGCTGAAACTTCAATACTCAACACTCCAAACTCCTCAACAACAGTTCCTGTTAACGTGTATATCCCCTTGCCCCTAAATGGGTATTTGGCTGCTATATCCGGAAAGTGAACCGTATCAACCCAGTCGCCATCTTGATCAATAAATGTCCCAAAAAACATGCGTTCTTTTCGACTTGTAGTGGTCACTTTTGTTGTAATTAAATACGCCTGAATTGTTACAACTTCATTCACAAAGCGCGGCAAATCGTTAGCCCTTAACACGTATGGAGTTTGATCACGTAACAAAAGCCATGGGCTCTCCATCGGAAATCCCAATAGCTCAAGCTGATCAAATAAATCCTCACGTAAGTCATTACTTACATCAGGTAAATTATAATGAACCCGCTCTGGTTTAAACAGACTCACTTCTGAAGTTACTACCTGCCTGGATTTAGATGTAATGGTATATGCCTTCCACATTAAATGACGTTTTACTTCCCCTGTAAATCGAAAAGCATCGACCCGAATTAGTGTCTGCAGTTCATCAGTTGAAACTAAAACCCGGTCTACAAAGTCCTCTAAACCTGCATAACTCCCATTTTGCTTACGCTCTTCAAGAATACGTTCTCCCAGCGTTTCGCTCATCTCTCGAATAAACATGAAACCTATAAAGATATTCTTGCCATATATGGCACAACCTTGTTCACTTTGATTAACGCATGGTGGATGAATGCTAGCTCCTTGAACCCTTGCTTCATGTAAGTAAAGTTCAACACTATAAAACCCTCCACCATTATTAACTGTAGCAACCAAATACTCAAGTGGGTAATATGCTTTTAGGTATAAACTCTGATAACTTTCCACAGCATAGCTAGCCGAATGCCCTTTAGCAAAAGCATACCCCGCAAAACTTTCTATTTGACGCCAAACCTCAGCCGTCAAGTCAGCTTCATATCCCTTTGATTTACAGTTAATAAAAAACTTCTCTTTCACTTCCTGAAACTCAGCCCTTGAGCGGTACTTCCCGCTCATCCCTCTACGCAACACATCAGCCTCTCCAAGAGTTAGTCCAGCAAAGTGATGAGCCACCTTAATTACATCCTCCTGATACACCATCACACCAAATGTATCGGGCATAATTGACGCCATAACTGGATGTGCCTTTTCACGCTCTTTTTCATCCCTAAAGCGCTTAATGTATTCTCGCATCATTCCTGATTTACTAACGCCAGGCCTAATAATCGAGCTCGCTGCAACCAAGCCCAAGTAATTATCTACTTGAAGTTTTGTAAGCAGCATTCGCATGGCTGGGGACTCCACATAAAAACACCCTATTGCTTTTCCTTTACGAAGCAATTTTTTGATTGCAACATCCGCCTTAAACGCCTTGACATCATGAATATCAGCAGGAAGATTATTCGGTTGATTAACCTCCACAAGGTGAATTGTTTCTTTAATCTTACTCAACCCTCGTTGCCCAAGAATATCATATTTATACAAACCGACATCCTCTGCAACTACCATATCGAAATGTGTAGTAGCAAACCCCTTGGGAGGCATATCAGTTGCTGTAAAGTAATGGATTGGTTTTTCTGTTATTACAATTCCTCCTGCATGAATACTCAAGTAGTTGGGAAAACCTTGGATGTATTGTCCATATTTCAGTACAAGTAAACTTAGTTCATCCAATCCCTTAACATTCACCTCGCCTTTTACCAGTCGATCTACCTCGTACTTGGGAACACCAAATACCTTTCCTAGCTCACGTACAACTGCTCGAAACTGAAAGGTCACATAAGCTCCCAAGAGCGCTGTTCGATCTTCGCCGAATCTTCTAAAAATATACGTTGTAACATGTGGCCGATCTCTCCATGAAAAATCAATATCAAAGTCTGGCGGATTCCTTCTAAACAGGTTGATAAACCGCTCAAAATATAAGTCCAATTCAATGGGGTCAACATCAGTAATACGAAGTAGGTATGCTACAATACTATTTGCACCACTTCCTCTTCCTACATAAAAAAAGTTCTTGTGAAACGCGTACCTAACCAAGTCCCATGTGATTAAAAAGTATGCTAAAAATCCTTTTTCGCGTATTACCGCTAATTCGCGATTCACACGTGATACGATGGCCTCCCCTCCTTCAGGGTAACGGTAGTGAATATTCTGATGGCACAAGCTATTAATCAAAGACCAATCGCCTTCTTCTGAACCTGTATAGGTTGATCGATTTTGGTGGGGAGCATCTTCTCCAAATTCAAATTGAATACCACATTTATCTAATAGCTGATTTGTGTTATCAATCAAAGCGGGCCAGTCTCGATATGTATCAAGCAAATAGCTAGGCGGAACAAAACGATTTAACCCGTTACCCTCTTCTGAAACATCCAGTTTGCTCAACAGTGTATTCTTATCGATTGCGCGCAACAACCGATGTGCATTAAAATCACGCTTATTCCTGAAGGTAGAAGTATGTAGTAAAACAAGCTTCTCTTGTTGAAACCTAAGGTTATTCAATGATAACCAGCCCAAATCTGACTCGCGAATTCCAAGGAACTCATTCTCGTGTTTCGGAATAGTTACCCGTTTACGATTTAGCGGGTAGATCACTACTACGTGTTCAAAACACGGAGCGCTATCAGGCACCCTTAATTGATTTGCTTTAAGGTGAGATAAAAATGCGTTAATCTCTTGGTATCCCCTATTATTAATCGCTAATGCGACAAACACCTGCTTCGCTCCATTTCTAAAATCCACACCCAATACAGGTTTCAGACCTTTAGCTTTAGCCAACCTCACAAAGCTCAAAGAGGCCGATGTACTATTGATGTCAGTTAACGCAACTGTATGGTAACCATACATTACGCATAAATCAACAAGCTCTTCTGGGCAAACGGTCCCGTACCTATAACTGTAGTAAGAATGAGTATTGAGTAACATGTGATATTTTAACTGTCATTATTGTGACAGTTAATTTAGCAATTGACTTGCTTATATCCTCCGATTAGAACAACTTTTGTTGACGCTCACGCGCCCGTGTATATCCCATCCCTTCAAGGGTAAGCTCTTTAACTAACTTGAACTCATATTCGGGAAATAACCGCTCTCCAATTGGAGCAAGAAGGTCCAACCCGTCAGATCGAGGACTTTTCACTTTTGGATGAACAGGATAAGCGTTCATTTCATCGCTAGGGTATGGATGTAGCATTGCTGTAACTTCATTAAGATTCGTTGAGCTACTCAACCACACTTGCTCCTGTTCTGGTTTTAAAATAACCGGTGACCGATGATGGCCTAACTTATTTGTTACTCGATTTGCTTGAGTGGTAATAATTGAAAATGAATGTATGACTTCACCTGTATCTGGGCCGGCCCATTCATCATAGATTCCAGCAAAGGCAAATGGCCTTACTCCGTTCTTAAGGTAAACAACATATGGCTTGCTGAGTTTCTCGACTTCTGGACCTTCAAAAAAGCAATCTGCTGGAACTAAGCAGCGCTTACTGCGGATTGGCTTTCTAAACGCAGGTTTTTGGATGATCCCCATTGAGCCCATATAATCCATTGCATTTGTTTTATTGTTGTCACCTTCAGACCGGGCATTAAATAAAAACATGCGTTTCTTGGACCACGCAGGTGTAAGACCAAAATAAAAAAACTGAATTGTACTTGGATCTTGACTTGTAATAACGGGCGCCACTTTACCTGGGCCTACATTTGTAGAAGGTACATATAGGTTGGGGTCCTCTGCCATTGCCGAAAACCGTTTTTCCAACTTTTCAAGTTTTGTAACAACTGTATACCTTCCACACATGGCTCTAAGTTAAGCCAAATCAACCTTAAAAAAGAGCTAACTGAGGTGATCTAGTCTGTTTGAACGCATTGATGTTGTATGCTGGGGTTCCCTTTCGCCTATGATATATCTTTAATGCTAATTCAAATTGTTCCTTATATGATGAGGCCCAGGTTCCTTCTCCTCGCATACGCGTACCAAAACGCGTATCACTAACCCTACCACCATGAAGTGATTTGATCATATTAAGAACTTTGCGTTTACGGTCGGGAAAATGCTGATCCAGCCATTTAGCAAACAAAAGTCCGTTATGTCCATTAAGTCTCACCACCAAATAATTAATTCGTTGAGCTCCGACTTCTGAAACACGTTTAACGAGTGGGATCATTTCATGTGCATTAATTCCCGGAATCATTGGCGCCAGCATTACATGAACTGGAACTCCTGCATCCCTAAGTTGCTTTATGGTTTTTAATTTTCTACTAGCTGATGCGGTTCTCGGCTCCAGTTTTCTTCTAAGACTTTCATCTAATGAAGTAATGGACAACGTTACTTTCACCAAATCATGTTTTGCAAGCTCCCTTAGCAAGTCTATATCTCGAGCTACTAATGCATTCTTGGTGATTATCCCAACAGGATGATTATACGCTAAGCACACCTCTAATATCCTTCTTGTAATTCGGAGCTTCGCTTCTATTGGCTGATAGCAATCCGTATTACCTGAAAGCATTATTGGAACCGGCTCCCAAGATTTTTTTTCAAATTGTTCCTTAAGTAATTCCGGTGCATTCGTCTTTGCTAAAATTACAGACTCGAAATCCACCCCCGCATTATACCCCCAGTACTCATGACTATTTCGTGCATAGCAATAAATGCAGCCATGCTCGCAACCTTGATAGGGATTCAAACTCCAAGATAGACCTACGTCTGGGCTTGTTACTTTATTCAGTATTGTTTTAGGAAAAACCTCTATCACTCGTGTAGGATGTTGTGGAAGCTCTTCATCTGACTGATGACAATACTCGAGAAAGTCAGGGTCTGTTTCCAATGAATAGCCTTGAAATCGATTTGCAGGAACCTCATTTGTTCCCCGCACTTTTAACTGAGTCATAATATTATAGTTTTCGATTTGCCAATAAGATTGGGGCACTACCGTCAAACGGGTTAGCTCTACCAATAGTTCTAGCCTCCTTTCCGGAAGCACGAATTACCGCACGGTCTCCAAAGCGTTCGCGTATATGGTCCATCGCTTGATAAAGGTTAATGAGCTCTTCTGAATCTTCAAATAAATTAATCTGATACCCTCCTTCAACCAGGTGGCTGTAACGAACCCCCACAAGTCGAACCAACAGCCTTTTATTGTATAGCCGATCAAACAGTTCCAATGCCTTTCGTATAAGTATGTGATCGGCAGAAGTATATGGGATTCGAGCTTGTAGCGTATGGGTATTAAAATCTGAATAGCGCACTTTAACCGTTATGCATGCTGTTAACTTTCTTCCCCTACGCAACTGAAATGCTAAGTTTTCAGTCATTGCCGTAAGCAGTGCTCTTAACCGCTGAACATCTATTGTATCACGCTCAAACGTTCGCTCAGTACTAATTGACTTTCGCTCACTAAAGGGTATTACAGGTGAATTATCAATCCCATTTGCCTTTTTCCACAATGTTCTTCCTGATTTTCCAAAAACGCGTTCCACCAAATCAACAGGCATCTGTTGCAGGGTACAAATTTGTTTTACCCCTAGGTTTCTCAATGTTTGATAAGTCTTATGTCCTACCATAGGAATCTTACGCACAGAAAGTGGCGCTAAGAAGGGCTTTTCATCTCCTTGCATGACGCGAATCTCATTGTTGGGTTTAGCCTCACCCGTAGCAACCTTGGACACCGTTTTATTCTGTGAAAGCCCAAACGAAATTGGAAGCCCTGTTTCTCGAATAATTCGCTTTCGAATAGCTGCTGCGAACTGGTGGCACCCAAAAAATTTATCCATCCCTGTGAGGTCCATATAAAACTCATCAATCGAAGTCTTTTCAAATAGTGGCGCATCCTCCTTAACAATATCGGTAACCATTTCTGAGTACTTTGTGTACGTTGAACTATTGCCTCGGATAACCATTGCCTCCGGACAAAGCTCACGTGCTTGCCTCATCGGCATCGCTGAATGCACACCAAACGCCCTCGCTTCATAGCTGCATGAGGCAACCACACCGCGATCACTAGTCCCTCCTATCAAAATTGGCTTGCCAACTAACTCACTATTCAACAGGCGCTCTACAGAAACAAAAAATGCATCTAAATCCATATGAACGATGGAGCTATTAGCATGGGACAATTCTTTCATATTGACAATTTAACTATCAAAATAGTGACAGTTAATTTATCATTTATTTTATATTTGCATTACACTTTAGTGAAATTTTATGGCACTATTTACATCAAACCTCAAAACGCTTCGGAAATACAAGGAGCTCCCCCAAGCAGCTCTCGCTCAAGAGCTAGAGCTTACCCGGTCTACACTTAGCGCATATGAGAACGGAACAGCTTCTCCCAACATCAACACGCTAGTGCGCATAGCTGATTACTTTAAAATAAGTCTGGACAGGCTACTTCGGCAAGACTTAACAACCCTAACTCGATTCGAGTTAAAGCGAATCGAGAGCGGTTATGACCAAGACCTGCAGGGTAAACACTTGCGCATTTTGGCAACAACCGTCAATGAAGCAAATGACGAACAGACAGAACTTATTACTGATCAAGCTAAAGCAGGATATACAGCGGGATATGCTGATCCAGAGTACATCAAAGAGCTTCCCCGCATATCCTTACCATTCTTAGCGCGTGATCAAAAACACCGTGCATTTCCAATCACCGGAGACTCTATGCCTCCTGTTAGCTCTGGCTCAATAGTTATTGCTACTTATATTGAAGACTGGACAATGGTAAAAAATGACACCGCCTGTATTGTTGTTACTAGGGATGATGGGATTGTATTTAAGTTAGTAACGAATCAGCTTGATACACGCGGAAGCCTATTACTAGCTTCCACAAATCCTTCATACGAACCCTATGAAGTGGGAGCAGGAAGCATTCTTGAAGTATGGGCCTTTAAAAGTTACATCAGCAAGGAGATTCCCCCACCCTATCTAGACAAAGCTCTAATTACAGAAACCCTACTCAATTTACAGCGGGATGTTGCAACGTTAAAAGCACGTTAATTCTCTTTTTAACCCTTGATACAGCTGTGAAGCTACTGATATTAATACCTTCGTTTAAAATCTATCAGAAATTGAACCATGTCAGAATTCGTACACGTTGAACAAGTAGCAGGTGTTGTAACCATAACTCTCAATCGACCCGATAAATTCAATTCATTTATTCGTGAAATGGCACTATCAATTCAATCTCAATTGGATAAGTGCGCAAACGACCCATCGGTAAGGTGTATTGTTATTACCGGAAAAGGAAAAGCATTTTGCGCCGGACAAGACCTGGCAGAAGCAATAGCTGACAATGGCATTGAGCTTCAAAAAATTGTCTCCGAGCACTACAATCCAATAATAGTACGCATTCGCAACATTGAAAAACCCATAATTGCAGCTGTAAATGGCGTAGCGGCTGGAGCGGGGGCCAACATAGCCTTGGCTTGCGACATCACCATAGCCACAGCTACAAGTGTTTTCATACAAGCTTTCAGTAAAATTGGACTTATTCCAGACAGTGGCGGCACCTTTTTCCTTCCGCGGCTAATTGGTCTTCAGAAAGCAACTGGACTTATGATGCTGGGTGATAAAATTACTGCTAGTGAAGCCGAGCAACTAGGTATGATTTATCAATCTGTTTCTGATGAACTGTTTCAAGAAACGGTAACCAAAACAGCCTCCAAGCTAGCACAAATGCCCACTAAAGGTCTGGGCTTAACAAAACGACTACTCAACGAAACTTATAACAACACACTCAGCCAACAACTAAATCGTGAGGATAAAATTCAGACTGAAGCAGGTCAAACACACGATTACCAAGAAGGCGTAAATGCGTTTCTAGAGAAACGTCAACCCAAATTTAAAGGAGCATAACACATGAAAAAACTAGACAAGCACTCAACTATTGGTATTGTGGGCACCGGGGCTATGGGTACAGGAATAGCCCAGGTAGCAGCCACTTATGGACACCGGGTATTGGTTTATGACAAAAAAGAAGCACAACTCGATCAAGCCAGAAACAGCCTTATCAAAATATTTAATCGCCTTGTAGAAAAAAAGAAATATTCTCGTGGAGAGATGGACACAATCCTAGGAAGGATTGAGTACGTTGGAGGACTAAGTCAGTTCTCATCATGCGACATGGTTGTTGAAGCTGTAATTGAAAACCTCGAGGTTAAAAAAACTGTTTTTCACCAGCTTGAAACAGTAACTAAAGATACGTGTATTCTAGCAACAAATACATCTTCCCTTTCTATAGCTAGCATAGCTTCTGCAGTTAAGAAGAAAGATCGCCTGTTGGGAGTCCACTTTTTTAATCCGGCACCACTCATGCCTTTGGTTGAAATCATTCCTGCATTAACTACGCATGAAGCATACCTTAAAGCAGCCAACCAATTGATTTCCGATTGGGGAAAGGTAACAGTGACCGCCAAAGACACCCCGGGTTTTATTGTTAACCGAATAGCGCGTCCGTATTATGGAGAAGCTATGAAGCTAGTTGAAGAGGGCCTTGCAGACCCAGCGACCATCGATTGGGCAATGCGCTCAATTGGCGGCTTCAAAATGGGCCCATTTGAGTTAACCGATTTAATTGGACATGATGTTAATTATACGGTAACTGAAACGGTATGGACTCAAATGTATTTTGACCCTAGGTATCGACCAAGTATTCTGCAAAAAAGGCTGAAAGAAGCCGGCTTGTATGGCAAAAAATCAGGCAGAGGATTTTTTGACTACAGCGATGGAGCAGAGCAGCCTGTTGCGATTGAAGATGAGGAGTTGGGTACTGAAATTGTAAATCGAATTTTGGTGATGTTAATCAATGAAGCTGCTGATGCGCTCTACCTTGACATTGCTACCAAAAAAGACATCGATTTGGCCATGACAAAAGGGGTTAACTACCCCAAAGGTCTACTAAAGTGGGCTGATGAAATCGGGCTTGAATTTGTGCTCGATGAATTAGAAGATCTGCATCACTACTATCAAGACGATAGGTACAGACCAAGCGTGATGCTCAAGCAAATGGTTGATCGCGAAGAATTATTTTATTGAAATCGCAGTTCGTTAACGCAAAAGCCCCTCGTTTGAGGGGCTTTTTTTATTTGTACTGTTTCCGTTTCCGCCTATTGCGCTTACCAATTTTACCCCCCTGCCCTTTATTCCTGTAGCGTTTGGGAGCTTTACAATCTTTAACTCGCCAATTAGAAACGGGTAAATCACATGCTCCACTTCCAAATTTTGTTAAACGAAGGGTAAAAAAGAAATCCATCCCCCTAACATCTACATTGAGGAAATAGGGAATCACATTCTCCGCCCCTATCATCAACGGGCCAAGTCTAATCATTCCTCCCATCTTCACACGATTGAGTGAATTATAGGTTAAGTTAGCCGCAACTTCAAACCTCAACCGCTCATAACGAGGAATAACACTTAAGTAACTCAAGCGCTGAACCCCCATACTTGTCTTACGGCTAAATCCAAAATTACCCACCGCTGCTATGCGGAAGTCATTTTCAAAGTTGTAGTCAAACTGCGCATTCAGCGATGTTGGTAGTGCAGCTCTGAACTCATTTGCTGTGCTCGAAGGCGCCAAATTACTGTCAAACAACACAACTAAATCATTCAAATCACTGGGATCTTCATCATCAAAGTTCTCCCACGTTGATTGACTCGAGCTAAACTCCCGGTAGGATGTCCCATTATCAAAATTGATTGCGCCTAAATCAAGCAACGATAATCCAACTTTGTACTTATAATCAATCAATTTACAGTTGCTCTTTTTGGAATGAGGCACATAATGATCCACATCCTCCAACATCTTTTTATACGTTACGCCTAAATCAACACCCCAACCCCTTCCTTGATTAAAAGCTGGATCAACTATTCCAAACTGACCACTGAGGTTATTAAAAACAAGGGTCGAATCACCTTGAGACACGTAGTCCAGCCGGTTCAATTGAAATCCTCCAGCAGCAGTACCAAAAAGTCGTTTAAGTGATATGCCGGCGTTGAGCATGTCGCGGCGTTTCTGATATACAATCATTCCAAACTGCCCCCCAATTTCAAGCCAGCTCATGGCTTTAATTGCGAGACCACTTGACTCAAGAGGCCTGCCTTGCAAGGCGGGAAACTCAAAATCCTCTATCAGCAATTTTGACAAGTGCCCTGGAACATCTAGTGCATTCACATAGGTTCGAACTGCAGATTGAAACCCCCATGAATACCTACCTGCCACTCGGGTATAGGTTGGTAAAAAAACTACCGCTTCAGTATATGCATTATTAGCATCTCCATCGAAGTTCTCTCCAATTTCTTCTGGAAAATCAAGTCGCCAGATATTGAATTCATCTGCTGGAGCATAGGCATAATCATTTTCTACGAGCAACCCTATACCAAACAGTTCCAAATCCCAATATGGTCGTGAGTCAACCATAGCGCTCGGATTAAGGCGAATCATTTGAGCCGGCGCCATGTTACTCGTCTTCATACCAATCTGATCCTGCCCTACTAGATCGGAAAATGCCGTTAAAAAAAGCACCATTAATATGTACCTCAACTTATACATGGTATTGAATAAGGCTGCAAGATAAGGCTATCAATCTTGATTCAGATGTTGAAGTTATATTTTTGCGTTTATGGATGTACCTCAAAAAAAAATTACCCCAACAGAAATTGTAACCAAAATGTTCTCAGCCGATTCTTTTTCACAGTGGCTAGGAATCGAGTTTAGGCATATAAAAAGGGGAGATGTTTCACTTCAAATGGCTGTGTCCGACACCATGTTAAATGGCTTTAAAATGGCGCATGGAGGAATTGCCTATTCCCTCGCTGACAGCACCCTTGCTTTTAGCGCCAACTCATTGGGAAACCAAGCGGTGAGCATAGAAACAAGTATTTCCCACCTAAAACCTGTTCAGGCTGATGATGTACTCACCTCTTTTACTAAACCGCTATCGATTAGCAAACGATTAGCTCGATACGAGATTTCGATAGAGAACCAACGGCATGAACTGGTAGCGATCCTTCATGGAACGATGTATCGAAAAGAAGAACAGTGGCAACCCACAACATGATATGAGCAAATTAACACATCAAACAACTCGCATTCTGCATTTAGATTGTTTCTTTGTAACAGGCCTACTCAATTAAAAATCTTGAAATCAATGACTACAAACGAAGCGTATATTATAGACGGCATTAGAACTCCAATAGGAAATTTTGGAGGAACGCTTGCTCCGGTTAGAACTGACGATCTCGCTGCACATGTTTTACGCGAATTGCTCAACAGATCAAACACGTTAGATCCGAGTGCTATTGCTGATGTAATAATGGGCTGTGCTAATCAAGCGGGAGAAGACAACCGCAATGTTGCCCGCATGGCATTATTGCTAGCAGGGTTACCATACACCGTTCCAGGAGAAACCGTAAATCGGCTTTGCGCCTCAGGAATGAGCGCAGTTGTTCATGCTTATCGCGCTATCCGCAATGGTGATGGAGACGTTTTTATTGCAAGTGGTGTAGAGCACATGACACGTGGCCCTTGGGTTATATCAAAGGCAAGCAAGCCGTTCGGACGTGATTCTGAAATGCATGACTCTAGTTTTGGATGGCGGTTTATTAATCCGAAGCTCAATGAATTGTATGGAACAGATGGCATGGGCAGCACTGCGGAAAACTTAGCTGAGCAGTACAACATCAGTCGTGAAGACCAAGATGCCTTCTCGCTTTGGTCACAACAAAAAGCCACCCAAGCGATGGAGGACGGAACACTAGCGCAGGAGATTTATCCGGTATCCATCCCTAGACGGAAACAGGACCCTATTCTTTTCGAACATGATGAATTCATCAAGCCAGCCTCAAGTCTTGAAATTCTAAGCAAACTGCGTCCGGCTTTTAAACAAAATGGTTCTGTAACAGCTGGAAACTCCAGCGGGTTGAATGATGGTGCTGCAGCTCTATTAATAGCAAATGAAACAGGCATTAAATCTCATCAACTCAGCCCAATGTCTCGCGTTGTTGCTAGTGGAGTAGCTGGTGTTGAACCTCGCATTATGGGAATAGGACCAGTGTATGCCTCGGAAATGGCATTGAAAAAAGCTGGACTAACACTTAATGATATGGACGTGATTGAACTCAATGAGGCTTTTGCGGCACAGTCACTTGCCGTGACACGCAAATTGGGACTCGAAGACAATGACCCTCGCATTAATCCCAACGGAGGTGCAATTGCAATTGGTCACCCCCTTGGTATGTCAGGTGCTCGTTTAGTCCAAACTGCATCTCTTGAATTGAAACGCACGGGAAAAAAATATGCGCTATGCACCATGTGCATTGGAGTAGGTCAAGGTTATGCTGTAATTTTAGAAAATGTTACTACATAATGGGTAATCACAACATTTACGAGTTCAACGGCTATACTCCCGTTATTCACCCTTCGGCTTTCATTCATCCTAATGCTACCGTTACCGGAAATGTGACTATTGGAAAAGATGTTTACATTGGACCCGGTGCGGCCATCCGTGGGGACTGGGGAGCGATAGTGATCGGGGATGGTTGTAATGTGCAGGAAAACTGTACCCTACACATGTTTCCCGGCACGCAAGTGACCTTAGAGCCCTCAGCTCACATTGGTCATGGTGCAATTATTCATGGAGCAACTATTGGATCAAATTGTCTTGTTGGCATGAACGCGGTAATCATGGATGATGTTGTAATAGGCAGTGAGTCGATTATTGGAGCGCTTACATTTATTGCTGCGAACGAAGTCATTCCCGAAAGAAGCCTGGTGGTTGGAAATCCTGGAAAAGTCATTAAAGAGGTAAGTGATGAAATGATTGCTTGGAAATCGAAGGGAACAGCACTTTACCAGAAACTTCCTGACAACTGCCACCAATCTTTACGTCCAGTTGAACCGCTGCGCACACCACCTAAATTCAAACCTAACCAACAAGAAGAATATCACACTTGGAAAAAAACAAACTCATGAAAATAACCCTAGAATTCACCTACATCAATTCGGAGTTTGACCAATCAATTGCCGACCGTTTTCATGATGGTCAAGAATCAGATGAAAACGTAAAAGAACTTTGGACCGATGAATTAGAGACACAAGAGCCTGTAAAATCAGTTGTGATTGAAAACCGTTCTACATATACTCTAGCTGGTGAGCGAAACGGAGAAGCCTTTTCTTTTGACATACCCGACATGTGCGTTTCCACAATTACATATGAAAGTGGAACTTCAGAGAAGTTTGGTGTAAGTCAATCAATTCTAAAACAAACGAAACGCGAAATGATCAATGACAGTCATGAACGTATCACATTCTACCTTAAAGGAAAAGACGAACCGGTTAACCCTTTTTTAGGACTTTATGTTAAAAAGAAAGACTTCCCTAAAGAGTTGAAGCTTTAAAGCTAAACGCAACTATTCTAAAGCAACCTCAATTAAAGGTTTTGTGGCAACTTTATTGAGAGGGTGGTTGAAAAATGAAGGTAAGCGGCCTTTTTCCTTTTATTCAATAATTGGTGCCTTCTAAAGGTTTTTAATAGCGAGAAAGGCGCTGCTCATTTATTCTTGTGTTCAAATTCAACCTTTAGACCATGAACACAAAACAAACTATACTAGCAGCACTTTCGCCGTTGCTATTTTCCTCAAGTTTATTCGCGCAGTGCGCTCCCGGATCAGCGGTTACCAATTTAGATGTGAATAACGCCAATGTTAGCTTACTTACAGGTGGAGACATGTGGTGGGACCTTAACAATTCTGGTTATGAAATCCCAAAAGGCTCCGGTAAACATGCCTTTTTTGCCAATGCACTTTGGTTTAGCGGAACAGCTCCCTCTGGCCACTTGGTTACAGCAGGACAACAATACAGGACAAATGGAAATGATTACTGGCCCGGGCCTTTATCCGACACTGGAACAACTACACCTGCAAATTGCGTTGATTTTGACCGCCATTGGTCAGTATACAATGATCAAATCATAGCGTTTTTATCAGGTGTTGACACTGCATTAAACATCTTAGAATGGCCTGGCAGAGGAAACCCGCTTACTTTAATGCCGGAACAAGACCTCGCTCCATTCGTAGACGTTGATGGTGATAACATCTACAATCCTATGAATGGCGACTACCCCAAAATTAAAGGTGATCAAGCTATATATTGGGTATTTAACGATAAAGGCAACCTTCACACAGAAACTTTTGGCTCTCCAATTGGAATTGAAGTTCACATGATGGCCTATGCTTACGCTACAAATGACGACCTCAACAATACAACCTTCTATAATTATCGTGTATTGAACAAATCAGGATTTGCATATCCCGAAATGTACATGGGGATTTTTGTAGATGGAGACCTCGGTAACCCAAACGATGATTTCATCGCATCTGACTCTGCGCGGAACATGGCAATACAATACAACGGAAACCCGCACGATTCAGGTCCCTCTGGATATGGACCAAACCCTCCACAGACGGCTCTCAAAGTGCTATCGACACCAGCATACAACGATGGGTCAAGCGTTCCTTTAAAAGGAATAACGGCTCTTGGCAGTTATGGAACAAGCACTTCTGCTCCTACATCAAACATTGAATACTATCAGGTACTCAGGGGAAACTGGACAGATGGAACCCCTGTACTGCATGGAGGCAATGGGCACTACACGCACCCAGCGAACCAGAACGCATCCAGCGCAAATTTCATGTTCCCAATTGATCCTTCAAGTAATTGGAATGAATGCAGCGCAAGCAACCAACCCGGCGACAGAAGGTTTGTAATGCGATTCGATTCTTCTGAATTAAAATTAGATGCCTCGCTTGAATTTACTACTGCAGCATTATTTACAGACTTGCCAATGCCTGTAGGATGTTCTAATCACAACAACATTACTTCTGTTGGGGATGTAGTTCAAGATTTTCACGATTCTACTCAAACCTGCTACACAGATCAAATTGTGCTCAATGAAACTGTAACACAGCCTACTCAGGGCCTAGCTAATGGAAGTATTGGAATCCAAGTAGCAGCCGGAATGGAATACATCAAAGGCGGTCTCTGGAGCACTGGGGCTGAAACATATAACATTGCCAATTTAGCCAATGGAACGTACACGTTTGTGATTTCAGATGTATCCAATTGCTATAAAACGTTAACAGTCCAGCTGGGGTCACTTTCGACGGATGACCACCAATTTAGTCAAGGCATTAACTTGTTTCCAAATCCTGCACAAGACGTATTGACCATAGCGTTCAACGATAACACGAATAGTACCGTTAAATTTGACATCATAGACTTAACAGGTCGTCAAATTGAGTCAGGCATCATCACCAGCAACAACCATTCATTGTCCGTTGAAAATTACGAGGCAGGTAGTTATTTCATACGTTTTGAAACCGAATCACAAACTGGAGTGAAGCGTTTCATCGTTCAGTAATCTCTTGCTTTTAGGGCAACTTAAAGCACCCATACTCGTGGGTGCTTTTTTTTTATCTTGTAGCCTTGAAAATCAACATGCACAAACGGGCTTCAATTCCTCGTTTTTTTACACCGTTAAAAGGATTTTTATGAAAAAATTTAAACTCCCACTTTTGGCTATTGTGATTGCATCACTTTCATCATGCCACTCAGAAAATAATCAAGAAATGAAATGGCAACAGCTTTCTGTGGAATACCCAACAACAGAGCAACGTGACTCTGTATCGACATTTTTTGGGGAAGAAGTTCCAGACCCTTATCGTTGGTTAGAAAATGACATGTCAGAAGAAACTGCGAACTGGGTTGAACGTCAAAACAAGGTTACATTCGGCTATTTGGATCAAATACCTTTCAGAAGCAACATACAAGACCACCTTACTCAAATATGGAATTACGAGAAGCGCAGTGCACCCTTTAAACGAGGAAGCTGGACCTACTTTTATAAGAATGACGGGCTTCAAAATCAAAGTGTAGTTTACAGAAGGACCTCCGACCAAGAAGCGCCCGAAGTTTTTATTGATCCGAACACATTTTCTAAAGATGGAACCACATCCTTAGCAGGGCTTAGCTTTACCAAAGATGGAAGCATATGTTCCTACATGATATCTGAAGGTGGATCAGACTGGAGAAAAGTTATTGTAAAGGACGTTGAGTCTGGAGAAATTCTTGAAGACACGCTTGTGGATGTTAAATTCTCTGGAACCTCTTGGCTTGGAAACGAAGGCTTTTACTACAGCAGCTATGATAAGCCCAAAGGAAGTGCCCTGAGCGCTAAAACTCAGCAACACAAGCTTTACTTTCACAAGCTTGGCACTCCGCAATCAGAAGACCGCCTCGTTTTTGGTGGTGAAAATGCCCGTAGGTATATCGGTGCTGGCGTTACTGAAAACCAACAATTCCTTGTTGTAAGCGCTGCCAATAGTACTTCAGGCAATGAGCTCTACATTAAGCGTTTACCCGATGGCGAAATCCAACAAATTGCACAGGGCTTTGAGCACGACTTTAATGTAGTTCATGCTGAAGATAATGCGATTTACATTCTAACTAATTTAAACGCTCCCAACAAACAACTGCTCAAACTCAGTGCTCCAGGCTTTGACCTGAATGAAGCTGAGGTTATAATACCTGAAAATGAAATGCCCTTAAGCGTTAATTCAGGTTCGAACTCCCTGTTCGCTGTTTATATGAAAGATGCAATTTCATATATCGAGCAGTATACTCTTGGTGGAGAACTCATCCGGGTGGTAGATCTACCAGGAGTTGGAAGTGCCGGTGGTTTCTCAGGAAAAATGGAAGATAGCACACTTTATTACTCCTTTTCGAGCTACATAAACCCATCAACCATTTACAAATACAATGCAACTGATGGGAGTTCGGAGAAGCACTTTCAACCTGAAATAAATTTTGACCCAAATGAGTTTGAGTCCAAGCAGGTTTTTTATACCTCAAAAGATGGAACTAAGATTCCTATGATTATCACCCACAAGAAAGGCTTAAAATTGGATGGGACCAATCCGACGTTACTATATGGGTACGGCGGATTCAACGTTAGCATTACACCTTCTTTCTCTGTAAGTCGAATTCCGTGGTTAGAAAACGGTGGCATATGGGCTGTTGCCAACCTGCGCGGAGGAGGAGAATACGGCAGAGCGTGGCACGATGCCGGAATTAAACAGAAAAAACAGAATGTTTTTGATGACTTCATAGCAGCTGGAGAATACCTCATCACTTCAAAGTATACGTCACCCCAAAAGCTCGCTATAAAAGGTGGTTCGAATGGAGGGTTACTAGTTGGAGCAGTTATGACCCAGCGTCCTGATTTAATGGCAGTTGCTTTGCCTGCTGTTGGAGTATTGGACATGTTAAGGTACCATACCTTTACAGCTGGTGCTGGATGGGCATATGATTATGGAACAGCAGAGGATAGCCCTGAGATGTTCAAATACCTCTTGAATTACTCCCCTGTTCATAATGTTAAAAAGGGAACGGAATACCCAGCTACATTGGTTACAACTGGTGACCATGACGACCGCGTTGTTCCCGCTCATTCACATAAATTCACAAGTGCTTTACAAGCGGCCCAAACTGGAACTAATCCAGTTCTAACACGTATAAATGTGAACGCAGGACACGGTGCGGGAAAACCAACTGAAATGGTAATTGCTGAAATTGCAGATGAGCTAGCATTTACCTTCTGGAATATGAAATACACTTCCCTCCCCACATATGAGGAAAAGGAAACGGCCAAGTAAAATCAGTCCTTTGGATTATTTTTGAACAATCAACACGAAGACATGAAATTACAGAACTACGTAAACGGAAAATGGGTAGAAGGAGCTGGAAACGGCGTAGAATTATTCAATGCGATAAACGGTGAACATGTTGCTACTGCAGATGCCTCCGGCATCGATTTTAGCGAGGTATTGACTTATGGAAGAAATACTGGAGGACCTGCCTTAAGAAAAATGACTTTTCTTGAGCGGGGTTTAATGCTCAAAAAGCTTGCCCTTCATTTGATGAAAAAGAAGGATCAATTTTACAAAGTGTCTTGGGCGACTGGAGCTACGAAACAAGACTCATGGGTAGATATTGAAGGTGGGATTGGCAACCTGTTTTCATACGCTAGTCTGCGCAAACAGTTTCCTAATGAAACCTATCACGTAGATGGAGATCACATTAACCTTTCCAAACAAGGAACGTTCATTGGGCACCACATAATGGTACCTAAAGAAGGGGTAGCTATTCATATCAATGCTTACAACTTCCCAGTATGGGGCATGCTCGAGAAAGTTGCTGTAAACTGGCTCGCTGGGGTTCCCGCTGTGGTTAAACCAGCAACAGCTACAAGCTACTTGACCGAAGTTGTTGCGAAGGAAATTATTGCAAGTGGCATTCTTCCTGAAGGTGCCCTTCAACTTATATGCGGTTCTGCAAGGGGAATAACAGACCATGTTGAAAGTCAAGATGTTGTAACATTTACAGGGAGCGCTTCTACGGGTAGGATGTTAAAGTCATCTCCGCGCATACTGGAAGAAGCGGTTCCGTTCAATATGGAAGCAGACTCGCTCAATGCTTCGGTATTAGCTCCTGATGCTGTTCCAGGCACTCCAGAGTTCGACCTCTTTCTAAAAGAAGTGCGTCGGGAAATGACCACAAAAGCAGGGCAAAAATGCACTGCCATTCGACGGATTATTGTTCCTGAGAACTTGATGGAAGATGTGCAACTAGGACTGAGTGCTGCACTGAAAAAAACAGTCATTGGAGACCCCCAAACGGAAGGAGTTCGCATGGGCGCCCTTGCCGGTCAAGACCAACGTCGTGAGGTCAAAGAGCAGCTCGATGTATTGCTAAAAGAGCAGTCTATTGTATTTGGAGATGCCAATCATTGTGATGTAGTTGGTTCAGACGACCAAAAAGGAGCATTCATGTCTCCGATACTTATGGTTAACGAAGATCCTTTTAACAAACAAGCTGTACATGAAGTTGAAGCGTTTGGTCCTGTTGCCACGTTACTGCCATACAATGGGCTGGATGAGGCCATTGCTTTAACGAAATTGGGAAAAGGTTCGCTAGTGAGTTCGATTGCAACTGGCGATGCGTCTACTGCACGTAATTATGCCATTGGAGCAGCATCACATCATGGCCGAATATTGGTGATTGATGAATCAAGTTCTAAGGAGCAAACTGGCCATGGGTCACCGCTTCCTATGCTTGTTCACGGCGGACCAGGAAGAGCTGGCGGAGGTGAAGAAATGGGCGGCAAACGAGGTGTAATGCACTACCTTCAACGAACAGCTATTCAGGGGTCACCAGATATGGTTACTGCCATTACAAATCAGTACCAATACGGAGCAAAACAGCTAGAGTCAAATCCTCATGTTTTTAGGAAGCATTTCGAAGAACTTCAAGTTGGCGACACCGTGTTTACGCACAAACACACTGTCACCACTTCTGACATTGTAAACTTTGCCAACGTGAGCGGTGATAATTTCTACGCCCATATGGATGAAACATCATTAGAAGGCACCATATTCGAACAACGTGTTGCACATGGGTACTTTGTACTTTCAAAAGCAGCCGGACTGTTTGTTGACCCGAAAAAAGGACCTGTACTTTTAAATTACGGAATTGACGAATGCAGATTTGTCAAGCCCGTTTATGCAGGTGCAACGATAGGTGTACGGTTTACAGTAAAAGAAAAAATCGATCAAGAAAAACGTTCGGAAGAAGACATTGCAAAAGGGATTGTGAAGTTTTTGGTGGACGTATATGATGATCAAGGAGAAACGGTAGCCTTAGCAACCATATTGACGATGGTAAAAAAAATCAACCAAGATTAAATCGCACCAACATTGAGGCAGTTAACTAAATCAATACTTTTCTTGATCTTAGGCTGTCTCAATGGTTTTTTTAGCTGGGGCCAAGATCCAGTAATGATTAACCTTGGTGTAGACCAAGGCTTACCTAGTGGAGAATGCCATGATTTACTCCGGGATCAACATGGGTTTATTTGGACAGCTACTGACAGGGGAGTAAGTCGTTACGATGGATTCCGGTTTCAAAACTACACCTCCATAGATGGGCTAACCGATAATACGGTTTTCCAGATGCAAGAAGATTCACTGGGTAGGATTTGGTTTTTCACTTACAACCTAGAGATATCATATTTCTACAACGGGAAAATATTTCCATACGAGCACAATGAACGTATCAAAGAAGCCTTAATTAAGCACAATTTAAGGCCTGAGCGGGCAGCAAATTTTTATGTCTCCAACAAAAGTGAACTCTACATAACTTTTACATCATTCCCGGGTTTCAAAATCGGCCTAGATGGTAAATTAACTGTCCTTCCTTCTGTTGAGGGAAGCAGTGTTTTAATGTATAAGCTAAGAGAAAAAAACCTTTTCTGCCAAGCTTCATCAACATTTAACATCAATCGGGTTACCGTGTATAAACAAGGTGTAATTGAAGCTTCAAGCAAGGACACTTTAAAACAGCAGAACAGTTCTAGCGCAAAAATATTCACCCCCGGATCAGGTTGCAAAACAGGCTATTTTGCACATCGCAAAACATTATACCGTTACACACCTCACACAAAATCCTTAATCCAACCCATTCATACATTTAATAACCGCATTATTTCACTTGTTTGTGATGGCGCAGATGTCTTTATAGGGGTTCAGCGTTTTGGCCTTCATAAATTTAATGGCGATTCGCTAACTTACCTTGGGTATGCTCCCTACTCGATTACTGATATGCTGATAGAAAAGCATAACATTCGGATGATTAGCACACTCGAAAATGGCCTCTTTCAATTTCCAAAACCAGCAATAAAAATATACACTCGGGATGAGCACATCTCACACTTGGAAATGCATAACGGAAATTTATACCTCGGGGGATTAGGCCCGACTCTGTACCGACTAGATGCGAGCGACGACAATTCCAATCTGAGCCCCCTCACAATTAAAAGTAACCTGCGCGGAGAACGGACAATTGGCATGTATGATGACCCAGATTCTAACGTGTTATGGGTTGGACGATCTAAAAGTAAAGTAAGTCAATTTTCAAATGACACGTTTTACAAACTCAAACATTCAATTACTCCTTGCCTAGCCTTTTTTAGGCTACATAAAGACACCTTAATCGGTTCCGGATACCAAGCAGTCAATTACATCCTCAAGGACAGCACCATTACCGAGACGCTGCTTCCTTTATACCTTAGAAACCTAGCTGCATTTCATAGACTCCCTTCTGGAGAGTTATATGCTGGTGGGCGCTATGGGGTTGTGCGGTACACCGGCGGCAGAAACTGGAAGAGCTTGGAATCAGATTGGCCTATGCTGGGGTTGAGGGCCACAGCTTTAACCTCAATTGAGAACAACCTTTTAATAGGCACACGTGGCAACGGAATACTCACCTTCAACGGAACTCACGTTGCTCGTTTTGGAATGAACGATGGATTTCCATCGAATACCATTAACGACCTGACGGTTGACGCTAAAAACCAGGTATGGGTGGCATCAAATCAAGGTATATTTGGACTTGAATACACCAAGGATGGACTTGTTCCTTTCACGTTTATCTTTAAAGAGGACGGGCTTCCCTCCAATCAAGTGCTCGACATTCACATTTCAAAGAACACCCTATACTTTGGAACCAATGCAGGGGCTGGATCAATTGACCTTAAAAAAATCAGTAAAAAACCCGTTTCAAAGCCAATTATACTCGCCGCTAAATCTCAAGACAAATTGCTTTCAACTTCAGCAATGGATTTGAGCATTAATGGGCAGGACTTAATTATTGATTTTATTTCCGTAAACTCTCCACTCAAGGACCTCACACAATACCGGTGGATATTGGAAGGTAAAAGTGAGCATTGGCACTACACTTACTTTCCATTAGTTCACCTGACTGATTTAGCTTCGGGGTCTTACAAATTTATGGTCCAAGCATATAACCCCACCGGTAACCAATGGACCGAATCAAGTTCAATTCAATTTCGAGTAAGGGAAAAGGGTGTTAGTATTTTTGCATTAGGAGGTATAATTATTTCCCTATTTGCCATTATAGCATTGTTCTTTTTCCGAACGCGATTTCGGCAAAAACAGCAACGTAACAAACTTGAAGTCAGGCTATCTCAACTCAAACATCAAGCTTTAACTACCCAATTAAACCCTCACTTCGTTTTTAACGCATTAAATGCGATTCAGACTTTCTTACTTTCTAATGACAAACGCAACGCGAGTAAGTACTTGAACAAATTTGCGTGGCTCATGCGCATGACTTTTGAACACTCTAAGGTACCTTATATAGCATTGGAACAAGAGTTAGAAATGCTAAGACTCTATGCCGAATTAGAACAACTACGAAGAAATAAGAGTTTCGAACTCATTTTGAAAGTCGACGAGGGGTTAGACACTGACGCTGTAACCATTCCTCCCATGTTATTGCAACCCTTTGTAGAGAACGCCATCCACCATGGTCTATCATCATTTGATAAAGGAGGAAAGGTTTGGGTTATTTTAAGCCGAAACGAACGCGCATTACATGTACTTATTGAGGACAATGGAATTGGGCGAAAGGCAGCACAAGAGGCAAATGAGCAATTCCAGGGAGATAGAAAGTCATCGAGTGGAGTATCATTATCGTCAGAACGGCTTGAACTCATTCAAAATTCGAAGCAGTATTACGAGGTAAAAACTACAGACCTCTTTAACTTAGTAGGCGAACCTACAGGAACACGAGTTAGTTTTGAAATTCCTATAATAGCGCATGAAGCTTAGAGCAGTAATCATTGATGATGAAGTAAGTTCAATTTCAAATGTAAAAATCATCCTTGATGAGTTTTGTCCAGAAGTTGAAGTAGTAGGCCAAGCATGCAGTGTGCTTGAGGGCGCATCGGTAATAGCTGATAAAAAACCTGACTTTCTTTTTCTTGACATTCAATTAGCTGCGGGGAACGCTTTTCAACTGATTCAGCGCATTGAGCACCTTTCGCCAATGCCTGAAGTAGTATTTCTCACTGCCTATGATGAATACGCTATTCGGGCGATTAAACATGATGCAGCTGACTACCTGCTAAAACCTATAGACATTGAGGATGTAATTGGTTCCATTGAGCGCGTTAAAACACGATTATCCAAAACCGGAAGCACGAAACTTGATTCTAAAACAGTTTTTATAACAGTTCCTTCGAGCTTGGGTGCTATTCAAAAACCAGCACATGAAATTATTTCATTTACTGCGAATGGTGCCTATTCTGAGATTAAGTTCACCGATCAATCATCTATTTTAAGCACGCGCAACTTAAAGTACTGGGAAGATTATTTGCTTGGCTTTGATGAGTTTAAGCGAATTCATCACTCTACCATTCTGAATATGAAGTTTGTAGAGTCATTTGTTTTTGCCGAGAATAGACTGCTTCTAAGGGATGGCAAATCATTTGATGTTAGCCGAAGAAAAAAGGAGGATGTTAAATCCTACTTTAATAAGGACAAATAGCAATACATTCCACTACCATATTTTTTTATTCGGACAAACCCTCCTTATTTTTGACGAAAATATGTCAAGATGAGTGATCAACATAAAGGAGGATGGGTAAAGACCCACATAGATGAAAACGGTTTAGGAACCATTCACTTTTTCCACCCAGCAAGTAATTCGCTTCCGGGAACAATTTTAGCAGAAATTGCGCATTCAATCACCCAGTTTGGGCAAGACGATGCAGTTAAAGTTATCCTTATTAAATCAGAAGGCGATCGTGCTTTTTGCGCTGGAGCATCCTTTGATGAATTGGTTGCAATCGATGACTTGGATACAGGCAAAAAATTCTTTTCTGGCTTTGCCAATGTGATTAACGCAGCACGTACTTGTCCGAAACTTATCATCGGCCGTGTTCAGGGAAAAGCAGTAGGTGGAGGTGTTGGAATGGCCTCTGCGGTAGATTATTGCTTCGCCACAACTTATGCTTCTGTTAAACTCAGTGAGCTTGCTGTTGGAATTGGGCCATTTGTAGTAGGGCCAGCTGTTGAGCGAAAAGTTGGACTAAGCGCAATGAGTCAGTTAGCCATAGATGCAACTTCATGGCAGTCGGCCGAATGGGCGCAAGAAAAAGGACTTTACTGTTCCGTTTCTGATAGCATCGAAGAAATGGACAATAAAATAGGAACCCTTATCAGCAAATTAACCCATTCAAATCCTGAAGCTATGGCAGGTTTGAAAAACATTTTCTGGCAAGGAACAGAGCACTGGGATCAGCTATTGGCCGATCGAGCAGCATTAAGTGGGAAACTCGTGCTTTCCGACTTCACTAAAAATGCAATTGCAGCATTTAAAAATGGCGCACGATAGATCGCTGAACTGCAGCTTTACAAGAAATAAAAAACATCTAAATTTGTTGGTGTTGCTTACAATATAGAATCTATGGCAAATCGTTCTGAAATAGTCACACAACTCGAAGAACTTCTTGAAAAAGAATTTTCTGAAGAGCTCCTTCCCATCGCTAAGGAATTGCGCACGAAATACCAGTCGGCATTGGTAATGGAGCACAAAGAGTTTATTGCACAGGCCGAGGAGTCCGAAGACAGTGAAAGTACCCAGCCTCAGCGAGATGCTACGGACGAGAAATTCGATGCGCTTTGGGCATCCTACAGCAAGCGCCAGCGCGATTGGAAAAAAGACATTGCCGATAGCCAAGCGACCAATTTAAAAGCGCGAAAGAAAATTATCGCAGATATAAAGCGAATCACCCAGGAAGAAGAGCACATCAAAACGGCATTTGAATCCATTAAAGCCCTCGAGGAAGCTTGGGACCAAACCGGTGCTGTAGCTCCAGATGACTACCGTGAAATTCAACACGAATACAACCGAGCGAGGGATGACTTCTTTTATAACATCCGCATTTATAAAGAGTTACTAGAGCATGACTTAAAGCGCAATTTACAGTTAAAAGAGGCTGTAATCGAAAAACTCAAGTCATTAAGAACACTCAAATCCATCAAGGATATTGAAAATCAACTGAGGGGGTTGAACAAAGAATGGGATCAAATTGGACCGACTTACCAAGAAGAGTGGGAGCGCGTGCGTGATGCATATCGCGATATTCAAAAGACCCTTTACGAAAAAGTAAACTCCCATTACGTAAGTCTGCGTGAACAACAGCAGGCTAATCTGGAAAAGAAAGAAAGCCTTTGTAAGCGCCTAGAACAGATTAATGAGAATGAAATCCATACTGAAAAGCGCTGGCGTAAATTAACTGATCAAGTTATCCAGATGCAAAAAGACTGGAAAACCATCGGGTTTGTGCCGAAAGACCAGAATGAACAAATCTGGGAACGTTTCAAGCATCAAGGAGATATCTTTTTTGATCGCAAAGGGGAGTTCTACAAAGGGCTTAAAATTGTTCAAGACACCAATAAGGAGAAAAAGCTTAAACTAATTGAAGAAGCTGAGCAGTTCAAAGAGTCTGAGGACTGGAAGGGTGCAACCATTGGACTTAAAAAACTACAAAACAGATGGCAAGGTATTGGGAAAACCCACCAGCGTGATGAACAGCGTTTATGGCGACAGTTTCGTGCAACGTGCAACTATTTTTTCGAACGGAAAAAAGCATTCTTTTACACAAAAGACGACCGTGAAGCCGAAAACCTGAATGCAAAGCAAGCTGTGATAAAGGAGTTAGAGACCCTAAAGGTTACCGACAAAGAACCAACCTTGAAGGCCATTGAGGAGCTAACAACAAAATTTAACGCAGTTGGATTTGTTCCCATCGAGGCCAAGCAAGAAATCCAAACTCAATTTGACACGTTGATAGCAGCTAAATATAATGAGCTTGGATTAAAGCCAGCAAAAATTAAAGAGCTTCAATTCAAGACAAAAGTCAATGAAATTAAGCACAGTAAAAACAGTGATCGTGTTGCGGCGATTGAAGAACGTAAAGTGAGGGAGCGCATTCGCAAATTGGAAGCAACAGTTACACAATACGAAAACAACTTGGGATTCTTTGGCAACTCTAAGGGAGCCGAGGCACTTAAGAAGCAAGTCGAAGAAAAAATCACAGCTAACCAGCAAGAACTAGAAACCCTCAAAGAAAAACTAAAAGTTATCCAGCGAATTGGTTCCAACTCATAATTTCACCCCATGAAGTATTTATTTATTGTAGTCTTGGCAGCCATGCTGGGAAATGTCCTTAATGCTCAAGACCAAGCTCAATCTGAACCAGTAGGACCTTGGAAAAAAGGCGGAACATTTGGCTTAAACATCAATCAGGTTTCGCTAACCAATTGGCAAGCTGGGGGTGAAAACTCGGTTTCTGGAAATGGGTTGTTCAATGGGTATATTAATTACAAAAAGAACAAGAGTTCTTGGGAAAACACCCTTACCCTCGCTTATGGTTTATCTCAAATTGGAGATAATGAACTGCGCAAAACTGATGACCGAATAGAATTTAACTCCACCTATGGTTACCAAGCCCATAAACGATTGAACTACACTGGTTTCTTAACATTCAGAACTCAATTTACAGATGGTTTTAATTATCCAAATGATTCAAATCGAATCTCTACATTTATGGCACCAGGATACCTCATTGGTGGTTTGGGTATGGACTATAAACCAAGTGAAGGCGTTAGTATCAACTTCGCCCCTGTTTCTTCTAAAATCACCATTGTGAATGACCAAAAACTTGCAGATGCAGGGGCTTTTGGTGTTGAGGGAGCTACCTACGATGCGAATGGTGATTTGGTCTCAAAAGGAGAACGCATGCGTGCAGAATTTGGAGCAAGTGCTAAGTTCGTATTGAAACAAGAATTAATGGAAAACGTGAGCCTTCAATCTCAGCTAGACCTCTTTGTGAACTACTTGGAAAATATGGAAAATGTTGATGTCAATTGGGATATGATCATCAATATGAAGGTAAATAAATGGTTATCTGCTAGCTTAACAACTAACCTCATATACGATGATGATATTGCCATTTCCTTAGAAGAAGATGCCGAAGGCAATACCATTCGATCAGGTCCTCGAACACAATTCAAACAAGTTTTTGGAGCTGGCATCAATATCACTTTCTAGATATTTTGTGTAAACGTGTTTTTACAATATAAAAAACCAGCCAATACAGCAATAACCGCAACTAAATTGCTGTATTAGCTTCATTTGTAAAAACTTAATCTTTTCAGCTTCCAAAAAGCCTATATTTGTTCGAAACAAAGGAAGATATGGCTGGCAAGAAGAATAACTCCGATGTAAACATCCCGAAGAACACATTATTATCAGCTTGGCAACTGATGTGTCAGGCACGGGCAATGTCGGACATTTATGAAGCTCACAAAGAGGTCACCTCCAAGTATGTTCATGCAACTAGTCGCGGCCATGAGGCAATTCAACTAGCGTTAGGGATGCAGCTTCTCCCCCAAGATTTTGTTTCACCGTATTACCGTGACGACTCCATATTGCTAGGTATCGGAATGACGCCATATGAACTGATGCTTCAATTGTTTGCTAAGAAAGACGACCCTTTTTCTGGAGGCCGAACCTACTACAGTCATCCAAGTTTGCGCAGTGAAGACAAGCCCAAAATACCGCATCAATCTTCTGCCACGGGCATGCAAGCTATTCCTACAGCAGGCGTAGCAATGGGTATACAGTATATGGAAGAACAAGGCTTAGCTCCAGATCACGGATCCGACAAACCAGTGGTTGTTTGCAGTATAGGTGACGCTGCAATGACTGAAGGCGAAATCGCTGAAGCTATGCAAATGGCGGCATTACGCCAATTCCCCTTACTCATGTTTGTCCAAGACAATGAATGGGACATCTCTGCCAATGCAAAAGAAACTAGAGCACAAGACGCCACACATTATGCTAGGGGATTCAAAGGCATTGAAGTAAGAACTATCGATGGCAGCGATTTTACAGAAAGTTTTGAAACGGTTCAAGAGGTGTTGAGAATCATGCGCTCAGAACGACGTCCTTTTCTTATCCATGCTAAGGTTCCACTGTTAGGTCACCACACTTCTGGTGTACGGAAAGAATGGTATCGTGATGACTTAGAGGAACATGCCAAGCGCGACCCAAAACCAAAATTTAGGCATTTCTTGGCCAGCTTGGTTGATCAATCAGAACTTGACACAATTGAACAAAGTGCTACTGAGGCTGTGGCTTCAGACTACAATAAAGCAATCCAAGCCGAGGACCCATCTCCAGCTGATTTATTTACCCACGATTTTGCTCCTACTCCAATAACTGAAGAAAAAGGCGTACGAGCTCCTCAAGGAAAAGAAAAAACGGTCATGGTTGATGCCGCGCTCTTTGCCGTTCAGGAAATCATGCGCGAAAACCCAGAAGCTTTGCTCTACGGTCAGGATGTTGGTGGCAGGCTAGGAGGCGTTTTTCGCGAAGCTGCTACACTTGCCCAAAAATTTGGCGACAGCCGTGTTTTTAACACTCCTATTCAAGAAGCCTTTATAATTGGATCCACTGTTGGAATGAGTGCAGCGGGGTGTAAGCCAATTGTTGAAGTTCAATTTGCCGATTACATATGGCCAGGATTAAACCAGTTGTTTACCGAGGTTAGTCGATCATATTACCTCTCCAATGGCAAGTGGCCAGTGAGCTCTATTATCCGCGTTCCAATTGGCGCTTATGGTTCTGGCGGACCATACCACAGCTCTTCAGTCGAGTCGGTTTTAACGAATATTCGAGGAATTAAGATAGCCTACCCTTCAACAGGTGCCGATCTAAAAGGATTGATGAAAGCAGCTTATCACGATCCAAATCCAATCGTAATGTTGGAACATAAAGGACTTTATTGGAGCAAAATAAAAGGAACTGAAGGCGCGAAGACGATTGAGCCTGATAGTGATTACGTGATCCCTTTCGGAAAAGGCCGAATGGTTCAGGAGGCAACTGACACAAACAAAAAGACCAATAAAGTGCTGATCGTTACTTATGGCATGGGTGTATATTGGAGTCTTGCTGCATCCAAAGACTTCCAGGAAAATGTTTCTATCCTCGATTTAAGGACATTAGTTCCCTTAGATGAAGCACTTATTGAGGAGCAAATTAATGCTCATGGTAAATGCCTTATAGTAACTGAAGAACCAGAGAAGAACACGTTCGCAACCTCCCTAGCAGGGTGGGCGCAAGAAACGTGCTTCGAACACTTGGATGGACCAATCTCTGTAATTGGATCAGAAACTTTACCAGCTATTCCTCTAAACTCAATTTTAGAAGCTGCCATGTTACCAAATGCTGATAAAGTGAAAGCTAAGCTAGAGGCTCTCTTAG
Organism: Salibacteraceae bacterium; assembly: GCA_965661625.1. GTDB lineage: Bacteria > Bacteroidota > Bacteroidia > Flavobacteriales_G > Salibacteraceae. Next base: position 45,002 of record CBFIEM010000017.1, read on the forward strand.
CATATTAGGTATGGAAGAAAACGGTTCACTGAAAGGATCGACTTACTGTTTCGTTAATCCAAAAGGTAAAGAACCCACCTTAGTGTTTCTTCATGACGCTTTGGGAAGCATCGCTCAATGGAAGGATTTCCCTTCCTTACTTTGTGAGTTAACCGGTCACAGAGGGCTCGTTTACAACAGGGATGGCCATGGATTTGAAAGTGAACCTATTCTTGACCGAAACGCTAACTACTTGCAGCAGTACAGCTCAGATTTTATTGGACTTATTGAAGCATTGGCCATAGAACAAGCCTTTCTAATTGGCCATAGTGATGGTGGGTCTATTGCACTTATTGCTGGTTCTAAGTACATATTCTCAGGAATTATCTCCATTGCGGCTCATGTTATCGTTGAAGCAGAGACCATTACAGGGATTGAACAAGCCACCTCTACTGACAACAAGGATAAGTTGATTGAAAAGCTAAGAAAGTATCACGCTAACCCAAAAGCCCTGGTTGAAGCATGGGAACTCACATGGCTAGCTCCTTCATTTAAGCTTTGGGATATCACACCTGAACTATCAAAGATTCAAGCTCCCGTTTTAGCCATTCAAGGTGACGAGGATGAATACGGAACACAAAAACAGGTTGAAATAATACAATCTCAAACACCTTCCTCTTATTCGTTTTTTATACCTTCAGCAGGTCATTCGCCACACCTGACGCACAAGCTTTCCACATTGAACGCTTGTGTTTCATTTATTTTAAAAACAACTTAAACAAGTAATACGATGGATTTGAATGTTGACAGCATGAAGAATTACAGTGAGATGATTTACGAGTACGCTATTGAGTACGGCATCAATATCATTAGCGCATTAATTGTCCTGTTTATTGGATTTCGAGTAATTAAAATGTTTGGAACTACACTATCCAACATAATGGAGCGCAAAGAAGTTGACGCCTCCTTGCGCCCCTTCTTAGCTTCCCTTACAACAAACTTGCTTAAAGCGCTACTTCTCGTAAGTGTTCTAGGCATGTTAGGCATTGAAATGACTTCATTCATCGCAATTTTAGGTGCGGCAGGCCTTGCCGTAGGCATGGCGCTTTCTGGGACTCTTCAAAACTTTGCGGGTGGAGTATTGATATTACTTTTTAAACCATATCAAGTTGGTGACTTTATTGATGCGCAGGGACATGCCGGAACCGTTAAGGCAATCCAAATTTTTAATACCATCTTAACCACACCTGATAATAAAACGATTATTGTTCCAAATGGGCCACTTTCCACTGGATCAATGACGAACTTTAGCACTGAACCAAAACGACGCGTAGATTGGACAATAGGTATCGGGTATGGCGATAGCACTGAAAAAGCTCGTGAAATTATGCGTTCGCTACTCGACGCTGACAAACGCATCCATAAGGACCCTGAACCATTCATTAAGGTTTCTGCTCTCGCTGACAGCTCCGTGAATTTTGCAGTTCGTGTTTGGGTTGACGCACCTGACTACTGGGATGTGTTTTTCAAGTTTAACGAAGACGTTTACAATGCATTCAATGAACAAGGCATTAACATTCCTTTCCCACAAATGGACGTGCACGTTCACAAAACGAGCTGATAGGATGCGATAAAACGAAAAAAAGACTGTTATGAAATACAGTCTTTTAGCAATTTGGGGTATGTGCGGGGCATCATCTATTGAGCCTTAACTCGTTTCAAATGAGCAATGATTCTCACACTCTAACAACATTTCTTTATATCTGGTAGATTCACCTAGATAAGTGGCAAAAAAAAGCCTTTGCGATTTGCAAAGGCTTTTTTTAGTTGCGGAGGCAGGACTCGAACCTGCGGCCTTTGGGTTATGAGCCCAACGAGCTACCAACTGCTCCACTCCGCGATATTGGATGGCAAAGGTAAGGATAAATTTGTTTCCTTTGCAACATATTCACGACTCAATTTCTATCCATTGCATAAATCTGGCTTTGTTAACATTATAGGATCTCCAAACGTTGGAAAATCCACGCTTATGAATCGGCTTGTCGGCGAACGACTGTCAATCATAACCTCGAAAGCACAAACTACACGGCATCGTATTCACGGCATGGTGAACACTGACGATTACCAAATCGTTTACAGTGACACACCCGGAATTGTAGACCCAGCCTATAAGCTTCATGAAAGCATGCTGGAATATGTCAAGGTTGCGCTTGACGATGCCGATGTTTTATTAGTTATAGTAGAAGTTGGTGAAAAAGAATTCAAAAACGAACAGCTTGAGCGTATCATTAAAAATCTTGAGATTCCTGTTTTTGTTCTTTTAAACAAAATGGACCTTACCGATGATGCGGGTCTCGAAACTGCTGTTGCACAATGGAAAGAAACTTTTCCTGCGGCCTCAATTTTCCCAATCAGCGCTTTGCATGGTTTTGGAATGGATCAAATAGAAAAGCAAATTTTGGATGCGTTGCCAGAAGGTCCGGCTTACTTTTCAAAGGATGAGTTGACTGACCGGTCAGAGCGTTTTTTTGTTTCTGAAATCGTTCGTGAAAAGGTTTTTTTAAATTATAAAAAAGAAATCCCCTACGCAACTGAGGTAGTCGTATCATCCTTTAAAGAACAAGAAGATATCATCCGCATTCGGGCTGAGATTATGGTAGAAAGGACGTCCCAAAAAGGAATCCTTATAGGCAGCGAAGGGAAAGCACTGAAAAGGGTAGGAATAGCTGCACGAAAAGACATTGAAGCATTTTTTGAAAAACAAGTTTACCTCGACTTACACGTAAAGGTTGATAAGGATTGGCGAGCAAACGAAGTGAAACTTAGAAACTACGGATACATCCGAAAATAAATGGCAAACATAGTAGCAATAGTAGGACGCCCCAATGTGGGGAAATCTACCTTATTCAACCGCCTTGTAGGAAGACGAGAAGCAATTGTTGATGAATTCAGCGGTGTTACACGTGACAGGCACTACGGCTCTTCTGAATGGACAGGAACTAACTTTACACTAATAGATACCGGCGGGTATATTCAAGGCTCGGAGGATCAATTTGAAGGTGAAATTCGCAAGCAAGTACTACTTGCTATTGAAGAAGCTGATGTAATTCTTTTTGTCGTAGATACCCTCACAGGTATCACTGACATGGATAAAGAGGTTGCGAAAGTACTTTACCGCACAGATAAGCCTGTTTTACTAACAGCAAACAAAGTAGATAACAATCAGCGCTTTGCTGATTCGACTGAGTTTTATGCCCTGGGATTGGGAGATGTTTTTGCAATATCTTCAATTAACGGAAGTGGAACTGGAGAACTATTGGATGAGGTTGTTAAAAACCTTCCCGAGCCCTTACAGGAAGAGTCAAATTCTGACCTACCGCGGTTTTCAGTAATAGGAAGGCCTAACGCAGGTAAGTCATCTTTTATCAATGCACTACTTGGAAAAGACCGCAACATTGTTACCGATGTTGCTGGAACTACACGAGATAGCATTGACACACACTATAAAGGGTTTGGCTTTGAGTTTATTTTAGTTGATACGGCTGGAGTACGAAAAAAGTCCAAGGTCCATGAAGACTTGGAGTTTTATTCAGTGATGCGCTCAATTAGAAGCATTGAAAATTCCGACATCTGTATTTTAATGATCGATGCAGTGGAAGGTGTAGGTGTACAAGATATCAACCTCTTTGCCCTGGCTCATAAAAACAATAAAGGGGTCGTTATTTTAGTGAATAAATGGGACTTGGTTGAAAAGGACACTCATACTGCAAAGGCCTTTGAAAAGGATATTCGAGAGCGCATAGCTCCTTTCTCTGATGTTGAAATCATCTTCACATCAGTGATTAACAAGCAACGTATCCACAAAGCATTAGAAGGTGCTGTTAGGGCACATGAAAATCGGTCACAAAAAATTAAGACCTCAAAACTAAATGAGGTTCTTCTTCCGCTAATTGAGGCCTATCCTCCACCGGCAATTAAAGGGAAGTACATTAAAATCAAATACATTACGCAAATCCCAGTAGCCTATCCAACGTTTGCATTTTTTGCAAACTTGCCACAGTATGTTAAAGAGCCTTACAAGCGATTTCTTGAAAACAAACTGCGTGAACATTGGAACTTTACGGGAACTCCCATTCAAATTTTTCTTCGGAAGAAATAAAGCAAAAAAAAGGCTCCCAAATGGGAGCCTTTTTTTTAAAATAACACTACTTATTATTTAATCGACATCCGAACTACTTTCGCAGACGTTCCTACTTGCACACGCATTAAATACATGCCCGCAGATAAGTTGCTCAATTGGACGTTTTGAACACGCTCTCCTTGAACGTTTCCAAGCACTCCTTGACCTACAATGGCTCCCTGAACATCAAGAACCTGATAAGACACTGATGCTTGTTCAGGAACATTAACCGCTAGGTTAAACTGTCCATTATTCGGATTAGGGAAAATGTTAATACTCGCACCATTGGCTAACTCCTCTACGCCTGTAGTGATGCGCGACTCAACTTCTTGCTCTACCGTTACAGTATCACAATCATTGTACGCTGTGAGTGTAACTGTAAATAGCCCCTTCCAATTGTAAATATGGTATACTTCTGGTCCTACACCTGTAGTTCCATCACCGAAGTCCCACTCATAAGTAACCCCTGGCTGACTCGTCGAGAAAAACTCAAGTGTTGTAAAGCTTGATGACGTCGTAAAACTCGCATCGGGCAGTGGCAATTCATTTACTTCAGTAGTATCTGAACTCACACAACTAAATTAATCTACTACTTCAACCCAATACTGCCCACCTGCATTCACAGAAATCGCCACATTGTTTGAACCTGTGTTCCATGTATAGCTTCCTGAAATACCTGCGTTGAGGAAAAGTACATCGCCGTCACACAAGTCAAGCTCATCGTCTAAGTCAACAGCTGGAGATTGGGTTACAACAATCGTATCAACTGTAGCACACCCAACTGAATCCACTACCTGCACTCCATAAGTGCCTGCGGAATCAATAGCTAAAGAGTCAGTGTTCACTCCTGTGGACCATTGAACAGAAGATGCATTGAAAATCCCGGTTGAAACAACAGCAGTTTCTTCAGCACAAATATTCAACGCGCTTGCCAATGTAGATGATTGAGGCGCTTGAACAACCAACGTATCGAATGAAGTTCCACAGTTATTGATTGCCTGTACATTCAGTGTATTTGGTTGAGAAACAGTCAGAGCATTTGTAGTATCAGAAATATTCCAAACCACCGTATCAAACGTAGCTACAGCTATTACAGTATCATTTCCTGAGCATAGCACAAAGTCATCTCCTAAATCAAAGTTGGCACTAGCTGTGAATTCATCCGCTCCGATATCGTAAGGACTGATGTGCTGATCATTGTCAAAGTCAGCAACCACATTTCCGGTATTCAGCGCTGCGCCATCCAATACATCTAAACAGTGACGCATTGCAACTGTATCCGTAAACAATGGATCCATGCTGAATGAATTCGCATCAAAACCAGTTGCACTCTGCCAATCTGCTAGTGTAGCATAGGCAGTGCCGTGGTATGCAAAATTACCAGTCGGAGAATACATTAAGTTATAGTCGGAATTCGTAATCTGACCTGAAGATGAATACATCGTGTAACCTGCTGAATAATTCACCAAGATATTGTTGTAGAAGTATTTTTCTACTCCTGATGTTAGGTTATAAATTGCGCGTGAATTTGTTCCTCCGTTTGCAATAACCACAGAGTTGTTTTCAACACGAATAAAATCTACATCATCAACATAAATTCCATATAGTGATGATCCGGCATCATCCAAATAGACCCGATTCCCACTTATGATAATTGGATTAGATAGCGATCCAGCAGCATCGTCAATATCAATCCCGTAAGTTGGAAACTCAACATTATCTGCTGAAACAATGTGATTGTTGCGGATAGACGCACCACCAACAACATCATCGAAGAGTATTGCAGTTGAAGTACCTGTGTAGGGTGAGTTTGAAGTAATGTAATTGTTCTCAATAACAGGATATTCAACATCACGCAAGTACATTGCTCTGTAATAATTGTTTAACAGCCTGTTGTTGGTGTATACATTTCCTTTCTCTGCAGTTACGCCGTCAAAATTGATTCCATAAGAACCGTTTTCAATGACATTGTTATCAAACACGTTGTATTGATCTTCATCACCTGATGAATAAATAACCGAGTGATTGGTTGATGTAGAGGTCACATTACCTCCCCGAATGATGTTGTTTGCAAGCATATTGCTATCGGCACCGTTCTGAAAAACAAAAGCCCTACTGTACGAAGAACCGTAACCTTCAACAGTAAGGTGTGTGAATCGTACATGGTCAACCCCGTCCATAAAAACAACGTAATTAGCTCCAGATGAATTGGCTCCAAACCTTAGGATAGACTGTGAACTATCTTGAGACCCAGACGTAAATGTTACCGTGTTTACCACTGAGGCTCCAGCATAAGGAGAAATTGTTATTTGCTCATCGAATGTTGTATCAGATGCTTCAAAAACTACTGGTCCGCAAACCCCCACTTCATCTAAACGCTGAACAGCATCAGTATATGTTAAGAAGTTTGTTGGCCCTGCACCCAATGGATCAATCGTATAAATACCATTCATTGCATTCTGAGGAACGAGGTATGTAATGGTATCATTTCCCGGTAAGCTATCCTGAACTCCATTTGGCATTGACGTCCAAACGACAATTGTATCGCCCGGCTGAAAGCCAAAAGTGCCCAAAACTTCTGACGTGTCTGAAGTCAATCCAGGAAGGATTGAACCAGTCCAGTTTATTGTAGGCTGAGCATTGCCATTGACTTCCCAATTAATCACTGCTGAATTCAGAGTATCTTGACCTGCGTTCGATAACGTAACTGCCAAGATGGTATCCGTAACACATTGAAGTGGTCGTGGTGAATCTATTGAAAGCAATCCTGCATCATTAGCACCGTTGAATGGTGTGTAAGACAAATTCATGTCTACACAAAATGAGTTCACTCCGCAAATGGCGTCAACTTGTGACGTTGCTGTGGTTGTTATATCCAATGCCCCATCTTGCATAAAAACAATTAAATCGGCAAGCGGAATAGTCAATGTTAGCGTTGAGCCTAATGCGCAATCTGTAGTGGAGTTACTTTGGCCTATTCCCAAGGATACACCATTCTCATCGAAAAACTCCAAGAACTCTGTTGATGAGCCAAGATCACCGTAATAAGTAATGGTTAATGTACCATCCGACCCAGGGTTTCCGAAAGATGGAATTGAGGTAGAAACTGTTCCACCATCCACTGTAGAACAGAGCTCTCCTGAATTTGCGCAATTTCCAAAAGGAACCAACAATGCTGCACTTGTATCCGAGAGGTTCGATGCAGAACAAGTAATAATCGCTCTGTAATAAAGTTCTTGAACAGAACTGCCATTGACAACAGTAATGTTGGTATCGTTGGAGTTATTGATAGCTGTCCAGTTTACTGCATCTGGAGAACTTTGCCATACATATGTAATCCCTCCACCTGACGTACCATTGGTCATAGTTAAGTCAAAGGATCCATTTTGACACGATAACCCTGAGTTCTGGATGTTTCCAGCCATTGGCTGGCCTGAACATACTGCCTGATAACTTAAAGTCGCGTCGATGCTAAAGCTATTCGACCCAGTTCCTGTTGATCCACATGCACAAATGGGGTCGACATTGGTTGTTGCATTCACTGATGAAAACGTGAGTTCAATGATACCGTCACTATACCACGTGGTCATATCGGCTTGTGGAATGGTAATTTGATCTGTGTAAAGCACGTTACAATCATTACCTCCATTTAGGGTACCTATAACCGCTCCAGACTCTCCAAATACTTGGATAAATTCCCCACTTGAGCCTAAATCTCCTGAGTAATCTACCGTAAGAACACCGTCCGTTCCAGGAACAATAGTCGTATTCGGAAATGTAATGAGTGTAGAACCATTTTGTACAGAAGTACAAGCGGGCCCTTGGGAGTTAAAATAACTTTGCCCAAAAGAGACACTGGTAGTTAAACATAGCACCCCTACTAAAAGTGCGCGTATTCGAGTATTCATAAACGATAAAGTTTGAGTTAATAATTGTTTCTGGAAGTTTCCTCAAACGAAATCGTAACTAACAAGCACAAGATGATGCGCTTTTAGAGGTTGATGTAAAGCACCCCTAGGAAGTTTTCTCAGGGTGCATTTACGTGAATAAATTTTAAACAATCAAATTTTATAAGCCGAAAGCAGCTTTTACTTCTGCTTGCATGTCGAGCTTTTCCCACGTGAAGAGTTCAACTTCACGCTCAACGACCTCTTCTTTTCCTCCTGCTGAATGCATGAACTGTTTGGTAACAACTTTAGGTTCACGCCCCATATGACCATAAGCTGCGGATTCTGCATAAATTGGATTCCTCAACTTCAGCCGCTGTTCAATCATTCCAGGCCTGAGGTCGAAAAGCTCTTTTATTTTGGCTGCAATATCACCATCATTCAACTCAACTTTGGAAGTACCATAGGTATCCACAAAAACGCCCATGGGTTCAACTACACCAATCGCATAAGAAACCTGAACTAATATTTGACTGGCAACACCAGCTGCGCACAGGTTTTTCGCGATGTGCCTCGCCGCATATGCTGCAGAGCGATCTACTTTTGAAGGATCTTTACCGCTAAATGCACCTCCACCATGAGCTCCTTTTCCACCGTAGGTATCTACAATAATTTTTCTTCCAGTTAATCCTGCATCTCCATGCGGTCCGCCGATAACAAATTTTCCAGTAGGGTTAATGTGGTATTTGATTTCGTTGTTGAACAACGCTTGGATTTGCGGTGGAAGTTGACTCACAACACGAGGTATCAATAATTCAACAATATCCTTTTTAATTTTTGCTAACATCACATCATCAGCATCAAAATCATCATGTTGAGTACTTACAACAATGGTATCTATCCTAATGGGCTCATGATTATCTGAATACTCTATGGTCACTTGTGACTTTGCATCAGGACGCAAATAATCTATTTCCGAATTTTCCCTGCGCATTGCAGCGAGTTCACGCAGGATCCGATGTGACAAATCAAGTGCTAGGGGCATGTAATTTGATGTTTCATTCGTGGCAAAGCCGAACATCATTCCTTGATCACCAGCTCCTTGCTCTTCAATGTTTCCACGATCTACACCTTGGTTAATATCTGCAGATTGTTCGTGAAGTGCAGACAATACACCACATGAATTTCCTTCGAACATGTAAGCGCCTTTGGTGTACCCAATCCGATTAATCGTATCACGTGCTATTTGCTGCACATCAATGTAGGTGTTGCTTTTAATTTCTCCAGCTAACATTACCTGACCGGTTGTTACCATGGTTTCGCAAGCCACTTTTGAATTGGCATCGAAGGCTAAAAAGTGGTCAAGAATAGCATCTGAAATCTGATCGGCTACTTTATCTGGGTGTCCTTCGCTTACTGATTCTGAAGTAAATAAATACGGCATAGTCTAATGTTTATATCATATTAGAAGGGATACGAATGCCGCTGCTCTGTTGCGTTTTAGCATTTTTATAGTGGTTGCAAGCAGCCAAATCCCTCCACTGTTATTCGGCAAATGTAGTATTAAATCAGGCGAATTTCAAACATCTTCATCCCCCTCAATTAAACTAGTCATTAAATAATTTTGGCACTGTCAAATTGTGAATTATTTGGAATTATCAATTCATTCCATAGATTTGAAACGCTTATCAAGAAAGACTGAGGGACTGGCCCAAAGATGTCTTAGCAACCCAGGCTAGCTGGGTGCTAATTCCTGTCCGTAGCAGCAATGTGCGGAACAGATGAGTAGAAGCTATTATAGCTTCAGTGAACACCAAGCCAGCACATTCAATTTCTCGACAAGCGTAAAACAAGCTGCTTATGACGCTGAAATCCATTTTAAAAGATCGTATTCTCGTTTTAGACGGTGCCATGGGCACTATGATTCAACAACATCAGTTGAATGAAGATGACTTTCGAGGAAGCCGATTCAAAGACCATCCGGTAAGCCTGAAAGGCAACAACGACCTTCTAACGTTAACCCAACCTGAAATTATTGCCGATGTTCATCGTGCATATTTCGAAGCAGGGGCAGATATTGCAGAAACCAATACGTTTAGCAGCACTTCAATAGCACAGGCTGATTATCAACTCGAAGACTTGGTTTATGAGTTGAATCGATCTGCAGCTGAAATAGCGTCGCGTGCGGCTTATGAATTCACCCAAAAGACCCCCCAGAAACCGCGTTTCGTAGCAGGCTCAATTGGACCAACCAATCGCACTGCATCAATCTCTCCGGATGTCAATAATCCTGGGTATCGTGCCGTAACATTTGAAGAACTTCAAAATGCCTACACTGAACAAATTAACGGGCTATTAGATGGCGGAGCTGACTTACTACTAATTGAAACGGTGTTTGACACGCTAAACGCAAAGGCGGCACTTATAGCATGTCAAGAAGTTTTCGAGCACCGAAAAAAGACTTATCCGATCATGGTGTCAGGTACCATTACCGATGCTAGCGGACGAACCTTATCTGGACAGACAGCTGAAGCCTTCCTTGTCAGCATGTCGCATGTTAATCTACTTAGCATTGGCTTTAACTGCGCTTTAGGGGCAGCTCAACTCACTCCTTACCTTTCTACCTTGGCTAAGCACAGCAAGTTTGCCGTTAGTGCTCACCCCAACGCTGGACTTCCAAATGAATTTGGAGCCTACGACCAAACACCTGAGCTCATGCAAAATGAGATCAAATCCTACCTTGAAAACAACCTCATTAACATCATTGGCGGTTGTTGTGGTACAACTCCAGCACACATTCAACTAATTGCGGAAATCGCTTCGGAATATGCACCGCGGAAAATACCTCAACCATATGAGTAGTTCAGTCCAATTCCCTCCTGTGACACTTAGGCTAAGCGGGTTAGAACCTCTTATAACGACTCCCGATTCTAATTTTATAAATATTGGTGAGCGCTGCAATGTAACCGGTTCGCGCAAATTTCTTCGATTAATCACGAACGGTTTATTTGATGAAGCTGTAGAGGTTGCACGCCAACAAGTTATCGGTGGAGCGCAAATTTTAGATGTAAATATGGATGAAGGAATGTTGGATGGGGTTGAAGCGATGACCACATTTTTGAACCTCATCGCTTCAGAACCTGATATCGCCCGGATTCCAGTAATGCTTGACTCCTCTAAGTGGGAAATCATTGAAGCCGGATTAAAATGTATTCAAGGGAAAGGTGTAGTAAACTCCATTTCCCTCAAAGAAGGAGAATCTACTTTTTTAAGCCAAGCAAAACGCATCAAGCAATTTGGGGCTGCTGCTGTTGTTATGGCTTTTGATGAACATGGCCAAGCGGATACCTTGGACCGAAGAATTGACATTTGTAACCGATCATATCACTTGTTAACTAGTCGGGCTGGGTTTAACCCCAGTGACATCATCTTTGACCCCAATATTTTCCCAGTTGGAACAGGCATTGAAACCCATTCAAACTATGCCCTTGACTTTTTTCAGGCTGCGGAATGGATCCGCACAAACCTTCCACAAGCTCACGTAAGTGGAGGTGTCAGCAATGTTTCTTTCTCATTTCGGGGAAATGATGCCGTTAGAGAAGCCATGCACTCCGTTTTCCTCTATCATGCAATCCAACATGGCATGAACATGGGCATTGTAAACCCTTCTTCTCTTGCAATCTACGATGACATCGAGCAAGAATTACTCGAACGAGTTGAAGACGTTTTGTTGAATCGACGTTCAGACGCGACCGAAAGGTTACTCGAATATGCAGAGAATTATAAATCTGATAAAGTCAGTGAATCAGCAGTTCAAGAATGGCGAAATGAGCGGGTTGAAAAACGTATCGAACATGCTTTGGTGAAAGGGATAGCCGAATTCATTGAAGAAGATGTTGAAGCAGCTCGCAAAGCTCGCAAAGTTCCTTTAGAAGTAATTGAAGGCCCACTTATGGACGGCATGAATGTGGTTGGAGACCTTTTTGGGAGCGGAAAAATGTTCCTCCCCCAAGTTGTGAAAAGTGCCCGAGTAATGAAGAAAGCAGTTGCCTATCTGGAACCTTACTTGGAAGATGAAAAACGTAGAAACCCTGCCGGCCACCCCAAAGAAAAAGGCAAAATTCTGCTCGCCACTGTAAAAGGTGATGTTCATGATATTGGAAAAAATATCGTTGGGGTGGTTTTGGCATGTAACAATTACGACATTATTGACTTAGGGGTAATGGTCCCGCCAGAAAAAATTGTTCAAGCTGCACTAGAAAATAAGGTTGACCTTGTCGGACTGAGTGGACTTATTACACCTTCACTTGACGAGATGGTAACCGTTGCTGATGCTTTTCAGCAAGCCAACCTAGAACTTCCAATTCTTATTGGAGGAGCAACAACATCAAAAGCTCATACAGCTGTTAAAATTGAACCGAAATACAATGGCGCCATAGTTCATGTACTAGATGCCTCACGTGCCGTTACTGTCGCCGAAAAATTACTTGGTCAGAACGCTGATACGTTCACGGCTAGTATTTCGGCAGAATACGAACGAACACGTATTTCTCATGCCTTAAAACAAAAAACAAAATCGATTAGGCAATATGCAGAATCACTGAGTCAACAACCAACGTTTAACTGGAATGATTTTACCCCTCATAAGCCAACTGTAAAGGCTATTGAGACCATTTCGTTTAACCTATCCACACTCAGAAACTACATTGATTGGACACCCTTTTTTCAAACATGGGAACTGCATGGAAAGTATCCTCAAATATTGTCCGATCGGGTTGTAGGAGAGGAAGCCTCTAAACTCTTTAAAGACGCCAACTACATGCTGGACCTAATTATTGCTGAAAATTGGCTCAAAGCGAAAGGTGTATACGGCATTTTTTCAGCGTATAGCTCAAATGATACCATCACTGTTCAACATGGTGACCAAACGTATTCTTTTGAAATGCTCAGGCAACAGCACACGTTACCAAACAAACCTTGCAGGTCATTAGCCGACTTCATTGCACCTGAAGGTCATGAAGATTATTTAGGTGGATTTGCCGTTACAGCTGGGATTGGCATTGAAGATAAGATCAAAACCTTTGAAGCAGATCATAATGACTACTCCATTATCTTGCTTAAAGCCTTAGCTGACCGGCTTGCAGAAGCTGCTGCAGAGTACCTCCATAAAGTTATTCGCAAAGAAAAATGGGGATATGCTTCACAAGAGGGACTCGATAATGATGCCCTCATTAAGGAAAAGTTCATTGGAATTAGACCCGCACCTGGTTACCCTGCATGCCCAGACCATACCGAGAAAGACACCCTATTTGAATTACTCGATGTGAAAAATCGCATTGGAATTTCGCTCACTGAAAGTAAAGCCATGTTCCCTACTGCTAGTGTAAGCGGCTGGTACTTTTCGCATCCAGAAGCGCGCTATTTCAATGTAGGTAAAATTGGTCAGGACCAAGTAAAACATTACGCCCAACGCAAAGGCTGGACCATTGAAGAAGCTGAAAAATGGTTGCGCCCAATTCTAGCATACACATAATATGAAAGTAACAGAACACATTACTGCCGCTAAAGGCTCAACCCTCTTCTCATTTGAAATCCTTCCTCCCCTAAAAGGAAAGACTATTCAAGGGATTTACGACACCATTGACCCTCTCATGGAGTTTCAGCCACCGTTCGTTGACGTGACGTACCACCGGGAGGAATTTGTATACAAGGAACGCCCGAATGGCCTGCTCGAAAAACGCACCACTCGCAAACGGCCCGGAACAGTTGGCATTTGCGCAGCGATAATGCATAAGTATAAAGTAGACGCAGTTCCTCACATCATTTGTGGGGGATTTTCCAAGGAAGAAACAGAAGATGCACTAATTGATCTTGACTTTTTAGGCATAGACAATGTGCTTGTTTTGCGCGGGGATCCCATCAAGTCAGAAACGTATTTTAAACCCGAACCTGACGGACATCCTTTCGCCATTGATTTGCTGGACCAAGTAGTTGATCTTAACAGGGGTAAGTACCTCGATGAGGATTTGAAAAACCAAGCAAAAACAGACTTTTGTATCGGTGTGGCTGGCTATCCCGAAAAACACTTCGAGGCTCCAAATCGGTCTTCAGACCTTCATTGGCTCAAGAAAAAAGTAGACCATGGCGCTGAATACATTGTTACACAGATGTTCTTCGACAACCAAGTATACTTTGATTTTGTGGAGCGATGTAGGGCAGCAGGCATTACCATACCCATTATACCAGGCCTAAAGCCCATCAGCACAAAGAGACAACTCTCCTTATTACCACAGCGCTTTCACATGGATATTCCAGAAGCACTTTCAAATGAAATATACCAAGCAAAAACCAATGATGATGTTCGAGAAATTGGCATTGAATGGTGTATTGAGCAATCCAAAGAACTCATGTCGGGCAACGCTCCTGTACTGCATTATTATTCGATGGGAAGAAGTGAAAGCATCCGTCAAATTGCAAGTCAGCTCTTTTGAACAGGCTCCTTTTGCGTGAGTTGCTGAAATACGCCTTCTAAATTTTGGGCTGCTTCTTGCAAGCCAATAACCTTGATACCTGAAGAAACCGCAAATTCAAAAACATCTGAGCGAATATCAGAATCGGTATTGGCTTCAATGACATAAGTCTGTTCAGCTTTTTCAGTTACACGCTGCACACCAGGGATAGCTCTAAGTTCTGAGGAATCTACCACTCTGTTAAACTCCACTTCAACCCGCTGAACTGATGCACTCAATTTGCGAATTTCCGCAGTAGACCCGTCAGCAACAAGCTCTCCTTTATTAATAATGATCACCCGATCACAAATTGCCTCAACTTCTTGCATTATATGGGTACTCATCAAGACCGTTTTGTTCTGACCAACAGACTTAATGACATTTCGTATCTCCACAATCTGATTGGGGTCAAGGCCAGAAGTGGGCTCATCCAATACCAACACTTCAGGATCGTGTATGAGGGCTTGAGCTAATCCAACTCGCTGGCGATAGCCTTTGGATAACGCCTCAATTTTTTTCCCTTGTTCGCGCGTGAGCCCTACCAAATCTATCATCTCTTCCACACGCTTTTTCGCCTGTTTTAGTCCGTGAACATCGGCAATAAACATTAAGTACTCGCGAACATACATTTCCAAATATTGTGGATTGTGTTCTGGCAAATACCCAATGCGCTTCTTAATTTCAAGCGCATCGACTGAAACGTCAAAATCACAAACCGTAACTTTACCTGCCGACTGTGGAAGGTATCCTGTAATAACCTTCATCATGGTTGACTTGCCAGCACCATTTGGCCCTAGGAATCCAACAATCTCGCCTGGCTTAATCTCAAACGAAACTTGATCTAGCGCCTTTTGATCTCCGTATAATTTGCTTACTCCTTCAACCTTTATTGACATGCCCGTGTGTTTAGCTCTCGAAAATACAAAAACGAAATAGCCCTTTCATAAAGATTACTCCCTCCTTTATAAAGTATGCGTTGCACGGCTGTAATGGCGCCCCTTCGTTCCTCAGGCCAGGCTGTTCGCTAAATCCCTCACCTACACCATTCAACCACACCTCAGTTAATTGGCACTTGCTCGGGGATACCGCTGCCATCCTTGGCGCAAATCTCAGTATTCAATCCAATTTAAAACGTTAAATCAATATCCTATTTCGACCCAGTTCCTCCCATTATGGTAGCTTACATAAACCAAATGCCAAGCTAGAATTACTACCTTTGCAAGCGCAAAAAGCAAGGAAGCATTCATGCAAGGAACCGTCGTTAAGTCTACTGGAAGTTGGTACATCGTACGTGGTGAAAATCAAACTTTATACAACTGTAGAATACAGGGTAAATTTCGCATAAAGGGATTGAAAACCACCAACCCGATTGCTGTAGGTGACCTCGTTACATTCGAAATTGAAGATGGAAACGGTATCATTTCGGCCATTTCACCGCGCAAAAATTACATCATCCGCAAGTCCACTAACCTTTCAAAGCAGTCTCAAATTATTGCTTCTAACATTGATCTGCTGGTTTTGGTAACCACCATTTCAAACCCAAAAGTTGCTCCTGGGTTTTTAGACCGGGTGCTTGTTACAGCGGAAGCCTATCATATCCCTGTTTTATTGGTGATCAACAAATGTGATTTGTATGGGGAAAAAGAACAAGACCGCCTTGCTGAAATTCTCGCTACTTATCACCCAATAGGCTACAACTACGTACTCACTTCTACAGCTAGTGGCAAAGGAATCCCTAAACTGAAAGACTTATTAAAGGATAAAACAGTCTTGTTTTCAGGGCAGTCGGGAGTAGGAAAATCATCACTCATCAATGCGTTAAACCCACAACTCGATCTGAAAATAGGTGCCATAAGTGATTTTAATGAGAAGGGCCAGCACACCACTACATTTGCCGAAATGCACGATGTAACAGAGCGCATTGCTGTAATTGACACTCCAGGGGTTCGCAGCTTTGGCGTGGTTGACCTTGACACCAAAGAACTCTCACACTACTTTCCTGAGATGCGCGAACGCATAAACGCGTGTAAGTTCAACAATTGTCAGCATATTAATGAGCCTAAGTGCGCTATTAAATCGGCGGTTGAACTCGGAGAAATCGCGGCAAGCCGCTATGAAAACTACTTGGCCATTTATGAATCCGGAAATACAGAAACTACTTTTTCATGAGAATTGTAATCCAACGTGTGCAAGAAGCGGCAGTTCATGTCGATGAAACAGTAATTGGGGAAATCAAACATGGGTTATTGGTATTTGTTGGAATCGAGGCAGAAGATGACCATGAAGATCGGGAATGGATCATTCGCAAATTACTTAATCAGCGTATTTTTGAAGATGAGTCAGGCAACATGAACCTCTCAGTTAGTGATATTCATGGCGAACTGCTTGTTGTTAGTCAGTTCACGCTTTATGCCAGCACAAAAAAAGGAAACCGCCCGTCATTCATGAAAGCTGCACCACCAGACTTCGCAGCCCCTTTTTTGCAGATTTGATTGCTATGAACGCCCTCTACAGACCAGGTCCTTTGGAGTACATTCCATCGTTTATTGAACGTAAACATGGGGAGGAAGAAATCAAGTATGACTTGGCTGATATGGAGGAGTACTTGAAAGAGACATATGGTATTACCGTATATCAAGAGCAAGTAATGCTACTCTCTCAAAAGTTAGCCGGTTTTACAAAAGGTGAAGCCGATACGCTCCGGAAGGCCATCGGTAAAAAGAAGTTTGACCTTCTGGCTAAGCTTAAACCTAAATTCTTGGAGCAAGGCTCAGAGAGAGGACATGACAAGAGTATCTTAGAGAAAGTTTGGAAAGACTGGGAAGCATTTGCCTCCAATGCTTTCAACAAATCACACAGCACGTGTTACGCATGGGTAGCTTACCAGACTGCTTATCTGAAAGCTAATTACCCTGCAGAGTACATGGCATCTGTGCTGAGTAACAATATGAATGATATTTCTACGGTAACCTTCTTTATGGAAGAATGCCGTAGAATGGGGATACCTGTTCTTGGTCCAGACGTAAATGAATCTATGCTCAAGTTTTCGGTAAACCAAGAAGGTGCAATTCGTTTTGGAATGGGTGCACTTAAAGGAGTAGGAG
>CBFIEM010000018.1:0-60227 GCA_965661625.1 Salibacteraceae bacterium
TGGTGTTAAATTTTATGCTCACTAACTAAAAACTATGCCAAGGTAACTAATCCACACGCGTTTTCTGTAAAAAGACAGCTTTGTTTTGGGTAACTTTACCCCCATGAAAAAAGTGTTGATTTTAGGTCTGTTACTAGGCTTACTCGGCTGTGCAAAAGACGAGGAAGAAAAATCCATAACTGCAGCGGAGCAGCTGAGTATGGACATTTCCCAGATTCAAGATTACCTCAGTGAAAAAGGAATTGATGCTGTTGCAGACTCTAGCGGACTCTATTACGCCATTCAAGATACGGGAGTAGGGCTTTCAGCCGCACTTACCAATACTGTCACGGTTGATTACACCGGAAAGTTTTTAGTAGGAGGAGCAGTTTTCGATCAGGGAACAAATTCAAGTTTTCCGCTCAGTAGTTTAATCGAGGCATGGCAAATCGGCATACCTCTCATCAAAGAAGGAGGCCAAATCACATTGTATGTTCCTTCAGGTCTGGCTTATGGAAGAAGGGGTAATGGCCCTATTGGACCAAATACCAACCTGATATTTCGCATTGAGCTTAAAGATGTTGACTAATTAATAAATTTCAGCACGCCATTCGTTGTAGCGTGGGTCGCTGATGTATTCATCATAAGTCATCAACTTATCAGTCATGCCCTTTGGTCCAATCTCAATGATAC
This sequence comes from Salibacteraceae bacterium, assembly GCA_965661625.1. Classification (GTDB taxonomy): domain Bacteria; phylum Bacteroidota; class Bacteroidia; order Flavobacteriales_G; family Salibacteraceae. Next base: position 673 of record CBFIEM010000018.1, read on the forward strand.
GATTAGCTACAGATTGAGTAAATGCGTGATCGTGACTGGTAAATAGCACTGTTCCTTTAAATTCGGCTAAGGAGTTATTAAATGCGGTAATAGATTCCAAATCCAAATGGTTAGTAGGTTCGTCCAGCATAAGTAAGTTTGCACCCTGCAGCATCATGCGTGACACCATACAGCGCACCTTTTCACCACCGCTAAGTACGTTTGCTTTTTTCTCGGTATCCTCACCGCTGAAGAGCATTTTGCCTAAGAATCCACGGATATAAACGTCGTCGGCTTCGGGTGCATCTGTGAACTGACGTAACCAATCAACCAAGTTCAGTTTCGTGTCAAAAAAGTCGGTGTTATCGTTTGGAAGGTAGGCAGTAGTTATGGTTTGACCATAATTGAAGCTGCCTGAATCAGCTTGTTCATTTCCATTTAACACCTCAAAAAAGGAGTTGAGCGCCAACCCTGACCTACTTAAAATGGCAACCTTGTCGCCTTTATTAATGCTAAAATTGATATTCGAAAAAAGCTTAGTCCCCTCAGGGCCTACCTTACTCAGGTTTTCAACTTCCAATATTTGATTTCCCGCCTCGCGTTTTTGATCAAAAATAATTGCGGGGTACCGTCTGCTAGACGCCTCAATATCGTCTACGTTAATTTTATCAAGCAATTTCTTTCTACTCGTAGCTTGGCGCGATTTAGAGGCATTTGCACTAAACCGTGCAATAAACTCCTGTAGCTCCTTTTTCTTGTCTTCAGCCTTTTTATTGGCCTGCGTTCGTTGCCTGAGCGCAAGCTGACTCGATTCATACCAAAAGGTGTAATTTCCAGTGTATTGTTTGATTTTACCGAAATCAATATCGACAATGTGGGTACAAACGGTATCTAAAAAGTGCCTATCGTGTGATACTACAATTACCGTGTTTTGAAAGTCCAGTAAGAAATCTTCTAACCACTGAATTGTAGTTAAGTCTAGATCATTGGTAGGCTCATCCAGAATCAGTACATCCGGATTCCCAAAAAGTGCTTGGGCAAGGAGGATGCGCACTTTTTCATTTCCGGTTAATTCCTTCATCTTCTTGGTATGATCAGATTCAGGTATACCCAACCCACTCAAAAGCGATGCAGCGTCTGCTTCGGCATTCCAGCCATCCATTTCGGCAAATTGAGCCTCGAGCTCAGATGCACGCATGCCATCTTCCTCTGAGAAATCAGGCTTGGCATACAATGCGTCTTTTTCGTGCATGATTTCCCAAAGCTCCTTGTGACCCATCAATACCGTATGGAGCACCTCGTCTTCGTCGTGCTTAAAGTGGTCCTGTTTTAATACTGCAATGCGTTTTCCTGGCTCCAAAGAAACGTGACCTGCGTTCGGGTCAATTTCGCCCGACAAAATCTTTAAAAAGGTTGATTTTCCCGCTCCGTTAGCTCCAATTACACCGTAGCAATTACCTGAAGTGAACCGAATATCTACATCATCAAATAATACCCGCTTGCCGTATTGTAACCTTAAGTTTTGAACTCCTATCATGTACACTGCTTTTGAGCGGGCAAAGGTACTAGAAATGAAGAGATGATAGGAGGAAGGGGTGTTAATTCTTCCCTGTTTTATTTTGGGCGTTCCCACAGCTTCGCGTGGTCGGGTCGTTCGCTATACCCACCCAACTCTACAAGTTGGTGTGGGGTGCCGCTGCCACCCCTAACGCATGGTCATGGTAAATACCGGATTTCTTGGATACTACCGGCACAAGCGTTTAATTAAACTATGGTGTTCGGGGTATGCTGCAGTCAAGGTAGAGGCATTTGCTAATTCAAAATCCATGAAGTCAAACCCTGGAGCTACCGTGCATCCTACAAATGAAAATCCGGTATCATCGGCTACTTCAGATGCGAACCAGCTTCCGGCTTCAATTACCGTTTGGTAATCACCTGGAGGGCCTACACTATGGCGGATGTATGCCCCAGAAGGCTTTAGTTCATGTACAAATAGATTTGATCCTGAATAAAAATGCCATATTTCATCTTGTTGTATGCGGTGAAAAGCAGAGAACGAATCTGCTGTGAGTAGGAAATAAATTGCAGTAGCATAATTGCGTTCACCAATTATGGAATTGGGAAGAGCTGTGCTTGGAATGAAGCCTTTGCTTCGGTATGTTTCGCGGTAATAACCTCCTTCTGGGTGAGGCAGTAAGTTATAATTTGAAATGAGTTCTTGTTGGGTTAGTGGCATGCTAGTGAAGGTTGGCAAGGTCGTTAACTAATGCTTGAGTAAAAATGCTGGCGCCTTCTTCGTTCAGGTGATCGCAATTATAAAACTGGGATTCGGGTAAAGCGAAGCGCGTGTAATCTAAAATCAACGCGCGATCAGCATATGCGATTTTTAGTGAATCAAACGTAATTGTGATTCGTTCTGGAACCTGTGATGAATATACCGCATGAATAGGAGTGGTTACAAGTCCAAGTTGAATACCTGTTTGTTCACAATACAATACAATTGAGTCGAGGTAATTCAAGGCTGTTTTTGAATGGTGTGGCGGTTGATTGTATAAATGATAATGTCGTTTTACTACATGGTCGCAATTCCGCCATTTTGACTCGTCGTCTGCATCGAATCCGCCCATGTAATGGATGTGGTCAGCGTTTGGAAAAAACCCATTGTACTTTAGGTAAGTTTTTACGTGTGCTAATTGATCTATTGGAATCCAAGATGGTAGCTCATTAAGTCGGTGAAACGGGTAAATGCGTTTAAAAAGTTCTGAGCTCCAATTTGAATCAGTCAGTTTGTAATCATTGTAAAAGGAGATGTTTTGCGTGCCAAAACCTAGTAGTAGCGTGTCTGGCTTATGCAATTTTGCGAGCTTTTGGAGTTTCCAGTAGGTGAGGTAATAGGGCTCGGCAGATTGTGCAATACTTCTTGCGCTTTGAAAATGGGAGGGATCAATTGCTGTTTGCGGATGTGAATCACCAGCAATAATCACCTTGTAATGTTCCCATTTTGGTGTTTGAGAACTGTATTGGATGTAATTCAGTAAGCTGTTAAGCCCAAAATAGATGGGCAAGCACGAACTGAATAACACAAGTTTTAGTAAGAACTTCCTCATGCCCTAAAATTGAAAGTAGATAAACGTTTGTTCGTTTCCCCCAAACCACAACACCAACAGTATGAGTGCATAATAGAATCCGTACCGAGGCAACCAATGCCAGTTAATACCAAATCGTTCAATACCAAACTTATCCGACCTCCCAACCCATTCAATACATAGAAAAACCGCTACCAAACCAATTGTGAGCTGTGCACCTGAGTCGTAAAGCACATGCGGAAAGGTGAGAATAGAGCTTGACCAAATCCCGCTTAAATAGCTTCCAATGTGCGCAACATTTTCGGCCCGAAAGCAAATCCATGCAAGCAGGTTTATCGCAAATGTAAAAACCATCAAACCAATTTCCTTCAGCGGGATACGCGCACCTCCGGCACCAATAATTTCCATGTGTTTACGGTGAGTGTTGGTGAGTAGCAACGGGATAAAAAATATTGCATTTAGGGCTCCCCAAAGAATATAAGTCCAGTTAGCTCCATGCCAAAACCCACTGATTACGAAGATAAGTGCTGCGTTTCGTACCCGAAAACTCGTGCTTCCTCTACTTCCGCCAAGTGGTATGTATAAGTAGTCTCTAAACCAGGTAGATAACGAAATGTGCCAGCGTCTCCAAAATTCGGCAATATCACGTGAGAAATAGGGGAATGCAAAATTCTGCCTGAGGTCAAAGCCAAAGAGACGAGCTGTTCCTATGGCAATATCTGAATACCCCGAAAAGTCGCCATAGATTTGAAAAGCAAAAAATATAGGACCCAAAATGAGCATGCTTGCCGGCATGAACTCGGAATCATTAAAAATCATATCGGCATAGGTGGCGCAATTATCTGCAATAACAACTTTCTTGAAAAGCCCCCATAATATTTGCCTCAAACCTGCTACAGCAAGCTGGTAATTAAAAATACGTTGAGTAAAAAATTGTGGGAGTAAATGGGCTGCACGTTCGATGGGGCCTGCAACTAGCTGAGGGAAAAAGCTCACAAATGCAGAGAAGGCAATGAGGTTTCGAGTAGGCTCCATGTGTTTACGGTAAACATCAATGGTATAGCTTAGGGTTTGAAAGGTGTAAAAGCTAATGCCGACAGGAAGCACAATGTTGAGTGTAGTGGAGCTGGTGATGGGAGCTCCCAAGAATGAGAAGGCAGCAGTAAAGTTTTCTACAAAAAAATTGGCGTATTTAAAAAAGCCTAATAGGCCCAAGTTTAGGATGATGCTAGTCCATAACAGCCCTTTACGTCTGGAAGCATTGTTGGTATTTCCTAATGCAACTCCAATGCTGTAATCGGCAAGAGTGCTCAGGATAATTAGCGAAAGGAAACGCCAATCCCACCAGCCATAGAATACGTAGCTGGCTAACACCACTAGTTTGTTTTGCGAAGAGATGCTTCCCTTAAAAACGAACCAATACAGTATAAAAACTACGGGTAGAAATACCGCAAAATCCAATGAGTTAAAAAGCATAAATACTCAGTCGCAATTTGGCCACCAAGATAGCTATTTGTGCAAAAAGTATGTTGAGTGGTGCAGGTAGTGTACCTGAAAGTGTAGCTAGTATAGCTGGTTCTCCAACTATTCAAAAAAACTGGACTGTTTCCAGGTTGGATAAGGTAAGTCTCGTGATGTTGGGTACGTGAATTCTGACATTTCCTTTCCGTTAAGCCAATTTACCCAACCCCAATGATCACCTTGCTTTACGGCTAAACGAATTGTGCCATCATCGCTTGTGAAACGCTGGTAATCATCGTATTTACATGCAACTGACTCGGATGCTTGGGAACCATAGCTCCAGTTGGAAAGGTAGAAGCCAACTTTTCCTTCGTTAAAAACAGCAGTAAACGGACTGTTAAATGGAAAGTAATTCAACTTGTCATAGTTGGGAGGGACGAGTGTTTTAACATTAAGCCCATCATACATGTACTGGTACATACCCCATTGCTTTGTTTTTGTCGACTTAGCCATAAATACACCATCCCCATTTCCTTCATCCATTTGAATTTCCTGAAATTTGTGTTTCTTTTTGAGTGCTTTGGTTGGGAAACCTTGGGCAATTGAACAGTGGACAAATAAGGTTAAACAACCCAACAGAATGGAAGAGCGTACAATTGTAGAGCGCGTCATGCTTAGAATTAAGTTGAATATGAGCATTTAACGGGTACCTGAAGCTATAAATTGTGTTAAAATGAAGTAAGTACATTAAAATGAACACTCGGGAAACTCAATCCGGTAAAAAGAAAGCTTGGCCTACAAAGGAGGCTATGGAACAGGTGTACGCGCTTAACTTGTGGGGCGGACGCGAAGGTGAGTTGTATTCAGGCTCTGGGTCACACTTGCCGGCATTGGTTGATCCTTATGTGGCTCATGTAGTTGATTTCTTGCAAGGGTTTCCTAAACCTCTTGTTGTGTGTGACTTGGGTTGTGGTGATTTTAACGTTGGCAATCAACTTCATCCTTATGCTGCTCATTATCATGCCGTAGATATTGTTCCTGCATTAATAGAGCTGAATCAGTCTGTATTTAAGGCAACTAACTTATCCTTCAATTGCCTAGATATTGCAAATGATGAGCTACCTGAAGGGGATTGTTTGCTATTAAGGCAGGTTTTGCAACACCTTTCCAATCCTGAAATTCAGAAAATCATAACCAAACTGTACCAGTATAAATACCTCATCATTACAGAACATGTACCTCACGATACTTTTGTTCCAAACCTTCCCATCATCTCGGGTCAAGGCATTCGACTTAAAAAGAAAAGTGGTGTTGATATACTTGAAGCACCATTTAATTTTTCACCTGTCTATTGGAAAGTGATGATGAGTCAGCCAGCACCTGAAGGTGGGATAATTAGAACTAGGCTGTTTCAAACCGCTTAGATTTAAATGGTTGATTTATAATGCGTTGATCCAGTTTTACTAAGCTATTAGTTCAAGTCAATCATGGATATTGCCAACGGGGCTGTTAACGTAGTATTGAAATACACGGAATAGGTTGCTAGGTTTTTCCATATCACAAATCAACTGACTGCGCTCATACTCCTTTAGGTCAAACACCCCCTCGGTAAACTTTTCCTGCTGCTCCAAAAAATCTAGACACACAGTGCCACGGTAAATGATGAGGTTGATGTATTGAAAAAAGTGAACCTTATTGCTACGTTTAAATGACGTTTTATTGAGGGCGTCAAGAACTTGGCTGTGTAACGCTTGATAGAGCTGTCGTAGTGGGCCGATTTTCAAGGTTGTGGTTGGCAGGGTTTGTATTCCCGCCTCACGGTCCTTATAAGTATCAAAAATATCGTTTTCCAATTGCATCAAACCACCTATAACATTTAATAGCTCAGCCTCTTCAGGATTCATAGGGTTTTCAAGAACTTCGCGATAGAACAGGAGGGAAACGCCTCCCTTATTGAGGGTAATTGATTGTATAGTTTCCTCACTCAGCGTGGAGCGAGCCTGTGAGAGGCTCTGCACTTGTGCTCGATAAACATTCAAGGCACGATTAGTTAAGTTATCCCGAGATATGCAATTGTCTAAAGCGATCGAGAAACACTTAACAAAGAAATGCTCACGTTGATTCAGCGCAATCGCTTTTGAAGGGTTTAGTGTTAACGCTTCAATGTGGTGAGTTGGAGTGTGATCATCATCAAAAAAATCATCGTAAACTCCGGTAGCTGCGCCGAGAAATGTTAGGGCTCTGCGTTCTTTCAGTGAAAGCTTTGCGCCCCTTAAAATACTAAAACCATGTCCGAGGATAGAAGGCACTGCATTGCCATAATACAATCGGATTTTTTTCAAGTCTGCAGGTGACAGCACCGAGTTGTCAACAGATTGAAAACCTGCAATTATTGGATCCAATTCCGATGTGATAAATGCGCGTTGTAACCGAATCGACCAAAGGATTTCCAATACATGGAGCGGAAAACTGAGCGTGTTTTTTATGCGATTCATCATAAACTATGGCAGTAAGCGTCAAAATTAAAAGAATTCAATAACGAAAATGCGCTTATGAATGTTAGCTTTTCTAGTGTTTCCTCAATAAGAATTGAGCAGGATGAAGTGTTTTCCAACCGAAGACTTCTGAATAGAACATTTTTTGGAGGTCTAGGATAGTTTTAGCAAAAACGATAGTGAGTATCTGGAGAATAACTTTCGCTTAGGAGTTAATATAGGAGTTACATGGAGTTTAACGATAAAGAGGTTTACGACACACTTGAAAACATGAATGAATTGGCTTTGGACAATTGTTCATTTGGAGTCGTGCGTATGTCGATTAAAGGAGAAATAAAAGCTTATAACCGGTATGAATCGGAGGTTGCGCGTATTACTTCCTAAGAAGCTATTGGGAAGAATTTTTTTACACAGATAGCGCCATGTTCTGTTGGTGCAAGTGGCGACTTAACACCACTAGCACACTTAGCTTTATCCCTTTCAGGCGAAGGTTCATTTCGTGTTGGCGGTGAGCTTATGCAGTATGCTGATTTTGAACGGTTTGCTAAGTTTCAACGTGTAAAATGGGAAGGCAAGGATGCCCTAGCTTTTGTGAATGGTACATCTGCAATGGTGGCCTTGGCAAGTATGAATATTTATGAAGTTGACCTTTTGCTTAAATGTAGTGTGCAGTTAGCGTTCAGCTATAGTGAATGCTTGGGGGCATATCGTGAGGCTTGGGATCCGCGTTTAAGTAATTTACACCCACAACCAGGCCATGTAAGTTTATCATCATGGCTCTCTCAGAATAGTGATGCTGGATGGTTTACACAAGAAGGACATAATGGTAGGGGTGTTTTTGTCAATAAGTGGCCTCAGGATCCATATTCAGTTCGCTGCATTCCACAGCTTCTGGGAGCCGTTATGGATCAGCTTAATCAAGTAAGTACTTGCTTGGAAACAGAATTAAATACAGTAAGCGATAACCCAAATTTCTTTCCAGCTGACCATGAAGTTTTACATGGAGGGAATTTTAATGGACAACATGCTGCATTTGCTTCCGATCAACTGAATTTACAAATTGCATACTTAGGTATATATGCTGAAAAACGTATTAGCACCTTGTGTGACCCTAAGTTAAACCATGGTCTTACAGCTTTTTTGAAAACTGGGTTAGAAGGTGAAAATAGCGGTTTTATGGGAGCACAAGTTACTGCCACCGCACTCTGTGCAGAGCTAAAGGCATTGTATAAGCCTTTCAGTTTGGAAACGATGAGTACCAATGGGCATAATCAAGACATGGTGAGCATGGGTACATCTGCTGCATGGCGAGGATATATGATGATTCAACACCTTAAATCGTTGCTCTGTATTGAGTGTATGGTTCTTCAAGCAGCCTTGATTCAACGAGCGTCTCAGTTAAAGGAGCCTCTATCAGCTCAAAGTTCATCATGGCAAGCACAAATGGCGAAATTCATTGAGCCATTAACTGCTGATCGTCCTTTGGGACCAGAAATCGACGAGCTCAGTAAAAAACTGCTGAAAATTATCGAGACTTATGAAGAACTACCGTTCTCAGCTAGCGATTAAATTCAAACTAGAAAGCGCTTAATTGCGCCTTCTTTTTGATTTATTACTGCTACTGCTACCTCCAGAATTCTTTTTGCGGTTGGCAAAGAATGCTTGTTTTTGCTTTTGTTTTTCTTTTTCTGCCTCTTTTTTCTCAGCAGGTGTCATGGGGCTATCTGTTTGTGGATAGGGATTTGAGCCAACCAATGAAATACGCTCTTTAATGAGCTTCTCAATGTCTTTGATGTAAGCATTCTCTTCTGGCTCACATATAGAGATTGCTGTTCCGTGTTCACCTGCACGTCCACACCTTCCTATACGGTGTACGTACGTTTCAGGCTCATTAGGGATGTCGTAGTTAATCACGTAATGCAGTTTGTCAATATCGATTCCGCGGGCTGCTATATCTGTAGCAATCAACGCTCTAATTTTGCCATCTTTAAAATCTTGAAGAGCCTTTTGACGCTGATTTTGATTGCGATCACCATGGATAGCAGCACAACCTATGTGTTTCTTTTTCAAATTGCGTACAATGCGATCTGCTCCGTGTTTCGTACGTGAGAAAATCAACACTTGATCTAAGGCTGAATCGTCAAGGATATGCAGGAGCACATCAAACTTGGATTTCTTATTGGTAGTGTAAAGTGACTGTCGAATGGTTTTAGCCGTTGAGGATACAGGATTTACCGCAATTTTTTGTGGGTTCACTAAAATTTCATGCGATAACGATCTGATATTAGTAGGCATGGTAGCTGAAAAGAATAGCGATTGACGCTTTTTTGGAAGCTTAACGATAATCTTTTTAATGTCGTTGATGAATCCCATATCCAGCATACGATCGGCTTCGTCTAATACAAAATACTTAACATTCCGTAATGAGATAAAACCCTGATTCATGAGGTCAAGCAGTCGGCCAGGGGTAGCAACAAGTACATCAACACCACGTTTCAATGCGCGTTCTTGAGAAGCTTGTTTTACACCTCCAAAAATTACCGTGTTGGTGATGTTTGTGTATTTGGCATATGCCGTTAAATTCTCGCCAATTTGAATGGCTAATTCACGGGTTGGAGTGACAATTAAAGAGGTAATTCTTTGCTGCCCTTGAGCATGTTGTTTGTCTTTAAGCAAGTGCTGAATAATAGGAATTGCAAAGGCAGCTGTTTTTCCTGTACCTGTTTGTGCACTTCCCAAAACATCATTTCCTGCTAATACGAGGGGAATGGCTTTTTCTTGAATTGTTGTTGGCTCTGAGTAGTTCTCATCCACAAGGGCCTTCAGAATGGATGGGTGTAAGTTTAAATCTTCGAATTTCATAGTGTTATTTTAAGTCAATGCTATGGTCCTGCTGTAAGCATTGTTGGACCTTTTGGTAGGTAGCTGTTAAGTATTTGATGAAAAGGCTAGTGCAGACCTGCTGATCATGTTAGCAGTGCTATCGAGCGAAGCCGTAATGTGTTTTGATTTATGGGGTAAGACCGATATGGTCATGCACGGGAGTCCTCTTCTGGGTTAAAACTACGCGTGCTTGTTCTCTATTTTCGAGCTGCACGCTCTGCGTTTGAACTGTTATAAACCGGATACGCTGCGCCAAAGGTGAGTTTTTTTAATGGATAAGGACGCATTTGTTCAGTTATTGATTGTTCAAGAACCTTAACGTACCCCTCTGTGATAACGAGGCTCTCACATTTCGGAGTGCTCTGAAACGCTTAAAGTTGACCAACAAAGTTTAAGAAAACCGCTTTATGACGAGCTAAATCGAGATTGGGAGATACAGCTACGCGAGCGATGTAGTCTTTATCGCCTTCTTTAGTGGTGCCTTGAGTTGAGGTAGCTGGGATGGTCCAGTAACAACCTTTAAGTTGGCCGTAACTTACACAATACTTACTTTCTGAAGGAATCGACTCAATCATCATATTAATGAGTTTGTGGTTGAGTTCTCGTTTGTACGCCTCACGTTCTTCATCGGTAGTGCCTTTAGTAGGCAGGTCAAGTGAAAATACAGATGGAGTGAAACCTTGTTCTGCTAATTCGTGCGACACGAAATTAATTTTCGCAGCAGGAAGTTCAACCTGAATGAAATCTACAAATTCACGTGTGTTTAAGTAGGCTGCTTGAATACGTTCATTCATTGATGGTAGTTGCTCGGCCAAAAAGTGAAACTGTAAATCAGTAGCTCCATTATCGCAAAGATGCAGGTGCTTAGCCATTTTAGGCATAAGGTCTGACGCTTTTTGATTGGTAACACAGTATCCTGCAGTACACTTCCCGCCACTTGGAAACTTAGATCCGCTCACATAGGCGATCGTCTTTACAGCTGAGAGCACTTTGCCTTCTCCCAGGAACTGCACATTTGGACAAAACGTTTGGTCAAGGATGAATACTGGCGGTATGGCCTCATCTCCAGTTGAAGTATGACGCGTTTTGATTAGTGCCGCTTTGAGCGACTCCAAGTTAGGTACTTCAACCCTTGGGTTCGTGGGAATTTCAGCAATGATAAATGGAACGGCATCTAATCGTGCCACCTCCTCTAAAACAGCATCTGTACTACTGACCATATCATTGTCACCATCTACTGGTAAATCCATAATGGACACATGATCAAGGCAAGCTGCAACCCGTCGCGCCTGATCATTCGTTCCTCCATAACAATTAGGGGGGACAATTATTTTGATTGCTTTCCCAGGGTAATGCTCATTAGCATAGTCAATGAGCCCCATCATGATGCAATATTGTATGGAAAGCCCGCTAGAACCAACAATCGGACTACCAGCTGTGCCAGTAACTTCACGGATGGTATTGAGAACTGTCTGTTCATCAGCTTGTTCATCATAGGCTTGTTGAGGGCTTTCTGTACCAATAAATTCGTGTAATGCTGTGTGACAATTGGCAGGAGTCATTGCAATGGATTCTCTTCTTCTAACGTGTTGTATTTCAGATGTGTATTCTTCTTTTTGTAGGGAGTTGATCATGATTACACTACCTAGACTCGAGTGGATGTTCACATGAAACTCATAGGGTTCATGTTTAAACTCATTGAACGTATCAGCTTGTGATACGAAGATGATACTTCCGTCAAATTGGGGTGGTGTTTCTCCTGCCTGAAGCTGATGTAGCTCAAAGGAATAACCATATATAGTTCGAATTGCTTTGGCATCAAAATGCTCAGGAAGAGCATCCGTATAAATGATATGCGTTTTTTTATTGATGAAAGCATTCTTGCGTAAAACAGCTAAAATTGGCATGGTAGCTGACGAAAAGCTAATCACCTGTTCAGGTGAGAGTCCAGTAGATTTGGCAATCGCCCATTCTAACACTGATGAGAGTGGATGTCCAAGACGGATATAATCGTAGGCAGTTGGAAGTTCGCTTAATGTTGAAGGAGTATAGTCTTGTTTGTTGTAACATGCGTTAAACTGGGTAATGAATTCAGTTTTTGCCTTACTTTCATTGTATATATCCAGGCGATGAGTGGTAAGGCGAAGCCAATCTGATGGCATGTTTTTAAGTACTGCTTCTAAAAAGTTCTTTACTTCCATATACACTTACGTTCAGGTTACTGTTAGGCTGCGAAAATAACCAGAAAAAGGGGAGGAGCAAGGGGCCAACTTACTTGATTGAAGCGTCAGCATGGTGTTGATGCGTGGATTCATTGCGTGGTGCCGGCACTCGCAAATCCAGAGCTGAATTTGTACGACATCACTCGAGCGTGATTTACTTGTTTTTAAAGAATCGGGGCAAGGCAGGTTGAGCAGAAATACCTATGCGTAGGAATTGAGCTTGTTCCATAAATCTGATATTGTAGTAGTCACTTCCGAAATATCCCTGGGCAAAAAACCAAAAAGAAGATGTTGAAAGTAACGGCGGTTTCCACGCAAATCTTAAGTCTGCTCCAAATGAACGCCCCTCAGATAGCATACCTACAGAAATGTGTTGGAGTTGCAACTCGAGTTGAGCCATAAGCGAAAACCGGTGCGCTTTATTCGCTGATTTAGGGGTGAAGCTAATCCATCTACCTGCTAACCTGTATTGGTCAAGTAATTTGTCTTGTTCTTTGGTCCAATCAAGTGCAACGTGGTATCTAAACGTACCTTCAAAAGCACTTTGTACAGCGCGATTGTTCCGCTTTGGGATTAAATGGAGGTATCCTAAGTACGCGAAGTTTGTAGAGAAGTTACTGGACTCCACATTAATGCGTTGCTCATTGGTAATACTATCACGAACATAAAATGGATCACTTTCTCCGTTCGAATGATGGCCCCAAGCCAACTAGGCAAAGCTGTTTTTATTAATCATGCGATAGGTAGTGCCAATAACGCTAGCATCAGGAGACTCCATTGGTGCGCTCTTCTTAAGCTTCATGCGAAAGCCAAAAGAAGGTCGTAGCTCAAATAGCCATTTAGGAGAGGATTTAAGGTGAAAGTAGAAGTTCTGAACGAGAACGGCTTCCGTTAATAACTGTTCATCAAAATTGTTAATCCCACCTGTGGCGCTGAAAAAAGCGTGGGGTCGTGTTTCATAAAACCCAGCAAATGATAATGCCGAAGTACTATCATTTTGACCCTTAACGATTCCTGAAAAAAAAGAAAAAGGAAGATTAATGTATTTAATTTAGCCAGTCTAAACCTTGTGAATTGGACCAAATAAAACGGAGTTAAATGCATCGATTTTTTCAATTTAGACTGATAATATTCCTTTTTTGTCTTGTATCAGAGGGTGTTGCCCAAGAAGGTGATTCGCTTGTAAAAGAGATTCACCCAAAGCGGCAAAGATAGTAATAGGGGGGAATTCGTTGCTGTTTGGCGCAAGTGGAGTTTATTTGTGGCAAACATGGTTTACATCATCACCACTTCGTTCGTTTCATTTTAGGAGTGACAATAATCATTGGTTACAAATGGACAAATTCGGTCATGCTTACAGCGCATACGCTATTGCGACGTATTTCACAGCCGAACTTGAATGGATGGGCTTATCAAAAGAAAAGAGCGAGCGCTGGGGAACGGGTATCAGTTTATTCACTACGAGTAGTATCGATATTATGGATGGGTTTTCAAGTAAGTGGGGAGCGTCGTGGGGAGATCTGATTGCGAATACATCGTGGTCTATGCTCTTTCTAGGCCAAGAGCTCTTGTGGGGTGAACAGCGAATAGATTATAAGTTTTCGTATTGGCCTACACCATTTCCGGATTATTCAAATGAGCTGGGAACGGGTTTCGTGAGTGAAATATTGCAGGACTATAACGGACAAACGTATTGGTTATCCTTTAACCTGAATAGCTTCACACCGAATCGAGAAATCCCCAAGTGGTTAAACATTGCAATTGGTTATGGTGCTCACAATATGGTTAAACGTGATGGTAATCCCGTGATGAGTGATTTTGGTGAAAAGCTTCCTGATTACAACCGCATGCGACAATTCTACGTCTCGCCCGACATTTCATTTAGGAGGATTCCTTCTAAGCATGCATTTGTTCGAACACTATTTTTTCTAATGGACTTTATTAAGCTACCCTTGCCTGCACTTGCTTATCAATCGGATGGAAAATTTGTGTTTTATGGCCTTCATTATTGATGTCAAGTCCGGAAGGTTGTGCCCGTTCCTAACTTCATTCCTAAAAACGTATTAAAGTTATCGGCTACTGGATGTTCGTGAAATTGTCTTCAAAGTAGCGAGTCCATTTGCCGTTTACTAACATTTCGCCGTACTCCTGAAACCCGTTGTTATCAGTTCGTGTGAATATGTAGCGTCGATTTTTGCTACTCCAAACGGTAAGGGTGTCATTTGCGTATTCGGCTTTGTACCTTCCTATGCGATTGCTAGAGAATACATTATAGTAATAAGCTTCTTCTGTTGCATCGTAATTGATAACTGTGTGAAGTTTAAGTTTCTCAGAAGTTAGTTTTATAACTAATATATTGCGCTCAAGTTCATAGTGAATAACCTGATGAGCGAAGATCTCTTCTTGCTTTATGCCATCTTTATAAGTTGCAGAAAGTCCAACCCAATTTCCAACCATAAAGTCAAGGCTATCCATTTTTGATGAATGACCATTTTGACTCCTTGCACCATTAAGCATTGAAAAGGTGAAAATAAGCACCGCAATTAGCGGTAAACTGTTTTGGAAGTGTTTTTTCATAATAAGTTGAACAGTCGAAAATAGTTGTTGTTTTAAACCTTAGAAGATTTAGCGCTTAATTTCTGATTCGTAAAGCTTTATCCAATCCTCAGTTGTCATTTTTTGAATTAGCTCACCAATGAGGTTGTAAGGGATTTGATCCATTTTCTTAAATCGAATGCAGCTTTTTCCCATATCCAACTTTGTTTTGCAATGCTTTGGATAAGCCTCAATAAACCAATTTAGCAGTTCTTGATTGGCATAAATCCCCATGTGGTATAGCGCCACGTAGTTTTTCTGGGAAGCCACATTAATGAATGGTAAGGGTAGTTCCGGTTCACAGTGATAACCAGCGGGGTAAATTGAATGAGGAACCACATATCCTATCATACCATAGCTCATTTGCTCCTTAAATCCATCGGGAAGATGGGTATTAATCGTTTCACGGATTTTGGAGATTACAGTCTGTCTTTCTTCAGGAAGCTGAGCAACGTATTCAGCTGGACTTGTTGCTTTAGATTGCATAAAAGTTGATCTATCGATGTATAATTTCTAACAAAATAAATAATGAGATTGAATTGTTTTATGAGCTATGCAATCAATATTACCCTTCTTGTGCAGCTATACTCTGCTGGTAGAAAAAACTTAGAGGATTACTCAGTCAATGATTAATCGTTGGTTTTGCCACGTGTGCCCACTTCTATTAGGGATTCAAGGATTTCTAGGTTAATATCTGCTAACTGCTTGATGTACAAACATCCTTTTCCCCAAGTACACTTACCCAGACTCTTGAGGAGCTTTTCCTCTTTGCTAACATCGTATGTGAGGTAGATGGTGAGTTTCGATTTTCTAGGAGCAAATCCAATATTGAACCATTCGTATGTTTGATTTGAACCTTTTCGGCTGTATGAATACTTGCCAAATCCTATCAAAAAGTCAGGATTCTTTTCATTGCCCCATATTTTGGGTTCATAGCCTGATATTTTACGCATTAAATCGATGATAATTAAGCTGTCCTTTTTTTTGGACATACTACCTAAACTGTCAATAAAATGTTGAACACTTCTGTTGGTTTCTTGAGTGACTAATCCTGCCATGACTGCGGGTTTAAGCAATTTTATAAATGATAATCTTGAATGTGAACTTCGAATAATATTTTTACTAGTTGTTCAAATGAATCACGTCTAAAACTCACTCAAGTTCACAAATGCGAGCTTCTGGGTTTAGTGTGTCGGTAGTTCTCAATACGGTTGTTAAAAGAATGCCGGTATTGTCGTCTGCAGTCATTACAACAACTGTTTTAGTGGATTCAGGACCTTCATATACTTCATACCAATTCATCTTTTTAATGCTTCCTTTTGACCAGACTTCTACTTTATCTAAAAAATGAGATTCTTCTGATTCTTGATTCCATGGTGGATTGAATTTTCCTGCAGTTACCGATATAACTGATACCCCATGTCCAACTGAGTCACCAGATACAACCGTGCTTGAATTTCCTGCTAGGTAAATTTCAGAACTCCATGTAGAATCTGGTATTAGCACTGAAAATAAATTCAGCGAATCAGTCAGTTCAATACCAGAGGTGAAGTCAATTTTCTTATACTTGCAGTCCTCAAAGATTAATGATGCAGCTTCATTTTTGTCTTGGCAAGCTGAAGACAGAACGAGGATAATAATGAGTTGCAGAAACTTCATGAAACAATTTACATACAGTTTAAACGATTTAATAATGCTAACTCCACAAATCACGCTTTTAGGTTTTGGTTGAGCTTTATTGCTGCAAAGTAAGCAATCAAATCATAAGCGTTAATCATACGCGGTAACTAGCACGAGTCTATAAAAAAAGGCTTCACCAACTGGAGCTTTGTGTACCGCAGCTTGAGTTTGTAGACACATGAAGTCTAACGGTTTGAGCACCTGATGCAGTAACTGGACCTGTTGCACTTGCAATAAAAACATTTGCCGTGGTTGTAACGTATAGATAGTAAGTAGTAACTGAACATTTCGAATGCCCATGTTCCTGCATCTGGTAACGTGACAGTTGCATATTCACCGGCGTAATTGTAGGATTCGATTTATCGGGCTGTAAACACCGTTGAGCTAGCAGTTAAAGATTCCTAGGCAGAGTTTTGTACGCAGGTAAATGCATAAGAATTCAACAACGCAATGGCAATGTAAACCATGCTCAGAGGTAAATTTAGTTTCATAAAAAAGGACTAAGGTTGAGTTTCATTGAAGCTATTGCTCCACTATGCAGTTTGAGTTTAGCAATATTAGCTATTGGGTACTTAATGGATTTCAATCGTGAATCTTCATAAAATCCAAAGTCTCCATACCTATTGTATCTGCGAATGCGTGCTCACAAGTTTTTTTGCACTTGATATTAGGTCTGTCAGGAAGTAGGAAGAGCACCTTAATCAGTTTAGGTCTATGGGGTGAATATGATTCGATGGCTTTATGAAAGATGCATTGAAGTGAAGGAGCAGCGACATCCCACAGTGCAGCTTGCTGAACGAGGAATATAGCGTAAAACCCGACCGCATAGCTGGGGTTGTTGGTAGAATGGGAAGCAGCCCAATCTTACCATAGTGTTTGAAGGTTACTAAGTGAAGAAAATACAAAAGCCCCTGCACGAGGCAGAGGCTTTTTCAAGACGTTGTTTTTGAGTGATTTAGCTTATTTCCGAATAAGCTTGAATCGCGTTGTAGTTTGTGTTTCGAGATTTGCGATTTCCACCACATATAGGCCTTTGCTTTTAGGAAGATCGAATTGCAGCGGTTCTGCTGTGAATGTGGATAAGTAGAAGACTTCCTGACCTAGAGCATTTATCACACGCACTTCACCTGCAAAAGTATTGTCGCTAAATGCTATGTTTACTACTCCAGAAGTTGGATTAGGGTACAAGGAAATAGATTGACTCTCATCATGTGTAATGCTGGAGAGAATAACATTTAAGACATTTGAAGTACCGGTGCAGTTTTCACTGTTTGTTGCTTCACAGTAATATGTGTCATTCGAGGTTGCCGTATACGTAGCAGCGTTAGCTCCAGCAATTGCGCCCTGACTATTGTACCATTGGTAGCTCACGAAGCCCGTATCTGCCTGGAGGTTGTTTCCGTTTTGTACAATAGATAATGTAGGAGCATTGCAGGTTCTAAAGCGGTATAATTCACCTAAACCAAATGAAGGACCTCCTATTAACCAGTCATTTGCATTGAGGTAGGCATAACCATTGAGCTCAACCATATTGGATGGAGTTTGGGCCCTAGACCTGGCAATCCCAGGTGACAATTCAGGAAGCATTGAAGGTGCAGATATACCATCATAAACATAGAGTTCAGCCCCAAAACCAGTTGCTTCATCTGCCCAAAAGAATAGCTTATCATTGATTTGAGTTGCAGATGAAAATTGCCATGAGTTTGAACCCGCAGGCATAAAATTGGTTACTTGTGTTGGTGTGCCAGTTCCATCATACTCCCACAGGTTTGGAAAGTAGCCTTGGTTCTCCGCAATAAATACTAGTTTATTGTTTATTACTTCGAAACTATGGGGGTATGAACTATTTGGCCAGCCTGAATCTGTACCTGTCCATAAGTCAGCAGTCAGTTGAGGTGCATTTACTCCATCGTATTCATACAGTTCAGTTCCAACGGTCATACTTCCAAAAGCACTGAAGTAAAGTTTGTTGTTGTACTCCATAAACCCACTAGGCTCAGAATCAGAATCGGGGTTGATATCGGCCACCAGAGTTGGTGCAGACACCCCATCGTATTGCCACAACTCCATTCCATGGGTAGTATCTGCTGCAGAAAAAATGAGCTTATTGTTGAATGTGGTAAAGCCGCCAGGTAATGAGCTGCTGGATCCCGCACTGATATCTGCAACTAAGCTAGGCGCATTGGTGCCATCGTACTTCCAGAGTTCCTTTCCTTCAGGACCACGGTTTGCTGAGAAGTAGAGTTCACCATTATACTCATAAAATCCAACATCTGATGTTGTAAATACGGAGCTTATCACTGGTGCGTTTGACCCATCGTATTCGAACATCTGATAACCAGAAGTATCATAAGCTTTGAAGTATAGCGTATTATTATAAGTGAACAGCCCTTGAGGTGCGCTGCTATTCGGGGTGTTTTGTGCATTGAAACCGGGATATATGTCGGCAACAAGGGTAGTAGAACTTCCATCTGTAGCGTACAATTCAGATCCGTTTGCACCATAAGCCCTAAAGTAGATCTTGTTCTGAAAGCGAGTTAGGAATTTTATCTGTGACCCCATGTTCATGGTTTCGTTAGTAGCGCGTTGAACTGATGTCTCATCATAGGTGAATAGAGCACCTGGTATGGTTCCATCAGTGGCTCCAAAATAAAGTTTGTTATTGAACACATAGGATGCTTGTATACCCGAAGAGGAAGTTCCGCTGTAGATATCTTGTACTTGTGAAACGGTACTGCCATTGTAACTCCAAAGTTCGAATCCTGTTGAGCTTTGGAAGGCTCCAAAATAAAGGGAGTTGTTGTATGTTGTAAGTGCTCGGGGAGCTGCTATGCCTTGTGACGCAATATCTATAAATGAAGTGGTTACACCATCAGTTTTCCATAATTGGCCAACAGCAGTATCTTCAGCAGCATTGAAATAAAGCTCGTTGTTGAATACTTCAAAAGTATTTACAGATGCATTATTTAAGTTAACCCTGAGGCGAGAACCGTTGGCGATACCTGAAACTGGAGCAGGAGCAAGAGAACCGTCATATTTCCAAAGCTCTAGGCCATTTGGCGCTTGAAAGGCAGCAAAATAAATGGCATTATTGAATTGCTGGAAGGCCGACACCGCAGCAAATACAGAAGAGCTTGAGCTCAAGGAGGGGGCGCCGATACCATTGTAGGTGAAAAAACCAATCCCGTCGACATAGAAGTACAACAAGCTATTTATTGAAGTAATTCCTCTTACAGAACAGTAGTTACTCGATCCCGAGGAGCTTGAGATTACCGAAGTGCCTGTTGAGCTGTCATAACCAATAAGTTCCCAATCACCTGCATTTGTATAGGCAGTGAAGTATATTTTTCCATTGTAAACATATGGTTGAGGATAGGAGTCTCGGAAGGGTGCATTGATGTCGTAAACCTCCAGAGGCGGGTTGACGCCATCAAACTCCATCAGTTTCATGCTTGAATTGCTTGAAGCAGCGGAAAGGAAGTAAACTTTACCGCCTACTTCGGTCAGATACCTCGGGTTAGCTGTGCCAGCGAGGTTGGTTTCATCTACGATGCTAATGTCAGTGCCATCATAGCTCAAAAGCACTTGTCCTGATCCACGGGAAACCCCGGAAAAGAATAGGCTGTTATTGAACTCTAAGAATTGACTTGGAATGGCATTTTGGGCCGGACTGGCCGGTGCTTGATTGATATCTTCAACCAACATTAAGTTCTGTCCGATTGCGCAGGTTACCGAAATGGCAAGGTATATAATTTATAATATTGATTATTAATTCATTAACCTCCTTAAAGATGAAGCAACTTTTTTGTTTAAGTCTATTCATTTCGCTTTTAATGTTTTCAATTTGCAGTCGCAATCGGCTGATGACACTCTGATAGTTGTGAAGTTTGTTGACTCGGCATACATTCCTACTTGGAATATTGAAAATGATTCTTTAACCAGAACCTTATTCTATGCAAATGCCGGTGATGATGTTGTAATTCATGCTGGAGATAGTGTTGAATTGTCCATTGAATCAATTGGCGAGTCAGCACAGTATAATTGGTTGAATTCAACTTGTACGGATGGGCTATGCTCGAACATGATGTCTTTTTGGGCGTCTCCTGATAGTACAACTGTTTATACTGCGGAAGCTACAGCTTTGGGAGATGGTTATAGAGATTATGATCAAGTTAAAGTCACGGTTCAGCAACAATGGATTAATTCTTTATACCCAAATCCGGCCTCAACTAATTTAACTGTTGATTATTATACTGTAGGAGCTACTAACTCTAAAATAAGGATTACGAATATATGGACGAGTTCATTCAATGATTATAACATTAATAATGCTGATGATGAGAAAGTGATTAGTGTTTCTGGATATTCCACAGGGAATTATTTGGTTGAATTAATTTGTGATGGTGAAGTCTTAGACTCGAAACCGTTAGTTGTACTATAAAATTGATATCTATGAGGATTATTATTCTTTTATCTCTAACACTTTTTTCTTTAGCTTCATTAGCTCAAGATCAGTTCGCACCGGTAGGAGCCAAGTGGTATTATCGTCCTGCAACGACTATTCCTTATTGGGCACGGGAGGAAGCTATGCTCATTGAGTCAAATCGAGATACAATAGTCAATGGATTGGATGCGCGCGTTCTTAGACGACATGAAGGAACGGTATACCCTGATGGCTCCTCTAGTTTTAGACCCTATGATGAATTTCTTGTAAGGGGCGATTCTTCGGCAATCTGGTTCTTTGATACAGTTAATCATGAGTTTTACAAGCATCATGACTTTACGCTGGAGCCCGGCGATTCCTTAGTTGTCCAAGATTCCGCTAATTATAGAGGGATTTTTTATCCAGGAGATTTTTATACAGCTATAGTCGATTCAGTAGAAACGGAGGTGATTAATGGGGTGGCGTATAGGCGAAACGAGTATTTGTATACTATTGGCAACTTTGCTTACTTTGCGGTTTTTGTACATGATCAATGGGTTGATGAACCTTATGCTTATCAGTTTATTGGTGGACGGCATGAATTTTTTTATCGATTTCAACATTTTACTGTTAACCATGATAGTAGCGTGCCTTATGAGCTTGTTTGTTATGTAGATGAGTTTCGCTCAGTACAGTTTTATCCTCAATTTTGTAATCTTTCGGTATTGAGTACCCCTGAGTATTCAGGAAAATCAATACACCTTTATCCAAATCCAACTGATGATTTCGTCCAAATTTCTGGAGTGACGGGGTCCAATAAGGTTGAAATTTATTCAATAGCAGGAAAGTTAATGCTTACGCAAACCATCTTCTCAGAAGAGAATATAGACGTTAGCTCATTAACTGCTGGAGTATATATTATTCGTGTTGGAGCGGGTTCCCATCAGAAGTTGATTATTCGTTAGCTAGCTAGTAAGTTGAGTTTGAAATAATCTTGACAAGCAAGTATGCTTAGAGGTATAAATAGCACGCGTTATATTTCTTCAGCACTTAATATTAAGTTGGGTTTGGTGTGGGCTCTAGGGATTCAATTAACACATTACAAGGCATGAAATCCTAAGAACAGTGCTTAAGAAAGCAATTAAAAACAAACAGCGACTTTGGTATTTCTAAATACATTCGCAATCAGGGATTGTTATACTATTCAAAGTAGGACCTCGCATTTAGTCAAGAAATAATAAAAATGTCTGTGACCTAATACTTGTAAAGGGGCGTAGTGATAAATTCGATTCAATAATTCCATGAAAAACAGTTTAGTACTTCTAGGGTTTATGCTATCAAGTATCACAGCGTTCACTGAAGAGGTTCCGCATAAAATGCAGGACTTGCTTCAAAAAACCCAATTGATTGTTCATGGCAAAATTACCTCCAATGCTCAATTAACCGTAACAGTCCATGTGTTAGACGTAATCTACAACTACCGCACAGGAATTCATAAAGGGGATTACCTCAAAATTCAAAATGACTTTAATGTTGTCTGTCCCATTGATATTCCATTGGAATACGCCCAGCAAAAAAAGGAAGCGGTTTTCTTTTTAGATTATTCGAAAAACAAATGGCGAGTTACTGCAGGAGATGTAGCCTTTTTAAAAGACGGCATAGGTGAATTGGTGTTTTATGAAGAGGGGTATGCCTACGCTGGTTCCATTGAAGAATGGAAAGCCGATTTAGAAGGGTATTACTCCCATTTTAAGCGTAATGAAGAAAATACCTTGATTCCATTGCTCGACAAGGACGCATGGGTATTGGAAAAAGAATTATCTGCCTTAGCACAACTCCAATACAATTCTTACTATCGGAATCACACTAAAAAAATTGCAAAGCACCCAAGGCTCACACTGCTGGAAATTGAGCATCCAACAATCGAAAGGCCGTTCGAAACGAGCGCCACTTCTCGAGTTGTTTTACCGCCTATTTCTGATGAAAAGCAGCAAGAAATTAGTAGAATTATCGCTTCAAATGCACGGAGTCAATATCCAGAGCTTGAAGCAAACAACATTGAAGGGGTTTTGTACTATTCTTTGTCATTTCGAGAAGATGGAACCATTGCCAAAATAGCAATAGAGCGCCCGCTTCATGGTAAGCTTCACGATGCCATCAGATCATACTACCATGAACATGCAAAATGGCCACCAGCATTGAATGAGACCGGTCAAGCTGTAAGGTTTAAACAGGTGCTTCCATTACGCTTTAAAACTGACCAACAATCAAAATAGGAGTAGGCTGTAGATTTGACCTAAGGCGCAATAGCGACTGTGTTTGTAATGTTTTAATGTTGCCTACTTTCCTGTTTTTCCAAAGCCCGCGAGTTGCTGTAAAGGAGTTCCTCTTCTTGCGTAATTAATTCATTCCACACTAGTGCTAGCACAATAAAACTTCCTTCACCTTTAATTACTGATGTCTTTCCGTTCCTTTTTCACATAACCAGATATTATTAGCGTTAATTAAGCTTCTTGGAAGTTAATAGTTGCTGTTTGGCAATTATAATTTGTTATAAAACCCTAAAACGCCAACAATCAATTGCTAATCGCTGTTTAATTCAGTAAAATTGCACAGCAAAACAAACCATAAAGCAATTCTTGCGTTTGTATTGTTGAAATTAGGTAACCAAAAACAATTAACATGAAAAAAATAATTACCCTTTTATCAGGTGCGCTTTTCGCAACAGCATCTATAGCTCAATACGATATGGCCGTTACAGATCTCAATTTTTATGAGGATAACGGTCAAATCATGACAAATAATGGTGGACCAATCTCAGTTGTTTGGGAAAATGTAGGATCAACTACAATCAATCAAAACGATACCATCTTCGTAGCTTTTACTTTAAATGATGCTTTGCTTGCAGCTCCAGGGTTCTTGGCGCCCCAAGATTACCCTCAAGGTGCAATTGATACATTCAATTACGATGCTACAATCTCATTGCCACAACAAACGTTTGCCGGTAGGTTAGGTAACTTGCGTTTAATTGCTGGCGACGATACTCAAATTGGTGGTAACCCAATTGGACCAAACCGCACGCTTGAAGCATTTTTGATTGTAATTCCAGTAGGTGGCACTCCACTAGTAGATGTAAATAATGCGAATGATACAGGTGTTGTAGACTTCAACTTGGTTGATGGTGATTTTGCTTCGACGAACATTCAGGTGGTTGCAGGAAACGTATCAGCTAACAATACCATAAATGTAAATCAAGGAGGTTCATTGGATACGATTTCGTTTGATGTAAACAATAACTCTACGCTGAACCATTTTGAGTTTTTAGCAGGTATTGAGCGTTCAATCAACGGTGTAGTGGATACGTTAAATTTACAATTACCACGTATTCAAACTGCATACGGAGCGTTTACTGGTGTTATCAATGCGGTAGATCAAATTGCAAACATCAATGTGCCAATTGATCAGTCTTCATTGCCAACATCAACTGGTAATTTTGACGTGTGTATGCGTATGCTTTACACACCAGATTCAAACCCAGCCAATGACCAAGTGTGTGAAACATTCACGATAGATTTCACAAGCAGCATCGTAGAACTTGAAAACGGATCTGGTTTCAACACATATTTCGCTGGAAATGTATTGAATATTAATACAAACGGAATTAATAATGAAGCTGTTCGTGTTACAAACTTGGCAGGTCAAGTAATTTATAATGGTCGTGTGAACGAAGGTTTGAACACCATCAACATTAACGCAGGTTCTGGAGTATTCTTTGTAACAATCAAAGGGGAAACTGCTAAAGTGGTTAAGTCGTAAGACCAACCAATTCTCACTAAAAAAGGCAATCCATTTGGGTTGCCTTTTTTGTTTTAGTCAATCACTTCTTTTTAATTTCTAACTGGGGTGATTTGGGCAGGCGCTCAGGAATCAATATCGTCGTATCGGCGGTTTCATCAATGCTTTTCCCAGGAGCCACAATTACTTCTGGCTCTTCACGTTCCAAATGGCGCGTCTCATATGCCGCTACACAGCTACTCATAAGCAGACACAATCCTATTATTCCTGTATTTTTATTCATCCTTTGTCTTATTTCCATAGTGATTTAACGCCTAGATCTTCTGCTTGGTTGGTTTAGGGCACCCCCCTTCAGGTCGGGCTTTAAGCTCATACGCCTCGGCTTTGCCTGTGGGGTAACCGCTTCAATCCCTGGTGCGTTTTCTTGCTTTTTCATAGACCCCATTTTGATCATCGGTCAATGCAGTTTTTCCACCTGCTCTGAGTGCATTACACCAGCCTTGATGTATGTTTCAAGCTCATTCTCACTAGGAGGAATCGGACAACTAAAACGCTTGCTGTAGGCACAGTATGGGTTATAAGCCTTGTTAAAGTCAATAATTAAAACATCACCATCAGGTATTCGTGCATCCAAATACCTGCCTCCACCATAACTTGTGTTTCCGTTGGTGTAATCTGTAAACGGAATAAAAAGGTAATCCGCATAGTCGGGATTTTTCATCAACCCAATATTTTGATAAACTGGCAGGGCATAGGCTGTGTCATGTATCGTAAAGTGCGCCAATGCATATTGTACGTAAAGTGGAGTCCTATCAGTACTGGTGGGCATCTTAAAAGGTGTTCCGTTTACGTATTCTAATTTCGCTTCTACACGGTACGTCAGGTCAATTGGAAAAAAAGGAAGTGAGTCAAAGGATAATAAATCAGAACTATCCAATGGCGAATGTTCACCGCTGTAGTCGGCATTTAGCTCTTCTTGCCAAGCAATAACTTCTGCCACTAATACACTATCCGTTTGTGAAATAGCAGGAGTGGCAGCTCCGAAAACCCATATAGCTAATGCCGCATATTTCAAGCAGTCTTTAATCATGGCGTTTAATTAGTTGTGCATTGTGTAATTGGTAATTAAAATGCATAATATCATCGGCATTCAAGGTCAAGATTCCAGAAACAGTGGCTACGTCGTCCATTTCAAAATCGGGTGCATCGCCTTCAAAAATTAACTCGGCGATGCTCTCTGGACCTGATCCACCGCAAAAAAAGCATGAGCTCATTGGATTTTTAGATAACGCATATAGGCCCGCTTCTGTATCTATAGGCAATAAATAGCCTTTTATTGCTACGCGTTTGCCCGCATATTGCTCAACTGCTGGCCTAAAATCGGGGTAGTAAAAGTAATCGTCAACTTCGGCGTAATACTTCTCACTGTAATCTACTTCTGCGAGGGTATTCCACGTTATAGTTGTTTGAGCACTTGCTGCAAAGGCCCCAATGCTAAAAAATATGATTAATACAGTGTGCTTAAAGCTCATTTCCCAGATCTAAGTTTTTCAATTGCCATGCACTAATTAACGCAGCCACTGCTCCTAACGTACAAGCGCCTGCTAATAAATATACATCGGTGTTGTGCCACTCAGTTAAAGCTACTGCATAAAATAATCGGTCGCTGCTCCAACTGCTTACCAACACAAGTGCCAGCCTGCTTATTACAATACCAATTAACCAACCCGATAATGTAAGGTACAAGCCTTCAAACAGGGCTATTTTGGTCAATTGTTTGTGCGAGGCGCCGTACAAACGCAAGGTTGCCATTTGTGGCCTGCGGCTGCGCATTGAAGCGTATAAACTTGCAAATACTCCGGCGGCAGCTAATAATAAGATTAATGCAGCAATGGTAAATAGGGTAGATTCACCAAAACCTAAAAATTTCCGCATCCTGCTAAACTCGTTCACGGGCAGTGCGGCCATCATTTGGGTTTCTTTATTTATCATGCGGGGGAGTTGCATCATCGCCATTGGTGATTTAAATGCAATCAGTCCTGCAGTAAGTTCGTAGGGTGGTTCTGCATGGTGGATTTCCCACACACTCGACGTTGGAGTATAGATGAGTTGATCTGCTACTGACCCGCTGGGTAAAAATATTCCCACCACCTTAAAGGATTGGTGAGCGTGCTCCATGCCTTCATTCACCAAACCGTGAGACCCTACAAACGTACTGCCTACTTCTAAGCCTAGGCGCTCTGCTACATATGCTCCCAAGGTTACTTCATATGTCTCATCTGCTATTGTTCCAACCCCAGGCTTTAAGTCGTAATGCGTTACATAACGTTTGTTGGAACCAATAATCCGGTAACCTTTATGGGTATCTCCATAAGCCAAGGGTACTAAGTAACTTACAAATGGGTGCTTCTCGAGTTTAAGCAAGGCTTTCTCGTCAACATTTCCTGTAGGAACATCCACATGGTAAGCGGCAGAAAGCACAAGCTGCAGCGGACTGCCTTTTGCACCAACTACCAAATCAATACCACGAAGGTTTTGATTCATATGCTGTTCAAGTTGATTGCCCAAGGAGCTAATAAAGGCAATCAAGGCAATTCCAAAAGCCAGCAGTAACACACTTATAAGGTGCTGAACACCAGACCCCCTCAAGTTTCTCCAAGCTAGCCAATGTGCCTTCATAGTTTTAGTGTATTAGAAAATTCAACCAAAAGACGTTCATCGTGGGTTACCACAACCAATTCAGAGTTGAATTCATCGGCCGTAGCTTTGAGCAATCCAATCACTTTGCTGCAGCGCTCATTGTCAAGCGCAGAGGTCGGCTCGTCGGCAAATATATATTTAGGTGAGTGGCTAACTGCCGCAGCAATTGCACAGCGTTGCAATTCTCCTTCGCTTATAGCTGCGGGCATATGATTCAGTATTCCTCGCAAATCCAATAGGTCAATGCACCTTTCCAACTGCGTTAAGTCAGTCTGTTGTTTGGCTAATTGATGTATCAACTTTAAATTCTCGTAAATACTCAAGCCTACCAGTAGTGCTGGACGCTGAAGTACGAGCCCAATGTGCTTCCTGCGAAATGCATCGCGTTCCGAACTGTCTAAAGTATGTATGGGTGTCCTGCCAAGGGTTACCGATCCAGCTGATGGAGTTTTCAGTCCGGAAAGCAGCTGGAGTAAGGTGCTTTTTCCACAACCGCTTGGTCCGGTTATTAATAGATGCTGGCCTGCACTCAAGGTAATGTCAGGAAAGGTGAAGTGTTTCCCCCGAGGATATGTGAAGTTAATGGCAGATGTAACAAGCGAGTTTTCCATTGCTTTCAAAAGTAAATGGTTCCCGCTAAATAGGCCAACACATCGCCAATTCCTTTCTATAAGAATGCCTAAAATGGTGTATTAAAACCCCAGCAGGAATACTTACTTTTGCCCCCCTAAAGTAGAAAGCATATGGCCCTTAAATGTGGTATTGTTGGCTTACCCAACGTAGGAAAATCAACCTTATTTAACTGTTTGTCGAATGCTAAGGCACAGTCGGCAAATTATCCATTTTGTACCATTGAACCCAATGTGGGTACCATTACCGTTCCTGATGATCGGTTAAATGCGTTGGAAGAATTGGTAAACCCAGAACGCGTTGTTCCAACAACAGTTGAAATTGTGGATATCGCTGGCTTGGTAAAAGGTGCCAGTAAAGGTGAAGGATTAGGAAACAAGTTTTTAGGGAATATCCGTGAAACAGATGCAATCATTCACGTATTGCGCTGTTTTGAGGACGATAACATCACACATGTAGATGGCAATGTAAACCCGGTTCGCGACAAAGAAGTTATTGATATTGAGCTGCAGCTTAAAGATTTGGAAACTGTTCAAACGCGATTGGATAAAATCAAGAAGAAGGCAGGTACAGGAGATAAAGAAGCAAAACGATTGCTCGCATTTTACGAAAAAGTTGTTGCAACACTGGAGCAAGGTAAATCTGCGCGTACGGTTGAACTTGATAATGATGATGAAGAGGAGTGGATGCTAGAAATGCAGTTGCTCACCGCTAAACCTGTACTTTACGTATGTAATGTTGAGGAGGCTTCTGTGAAATCGGGAAACAGCCATGTTGATGCTGTAAAGCAGGCTGTAGCTGAAGAAAATGCAGAGGTGATTGTTTTAGGTGCTGCTATCGAGTCAGATATTGCAGAACTAGAAACTTATGAGGAGCGCAGTATGTTCTTAGATGAGTTAGGCTTAGAGAAGCCCGGAGTAAATGTGCTGATTAAAGCGGCTTACAGCTTGTTACAATTGCAAACGTATTTTACGGCTGGCGAGAAAGAGGTGCGCGCATGGACCATACCTATTGGGGCTAAAGCACCGCAAGCTGCTGGAGTAATCCATACAGATTTTGAAAAAGGTTTTATCCGTGCTGAGGTAATTCACTATGAAGATTACGTAACCTACAAAACAGAAAGTGCTGCGCGTGAGCAAGGTAAACTTGCAATTGAAGGAAAGGAATATGTTGTTCAAGATGGAGATGTAATGCATTTCCGATTTAACGTTTAAGCTATGATTAAGTACTTAGTTGGATTGAGTTTATTAGCAGTCCTTGGGGCATGTAACACGCCAAGCACAAGCGAAATTGGTGAATTACGCGAGGAAGTGGCTGCTTTGAAAACGGCTTTAAAGGAAGCACAAGAAGAAGCTTATCATCCCGAATTAAGTGCACATATGTTGGGTATTCAGGCTCATCATGAAAAATTATATTACGCTGGAGAAGCTCGAAATTGGGAATTGGCGCATTATAATATCCACGAAATAGAAGAGTGGGTTGAAGAAATTGGTGAATTGTTTCCGATGCACAACGAAGTGGATATCAAATCCCTTTCCGAAACCATGCTTGATTCAGGGATTGAAGCAGTTGAAACTTCCATTGCTAAAAAGGATTTAGAGGCTTTTAAAACAGGTTTTAAGCTGTTGTCATCCAATTGTAATGCGTGTCACATTGCTGCTGGATACCCCGAAATTCGTGTTTTGACTCCGTCAGGTCCAGGCTATACCAATCAAGATTTTTCAGCGGCAGAGTAGTGGATGCACTATTCTCCACCATCACCAAAACTACCGCCTTCTTGCATGCGAGCTTCCCGCTCAGTCATATTTAGTCGGTACGTAAATCCCAGAATTACAGTGCGTGGACGCCATTGACGCTCACCCTCAATTTGGAAGTTGTTTCCAAAAGATTCGAAGCGGCGAATCCGAGAGTTAAACACATCGTTAACTTTAAAGCTAATGGTTGCTCGATCCTTCCATATATTTTTGGTAATCGCAAGGTTCATGGTTGCAAGGTATTTTCTAGTTCCCTGAGCCTGCTCAGTAGGGGCGTTGTAATTCGCGCGAATTTGAAGGTTAAATAAGTTTGTGAACTGCATCATTGAGCTTAACTGGGCTGTCCAGCTGGCAAAACTAACCTGACGACCATTCTCAATGTCGCGAGCGTCCAATTCAGAACCAAAGAAATTAAACGTTCCATTCAAGCGCCACCATGATATGGGCTTATAACTTCCCGTCAACTCTATACCATAACTATGTTGTTCATTTACGTTTTGTGGGGCAGTATAAGTTACGGAATCAACAATGGTTTGTACCCACTGAATAACATTGTAACTGTGACGGTAATACAAAGAGGCATTGAGGCTCCACTTTTCTTGAAACATCAAATATGTCCACTCCATACTGTTGGTGTATTCGGGATCTAAATTTGGATTTCCACTGCGAAAACTCAATGGGTTATTGTAATTGAAAAACGGGTTTAAGTTCCAAAATCCTGGCCTTCTGATACGGCGGCTATAGCTAAGCTGCATGCTTTTTACCTGATCGAATTTGTAACTTAAGAAAACAGAAGGAAAGGGGTCTACATAATCGCGTTTGTTCTTTTCACCTGTAGTTATTTGTTCCGTTAATATATCGCTATACTCTACACGAACACCCGCCATGATGCCAAATTTATCCCATTGGTTGCTGTAATTAGCATAAGCTGCGTGAATCCCCTCTGTATAATCAAATTGATTGGTTACTCCTTGAAGCGTTTCAAAATCGTTAGTTACGGGGTTGAGTTCTTCTACAAAATAATCGGATTTAATGATCCGAAGAGAGCTTTTGTAGCCGAGCTCTAAATTCTGTTTGCCCGCCAGTGGATGTACGTAATCCACCTGTGCAACTCCATTTGTTTGGGCCTCCTTGTTTAAACTATGTTGAATTAAGCTACTGGTTATGGAATTGAATCCTGCACCGCCAAAGTAATCGGTTTGAGCATCAGTATCTTCAGTTTCTTCGCTGATATTAGCATTAATGGTGGCAGTAAGTTTACGGCCTTTTTCAGTAAACTTCCGGTCAAAATCTAAACTTACATCATAACTAAACTCATCTTCAAATTCACTGTTGTTACGGTGGAACCTGGCAAGATAACCTCCTGCATCCGTTGTGGTAGTGTAATCAACTTTAGTGTCATTATCACTTTCAGCAAAACGGTAGTTACCATTAAGCGAAAAGGTGTTGCGTTTTTGTCGCAGCTCTATGCCAGCCCTGAAATTATGACCAAGCTGATTACGGTTGTTATCCTCATACTGATCTAAATTCACAATGCTGTCCCCAAATGCCGTTCTCCTGTCTTCTGAGCTATATCCTCCATAATCACGATAACGATTACTGTAACCGGCTGAAAATCCCCAATTTTTGAGGTTGTGTGATAGGTTTACCGATGCATTGGCATTTGTTGGAAAGCCCCCTGTTACTGTAAAAACTCCTTTTGTGCCTATTTCTTGTTCTTCTTTCAGTACAATGTTGATGATTCCCGACATTCCTTCAGCGTCATAACGGGCACTCGGATTGGTAATTACCTCTACACGCTCAATCATGTCTGCAGGAAGCATTTGTAAGGCATCTTGACTACTGATTCCAACTAAACCACTTTGCTTACCATTAATTAAAATACGCACGTTACCACTTCCACGTAAACTCACATTACCTTCTCCGTCGACGGTAACTGATGGAACGTTCTCTAATACATCTGTTGCGGAACCTCCAATTGACGACAAATCGTCTCCAACATTAAACGTCTTTTTGTCAAGAGCCATAGCTACTTGACTCTTTTCTGCTTTTACTTCTGCAGCTTTAAGTGTGATGCTGTTAACAGCTAGTTTAACTGGTGAAACTCGTGTAAATCGCTCTTCTTTCGTAACAGAATAAGGACCAATCCATTGTGATTGATAACCCATGAATTCGAGCTTGATTAGGTATTCTCCAGGAGCAGCTTCTAAAGCGTACTTGCCTTGGTCATCGGTTATGGCTCCCCCTTTTAAGGCAGAGTCTGCTACGCTATAGTAGGATGCTGTAGCATAAGCCAATGGCTGATCAGTGTCTGCATCTAGAATAGAACCTACTAAAAAGGTTTTCGTTTCACCTTTTCTCGGGTTTTGTCCCACTAATAATGAAGAGAAGAGCAACAACGTGCTCAGTAGAATAATGCGCATTCCTAGTGTGTTATCAAGTTGTACTCGACTTAGAAACAAGGGTATACAGCAATTGTTTCTATTCGTTTTTGTAATCGGGCACAAAAGTAACCTTACTTATTGCGTTACGCTTGATTTCGAGTAAATTCATTTGCATTAATCGGGTTTCTTCATTTACATAAAGTGCTGCTTGATCTGAGTAGTGTGGGCTAAATGGATTACCCGATTGACCGGAAGGTAGCACTGACTCTGCATGCTCAACGTCTTTAAAATCGATGGCAATGCGCATTGCGGGTCCGCCTTTCACGTCGAATGTGCCATTCAGTTGAAGGGTAAAGTTTTGTTTATTCACAACTTCTTCACCCCCTTGAGTGCTATATGGCCCTACATTGAACAGCTTGTCTAAAGGCGACATTGCGCTAAAAGGATGACGAAAAGTAAGCAAACAGACCTTTTCCCAACTCATGGATTTTATTCCCTTAGGATAGCGCTCCTTTAGTTGCCTTATGGTAAGTTGCCAAGCATGCTCTGCAATTTTTGAACGGTTTTCAACAGACGCTGTGGCAGGGATGTCCCACCAAACTGATGCGTTATTCTGGATAAGTTCAGTAAGGGTGTTCATTGAAGACATAGATTTTCTAAGTAGTTGATAGTCTGTATTTTTTAAGTCGTCACCTAAAGCTGTTTTTGCCAAGTTGTTGGTAAAGTGATAGTAGATAGCTGGACCAACTTCACCTGCTGCATGAGCTCCATTCCATTCTGCTAAAGCCGTTCGTAAAGAATCGTCATATGCTGAAGCAGGTTCGGCTAAATCGCGCAGTAAAACCTTCGCAAGTCTGGGGTAAAGGGACGATACATTGTTAGCCTGTAATTCTTTTACCATTTCTATAGTCCAAGTGTTTGATTGTTGCAGCATAGAATCAATAATATGGGCGCGGACCCCGTGGTAGTAATACCCTGGTATTACCGTAGAATCTGCTGTGTAACTGGCATTATTAGCACTGTACACATAACCTTTTTCTGGGTTGATACTGTGAGGGTTATAAGCAAAGTCATAATAACCTTGAATATCGTCACGTCCTGTTTTGCCGTCCAGAATGGTTCTTCCTGAAACATGAGCTGGGCGCCTTATGAGTTTTCCAGTTGCCCACCATCCAATATTTCCTCCTTGATCGCCATACATCACATTTAAACCAGGCGCTGCAAGTAATGAAGCGGCGCTGTAGAATGCATTGATATCTTTCGCTTTGTAAAAGCCATAAGCTGTTTCTACAGCTCTAGAGGGAAATTTGGTGTAGGTCCAGCTAGCTGAAATAGGATCCTTGGCTTGAATAGCGTCCACAGCGTCGTTGATGATTGGACCATGAGGTGTAATACGAACTTCAAACGTAACATCATCGTCATCTTTAACGGCTATGGTGTGCTGTTCTGTTTTTAAGGGTACAAGTTTGTTTTGATAAAAAACATCCTGATCACTTAAGGTTTCTCGGTAGAGGTCAAGGTCATCGTTTAAGTACATCGTTAGCCCCCAAGCATGACGGTCGGTATGACCAATAAGAGGAAAAGGGAATCCTGCCAAAAAGTTACCGTATAGGCGAAGTCCAGGTGCTTCAAGATGAGCTTCAAACCACGTTGAAGGTTGGGCATGTTCAATGTGTGTGTCGTTTGCAAATAATACCTGATGATTGGCCGTTTTGTATGGTGCAATTACCCATGCATTACTGGCATTGAAAATGGGTAGTGGCAATTCCTCAAAGGCTTGATTAGCCAATGCTACAAGAGCAGAGTCTAACCCGCCTTCAAATGGAATAAAGGTTTGAGTGCTATCTCGATTCGTGCTTAAGTCGTTGTAGTAACTTTCACCTTTTGAGCGTAACAAGTGATCGTAAATGGGATCTGTTTTAAGTGATTGGTCGAAACTGTAAGACATATAACCTACAATGTAAAAACAGTCTTCTAGTGAGAATTGACGCAATGGAATCCCGGCCAGTCGAAATTCAATAGGAGGGTTGTCAGTTGCAATGTAAGCGTTAATTCCGGAGATGTAAGCTTCAACGGCAGGCAGGGAGGGATGATTGGAGCTTTTGAATTGTGATGCCGATAGTCGCGCGTGTTTCGGTATCCCCATGGTTCTAAAAAAACGATCTACATTAACTACATCAGGCCCTAAAGCTTCTGCTAACGTCCCCGATCCAACCCTGCGAAGTAGTTCCATCTGGAAAAGGCGTTCTTGTGCGTGAATGTATCCCAAAGCTTTAAAGGCGTCGGTTTCACTTCCTGCTTCAATATGTGGAATTCCGTATGCATCAAAGTATACGTTCACAGAGTCGTTTAGTGCAAGCGAAACATTGCCTGAATAGCTTGGAGAGAGCTTAGTGTAGAAAAAAATACCTGCACCAATTGCAACGATAATGAGGGCTGAAAACAAGATTGCAAGCCATTTAAGAACCTTCATAAGGATCAACTTTTTGAATTTCCACTAAATCTAGCCGAAATCTTGAAAACTTCACACATTTGTTGATAAATGCATTCGTATGCTCAGTAAGGACAAACCGAGCATTTTCTACTTTTAGACTCTAATTCCCGAGGAAGAATCATGGCAGAAGAAGTAACGTATGACGAATCGAATATTCGGTCCCTAGAATGGCATGAACACATTCGCTTGAGACCAGGTATGTACATCGGTAAATTAGGCGATGGTAGCGCTGCTGATGATGGTATTTATATCCTGCTCAAAGAAGTCATCGATAATTCAATTGATGAATTTGTTATGGGTAACGGTCGTACTATCGATGTTTCCATAAAGGACGGCATAGTGAAAATTCGTGATTATGGTCGAGGGATTCCATTAGGGAAAGTGGTAGATGTTGTATCAAAAATCAATACCGGTGGAAAATATGATTCAAAGGCCTTTAAAAAGTCAGTAGGGTTAAACGGTGTGGGGTCAAAAGCCGTGAATGCCTTGTCAAACCACTTTGTAGTAGAGTCTTTTCGAGATGGAAAGGTGAAAACGGCGGAATTTTCGCGTGGTAAATTGACCAAAGAGCATGGTGTTGAGGACTCTCCAAAACGCAAAGGAACTAAAATCACGTTCACACCTGATGATGAAATGTTCATGAACTATCAGTATCGCTCGCAATATGTTGAAGAGCTGCTGTGGAACTATGCGTTTTTGAATCGCGGTCTTACCATAAATTTTAATGGTGAAAAGATCCGTTCAGACAATGGATTGAAGGATTTACTGGATCAAAAGTTTTCTGACAAACCGTTGTATGAAACAATCCACTTGGAAGATGAGGATATTGAAGTTGCCATTACGCATACTCAGGCATATGGAGAAGATTATTACTCATTTGTAAATGGCCAGTATACAACCCAGGGAGGAACGCACCAAAATGCATTTCGAGAAGCCTTTGTAAAGACCATTCGTGACCACTTCAACAAAAATTTTGACGCTGTAGATATTCGAAGCGGAATTGTAGCTGCAATAGCAGTGAAGGTGATGGAACCGGTGTTTGAGTCACAAACCAAAACCAAATTAGGTTCGAATGAGATTGGTCCTGAAGGTCCAACAATGCGGACTTTTGTAAATGATTTCATTTCGCGTAAGCTGGATAACTTCTTACACCGCAATCAAGAAGCGGCAGACGCCATCTTAAAACGCATCTTACAATCTGAAAAGGAGCGAAAAGATTTAGCAGGGATTAAAAAATTGGCACGGGAACGCGCCAAAAAAGCCAACTTACACAACAAGAAGTTACGAGATTGCAGGATACATTTTAATTCAAAGAAGGATCGCGCAGATGACTCAACCCTGTTCATTACCGAGGGAGATAGTGCATCTGGATCAATCACAAAGGCACGGGATGTAAACTCCCAAGCTGTATTCTCACTAAAAGGGAAGCCACTAAACTCATTTGGGCTAACCAAGAAGATCGTATACGAAAATGAAGAGTTTAACTTACTTCAAGCAGCGTTGAATATTGAGGACGGCTTGGATAACTTGCGCTACAACAAAATTGTGTTAGCAACAGATGCCGATGTTGATGGAATGCATATCCGATTGCTCTTGATTACGTTTTTCTTGCAGTTTTTTCCAGACCTTGTTAAACAAGGTCATCTGTACGTATTAGAAACACCACTTTTTAGGGTTCGAAATAAAAAAGAAACCATTTATTGCTACAGTGATGAGGAACGACGAAATGCTATACAGAAGCTAAAGGGAAAACCAGAGATTACCCGATTTAAAGGATTAGGAGAGATATCTCCAGGGGAATTTCGTGCTTTTATTGGTGAGCAGATTCGCTTGGAGCCAGTTGTAATCGATAAAAATACACCCATTTCTAACTTGTTATCATTCTACATGGGCAAGAACACACCTGATCGTCAAAAATTCATCATTGAAAATTTGAAAGTAGAAAAGGATTTGGCAGAGGAAATATTAGCCCTATGATGATATACATAGGAACAAAAAACCACTGTATTGTTGAACTAGGAGCGCATCGAATTTTACCCATCACATGCTTAAAGGATTAATCTGACCCATGGCTGAAGACGAAGAAATAGAAGGACAGAACGAAGAACGTGACGAGGAGCTTGAACAAGATGCCGCCGAGGCAGAAGCACTCGAAAATGTAATTCAGGTATCTGGGATGTACGAGGAATGGTTTTTAGACTATGCCTCATACGTAATCTTGGAACGCGCTGTTCCTCACATTAATGATGGCCTCAAGCCAGTTCAGCGCAGAATCTTGCATTCGATGCGTGAAATGGAAGACGGTCGCTACAACAAGGTGGCAAACGTGGTGGGGAACA
The DNA here is from genome assembly GCA_965661625.1 of Salibacteraceae bacterium. GTDB lineage: Bacteria > Bacteroidota > Bacteroidia > Flavobacteriales_G > Salibacteraceae. The sequence goes on from CBFIEM010000018.1 coordinate 37,593, forward strand.
CCATGAAGTACCATCCACACGGCGATGCATCCATTACCGATGCCATGGTTGGTCTTGGTCAAAAGGAGTTGTTGATAGATACCCAAGGAAACTGGGGAAATGTATACACTGGTGATGGGGCTGCTGCTGCGCGTTACATAGAGGCAAGGTTAACCAAGTTTGCATTGGATGTTGTATTCAACCCAAAAACTACCGAATGGCAATTGAGCTATGATGGTAGGAACCAAGAGCCCATAACCCAGCCTGTGAAGTTTCCGTTGCTGCTTGCACAAGGAGTAGAGGGAATTGCCGTAGGAATGGCTTGCAAGATATTACCACATAATTTTGTTGAGCTGATTGATTGTTCAATTAAACACCTTCAAGGCAAACGTTTCACACTACTTCCTGATTTCCTAACAGGAGGGATGGCAGATTTTAGCAATTACAATGACGGATTACGGGGAGGTAAAGTACGCGTTCGAGCACGTATAGAAATAGACGACAAGAAGACTCTTAAAATTACTGAAATCCCCTTTGGGACCACAACCTCTTCTTTGATCGACTCAGTGCTAAAAGCCAATGATAAAGGGAAGATTAAGATTAAAAAGATTGAGGATAACACGGCCAATGAGGTAGAAATCTTGGTTCACCTTCCCTCAGGAATATCGCCAGATAAAATGGTGGATGCGCTTTATGCATTTACGGATTGTGAGGTTTCAGTTTCTCCCAATACAGCAGTAATTGAAGATGATAAGCCACGGTTTGTTGGAGTGAGTGAAGTGCTCAAAGTAAATACCGATCAAACGGTTGACCTCTTAAAGCTGGAACTTCAGATCGAGCTTTCTGAGCTACAGGAGAAATGGCACTTTGCATCCCTCGAAAAAATATTCATCGAACAAAAAATATACATCCAGTTCGATGGAAAAACTTACGATGAGGCAAAGGTGGTTACTCGAGAATTGCTTGCACCGCATATAAAGCACCTCATTCGTGAAGTGACCGAAGAGGATATTGAGAAGCTGATGGAAATACGCATGCGTCGTATTACCAAACACGATGCTGATAAAGCAGATAATTTCATTCAATCTTTAGAGGATCAAATTGCTCAAGTAAAGGCACATTTAGACAACCTTATTGAGTTCGCTATTGATTACTACAAAGGTTTGAAAAAGAAGTACGCAGCTGGTCGTGAGCGAAAAACAGAAATTAAGAGCTTTGAGAATATTGAGCGTTCTAAAGTTGCAGTTGCCAATGTCAAGTTATATGCAAACTACGCCGAAGGGTTTATTGGTCATGGACTAAAACGCGGTGAAGGTGAGTTTATTACAGACTGCTCTGATATTGATGACATCATTACCATTCGGGAAGATGGAAAAATGATTGTTACGCGAATTTCTGATAAAACGTTTGTCGGTAAGAACGTACGCTATGTTGGAGTATGGAAGAAAGGCGATAAACGGACAACGTACAATTTCGTGTATCAAGATGGATCTTCAGGTCCAATACGAGTAAAACGCTTTAATGTAAGTGCCATTACTCGTGATCGTGAATACGATTTAACCAAGGGTAGTCCCAAGTCGAAACTCCTTTATTTGTCGGTAAACCCAAATGGAGAGGCAGAAGTTATTACAGTACTGCACAGAAATACAGGCAAAATCAGAAAACTCAAGTTCGATTTTGATTTTGCCGATTTAGAGATAAAAGGACGAGGTGCTGGTGGTAATATACTTACCAAATACCCCATTAATAAAATCACCCTTAAGGAAGAAGGTGTTTCGACACTGGCGGCGCGCAAAATATGGTATGACGATACTGTGGAGCGATTGAATACAGAAGAACGCGGTGAATTTTTAGGTGCATTTAAGGGTGAAGATAAAATTGTCCAGATTACACAAAGTGGCGAATACCGATTGGTAGGCTTTGATTTGAGCACCAAATTTGAAGACGATGCAATTATTATTGAAAAGTGGGTCAAGGATAAACCTATTTCTGCAGTTTACTTTGATGGAGAAAAGGATCAATATACCGTTAAGCGTTTCTTGCTAGAAGACACCGAGAAAAAAGTGTCGTTCATCAATGAACATCCCAATACACAACTGGAGCTTATTTCGATGGACTGGAAACCAGTGGTGAATATCAGTTTTGACAGAAGAACGAATGACCGGGATGATGAAGAGGTGGTGCTTGAAGAGTTTATTGATATCAAAGGAATCACAGCTAAAGGAAATCGATTGACACCTTATAAGGTAAAGTCGGTTGACTTGAAAGACCCAATCCCTTATGAGCCAGAAGAGAAAAAGGTAGATCTTCCATCTGCAACGAAAGAAACATCAAGTGAAAGTACTTCAAGTAAAAACGATGACGACGATGATGAGCGACAGATTACTCTCGAGCTTTAATTAGTGGTTAATTCACTTGAGAAAGGGCTTTGCGGATGGTTTTAACCATACGTGAATAATTTTCAATGTCGTAAAAGTTATAGCAATACGAATAGCCTATCGGGGCGACAGATTGATAAAAGTCATAACGGTTCAATATGTAGTCGTAGTTGTTGATTGTAACCTCTTTTGGAGCTGAACCACGTTCAAATGTATAATAGTCGTTTTCGAATGTGTGGATGCTTCCATTCGTTTTATAAGCCAAGTTGATGTATTGGTGGTTAATCATAGCGTATTCTCCAGGAATAATGATGTGAACTGGGGTGTCAAGAGTTTGGTATAATGACAAGTCGCGAATGCAAGAGGCGTTATCAGCCACCAAAATTACATGACGGGCATCCTTGAACTTTTTGAGTCCTTTTACAATGGCTTCTACATCATTTTCAGGCGCATCTCCTCCGCGACCTTTTTGTTGAACCTTGAGTAGCGTTGGGAGCATGTCGAGTGGGGGAGCGTAGTCTGTGTGATAAATGCCTCCTGTTTTCCCCACTTTCTTGCGTTTACGTGATTTTCCATTCCCATCGTTAAACAACGTGAAGTAGCGAATGGTGGCCGCATCAAGCTGTTCTATATTCCACAATATACTCATGGCTCCATGATGGTACATTGAGCCTGTCCAATCAAGCACAACCAACGCATCTTGCCATTCGGGATGTCGATTCAATACATAGTGAACCGTGGTATCTTTAGCGCCGCGTTGATCATTCATAAACCGAATCAGTTCGAGGTATCCCGGATCGTTGCGCAATGAGTCGGACACCGGAGCCGGTGAATAATATGCTAATGAGTCTTCATCAACTGCACGTTCAGCAGTGTCGCGCTTTGGTTCAATGGGGTGGTAAATAACCTCAAATCCGTGAAACAGACTCATGGCGGTCAGCTCATCTTCACAATCGGTTTGAAGTACCATTTCAAAATGGATGGTTTCCAGGTTTAACTTAGGGTCGAGGTAAAACAAGTTCCGCATACGTCGCGCCAGCAAGGTATGATAGTTAGTTAGCCAAAACTCAGGGTTGTTTGGATACATGGTAAAAACGATGCGAATGGTGTCGACTTTAACCGAGTCTTTTAGTGCAGTCCAAAAAGAATCGTTTTCAATGAAAGAGTTTGCATAACCAAATTCTAGAAGGGCTTTGTGCGGAACTGGTTGCGGATTAAAACTACCAGTTCTAGAAATCTCAAAAGAAGCTGAGAGCTCGTCTCCATAATAGCTCGGCTGAAGCAAGTAACGGGCAGGAAAGGCCAGCTCTTGCGCAATTCCACGCACAGCTAGTAAACAAAAGAGTATGAGTAGAACCCGTTTCACAAGCAAAAAAAAAGTCCTGAATTGCTTCAGGACTTCGAATGTATTAAATCTGTTGACGTTATGCCATGATAATTTTGTCCTTAACGTATTCTCCAGCATCCAACTTTTCCTTCATCACTTCAAAACGCTCGATGGTATATGCTACATCTTCAAGGGTGTGCATTGCCGTTGGAATAAGACGCAACATAATCACATCCTTAGGAACTACGGGATAAGCAACCATTGAACAGAATAGTGAATGGTTCTCGCGTAAATCAAAAATCACATTAGCTGCTTCAAACGGACCACCATTCAGGAATACAGGTGTTACTGGCGAATTAGTTTCTCCCAAATTAAATCCTTTAGCGCGCAACCCGTCTTGAAGGGCACGAACAATCTTCCAAAGCTTTTCACGGTGCTCAGGTTCATCGCGCATCATCTCCAAACGTTTAATCGCACCAATTACTAATGGCATAGGTAAGCTTTTCGCAAAAATCTGAGAACGCGTATTGTAACGCAGGTAGTCAATTACATTCTCATTGGCAGCAATAAAAGCACCTATTGATGCAAATGATTTTGCAAAAGTTCCAAAGTAAACATCGATCCCGTCCTGGCAGCCTTGCTCTTCGCCAGTTCCTGCACCAGTGGCACCCATAGTACCAATACCGTGCGCGTCATCAACAAATAGTCTGAAGTCGTACTTGCTTTTTAAGTCAACAATCTCTTTTAGCTTTCCTTGATCTCCTGCCATACCGAATACTCCTTCAGTAATAACGAGAATACCACCATTAGTTTTTTCAGTAAGACGCTCGGCTTTCTCGAGTCGGTCTACCAAAGCATCCATATCATTATGTGGAAAAACAAAACGACGTCCTTGATGCATACGCAATCCATCCATTATGCACGCATGTGATTCAGAATCGTATACAATTACATCATTGCGGTCTACCAAAGCATCAATAGCGGAAGCACATCCTTGGTAACCGTAGTTTAGTAGAATAGCATCCTCTTTACTAACGTAATCAGCTAGTTGAGCCTCTAATTCTTCGTGTAAACTGGTATTGCCTGACATCATGCGCGCACCCATAGGATAACCCAACCCATATTCTGCAGATGCATCAGCATCAGCTTTGCGTACTTCTGGATGATTGGCAAGGCCTAAGTAATTATTCAAACTCCATGTCAGAACCTCTCGTCCACGAAACATCATTTTGTTATTGATTTCCCCTTCTAGCTTGGGGAAAGTAAAATAACCATGTGCATTTTTTGAAAAACGACCTAATGGTCCGCGGTTCTCTCTAATCTTCTCGAAAATATCCACTCCGTCTGATTTTTTAAGTTTTCGCTGTCGTTAGCAGTGTGCAAAAGTATAAATAATGGCATTACCACAATATCTACTTTCCTTTTGAGTTACTATCGCTGCATAAAAAGTATACTTTTGCCCGATGATTCGATTGAAAATAGGCCTTTTAACTGTTTTAACGGTGTCACTTTTCTTTTCTGGTTGCAGTAAATATCAACGTTTGTTGAAAAGCGACGACTATGAGATGAAATACAAAAAGACGGTTGAATATTATGAAGACGAAAAGTATTTCAAGGCTTATCCTTTAATTGAAGAGTTGATTGCAGTTTTTCGAGGCACGGCACGTGCGGAAAAACTATATTATATGTATGCCTACAGCGATTATTATACGGGAGACTTGCTGCTCGCAAGCCACCGTTTTACACAATTTGCTAAGACTTTTCCTACCAGCTCGAGTAGGGAAGAGTGTTTGTTTATGAGTGCCTACTGCCAATACTTGATGTCACCTCCTCCAAATTTGGATCAGGAAAGCACGTATCAGGCAATCCAAGAATTGCAGCAATTTATTAATACTCATCCTTTTAGTGATCAAGTAGATACTTCAACTGTGCTTATTGAAGAATTGCGTGAGAAGTTGGAGTTAAAAGCTTTTCAGAGTGCTAAACTGTATTACAAGACGGAAAATTATACTGCAGCCATACGCACCTTTGAAAATGGTATGCAGCAGTTTCCTGATTCTGAGTATCGCGGAGAATCGGAGTTCTATATTTTTAAGTCGCACTATGAGCTGGCTATGAAAAGTGTACCACAGAAAAAAATAGAACGTATGGCAGCTGCTGAGAAAGCTTATGTGAAATTTGTGGATGCGAATAAAGAGTCTCCTATGCTAAGGGAAGCAGAGCGGTTATTGACAAACTTAGAATTGGAAAAACCCCACGCAATTTTTGAAGAATTGGAATATTACCACACAATGGCAACCCGTTCTTCCAAGAAACAGGGTGAATATTTAACAAAAGGAATGGGATCTTACAAAGAACTTGTTGATAGATATCCCGAGAGTAAGTATCTTCGCAAGGCTAAAAGGCTTCAAGAAGACTTAGACAAATTGAAATTGAGGTTGGCTAAAAATAAATAAGCATGGATTACAAAAAATCAGACGCGCCTGTAACGACCATTACACGCGACATTGAAGAAGTTAGTCAGAATACAGGAAACATCTATGAAGCATTAGCTGTGGTTTCAAAACGCGCTGACCAGATTTCTGTATCTATTCGCGAAGAATTAACTGCGAAATTGGAAGAGTTTGCCACGCACACGGACAACTTGGAAGAGATTTTTGAAAATCGCGAGCAAATAGAGATTTCGAAATTCTATGAGCGTATTCCTAAGCCTACGGCAATTGCAATGGAAGAATACCTCGAAGGCGGTGTTTACTATCGCAACCCAGAAAGATCAGCATATTAAGAGCTTAATCCCTGGATGTTAACCGGGAAAAATATACTGGTAGCAGTTACCGGAAGTATAGCGGCCTATAAAGCCGCTTTTCTTGTTCGTGGTCTTGTGAAAGAAGGAGCTAACGTCAAAGTTATTATGACGAAGTCGGCAACATCTTTCATTACACCGTTAACCTTGGCAACATTGTCCAAAAACCCAGTAGTGTCATCGTATTGCGATGATGAACAAACGGGAGTGTGGAATAACCATGTTGAACTTGGGCTTTGGGCGGACATCTTACTTATTGCACCTGCATCGGCAAATACGTTGGGCAAAATGGCTCATGGAGTTTGCGATAACGTGCTGTTAGCTACATATTTATCTGCCAAGTGTCCTGTTTTTGTTGCTCCGGCCATGGACTTGGATATGTATCAGCACCCCACAACGAAAGCTAACTTGGATTTATTAAACAGTTACGGCAATGTGATTATTCCATCAGATTACGGAGAGTTGGCAAGTGGGTTGACGGGTCAAGGGCGCATGGCAGAGCCTGAACATCTGATAACGGTTATTGGAGATTACGGAAGAAAAAGCAAGGAACTCATCGGAAAACAAGTGCTCATTAGTGCCGGGCCAACATATGAACAAATAGACCCTGTTCGATTCATTGGAAATCATTCGAGTGGCAAAATGGGCTATGCGCTAGCAGAAGAAGCTTTCAGCAGGGGGGCTCAGGTTACCTTAGTAAGCGGTCCAACTTCATTGAGTTGCAACCCTGGTATAAATCGAATTGATGTAACAGGTGCCGAAGAGATGGCGCAAGCTGTGTTTGCACATTTCGAAAATTGTGATGTCGCCATTATGTCGGCAGCTGTTTCTGATTACACACCGAGAACTACGGCGTCAGAGAAAATCAAGAAAAAAGACGCTTCAATGGTTGTTGAGCTAAAACCTACAACCGATATCTTGAGCACTTTAGGTGAACAAAAGAAAAATCAGCTACTGGTTGGTTTTGCGCTGGAGACTGAACATGAGGAAGAACATGCAAAAGGTAAATTGGCGCGAAAAAATTGTGATTTCATTGTTCTAAATTCTTTAAGGGAAGCTGGGGCCGGGTTTGGAAAAGACACCAACCGCGTAGTGATTTACAGTAAAGACAATAAGAAGTATCCTTTCGAGTTAAAGAGCAAAGCAGAAGTAGCATTAGATATATGGAACACCGTACTGGCTTGAGGTTTTTATTTGCCACTTTCTTTTTTCTGAGTGCCATCGTTTTGAACGGGCAAGATGTTATCTGCAACATTGAAGTGAATGCATCTCAAGTTGAAGGTAGTGAGCGTACCATGTTTGAGGCAATGCAACGGGCGACTTACGAATTTGTGAACAATCGCAAATGGACAAATGATGTATTTAAACCCGAAGAACGCATTGAGTTCAGCATTCTCATTAATATTCAGCAACGGGTTTCGGCTAACCGTTACAAAGCAACCATTCAAGTCCAGAGTAGAAGACCAGTTTATGGCACCTCTTACAATACCCCTTTGTTTAACCACTTAGATGAAGACTTTGAATTCGAATACAATCAATTTGATATCTTGGATTACTCGGATAATGCCACTATATCTCAACTTACATCTGTTTTAGCATACTACATCTACATTGTACTCGCATTGGATTATGATTCTTTTGCTTTACGTGGAGGTGATGAGTATTACCGAAAGGCTTTGAATATTGTAAATCAAAACCAGGGTGGTTCGCAGCCAGGATGGAAAGCCTTTGAAAGCCAGAATAACCGCTTTTGGTTGGTTCAAAACATGCTTGATAATCGTTTTGGAGCAATGCGGGAATGCTTTTATGAATACCATAGGTTGGGCCTTGATAAGATGAGTGAGAATGTTGAAGAGGGAAGGGCTGCTATAACCAAAGGACTCCAGAAACTAAGAACAGTGCATACACGAGTTCCGAACTCCTTCAACATGCGTGTTTTCTTTAACGCCAAGGCAGATGAAATTGTAAATATCTACTCTAAAGCCCAAGCCTCAGAAGTCAATACAGTAACTACATTGCTAAATCAAATTGATCCTGCAAGCACGAACAAGTGGAGTAAAATCAAGTAATCACCCCATCGATTTGCGGGATTAGATTTTCTACCTTCGTGCAGTGTTACAAAAGCTCATTATACGAAACTATGCATTGATTGAGCACCTTGACCTCGATTTGAATCCAGAATTAACTGTGATTACAGGGGAAACGGGAGCTGGAAAATCAATTCTTTTAGGTGCACTTGGATTAATCTTAGGTAAACGTGCAGATCATGGCGCATTGCGCTCAGATCAGACTAAGTGTATTGTTGAAGGACAATTTGACTTGGGGGAGTTCGATTTGAAATCATTTTTTGAAATACATGATCTCGATTACGAGACGGTTTGTCTTTTAAGGAGGGAGATTTCACCAGCAGGAAAAAGTCGGGCGTTTGTAAATGATACTCCAGTAAACTTACAAACCCTTAAAAAATTAGGTGAGCAGTTGGTGGATATTCATTCACAGCATGAAACACTGTTGCTTCAACAATCTGATTTCACTATGAATGTGCTGGATGCCTATGCTGGAAATACCGCTTTAAGAGCTGATTATGCTTCTGCTTATCATGAGTGGAAGCGAGGGAAGAAGCGGTTGGAACAGCTTCAACAAGATGCAGCGGAACGAACAAAAGAAGCGGATTACATCGCCTTTCAGCTTGAAGAGCTTCAACAGGTTGGTTTAGAAGGGCTTTCGCTTGAAGAGCTTGAGGAAGAACGCAATAAGCTTACGCATGCGGAACAAATCAGAACTGTTGCCTTCGAAGTTGCGCGTGGCATTCAAAATGGTGAAGAAGGTGTGCTGGACAAGCTCCATAGTATCAAGACTGCTTTTAGTCAGTTGAATGAATATGGGAAAGCATTTGTAGAGATTAGCGAACGCCTGGACAGTGTATACATAGAACTCAGCGATCTTGCCAATGAAATTGAAACAAGTGGCGAAGAGGTTGATATTGATTCCGAGCGTCAGGAGGAGGTTTCAGTTAAGCTAGATGAAGTACAACGGTTGTTATTCAAACATCAAGTTGCGGATGCACAGGCGCTAATTGTTCTTCAAACTCAATTTGAAAGTCAACTTGAAGGAACAACAGCTGAAGATGATGAAATGAATAAGTTGGTAGAGCAAGTAAGTCAGTTAGCACGTCGTACTAATGACCTAGCAAATCAACTACAAAAGCGTCGCAGAGACATTGCCGATTCATTTAGTTCGGAAATAACCGAGACACTAAAGTTTCTCGGGATGAAATTTGCGCAGTTTTATCCAGAATTGAAAGAGCGAGAACTCACCGTCAATGGTAAAGATGAGCTAACGATGAAATTCACAGCGAATAAGGGTACAGAACCTAAACCATTGGGAGACGTTGCATCAGGCGGAGAACTATCACGTGTAATGCTTAGTTTAAAGCACTTGATGTCACAGAAACAAGCATTGCCGACCATTATTTTTGATGAGATTGATACCGGAGTAAGCGGTGAAATTGCTAGCAAGATTGCTCAATTACTTGTACAAATGGGAGAGCAGATGCAAGTTATTGCCATAACTCATTTACCACAAATGGCTAGCAAAGGTCAACATCACCTCTTTGTAGAAAAAGATTCATCATCAGAGCGAACGGTTACACATATTACTGAGCTTTCCCACGAACAGCGCGTTGAAGAGATAGCTCGAATGCTTAGTGGTGAGAAACCATTGGAAAGTGCTCGACTCAATGCCGAGGAATTACTCAAAGGCTAGGGGAGGCTTTCATTTATACTATCTTTGATTTGTAAAAATTTAACCAGTATGGCGAACGAATTATTAAAAGGAAAAAAAGGCATCATATTCGGTGCACTTGATGAAAAGTCCATTGCATGGAAAGTGGCTGAAAAGGCACATGAGCAAGGCGCTTCATTTGTTCTCACAAATGCTCCTATTGCATTGCGAATGGGAACAATCAATCAGCTTGCGGAAAAGACCAATTCAGCAGTTATCCCAGCTGATGCAACAAGCATGGACGACTTGAACAATTTAATTGATGAGGCTCAAGAAAAGCTCGGAGGTAAGTTGGATTTCATTCTACACAGTATTGGAATGTCACCAAACGTTCGTAAAAACAGGCACTATACGGATTTGAACTACGATTTCTTGCATAAAACATACGATGTTTCAGCAATGAGCTTTCACAAGGTAATGCAAGCAGCTTATCAAAAAGATGCCGTAAATGATTTCGGTTCTATTCTCGCTTTAACATACATTGCAGCACAACGGGTATTTCCAGATTATAACGATATGGCTGATGCAAAGGCATTACTGGAGTCCATAACAAGAAGTTTTGGATACCATTGGGGTGTTCGCAATCAAGTGCGTGTAAATACCATATCACAATCACCAACTCCTACAACAGCAGGGACGGGTGTAAAAGGTTTTGATCAATTCATTAGTTATGCTGATCAAATGTCTCCACTGGGAAATGCAACAGCTGAGGAGTGTGCGGATTATGTGATTTCGATGTTCTCTGACTTGACACGTAAAGTTACTATGCAAAACTTATTTCACGACGGTGGATTCTCGTATACTGGAGTAAGTACATCCATTATGGATAAAATGTAGTAGCGGAGATTACAACTACAAAATGAGGCTTTTGTTTCCTCTTTTTGAAAAGAATGACATAAAAAAAGCCAACTCACAGTGAGTTGGCTTTTTAATTAGGGTGTAATGTGACGCTTATCTTTGACTCTGCTCAAGTTTATTCATTTCCGCATCGAATGTATCCTTGAATTTCTCGTAGTTGTAATCTGCTTTTAGGCTTTCTTCTTTCGTTAAACGATCGTTGTAAGCAGCGATTAAATCTTGAGCTGACAATTCAATAGCTAGGTAAGTTTTGTAATTGCCAGTCTCAGTCTTTGTCATTTTCTCGCAAATGGTACGCACACCTTGTAATTTTTGATCAACTACAGTTCTTCCCATTGACTGGAATGTTTCTGTGATTTCTTCTTTATTATTGAACTCAGAAGACTTGACGTAATTATCAGTTACCACTTTAATTGTAGAGTTGATGTCTTCCGCTAATTGCTGACGGGCATTTGCGAGTGCCTTCTTCTTTGACGTCATGGCATCTAGGGATTCACCGATGGCGTTTGCTCTGAAGTTATCTTTTGTAGTGAAATACTCAGGTCCTGAACAATAGATGTTCACAAGGACTTCACCTTTTGGCTTCTCGTTAGCCGCTTCTTTTTTACTCTTACAACTTACAGCACCAAGTGCCAATACTCCGAAAGTAAATGCGATAGATAAGATCTTAAAATGCTTCATAGTTTCTTTTCTTTATGGGTACTCAAATTTAAATTAATTTTTGACCTGTCATCAGGCTTGCTCGTCATTTATCAACCAGCGTGCCATTTTTTAAAATACCCAATGTTTTTATGAGTATTTGAGCATTTGTATTCCAAGAATAGTGGGCTTTAACAAAGGATAAACCATTAGTCGAAATTTGTGTGTGAAGCTTGTCGTCGTCAAGCAATTGCATTAAGGAAGCGACATTCTCCTCAACTGAATTCGCCAGTAAAACTTCTCGATCAGGCTCTGCTTGTATTGCTTTCAGTGCAAGCGAGGATGTAATACACGGTAAAGCGCAAGCCATAGCCTCAAGCAGTTTGTTTTGCATGCCAGTGCCGATCTGCATAGGAGCAATAAATACACGAGATGACCAATAAGCCTCACGAATGTCATTCATCCAGCCAGAAACGTGAATACCGTCTTGTGCCAACCCTTTTATTCGGGCAGTAGGGTTGGCACCAGCGAGAAGTAGTTCGAAATGTGGCTTATGTTTTCGGACAGCTGGGAAAATTTGAGTTGCTAAATATATGGCTGCCTGAACATTGGGTGGATAGCTCATATTACCCACAAAAACGGCATCATACTTCTTTTCGTGTGAAGCATGGTGAAAATAAGCAGTATCAACACCATTTTTAAGGATAGCAATGTTACTGCGTTTTGGGTGCTCAATTAAATCGCGATCTTGTTCTGAAATAATTGTATGGTGATCAAACAAGCCAAAACATTCCTTTTCATATGATTTTAAGCGTTCATATTCAGTTTGGAAGATTGGCTTAAGTATAGGAATTGAGCTTCCTATACGCCGCTTTATTCCAGTTGAAAAAGCATCCATGTAGTCAATTGTAGAAGGTATTAACTGATAACGCCGGGCATATTCTGCAGTGCGAATCAACTGGCAGAATAAGTGTGCGGGCATGAAGTTTTCAATAAGGGTGTCAATGCGCTTTTGAGCAAACTTATGGTAGAAATAATGGATTTGGAAAGGCTTTTGATCAAAACAACCTCGCAAAAGATTTAGACCAATTCTCCAATAGGAAAGCCTGATTACTTCGAGGTGTTTAACGTATGGTAATAGTGCTTCCCGATCAGAAGTTGATACTTCGCGATCGCTTAAGCATACTACAATCAGCTCATGTTCTTTACTAAGTGATTTTATGTGGTGGAAAGCCCTGAGTTTGTCACCCTTTTCTAACGGGTATGGAAAGCGAGAAAGGATAATGAGGACCCTCATGACAGCTCGTGTAAAAATTGATTTAGCCGATGCATTAACACTTCAGTATGGTGGTGCTGAGTTACCTCGTGCAAACTGTGATGTGCAATGCGGTTTCTTAGCTCTTCATCTGCTATGAGTCGCGATACTTGCTTAATGAACGACTTAGCGTCATTAGCCTGAAGAAATGATTTGTTCTTTTTAACGGCAATTCCTTCCATGCCTTTTTTAGTGCTAACAATTGGAGTGCCGTGCGCAATGCTTTCAATTGCCTTAATTCGCATTCCACCGCCTGTAAATAGAGGAATGATGAAAATTGCACCTGCATGGTAGAATTTTGAAGTGTTTTCAATTTCTCCTAAATAATTGATTCCAGCCACGCTCAACTCTTTGAAATAAGAAGTAGCATTTCTGCCAGCTAAATCAAATTCCCAATTGGGATAGTTTTGATGAATTTTAGCCCAACAGTTCTCAATAAACCACGTCAAGCCTACAATATTTGGTTGCCAATCTAATGCCCCTAAAAAGAGGACTTTTTTTGGTCTCGTATCATGAGTTGCTGCATTAACATGGCCAGGAGTGATTCCAAAAGGAATTATTTTAATTGGGTTGGTGGTGAGCTTTTTAATGCGTTTTGCATCATTTGATGTTATGGCTAGGGTAGCATCAACACGCTGGATAAAATCTATTTCAGCATGTTTTAACTTGGTTACCATGTTTTTGAGTACCGCACGCCTCAGAAGTTGTTTTTCCTGCTTAATACGCTGTTTCCAGAGTTTGTATTCAATATTATGCGCTCGATAAACCAGTTTCGCCTGAGCGTGCTTCCGTATGATGCGGTAATAAGGAGCAACAAACAAACTCTCTAAAATAACTACATCAGGTTTGAAATCATTCAGCGTTTTGCGAATTAACGCTTCAAAGTCAGGGTGGTAAAAGCGTTTGAGGTGATATGCATCTTTTGAAGCTAGGCTTAAAATTGCACCTTTTCCAGTTGCCAAGGTGTTCACAAATGTATGTTCCGGTTCAAACCTTTCCATGTACTCTTGGTCAAGCTGATCCGATAAGAAGGGATGCTTAGGGGTTGATATGGTAATAACTTTAACCTTATTCCCTTGTTTATAAAGTCCCTGTGATAGCTGATCCATCGCCAAAGTTCCTCCATCATTGGAGGGGTAAGGAGGTTTATGGCAAATCTGGAGGATTTTCATTCCTGATTTTTCTTAAACTTGGAAATGATGGAACGAAACATTCGGGTGATGGGTGCAGTGAGTTTTGTGTAAAACGTTGCATCCAATAAAACTGAGTCTGTTGTAGCCTTGTAGGTGAGGAAAGCTCCAATTGGTGCGAGGATAAATGTCGACATCCACATACCAACCTCTACATCCAATTGATCTTGTTTTACCAACTTTTCTCCAGTAATAGATGATATGTGAAAGATTAAGAAGAAAATCACGGCCACAACAACGGGCATTCCTAATCCTCCTTTGCGGATAATTGCTCCCAATGGCGCTCCCACAAAAAAGAGTACAAAACAAGCTATAGACAATGTAAACTTGCGGTGCCATTCAATCTCAAACCGACGAATACGATCCCTTCTATTTTCTACTTCCTCTTTCATGGCCGTGGAGTAGGTCTTAGACGCACGTGCTAGATTAATTGCAGTTGCGTACAACTGAAGTTGTTTTGACTTAACTAACCCTGCAGTAGTTCCAACAGCGCTATCAGCTGAATATTGCTCAACAGTTTTTGTAGAATCAGCATAAAGGGCCAACCTGCGGGTTACCCCATAACTGTAATCGGATTTACGCTTTTCGAGCTTGAAACTCAGGCTATCTATAGCGGATTGTAATTGACCAATATTCATCATTTGATAATGGTCTTTCCAAAGCGACTCGTCACTCCGTTTCATATCAAATCCAACAAGTTCTAACTTGATGATATGCTCCTCAAATTCAGACCTAAACAATGGGTTACTTCTACCTTTTATTTCATCATATTGGTAGCCGTTTTTCAAACTTAGAACCAGGTAACGCTGGTCCTTCGTAATAAACATCCGACCTGATTCTGCTTTGATTACTTTCCTGTTACCATTTCCCTCGCTGTGATCGTAAATAAGTATGTCTTGCAGGCCTTTACCATCTTTGTCTTTTTCTTTTATGCGTATAACATAATTGTCTATTCCTTTATAGAAAACATCTGGACTAATATCCAATGCTGGTTTAGCGTGTGTTACATCCCAAAGCAAACTTTTAAACTTGAGGTTTGCGATTGGCCAAATACTATTAGAAAAATAAAATGCCACACCACTGAGCACGATTACAAAAACGATGAGTGGGCGCATGATACGCTGCAAGGAGAGGCCAGACGACTTCATTGCGACCAGTTCGTAATGCTCGCCCAGATTTCCAAAAGTCATGATGGACGAAAGGAGTATGGCAAGGGGCAAAGCCATGGTAACGAGGGAAGCTGAGGCATAAAGAAACAGTTCGGCAATCACGTACCACTCAAGGCCTTTACCAACTAAATCCTCAATGTATTTCCATAGGAATTGCATTACGAGTATGAACAACGTAATGACAAACGTCAATAGAAAAGGACCTAAAAAGGTTTTGAATGTAAATAAATGGAGTTTCTTCACGAACCTGAATAAATGCTTAAGCAAATATAGCTTATGCTGTGGTGAAGGGGTATGCCGATTTAGTTAAATCTTACTAAGAACCTCCAAGAATACGTTTGAGTTTGGTGATTTGCTTTTCCCAAAGTAAAGTAGACTCTTCTTGCTCGCCAGCATCGGCAAAATCCGTTATGATCAATGCTGTTTCACCTGTAATTTGATCAACCGTAATGCGCATTTCAAAGTAAACATCTTCACCATCTTCTTCATCATACATCCAGATAAAGCGAACAAACTCTTTGTCTTTTTTAGCCAATAATCGTGCTTGATCTTCGCTATCATCCCAAAAGAACGAATAAATGTCTCCTTTGATATTTACATTGTCTGAAAACCACTCTGATAGTCCACTAGGAGTTGCTAAGTAATTGAATAAGACATTAGGTGATGATCGTATGATGAATTCGAGTTCGAACTTTTCTTTATCCATGAGCTTGTGTTCTATTGGAACACAATATAAATATTTTGTGCACGTAGCAGCACAAATGTTCAGATTATGAACGGAGCCTGTAAATTGGACGGTTAAGCCAATCTATTGTTTTGGGTTGAATTAGAGCAGCTATGAGTATTGTACCAGCGAGACCTATGATGGAACCAGCGAGTGTATCTAGGATATGGTGTTGTGATAGATAAACCCTTGAATAACCTGCTAAAACAGCTGCCATTGCGAATACGCACTGTAGATTTTTATTTGGAAAGATAATCGCCAGTGAGCCAAATAGGGCAAATGCCGCGGTTGTGTGGCCTGAAGGAAAACTCAAGCAACAATGTAAATCAACTCCGCTAACTACGTGTAACTTAACATCGGGATAAAGTTCAAAATACTTGATAGGACGGGGAGCATTAAACACTTGTTTGAGCACTCCAGTAACTAAGCTGCTAAGTGCCAACGACAAAGCCACCATTAATCCGTTCTTAACTTTTGTGAACATGAGTAATAGGGCAACGAGGCCAACTGTAAACCCATCAGCAACATGAGTATAATACTTAAAAAAGGAATCGGTAAGAATATGGTGGAATTCATTTAGGAGTAGATGGGTTTCTTTCTTACCAAGCATACTTACCAATGCTACACCACCTATCCAGAAGGGCGTAAAAAAGAGGAGAAAGGGCCGAAGCTTTTGGGTAATTGCACGCAAATTCATGGGGCAAAAATAAGGATTCAGCGGTGAGTATATTTCATGTTTCAATCTGCTTTATCGCGCTCAAGGGATTGGAGCGGCACCCCACAGGTTGCGAAGCAAGCGAGGAGTATAGTGAAAAGCCCGACCCACAGCGCAGGAATATAGTGCTGAGTGGGTTGAGCCCAAAATAAGGCGCAAAAAAAAGGGACCGTAAAACGATCCCTTGAGTAGCGAGAGGCGGAATTGAACCGCCGACCTCAGGGTTATGAATCCTGCGCTCTAACCACCTGAGCTACCTCGCCATGTGATTTGAGGGCTGCAAATATAAGATTCAGCCGTAATAACCCAAGGGCTAAAGGAGTATTTTTTAATGATAATGCTTACAAGAATGCGGAAAAAATAAACGCAATAAGCGCAATGATTAGAGATGCCCAGATTAAACGCAATGACCAAAGCCTTGTGAACGACATAGCATACAACAACGACTTGTTTTGTAAGCTTGAAATGATCCAGTAAGCTATGAGTACATCAATTCCAACCAGTTGAAGAATACTGCTATTGGAATAAAAAAGAACAGCAAGGTAAACTGGGGTGATGAGTGCAAGTTTCCACTTCCACTTCATAACAACTAGAGCCAACAAGAGTGCTCCAAGCAATGCATAAAGTGAAAGGCTACTGAGGTTTGAAGGCAAGCTAGGGTAGCACAAAATTACGGTGACCCCAAGAGCAGCCCATGTTAACCATTGGGCTATGTCGAGCAATTCTGACCAATTCTTAAATTGGTAGTAATACCATGCGTAAGGGATAAGTAATGCCATTTGAGCAGCCAGTACAATCCCAGCCACTTTGAGATAGCCACTAATAAAAACGCCCAGTAAGAGTGCTGTAATAGCAATGATGCTAGGGACGAGTATTGTACGCTTGTAAACAACGGAAGCTAAGGATGCTGCTAGCCCGAGGTATGCAAAGGTGGTGGACAAATAGGTTAATACAGGTTTTAGAATGGGGTTGGCAAAAGAAAAGTTCAGGCCACTACCATTTATTACGAAAATCACCCATGCAAAAAATGCTATTCCCCCTACTAGGATAACATTGTAATAAAGCCTTATTCGAAGTAGATTGCTCACTGCTCGAAATTAGATTGATTTTTCACGAAAAGTATAACCTGATGAATCAGATATTAACAATGCTTCCTTGATTGCTTTCATTTATTTTTGGCACCAAAGATTAAGCATGTACAAACGTTTTATTCGTCCGATTCTTTTTTTGTTTAACCCGGAGGCTGTTCATCACTTTTCAACCGGTGCTGTATTGGCAGCTCACAGGCTGGGGTTAGGCGGGTTGTTGAGAAACACCTATTGCATAAACGACGAGCGGCTAGAGCGAAAGGTTTTTGGCTTAACGTTTAAAAATCCTGTTGGACTAGCGGCTGGATTTGATAAAAATGCGAGTCTTTACAACGCCTTTAGTTCGTTTGGCTTCGGCTTTATTGAGGTTGGTACCGTTACTCCAAAAGGGCAGTCGGGAAATCCCAAGCCAAGGATGTTTCGGCTTCCAGAAGATACTGGCCTTATAAACCGAATGGGGTTTAACAATGAAGGCTTAGAAGCAGCCATAGGTAATTTAAAAAAGCGCAAAACTGACATTATTATTGGTGGGAATATCGGTAAGAATAAGGTTACACCTAATGATGAGGCTGTAAATGATTACCGCTTGTGTTTTGAAGGGTTATATCCCTACGTAGATTATTTTGTGGTTAATGTGAGCTCTCCTAATACGCCTAATCTGAGGGATTTACAAGATAAAGAACCACTGAAAGCACTCTTGACAGCGGTTCAATCTATGAATAATGAAGCTGCCAAAAGAAAGCCCCTCTTGTTGAAAATTGCTCCAGATTTAACTGATGGCCAGCTTGACGATATTATTTCCATTGCACAAGAAACGCAACTAGATGGGTTGATTGCAACAAATACAACAATTAACCGGTCGGGACTTAAAGCAGCAGATCAAGTAAGCAGTGAAGCCGGTGGATTAAGTGGAAAGCCCGTTGCCAAAAGATCAACAGAGGTGATCAGGTATTTGTCCAAGGCTTTGGGCCCAGACTTCCCGATAATAGGAGTAGGAGGGATTTTCACAGCGGAAGATGCACTTGAAAAATTAGATGCAGGAGCTCATTTGGTTCAAGTTTACACGGGTTTCATTTATGAAGGCCCAGGAATGGTAAAGCGAATCTTAAAAGGCATATTACGAAACCGCAGTTAGTTTGGCTAACTTTGTAGATACACTGAAAAACACATGAGTCGACTAGAGATTGTAGAATGCCCACGTGATGCCATGCAAGGAATAGATACGTTTATATCAACCGATAAAAAAGTAGCCTATATCAATGCCTTGTTACAGGTAGGTTATTCCACATTGGACTGCGGAAGTTTTGTATCGCCAAAAGCAATTCCTCAGCTGAAGGATACACGTGAGGTACTTAGTAAAATAGATCGTTCTAAATCTGTTACAAAGCTATTAACCATTGTGGGAAATGCACGCGGGGCGGAAGATGCTGCAGCACTAGAAGAAGTGGATTGCCTCGGTTTCCCTTTTTCAATATCGGACACGTTTCAAAGGCGTAATATTAACAGTACTGTAGATGAATCGTTTAAACGTGTTGAGACCATTCGCGAAATTGCTTTTAAAGCAAATAAAGAGCCCATTATTTACATAAGTATGGCATTTGGTAATCCCTATGGTGATCTGTGGGATAAAGATGTTGCTATTTACTGGGGAAAGCGACTTTATGATGAATTAGAAATCAAGACCATTTCTTTATCGGACACCATTGGTGTTGCAACTCCAGCAGTAATCTCATACATTTTTAACGCGATGGTTCCAGAGTTACCAGAAGTTGACCTTGGAGCACATTTACATACTACGTGGGATACAGCTGATGAAAAAATCACTGCAGCATGGGATTCCGGCTGTAGACGCATGGATGGTGCAATAAAGGGTTTTGGCGGTTGTCCGATGGCGGAAGATGAATTAATTGGAAACATGCCTACTGAAATGCTTTTAGCTTTTGCAGAGAGACAGCAACTTGAAACTGGGCTTGACCAAGAGGCATTTAATCGTGCAATGAGTTTAACGAATCATGTATTTCCCGCGCATTAATGATGGATTTAAAAGCATTCAAACAAGAGGCTCAATCACATAAAAAGCGTACAAAACAAACGTTAGCATCGTTGAGTTTGTTAAAGAAGGATGAGACTGACTTTCACTTTCATGAGGAGCACGACCGAGTTTTTGAAGAGATTGATTGTTTGAAGTGTGCCAACTGTTGCAAAACTACCGGCCCTTTGTTTTTAAACAAGGATATCGATAGGTTAGCCAACCACTTGAAAATGAAGTCGTCTAAATTTGTGACTACCTACCTGAGAATTGATGAAGATGGGGATTATGTTTTAAAGAGCACTCCGTGTCCATTCTTAGGTGAGGACAATTATTGTTCAGTGTACGAAAACAGGCCAAAGGCTTGCAGGGAATACCCCCATACTGATCGGAGAAACATGCAGGAAATTGCAGATTTGACGTATGAAAATACTTTAATGTGCCCTGCTGCATATGCGATTGTAACACGAATTGGTCAACGACTATACGGCAAATGAATTTGAAGGGATTGAAATATCATTATATTTGAAACTTGACGAAACACACATGAAACAAAGTAATCTACACAAAATCGTTGCGCTGATTGGTTTTGCGCTCCTTATAGGTTGTGCAAAAGACACACTAAACGAAGGCTTTCCAGTTGCAGATACACCTTTTCCTCCTGATAATAATCCACCGATAGTTCGGAACTACTATTTTTCAGGAATTATTGACTCACAGGTTGTTATTCTTCAAGATTCGATTCAGGGATACACACATTTTGTAGACAGCGTGAATTATGGTCCGTGTGACACATCAAATAACATGGTCTCTCACGGTGTCGGAATTGTGGATGAGTTAACACTCACACAAGGTGTGAAAATTCGTTTTTTGTCATGCACAGATGACATGGCAGATAGCACAATGAACTCGACTAAAATTTTTCAGGGAAGTTATCCTTATGGAAGTTCGGCCCTCACGTCATTAAAAAGTGGGGTAGAGATTCAGTACATCGCACCAAACGGTCAAGTTTGGAAGAGTTTACCAGGAACTGGCGCAAATACTAACATGTCATTCAGTATATTACAAATCGATGAGCTTTTTTCACCAGCAGATACGTTAGGAGATCTAGTAATTACGGGTGTTATGCGCAATGTTCGTTTGTTTGATGGTATTCGTTTTGTTCCAGTTGAAAAAGCAGAATTCCGCCTACCAGTCGGGAAATTTTAATCCATGAAGTTAGCTCGTAATTTATTCGTGGCATTCGTTTTAATGAGTGCGTTTTTTATTGGCTGTTCAGAAGAGCAGGAGTTAGAGCCTTGGATTAATCCTGAACTGACAGATACAAGTGGCGTTTACAAACCCTTGGATTTATTTGTTTCAGGTTCTTTTGGCGGTGAGGATTTTTTACTCCGCAATGGTGAAGAAGGCTACTCCAACTTTGCATACGCCTACCGCAATGGTTTTTGTGATTCAGTAGATTCATTTGCAGCACATGTAGAAGTGCAAACGATGATGTTTAGTGTGCCGTCACAACGTGAGGGTTCATTCTACATTGAAATTGTTGACTGTATTCCTTTTGATTCAGTTTTTGATGAGCACCTCGACTCAATGTACTATGTAGGAAGTTATCCCTATTTAAGTTTGGCCGATAGTGCAGTAGGAGTTATGGTTAAATACATTGATCCATTTGGGACGGTATGGTCTAGCCAACTTGGAGATAACAATATCGCTGGGAGTAGGTTTCAGTTATCGGCAATTATTCCAAATGAAATTGATACGTTTTCACAACGCATAGCTTTTGGTGAATTTGCTTGCACATTATATGATCCATATGGAAATAGTTTAGATTTCAACCGAGGCAAATTCAAAGGTCGAATCTCTAATTTTTAATTATGCGCTCTGCTTTTAACTTTTTTTGTTGTCTTCTGCTCATACTTGTCGTGAGCATTTCTTTTCACGCATGTAAGGAGGAGCTAGACCTGGAGCCGCTTCCACCGGTTCAGGTGGATTCAAATTTACCTGCTATTGGTAGTGAGCTGTTCGTAGAATTTAGTGCGAATGGTACATCATTGAGATTCGACAATGAGTATGATGGATACAGCTTCGGGATAGATTCGGCTTGGTATCAAAGATGTACTGATACTACATTTGATAGGCTAAAGAGTCAATCTTTTTATGTTACACGCACCGCAGATACGCCGAATGTTCGCTTTCTTAACGTTGAATTTTTGAATTGTTCAGACGAACTTACTTTTGAATTGGATTTCGACTCGGTATTGGTTCCAGGAACCTATGGGTTTGGAAGTGTTGTTGACACACTTCAAGGAGCTATAATAACTTGGGTAGATAACGATCAGAAAGTTTGGAAGTCAACCATGAATGATACGCTTCCGGACCCTAATCTTGCTAGTATTTTTACCATTCAAGATGTTGTTAGAAACTACGACGGTTTCGCTCGCTACTATGTTGCGGGTACATTTGAAGGGATTCTATACGATACGAGTGGAAATGATATGACTATTTCTAATGGCGTATTTGTTTCACGTATGGGCCTCGAATATTAATCACTATACATACCTTTGCAACGCTTTTGGTGTTTTATTTCGGTAAAACTTAAAAGGGAATTGGGTGTAAATCCTGAACTGTTCCCGCAGCT
>CBFIEM010000019.1:0-5950 GCA_965661625.1 Salibacteraceae bacterium
CGTTCAGCGAAAGACTTTTTTGTTTCGTTTTTTGGTCTTTCAAAAAATGAAAAGGGATAAAAAGCGTAGTCTGGTTTTATGTATTCAACGAAAAATCAACAGCCAACAGCAACCCAGCGTGAGGGATGGCAGCGGCACCCCGCAGGGCAGGGAACCGCACCGAGGAGTACAGCGAACAGCCCGACTGAGGCGTTGAGGCAACCGAGCGAAGGGAGGTTGGTAAAACGTGGAGGGCACGCCCGAAAAATTAAATGGAGAACTACGCCAAAACTTGTTGAAGAACCATCAAGCTTCCGCTTATAACCATAGCTACAATAAGCCATATCCGGAATTGTTCATTTGACATGCGCTGCAACAATTTTTTACCGAAGAGGTTTCCGATGGAAGTTCCTATTCCGAGCATGGCGCCATATACCCATAATTCCTGATGTAACAGTCCTAAAAAGGAGTACGTGCTTATTTGAGCTAGCCCTAGAATAAAGGAGTTGGCAGTTTTTGTGGCGATAAGTGCTTCTTTTTGCAAGCCCACATTGAGGTAAAACGGATTTAGAACGGGTCCCATACCACCAACCAATGTACCTATTGTGGAGACTAGGAGTCCCAAAGGGATAAAGTAGGGGAGTTTCATGTTGAAAGACTGTTTGCGCTTGCCAAACCGATATTGAAAAACGGTACTGATAAGAAAGAGTCCAACAAACAATTGAACCCATGCTAAAGATAGGTGTGTAAAAAGCTGTCCGCTGAGCCATGCGCCAACGACCGCTGCTGGGGCATAGCGCCAAACCAGAGGCCAATAAATATGCTTCCAAAAGAGGATGAGACGGGTAGGGCGCCCAATGAAAGTGCCGAGGTTTACTACTGGAGCTGTGCTGCCAATTCCCAATAAAAAGGTTGTATACGGAACAAGCAATAAGGCACCGCCACCTCCAGTTAACGTTGAAAGGGAAAATGAAAGCACACCACCTAGTAATAGTGCCAAACCAATACTCAAGTTCACATCCATAATTGCAAAATTAAATGTATCGGATTGTTTAACATTGCACGATGGCAAAAGGTATAATAAACGCCCTTATTTTAGATTTTGGTGGAGTTATTTTAAACATCGATTATCATGCTACGGTTAGGGCATTTAATGCGCTTGGACTAAAAGATTTCGATGCGTTTTATTCGCAAGCAGCCCAGTCTGATTTATTTGATCGGTTAGAGGTGGGAGCCCTTTCCAACGATGAATTCATTGAATCCCTACGCCCGCACTTGCCTGCCAAAACAACAGATAAAGCAATAATTGATGCTTGGAATGCCCTTTTATTGGATTACAGTGCAGCGCGTTTTAGCTTTTTAGAAGGGTTGTGTGAAACGTATGCGCTTTACCTGTTGAGCAACACCAACCGCATTCATGCCGAGCAATTTACAGCTTCGTTGCACCGTGAGTTCCCCAATGTTGAACTGGCGGACTTTTTTAAGAAAGTGTATTATTCACATGAAATAGGAATGCGTAAGCCGCATCCAGAAACGTTTGAGTGGGTATTACAGGATGCTGGGTTAACTGCAGAAACTACCCTTTTTGTAGATGATAGTATTCAGCATGTGCAAGGGGCACAGCAGGCTGGATTATATGCTTATCACCTTAAACCCGGGGAGGAAATTTACAGCGCATTACCCCGCGTCTTGGCAGAGCTCAACCAATAATCCGTTTGCAGATTTTGGGTGAATGAACACCACCAACTTACCATCGGCCCCGGGTTTGGGATCCTCACTAATAAAGGTGAATCCTTCATTTTTTAACCGCGTAATTTCAGCGAAAATGTCGGCCACATCAAATGCAATGTGATGAATCCCTTCGCGATTTTTTTCCAAGTATTTGTGAATGGCACTGTTTGGTGCCGTAGCTTCCAATAATTCAATTTTAGTTTCGCCAATTTGAAAAAACGAAGTTGAAACCGCTTCGCGCGCAACCGTTTCTGTTTTGTAAGGGCTTGTGCCCAACAGTTTGCGCATGGTTTCATTTGCTTTTTTGAGGTCTTTAACCGCTATTCCTAAATGTTCAATTTTTCGCATTTGCAGTTGAGTAATAATGGTTTGCAAATCTATGAATATTCACTTCGGGGTTAAGCTTGGTGCTGTTCATCACGTGATCTAGCAGGTGGGCTGCCCAGTAAGGAGCCATAAGCACTGATTTGCTGCCCATGCCGTTAAAAATTACGTGTTCAGGTTGCTCGGGGTGCTTGCCCAACAAGGGTTTTCGCCCTTTAACAGCTGGGCGCACACCAGCCCTGTGCTCATGAATAGTAATGGGAGCATGAATTAAGTGAGCTATTTTTTCCTTTAGCTCTGCCAGTCCTTCTGATGAAGGCTCATTGTTAGGGGTTCTCCAATTGTAGGTGGATCCTGCCGTATATAAGCCATTCCCAGTTGGAGCAATAAAGCACCCTTTATGCCAGATGGTGTTTTGAAGGTTTATGGGGGAAGAAAATACCACAACCTCTCCTTTTACGGGTTGAAACGGAAGCCATCCAAACAATTCATGTTCGGTTGCTTTAACTCCTTCGGCCCATATGGCTAGTGCTGCATTTGGAAAATATGACCTCCAATTTGATTGATTGAGGGATACTTGGGAATAAGCGTTTTGCGCTTCAAAAAACCTGCGCACAGCATGGAGAAAACCCGTTGGGTCTAAGTATCCTGCATGATGAAGCTCTCCCCACCCTTCTGGCGTATTCAAATCAGTTCGAGGTAGCTGAATCGTTTCCCCTAAAAAAGGTTTGTTGCGCGGTGCACTTTTATTGCCTTCCCATGCATTTACTTGTTCTACACCTGTAAATGCCTTGTGGTAAGGCATCGGAAAATAGAACGAGGCATTAAGCAATTGCTCCCATCGCGGATAACTGAGCTCAACAGTTTCAATAAAATCCGCAGCCATCCAGCCAGCCCGCATGCGTTGAAAAGATATGGGGTTCCATAAACCAGCAGCTACCCGTGATGCACTGGTAGGATAGGGAACATCAACCAGTTGAACATTTAGCCCACACTCATGTGCACACAATGCCATTACACTTCCTGCAATTCCCTGCCCTACAATTACAAGTTGCATACCTTTTCTCATTGCACTACATCAAGTTTTCTTCAAAAGAACGAAATAGATTTATATTTTAGCACGACGTACAACTTTTGAGAATGCTTGAACGTCACCTATGTTGCAAAAACTTTCTATTATGAGAAACGGACTTCGATTACTTGCGGTTTTACTTACCGTTCTTTGTTTCAGCTTCACTGAAACAAAAGCCTCTCACGTTGCAGGGGCAGATATGTCATATGAATGTATAGGTCAAGATTCATTCTTGATTACACTTAATATTTTTAGAGATTGTTCAGGAATTGGAGCCCCAACTTCTGCAACGATTCAATTGAATAGTACGTGTGGAGGTAACACATCAGTGGTTGCTGCATTACAAAACCCTGGTGGAACAGAGGTATCTCAACTTTGTCCATCACAACTAAACTCTTCTACATGTAATGGTGGAACCCTACCGGGTATGCAGCATTACATTTATGAAGCCATTGTTGTGCTTTCACCGCCGTGTAATACATGGACCATGGGTTGGTCTACCTGTGCGCGAAATAGTTCAGTTAATGTTCAGGGTCAACCGTGTGCATGGATTGAAGCTACTATGAATAGTGTAACGGATGGCTGCAACAACTCTCCAGCGTTTACTTCGCAACCCATTCCTTATGTATGTTCTGGTCAGGTAGTAAACTATAACTATGGTGTAACAGAGGCAGATGGCGACAGCTTAGTGTATTCTTTTAATTCAGGATACTCTGCACAAAACACGGCACTTGTTTACAATACACCAACTTATACAGCTGCTGCTCCTATTCCAGGTATTACAATTGATCCAGCAACAGGTCAAATTACATTTACTCCGCCTACAACACTTGGTAATTATATTGTTGTGGTATGTGTAGATGAGTATGACCCATCCACTGGAGCTTTACTTGGAACAACATGTAGGGATATTCAGTTTGTAGTGCAAACGTGCTCAAATCAACAACCTTACCTTCAGAGTCCAGGAATTACCAACTTTACAGGAACAGGGTTACAAGTAGATTCTAATTCCGTTGAAGTTTGTGTTGGTCAATCCTTTTCATTTGATGTGAATTTTGCAGATTTTGATGCAAATGATTCCATCTTTCTTACAAGCAACATAACATCTGTATTACCAGGGGCGGTAGTTACCATTGTTGATGGTAACCCAGCAACACTCTCGGTAACGTGGACAGCTCAAGCGAACCTTGGTAACTTTTTGGCTTTTGCCATCACTGCTGTAGATGATGCCTGCCCAGTTTCGGGTTTAGTTTCAGGAATTTTTGATGTTACTATTGTTCCGAGTACTTATGCGGGCCCAGACAAAACAATTTGCCAAGGAACACAGAGTGCAACTATAAGCGCAACCGGAGGCACCATTTTTACGTGGAGCGTAATTTCAGGAGATCCGATTTCAATTGGAAATAACTTCTCATGTAATCCGTGTCAGAATCCTGTGGCTTCACCATCGGTTACAACTACGTATCAAGTGGTTTCCAACCTGTCTGGAACATGTGTAAATGTAGATACGGTTACAATATTTGTAGCGCCAGACTTTACGCTTACTGTACCACCAGATACCCTTATTTGTTCGATTCAAGATTATCAACTTTATGCAAATACCAATCAGCCTAGTTTTTCTTACACATATGATTGGGGTCCAAACGCATATTTAAATTTTGATACCATTTCGAACCCAATTACGAATCCCGAACAGGACATAACCTATACGGTTACTGTATCAAGTGCTCAAGGATGTATAAAATCAGCGAGTACAACCATTCAGCTTTCACCTCCTTTTCCTCCAAATATCGAGGTTTATCCAACTGATATTAACGACACCGTACTGTGCTTAGGAGAGGGAACTGTCCTTACAACAGACTTGGGAGACTTAACACCTTCTAGCTGTGGTCTTGCAACAACACCATGTATTGGTATTATTGACTCTGCAGACCTAGGAACAGGAACGGCTACGAATACAGGTACATCTTACCCAGCTCCATACGGTAATTGGTATTGGGGAGCACGTCACCAACTTCATTTCACAGCGGCAGAACTGAATGCTCAAGGTATTACAGGTGGAAAAATCACCTCATTGGCATTTGATGTTGCAACTGTTGGCGCAACTCAAAACTTTCAGAACTACGAAATAAAAATGGGCTGTACGAGCGTATCTGACCTAACAGGAGGATGGGTAAATACGGGACTAGTTCAAGTTTTAGCGCCTGCCACTCACACCGTAACACCGGGTTGGAATACGCATCAATTCACAAATGCTTATGAGTGGGATGGAACTTCTAACCTAGTGGTAGAAGTGTGCTTTAACAATTCGAGCTTTGTATCAAATGGTAATAGTCAAACACGCTACACCAACACAGGTGTTGCTCAGTGTTTATACTACCGTGCCGACAACAGCACTGTTTGTTCAAACACAACGTCATTTGCAACACAGTCGTTGAACCGACCAAATACGCGATTTAACTACTGCACTGGAGCAGATCCTGCGGCATTCTCATACCAATGGGTGCCAACAGGAGATACTACACAGAACATTACCGTTACTCCGGCTCCAGCGGGAACTTACACGTATACCGTATACGTAAGTGATACTGTTGGGGGATGTACAGATACGATTGATACGGAGCTGAAAGTTGTAACCGAGTATGATGCGGGTTTCTTCTTTGACGATCCCCTTTGTATTAATGGATTAACAGATACTGCAGCACCAGTTATTGCAGGCGGTACTTGGACAGGAGCAGGTATCTCAGATACTGCATTGGGAATATTTGATCCTGCATTAGTAGGTATAGGTACATGGCCAGTAACGTATACGATTTTAGGAAACTGTGCTAATGATTCAACGAT
>CBFIEM010000019.1:6049-51786 GCA_965661625.1 Salibacteraceae bacterium
CTGATTGGATCAGGCCAATAGTCAGTAAAACGAACTTAATAATCCGAAGGGGAAGCAATTTGCTTCCCCTTTTTTTTTAGGTAAGGCAACTTTTTAAATCTTTGTTAAGTCTATGAGTTTGCCGTGTTATGTTTGTAACGCCTAGATTCATAAACACGTAAACTTTTAACACATGAAAAGAATCATTCAATTTTTAACAGTCGCAATTGGGCTGTTCGTATTTGCGCAGAATGCGCAAGCGTCTCACGTAGCAGGGGGTGACCTTCAATACCAATGTATTGGACAGGACTCTTTCCTGGTTACCCTAAATTTATTTAGGGATTGTTCTGGGATTGGTGCGCCAACTGCTGTTACGCTAACATTTAACAGTACGTGTGGGCAAAACTTTACCCAAGGTTTAACCCTACAAAACCCAGGCGGTACAGAGGTGTCTCAGCTTTGTCCTACAGCAATTAACAGTTCCACATGTAACGGTGGTTCTTTGCCAGGGATGCAGCAGTATATATATGAGGCGATTGTAGTTATTACACCACCTTGTAATACATGGACGATGAGTTACTCGCTAAATGCGCGGAATGCATCAGTTAACGTTACCAATTCAAGTAGCCTTAACTTTTACGTAGAAGCTACCATGAACAGCGTTACGGATAACTGCAACAACTCACCAGCGTTTACATCACAGCCAATACCTTACGTGTGTGCGAATCAGGCCGTGAATTACAACTATGGTGTAACTGAGCCTGATGGCGATAGTCTGGTGTTCTCAATTTCATCAGGATTTTCTGGTCAAAACACGCCGCTTCCTTACAATACCCCAACGTATACAGCTACGGCTCCCATACCTGGAATCTCGATTGATCCAGCAAACGGACAGTTGACGTTTACCCCAGGGGCAACATTAGGAAACTTCATTGTGGTTGTTCGTGTAGATGAATATGATCCTGTAACAGGTTTACTTTTAGGAACCGTTTACCGCGATATTCAGTTTGTAGTACAAACGTGTTCTAACGTAATTCCAGAACTGGATGCACCAGGCATCTCTAACTTCACAGGAACAGGGTTACAAATAGACTCTAACTCTGTTGAAGTTTGCGTAGGACAATCTTTTTCGTTTGACATCGTGTTTAGTGATGCTGATCAAGCAGATTCAGTATTCTTAACATCTAATATTTCACAAGTGCTTCCAGGTGCTACTATTTCAATTGTTGATGGTAACCCAGCTGTGCTAAGTGTTGCTTGGACAGCTCAGCCGAACGTGGGGAGTTTCTTAGCATTTGCTGTAACTGCAGTTGATGATGCCTGTAACGTTTCAGGCCTTTTAACGGTAGTGTTTGATATAACCATTGTGCCGAGTACGTATGCTGGTCCTGATAAAACCATTTGTCAGGGAACTCAGAGTGCTACTTTAAGTGCAACTGGAGGTACAATCTTTACTTGGAGTGTGATTTCAGGAGATCCGATTTCAATTGGAAATAACTTCTCATGTAACCCATGTCAGAACCCTGTGGCTTCTCCATCGGTTACAACTACGTATCAAGTGGTTTCTAACTTGTCAGGTACATGTGTAAACGTAGATACGGTTACAGTATTTGTAGCGCCAGACTTTACCCTTACTTTACCCCCTGATACCTTGATTTGTTCAATTCAGGATTTCCAGCTATACGCAAACACAAGTCAGCCGCAGTTTACGTATACCTATAATTGGTCTCCAAGTTCTACGCTGACTCAGAATAACATTTCAAATCCAGTAGCTAACCCTGTGAACCCAACTACATACAATGTAACGGTGAGCAGTGCTCAAGGATGTGTAAAAACAGATGACGTAACAATTAACCTTTCACCTCCCTTTCCAGCTAACATTCAGGTTGGTCCAACAGACATTAACGATACAACGTTGTGTTTAGGCGAAAGTGCAAACCTTGAAGTTAACCTAGGGAAAGTAATTCCTTTCACGTGTGGGCCTTCACAAACTACATGTAGCTCTGCTAACACAGATGAATATACGAGTGGTTCAGGTCAGTTAACATTTGGTTCAGGATTTAGTTACCCTGCCCCTTACGGAAACTCTAACCGCGGTGCACGTCATCAGTTGCTTTATACTGCTTCCGAATTACAAGGTTTGGGAATGTCGGCAGGAACGATCACGAGCATTGCCTTTGATGTGGTTACACTTACATCAGTTACCCAATACCAAAATTATGAAGTGAAGATTGGTTGTACGAGTGCTACAACACTTGCTACAGGTTGGCAGCAAAACCTAACACAGGTAGTTCAACCGTATACGCATACAACAACTACTGGTTGGAACACGCATACGTTTGATACTCCTTACGATTGGGACGGAACATCAAACCTTGTGGTTGAAGTATGTTTCCAAAATCCAACAAATTCATTTGGTCAGAACACGCGAACAGCTTACAACAATGTTGGGGCACCAATGGTGCGTTTTTATTCGGCAAACATTTCTAATGTTTGTTCAGGCGGAAATAATAATACGTCTTTCAACCGTCCGAATTTGAGGTTTGGTATTTGCTCAAGTGCTGATCCGGCTGCTTACACGTTCCAATGGACACCAAATTCGAACATTTCGAATGATACGGTTCAAAACCCAACAGTTAACCCTACTGTACCAACAACGTATACTGTTTATGTTGCAGATACTGTAGGAGGGTGCATCGATACCATAGAACAATACATTAATGTGGTTACTCAGTATGATGCTGGTTTCTTCTTCGAAGACCCCCTATGTGTTAACGGGATATTAGATACTGCAGCACCAGTTATTGCAGGCGGTACTTGGACAGGTCCTGGTATCTCAGATACTGCATTGGGAATATTCGATCCTGCATTAGTAGGTATAGGTACATGGCCAGTAACGTATACGATTTTAGGAAACTGTGCTAATGATTCAACGATCAACGTAGAGGTAATACCATTACCAGATGCAACGATCACATCACCGGATGAGTTCTGTATAACAGGTGGACCGTACCAATTAACTGCCGCAACAGCAGGAGGTACATGGTCAGGAGTAGGAGTTACGGATCCAGTAGCTGGGACTTATGATCCTGCAGTAGCAGGTCTTGGAACGCACCAGTTGGTTTATACCCTTACACAGCCGTGTATATCACGAGATACGATGATGATCAAGCATATTCAGCCATATGATCCAGAGATATCTCAGGTTAACTTTAACATATGTGCAAGTGATACGATTCAGTTGAACTACACGGTAACAACAGGAGGTAACTTTGGAACAGGCCCATTTAATGTAACGTGGTCAGGCCCAGGGATTATAGATCCTGTAAATGGATTGTTTGATGCTACAGCAGTAGGAGCGGGTCAGCATACAGTTACGGTAACGGTATCGGAGCCAAACAATACATGTGGCGGATCAGATAACTACACGTTAACGGTTTATCCATTACCAGATGCAGGCTTCTCAACACGTACACGATGTGAGAATGTAACTACCAATGATCCAATATTGGCAAACACGCCAGCGATTGGAACATTTGATATCAATCCAATACCACCAACAACGGTAGTATTTAACCCGAACAACGTGATACCAGCAAACATTGGAACTGGATCATGGTTGGTGACTTACACAATTGCAGCAGATGCGAATGGGTGTGCGAACACGTTTACAGATACATTCCGTATAGCAGAGACGCCACCAACACCAACACCAGATAGCTTAAATTTCTGTACGGGATATGACCTATTGTTGTCGGTACAAGCACAAGATGCAGATAGTGTAATTTGGTATAACAACGCTACGGTGGTACGTCCAGATGACTCAATTGCATCAGGAACACCATACAATGCGGGTGTTGCACCAAACCCATTGGATTCATCAGTAACGGTATGGGTAACTGAGTCTCGATTTGGATGCGAGAGCGCACCTTATCGTTGGGATTTACCAATACGCCCTTCGCCAACGGCAGCATTTGACTTGACATACACTGACAGTAATGGAATTGGACAGACTGTAGATAACATTGCATCACAGTTTAATCCATCACCAGTAGCGGGCGAGGCTCCATTTGGAGTACAGTTTGCGGCAACGAATCCAGGAGCGAATGATTTATTCTACTGGAATTTCTGGAACGGATGTGATCAAAATGCAAATGGATCATGTGGTTGTCCAGCAACATCAGAGCCTGAGTTTGATGCGAATGGCAACTTGATTGAGAGTACCAATCAGCCAGTATCAGGATTTGTATATCAGTGTTCAGGCGTTTACGAAGTGTTATTAATCCAGACCAATGAGTATGGCTGTAGTGATACAACGTATGGCTATGTAGATGTAACAGGAGAGGTAAATATTCCGAACGTGTTCACGCCAAACGGAGATGGTGTAAACGACATCTTCCAGATAATCTACACAGGCTTACGCGACTACCAAGTGACTATATTTAACCGTTGGGGCCGTGAGGTATACAGCTGGGGAGATGTAAATAGTGGCTGGGATGGTAAGATCAATGGAGAGCCAGCAGCAGATGGTGTTTACTTCTGGGTATTAGAAGGAAAGACTACTACTGATCAAGAGATCTCAGAGAAGGGTAATGTCACCCTGATTGGATCAGGCCAATAGTCAGTAAAACGAACTTAATAATCCGAAGGGGAAGCAATTTGCTTCCCCTTTTTTTTTTCGCAACTACTTTAAGCCTAAATTTGTTAGTTCCCTCAAGCAACCATGGGGCTGGTGTGGCGTCATATGGTCACTTGGGGAAGAACTGTGCGCTCTAAGCAATGCGCACAGGTCTCATAAATGAGATAAAAGATAGTTTATGAAAAAGTTATTATTAGCAAGTTTATTGATGTTGGGAGGACTTCTGAGTTCTTTGAATATTCAAGCATCACACGTTTCGGGTGGTGATTTTGTCTTTGAATGTGTAGGTCAAGATTCGTTTTTGATTACACTGAACTTATTTCGCGATTGTGCAGGGATTGGAGCACCAGCAAGTGCTTCTGTAACTTTTACAAACAGCTGCGGAGGAACAGTCACACAAGTTCTGCAATTAGATAACATTGGAGGAACAGAGGTTTCTCAGCTTTGTGTAACCTCGCTTCAAAACAGCTCGTGTAATGGAGGGTTTCTGCCTGGGATGCAGATTTATACCTACTCTGCAATAGTTGCTTTTCCCCCTGCATGCGGAGGTGTTGTAAGTGCAACAGCCAATGGTGGAGCTGGAAACTACAGCTTTACATGGCCACAAAATAGAACGGGTAGTAGTCAGGACAACCTCTGTGCTGGGAATTACATCGTAACCGTTGAAGATGCTAACGGTTGTGAGGTATTTGATACCATTTCATTAACCGATGCTTCGAACCTCACTTTAAGCGCTACAGTAGATTCTACAATTTCTTGCTTTAACATATGTGACGGTGGTATTTCTATTACTGCTGCAGGTGGAACTGCTCCATATTCATACCACTGGAGCAGCGGAGACTCTGGAACTACAGCAACAGGACTTTGTGCAGGTGAGTACGTGATTACAGTAATGGACGATAATGGGAATCAATATCGTCATGCGGTTACCCTTGCAAACCCATCCGCAGTAAACCCAGTCTTTAGCATTATTAATGAAGGTTGCGCAGGATCAAATGATGGATCAATCTACGCAGATGTGAATGGTGGTGTGCCACCTTATTCCTATGCATGGTCGGGCGGGTTAAGTGGCTCAAATCCGATTAATGTTACTCCAGGAACCTACACGTTAACAGTAACGGATGCAAATGGCTGTACCGGCTCGGGATCGGCAACAGTTGCTCCCGGAACTACGACGAACTTAAGCCTTACTACCACTACGTTTATTTCATGTAACAACCTGTGTATTGGTGAAATTACAGCTACCGTAGCAGGTGGTGTGGCACCATACTTTTACTCATGGTCTAATGGAGGAACAGGAAACATTCAAAATGCACTTTGTGCAGGTACTTACACGGTTACAGTAACCGATGCAAATGGCTGCTCAGACGTGCAATCCATGACCCTTACCCAACCAACTGCCATAATTTCTAACCCAACCATCACAAATACACCATGCGGTGCAGCGTGTGCGGGTTCAATTGCTTTAAATCCAATTGGTGGAGCGGCGCCTTACTCATACGCTTGGGGCATAACTCCTTCGCCAGGAAACGTATCTTCTGTTACGGGTCTTTGTCCAGGAGCTTTTACAGTAACGATAACAGATAACAATGGGTGCACATTGGAAGAGACCCATGTAATTTCAAATACTGGAGGAATAACCTCACTTGCATTTACGCCTACTCAACCAAGTTGTTCTGGAGGAATAAACGGGGCTCTAACAGTGACACCTTCAGGAGGTACTGCCCCGTACTCTTATACATGGAGCACTTCGGCAACTACAAATACTATCTCAAACCTTTCCGCAGGAGACTACACAGTTACTGTAACTGACGATGTTGGTTGTCAACGTGTACAAGTTTACAGCCTCACTGACCCTGCTCCAGTCCAAATCAATCCAGTTATTACAGATGAATCGTGCTTTAACTCGTGTGATGGTTCCGTAGTAATAAGCCCATCAGGTGGTGCGGCGCCTTACACCATAACATGGAGTAATGCTGCTTCTGGAAATACCAATGCAAGTTTATGTGCTGGAATGTATTACGTAACCGTAGCAGACAACAATGGATGTTCAGTAAATGATTCTTTTTTAGTTGATCAACCTACAGCTATTGCAGCTTCGCTGAATTTAGTAGATCCAGTTAGCTGTAATGGTGTCTGTGATGCTTCGGCTGCGGTTTCTGTCTCTGGAGGAGCCGGAAATTATACATACGCATGGAGCACTGGAGCTATTGACACAATCGCTTATGCACTGTGTTCAGGTACACATTCTGTAACGGTAACGGATGGTAACGGATGTGCTGATACAGCATCAATTACAATTGCAAATCCAGCTTTAATGACAGCAACAGCCTCAAGTTCAACGGGGCCTGGCTGCTCAGGAACATGGACTTATAATTGGAGTACATGTTGCCGTAATACAGGGCAAATTTCAAATCTAACTTCAGGTAATATTTATATCTCAGGAACACTGAATGCAGCATTGGAGGCAGATGAGTGTAACGATGGGCCAGCATTTGAAGATAATCCCACTGCTTACCCGCTTCAATACGTGTGCATCAACCAGCAAGTTCAGTACAATTTTGGGGTAACTAACCCAGGAAATGACTCGTTGGTATTTAGCCTTATCCCTGCGCCAACCACAGCCACTCAAACGGCTAATTATGTTGCTCCTTACTCTGGTACTCAACCAATTGTTGGAATCACCCTTGATTCCCTTACAGGTCAAGTGTCATTTACACCAACTGCCCTAGGGAACTTTGTCGTTGTAGTACAGGTAGACGAATATGATCCTGTTTCAGGGTTGTTTCTAAGTACACAATACCGAGATATTCAATTCGTAGTTCAAAACTGTTCGAACAATGCACCTTATGGCAATGGAATAGATTCAATTACTACGAATGCAGGGTCTCCGATCCTCTTGGATTCAAACTCGGTTCAGATTTGTGAAGGTGATGATTTTTGTATGGAGATTACATTTTATGATTCCAACCTCACTGATTCCAACTTTACGATAAACTCAAATGTTCGAGACATCCTTGTTGGACCTGGGGCGAATGATACAGCTACCATTACGTTGACTGTTGCCGATACGGTTACCTACAATATGGTTGATCACTTGCGCATAGTTGCAACAGTATGTTGGGAAGCACCTGCAAGTAGTGCAGGATTCTATTCCTTTACACTTACTGCTGATGATCAGGTTTGTCCAACCCCTGCGGTTTCCACTTATGGGTTTGATGTAACGGTCGTGGGTAGTACTACCGCTAGTGCTGATGATGTCATTTGTGGTGATCAACAAGCACAGCTAACCGTGTCCGGTGGAAACGAGTTTGGGTGGACTGTACTGTCAGGCGATCCGATGCAGATAGGGGTAAACTTTTCATGTGATTCATGTGATAACCCAATAGCTACGCCAACTATTACAACTACTTATTTGGTAACCAGTGATTTGGCAAGCACATGTAATAATACGGATACGGTAACGATAGAACGTGTTCCTGATTTTACTGCATTTGCAGGTCCAGATACAACCATTTGCGTTGTTGATAGTATTCCATTGTTTGCGTTTGGAGATTCAGCATACAATTACTCTTACGACTGGAACTATGCGAGCACAATGAATTTTGATACACTTGCAAATCCACTTGCCGCTCCAACCACAACCACTACCTATTCGGTAACAGTATCCAGTGATCTTGGCTGTGAAAAAACGGCGTCGGCTACAGTTACCTTAACTCCGCCTTTCCCGTTTTTAAATCCAACAGCAGATGACACGTCATTGTGTGATGGAGATTCGGCGAATATCGAATTGATTCTAGGAAATACACCTCCAACAAGTTGTGGGCCATCTACGCAAACATGTTTAGGTCAGGAAATTGAAGGTGTAATTGGAACGGGAACAGCATTCAACACAGCAACGCAATACCCAGCTCCTTTTGGAACTGACTTCCGCAGCTCGCGCCACCAAATTTTGTATTTGGCGAGTGAACTTCAAGCTCAAGGGTTTAGTGCTGGGTTAATAACAGGTCTTGCATTCGATGTGGCGAACTTTAATGGTGCTAATGGAAGCATGAACAACTTTGAAGTAAAAATCGGCTGTAGTTCATTGGGATCGATGCCCCTAACGTTTCAAACGGGTTTAACTTCAGTTTACGGTCCATTGAATTACACGGCTATCTCCGGTTGGAACATGTTCAACTTTAATAACCCTTACGATTGGGATGGTACTTCTAACATTATTGTGGAAGTGTGTTTCACGAATCCAGGGTTCTTTGGGACTTCTAATGTAGGAACTCGTTTTACAAACACAGGTTTTAATTCCGTAACTTACAACCGGGCAACCTCCGGTGTTTGTACGAATCCGAATGCATTTACAGTTAGTGCGAATCGCCCTAACCTCAAATTAAAGTTTTGTGACCAACCAGATCCGAATGCTTACACGGTATTGTGGCAGCCAAATGCAACGCTTAGCGATTCGACTTCGTTAACTCCTGTTGCTACTCCTGAGCAGACAACAACATATACGGTGTTTGTGAATGATACTTTTGGTGTTTGTTCGGATACCGGAGACATAACTATTTACAAAGGGTTTGTTGATGCTGGTCCAGACACTACGATTTGTGCTGGTGATACAATCACAATGAGCGCAGTTTCGGATACGTTGGCAAATACCACATGTCCAGGAGGATCAATTACGTATTCTTGGGCACCTACAACAGGACTAAGTAATCCTAATATCCTTAATCCAACGGTCACTTCAAGTGTTACACGTGAGTACTTCCTTACGTATTCTACATCGTGTGGTTGTTCACTGGTAGATAGTGTTACTATTAATGTAGCACCAATGACTCCTCCAGCGGCACAGCTTACAGATCCAACATGTGGATTGTCTGATGGTGAAATTTATATTCCAAACCCAGGTGGGAATCACCCTTTGACGTACTCTATTGATAGCGGTGCTACCTTTGTAACGGATAGTATATTTACGGGCCTTCCGTTAGGGTTCTATTACTTGCAGGTAATGGATAGCGCAGGATGTGTAACAGAAGTAGTTCCAGATACCCTTGTTAACCCAGGGGCACCAGTGATTGATAGTATCGTTACTGCAAACGTGAGCTGTTTCCAAGCACAGGATGGACTTATTGATATCTTCTCTAGTGGCGGAACTGCTCCGATCACTTACAGTATTGATAGCGTTACCTTCTTCCCTTTCTCGACTTTTAATGGTTTACCTGCGGGAGACTACGTTGTTGTCGTTGAAGATGATAGTTCATGTCAAACGCTACCAGTTGACATTAATATTACTTCGAATTCTCAAATCTTAATAGATTCTGTGTACTTCAGTAACCTCGATTGTTTTGAAGACTACACTGGAGATATTCAGATTTTCGGTTCGGGTGGAACAGCGCCACTGACTTACTCAATAGATAGTGGTGCAACTTATCAAGCTAGCCCTGCATTTGACAGTCTATTAGCAGGTGATTATTTCTTGACAATTCGCGATGACAATGGATGTGAAATAACACCACAGTATCAGGTAATATCACAACCTGCTTCTTTCAACTTACTGCTTACAACTACAGACGATACTTGTTTTCAAGCATGCGGCGGACAAGCAGTTGCGCAGTTAACAGGCGGTGTAACTCCTTACACGTATAACTGGAATGGATATGGAGGGAATGTTCCAACATCCAATAACTTGTGTGCAGGTAATAATTACTTGTTCTCTGCAACAGACTCAAATGGGTGTCAGGTTGATACGGGATATGCAATTATCGAACCTTCACAGCTTGTAATTGATTCGATTAATACCCGAGACCTAACGTGTAATGGGAGTGATGATGGTTTAGTTCGAATTTATGTTTCAGGCGGAACAGCGCCATATAGCTATAGCTTGGATGGTGGTTTAACGACCCAACCAACACGCGAGTTTAATAGCTTAAGCATTGGAACATTCAATATTCTTGTTACGGATGCTAATGGATGTCAGGTTACTGGTCAAGTAGTAATAACTGAGCCAACATTGGTAGAGGTAACAGCTACCATTAGTCAAACTACCATTTGCGTTAGCAACTGTGTGAATATATCAGCTCCAGCAACAGGTGGTAATGGTGGCCCTTATAACTATTACTGGAACCAAGGGCTAGACTCTAATGAGGTACAAAATGTTTGTCCTAGCGAAAACACGACCTATTCTGTATATGCAGAAGATGTTATGGGATGTGCCTCAAATGTTGAGCTCATTACAGTGAACTTACATGATTCACTTCGTGTAGATGCAGGTCCAGATATTGAAATCTGCCCTGAAGAAGAGGTAACACTTGGAGCTGCGGCTACTGGTGGTGATGGGAATGGATTCCGATACAGCTGGAGTCCATTAGCTGCAGTGAGTGATCCATTTTCAGCGAATCCAACAACGCAACCAACAGCAACTACCACGTATGAAATTCGTGTTACGGATAACTGCGGATCACCTGCGGCGATAGACAGTGTAACTGTGATTGTGAATCCACTACCAACCGTTGATTTCTACGGAGAGGATACGCTAGCCGGTTGTGAGCCATTTGATGTGAATTTAATAAGTACATCATCTCCGCAACAGTTTGCACGTTGGACGATTGGTGACGATATTTCGGCATCTGGCTTCGTTGCTGATATTTCAGACTTACCAGACGGAGTTTACGATGTGAAACTCGAGGTTACTACACCAGCTGGCTGTAGGGATGTATTAACGAAACAGAACTACTTGACGGTTTACCCAATACCGGATGCTAATTTTGAAGCATCTCCTCAGCCAACCACTGTATTTGATACGCGTATCTCGTTCAACGATTTATCAACGGGTAATGTAGTAGATTGGACTTGGGATTTTGCAGGACTGAATGTTTCAAAAGACCGGAATCCGAACTATCAATTCCCAGCGGATACAGGAGAGTACGGAGTGAACTTAAATGTTTCAACGGTGCGCGGATGTGAGCACGATACAACCATTATTGTACGAATTGGAGCTGAGTACAACTTATATATCCCGAATTCATTTACGCCAAATGGAGATGGGCTAAATGACGTGTTCTCACCAGTTGGACTGGGAGTAGATCCAGATGCCTATAGCATCTACATCTATAACCGTTGGGGTGAGTTGATTTACGAAGCGAAAACGCTGAATCGCGCTTGGGATGGTCGAATAATGAATAGTGATCAAATGGCAGCAATAGGAAGCTACGTGTGGAAAGTTGTGGCCAATGATTATACGAATGACTCCGAACGCAACGAGTATACTGGTTACATTAATGTGATTAGGTAAGCGAGAAGTAATTAGTTGTTAAAAGCCCTTCTGAAAAGAAGGGCTTTTTTTATAAGGGTCGTTCCACAGGCCACTGCAAACCAAATTGGACTACCGTTGGTTCTAATGCCTCGTAAGAGATTGTTGCACCATAGCTTTCTGCCAGTTTTTGCGCAATTGCTAGGCTCAAGTGGTCTTCTTCTCGCTCATGCAAATATTCACGTGCAATGCTGAAAAGCGATTGCTCTTGATATTCAGATAAATGGCTAAGGCCAATACATTTTAGCTCAATCTTGGCAAAATCATTTGCAAGGCGAATGTCAAATTGAATTTGAACTTGTTCCTCCTCATTACGCACAGCATCTATAAAAGTTAAGACCTTCCTCAAAATGACTTTTAAAGCTTCCGGTGATGTTGAAAAAGGAGGGGCCTTTTTAGGAAGCTGAATGCTCAGCCCTGGATTATCCACATAATCCAATCGGATTTCTGCGAGCAAGGCCTTCATATTAATCCGGAACACCTCCTGCTCAATATCTCCTGGCATGGCACTTAGGTATTCTAGTGTGTCCTGAACATTGAGTGAACGGCGTTGTATTTCCTTGAAGACTGGTGCCGACTGTTCGGAGAAAACATTTTTATCATCTTGCTTAAGCATACGGAGATACCGTTGTATTGCGCGAACAGGACTGCGAAGTGAGTTATTCAAAACCACAGAGAGGTCTTTCATTTCCTCACTGCTAGCTTTTAGTTGTTTGTTTTTGGAAAATACTTCGGCACTAAGGGTTTGCGTTTTGCGTTTTAACTCGGTATTTTCTCGCACCAGTTGATCATAGTCTTCTTGAATGCGGAAGTTCGTGGAACGCAAGTCGTACACCCGATTTTGTAGTTTAAGCCGCTCATTAGGTCCATTAACCCTCATGTCAATTAGTGGGCGGATGAATAGTCCAGCTTGGAGTGCAAAAATCAACGTTAAGATCAGCGCGATACCAATTGCAGTTCGTTGGAGCATGTGGTTACTTGAGGAGGCAATTTCGTTTATATTGACGAGGTGCGTGAGCACCAACTTCCTGTATTTTTCCAACCACTTCTCAGCTTCGGCCGAAGCAATGCGTTTACTGATTTCATAGGTGGGGTCTTTCATATCAAGCTGGCCCATAGACTTGAATGCCCCATCTAAGGCAGCAGCATATTGAGCGAATGTATCAACACTAATTGAGCTAGAAGTATAGGTTGATAGCAACTCTTGGATGGAGTCATTTTGCACACTTAATCGCTCCGAATAGACGCTAATGTTATCCAGCACTAGCGCTTGACTACTCAGCGAATTTGATGCTAGGAGGTCATGAAGTGTCGACTCGATGAGTTCTACCGTGTTAAGTTGGCTTGCCAAATAATTAGCTTGAGTGGAAAGCTGATCAGGCGAGAACACCTGATTTTGGATGTAAGTAATACCAAACCCAGTTGTAAGCAGGACAGCCGCCCATATTGAGATGTAATATGCCCAAAGATTTTTGACTCTTTTTTTTATCATACCTGGAGCAGTTATAAACGCATTCAAGCTATACGGGAGGGAAGTTATGAAATCAATTCAATCTGCTATGGAGATAATTCCGCATATTTGACGGTATGCAGTTTTCGGAGTTCATGGAAAGAGTAGAGGAGGGATTGTTATCCGACTTACCTGATGAGCGGGCACACCGTAAATATGCTCCTATGAGTCGATCCTCTCGTGCTGAAGCTTTAGCCCAACAAACACAACCCAAATTGAGTGCTGTACTGGTAGCTGTATTTCCAAATTCAACTGGCAACGCCTGCACAGTCCTGATGCAGCGAAACGCTTATAAAGGAGTTCACAGTGCTCAAATCAGTTTCCCTGGAGGCAAGCAAGAACCAACAGATAATGATTTAGAAGATACGGCACTTCGTGAAGCTGAAGAGGAGGTTGGTATCCAACGAACCGGATTGAAAATACAAGGTCCTTTATCTGAAGTCTATATTCCTCCTAGTGGATTTTTGGTGACGCCGTATTTAGCAACCTTGCATGAACGGCCCACATGGGTTCCAGATCCACGTGAAGTACAGCAAATCATCGAATTCCCATTGGCCGATCTCGTTGCACCAAATGCCATTCAAGAGCATCCCATTGAATTGAGCAATGGAATGGTGATTCGAGCACCGGGGTTTAAAGTTCAAGAACACATTGTATGGGGTGCCACAGCTATGATGCTAGGGGAGCTCAGGGAAATATTATGCCTATGAAGTTTAGTTTTTTAGCCGGTTTATTTGTTTCGGTAGCTGTTCACGCACAGCCGTATGAGTTAGTTAAAATTGATGAAGGGAATGCGTTCAATGGTCCAGAAGAGCCAACCATTTGTATCTCGAGTAAACGACCCGGTGTAATTGCTGCAGGAGCAAACATCAACAAATGGTATTATTCCCATGATAGCGGAAGAACCTGGCAAGGAGATGAGCTCACATCTCGATACGGCGTTTGGGGAGACCCATGTATCATTTCTCCCCCAAATGGTAAGTTTGTTTTTTTCCACCTTTCAGACCCAACAGGCGAAAACTGGCAGAGCGATGAGCTCTTGGATCGCATTGTTAGTCAAAGGAGCAACAAGATGGCTACCAAGTGGAAAAAAGGGCGCTACACGGGACTTAATCCAACAAAAGACCAGGATAAAGAATGGGCAGTTGTTGATCCGAATTCGGGCAATATTTATGTAACCTGGACCCAATTTGATGCCTACAATAGCAAGGAGCCAGGAGACAGTACGGTTATTCTTTTTTCACGGTCTAAGAATGGTGGAAGATCTTGGTCTGACCCAGTTCGCATTAATCAACATGCGGGGAATTGTTTGGATGATGATATGACTGTAGAGGGCGCAGTTCCTGCTGTTGGACCTGAGGGAGAAGTTTATGTTACTTGGGCCTGGAATGAGAAGCTGTATTTCAATAAGTCATCAGATGAAGGTGAAACATGGAACACCAAGGATAAGGTGGTAGCAGAACAACCTGGGGGATGGGTTCAAGAGATTCCCGGAATTAATCGGTGCAATGGAATGCCTGTTACATTAGTTGACCGTTCTAACGGACCAAATCGCGGAACCATTTATGTGAATTGGACAGATCAGCGGTTTGGAGAATCAGACACCGATGTGTGGGTATGTTGGTCTAAAGATGGGGGAGCAACCTGGTCTGAACCTGTTCGTGTGAATAACGATAAGCGGGAGGCACACCAGTTTTTTACTTGGATGGATATTGATCAGGAAACGGGATCCTTGTATTGCATTTTTTACGATCGTCGTAATCAAGATGGTAGACATACCGATGTTTTTATGGCTTCATCCACAGACGGGGGAAGTACATGGAAAAATGAACAGCTAAACAAAGAGGCATTTGTTCCGAATAAGCTAGTGTTCTTTGGAGACTACACAAATATTGATGTCAAGCATGGTATGGTTAGGCCAATTTGGACCAGCTATATGGCAGGAAAATTGAGTATTTGGACGGCGCTTATTCCGGCGAGGAAACCCCAAGAATAACTTCCTTATCATAGAGGTGTGTCACGAACTGCAATGCACCATTACGCTGGTTTTCGTCAAGGGATAACCCTGTTTCAATTTCTACGCGGCGCAATGCTTCATGAAAAGATTGCGTTTCCAGAAGTAGCTCAAATAACAACTGTGTGAAAGGAGAAAGCTCAATGAAGCGAACTTCCTTAGTTGTTTGGGTTCTGTAAACCAACACATGAAACAAGCCTACATGCTCTGTGGCAGCTTCGATTGACATTTTGTGAAAGGGGTGCGAGAAACTATGCAGGTGAAAATCCGGATTCAGTATAAGTTCTTGTTCTGATAAATTACCTTTAGTAAAGTTTGGGACAAAACCATCCAGCATTCCATATACTTCAATTTCAAGCCATTCGAACCAAAGCAACTCTTCCAAATAAGGCCGATTGAACGTTGTGTTGTAATCGTTTTGTTGAACAAAGGTGTGAAGCTCTTTAGGCATTCGCCATACCTCTTCGGCTTGGGCATCGTGCTGAGCCTGAAAGG
Organism: Salibacteraceae bacterium; assembly: GCA_965661625.1. Taxonomy (GTDB): domain Bacteria; phylum Bacteroidota; class Bacteroidia; order Flavobacteriales_G; family Salibacteraceae. The sequence goes on from CBFIEM010000019.1 coordinate 21,990, forward strand.
CATTAACTAGTTCATCCCACTCTTTTTGACTCAATAATTGTAAGGTAATGGGAAATGCCTGTTTGAGAATTCCGTAAGTCACATTGTGCACTAATCGGCGATAATGTGTGAGGCGGTGCTCTAAAACTCCAGGAATCGTATTATACTCACCTGTCCGGGTGAACATAGCCAGGGCTTCTTGAGCCTTTATTGTGCTAGGTTTAAGCATGAATATTATTCCAGGATTTGTCCGCAATATGTTGAAGGCGTTGATACTCTCCCTGAAGTTCTGCCATTTCTGGGATGTTAAAATCCCGCTCAAGTAAAACTGGCACAGGGTTCAGCTTAGGAAGAGTCCAAGCAAATAAATCGTATACTGGATCAATGATCGGCTGACCATGAGTATCGATAATCACGTCCTCAGAAATTTTTTCGTGTCCAGCCATGTGCATATAGGCAACGCGATCAAGTGGTAATGCATTTATGAATGCTTTGGGGTCATATCCATGGTTGAACGCATTGACGTAAACGTTATTTACGTCGAGCAGCAAGTTGCATCCACTTGTTTTCACAACCGATGTAATAAACTCTTCCTCGGTCATTTCAGCCGCAACAGGCGTGTAGTAAGAAACGTTTTCAAGGATTAAAGGTCGCTCTAAAATATCTTGAACAACCTTTATCCGCTCAGCAATATGATCTACAGCATCCTGTCTAAAAGGGATAGGCAGTAAGTCATATAAGTGCGCATTAGCACACTTAGAATAGCTCAAGTGTTCTGAGTAGAGCTCGATGTTGAACTCGTCTAGAAAAGACTTTAATCGCTTTATAAACCCAATGTCCAGTGGGTCAGGACTTCCGATTGAAAGTGATAGTCCATGAGCGGTTATAGGATATCTGTCGGCCGCTTCGTTCAGTTTCTTACGCCAATACCCACCCATGCTCATCCAGTTCTCAGGAGCGAGCTCTACGAATGCGGGTTTATTGTCTGACAAAGCAATGAGGTCGTCAGCTAAATCCCGACGAAAGCCTAATCCTATTCCATTAACTGTTTTCATAAGCGAAAAAAAGGCCGCTGATAGGCGGCCTTAACTAGGTTAATAAGCAATTATATTCCGCCACATTTTCCTTCTCCACACTTGCCTTCTCCACATTTGTGTTCTCCAGCCTTAGACTTGGTTTTAGCTTCTTTAGCGGGTTTCTTAGCTTCTTTGCTTTCACCACCGCATTTACCTTCTCCACACTTGCCTTCGCCACATTTATGTTCTCCAGCTTTTGTGCTTTCTGCTTTTTTAGCTTTTTTTCCTTCCTTACCTGCTTCACCACATTTTCCTTCTCCGCATTTTCCTTCACCACATTTTAACTCGAGGTCACTATTGCTGATAAATGAACCGATTGCAGCAGGGTTGTTTTTCGCGATTAATTCAGAACGAAGTTCAGAACCAGATCCTAAATCTTCAAACGAAAAGAGGTTCCCAGCAGATGCAACTGAAGCTGAGCCTAGTAATACTGTTCCCGTTGCTACTGCAGCTTGGAACGCTTTGTTTTTTAACTTGTTTTCCATAATACTTTGATTGAGGGTTAAAATTAGTAACGTGTTTAAATGTTATTAAAGCTTCTCAAACCTAACTGGATTGAGGGAGCATTATTGTCAGTTGTCATACAATTTAATGATTCCTAACAACTCATATACGCAACGAGCCTGTAAATGGATTTACAGGCTCGTAAAAAAAAGAGGTATGTACAGTTCAAATTACATCTTCGACCACTTCTCAATGTTTGCTTGATTGATTTTAATGTAAGGAGCATAATCTGCTTCTTGCGCTAGCTTTAAGCTTGACTTAGCAGCTTTGATCGCATTTTTATAATCGCCATTTGCGGCATATGCTTCAGACAAAACCTTTACATTCCAAAATTTCTTTTCAAGTTCAGTTGATTTCTTAGCCCAAGCCAATGCCTGTTCACTGTCCATTTCTTCTGCCATGTAAAAGCTCGCAGCATTGTTATATACGCGGAAATTATCGGCATCCTCTTCAAGTGCTTTTGCAATATTTGCCTTTGCTTGGTCAAGGTAATCAACTTGGATTGGCATTGCGATGTGCATTCCAGCCCACGACAGAATCAGGTCTGCTGATGAACTAGTAACATTATCAAAGTAAAACAGCATTGATTCAACCGAAGCTGTTTTTGACATAGCCACCTCAAATTCGGCGACATTTTTTGTTGCGTCATAATCACCCGTTCCCCACAATTCAGTTTCTGAATTCAGGTATACAGTGGCCATTTTTTTGCTTGGCTTAACAAACAATGAATAGCTTCCAGCTTTAACAGTTGTTCCGCCAATTGTTGCATCGGTAGAAAACTCGATGAGTGTTGCTTTGTTGGCACCTGCACGCCAAACTTTGTCGAATGGAACGAGGTCTCCCCAAATTTCGCGACCCTTAACACCAGGGCGGCTGTATTCCACTTCTACCTCTGTGAATCCAATCACTTGTTCTACCTCACCTTTTGGACTAGGTTGTGGTAACTCTTGTGCAAAATTTAATTGTGCTGCTAGAATTGCAACGGCGCTAAAAATCAGCTTTTTCATATGTAAAATGTTGTTTTTGTAATGCGGAGTCCAAGGTACAATACAATTGCATGCAAAATCTTAAGGATTTGTTAGTTGTTTGTAGGCATCCATCATCTTTTGGCTCATTTCGGTGTTCCCCAAAGCTTCGTACGTGATCCCCAATTTGTGATACGTATCAACATTTTTTGGGTCAAGTTGTGCACTCCGCAATAACTGCTCTAAAGCCAAATTATACTGTTGTTGGTTATAATATGTTAAACCAATGTAATAATATGCAGGAGCATAGTTCGGCGATTCTTTGAGTACCTTATTGAGGTAGTTATGTGCCTCGGTATAGTTCTCAAGCTCGAAGATAGCCCTACCCGCAAGCCACAACCCCATGGGGTTATCTGGATGAAGCTCAAAGGAGCGCTCAGCACAATCCAGAGCTTGCTGATACTGTTTGTTGTAGAAATAAGCGTTCCCTAGACCAAACCAGCCTTGTTCATTTGTTGGATCAACAGCCAAGTAAGCTTTGAAATGGGAAATAGACTGGTTAAACTGCCGGTTTTTTAATGCTTGAAACCCATAATAATCTTCCGTGGAAGGTCGCTTAACAACGCACGCAATCGGAACTCCTTCTACCTCCTCCGTGTGGATTGTTCCTGCAGGAGGCCAGTATCCTTGTTCAATTTGATGAGGGTGTACGTATCCGATATAAAAGATGCCGTAATCCCATTTTTTTTCAGAGGTGTTTTCATAACGAGCGTAAGTAACCCTGGCATTGGTTGTGGCTGAAAAGTAGTGTTGTGTTGGCCTGAAGTTGTTGGTACTGATTAATACGTTCCCTTGTTTTAAGTTCTCTTGGAAAAATGCTTGTGACTTCAACCAATCAGAGGCTCCTTTCAGGCCATTGCAGTAGTAATCAGTTTCATACTTGCTGGCATTTTTGACAATCCCTCCAGACCACTGGTTGAAATAGGTATACTGATAAGGGTGTTCCCGAATCATCCAGTATGTAGGGAGAAAGACAAGACTCACAAAGAAAACACCGAGCAGAGTTCGGATACTACCCTCTTTGCGAATGATAAACAGGTACTTCCAACCCAGCACTGCAAGAACAACACCCGCTGGGTAAATGAAGAGAAAGTGTCTCCAACCGCCATATAGGTTGGCACCTTTTACAATCACATAAAACAATGGAAATGCAAAAGCGAATACGATTAACCAAGCGTTTAGATTAAAGTACTTCCATGACCTCATAACAAATGCTGCTAATCCAATGGTAAAAACCAAAGGAATGGTCATCCACATCATTTTTGGTAGGTAGTACCAGGGCAACTCCCTTGACTCCATAATTTCTCCGTCCCAGAGCGTATTTATTCCTACAGCAACGCTCGATAGCCGTTCGAGTGCATTCCAGGGATTTGACCAAACATCTTGAAGTGCATAAGGCCAGGGCAGCAGACCGAGCAAGTATCCCGTAAGTGAGAAAATCAGGAGCCATAGCAAGGATGATCTTGCTAACCACAGTTGTTTGAACCAACCGGAAAGTTGCAGGCTTCCCCCAGGATGTGCGCGTAACCCCCACATCATCAGCGCAATAGGAATAAGTAAAATACCACCAACACGAACACTAATTGCCAATGCAACCGAGAGTGCGTATCCAAGCAAGGTTAGCCAGGGTCTACTTTTATTTGAGGGAGCGCTAAGCCGAAGGATGAAATAAATGCCTGCAGTATAGCCCAATGCAAAAGGGATGTCCAGCGGGTTATTCATCATATGACCAAAAAAACGTGGCGTGGTTAATAACACCAACATGGTTACTACACCCACCAGCGTTCCACTCATTCGGCGACCGATCAACCCACCAAAAAGCACCGTTAACATTCCGAATAGGGCATTAAAAAAGTGCCGCATGCGATACGGATCTGAGGGATTGAATAATCGCTCCAGTCCTGCCATAAAGAAGTCAAAACTCTGCCCATAAAAATGAAGAAAGGTCTCGGGTTGATGAAGCGCAGCCTCATCCCCTTCCAAAAAATAATCCCAAACCAGCTGAGCTTGTTCGCGATGAATGTATTCATCTCCAGATAAGGCGAAATCCTTCGATAGGATCAAAACAAATACTGATGAGACGAGCCAAAACACCCAAAAAACGAGGTTGTTTAAAGGAATCAGAGGTTGGCCGAAAGCAGCCGCTGCCGAATGGTTTGAAGTTTTCATGGCACTTGGTTAAGCCTAAATTACGAATTCTCATCATGCTTCTGAACGCATTTACCTAATTTGGTTTTTTATGAGCAATACGAAGAACCTATTTACGTCATGGTCGCGCTTTGAGCAACTCACGGTGATTTTTACCTTCATTTTGCCCCTATGCTATCGCACAGATTTAGGCGACGGGGCTATTAGCCCAAGGACAATGCTGATTGGGGCATTTTTGGTTGTAGGAAGTGTACTGCTTGCGAAAAGCCCCTCAGTCAATAGGCTGTATCTGCCAAACTTAGCATCATTGGGTTTTAGTGTGATTATGCTGTTGAGTTTTGCGGGGATATTTTATGCGTGGAATACAGTAGAAGCTACTGTAACCTTTGGGAAATGGGCGCTTCTCTACAGCTTGTTTTATATGTTTTGGGTGGCATTTCGCCGGAAAGAACTGAGTCCTAACAGGATGTTACACATAGGACTAGCTTGGGCTGTTGGAATTTTTCTTTCGGCAGGGATTGCATTAACTCATCCCGATAGTGATAAACTAGCATTTACGTTCGGACATGAAAACATGGCCAGCTTTGCTATGGGTATTTTGGTGATTTGGGGCGTTGCGTTTGGTTCTAAAAAGAATTGGTGGATTTTAGGAATTGCTGTGTTGGCCATTGGTGTAATTGGCTTCAATGGTACGCGTTCTGTATGGGTAGCTCTTCCTTTGGCACTTATTGCTTGGGTACTTGCTAAGTCCAGTGTGCGTGGCGCGCGTATTTTTGGCTTTATTGTGCTCGCAGGTGCGCTTCTAATGGGCTTCTTGGCTCCGCTTATCCAGTTTAATCACTTACCCGAGTCATTTCAAAGTAGAATTTATTTGTGGGAAAACTCACGTGAAATGATTTCTGATAACCCAATGCTTGGAGTGGGTGGTGGTAATTGGAAAGTGCGGTATGGAGAATTTGGCCTTGATAAATTTGGTGTTGAGGTGTACAGTGGCGCCATACAGGCACAGCGCGCGCACAATGAATACCTTCAAGTTGCGAGTGAAATGGGTATTGTTGGTTTAATCGGGTTGGCGATAATAATCGGTGCGGCATTGTTTTATGGACCAAAAGTTAACGGGAAAGCAGGAGAATTTGCCACAGCGGTGGTGGTCTATTTTATCGCAGTGAATGCCTTTAGCTTTCCGTTGGAACGTCCCTCATTGTATGTGTTTTTGGCAATGGTCTTGGCACTTTCCTATCGCGATAGTAAGGCACTAGCGTTAACGTGGAATTCCAATTGGGGCCTTTATAAACTTGTTGTGCTAGGTGCGTTGATTATTGGGTTTACATGGATGCACATGCAAGGAGAACAAAGCGCAGAAAAAGCACGGATTGCATTTAGCGCGAAGAACATGGAAGGGTTGATGAAGTTTGGACGTAAATCAAATGCGGCGTTTAATTTAGACTATTCAGCAACTCCATTGGCATATTACGCAGGAATGGGTTATGTGCTCCAGAATAGGTGGGACAGCGCAGTAGCCTTGTTTGATGAAGCCATAAAAGCAAATCCAAACCACCTCAATATGCGTTTAAATGCTGGCTTTGCTGCGTTTAGTAATGGAGAAATTTCGCGTGCTGAAGGGCATTACAGGTATGCCTTGAGCCTTAGTAGTAAGTTTCATAAGGCATCAGTAAGCCTAAGTGAACTTTATTTGTATCAAAGCAATTACGACAGTGCACATGCAGTTTTAAGTCGTGTACCCTATTACCTAATTGATACAGATTACCATTTTCAAGAAATGGTTTATCGAACTGAAGCTAATCGCATTTACAACGCGTTAAGTGATACATATCCACAGCATCAAGTCGCTGCCTTCGCGAATAATAAAGCAGAAATTTTTTCAATTTACCGTTACGCGGGAGAGCAAGGGGTTTCGGATCCGCTAAACATGTTTGTGAAAGCATTTAAGCGTTCAATCGCCAACCAATCAGAAAAAACGCAATAAGGGCAGCTGCAGTTGCGTAAGCCGGAATACTAGGGTGACTAGGGTAAATCGGGATGTAGAACGGAGAAATAGTGCCAGTTAATGTCTCAAGTTCCTGCAGCGCTTGAGCATATTCTGCACGATGAATTTGAGCACCCATAATGTCCATTCGCGATTCGCTATAGCGGGATTCATCGGCTGCCATTTCCGCAATGGCATTGTCAATGTGCTTAATCTTTAACGCGAGGGCTTCACGTTCAGCCGCATGTGGTTTCAGCATGTTTCCGCCTGCATCCAAATACGATTGAATTCCAGTTGATAGCACCTCAAAAAGGGCAGGTTGAGCTGCTGTAACCGTAACTTTTATAGGTAGTGACTTGAGGTTTAATTTTTCGGCAGGACGTATGGGGAGCTGAACAGCTGAAACCCCTGTGATTTGTGCAGCTGATTGTTCATCTATACCTAGCGATTTGCTCAAAAATGTAGCGTTTCTCTCCAGCGCGGCAATATGGAGCTGCTCCAGCAATGTTAAGCTTGTATTTACATTCAGTGAGTTTGCATGGACCACCGCTGTTGACGAAAATTGTGCGGGCTGAAACCAAATGGAGCCCGCAGTAATTAACCCAATGATTCCTGTAATTATTAATGCCTGAACAGGGTGCTTGGCAATTGACCCAAAGGTATTTGGTATAAACTGAAAGGCACTGATTAAATAACTTAATACGTCGGGTTCTTGTTTCATGAATCAAGGGTATCTCTTACTGCCAAAGTAATATTTTTAGCGAATGCTTCGGGCGAAAAGACCGATTGAACACGTTTTTGAGCGTGTTTGCCAAACGCGTCAAGTTTATTGCTGTCGGCAAGTAAGTCATTGAGGTATGTCACGGCACCTTCTGCGTTTTCGGGATGGTATAGCATACCAGAAACATTGTGTTCAATCATATCGGTGGCACCTCCTTTAGTGGTGCTAACAATTGGCAGTCTGGCGTGCATGGCTTCCAATATGGTGGTTGGAAAAGAATCCATTTCAATAGAAGGGTGCAAATAAACGTCGGCATGTTGAAAGTAACCTCCAACCTCAGCTTGCTGCCCCACAAAATGCATCCTTTCTTTGGTAGAAAAGCTCGAAATTAAACGGTTCACCTCAGCCAAGTACGGCTCGTTGCCCGGGTAAATACTGCCAACCCAAACGTAATGGGTAGATGGATTTTGCAGCAGAACTTCATGGGCGATGGCCACTGCTTCAAGGGTGCCTTTTTGAGCACTAATTCTTCCCACAGTAAGCATTACAGTTGAGTTAGAGCCCACTTTAAATGGACAGTTGGTTACCGCTGGAAAAGGATCAATGCCATTAAAAACCCTACTAATTGATACAGTCTTCGCATTATTCGTATGCTTTTTCCAATGGGACTGAGTGGGGTTCGAAACACAAACAAGGTGATTGGCAAATGAACGAATCATGAACGCGTATAGGCTAACTATAAAAAAGGGCTTTTCTGGTGTTTCATGGCAATGCCAGAGGTGCTTGACACGTGTGAGTCTCGCTGCTAGTGGTCCTGCAAAAACAGGAAGCGTATTGGTATAAACCAGAGTTACACCTTCCTTGCGGATGATTCTGCGCAAAGTATGAACACCTTTAACTAGGTGCCATGCTCTGTTTAATAAGCCCCACGGGGTGAGGTATTTTTTGCGTAAGACCCCAAGTGATAAACACGTAATTGGTGCGCCCGCTTCACTCAGTCGGTCAAATGCTTCCCCGCCACCAGGTAAAATCACATGTACGTTATAATGCTTAACAAGCGCCTGGTATGCACGCAGAAAGATTTGCCCAGATCCATACATATCGGTATGGCCATGAATCATGAGTATTTTCTGACGTGATACTGAGGGCATTGTTTAAATTCGAACGGTGACGAGATTTTCAAAGATGCAGATTACCCAAGCAATGGCAAAGCCCGAGCTAATTTGGGGCATGGCACTAAGTTGCTTTGTGGCAGATCGGGTGATAAACGTGGTGGTATCAACCCCCTTGTTCATTGCAACTCTTCCACTATTACTTGTATTGATGATGCGCACACTCCCTGCGCACTTACGTAAAGCCGTGGTGGCTATTTCAGCCTTGTTCATTGGGTTGTTTTTGATTCACGTGGTGAGGTTTGGATGGAATAAATCAAACCTTTCAGATTTGCTCACGCTGTTGATGTTTTTTACTGCCTTACCATTTGTTAGCAGGCATCACAGGTGCTTTACCACTCGGTCCCTTACGGCGCTTACGATTATAGGCATACTCCTATTTCTACCTGCATTACTAGGATTTGAAAACAGATCTTTTGCCTTTTCTTCGGGGTATATTCCAGTGGGAAGAACGTACCACCAAGGGCTGTTTCGTGTGCCTCACATGGCGGCCTATTTTTTAGGGTTCACGGGTCTACTTCAATTGACGTTAAGGAATCGTCAGGCGCAAATATTAGGGGTATTACTGCTGCTCGCAAGCTTTTATACAGGCACACGCACTTTTTTAGTAAGTGGATTGGCGGGGCTGTTTTTCTTAGGTGTTTCAATCCCTGATTGGCGAAAAATCACCCTTGGTTTTTTGGGGTTTACTGTAATTCTGGTTGCTACTGCCACAAGCTGGGGTCCGCTGGTGGAGCATCCCATAACCCTGCCCTACCTCGATATTTTATATGCACTTCACACAGATGTGGCAGCACTTTCTCGTGTATTAATATGGGATGTTTGGTGGAGTAGCATTATTGATTTTTCATCCGTCGATTGGTTATTTGGGAGGTCAATGCAAGGTGCGATAGATGCCAATAATGCGGTGTTAAATTATCCAGTATGGTTTCATAATGACTTTCTCCAGATCACGTATGCATATGGCTTGGTGGGTTTTGTATCGCTAGTAATGGTGTGGTTTTGGCTGCTAAGGTGGGTGCGCTTTAATCGCGTAGGAAGATGGTTGGTATACACCGCGCTGTGTTGCGCATTACTGAATGGGTTTTATACCTATTTCCCGGTGTTATTTGTGCTGCCATTTCTAATGCTTAATCCGCAGGTAGTTCGTGAATCGGGCAATTAGTGCGATTGGCGTTGTTCCAGCTTTTTTTAGCCAAGTTTGGGCCAGCGTATGTTCCCCCGTTTTTTGCAGATACCGTCCAATTTCGAAAGCTTTACGGCTTGCTGCTTGTTTTATGAAAGCGGATTCGCTCCAATGTTGCTCAATTACACGCATGCAAGCCCGATAATGGCGATTAGCATTTGCTGTTAAACTTGTTTTACTAACCCAATAATAGCCAAGCACTTCATCACAAATAGTGAGGGTATTGCGTTGTTGGAAAAGTCTAATCCAAAGGTCTAAGTCTTCAGCGCCTACTATGTTAGGGTCCTCATTAAAGCCGCCCAAGGATTTAAAAGCGCTTGCCTTTAGGAGCACCCCTGATGTTGTAAGTGTATTTCCGTTCAGCACCAATTCAGCCGCACGAGCTATTGGCTTTACTAAACGTAATGCTGAACCGTTACCCGACTCCTGCATGTGATGTGCGAGCCAAGTAGCGTAAGGGTTAACCTTGAGGAGCTGGTTGATTTTTTGGAGTTTATCGGTAGACCAACAATCATCGGCATCTAAAAAGGCCAAGTACTGACCAGTGGATTTTGATATTGCAGCATTTCTTGCTGCTGCAACGCCCTTGTTGGACTGATTGATAAAAGTGCAACTTACTAGTGGATTTGCTTTGATCCAATCCTGCAATACGTGCTCAGTTTCATCTGTTGAACCATCATTGCATATAATCACTTCAAAGTTGGAATACGTTTGTTTTGCAACAGCGTCTAGTGTGCGCTTGATCGTATTTGCAGCGTTATACGCAGGAACAATTACACTGAAGTGTGGATTTACTGCACCCATTTAGCTGTTTTTAATTGTTTCCATAAGTGCATGTAGCGAGCTTTGCCATCGCGCAAGGCAACGTACTCTGCTTCTGCGAGTAAAAATCGAAGGTAATTATCGTTGCCCTCGATGTCCGCACCTTTTGATAGTGCGAATACCATCATTTTCAATCGTTTTTTGAGCAAAGCAAAAGCATAAGTAAACGAAAAAGCCATTATGGGATAGCCCATCTTTTGAGCGAGCATGCGTTGAAAAACGATGAGTTCCGGATAACCGGAAGCGATACCGGTTACCAGTCGCTTGAGGTATTCCCAGCTCAGTCGCTTAGTTTCCATATGGTGGTGTGCAGAAAGGGCAGAGGTAGAGTAGAGCTCCCATCCGGCTAGTGCTATCGATTTACACAGTTCGAAGTCGGTTCCGCTAGTGAGAGCTTCTCCTTTTCGTCCTTCAATTACGGGCTGATAGTCGTGGTCTACGAGGAACTCCCACGCAGAACGGCGGATACACATTCCAGCTCCGTAAAGACTCCACTGATTGGGGGAATCTCCATCGGGATGCATCATGCCAACCCCGTAAAGGTGTTTCCAACGCTCAAACCAATCGGGAACCGAAACATCATCAAATGTGGCGATTAATTTTCCGCCTGCAGCCCCGAGGTCAGGCATGGCCAGAAACAGGTTGATGGCAGTTTTAACGTAATTCGGAAACAGGCGGTTGTCGTCATCTACAAAAATCACCACATTACCCTTAGTGGCTTCTAAACCCACTTTTATGGCATGTACCTTACCTGGATTTGGCTCTTGTAATAAGGTTAGCTCGAATGGAGCACCTCCTTGCTTCCAAGCTATGGAAGCCCTGTTTAAGGTCCCGTCTGTTGATGCATTATCAACAACAATAAGTTCTGCAGATGACTCTGCGAGGTCTTGATTAGCAATTGCCAAGATTGTCTTTTCAATAACCTCGGATCCATTATGGGTACAAATAACGATACTCGCATCCATCTAGTTGACTTTTACATTTCTGAGGAGAAAACGTGCGAATTTTCTCAATGTATTTCGCAAGCTTTTCGGCAATCTATTGATGCTTAAAACTGCAGTTCGGACAATACGTGATGATCCACGATAAACCCCGCCTCGCTTTGAAGGGGGGTAATCAAAACTCGATTTGTGCGATTCATCTGATAATTTGCATAAAGCAGAGCTATAACGCGCTACAACTTCCATAATGGCAGGGCCTTTCACGGCAGCCCTATTGCACCACTCATTACTTACCAAGGCATTGGAATCGGCGCAATCAAACTTCGAAAAATGAACACAAATCAAAGGCTTATCGGCAGCCATAACTTCGTTGTTAGCAGAATGAACGGAGCGTTCATGAATGTTCCAGAATGCCACATTAACGCCAGGGTGATCGATGACGTGAATGTGCTTAAAAAAATGAGGAATAGCTTGTGCCCAAGATTGATCGGAGCTCCATCCCATGTCTGTTTGCTCTTCTCCTTGCTCCAACGTCCGCTCGCCCCACCAGTGGAGGATATCCTTTGCTGCTGAGGTAGCTCGAAACGCAAATAACCCCATGTTAAATAACCCTGTGCGTAACGTATCGAAAGTGCTTGGGTAGCGTCCGTCATCGGCGGGGTTGAGCAAATGAGGCGATAGTGCGAAAATAGCGTCCTCTGGCAACAATGTTGTGGGTAAGGTATTTACAAAATACATGTCAGTATCGGAGTACCACCACGTGCTAATTGAGGGCATTTGATCCATGAGGTAGGCACCTGAAATGGGCTTCAGTAGGAAACAGATTTCGGCAATATTATACCGTGCTGTAACTTCAGCCATGTTCAACGCTAACTCGCTTACTGCGTGGTTTATTACTCCATTTACCTCGGGAATAGAGGACTTGCCCTCTACCCAAACCACATGAACCTGAACATCGGGGTGATGCATCTTAATAGCATCCGCCCATACGGTAACTTGCGGCGCAAAAGCCCGGGTTGCTATGGTGTAAAAGCCTGTCACGATACCTGCAAAAGGAGTTGGTTAAAAATACGATTTGCACGGTGTTTAGCTAAAGGTGCTAAAAAGGGCAAAACCTCGCGCTTTTTACGATGCAAAACTGCAGTATACGTGCGGTCCCATAATTCGCGATTCAGGGTAAGGCCCGTATGCTGCTCCAGTGATGGGAAATAGGCTTCGGGGTTCGCTTGAAAATCGTCAAATGGAATGAGGGCAACTTGGTTAGGAAAACGCTTGGAGGCTTCTAATAGGCAGTTGTTGTAGTGGTAATAGGTGTTGTAAAACAGTGAAACCCAACGTGGTTTATAAAAGGCATTATGCCGCTTACATAATGAACTTACTACAGCTTTTGGGTTGCGAAACAGACCGATAACCCTAAGTTCTGGGGCAATTTCGAACCACGTAGGTAAGAACAAGGTTGTTCGGGGCTCTTTCCATCCCCATCTGGTTCCGTTGGTGCTGAGCTGTTTGTGCCTCCAAAGAGCTTGCATGGCGCTGCGGGTATCATCAGGAAGGTCAAATGATTGGGTTACCAGGTATTCTTCGCGCTGGCCATGACCCAAACAGGCATTTCGATGAAGGTTCACAAAGTCATTGTCTTCCCAATGGCCTTTCGGATTATCGCCGTAGTTCTGGTAAAGGTCTTCACCTAAAAACAAACCTGCTTCATGCAAGAAATGTGCGAAAACAGAAGTTCCAGATCGGTGCATTCCAACAATAGCTATTGCGCTCATATATCCCAAGATTTTCCCACGTTAAACTGAGCACGTAATTCGTCCACATCTTTTGCGAAGTAGGAGCGCAAAGCTGCTCGCGTTTCGCTTTTCATAGGAGTGTAATCTTGTTTAAGCAGCTGTGGAAGCTGCTGTACTTTGAATTCATCTAATCCTAAAAACTCAAAGCAGGATTGAAGTGATTCGTCGGGCTGATCAAAAAGCGATTCGCTTGTTAATAGCAATAGCTGTTCGCGCGGAAAATGAGCAAGCCAAGTGTTTAATTGTTGGGCATAGCAGCCCCTGCTGAGGTACGACCAATGGCGGTGCCTTAACGATACTTCTTGGTTACCTGATCGGAGTTCTTGGTCAAGTCCTTCAAGCCTTAAATGCTCAGCTTCAATGGCCGCTTCAAATGAAGTGAGGTCTTCCAGTCCATAACCGCGAATGTGATGGTAATGGGAATAAGCTCGGTCAATTGGGTTGCGCAAAAGGGCAATGAGTTTCATCGCTGGATTGTAATTACATACACGTTCAGCAGCCAGCGGATGATACATGTAATAAGGGCTTGCCTCTCCAGTTTGTTGATTCTTTCCTGTGGAAAGGGGAAAGTGATCGTGATACCAGGCAATGCCTTTTGGATAATTGAGGTCAAAAAAGTGAACCTCTTTCTCGCGAGCGGGAATAAGCTGGGGGTGCTCATTAAGGGTTTGGTAGAGACTTGACGTACCAGCCTTTTGCGCTCCAATTACTAAATAACTGGGTGTGGTGCGTAGACCACTTAAAATATTTCTTAGCTTTCGCCTCAATCGCTTGAATTTATTCAAAGCTAACGCATGTCGGCAAAACATTCATCAACCGCACTTGGACTAACCATACAAAGTATTGCGCCATTGGCAATAAAAGGCTTTGGAATGCTTGCTGGCTACGTGAATATCGTGTTGATTGAGCGTTACTTTGGGCTAGATGCACTTGGAGATTTTTCTTTCTTAACCACTGTGCTAAATATGATTGCCCTGTTCAGTATGACCGGGGTAGATACGTTTACACTGAAGCAAGGAAGCGTTTTTTATGCTGATGGAAATATTCCAGCATTCCGCGGATTGATCTTTCGTACACTGCGCATGGGCCTGTTTCAAGCCTTAATCGCCGGATTGTTATTGGCAGGTGCAATGCCGTTCATTTCAAAACTATTAATAGCGCCCTATTATCAGCTCCCCTTGGTTGCAATGGTTGTTATCCTGCCAGTTTATGTGCTATTCTATTTGCTTAATGAAGCCCATCGTGCAAGGGGAATGAATGTGATTTACAGCTTGGGAAACCACGGTTATGGACTTGTTACTTTACTGGTATTGGGTTCAGCAATATGGTTGGGGGCTGAGGGCAGAATAGTTCCGTTTTGGTCGTTTGCAGGTGCTGCGGGAATTTTACTGCTTATTCAACTTATTGGAAACCGAAATTTCTTGGTAGGGCAGCGTGTAATACCCTATGCGCCTAGTGCTATTCGAAAAATGGCTTTTCCGTTTTTCTTAATTTCTTCAGTTACGGTTCTGCTCAATTGGACAGACATCTTAATGATTCGATTTTTAGAAAATGAGACAGAGCTAGGCCTTTACCACATCATTTACCGATTTGGATTGTTGGTCACGCTTCCATTGATTGCCTTAAACACCATCTTACCGGCACGATTTGCTAGTTTGGAAGCAGCTGGAAACATAGCTGCGCTGAACAAGTTGGTTCAACAAAGCACGCGCATAGCGGCAGTGAGCTCAGCAGCCATAGTGGTTGTTTTGATGGTTTCATTACCCTATTTACTCAACTTTTTAAACCTCAAAGGAGACCACCTCACTTTGGGTACGCTGATACTTGCTTTGGGGTATTTAGCCGGATCTTTTTTTGGTGCAAACGGATCTTACCTAATGATGGCTAACGAAGAGCGTTATTATTCGCGCATATTGATTGGAACTACCCTGCTAAACATCACGCTAAATAGCGTTTTGATTCCATTTTACGGGTTTCTAGGGGCGGCAATAGCAACGGCTATCTGCATTGTGGTGCGCAACCTGTGGTCTTCCATTTACATTCAGCGCAAGAAAGGCTTGCGATTCCGAATCATTTAATATGCTTTATCTGAAGGCCAAAGCACCGTTTTAATTGTTAGGGCAACAATGCGGATATCAAGCAGTAAGCTCCATGATTCTAGGTATTCTACATCATAAAAAACGCGCTGTTCGATATCGCTGCGCGAATGTACCTCTCCACGATACCCTTTGATTTGGGCTAGCCCTGTAATTCCCGGTTTGATGAAATGCCTTACCATGAAAGGTGCTACAACTGCGGCAAAATCTGTTGTGTGGGTGAGCATGTGCGGACGAGGACCTACTACCGACATATTGCCCAAGAGTACATTCCAAAATTGAGGTAGCTCATCGAGCGATGTTTTGCGCAACCACTTGCCCACTCGTGTAACACGGTAATCGTTTGCTGTTACCTGTTGGTCCTGATTTGGGGCGTTGTATACTAGGCTGCGCAACTTGAAACACGTGATGCGCTCTCCTTTTAGACCAGATCGTTCTTGAACAAAAAATACAGGGCCAGTAGAATCTAGCTTTATTAAAAGGGCAACCAGCGGAATAAACCACGGAAAAATAGTGGCCACAACTACCAATGCGATTACCAAATCAAAAAACCGTTTTACAAAGGCATTGGACCAGCGTGCTAATGGTTCCTTGCGCTCCAATAAAACAGGAATACCTGCAATAGACCCTAAATTAAACTGGCGTGCCCCGAAAACGTGCAGGTTAGGCAGGTATCTGAATCGAATTAATCGTTGGTCGCACCATGTTGCAAGGTTTCGAATGCGCTCATCCTCAATGATATAAGAACAGATTATTGCATCAACTGCGTTGTTGTTACAGAATGCGGTAATTGCATCGATGGAATCGGGATGCTGTTTGAGACCACTGAATAGATGGGCCGAAAAGTTGCCAACGACACGATATCCGTAATCGGGATAACTCGCTACCCGATCATAAAACGAGCGAATTACGGGGGTATCTCCCACCAATAAAATGCGCTGATCATTTTTTCCAGACCTGCGATAGCGGCGAAGCGCGTGAAATGTTAACCACCGAATAATAATGGTAATTGAAAACCCAATGGCCAAAGTGTACCCAATTAGCAGGCGGGAGTAGTCAACTCCTTTGAAAATAAAAACATAGGCGGCGAGAAATAGAAGCATAACCAAATAGCTCTGTCCCACTCGTTTGAATACTTTGTAAAAACCATCTGTACGCTGCAATTGGTAGTTTCGGGTTGAAAAAACGGTAGCGAGCCACAGGGCATTAATGGCCACATAGAACTGCTGGTAGTATTCGTACTGAAGGATCTCCAGCGCTTGATCTTGATAGCGCAAAACTCCACCTCCCCAGTATGCCGCATTAAAAATCAGCAAGTCTATGAGCAGGTGAATGATGCTAACTAAACGTGATGTTCCTGTTTCCAATTGGTTATAACTTGATGAAACATGTTTTCATACGCGTCGGTAATGTGCTCCCAACTATGTGCGTGTTTTATTTCCTGGATGTTATTCGCTTTCCACTCTTGCCATGGCTGAGTGTCGGCTTGATCTAATGACTTGGCAAGGTGAACATGCTGGTTGAAGTAGCATGCGTTGTCCCTCAATACGGCTTTATTAAAAGGGTTATCGTGAGCGAAAATAGCGCAGCCGCACCCCATTGCTTCCAGTAAACTGGGGTTTGTTCCTCCTACAGAATGACCGTGAAAATAGTACCTGGAATGAGTGCGTAGGGCGTTTAAACGTTCTATGTCGTACTCAGTGCCATAGAAGGTAATGAGTTCAGAAGTATAAGTTTTCTTGAGCCTTTTGGCATAGGTATTTTCGGGACCACCAACTACAATGAGTTGGGTGGTATTTGTGGATGCCGAATACGCTTTCAAGATTGTTTCAATGTGATTTTCGGGCTCCATCCGAGCTACTAGCAGGTCATATGGATTACTCAGCGGAGCATTATCGGCGAGAGGAACCACTTGAGCACCGTATGAAATTTCAAATGGGTCAATGAGGTAGTTTTTGTTCAGGTATGCTGTAATTGCAGGGTTATCAGAAATATGATGGTTACTGCCAGATATGGCCCATTTCTCTGCTTGCTTGAGAAATTGTTGCACCTGTTTGGGGTATTTTGAACGCTTCCATTCCAACCCATCCATATGGGTGACAATTGGCACTGACTTCGTGAATGCTTTAGCCCAAATGGAGCTGCTGGTGTACCCTAAATTCAGCAGCACGTCGTAGGGTTGTTTATTGGCGTGTAAAATACAGTTGAGGTCGTAAATGAACTGACCGGCTGTTCCCAATAATTCCTCTGGATCTTTTTGGTGATGTAGGGTTACGCCTTTCCAAGAGCCACTTGTGTAAGGGTGTTTACTAGAGCAGTAAACCGCAACCGTATGTCCACGCTGAACTAAACGCACACTCAGTTCTGAAGCCATTTGTTCAAAGCCTCCATAGTGATTTGGAATTCCGCGTGTTCCTAGTAGCGCAATATGCATGAAACGAAGTTAATATTCCTTAGATGCCCTGCCTCATAGCAGCAAATGTTTGTATTATTGATTGCGGGTTAAATTAAAACAAATGGCGCACATCCTATTAGTTGAAGACGATGCAATCAATGCATTGATAATTTCTAAGTTTTTAGAAGAACGCTTTTCATTTGACCATGCCAAAAATGGAGAGGAAGCACTGGATAAACTGGAAACAGTAGTATATGATATGGTGTTGATGGACATTAACCTGGGCGATGAAGCGCTAGATGGGGTTGAAGTCCTCAAACGAATGAGGAAAACTTCCCAGAATGCAGATGTTCCTACCATTGCAGTAA
The DNA here is from genome assembly GCA_965661625.1 of Salibacteraceae bacterium. Lineage (GTDB taxonomy): Bacteria > Bacteroidota > Bacteroidia > Flavobacteriales_G > Salibacteraceae. The sequence continues at coordinate 40,203 of CBFIEM010000019.1, forward strand.
CCGCATACGCATTGCCAGATGATAAGAAACGCTTTATTGACGCGGGTTTTGACGGGTATTTAGCAAAGCCAGTGATTAAACCCGACTTATTTGCTCTTATGAGCGAGCTGATGAATTGAAGGTAGTAAGCCTTGATTTGTCACCCCTCGAATTGATACCTTTGCATCGAACTTTAAATAAACCGAATACATGTCTGTAACCGTGAATATAGATGAGGTCTTTTCAGCCCTTGGAATACAAGCAAACAATTTAGGAACATCAACAGGATCAGAAAATTTTGGAACAGGATCATCCATTCGTTCTACTTCTCCAGTTGATGGACAAACCATAGGAAGTGTAACTGCTACAACACCTGAAGAATATGAGCGCGTTATGAAGACTGCTCAGGAGGCATTTGCTTCTTGGCGTGAAGTTCCAGCTCCATTGCGTGGAGAAATAGTGCGTCAGTTTGGCGAAAAACTTCGTGAAAACAAAGACGCTCTTGGAAAATTAGTAAGCTATGAAATGGGAAAGTCGCTCCAAGAAGGATGGGGAGAGGTTCAAGAGATGATTGATATTTGCGACTTCGCAGTAGGACTTTCACGTCAGCTTCATGGGTTGACCATAAAGTCCGAGCGACCACTGCACCATATGCAAGAGCAGTGGCACCCAATGGGGGTTGTTGGAATCATTTCTGCTTTTAACTTCCCGGTTGCCGTTTGGGCGTGGAATACCGCACTTGCTTGGGTTTGCGGAGATGTATGCGTTTGGAAGCCATCAGAAAAATCTCCTTTATGTGGTATCGCATGTCAGAAAATTATAGCTGATGTACTAGCTGAAAACGATTTGCCTGAAGGGATATCATGCCTCATAAATGGCGATTACACGGTTGGTGAGCGCATGACTCAAGATGGACGCATCCCACTGGTAAGCGCAACAGGCTCTATCCGCATGGGTAAAGAAGTTGGGAAGACAGTAGCAGCAAGGCTGGGAAAAAGCATTTTGGAGCTGGGTGGAAATAACGCCATCATCATCACACCTGATGCTGATTTGAAAATGACAGTTGTAGGCGCTGTATTTGGCGCCGTAGGTACTTGTGGTCAGCGTTGTACTTCAACACGTAGGTTAATTATTCATGAATCGCAGTATACCCAAGTGGTAAATGCACTTCAAGATGCCTACAAGCAATTGAAAATTGGTAATCCACTGGATGAGCAAAATCACGTTGGCCCGCTCACCGATCAAGATGCAGTAAACGCTTACCTAAATGCCATTGAGAAGGCGAAGAATACAGGCGGAAATGTACTGGTTGAGGGAGGTGTATTAACCGGCGAAGGCTATGAATCGGGCTGCTACGTCAAGCCCTGCATCATAGAGGCGAACAATGAAATGGAAATTGTTCAAGAAGAAACATTCGCTCCTATACTTTATGTAATGAAGTATACAGGAGATGTAAACGATGCCATCGCAATGCAAAACAACGTGAAGCAAGGCTTGTCATCTGCAATTATGACCAACAACATGCGCGAAGCTCATACCTTTCTTTCTGCAACAGGGTCTGATTGTGGAATTGCTAATGTAAATATTGGGACTTCTGGAGCTGAAATTGGCGGTGCTTTTGGTGGAGAGAAAGAAACGGGTGGTGGACGCGAATCGGGTTCAGACGCATGGAAAGCATACATGCGCCGTCAAACCAATACCTTGAACTATTCTTCACATATTCCGTTAGCTCAGGGAATCAAGTTTGAACTTTAAAGAAATAGGTATGATCCAAACAAAATGGACTTCAAGTGCGGCAACTGGTGCTCGGGTAGTTCTTGCGCAATTGGGCAAGGAATTGCCAACTCAGCTAGCTGATAATGAATACGTTTCAAAACGCGTTTTGCGCAATGAGAATCAGGTATTTTCATTGACGTTAGACTCCAATGATTTGATTGTTGTTCTGCTTGGCGAAAAGCAGGGTCTTTCGGCAACAAATGACCTCGAAGACTTACGCAGGTTAGGTGCAAAAGCATGTGCTAGTTTGAGTAACGCTCAAGTAGAAACGGTACATTTCGAATCTGTTGTAGACCAGCATGAAGCTATCCGCGCATTTTTAGAAGGATTGCTTTTGGCAACGTATCGTTTCGAAACCTATAAAAAAGAAAAGGTTAAAAAGCCACTAGCAGAGGTATCTACCTCGGCGTTAGATGAGCTTCAATTGGCAGAGCTTCAGCATGTTGTTGAGGCTGTTTTTTTTGCGCGCGACTTGGTCAATGAGCCGGTAAATACATTAACTGCTCCTGAGTTTTCCAAGCGAATGGCCGAAGCCGGAAAGGTTGCGGGTTACCAAACAACATCGCTCGATAAAAAAGCCATTGAATCCTTAAAAATGGGAGGCCTTCTTGGTGTAAACTTGGGAAGCATTGACCCGCCCACCTTCAATATTTTAGAATGGAAGCCTGAGGGAGCTGTAAATAGCCAGCCATTGGTATTCGTTGGAAAAGGAGTGGTGTATGATACGGGGGGGAATAACCTCAAGCCTGGTGGCTACATGTCTGATATGAAAAGTGATATGGGCGGAGGGGCTGCTGTTACTGGTGCAATCTATGCGATTGCCAAGAACAAACTACCTGTTTGGACCATTTCATTAATTCCAGCTACAGATAACCGCATTGGTAAAAATGCACTTGTAGCCGATGACATCATCACCATTTCAGATGGAACAACAGTTGAAGTTAAAAATACAGATGCTGAAGGTAGGTTGATCTTATCGGATGCGTTGGTGTATGCGAAACGCTATAATCCCATGTTGGTTGTAGATATGGCAACCTTAACAGGTGCTGCTGACGCAATTACTGGTCCTTTTGGTATTGCTATGACACAAGATGCTGATGGAGCGCATGTATCCCGCGTAAAAGAAGCTGGAGATGCCGTTTATGAGCGTGTGGTAGAACTTCCGTTTTGGCGAGAGTTTGACGACTTGCTAAAATCTAATGTTGCAGATATGAGCAATTTAGGTGGACCCAAAGGAGGGGCAACTACTGCCGGTAAATTCTTGCATCATTTTACCAACTACAACTGGATTCATTTGGATATTGCGGGGCCAGCATTTTTAGATAAACCCACTGATTATAAGCAAGCGGGAGGAACAGGTGTAGGTGTAAGGCTAGCTTATCAGCTTGCACGTAGTATTGCTGCTGAATAAGGTTAGTTGAAATTGAAATGAAGCCCTACAGAAAGGGTGTTGTATTCGGCAAACTGCATGTTGGAAGTAAGGGTGGCAAATTCACCTAAAAAAATGTTTAAGCCTAATCCTCCAGAAATGCGGCCATTTGATGCCGATACGGTAACGGGATCTTCAACTTCAAAGGCTTCTTGAACAGTAGGGGGAGCGGGCGGAGGTAAAGTCTGCTCCTTTACTTCAAAGGAATACGTTCCATTTAAGCCAAACTTAGTTGTGGTGTTGTAGTACCCCAAACGCCCAACTATCCCTAAGAACTTCCAACGGTATGCAACATCTGTATGAATGAATAGGCTGTTATCGGTAAATCGCACTTCTTGATTTTCGCCATCTAAAAACTCACTTAAAGCATAGCCAAAATTGGTATGATGAAATGCAATTCCTCCGCTCATAGAAAGCGGCCCATCCTCTTCTAAGAAATAGTGGCCATATTCATGGCGGACGCCACCACCAATTTGGAAGTGGGTTAAATCACCCACTTTAATAAATGGGAACATCCGCAAAGAGACTTCAAGGTTATGCGGTAAACCCATACTTGCCTGAACCGATGCGGAAGGGATGGCATCGAATGGGGTGGTGGTTCCAGAAAGCGCATCAAAGGCCTGTTCGTATGCAACAGGACCACTCAACGTACCTTCTACGCGATAAATCAATTGCTTTTCGGTGGTGCCTCCCAAAATAGTGGGAAGAAAAGGATCGCTGGGGTCGGCCAACCTCAATTTATCTGAAAATGGTATTTCATTCACGTTGAACTGAAGGTCGCTCGATTTTAAAAATGATGTATTAGTTTGAAGACCAATGGCAAATTGATAGGGTTTTAATAGCTCTCCCTGTGGCGCCCACCCAGTTACTTGAGCAGTTCCATATGCATCTATAATGGGGCCTATAAACGCGTTGGCATATAAGTTTGTATTGCGGACAAAGTCGCGCTCAATCTCATCGCTGTCAAAATCAATCAGCTGAGCGTTACTTGAGAAAAAGGCCAAAACGAGGATAAGTAAGGCCGAAAAGGACCGAATTAATTGTTCCATGTATACGTTGTTTTTAAGTCGTTATCTAACAGGTATTGCGATCCTCGAATATGAAGCAAACGTCCGTTTGGTTCAGCCTTATACCACACTAATACAGCATAGGTTTTACCTTGGTAGTTGTAGGCACGCTTATTCAGGTCAATAATATCGCGATGAATTTCACCATGCCTAATGTAACGTTGTACCACAACAGGTAAGGTGATTTCCCCTGGTTGACTTAACCAAACTAATGAATCTGCCGTGGCCAGAGTAAGGCCATTCCACGTATGTGTATGTGCCGGTTTTAGCGCGCTAATTTGGTTGTACATCTCACGGTTTTCTGATTCCGCTTCGATGTAGTAGGTTTCGTTAGGCCGAGGGTATGGTAGTTCAAATGCATTGCGTTCATAAGGCACCGTCCACAGGTTGTTGGTCGCTTGAAATGGGTTGAACGCGATGAGTTGAATTCCCATTTGCCAGAACAAAAGTGCCGCGATTGGAACAGAAACCCAAGTTGCTCTACGCGTTGAAACGGAACTAAAAAAAGCGCCTACAAGTTCAGCCATTCCCAGCACCACAACAGGCCAGAAAGGAATTAGCACGCGTTCTGTCGGAAGCGGTTTACCGGTTAAAAAAGCCATAAAGGCAATTACACTCATTATTAAAATGAGGTGAAGGGTTATGGGAAGTGGCTTTCCTTTCCAAAATTGCGCATAGCCATATGCGATGAGCACCAGCACGGCAATGAGGCTTCCTAGTGCGCCGGGTAAGGCGAGCCCAGTAAATTGAGCGATATAATCGGTAATTACAGCTTCGCTAAAGCTGCTTTGATAGGCCCCAAATAGTGGCTTTCCTTCACCGGTTACCTTGAAGAAACCGATTACCCCCACTAAGAGCAAGATACCAATGGTAATCAGGTGCTTCCTTTTCCAAAACGGAAAAAACTGCCAGCTGGACAGGCTCATCCATACAAGCATTACAAGCAGCACAACGAGTGCAACAAAATTTGCGTAAAAGGCAGCAATTAAAAGGTAACATATAACGAGGTCGGATTGTGGGAGCTTATGTTCATCTTTCCAAATGAGGTAAGCCGCAAGAATAAGTGTTGCGCTCATGCCGTAACCCCGTGCCAATCCCATAAAATGAAAAATAAAGTAGTTCCCCACCAACAAACTGAAAACCAATAACGAAGCCCGATACCGCTGAGAAGCAGCAATTGCCAAACCGAGGTAAAGCAGTGCTGCTATTAATGCTGGCAAGCGAATGGCAACAGGATTATACGGAAAACCAACGGTTGTGAACACCATAAGCATAGAGTTCAATACGTGGTTATTGGCAATTCTGAATAGGAAAATTTTGTACGCGTCTTGCCACCTTCCCAAATTCAGGTAGGTATACGCTTCATCATAGGTAATTGGGAACAGCCATACCTGAATGATGAGGTACGCAAAAAGCGCAGTTGCAATAATTACTTGCAGCCAAAGCATGGGCTTATTGGTGCAGCGGAAAATGCTATTGAGGTAATTTCGCACTTTTCAAAAGTAGATGAAAAAAGGAGCTCCATAGCAGAACTCCTTTTCTAATGGTGCTCGTTGTAAACGATTTAATATTTAACCAGGCGCAATGTTACGGGTTCGTCGCTTTGGACCACTACGAGATAAGTGCCTGCCTTTAAAAAGCTTACGTCAATGTTCTTTTGAGGAGCTACCACGCCACTCCAAACCTTCTGTCCATCTATGGAGTAGATTAAAGCGGGTGCTAGATGATTTAAACCATCAAGTTGAAAATAATGTTGAGCTGGATTGGGAAATAGCTTGAGGTCAACATCCTCGTTGAAAGCAAACTGCGTTGATGTAGGAGGTGTAATTGCGAGGTTACCATTCACATCAAAAGGGTTTGAATATTCCTCAGCTGTATAAACGTAGGAGCCACTCAAAGTTTTCAGAAAAGCCAGCAAGTTATCTTTATCTGCCTGAGTTAGCTGTAAATCTTGACCTTGTCCTCCTGGTGCTAGGCGCTGGTCTAAATTTGTATTGGCCTGGTTGAGTGTAATTAAATTGTAATGTTCAATTACCTCTTCGAGGGTCTCCAAACTGCCATCATGCATGAAGGGGCCATTTTGTGTGCCATCGGGGGCAAACAATTCGCGCAATGAAGGTGAGCGTGTATTGGTAAGGTCAATACCGTTTGGATTGCCAGCAACACCAATAATGTTATTGTTAAGTGAATTGGGGTTTATTCCAAAATCACTAGCGCGGTGACATCCAGCGCATCCCGCCCCGCCCATTGATAGTGGCCTCAAGAAAAGGCGTTTGCCAAGGTTCTCTTCGGCAGTGAAATTTGGAAAATTTTGACCCTGTCCATTTACCTGTGCACGTCCACTATCGTATTTGGTGTCAAAAGATTGGATGCTCCGGATAAACTGTGCCAGCGCCTCTTGCATGCGCTCTTCGGTAATTACAGTATCCCCAAAAGCAAGCTCCATAAGGGGTGGATAAAAAGAAGTTTCGGCAAGTTTATGAATGAGTGAATCCATATCTGGATCGCCATTGGTGCCACTAAACCCCATTTCAATATGGTCTTGAATGGGCATGGTTGCCTGATCCTCTAACGTTGCAGCGCGCTCATCCCAGAAGAATTTCCGCTCATCTGAAAAACGAGCATTTACCAAACGCATACTATGTCGTCCAGTAAGTCCGCCATTTAACCCTACACTTTGTACCGCAGTATCGCCAAACGCAAAAGCCTGTTTATGACAGCTGGCACAAGCAATGGTGTTATTAGCCGAAAGTCGTTTGTCATAAAAAAGGACTCGGCCTAAGGTCGCCCCTTTATTGGTTATGGTGTTGGTTCCAGTATTATCAAGGGTGATGTAATTGGGGTGAATTAGCCCTTCATAATCAAACAACTGGTTTAGGTCAATGGTAGACGCCATAGTGGCACATGCAATCAAGACCAAAAAAACGATGCGGGTATGTTTCATAACACGAGCATTTCACGGTGAGTTTTTGTAGTTGGTGTAATGGTAATTATTCCTGATATCGAATCAAGGGTGAGTAGTTTCAGCTAATTCTACCATGCCACATGTTCATCACATCATCCAACCAAAAGTAATGAATGCATTTGTTTTTGAATGAACCAATTGAGCAAGGCGACCTAATTACGCTCGCCGTTATCCAGCTTGTGTTCTGAAGTAAAATGCTTCATTAAAACCATCTTCTATAGCGCGAGTTTTTGTGGACAAACCGATCTGTGTATCTTCGAAGTATGTCTAAAAAATTGCTCATCGTCAGTACATCCACCGTTCATGGCAGCCCCTATTTGGCTTACATGAAGCAATGCATTCAGTCCTTTTTTTCAGATGCCAATCAGATTCTCTTTATTCCCTACGCGAGGCCTGGTGGGATTTCGCATGATGGCTACACTGCAAAGGCTGCTTCGTTTTTTGAACAGCTCGGTAAATCGGTTCGCGGTATTCATACGTTCTCCAATCCAGCTGAGGCCCTTGACTGGGCAGATGGCGTTTTTACAGGTGGGGGAAATACGTTTGTGTTACTCAATCAATTGTATGAACAAGGGGTTTTTGAACCATTGCAAAAAGCTGTTAACAATGGATTGCCCTACATGGGAACCAGCGCGGGATCCAATATTACGGGATTAACAGTGTGTACTACTAACGATATGCCGATTGTTTATCCACCTACCTTTAACGCACTTGCATTTGTGCCTTTCAATTTGAATCCCCATTATTTAGATCCGGACCCCACGAGCACCCACATGGGTGAAACACGTGAAACTCGAATTGGGGAATTTCACCATTACAACTCCCAACCTGTTATTGGCTTGCGCGAGGGATCAGCGCTGTTGTATTCAAACGGAAAGCTCAGCTTGTTGGGAGAGCATACTGCACGCATTTTTGAGCGCGACACTCCTCCTTACGAATTGGGTGACGATGCTGATTTTAATTTTTTAATGAAAAACAACGTATGAAGAGAATCGGGGTACTTTTTTCAGGTTCCGGTGTTTATGATGGAACAGAAATTCAGGAAGCAGTATTTACGCTATTAGCCATTGCTCAGCGCGGTTACGAAGCCGTATGCATGGCACCAAATGTTGAACAACATCATGTGGTAAATCACCTTACTGGTGAGCCGATGGATGAAGTGCGTAATGTACTTGTAGAATCAGCACGCATCGCGCGAGGAGCAATCAAATCAATTGAAGAAGTTGATACAAAAGACCTTGATGCACTGGTTATTCCAGGTGGATTTGGAACAGCTAAAAACCACACTAAGTGGGCGTTTGAGGGACCAGAAGGCTCAATAAACCAAGGAGTAGGGGAGTTGATTCGCGCTTGTGTAAATCAAAACATTCCACTGGTAGGGTTGTGTATGGGACCCACAACCATTGCAAAAGCACTGGAGGGAACATCAATTAAGCCATCGATTACAGTGGGATCTACCCAAGAACCTTCACCGTATGATATTTCGGGAATAATGGCAGGAATGAATGCAACGGGAGCAGCAGCTACAGAAAAAACGTTACGCGACGTTGAAGTAGATGAGGCGCACCATATCATTACTGCTCCTTGTTACATGATGGAAGGAAATATTGCTGCCGTTCAAGAAAATATTCAAATGGCTTTTAAAGCCTTAGACAAGTGGCTGTAACACTTCTACATCGGGTTAAAAATCAATACCTTTGCCGCCATGTTTAATGAAGAACGTATGACAATCGCGGTGGACTTTGATGGAACCATCGTTGAAGACGCATACCCAGCTATCGGTAAGCCAAAACTGTTTGCTTTTGAAACGTTAAAAGCGATTCAAGCAAAGCGGCATAATTTGATATTGTGGACGTACAGAAGTGGTTCCCGATTAGAGGAGGCTGTGGACTTTTGTAAAGCAAATGGGATTGAATTTTACGCAGTAAACAAGAGTTACCCTGAAGAGGAGTTCGACGGAAAAATGTCGCGTAAAATCAATGCCGATGTGTTCATTGATGACCGCAATGTTGGGGGGTTCTTAGGATGGGGAGAAATTTACCAATTGCTTTTCCCCGAGGAGTCACCAGAAGCACTCATGAAGCGCAAAAAGAAAAAGGGAATCTTTTCCATTTTTAGCAAATGATAAAGTATAAAACACCGGAAGAAATTGAGTTAATGCGAGGTGCTGCGCAGGTGGTCTCACGCACGTTGGGCATTGTAGCTGAGCACATTGAGCCAGGAGTAACAACCCTGCAGTTAGATAAAATCGCCGAAGAATACATTCGCGATCAAGGAGCTACTCCAGGGTTCCTAGGACTTTACGATTTCCCAAACACCCTTTGCATGAGCCCAAATGCAGAAGTAGTACATGGAATACCAAACAAGAAGCCCCTTGAAAATGGCGATATTATTTCGGTTGATTGTGGTGCTATTTTAAACGGGTTTTATGGCGATCACGCATACACATTTGGTGTAGGGGAAATTGACCCTGAAATTCAAAAATTACTGGATGTAACCTTGGAATCGCTCTACTTAGGTATTGAGCAGTGCGTATCTGGCAACCGCATTGGTGATATCGGTTTTGCTATTCAGCAACACGCCGAGAAGCATGGCTATGGCGTTGTACGTGAACTCGTTGGTCATGGTTTAGGAAGGGAGATGCACGAGGATCCGCAAGTTCCCAATTACGGTAAAAGAGGTCGAGGTAAAAAACTACAAGAAGGACTCGTAATTGCCATTGAACCAATGATTAATATGGGTACCCACCGCATTGTTCAACTCGATGATGGGTGGTCAATACTTACGCGCGACAAAAAGCCGTCAGCTCACTTTGAACACGATGTAGCTATTGTTAATGGGAAACCAGATGTGCTAAGTACCTTTAGTTACATCGAAGAAGCTCTGGAGAAAAAAGCCGCGAAACATGCCTAATATTCGTATCACAAAAGCCTTTGATTGGGAAATGGCTCATGCCCTCGATCATCACGATGGGAAATGCCATAATATCCATGGTCATACGTACAGTTTAGAGGTGACATTTTTTGGTGAGCCTATTGACGAAGTTGGAAGCCCTAAAGATGGTATGGTTATCGACTTTGCAGATTTAAAGCGCATTGTGAAAACCCATATTGTAAATGTGTTTGATCATGCACTTGTTCTTCGCGATAATTCGCGATTCTTGGGAAAGCTCACTACTGCAGATAATGAGCGGTTAGTAATTGTTCCTTACCAGCCTACATGCGAAAATATGCTGATCCAGATGGTTGATATTATCCGAGAGCATATGAGTGATTTCCCTGCGGTAACCCTTCACTCAGCTATGTTACGTGAAACAAAAACCTCATACGCCACCTGGTACGCATCTGAAAACCCATGAAGCTGGAGCCCAATAAGAAAATTTACTTCGCCTCAGATCAACACCTAGGCGCACCCAATCGGGAGGCTAGCTTAATTCGCGAACGCCATTTTATTGCATGGCTGGAGCAAGTGAAGCACGATGCAGCGGAAATTTATTTGTTGGGCGACCTATTCGATTTTTGGTTTGAGTATAAAACAGCTGTTCCAAAAGGTTACGTGCGCGTACTGGGAAAAATCGCAGAGCTTGTGGACAGCGGAATTCCCATACACCTCTTTACAGGTAATCACGACATGTGGATGTTCGACTACCTGCCAGAAGAGTTAGGAGTAACCCTTTATCGCGACCCTATCGAACGCGAATACAATGGAAAGTCATTCTTAATCGGTCATGGCGATGGACTCGGTCCGGGAGATCACGGGTATAAATTCATCAAGCAGGTTTTCCGTAACAAACTGTGTCAGTGGCTTTTCGCACGTTTACATCCCAATTTTGGCATCGGACTGGCAAACTATTTTAGCTCCCGCAGCCGCATTGCTAACGGCGATTCCGACAAACAATTTTTGGGAGAAGAGAACGAATGGCTCGCCATTTATGCCAAAGAGCAATTGGCCAAAAAACACATTGATTTTTTCCTTTTTGGACACCGTCATTTACCACTGGATCTCAATGTAGGCAAAGGAAGCAGGTACATCAACTTAGGCGAATGGGTTACGGACTTTACCTATGCCGTTTTCGATGGTGCCGAACTCGAATTGAAGGAATTTGGTAAGCCTACCAAGCAGGCGTAATTAACCATGCTGTTTCAATAGGGCGCCTTCCACGCCTCGCGCTTGCCAGCGCCGTGTAACCGGGCTTTACGCACTACGCGGTAGTTTGCTTCAATCCCTGGCGCAAGAATAGTGCACGTTTCCCTAAAACCTAAACCCTAAACCCTAAACCAAAGCACTCACTCAACAAGCCAGTACGGGATGAAGGATCGTTCAGCGAAAGACTTTTTTGCTTCGTTTTTTGGTCTTTCAAAAAATGAA
>CBFIEM010000020.1:0-38011 GCA_965661625.1 Salibacteraceae bacterium
CTCTATATCTCCAACCTCATTTAGCACCTGCCAAACCTGATCTTTGGGTGTATTGATAACTATCTTTGCTTTTAAGTTTGTTACTCCTTTCAATGTAAGCTTCCCCTAAAAACGAACTGTTTAAAAGTAGAGAAATAGGATTAACTTTAAACAGTAGAATATGAGAAAGAGTAAGTTTTCACCGGAGAAGATTGCGAAGATCTTGAAGGAATTTGATCAAGGTAAAAGCGCCCAAGAGGTAAGTCGGGAGTATGGTATAAGTACGGCTACGTTTTACAAGTGGCGTGAGCGTTACGCAGGAATGAGTGGTAAAGAGCTTAAACGGATTAAGGAGCTAGAGGATGAGAATCGAAAGCTAAAGCAGATGTATGCGAGTTTAGCACTAGATCATGAACTTGCAAAAGAGATCATAGAAAAAAAGCTTTAGAGCCCTGTGTTAAGAAACAGATAGGTCAAGAGTTATCGCCAAGTTACGGCATCAACAGGGCGTGTCGTGTGCTAAACTTAAGCAAGAGTGTATATTATTATCGAGCCTTAGCAAAGGATGATAGCGAGCTTGAAAGCGCGTTGCTAGAAAAAGCGGAGCAACATAGTGAAGAAGGCTTTTGGAGTGCCTATTATCGTTTACGTAATGAGGGTAAGTCATGGAATCATAAGCGTTTACACCGCGTATACGTTGCATTAGGTCTACCCTTAAGACGCAAAGCAAAAAAACGTCTACCGGCAAGAGTAAAAGAACCTTTAGAAGTTCCACCAAGAGCTAACCACACTTGGAGTATTGACTTTGTACACGATGTATTGGAGAACAAGCGGAAGTTCCGTGCATTTACCGTTCTAGATGATTACAACCGTGAGGCTCTGCACATAGAGGTTGATTATTCATTACCAGCAAACCGAGTAGTTTACGTCTTGAACCACCTGATAAATCGAAGAAGTAGGCCTGCCCGTATACGAATGGATAACGGTCCGGAGTTTATTGCCGAGTTAACTAAAACCTGGAGTGAGATGCACGCCATAGACTTTAAGTATATCCAGCCGGGGAAGCCCACTCAAAATGCATTCATAGAGCGTTTTAACGGAACTTACCGAAGGGGTGTGCTAGACAAATACATTTTTGAGACCATAGATCAAGTTAGAGACGAAACTGAAAAATGGATGTTTGATTACAACAACTTTAAGCCACATGATTCATTAGGAAACATACCTCCAAAAGTTTATGCAAAACGCAATCAGCCCGAGGGCACCCTCGGGCTGATTGAAAACAATGATATCTTTGATATCTCAATTAACTAACGGTTCTAATCAGGGGAAGCTTACAGTTCTATTGTGACTTCTCCTTTAATGGTTCTTGCCAATTTGTATCTCCTTGTTTGGAACTATGATAGAATAAGATACATCTTACCGATTGGACAATTCTCAGACCTTGGAATAGTCCAGAAACCAAAGAAATACAGCACAAAATTTCCATTTCTGTTTTTCTCCGGAGTAGTTATTACCGCTGCTCTAACAATTTTATTTGCTCGATTTGGATATGATGTCGTGCCAAGAAATTCATTGTCAGATTGTAAAAAGCAATTTGAGAATACCAAAAATGAAGCTGCTGGATTTGAGTTTTGTGAGTGTATTCATAGTGAAGGTCAACCATTGGATGAATGCTTAAAAGAATATGATAATTCAATAGAAAAATATTAAAACCACCCACAACAACACTTATACGCAATTCCCTTCGGAACAATGCGCATAGCCAAACGTCCAAGCTCTAAGCAATTAAATAGAAGGGTAGTATTTCCATGAACCGCCATCACATTGTTGTGAAATTTTCCAACACCAAGTGCTCTCATTTCGGATTCAAGCCTACCTTCAAGTGATGCCGGAGCGGCGATTAAGTGTGGTTTATTATAAGCGAGATGTGACCCATTACGGGCACATATGGGTATGTATATTCACGCCGCTCATTTCACCCCAAAAAAAAAGCCCCTCCAACAGGAGCGGCTTTCCAAATCGAGCGAATAAGCTTAGTTTTTTAAGTCGAAGCGATCGAGTTCCATCACTTTTGTCCAAGCTGCAACAAAATCATTCACAAATTTTTCGTTGGCATCATTGGTGGCATAAACTTCTGCAAGGGCACGCAATTCTGAGTTAGATCCAAAAATCAAATCGGCACGTGTAGCGGTCCATTTCACCTCACCCGTAGCGCGATCCTTACCATGAAATACCTCTTGTGTAGCATCTGTAGCTTCCCATTTGGTGTCCATATCGAGCAGGTTCACAAAGAAATCATTGGTTAAAGCACCTGGCGAATCGGTGAAAACACCGTGTTTGGAACCATCATAATTGGCATCAAGCATGCGCATACCTCCTACCAATACGGTCATTTCGGGAGCAGTAAGTGTTAGTAGCTGAGCCTTATCAATCAAAAGCTCTTCTGTAGCAAACGTGTATTGAGTTTTCTTGTAATTCCTAAAACCATCGGCTTCTGGTTCCAACACTGCAAGCGATGCTGGATCTGTCATTGCTTCGGTTGCATCAGCGCGACCAGCGTGAAATGGAACGTCTACAGGATAGCCTGCTTTTGCTGCAGCATCTTCAACAGCCACGTTTCCGCCAAGTACAATTAAGTCGGCCATTGATACTTGCTTTGAAGTTGCCGTTTTATTGAAATCGTTTTGGATGGAAGCGTATACCTTCAGCACCTTTTGTAACTGTTCAGGGTTGTTTACTTCCCATGAGTTCATTGGACTTAGTCGAATACGCGCTCCGTTCGCCCCTCCTTTATAATCTGAGTAGCGAAAGGTTGAAGCCGAAGCCCAAGCTGTTGAAATCAATTGTTTTGATGTCAACCCCGATGCGCGTATGGCTTTTTCAAGTTGTGCAATATCGCCGGCGTTAACTTGCTCGTAACTAACTTCAGGAATGGGGTCTTGCCATAGAAAGTCTTCTTGAGGCACTTCAGGCCCATGGTAAAGGCTTTTAGGACCCATATCGCGATGTGTTAGCTTAAACCAAGCACGTGCAAATGCTTTGTCGAACTCCTCTGGATGCTCCAAAAAGCGACGCGATATTTTTTCATACGCTGGATCAAATCGCAACGATAAATCGGTGGTTAGCATGCGCGGTTTAACCTTTTTATTCGGGTCAAAAGCACTCGGAATCATCACCTTTGGATTTTTAGCAACCCATTGGTTTGCTCCGGCTGGACTTTTCTCCAATACCCACTCTTCACCAAATAATGCTTTAAAATAACCGTGACTCCATTCAGTAGGCGTTGCAGTCCAAACCACTTCTAACCCAGATGTGATGGCGTCTTCACCTTTTCCAGATTTATAATCGCTCTTCCAACCAAAACCTTGCTCCTCGATAGGGGCTGCTTCTGGCTCTGGACCAACATTTGAAGCCGGTCCGGCACCATGTGTTTTCCCCAAGGTATGTCCACCAGCAATAAGTGCTACGGTTTCTTCGTCGTTCATCCCCATTCTGCCGAATGTTTCGCGAATGTCATGAGCTGCAGCAACAGGGTCAGGAACACCATTTGGGCCTTCGGGGTTAACGTAAATCAATCCCATTTGAACTGCGGCGAGTGGTTGCTCAAGCTCACGATCTCCACTGTATCGCTTATCGGCTAGCCATTTTGTTTCTTTTCCCCAGTAAACATTACTTGCAGGCTCCCAAACATCTTCACGACCACCACCAAAACCTAAGGTTTCAAAACCCATTGATTCGAGGGATACATTACCAGCAAGGATCATTAAATCTGCCCATGAAATTTGATTGCCATATTTCTGTTTGATGGGCCACAGCAAACGCCTCGCTTTATCGAGGTTGGCATTATCTGGCCAACTGTTAATTGGCGCAAATCGCTGTTGACCTTCTCGTGATCCACCACGACCATCACCAGTTCGGTATGTTCCGGCACTGTGCCAAGCCATACGAATGAACAAGCCGCCGTAATTTCCCCAGTCTGCTGGCCACCAATCTTGTGAGGTTGTAAGCACCTCTTCGATATCTTGTTTTAAGGCGTTGTAATCGAGACTATTGAAGGCATCCACATAATTAAAATCCTCACCCATCGGATTAGATTGACTACCGTGCTGCCTAAGCACAGACAAATCCAACCGATTTGGCCACCAATCTTGATTGGTATTCCCGTTCGGATTTACGGCCTCTTTTGAAGGTGCTGCATGCGGATTCGCTTTAGGAGCTCCTGGCCCTTGGTTTGCTTCCATTTTATCACCAGCACCAAATCCAAATGGACATTTTGCTGGAGCATTGGCATCTTCTTGTCCAACTGCCATGGAACTTATGAAGATTGCAGAAATGAGTAAGGGTGCTTTCATAATGAGAAGTTTTAGTTTACAACTTCTCAAAGGTAAAATTCTCTACCCATAAATAAATTTGATAATAATTATTACAGCATAACTTCTAGCTATAGTGTGAACCGTGTGCCAGGCTTATGCGGGTAGGTGAGGAAACAGGTTATTGAGGAGAGCTCAGCACGTCACTTTGGGAAACCTTAAAAAACAATGCCGTGGATCGATGGAGTACGACCGCACGGCATTTTTCCTTGTCCCAATAGCGTTTAAGCCAAATGGTAAAGGCTTCAAATATTGAGCTATTACATAGACGCAGCTAGGGATGAATTAGATGCTTTTCAGATGAAACTATTTTTTTCATCCATCCAAAAAGGCGATCATTTACTTCTTTACATAAATGAGTTTGTGCCTGCCTTGTGGACTTTCTCGGCTCTCTATAGTGAACTTTCCAATGGAGTCAATCAGTGGGGTAAGTTTTTGAAACCCATAATTACGCGCATCGAAATTGGGCTGTTTCTTTTGCAACAAACTACCTACATCTCCCATAAAAGCCCAGCCGTCATCATCTGCACAATCATCAATTGTCTGAGCAATGAGTTCTACCACCTTAGGTGTCACCCGGTCTACCCCACCATTGTCAGTTTCAGCTGCTTCGTCGGCATCTTTGCGCAGTACTTCTAGGTATACAAAACGATCACACGCCGCCATAAACGGTTGGGGTGTTTTTTTCTCACCGATACCTATCACATGCATGCCGGCCTCGCGCAACCGTGTTGCCAAGCGAGTAAAATCACTATCACTTGAAACCAAGCAAAAGCCATCAACCTTACCCGAATATAAAATGTCCATAGCATCAATAATCATTGCACTATCGGTAGCATTCTTTCCCGAAGTATAGCTGTATTGTTGAATGGGAACTATGGCGGTATCCAGCAAGCGCTTTTTCCAATGGTTCAGGTTGGGCCTTGTCCAGTCGCCATAGATTCGTTTCATGGTTGGATTGCCATATTTAGCAATTTCTTCCAACATTACTTTCAAATATCCAGCGGGGATGTTATCGCCATCAATTAAAACAGCTAAGTGATTTTCTTTACTCATAGTTAATGCTTGGGAGGTAAATATGTCTTGACCAAGGTTAGGCCTTTTGTTGCGATCAATCCATTCGGGTTGCAACCAACTTCTCCTTCAGGAATTGGAACACCCAGTAACTTATAATGTGTAATCCATGTGGGATGTATTTCTTCTGTTCCAGATTCCTTAAACGTCATGGGATTTGTTTTAAAGAAAGCGTACGGTTCATACGCCTTGTACACCAATTCAGAACAATAGATGGAATCACTCGACCAGCCGTAGGCTTTATCGTAGCCTTTTCCCAAATAAGCTAATGCTTCGGTTATTATTCCTTCTTCATCAATTTCCAACGACTCCGGCAACCGATAAACAGCTGAATAATAACTTTCCGAACCAGACTTGGTAAACGCGGTAAGGGTATCGTAAACCACACCGCGATCTACAGCCGCATGAATCACATATACGCCTGAATCTGTTGGATTTACAATTCCAATGTGCACAAAGTTAAGACCTTCAGCACCTTCCTTGGTAACATCATTTATCGCTTCGCCAAGAGCTGAATTCACCCCTGCACTTCGCGCAATCACATCTGCTGCCTTAAGCCCTTCATCATTTGAAACAGATTCTGATGTATGGACATACCCGGAAAAGAGCATAACAAAAAAAGCACTTATAAAATCCATGCATCCAAAGGTATGTTATTTGGTAGGTTTTGTAAGGAATTAGCCGTATTCCAGGTTGCACTGAACTGATTAATGAATGCGTAAACACCCATTACCAACTCCATAATCACGTGAGTGTTTAAGTTTTTTTTTGCGGAGTTCGTTGCTGAATGGGTTCCTGTTTTTTAAGGGAGACGTTTAGCTTTTCGTTGAATACATAAAACCAGACTACGCTTTTTATCCCGTTTCATTTTTTGAAAGACCAAAAAACGAAGCAAAAAAGTCTTTCGCTGAACGATCCTTCATCCCGCACTGGCTTGTTGCTAAATGGATCAACGCGTTGGAGGCTAACGCCTAACAGCATACTGCCCGTTGTCCATTTCACGCAACCGCCATTCTCTGCCTTTACCCTGGCCCGGCGTTCAGCGGGGCCAACGCTTTTCCAGAACCAGCGCTTAGGCCTGATGTGCATAGACGATAAGCTTCAAGAGGTTGTGAGTGCTTTGGTTGAGTCTTTAGAACTGGATCAGGGGTTAACGTTTAAGTTTTAGGGGAACGTGCACTATTTTTGCGCCAGGGATTGAAGCAAACTACCACGTAGTGCGTAAAGCCCGGTTTCACGGCCTTATTCACGAGCTGTTCTGTAGCCGAAATTGATTCCATTTAAAAACAACAAGCAATGCTGCTAACCCCACAAGCGTATAGTCGGCGGCTTGTTGAAACCCGCCACCATCATGAGCGTTTGCGAGGCCAATAAAAGCCCAAAGTATGGGTAACAGCGGGAATATGGTTTTAGCCAAGTTGGCAAGTAAAACCCCCATCATTAAACCAACACAACTTACGCTAACATATGCTACTTGCTCAACGAATGGGGATAAATCACCGAAAACTGTAACCAAAAACGCTGCTCCATTGGCAATGCTTGCAACAGCACACCAGCCCGCATAGATTTGCAAAAATGCATTAAGCCACGGCCCTCCAAGCGTGGAGCTATCTCGAACATGAAGTACGGCATACACCAGCGTAACGGTTAATGCCAATAACACCACCCACGCAAAGCCCACCAACAAATTGAGCCAAAGGACAATCCAGAGTGCATTGAGCAGGTTCACACCAATAAGTATCGCAAGCAATCCTGAGGCCTTCTTTTTCCGGGCAAAAAGTTGATAGAGGCCTATGCCTTGAAGCAAGTAAATCACCCCCCAAATTGAGAACGTAAAACCCGCTGGAACAAATAAATTGGCAAGCTTTACAGCAACAGACGCCATGGTTTCACCACCAAATACACCTGTGTTAGCTAGTCCATTCACCAAAAGCATGAACAAGGTGGAAATTACGGCAATTACATATGTCCGCATAAGTAGACCTAGTTTCTTTTACGTAACGCTTTGATTTTTAAGTCAAACGACTGTTCATTCATATTCACCGGATTGAGCACTTTACCCCGTTTGAATTGAGATTTACCTGGGAGGCGCTTCGGCTTGGGTTTATCGAGCATTAAAAACAGGTGTAGCTTAAGCACCTTTCCCATAGACCTAAGTCGGTTAAACTTTTTCGTATTGTGATACTCGTTTAACTCCTTGATAAGGTTCTTTCGTTTTTCTTGAGTTGATAGCTCAATCTTACCCATGGAATCAAACAATAAATTCAGTCGTTTTGAGGCAACGAGATACCTGCGTTTAATCAGGGAGCGTTCCTCATGACGGTATTGATTTACCGTTTCAGGGGTGAGGATTTCCGAACAAAATGTTACTACCCTACTATTTTCCTTGTAGTATTGGGGCATGTAGTTATTCTTTCGGCCTTCATATGCCAATTGATCAAAATCGATGGGCCTCACTCGGTATTGATCTTTATCAAAATCTGGCGTAACATCAATCACATAATTGTAAGACCGCATATCGCCCAGTAGCATCACAAAGCAGCGTTCATTAAACTTTACAAACTCCTTTGCTAGGCCCACATTGTAAGAAACTTGATCAAGGTGATCTTCGATGTAAATATCGCCTGGAATTCCCGCTATATGTTCTTCAATCAAGGTGTCATCATCAACGATGTACTCAATGCGGTTTGGTGACAGAATGTGTTCCATTTCCAATCCATAAACACGCGATGCATCTGCTCGTTTGATGTAGAAATAATCGTGATTATCGTTAAACTTATTTACAATTTGAATCCGAAACGGCCTGGAGTTTCCAAAGTGACAATAATCAATGCGGTTCACCTTTAAATGCTCAATAACCGAAGTATCTCCATCGGTCTTTAGTAACGCATAAACGGTAACCAGTGCCCGATCTATTTCACGCTGAAAGTCGTTTTCATAAATAACACTTTCCCAGAGCGTGTCTTCTCCATTTTTATCGTAAACCGGAATCCCCTCTTTCCAGCTAACCAAATCTTCATACGCTATTGGAATAGACTCCTCCCTTCCGTATTTCACCAAATACCTTCTGAGAGAATCGTGAATTTGAAAAACGGGTTTTTTACGGGACATATCCATAACACAAAGCTATGGAAAGTTAATTGGGAGGCCAATCAATAACCAATCAGGACTTCGTCTAGTCCCACGTCATGCTTTTCAACTGGCAATGTAGTGGCTACCTGAACAGAAAAGGCCAAGCCAATGGTATATACGTTGTGATGATTCCTGAGTGCCCGATCGTAGTATCCACCGCCATAACCCAGACGTTGCCCAGAAGCAGTGAATGCAACGCCTGGTAAAAGCATGCAATCAATTGAATCAACGGCTACCTCAGGTCCATCAATAGGTTCTAAAATGCCGTAAGCCCCTGTTGTTAGCATTTCCAGCGATGCAATGTGATGAAATGTGAGGGTTTTAGCTTTTACATTCACTTTTGGCAAAATGACCGTTCCTTTAGCCAAAAGCTGTTCTTGGAGGATTTTATTGGTGGAAACTTCAGCTCTAAACGCCGCGTAACAGCAGAGGTTATCAGCATTTCTTACCCGTTCGTGGTTGCGTACTAAGCCATCTATTACCTGCTCCTCTAACGCTCTCTGCTGGGTTGAAAGCGCATTTCTGAGGTTTAAAAAGTGAGACCTTAAGCTACTTTTTTCTTCAGGTAACATAAATCAGAATCCCTTTCAAATAGCTTGACTCTGGATGTGTTGGATCTACCGGATGATCGGCACCCTGACCAAACCTGTGAATTACCTGTCCCCTTCTATCAGCTTTAGCCAACGACGCAAATACTGCAAACTCAAAATCAGCAGCAGAAACAGCTTGGGAGCAAGAAAAGGTAGCAACCAAACTCTGATATTTAACATTCTTAAAGGTCAACTCGTTCAATTTCCGATATCCCGCCAAGGCGCGTTTAAGTGCCTTTTTATGTTTGGCAAATGAAGGCGGATCGAGAATTACAAAATCATACTCAAACGCGTGATCCTTTAGGTAATCAAATGCATCGGATACAATTCCGTCGTGATTTTCAGCAACACCATTCAACTTGGCATTGTTAATAGCTAATGAAATGGCTCGTTCGTTGCCATCAACCGAAGTTGCTTTAGCAGCACCTCCTTTGAGGGCATATATTGAAAAACCTCCCGTATAGCTGAACATATTCAATACCGATTTTCCTTCGGCATATTTCCCAATCGTTTTGCGCGCATCGCGCTGATCCAAGTAAAACCCAGTTTTTTGTCCGGATTGCACGTCTATTTCAAACGAATGGCCGTGCTCTAGAATGCTGCCTGGTTGCAGCTCTCCATAAAGTAATCCTTCGCGATCTTCCTCATCAAACTCGTCTAGGGAAAGTGCACTTCCCGACTTGTTGTAAATTGCCTGAACAGGCAATAAGTTTTGCTTTTTAAGTGCCTCAACAATCAATTCACGATCAGCAAACATCCCCATGGAGTGAGCTTGAAAAACAACTGTTCCATTGTAGTAGTCTAAGATTAGTCCGGGTAACCGATCTCCTTCGCCATGCACCAAACGAAAGGCATTGTTATATGCTGGCTTGAACAGTCCTACATTTAACCGCAGCTCAATGGCAGCATGGATTCGCTCCGCATAGAATTCCTGGTCAATTGGACGTTCTTCATCCGTTAACACCCGAATCGCAATAGCGCCAGACTGCACGTGTCCAAGTCCGAGAAACCTACCTGATTCACTGGCTATTCGAACAACATCACCTTCAGTAACGTTACCTGTCATGTTGTCTATAGCGCCAGAAAAAATCCACTGATGTTTTCGAAGAACGGCCTTTTCGCGGCCGGCATTTAGAGTTACCGTTTCCATGTAAATAGTTTAGCCAGCTTGAACCATACCCAAAACAACCATTTGGTCTAGGGTTGGAGATTCTACCCCTCCGTAGGGTTCTAGGGTAATCGCAAAGGCATCAGCGCGCAGTGTTTCTTTCATACGCTGAAGAGATTCAATGTCTTTCACATCATCAGCCACTCCCATATCTACCGGCTTTCCATCAACCAACACCCACAATTGGTATTGTTCTCCATCGGGAGCATCGGGTAAATCAGAAAGATCTAGCACAGTTTCACCTGAAGTTGGGTTCCAATAAACAGCAGCTAACGCTCCATTAAACGCATCAGTAGCGTCGAGCGTAATTTTACGCGTTTCAGCCTCAGTAATCCCAGCTAGTAAAAGCCGTTGGTTTGCTGCGAGGCTGTCCATCTCATCAATTTCCCGTTCGTATTGATTTTGGGTAGCCTGAAGGTTTGCTAATTGTTCTTGTGAATTTGAAAAGCGCGCTTGCTGCCAAATACTCAGTCCTATGAGCACTGCGATGGCTGCCGCCGCCGACCACCAGTATGTACTAATGGTTTGTTTATCTAATGTTTCTGCAGGTTTCGGACGCATGTCAACTACCTGAGCATCTGATTCTTTTTCCTCAGCAGGAGCAGTAGCGGTTGAAGGTTGATCCACTTCCTTGGCTAGCGGCTCAACACCTTCTAACAATTTCATGAAATCATCTTGCAAACCAGCTGGTGGCTCTACAGCATGGGCAAAGGCATATTTCTCCAAGTCCAGCTCGACTTGATGAAGCGCTTCTTTTATTTCTGGATAGATGGACGACATGCATTCAACCTCTTGCATCTCTTGAGCTGAGCCTGTATCAGAAACGTATGCTTCCAATATACCTGATGCTATGTATTCTTCTATATTCACTCTACAAATACCTCCCGTAGTTCTTTCAATGCAGCTCTCATCCGGGTCTTTACAGTCCCCAGTGAAATATCGAGCTCCTTTGAGATATCGCCTTGCGAATATCCCATAAAGTAAGACATTTCGATCAAGATGCGTTTGTCTTCGTCTAAACGTTCAACCTGCTCTCGGAGACCTATGGTTTGAACATTTTGCTCAACAACGCCCTTGTCCATCTTAACTACGTCTGATTGATCCATTTGGATTTCAGGCTTACGGTTTTGACTCCGTAAATAATCTAATGCTTTGTTTCTTAATATGTTAACCATCCACGTAAACAAACGCCCTTTTGAGGAGTCGTAACGCTGGCTGTATTTCCACACAATTACCAAGCCGTCTTGAAAAACATCATGCGCCGCATCTTCTTTACGGACAATTTTTGAAACCACACCGAGTAGTGCTGCTCCGTAATGTTCGTAAATTAAACTCATGGCGCGCTTATCCTGCTGCTCGAGTAATGCTATGATATGTGATTCACGGTCTGTCAACTTGATTTTGTCGAAAGTCAAACATACTAAAGTTGTTTTAGTTCTGGTACACTTTTCAAAAACTAAGCATCGGTCCAACCTTCTAAAAGCAAATTCGCAATTGAATTTGTATCATTGATATTCATTTTGATCATTTAAACCAGTACACAATGCGCAAACTTTTTACGCTTGCCTTAACAATTGCCTTTTATTCATCTGGATTTGGACAAGAAAAGCTTGAAAAATCAGATGTTTCATTCCTCAAATTCAGGTCAGTAGGACCAGCAACCACTTCCGGAAGGATCGCAGACCTTGCAGTAGATCATGAAAATCCCAATACGTGGTATGTTGCTGCAGCATCTGGTGGTGTATGGAAAACAACAAATGCCGGTGGTACGTTTTCACCCCTTTTTGATGGTGAAGGATCCTACTCCATAGGTTGTGTTGCCATTGACCCATCAAACCACCATACCATTTGGGTGGGAACAGGTGAAAATAACAACCAACGTTCTGTTGCTTTTGGTGATGGCATCTATAAAAGTACTGATGGCGGTCAATCATGGAAAAACATGGGCCTCAAAAACTCTGAACACATCGGCATGATTGCCATTGACCCAAACAACAGCAACATCATCTACGCTGCTGCTTACGGTCCGTTATGGAGTGAAGGTGGAGAGCGCGGTTTATACAAATCTTCAGATGGCGGTAAATCTTGGAACCTCGTGCTAGAAATTGATGAAAATACGGGTATCAATGAAGTTCATTTAGATCCGCGCAATTCGAATGTTATTTATGCAACTGCCCATCAGCGAAGAAGACATGTTTTTACCTATGTATCAGGCGGAGAAGGGTCTGGCATATTTAAAAGTACTGATGGGGGTAAATCTTTTGAGCGCATAGAAAAAGGATTACCCGCAAAAAAGATGGGCCGTATTGGAATGGATATTTCTCCTGCCAATCCCGACGTATTATATGCCGTTATTGAAGGTAAGCAAGATGCCGGGGGGACGTTTAAGTCGGTAAACCGCGGTGCTAGTTGGAAACGTATCAACACGTACAAAACATCTGGAAACTACTACCAAGAGGTGTTTTGCGATCCAACAGATGTGAATAAGGTGTTTTTCATGGACACGTATTGCCACGTAACGCGCGATGGTGGTACAAACATCAAACGATTGGGCGAATCAAAGAAGCACGTAGACAACCACTGCATGTGGATAAACCCAACCAATACGAACAACTACTTGATGGGATGCGATGGTGGTCTTTATCAAACATTTGATGACGGCTCAAATTGGACTTATTTCCCCAACCTTCCCATTACACAGTTCTACCGTGTTAGCGTAGATCAAGCCAAGCCATTTTACAACATTTATGGAGGGACTCAAGACAATTTCTCTCTAGGTGGGCCATCACAAACAAAGAAAGTTTCTGGTATCGATAACTACGACTGGTTTGTTACCAATGAAGGTGATGGATTTGAAAGTCAAGTTGATCCCGAGAATCCAGACATCATCTATGCTCAAGCTCAGTATGGCTGGCTTGTTCGTTTTGATAAAAAATCGGGTGAGCGAGTTGGCATTCAACCTCAACCTCCAGTGGGTGAAGCATACCGCTGGAATTGGGATACCCCGCTACTCATATCTCCTCACAACGCTGCAACCTTATATTTTGCAGCCAATAAAGTGTTCAAGTCCACTAACTACGGAAATTCATGGGAAGTAATTAGTGAAGACTTATCGCGCCAATTAGATCGAAATCAACTTAAGGTTATGGGCGAATTACAGCCCATGGATGCGGTAATGAAAAACAAATCAACAACCATCTACGGAAATATAGTTGCGTTAGATGAATCTCCTCATGAGTCAGGCAAACTGATTGTAGGAACTGATGATGGGTTAGTATGGCTCAAAGAACCAAGCGGATCATGGAAAAAACTTACGGGTTTCGGAAACGTCCCAGAACGCACGTATGTAAATGACCTCTTATTTTCAAAACATGACCCAACTACCATTTACGCAGTATTTAACAACCATAAATCTGGTGATTTTAAGCCTTACCTATTTAAAAGCACGAATAATGGGGCAAGTTGGAAGGCCATTCACACTACTCTACCTGAACGCGGGTCAACTTATGTGATTGATGAGGACCATGTAGATCCTAACTTGCTTTTCGCAGGTACCGAATTTGGGGTATTTACAAGTGTTGATGGTGGAGTAAACTGGGTACAATTGAAAAGTGGATTACCAACTGTTGCGGTTCGCGACATTGCCATCCATCAAGGAGAGAATGACCTTGTTTTAGGAACGTTTGGTAGGGGCTTTTACGTGCTTGATGATTACAGTGCACTGCGTGATATAGCAGCTACGAAATCAGCAAAGCAGGCACAGATCTTGCCTATTTATGATGCGCGGTTTTATTTCCCTTACAGCAAATATGGCTATGGCGGCGCAGGATTTCAGGGAAGTCAGTTTTTCGCAACGTCAAACCCAACTATAGGTGCGAACATTGTGTTTTACACACCATCAGTACCTGAAAAGCTAAAAGCAAAACGCAAAGCCGCTGAAAAAGAAGCCGGAACACCAATTATTCCTACCAAAGCGGAATTAATGGCTGAAGAGCAGGAAGAAGGGTTTTATGACATTCTCGTTATAAAAAATTCAGCAGGTAATGAAGTAAGACGCATTCCTATGGCTGCGAAAAAAGGATTTCAGCAATTCACTTGGGACGGAAAAGTACAAAGCACCTCGAGTTTAGATAGTAAAACAGAACTTATATCAAAATCAAGAGCGGCTTATTATGCCCTTCCAGGAACATATTCGGCGCAATTGTTCAGGAGCAATAATGGTACGATCACATCACTTACCGATGCTGAGGAGTTCCGTTTAACGAGCTTAGAGGATCAATCGTTACCTACAAACCAGAAAAGCAAAGCTAATTTCCTTGCTCAATTGGAAAAGGTGCGTAGCCGAGCAAATCGCGGAAACCAATTCCGAGATATGCTGACAAAACGGGTGAAAGCCGCGAAAGCAGCTGTGCGCACTACACCAAATGCATCCTTTACCATAATAGAGGAGTTAACTCAAATTGGTGTAAAACTGGATTCAATCAACATCCTATTCAATGGAAACGGCATTTTAAGCAGCCGTGAGTTTGAAACTACGCCAAGCATAATGAATCGAATTGGAATTAGTGTGTATAGCAGTTACGGCAATATGCAAGAAGTACCGCAAACTCATCAAGACAATTTGTCTATTGCAACAAATCAATTGGAAAAAGTTGTGCCCGAGCTTAAAGATTTACATCAATCTTATCAGGAAATTGCCAAAAGCTTAAGTGATTTTGGTGCACCCTACATAGAAGGTCAACTGCCTTTTATTGAATAAGTTAACCCGTCTAGTGGGCTAAAGCTTCACCAGTTGGTGAAGCTTTTTTTTTGAACTATAAATCCAATTTAACGTTTCACGCGTACATTTTCTCAAACCAGCCAACATGAAAAACTATTTACACTTCATTGCTTTTGCAGGGATGTTCATCTTAGGGAGTCTTTCTTATGGTGCTTCAATTTACAAGCAAACCACCCTGTTTCGAGCGGGAGCAGAAGCACATTCGTTGCAGGAGGTGATTAAATCAGGCAATGAATTTCGTCCATTAGCTGGCCCCAATGAGCACCTCGGGTTTACTTCAGAACATGTTTGGTTGCGTTTTGAATTGAGTAATCCTTCATCAACACCAGTAATTAAGTATTTGGAGACGGCACGACCAATAACAGATTATGCAGAATTGTACCGCTTGCACAATGGCGATACTGCAATTCAGTACAGCGGTGATCAAGTAGACTTTGAGCAGCGTCCGGTAAAACATCGTACCACCTTATTTAAGGTTGAACTTCCAGCCCAATCAACGGTAACTTTTTACCTGCACCTCAAGAGTGATGGCGAAACAATCAATGTGCCTTTAGAACTCTATGATGCGGATGCTTTTATTGAAAAAGCTACCCTTCAGCAGCTGTTCGTGGGTGGGTTCTATGGCCTTATCCTCTTGGCTTCCATCATATACCTGTTCTTCTTTTTAAGCATGCGCGATAAGTCGTTCTTATACTACGGACTTTATGTTTTGGCAATTGGCGGGTTGCAACTAGCTCTTGATGGACTCATATTTCAATATGTATTCCCAACTGGAGGTTTTATCAATAGCAAGGCTGTGCTAGTAACTGCCCTACTGAGCAATTTCTTTTTATTGAAGTACACATCATCATACTTAACTATTCAGGAACGCCTACGAGGTTTAGGAAAGCTTTTCAAGGTGTTCTATGTGCTCATTGCTGTAATGTTGGTGGCTACACTGGCACATCCTTCCCTCATGGAGTATGTATATCCAATTAGCAATGTGAACGGACTTTTTAGTTTAATCGCAATATTAAGTGCCATAGGCCTGCTTATCGCTCGAAAAGAAGCTCCGGATTGGTTTTTCAATTCGGGTATGATTTTTCTACTCATTGGTTTGCTCGCTTTCGTACTCAATAACCTAGGCATTGTACCCAATAACTTTTTCACCTTAAACAGTGCTAAAATTGGAGTTGGCCTTGAAGTAATTTTCCTTTCACTTGCCATGACCAACAGAATTCGCTTTCTGCGTCTTGAAAAAGAGCAAAATCAAGCATTGGCCCTTGAAAAGTCAGAAGAAGTAAATCAACTGAAAAGTTATTTCATGTCCAATATGAGTCACGAACTCCGAACTCCAATAAATGCCATTACAGGTATTGTTGATGACCTCTTGAGTAAGAAGAACACCACTGAAGATCGCGAACAATTTGAGATTATCAAATACGCTTCTGTGGGCTTATTGAGTTCGGTTAACGATATCTTGGACTTTGAGAAAATTGAGAAAGGCACGCTTGAATTACGCAGCGATTCTTTCAACCCCTCCATTTCATTAAACCAAATTATAGCGAGTTGGAAAGCGCAGGCATCTGAGAAAGGTTTGGCATTCAGTTATACCATGGATCCAGAAATTCCAGCATCGGCATTAGGTGATGGAGAACGCTTCATTCAAATCATCAATAACGTGCTTAGCAATGCTGTAAAGTTTACCCTTCAAGGCTCCATATCAGTGAACCTCAAATGCGTAGAACGCTCAAAAGACGAAACCCTTTTCTCCTTCGTGATAAAGGATACTGGTGTTGAATCCCTTCAAACCAATTAGCGAATGTGTTTGACAGTTTTAGTCAAATGCGCAACAACGATAAGCGTTCATTTGGAGGAATTGGACTGGGGCTAACGATTACAAAAACCCTAATAGATCTATTCGAGGGAGAAATAAAACTTGAAAGCACACCTGATGAAGGTACAACAGTATACATCGACATTCCCCTAACTACAAAAGTTAAAGCAAAACCCAATTACACACACCCCAAAAACAAATCAAAGATGGAAGACAGAGACATCCGCATTTTAGTGTTAGAAGACAATGCCATGAATCAAATGATCATGCGCAGAATACTGGCCAATTGGAGCAACGTACAGGTCGGCGTTGTAGAACATGGTCAAGAGGCGTTAGATACCCTTCAAAAAGATCCATACGACCTTATTCTCATGGACTTACAAATGCCTGTAATGGACGGTTATGAAGCCACTGAAAAAATCCGAAGTGGTGAGTTAGGTGCATTCATTGCTGAAATTCCAATTATCGCTATCACTGCAGACGTGATGAGTGAAACACGCAAGCGCGTAATGGATATCGGCATGAACGACTACATGACCAAGCCAGTGAATCGCGATTTACTTCAAAACAAAATCAACTTTTACACACAAACTCAGTTGAAAGTTGCATCCTGAATCCTTACTCCTTTTCAGCAGCTTTCAAGGATCGGCTCATCGGGTTAGTTCTCGGTGAGTCATCCGACTGGGTTGACTCGAGAAACACCTCAAAACGAGAAGGCACAGGCTTCGGTGGCCAATAATTGTTTGAACGGTCAGTATCCGCAGTTTCAAGCAATGGATCAAGTGAAATACGAACTACCTCTTTTTCCTTTGTGAAAAGCTTGGTAACCGTTTCCTGCCCTTTGTTCCATATCTCAGCTGGAATCTTCACATATTCTCGGGTTCCATCGATAAATTCAAATTCGATAATTACTGGCATTACCAATCCACCGATACGCTCAAATGAAACTTCGTAAAAGTTGAGTGATGTATCTATTAGCGCTAACTCCTCCGCTGTAAGCACCTCAACCTGCTCATCATAATCAGCAATATCCAGCGCGTTGGGTGTATATCGCTCCCATTTATTGTAGAAGTCCTGCATGGTGGGATCCTTCTCTATGATACTCGTTGCTATGGTTGAGTCGTTGCGCATAGCACTTACTCCCCTATTCTCATTTGCAGCAGCCTTCGCTTTTAACATTCCGTCAACAACTGGATCACCTGAATACATTTTCTTCCATTTAACATCGCTGATAGCGATATCACAATGATCTGTAGAGTAAAACCACCCCCTCCAAAACCAATCCAAATCAACAGCCGATGCATCTTCCATAGTTCTGAATAGGTCGGCCGGCGTTGGGTGTTTAAAAGCCCAACGTTCGCAGTACGTTTTAAAGGCAAAGTCGAACAACTCTCTTCCCAACACGGTTTCTCGTAAAATATTCAAGGCAGTGGCCGGTTTGCCGTAAGCGTTATTTCCAAATTGAAAAATGGATTCGGAGTTTGTCATGATCGGCGTAATGAAGCGTTTATCACCCTTCATGTAATTCACCATCTTATGTGCTGGCCCTCTTCGCGAAGGATACGCTCTATCCCACTCCTGCTCAGTTAAGAACTGCACAAAAGTATTCAACCCCTCATCCATCCAAGTCCACTGACGCTCATCAGAGTTGATGATCATTGGAAAGAAATTGTGTCCTACTTCATGAATAATCACGGAGATCATACCGTGCTTTGTTCCTGCTGAATAAGTTCCATCCGGCTCCGGACGACCGCCATTGAAACAAATCATCGGGTATTCCATACCAATTCTGTCAGTATGCACCGATATGGCCACTGGGTATGGGTAGTCTATGGTGTATTTGCTGTAAACCTCTATGGTATGGGCAACTACGCGAGTAGAATATTGTTCCCAAAGTGGATTCCCCTCTTTTGGATAATAACTCATGGCCATTACAGTTTTACCATTAATCGGAACACCCATTGCGTCCCAAATAAACCTACGCGAAGCGGCAAAAGCAAAATCGCGAACATTGGTTGCTTTAAAAGTCCACATTTTAGTGCCTGTTGCTTGCTCTTTTAAGTTTTCCTCAGCCTCTTCAGGAGTAACAATCATTACTGGAGTATCACTTGACTTTGCTTGCTCAAATCGGTTGCGTTGCTCTCGTGTCAGCACACTAGATGCATTCGAAAGGGTTCCTGTACTTCCAACAATATGATCCTCAGGAACGGTAATGTTTACCGTATAATCCCCAAATGGTAGCGCAAACTCACCCCTGCCCCAGAATTGATTATTCTGCCACCCTTCGGTTTCATTGTAAACCGCTAATCGCGGAAAAAACTGAGCTATCGTATACAAGTAGTTATCATCCTCTTGGAAATACTCAAATCCCGATCTACCGCCAATTTTCGAACGGTCATTGATGTTATACCACCATTTAACCTTGAATGAATATCGACCTCCTGACTTCAACGTCTGCGGCAAATCAACGCGCATCATGGTGTAGTTAACCACGTAGTTTAATGGAGTTCCTCCTGTTGTGGTAACCTGCTCCAGTTTAAAACCCCCGTCAAATACATAACTCAATTGTTGTAAGTTTTTCAAGCTGACTTTTTGCGGCATCCGCGATTCGCTTATCAAATCCGATTTGGAATCGGATGCGCGCTTATTTTGGTCTAATTGTAACCACAAGTAGTCCAAATCATCAGGTGAATTGTTGTGGTACGTTATTGTCGCCTCTCCATAAATGCGTTGATTGGCATCATCCAAGCTAATGTCCATGTTGTAATCTACCTGCTGCTGGTAATAAGCATGTCCAGGAGCACCTGAAGCGGTGCGGTAAACTCCAGGGGTTGGCAGCTCTTCATAAAGCTGTTTGAACTTATTGTAGTTGTAATTATCCCACTGACCTAACGTGAACATTGGAATTGCAAGCGCAAATAGAAGAGATTTCCAGTACATACATGAATTTTTTAGAGCGCGCTAATATACAAAACCTGAATGGTGGGAAACAACCTAAGCAAGCCGAGTTCACCCCCAAAATGCTAGGAATTAGCCCAACATCAGGTATATTCCTATGACCAGCGCGATAAACGAAAGGCTTCTATTCCATGGAGCTGCAAGTTTTTCGCGAAAACGAAACCAGAGTGCTACAAATAGCGTTGCAAGCACCAGCATAACAACGAGCTGGCCAACTTCTACCCCTAGGTTAAAACTCAGCACACGTAAAAATAACGCATCCTCACCTGCCATAAGACCTTTGAAGTAATTCGAAAATCCCATCCCATGGATAAGACCAAAAACTAAGGTTATTACTCCGTGAAGTTTACCAGTTTGAACCCGTTCTTGCAACAAGTTAATCGCAGCCGCCAAAATGATGGAAACGGGGATAGCTAGTTCAACCAAATCCATATTCACATTTATTCCGGCTATCAGCACAGCATATAAGGAGAGCATGTGCCCTAATGTAAATGCCGTTACCAGTCCAACAAACTTTTGCCATTGCTTTAGTGAAAAGGGTGCCATCAAGGTTGCTATAAAAACAACATGATCTATTCCATCTGTGCTCAGTATATGATCAATACCCAGGCTAAAATATAGGCCATATTCACTCATTCCACAGCACGTATTTATGATCAGCAGATAAGACCTCGTTGCGGTAATCTTCACCATTTTTAAAGTGAATAATCAAGCGCTGATCTTCAAACTCCCTATGAAGTAGGGTTGAAGTTACCCTTACGGGCCAATGCTCGCGTTCGCTTACGGTAAAATATATCCATTGGGCATCTAAGTTGCCTTCCCTTCCTACCCATGTAGGTTTTGGGGAATTGCCTGCAATTTGAAACGGCAAGTGTTTGATGAAGTAGGCTTGAATAAGACTATCTGCAATCTTTCGTTCGTCCTTCCCTCCAATATCTAAAACGCCCACTTCGAACTCATTGCGAAGCGCGAGTTCCAAATCATCCGAAAAAACCTTCAATGCGCACGCATAGTGCTGCTCACCTTCCATAAATTCCATTTCCAAAATGGCCATATGAAAAGGGTGAGGAATCCCCGCGAAGAGCGTGATCCACATACCAAGTAGGACAGTCAAACTGCCCAAAGTCAATCTACTTGAGTTACTTCCCATAAGTGATACGTCATTTGAAAAGGATCTTCTTCATTCAATTCAAGTCGACCTGAAAAAACATGAACCTCATCCATTTCATAATCTTGTTCATTTTCAAAATGCAAGTGAATTACCGATTCAGGTCCTGCATTACCACAGAAGAAACAAGCGGCAAAAGGGTAAGCACTGAGCATATATGCAGGTGTATCCCACTCCAACCTAATTAAATACCCCTTGATGCTGATTTGTTTTTCTGCCAGTTTCAAGACTGAATTACCAAAAGTAGGATACCAGTATACCGATGAATCTGCTTCGTGGTATTCGCTTTCAAATTTAACATCTCCCAATTCTTCCCAAGTGATGTTAGCCTGTCCTATTGAGGTGTTTGTCCAAAAGAACGCAAATACCACGGCGATTGACGACACTACTCCTCGTGCAATTCTTATATTGCCATTCCTTAAAAAATCTGGAACTATGAAACGCTTTATCCCCATTTTAGCAGCCCTAATTTGCTCACTCACAATTAGTGGTCAAGATACCCTCCGCAATAAACCCGGTGGTGAATACTAC
Organism: Salibacteraceae bacterium; assembly: GCA_965661625.1. Classification (GTDB taxonomy): domain Bacteria; phylum Bacteroidota; class Bacteroidia; order Flavobacteriales_G; family Salibacteraceae. The sequence goes on from CBFIEM010000020.1 coordinate 21,570, forward strand.
TTTGACTTGAAAGCAAATATAGAGGCTTCTTCGGTCAAAAATCAATTCCGCTCTGGAACATGCTGGAGTTTTTCAACCTTGTCATTCTTTGAATCGGAACTTGCTCGCGTGGGTTACGATACCGTTGATCTTTCCGAAATGTTCATCGTTTACAATACTTACCGCGATAAAGCCGAAAAATACGTACGGATGCATGGAAATCTAAATTTTGGCGCTGGAGGTGCATTTCACGATGTGGTTTACGTATGGAAGAAGTATGGGCTGGTACCAGAAGCTGCGTATTCGGGGCTCAATTACGGTACTGAAAAACACGTTCATGGTGAGATGGACGAAGTACTCAATCAACTGGTGAAAGGAGTTATTAAAAACAAAAATCGCACTTTGAGCAGTGCTTGGAAAAATGCTTTTGAAGGAACCTTGGATGCCTATTTAGGGGATTATCCAGCTTCATTTGCTACGAACGGAAAAACGCATGATCCAAAATCGTTTGCCGCTTCACTCCCGCTGAATCCAGATGATTACGTAACACTTAGCTCATTTACACACCACCCTTACAACCAGCCTTTTGTTTTAGAAGTTCCCGACAATTGGCTAGGTGGAGCAGTTTACAATGTTCCATTAGATGACCTTTTGGCAACCATGTATACTGGCCTTGATAACGCATATGGAATTGCTTGGGCAGCAGATGTAAGTGAAAAGGGGTTCTCTTTTCGGGATGGACTAGCAATTGTTCCAGAAGATGAATCAAGCATTTCTCAGCAGGGGTCAGACAATAAGAACTTCAGCGATGCTGGAGCTGAAAAATCGGGAAACCAGTTTGATCACCCCGGACCTGAATTGGCCATTACTCCAGAACTTCGTCAAGAGGCATTCGATACTTATCAAACCACAGACGATCATGGCATGCACATTACGGGATACGCAACAGATCAACAAGGTGAGCGCTATTTCTTAGTTAAAAATTCGTGGGGAACAGGGTTTAGCGACCAGTTTGACGGCTATTTCTTTGCCTCTGATGCATACGTTCGCTACAAAACGATGAACATCATGGTACATAAAGATGCATTGCCTAAAACGCTGCGGAAACGCCTAAAAATTGACTGATCGGGGAAACATACTTGTAGTAAGTCAATTTGTGTGCTTATCACTTCTGATCTAGCACAATGGCTTTGTTGTTTCTTGGATTGGCGCTCAGCTCATTCAAGCTGCTGCGGTGGTCCTTGGAATCTGGTCAGTAAGCGTGATGAGTAAAAGCAAGTTATCTATACATCCACAACCAAAAGCTGAGAGCACATTGATAAAGGGTGGGCCCTATGCCGTTATTCGCCACCCCATGTACACCTGTTTGATACTCTACACGGGAGCAATGCTATTCGATTTTAGTACATTAAATATTGCATTATTTTTGTGGCTTTGCGGCACGTTTATGCTCAAAATCCAATTGGAAGAAAAATTACTCATGGAAGCATTCAATCAGCATTACGAGGCGTATCAAAAGCACACCTGGAAATTGCTTCCTTATATTTATTAGACCTATGAACACAGCACACGCTAAACTTATCTGTTTGCTTGTTACAACCTGTTTATTCATGAGTTGTAGCAAAGACAGCGATGACGATTCCGCTCCATCCAAACCCATATCATTTCAGCTCGACGGTGTTTCATACACCACCAGTAACTACAGCAAAAGCACAAGCGGGAATACAGGAACATGCTATGGTTTTAACATGAGCGATAGCGATGAAGTTGTAATTTCTTTCTTAGATACTGTTGGTACTTGGGCAATTACAGATACCACTTTTGGCGGAATCCGGTATACAGATAACCAAGGTATTCAATTCCGAGCCGCTTCAGGAACTATTACCATTTCAGCAAACACAGATGCTGTGTTCGCCATGGATTTCGAAGGAGAATTATACAACTCAGACAGTTCTGAAGTAAAAATACTGACTAACGGAAAAGCGCGTATTTAATTATGACAGCGACTACTGGGAACTTAAAACAAATGATGCTTTACCCCATCCTTTTGACGGTTGGTTTTTTCATGAGCTACAATTACATTTTTGATGAAAAGCTCGACCTCAATGGTGATAATGCAGCCTATTACATTCTCGCAAAGGGACTATCTGAGGGACAAGGTTATGTGAATTACAACAAGCCCACTCCTACCGCCCATAACCACTACCCTGTTGGGTACCCCTTTTTAATGAGCATCATGATGCGCACGGGAGCAGATGATGTAGAAACGTTGAAGAAATTCAACGGATTTTTATTCCTCATAACCCTCATTGTTATTTTCTTATTGGTCAAAACACTTACGCAAGATCAACGAATTGCTTTTACTGTGGCTGTGTTGGTATTGTTAAACTCACACATGCTCAGGTATGCCACCATTATGATGAGCGAAATCCCCTACGTTCTATTTAGCTGCCTAACCATCTTATTTGCTGTCCGAATGGATAAAACAGGGAAGCCTTGGAAAAACAAGGATTTTTGGTTGATGTTGGCATTTTTAGGAGCCACCTATTATACCCGTACTGCCGGTATCGCTTTATTCGGAGGAATCTTGTTGTATTTCTTATTTCGCCAAAAATGGACCCATGCACTCGCTTCATGTGGCGGTTTTATTTTACTCGCTCTTCCGTGGTTTTTAAGGGGAAAGGCCCTAGGTGGAAACAGCTATACAAAGCAACTATTGCTCATCAATCCCTACCGTAAAGAACTTGGCGAAGCCTCTTTTGGGGATTTAATGGAGCGATTAATGAATAATTTTTCGCGCTACATCACCGCCGAAATCCCGAATGGACTGCTTCCATTTATAGAGGTAGATTATACCACCACGACTGGCTCCAGCTGGCTGTTTGGTTTGGCACTCCTCGCACTTGGCGTATATGGTATTTTTAACATTGCAGCGAAACACCGCTTGCTCATCTTGTTTTACATGTTGGGAACATTCGGAATTCTAATGCTATGGCCAGATGTGTGGACAGGACCACGATTCCTAATTTCCGTGGTTCCCATTTTACTTTTTGTGCTTGTGCTTGGAATTGTAGGGCTACTCAACTTGGCTGCAACAAAGCTCAGCATAACTAAGACGTTTAATCCCTTGTTCCTATTGGTTATTGGCTTGTTCATGTTTCCAACCTTGCGCGTATTGGAAGCAAATGCAGATACACCCTACCCGCCTAACTGGCAAAACTATTTTGAGCTTGCCAAGTGGACGAAGCAGAATACTCCTGCAAACACGGTTATCAGTTGTAGAAAGCCAAATTTGTTTTACGTTTTTGCAAACCGGAGCACTTTTCGATTTAAAGACACTGACAAGCCAGAAAAATTGCTGAATCACCTCAGCGAAAACGGCGCTAACTACGTTGTTTTCGCACCACAGCTTGGCTATGGAAGCGATGTACGTTACCTCTACCCCGTTATTGAAAAACAACCACAGCTTTTTCCCGTTGCCTTACAGTACAGTAATCCAGATACCTATTTACTACAGTATAATTCAGCACAATGATTCAGTTTAAGAAATACGTTTACATGGCCTCGATGGCCTTAATTACTAACACGCTTGCAGCGCAAAATTCGCCCGAAAACTGGTATAACCTCGACCCTAAATCCGATAAAGTTAGCGGTATGAGTGTAAATAAGGCTTATACCTACATGGGCGAAAAAAAGCCTAAACCAATTACGGTGGCAGTTATTGATAGCGGGACCGATATTGATCACGAAGACCTTGTGGACAACATTTGGGTTAACGCAGATGAAATTCCAGCGAATGGAATTGACGATGATAACAATGGCTATGTTGATGATTTACATGGGTGGAATTACCTAGGTGCTAAAGATGGAACACCCGTTGTTGATGAGTCGCTCGAAATGACGCGAATGACAGCCATGTTGCGCTCGAAATACGCTGATGTGGATTCAGCTAGTTTAAGTGAGTCGCAACGCGAAGAATATCAGCTGTTTCGTAAACTAGATGCTGAGCTTGAATCAGAGCTCAAGAAAGCAAAGAAGCAGTACAACACATGGCTAAGGCAAGAACAAGTTATTGGCATGGCATACGCCAAAGTTCGCGAACTATTAGGGGCAGAAGAATTCAGCGAACAACAGTTGGATACACTTTCTAGCACAGATCAAGGCGAGCAACAACTTATTGAAATTGTAAAGAGCATTGAAGCCGAACCCGCAATTTCTGAAGACTACTTCACGCAAACGCGAAAACACTTTGAATCAAAAGTTAAGTACTGGTACAATGAAGATTTTAACACCCGTGAAATAACACAAGACGACCCAACCGATATTCGTGATATTGATTACGGAAATCCACTTGTTAGCGGACCGCATGGTGGCCATGGCACGCACGTAGCTGGAATTATTGGAGCTGTTCGCGGGAACAACACCGGTATTGAAGGTGTTGCTTCTAATGCTCGTTTAATGGTGCTACGCGTTGTTCCTAATGGAGATGAGCGTGACAAAGACGTGGCACTTGCAATACGCTATGCTGTAGATAATGGTGCTCGAATCATCAACATGAGTTTTGGTAAAAACTACTCTCCTCAAAAAGAAATGGTGGATGCTGCATACGCTTACGCGCAAGCAAATAATGTGCTCTTGGTTAATGCTGCTGGAAACAATTCGGATGATAATGATGTGGTTGAACATTTCCCAGTGGCAGAAGGATTAAATGGAGAAAACTACTCCAATTCTGTTTTAGTGGTTGGTGCGAATGGATCCTCGCGCAAAAAAGACCTTGTTGGTGGGTTCTCAAATTACGGACAGCAAACGGTTGATCTTTTTGCACCAGGTGTGGCCATCAACTCAACTTATCCCGAAAATGAATATGAAGTAAACAGCGGAACTAGCATGGCCGCCCCTGCCGCTTCAGGAGTAGCCGCACTCGTGTTGGGATATTACCCGCATCTAACGGCTGTACAACTGAAACAAGTACTCACAGAATCCGTATACATTCCACGCAAACGCAAAGTGCTTGCTCCAGGTGACAGCGGTAAAGTAAAGTTCAGTACATTGAGTTCAAGTGGAGGAATCATTAACGCGTACAATGCATTGCAGTACGCCTCAGAAACATTTCCTAATCCATGATCAATCGGGTCTTTATTTTAATCCTTGGCCTAATCTGTTTTGGCTGCAACTCAACAGTAGATCCAGTAGCACTTGATATAGGAACTTATAAAAACGGGGTTTATCAAAATCATTTTTTCAACTTAAAGCTGAATTTGCCAGCCGGTTACCACTTCAAATCTGCCAGCGAACTAAATGAGCTACTCTTTGAACAAACTGAAGTCCTTAAGGCACGTTCGGAAGATGTTGAGAAAGCACTAGACACCGTTAACTTAAGTGAAGTCACACTCTTTCTTGCTTCAAAATTTCCACTGGATTCTGCAGGGTTAAAGCCTGGGCAGAATACCACGCTCATAATGCTTAGTGAAAAGCGACCTCAAACCGAGTTAGAAGACCTCAAAGCTTACCTTGCTGAAAATCGCGACCTCTTGAAAGAGACACAGCTTTCGTATTCCTTTCCTAAACCGATTTATGAAAAACAGTTTGGAACGCGTACGTTCAGCGTTTTGGAAACTGCCATAACTGCAGGCGACATTACCCTCATTCAGCATTATTACACCACTTATTCAAATGGTTTTGTTATTACTTTCATTGCCACCTTTGGAGCCCCACTTGACTTATTAGAGTTGCACGCCAGCATGGATTCAATGGAATGGAAAGGGTAACATGGTATTTTTAAAAATAGCTACACGAATTACAATATTGGGATTATTGGCACTAGCCGTTTTCCCTATTTTCAGTAGGACATTTTACTATGCTGACTTGCTAGCTCAGTTCTACCTTCAGTATAGCATAATTGCATTGGTATTTTCAATCCCATTCTTTTTTGTGAAAGGCGGACTTAAATGGGGAGTTATTGGTTTAATGACAGCTGGAATACACGCGCATCCCCTTTGGAATTTATATGCTGGAGCACAACAGAGTACGCAAGCTATATTTACCGCAAAGCCCATTTCGTTGCTTTCATTCAACCTGTTACTAGACAATCCGAACCACCAAGATGTAATTCAGTACCTCAACGACGAAGATGCTGACATTCTGGTATTTATGGAATACACCCCTACGTGGCATGATCAGCTGGCTGAGGTAAGGGTTCAATACCCATACCGCATGACGATTCCATTGGAGGGATATTTTGGTATTGCTGTGTACTCTAAAATTCAAGGTGAGTTTTCGGATAAACGCTATGTGTTTGATGAAGTGCCAAGTATATTAGCCTCCTTAGGAACAGATTCGTTAGGGTATGTAGACGTGTTAGCTACTCACCCACCTCCACCAAGCACTAAGGCAAACTGGGAAGCACGAAACGATCAGTTTCACGAAATTGCATTGGACCGAAGAGGTTTTGGAAGAGCGACCTTATTGGTGGGAGATTTGAATACTACTTCAGCTTCGCGACACTTTACAGACCTTTTGGCCAATACTTACCTCAACGATTCGAGAATTGGTTATGGCTTGCAGCTTTCATGGCCAACTGACTTACCCATTGCCTACATCTGTCTAGACCATATTCTAGCTAGCGAAAGCATACTCGTTCATGATCGAGCTGTTGGTCCTGCCAGTCTGGGTAGCGATCACCGTCCAGTTTTGATGGAGTTCACGTTGATTAACTAGCTATAAAATTTTAAACTCAGTTCTTCGGTTTTTTGCCCTTCCCGATGCTGTAGAATTTGAGACAAGTGGCTTAGATGAACCATAGCCTTTAAATTCCATGCGATTTCCTGCTACCCCTTGCTCTTGAAGGTATGCCATAACACTAAACGCCCGGTCCGAACTCAGCGCTAAGTTAGTTTTACTGTCGCCAACATTATCCGTGTGACCGTATATTCCAACGCGCAGTTTAGGGTGGTCTATCAGCCAAGCGGCAAACCGATCTAGAATAACAAAAGAAGAGGCGTCCAAATCAGCAGAACTTGTCTTGTAGGTAATATCTTCCAGCGGGAATGACTCTCCACGATTCAATTTTTTAAGCGACGTGGACCGCTTAGCCTTAAGTTGTGCCTCAGTTGTATCTACTGGAATTAAGAATGAGGTAAATGCCAAATCTTTGCCCTTTACTTCTATCGCTATTTCATTTACCGGTTCTTTACGGTCCATTGAAATCATAGCGGTGTAAGAACCATCCACTGTATCAACGTCAAAAGTTGCCTCCTCTCCTGAAGATGGATTAGAAATAACCACTTGGGCATCCTTGAGTGTTGCCGGATCTTGGGTATTTAACGTTCCACTCACCAGCATTACGCGATCAGGACGGGCTTTTTCATGCAGTTTAAACGAGTAAATGTTTAATTTTTTCTTTCCAGATTTTTCCTGAGACGTGAAGTACACATACTGCCCGTCTAAACTCACCACAAACCCATGTTCATCTTCACTAGTATTGATCGGATACCCCATATTCACGGGGTCAGACCAACTACCATATTCATCCATCCGTGCATAGAACACATCGTAACCACCAAACGTTTTGTGCCCTTCCGATGCGTAATACAGCGTTTTGCTGTCGGAATGAAAGAAGGGTGTTTTATCATTTCGTGAGGTACTAATAGGTTCACCAACGCGTTCTGCAGCCCCCCACGTTCCATTAGGCAGCCTTAAACTTTGGTAAATATCAATTCCTTGAGATCCTTCACGCGCACTCGCAAATAGCAAGTGCTTTCCATCGGCCGAAAGGGTTGGTTGAGCTTCCCACCCATCGGGTGTATTAATAAGTGGACCCATATTTTTTAAAGGTGTCCAATGCCATGAAGGCGATGTAGCGTTCGAGTCGCGGGGGCTATAAACGTACTCCGTGCTGTACAGGTCACAGTTGGTCATTCCTCCTTCATTTTTACAAATGGTGAGGTACATTTCTTTGTTGTCAATGGAAAGAGCTGCCCCTCCATAATTCACATCCCGCTCACGGTTAAAAGGTGCTTTTAAAGCGGTTCCTTCGTCCCTTTTTTTCGGGTCGAAGTAGGTCTTACTAAAGCGCTCCACAAAATCCTTTTCAACCGACTTAATGAAAGAGGCCTTTGCTTTTGTTTCATCTTCAAATCGGCGCGTAAAATAGAGGTATTCGTTATCGGGAGAAATTACTGGTAGGTATTCGTCGTTATCAGCAGAAGAAACAGGCTCGACCTTAACGGGGCTAAACGGAACTGGATTTTCATAAAATTCCATGTAAAACTCCGCCCACGCTTTTGCCTCTTTCGCGTTCTTCATGAATTCATCGTACTTGCGGTCAAACTTATCGTCGTCATCGCTTGAAAATTGATAGAATTCTTCGAGGTAAGCAACGGCTTCAGTGTAACTCCCTTCTTCCATTGCAATGCGACCGAGGTAATAGGAAAGGTTCGAGTGGTATTCTGGACAGCGTGTATAAACTTCCATTAAGTATTCCTTAGCAGCAGTGTATGGCAGTCCCTTATAACGAAGGTCCTTGGTTTTAATGTCTGCTAACTCAAACCACGCAGCAACATAATCTGCATCTCGCTCAACCGCTTCATTCAGTGCTGCAAATCGCTCCGCCTTGCTGTTTTTACGATTCATTCCCGCTTCATACAGCTTGGTGGCTTTTTTATCTTCTGAACCCGCGCATGGATCATCGTCTTGTCCAACTGCAGACAGCGTAAGCAAACAAGGCAGGATAAGCATAAGCTTTGTCCAACAAATTGAATAAAAGGAACTATCGCTTGGCTGCTTCAATACGTTTATCTCCTTCTTCACTGGCTTTATTAATTAGATCATCCGACTTCTTCTTAGCCGTTTCTACCAATTTGGTTGCCTTTTTATCGGCTTCCTGTTCAAGTTGAATGGCGCGTTTATCCGCTTCCTCATTAATTTTCTTAGCTGCAACTTCAGCTGCCTTTTTTTCCAGGAAGTTAGAAGCCTTGTTCACCAAGTCATCAGCCTGCTTTTTAGCTTCTGCCCGTAATTGTTCAGCACCATTTTTAGCCTCTTTCCTTATTTGCGCGGCTTGTTTTTCTGCCTCCGCTACCAGCTTATCGCCTTGTTTACGGGCTTCTGCCTTCAATTTTTCAGCTTCCACCTTGGCCTGTTCCAAACCTTCATTAACCGCATCATTAACGGCTTCTTTGACAACTTCTTTCACCTGTTGTTGTGCAGATCCGGCACCTGAACCACCGAATACTGGACGCACTTTTGGATCAGTAATAGCTCCTTCAATCTTAACTTTCACCTTAATTGACTTGCCTAAATCGCCTGTATTCACACCGGCTGATTTTGCCTGACTAAGTAAGCTATTAACCGCACCTGCTGCTGCATTTCCCAATTGCGACATGGGTACTTCCATTTCCATGGTGTAATCCATCGTTTGCTCAAACGTACTGTGCCCGTAAATTGTAGCTTCAGAGTCGCCTACCTTAATTTCAAAGGGTTTTGTTTCTATGCGACCATCCTTGAAGGTGTATGAAATATTTACATCATCAAGTTCAAGTGGATTATAATCGCTTGAGCGCAATGCATCATTGACTTTTTGCAAGACCGAATGAGAAACAAGTACGCCATGCGTTTGAAGGCTTCCTCCACCATTTAAGGTGTTCATGAGCGGTTCCATATTGCCATCCATTACACCGTCTATGGTTAAATCTGTTGAAAACTTTCCTTTGGCACTTTTCAGAATCGGCGCCATTTTTTCAATGGTATTGAAGGTCACGGCAGTTTCTTCTACATCAAAACGGTTTATCGCCATTTTAAAGTTGAAGGAGGGCGCAAGTTCATTGGTTGTATTGTAGTTACCCGACATGCGCATGCTTCCTTGCATCAAGTCCATTGCTAAGTTATCCATACGCGCAATGCCTTTGTTTAAGGAAAGCTTCCCCACCATATTATTGATAGAAAGCGAGTCATAAATTATTTCTTTGATGTTGGTTGTTAGCGCAAAATCGATGTTCTGAGGAATCAATACCGCACCTGAAGACTCGCTAGTAGAGTCGGTAATGGTTGATGCCGTATCTGTTACAGGCTCAGACTCTTCTTCACCCATCAACTCGTTCAAATTCATGTAAGTTGAATTCACTTCAAACGACCCCGCCAAGACCTCATCGTTTAAATAATAGCCAATCAGGTTGTCAATACTTCCTTTAGCCGAAAGGTCGGAAGCACCAAGTTGGGCAACAAAGCTATTGAGATCAACCTGTTTTGGGTTGAATTTCAAATACATGTTTTTAACCTGAACCGGATATTCCAAATCTGAAGATTGATAATCTAAGCCTAGAATAATTAGCTCACCCGCAGCGTGAACCCGATCGTAACGTTCAGCTTCAATATCACTCAGTTTTCCTTTGGTTTCAACATCAGCAGTTATTACCCCTTTGTAAGCTTCTCCTTCTTCCATAGGAATAACGTCAGCGATATTTTCTAAATCAATACTTGCGGCCAATGCAGCATTAAAATCTGGATCGGAAATGGGTGTTTTTAAATGAAGCGAGAAATCTACTGGATTTTCGGCTAATTCCAAATGAAACTCATTCACATCTATTTGCGTTAAATCTTCTGAACCTCCGGGGTTTTGAGCGCGAACATCTAGTTGAATATTCTCGCACGAACTGGGCATATCAGGGTAATTGAATCGGGCGTTTTTAACCAGCAAACCCACATCAAATGCTGGGAGGGTCATTGCTGTTTCTGTACTGGAAAACCTGCCTTTAGCCATTCCTTGAAGGGCCAGCTCACCTGATGTCTCAACGTCTTGAAAGTCGTGAGTATAAACAACTGGAATGAGCGACAGCAACGACTTAAATGAAGTCTCTCGGGTGTTAAACGTCAGGTCCATATCCACATCGTCACCTACGAGCTGCACCCATCCATCAAATTCCAGCTGCAATGCATTGAGGTTAATCACATTCTCGTTGAAGGTGTATTTATCTTGTGTCAAATCAATACCGATATTGAATGTGATATCTGTTTTGGTTTCATTCAAATACGGTACACCCTCTAACTTGTAAGTTATTGCATCTGCTACCGTTGTTGTTTTCAGGTCAAATACATCTTGCGTAAAATCACCGTTGCCTTCATGCGAAAAATTGACTAGGTGAGCTTCCATATCGCCTTGCTTATCAATGTAGCTCACATTCATGTTACTGAAGTAATATGACTTCACCGAAACATCAAACGCGCTGCTTTTCTCAGATGAGGCTTCTTCTTCCACCGCTTCAGTTGCTGTAGTGTCTGCTTTTGCAATGTCGTAATTAGCCGTACCATCTTCCAGAACAATCACATTTGCATTCACACCTTTCACTCCTAACGTGTGAATCGTCATTTGATCTCCACTGATTACGCTCATCAAGTCAAGCGAAAGCTTTACTTCTTCAACCTCTGCTAAAGTTATGCCTTCAAAAGGCGCTTTGTTTTTTACAGAAATTCCGGAGAGGGTAACCGTTAAATCGGGAAAATTCTCAATTAAAGAAACATCTAAATCGCTTAGTGCTACCTCTGCATTGAGCTGCTCATTGGCTTGCTCCATTGCAACATTAAACAGTTTGCCTTTAAATATTACAGGAATAAGAATTACAGTCAGCAACAGTAAAACGAGCACTCCTGCAACAATTTTTAATATTTTTTTCATGGGTTGAGAGGTTTAATGGTCAATTCGTTTTCAGATTTTGCAATCAGGGTAGATACAGTAGCATCACCGGTGACATTAACAACGGTTCGGCACATATCCAAGATACGATCAACTGGGAAAATTATTGCAATCCAAGCCGGATTTAACCCGACTGACTGCAATACAATAATGAGCATCACAAGACCAGCGCTTGGAACTGCGGCAGAACCTATAGAAGCTAACGTAGCTGTAAGCACAATGGTTAGTTGTTGCGCAAAATCCAATTCAATGGAATGCAGTTGTGCTAGGAACAATACTGCAACTGCTTGATACAAACTAGTGCCATCCATATTAACTGTTGCCCCAATTGGAAGCACAAAGCTTGTTATCTTATTTGAAACACCTATTCGATCCTCCACACACTCCATAGTAACTGGCAATGTGGCCGCAGAAGAACTGGTAGAAAAGGCTAGGAATTGTGCCGGGGATATGCGCTTTAGAAAGGAACCTACTGAGAGGTCTTTTACAAACAAAGAAACCAAGAGCGGGTAAAAAATGAAGATCATAAAAAATAGCCCTAGCACTACAACAAGGCTATAAGTGCCTAGTCCTTTAAAAATTTCAAAAACTTCAGCAGGGGTTTGAGCCATTTTAGACATCACACCTGCTAAAAGTGCAAAAACGAAAAAGGGTGCTGCTCGCATGACAACATCTACCATCTTTAAGAAAACCTCATTCGCTCCTTGAACAAAATCAATAACAGGTTTTGCCTGTTGAGCAGGAATTAACATCATGCATATTCCGAAGAAAATTGCAAAAAAGATTACTTGCAGCATGAGTTTATTGTTGCTGATGGAGAGAATAATATTCTCAGGCACCATATCTACTAAAAATTGTAATGGGCTTGATTCGCGCTTAGCATCTGCAACTTTTAGTTTGCTTGCAACGGATTCATTCACCTCTAAATTTAAGTCTGATTTGTATTGAGCGTATGCCGGGTCATTTAAAAATGACTTTCCATCTTTAACGGCTATGCCTTGTTCGTTTGCCCATGTTTCGTACTTCAGCCTATTGGTGATGCGTTGATCTTCGTCAACAAATTTCCCTGGCTGAATCACATTTGCTAGAAGCAAACCCACACCAACCGATGTAATCGTAGTAACCAAGTAGAACCCCAGGGTCTTTCCGCCTAGCTTCCCTAAGCTGGAGATATCTGATAGTCCTGAAACTCCGCTAATTATTGAGAAAAGCACCAAAGGCACAGCAATGAACTTTAACAACCGAATAAAAATAGTTCCAAAAGGACTTATCCAATCCGTTGTAAACTGATTAATCCCTAAATATGCAGATGCAATAGACCATAAAATCCCAAGAATTAAACCAAGGATAATCTTTACATGAAGGGGTAGCTTAGCCATATGTTTTCATTTTAACTCAAATGTACTTTTTAGCTTTTGCTGAGGCAAGAAAGTTTTTATATCCTCGATCTGCTTATATTCGTATCGCTTTATTGAAGAAAGGCAACGACTTCCGTTTAAAGACGTCTTTGAGCCAATTAATCGTTGATTATGACCAGACTCTTATTTTTCTTTTTCGTTTTTTCCGCGTCACTTGCATTGGGACAGGGAGAAGGAGACAACTGGGTTTTTGGAAACGGAGGTTACATTTCTTGGTCATCAGGGTCACCAGTTGTTCAAACGCCAAACTCAGCAATTAATACATTTGAGGGCGTTGCTTCCATTTCAGATGCGGCTGGAAACTTATTGTTTTATACTGATGGTATAACTGTTTGGACAGCGAACCACACTCCAATGCCCAATGGAGGTGGACTTTTAGGAAATAGCAGTTCAACTCAATCTGCTGTTATTGCTCCAAAACCGGGAACACCAAACTTCTACTACATATTTACTGTTCCTATTAATGGCTCCACTCCACTTTCATACTCTGAGGTGAACATGACCCTAAACGGTGGCCTTGGCGATGTAACAGCAACCAAGAATATTCCCATTATGTCTGGCATAACAGAGCGTGTTACAGCAATGGAGCATGCTAATGGCGTAGATATTTGGGTGCTTTCGAGACAGTCGGCAAATGGAACCTATGTAGCTTTTGAAGTTACATCTACTGGGGTAAACACTACTCCAGTGAATTCTGCCATTAGTCTTATGGGAGCCGGAAATCAAGTGGGTTACATGAAAGGTAATGTTCAAGGTGACCGCGTTGCATGTGTATATTCCAATCAAACGTTCAATGGTAGCCGTCCGACGGAGGTAATGGATTTTGATAATAGTACTGGGGTACTGAGTAATTTAATTACCATCACTTATCCTGCTGATCCTTATGGAATGGAATTCTCACCCAGCGGTCAGTTTTTGTACTTGTGTCCTTGGGCATCTGCCAATGGAATCAGGCAATACGACATATCCCTCGGCACGCAAACGGCAATACAAAATTCTGAATACATTGTTCCAAATACAGGAACAAGCGTTACTGGAGGAGCATTACAACTCGCTACTGACAACAAAATATATGTAGGTAATGCCAGTGCCCAAACCATTTCAGTAATCAATGCTCCTGATAGTGCAGGAATCAATTGCAATTTTCAAGCTAACGTACTTACACTTACCGGTGGAGCTACTAACACCTATGGATTCCCAACTTTTGTAACTACCTTTTTTAATCCAGCAAGGTCAATTACAGCAACGGATAGTTGTTTTTCAGACTCTACTTACTTCGGGCTCACCGATACTACATTTATTGATTCAATTTTATGGAATTTCGACGATCCTAATAGTGGTGCAGACAGTATCTCTGAACTCATCGAACCAACGCATATATTTACTGACACTGGACGGTATGATATTGTAACCTACGTTTACAACGATACAATTATTGACACGTTGAGCTATACCCTATTCGTTCAGGAGCTTCCGTTTGTAGACCTTCCAGATACCCTCACCATATGTGAAGGTGATACGTTAACAGCCGATTCAATCGCAGGTAAATACCTAAGTTACCTTTGGAACACGGGGGATTCAATATCCGGAATAGCAATTACTCAAACTGGTAACTTTTCAGTAACTGTAACCAGTCAGTATTGTGGCAGCTTTAATGATTCAGTAGTAATTGATTCGATCATTCCAGCTATCGTTAACCTTCCTTCTGATACCCTGCTATGTGTTGGAGACTCGCTTAGCATGGATGCCTCCATTGCCAATGGAACGTATATTTGGCAGGACGGTTCTACAAATCCAATTTATCAGGTAACGCAGGCTGGAAATTACCACGTTAGTGCTACCAACCTTTGCGGAACATCTTACGACACCATTGATATCTCTTATCTAGCGCTGCCGGATGTAGATTTAGGACCAGACACTACCGTATGTAATACTCAGCTTATTACCTTAAGTATGAGTGATTCTCTTGCTACCTATGCTTGGAACTTTAGCACAACAACCTCCGCTGTAGTAAATGTCAACTTTCCTGGTCCCATAATCGGTACGTCTACAAACCAGTGCGGTGTTGATTCTGATACCATTCAGATTGATCACATACAACAACCTGTTGCCTTTTTTGGTCCTGATGTGCTAGGCTGCCCTGGAGACTCAATACACCTCGTTATGACTGGAGACAACCCTTCATTTTTATGGAGTGACGGTCAAACTGATTCTTCTCTAATTATCACCTCTCCTGGGACTTACTGGGGAACTGTTTCGAATGCTTGCGCGCTTTCAACGGATACCATTACCGTTACATTTGACTCGGTGCCAATAGTAGACCTTGGACCAGATACACTTGTTTGTTTTGGAAATGCAGTAACCCTCGATGCTTCATGGAGCAATGCTCAATATGTTTGGAGCAATGGACAAACTTCAAATTCCATTTCAGCTACCAACCCTGGTATATATTGGGCTGAAACAACCAACGGTTGTGGAACTGGAACTGACAGTATGGAATTAATTACTGACTTTCCGTTGACGCCGAATCTCGGACCTGATACCGTTTTATGTATTGGGACAAGCTATCAAATTCAATTGAACAATCCTCGCACCACTTACCAATGGAACAATGGATCAAATTTGGAGAGTTACCTTGTAGCTGACTCAGGAACTGTGTGGGTAGAAGCAACTAATACTTGTGGCACTTTCAGTGATTCGCTGGAAATTAGTCTTGAAACACCTCCTCAAATCGCATTACCTCAAGATGCTATCTTTTGTAATGATGATTCGCTCATTGCTGACATCACGTACAGTAGAGCGTCGTATTTATGGAGCACCGGGCAAACAACTTCAAGTATTGTAATTAATTCACCCGGAACATTTTGGGGAATAGCTACCAACATGTGTGGAATGGATAGTGATAGCGTAACTATAATTGTAGATAGCCCGCTAACAGTAGATCTTGGTCCAGATCAAACTCATTGTGAAGGGGACGTTGTTGTGCTTGATGCATTTGTAAGTCCAACTGCAAGTTACCGTTGGAATACAGGAGAAACAACAGACACCATTGCGGCAAGTACCACTGGGTTGTATGCCGTTACGGTGACCAATACTTGTGGTAGGTATTTTGATCAGGTTAACCTAACTTTCATTACACCACCAACAATTTCAGGAAATGACACCGTTATTTGTGAAGGTGAACGTGCAGTACTCTACCCTACAATTACTGGGGCAAATCAAATTAGCTGGAGTACTGGAGCTACCACATCACGCATTGAAGTGGATCAAGCAGGAACGTATTCAGTTACTGCTCAGAATAGCTGCTTTACGCGTTCAGCATCTTTTGATGTCATTGATCAGCCGCTACCCATTTTCAG
>CBFIEM010000021.1:0-29293 GCA_965661625.1 Salibacteraceae bacterium
TTTAAAGTATAAAGATAATCCTGACAATATTCATGGCATTTTTGCAAATTTGGAAATAGTTCCAGGCGCAAAAGAAGCTATTCATAAACTGAATCAATCCAATAAATACAACCTATTTGTTTTAACTACAGCACCCTGGGACAATCCTACCGCGTGGATGCACAAGCGCAACTGGATTGAAACACATTTTGGGAATATTTTTTACAAGAAATTAATTATTACGCACAGAAAGGATTTACTGATTGGCGACTATTTAATCGATGATCGAACGGCAAACGGCGCAGGCAATTTTAAGGGGACGCACCTTCATTTTGGTTGGGATTATATCAATAATAAGTTCAATACATACCCAGATTGGGATGCCATTTTAGATTATTTTAATATTAAACTCCAATAATTCTGGTGTTAATTTTAAGCTATAGCAGCTTTGAGATACTTAACCAAACTACGTTTTAAATTAGTCCTTGAGTGCCCTAATAAATTGTTCTATAAATAGAAAGATGACTATGCCAATCAAAAAAGTAACAATCCGTTTTTAGAAGCTTTGGCATCAGGGGGCTTTCAGGTAGAAGAATTAGCGAGATTACATTATCCTAATGGAATACTTATTGAAGATGTAACTGGTGAAGATTATGACCACGATTCCAAAACAGCACAAACGAAAAAATAATAAAGAAAAATAAGATTGTTATTTATGAAGCTGATTTTAAGTTGTTAAATTATTCATGAGAGTAGATACTTTAGAGGAAAATGGTAATCACATAAATTCAATTCGACCATAAAGATTTCATCCTCTTCAAGATAACTCGTTGTATATAAAAACACCTGCAAGCTTTGCGTAGTGGAGAATTATGTCCACATCCAGCATAATAAAGTTCGATATTTGTCGGTTGCCTTGTACAAGTACTAGAAGCTCGAACAAACGTTCGGGCTTTTTTATTGCTCATACATGACTTAATTATGGTAGCTTTTTGTGAGCCACTTAAATCTTGGGGCTAGTTCCAAATTGAATTAGTAGAAAAGTAAAAAACCCTTGTTGGTAGATAGCCAGCAAGGGTTTTATTGTGGTTCTTAGCGAAAGGGTTACTCTTTCCTTAATTTAATTGCAGCTTTTTTGCCATCTGCTTCAATCACGAGTAAATATAATCCTGTGGGTTGTTCTACTTGCATTTCGATTAATCGACCATATGAATGTTGTTCTTGTTTGATTTGACGACCATCAATACCAAACAGGTACAGTTTAATCTTGGAATAGTCACCACCTAAGTCTAAAGCGAAGTTTCCGCGCGTTGGATTCGGATAGAGCTTGAGGTCAGGTCCGAACTCATTCTCGACTATTTCCAAGTTTGCAACATTAACACATAAAGATGTATCAATACAGCTATTTTCTGTTAGTTGAACAGCGTATATTCCACTGGTTGTCGCGGTGAACGTTTGAGAGGTTTCTCCTTGGATAATGCTGTTGTTATTTCCGCAATCCAACCAATGATAGCTTGCAGAGCCGTTATTTGCTGTAATGGTTGCGCCGTTTAGTGAAGTTGAAATATCCGAAACCGTATTTATGGTAAGGTTAATTGTTATGATGGAATCGCAGTTAGCGGCATTTACTAATGTGTCTGAGTAAGTACCAGAGCTGGTCCAATTGTAATTACCGCTCGGTGAAGTGTAGCTGTAACATGCAGATTCTGTAATAGTTGAACTTGAGCTTGTGCAATCGTATTCAATTATATAGTATAATGTATTCGTGTGATCTACATCATTCCACTCACCTGCTACTCCCAGAGGCCATCCGTTTAATGACATTGCAAGGGCGTCTTGACCAAAGTAGTCATCTGGTTCATTTCCCCAATTGTTATAGAGACCTCCAACAGGTGTACCGTTAGCAGTGCCTTGCCAGAATTGAGGTCCGCCATTGGTGTTATCACCGTCCCATATCCAGTTGCCTTCTACTTGCAGATCATTTCCACCAATCCAAACGTAAGCACCACCGCCACCGTCTGGAGCCTCGGTATTGTTGTTATTGATGTTGGCGTTGTTTGTTAATGCATTAAAGAGCGCATTCTGTTCATTTACATCGTTGATTTCTGCTAAATATCCACCTCGAGAAACGGCACAACTCGCAGCATTTATCCATGTTTCATTCTGCCGAACCACTTCGTAGTTTTTTCCGTTGTAGGAAAAAGCGTAAATGTTCGATGCGCTTGCGCATTGTGCAAAACTTGATTGATAGGAACCAACCATAAGGACAGCAAATACTAATCGTTTAATTCTAATCATAATCGCAGTTTTATTTTCTAATCATTACATACTGTATTGTGAAAGGGTTGGTATTCGTTCAAAAAACTCGAATAATTCTATTGAATTCGAAAAGCGTGGAATTGGCTGGTGATTCACAATTTTTGAGATGATGATAATGTCGGAGGTGATGATGTTTTGGCAGTCCTAGGGCTAAAGTTTAGTTGTAGGCGTTAATTGTGCGCTACATGAATATGTGCTGAATAGAAAGGTTGTCCACTTCAGATCGAGGTGAACAAAAGGTTGGTAGTTTCAACGAGGGCGCATTGTTAAACTCCATTTCATGGGATGTGAATTTCGCAGTTTTGTAAAGCAACCGAGGTTGCACAAAATGTCTGCTCAGATTAATAGGGATTGCTGCGATTGAATTTGGTTGCTTCTTACAAAATTAGTGAGCTTGGAGGTTTGCGCTAGGGATGGAAGCGGCATCCCCGAATCTGAAAGATGAGGGATAGAGCGTACAGCCCGGCCAGAGGAACGATGGAGCGCCCTAATTGAATAAATTAGTTTGTTGGATTAGCTGTGGAATGGGGAGGTTGCCTCCAAAGCGAGCCATCCAGTTTTCTGCCAGCCAGGCATTGGTTTCCGGAGTGGTTATACTTTCGGGTTGATGCGTAAGCCAAAATATTTCTGGAATTTTTCCATGCCAAGACTCAATGCGATCCATCCATTGATTGAGGCGATATGGATCAGAAGGGTGGCCTGCGTAACCTCCAAATCGAATAAGTAAAAACGGAGCTGTAATCCGCATGTGCACAGCATCTCTTCGTCCGGCAGTATCACTTATGCATGCGCCAACTCCTAGCTTTTCTAATGCTTCAAAGGTCATCTCTGCTTCGGGTCCTCCTTCGAACCATGATGGGTGACGCATTTCTAAAGTAACCTTTAAATCTCGAGGAAGTGACTCGAGGTAAGCTACCAGTTTTTGAGCGTGTTTTGATGTGTAGTTAGGTGGAAGTTGAATGAAACAGGGCCCGAGCTTATCGCCAAAAGCGAACATCGATGAAAGGAATTGGTCAGTTTGTTCATCTGTATTATTGAACCGGCGGTAATGCGTTATGGTTTGGGGCCATTTTGGACAAAACAAAAAGTTGTCAGGAGCTTGATCTGCCCAGTTATGTATGATTTCTGGCGGGAAGATCCGGTAGTGTGTGGCGTTGAGTTCAAGTGTATTGAAATGGCGCACATATTCGCTGAGGAATGCTTGCGATTTGGTTTTGGTAGGGTATAATTTACCTACCCATTCCTTTCTTCCGAACTGCGTGCCTCCATGATATCCTTTAAGGTGTTGCTCATGCCATGATGCTAATAAACGCTGGGTTTGTGCATGGTCTTGAGGCAACTCAAAGTTTACACCTTCTAATGATTCTAGCTTGCCAAATTTCATGAAGCAAAGTTAATGCGGAGCATTGTCGTAGCGATGTTTTATGTGTTCGAGTTGTAATTGAATTGTTTTCAACGACTGGGTTACGTCTCGTAAGTTCTCTGTGATGATAGGCGCTAAACGTTTATCTATGAATAGGTGTTTTTCAATGTCGTTTAATTGTTCAGGGTGCTCCGTTTCCAGTCGTTGCAGTTGTTCGTTGAGGTAATTATTCAGTTTTTCGAAACGTTCGTCCCAGTACGCTTTTACCATTGGATGGGGAGCGCGGCTAATTTTTTGAGTTTTTTCTTGTTGGTATGTTTCTAACTCAAACTCATGGACGGTGGAGTTGTGCTTCATAGTTATGTGGTGCTCCTTGCTGCTCGGTGAAGCTTCTAGGCGATTAACCAGCTTTTGTTCTTCATCGTAAATATTTAGAACTGCAGATGGTTCCGTGTTGAGCTTGTTAAAATCGTTCACGCGGACATACTGCCCTTTGAACGGTGAGCCGTTTTTTTGCAATTTGTAAAACGATTGGTCAAATGGCTTGAGCACGTTTTCGGTCACCGTGTGGTTTACAGTTGTTTCTTCCGCCACTTCACGCTCAAACGCCGCAATTTCTTTTTTTACTGAATTCAATTTGATTACTAAGGAATAGCCGTGTTTACGAATAGTTTCAGCAACTAGTTCGCGAATTACAGGAAGTTGATCAGGATGGTTCCACAAGCAATGGGTCATTAAAAAGCAGTCCATAAGATTGACTGAATTGCGCCCATTTAAAAATGCTGATGTGCGTAATAAGCGAACAACCTTTTTCCAACGTCGATCATGCGGTGTTATCGGAGAATTTTCAGAAGATAAGCTGGCGTTGTGCGCTTCTATCTTTTTACGCACCAATTGGATTGTGCTTAGAACTTCGTCGTTAATACTTACAGCTCTAATTTTTTCATCCCATTGAGCGAGTGTTTGGGTGCTAATTTGAATGTGCTCTGGAACGGAAAAATCATACACGTTGTTAGCATCGGTGATCATTGCCAAAAACTGAGACTCGTCCTCAATGTTGTCCAAGTTATAGCGGATTAACAGCCGATCATACAGTGGTCCAAAGCTCGCTTCATTTGGTGGGAGTTCATTGGATGCCGTAATTATTCCCCGGATGTCTACGCTGATTTCATGTTCGCCATTGCGGTAAACCTTTTCGTTGAGAATGGTGAGTAAGGCATTTTGAATGCTCGATGAAGATTTCCATATTTCGTCAAGAAAAACAACATGTGCATTGGGGAGGTACGCTTCTATTTTACGTTCGTATTTGTCTTCTTCTTTAAGCTTTTGAATGGATATTGGACCAAACACTTCGTCTGGGGTGGAAAACTTGGACATCAAATACTCAAAGCTCTTTCCATCGCTAAACGCATATTTTAATCGTCTGGCAATTAAGCTTTTGCCTACTCCAGGAGGGCCTAGCAGAAAGATGCTTTCTCCCGCAATAGCCGATAAAAGGGTTAGCTTCATCACTTCTTCACGCTCATACAAGCCTTCTTGCAAGTGCTCCAATAAAGTTGAAATATGTTGTTTGATTTCCATACAGTGTTAAACACAACAATGGTAAATTGGTTTTTAAACGCATTTGTCAATTCTTGTTGCGAGGTGTTGTTTCTTTGAAAAATGAGCAGTCGAGAAGCTAACGATAGGATTCAGGGAGAGTTTTTGATTGAAAAGTTTGAAGGCAAAGGGGGGTGGACGTTTGTCAGAGTCCCTCAAGTGGCAATGGATGGAAGTCGTCCATTTGGTATGGTTGTCGTAACGGGTTCAATAGATCATGTTGCGTTGGATCGTGTTAAACTCATGCCTTATGGAGATGGAACTTTGTTTCTACCAGTAAATACGAAATTGCGCAAGGCGCTGAAGAAAGCCGCTGGCGAAGCGGTAAATTTGGAGTTGCGTCCTGATCGTGAGTCATATGTTTTGCCAAATGAATTGCAGGAGTGCTTAGCGTACGAATCAGAACAGGTTCAGCGCGCCTTTAACGCCCTTTCTTCAGAATCGCGGGAAGCTTTCGCTAAATGGGTTTATCAGGCTCAACGAAAAAGCATTCAAGCAGAGCGCATAGCTCGAGGGTTTACAAACTTGGAGTCGGGTTTGCCGTTAATGGCAAAATAGGTGGCTCAGTGAGTATTTCGGTTTTCTCAACGGACGAGGGAAGAGCTCAATGCGAACTTAGCTTACATGGCTTTGGGCGCCTCCCCGCCTGCGTTTCACTCCGGGGGGTCAGGCTTTTCGCTATACTCCTCGGTCAATAAATTGCCCTTTGGGGTGTCGCTGCTATCCTTGGCGCAATCAAAACCAGTGCTTTATTCGGGGTGATTTTCAAGGGGTAGTTCTTGCATCGGTAATGCGCTAAAACGATATTCCTTTTCTGCAAAGTAGTTCAGTATTCGTGGAAGGGCCTCTTTTAGTCGTGGAAATGCTTTGATGCTATCGTGAAAAACAATGATGCTTCCAGCTTTCGCGTGCTTAATAACGTTGTGATAGCATGTTTCGCCATCTATTTGCTCATCAAAGTCTCCAGAGAGTACATCCCACATAACAACTTCAAACCGTGTGGTTAAGCTTAGTGCTTGTCGGCGTGAAATTCTTCCGTATGGCGGTCTAAACAGATTGGATGAGATGTGTTGTGTTGCTTCCAAAGTGTTTTTCAAATAGGTGTATTGTTGTGTTTTCCATCCGTTCATGTGGTTGTGGGTGTGGTTTCCAATGGAATGTCCAGCTTCAAGTAGGTTTTTGACAAGCTCTTTAGAGCGTGCAGCGTTTTCTCCAACAAGAAAAAAAGTGCCTTGTGCATTGTGTTGTGCAAGGGTTTGTATTACCCATGGTGTTACTTCAGGAATTGGTCCATCATCAAAGGTGAGGTAGAGGATACGCTCCTTCCGGGATTTGTTCCAAGTCAATTTATGAGCAATTGGCTTAAGTATTTTTGGTGTTTTGACGAGGTACATGTTGCAAATATAAGTACGTGGTTTAATCGTACTGTTTTGCAAAATAGCCATAAATAAGGTCCTGGATGTTTTTGCAATTCCCGAAAAGTATTATTTTTGCCCCTCCAAATTGGAACTGTCCCATGGTGTAACTGGCAACACGTCTGATTTTGGTTCAGAAGAGTCTAGGTTCGAGCCCTAGTGGGACAACAAAAGGCAACTCAAGCGAGTTGCCTTTTTTTATGCCTTTTATTCCTGAGGGAGTGTTATTCCTACTTAGGGTTCAATGTATCAAAAAAGAACTAGGTTCCCATAATGGGAATAGGGGATAAAGTATTGATGAGTATAAGTAGTTGATTTTCAATACTTAAATTATTGGCACGTGCTGTGAATTGTATTCAGAAATTGCACGCCATGAAATTATTAATCGGAGTCATTATTTCAGTAGTAACGTTTTTGGGTTCTTATTTAGGCTTTAGCATGCAGGAGCAAATGGAGAGTCCGTCTAGCACAAAACAAGTGGTTACACTTGAAGTGTTTGATCGCTTGGAGCCAATCCAGTATAACATTTATTACGTGTGTCCGAACGCAGGTCACATGCCGTTATTGCAAGGTATAGTTAATGAAAGTGGCGTGTTTAGAACACGATTAAAAGTTCCGTTGAATTGTGGTTTCGTTGTAATTGAGCGTACGCGCAAAGGCAATAAGCAGAAACACCTTTACGCAATTAGTAACGGAGAGTTGTCAATAGATCTTAGGTAAGTTTTTTTTGGGTTAGGTTTATTTTGGTAGTTGGGGTTTGCCTTTTCAGGTAAGCCCCAACGTTTTTATGGGGTGTAATGTGCTGAGTCTGGTGTAGTAGTAGAGCTGTCTGTTTCTGCTAATGCAGTGTCTGAAACTGGAATTGTTGGCAAAGGTAAATCTGGAGTGAGGCGCTGAATGGTTGGGTTCCCCAACAGCATGAAACTCAGCACGCCAGCAGCAATAGCTCCGCTCATCCATCCAAAAGAAGGTGTGATGGGGATGAAGTGGGCTTTTTTTCGGGCTTGCTGTTTTTGTGCCTCCAACAGCATGTTTAAACTTTGAGCCTCATTGAAAGTTCTGTTGCTGTTTAATTGACGTAGGTTTTCCTCAATCCATTTAGGAAGCTCCGAATCGGTTATTTCTTTAATTTTTTTCATGAGCTACTGGTTAAAATGTGCTAATTCTGATTTGATGTGTTGGGATGCGTAATGCAAGCGTGACTTTACTGTTCCTTTTGATATATGGAGTTGCTCGCTGATTTCCGCAAGCGATAGTTGATCAAGGTGTCGTAGGCAGAACACTTCACGCTTCTCTAAGGGTAATTTGTTGAGGGCAATTTGCAACGCCTTTTGAAATGCATTTAAATCTGTTTGGTCGCAGGGTGAGGGTTGTTGGCTAGCTTTACTGCAACCGTTGAGGTCTATTGCCTGAGTTTCACCACGACGTATATCTTGCCTGCGGTATTCATTTTTGATCATATTTCTTGCTACTGTATAAATCCAGGTTTTAAAGAGTTTTTGTGTATCAATTGTGTAGGCTTTCTGAATTACTTTTAAGAAAAGCTCTTGGGTGAAGTCTGCAGCCTTTTCATTGTCCGCTCCAAGTTGCGCGTAGAAAAAACGATGCATAGGAGTTGCGTACCTGGAATGGAGTTCTGTCAAAGAGGCGGCATCGCCTTTCTGAACCATTTCAATCAGTTGTTCATCGCTACTGTTCACGTAGATTTATTTTCTGAAATGGTTTAGCAAAAATGCCGTAACCAGTAATGGTGTAGCCTATTATAAGTGTAGCTGGAGCCACGTTCATCCGCATAAAGCTCATGATGTCAGCATCCCAAAAATTCGGGGTGTGATTTCCGCTTCCAGCAAGCATCCAAAACCCGAGCATCACGGTTAAAGTTCCTAAGCCGATTAGTATGTAATTGGTTTTATTGAGCATTGTTTGTGATAGAATAAACGCAACTCAAAGAAAGGTTCATTTGATTGTAAACTTTCATGTCCAGTGTTAAAGAACGTTAACCAGTGAAGTGTGAATAAGTATTCCAGATTACGGACTAACCCCTAAACTCAACGTGTTAGTTTTGGATGTTCAACCGTTTATTATGAGGTATTTTATTTTTTTCCTTTTCCTTTTGGCGAGCTCAGCAACAATTGCTCAGGTTAAAGAGCATTATGTCGACTATTATGACCAAGATCAAACGAAGAAGCGGAGCGAGGGTGATTTCTTTTATGGGAGAGAAGATGGTAACTGGAAGTATTGGTATGCTTCTGGTGTGCTCAAAGAGGATGTGACTTTTGTTGAAGGTCAGCTAAATGGGGTGGCTACCTATTATTATGAAAACGGAAGAAAAGAGCAAGAAGGGTATTTCTACTATGGGTTTCAAGACTCCATTTACAGTGAATGGCATCCAAACGGTAAAGTGCGTGTTTCGGGTCAGTTCGATCGCGATTTAAAGGTTGGTGTGTGGAAGTATTTCAATGATGAAGGGCAGCTTACAGATGAGCTTATTCATAAGAACGGATTGCGCAAAGTGATTTTTCAGCGCAATGCTGATGACGAGGTGATCGTGAAAAATGGGCAAGGTGTAGCGGAATTGTTTTTCCCAGATGGAGTGCTTAAAGAACGGACGGAAGTTAAAAACGGGTATTTGGAAGGTGCAGCTACAAGGTATTATGGCTCGGGTGAGGTGTTTGCGAAAGGTCAATATTTAGCAGGTTTTGCAGATGGCCCTTGGGAGTATTATTACAAAAACGGCAACATAAAAAAGAAGCAACATGTGCGTGACTCACTCTTGGTCGGAGACTTTAAGCAATACTTTGACAATGGTCAGCTCGAAATAAGTGGGCAATATGATCAAGGAAAGAAAACAGGGAATTGGAACTGGTTTGTAGAAACTGGTCAACTCAGTATAGATGGTCATTTTGTAGAAGATAACCAGGATGGAATGTGGACCTACTATTTTGATGAAGGTGGGGTTGATGCTAAGGGTGCATACGGCGCAGGATTAAGAGAAGGGGAATGGATGTTTTATTATAAGTCTGGGGCTCCTATGCGAAAAGGAGTCTACCTAGCGGATCGTGAGCAAGGGGTTTGGACAACTTGGTGGGAAACAGGTAATAAGTTGTCCGAAGGTAGGTTTGAGGCAGGCGTAATGCAAGGGGATTGGAAGGCTTGGTATGAAAGCGGCCAGCTTAAAGATCGTGGAGCTTATGTCGGTGGTAAAATGAATGGATTCTGGGAGGGGTGGCATTCAAATGGTAAGAAAAACTATGAGGGAAACCTCAAAGGGGAGTTGAAAGAGGGTGAGTGGAAGTTTTGGTATTCTACGGGAAAGTTGCGTGAAGAAGGCGAATATAAGGATGGGCTTATGGATGGCGATTGGGTATTTTACTTTCCAGCAGGCAATAAGGATTCCGAAGGTGCTTATGAAGCAGGAAGGCAAAAGGGTAAATGGTCATATTACTACCCGTCTGGACAGTTACAGAGGGAGCAAGAATTTAAGGATGGCAGAGCGCATGGTTCATGTAAAATTTGGTACCAAGGAAGGCAGCTCATGACAGATGCGAATTATAAGAACGGAAGGCCTGATGGAAAATGGATTCAATACAGCAAAAGGGGTAAAGTTGTCGCCGAAATGCAGTACAACAATGGTGAGCGCGTTGAGTAAAACCATATCCTAGTGATTTTGAATAAAATAATATACATTTGCACCGTCAAGGTTGGGAAAAAAGAGGGGCGAAACCCCTCTTTTTTCGTGTTAGGCTATGCAGATAACAAAGGAAAAGATAGTAGAGCTCGTTGATGAGGTATGTGAAGGCACAGATATGTTTCCTATCCACATAGCAATCAATGATGGTTTTAAAATCATGGTTGAAATGGATGCTGATGAGGGTTTGTCGATAGAGAAGATTGTCAAAGTTTCTAGGCACATTGAGCATACATTTGATCGTGATGAGTTTGATTTTGAGTTAAGCGTAACCTCCCCTGGAGTTGACAAGCCTCTCCGAAATCCTCGTCAGTTCAAGAAGAATGAAGGTCGGGAATTGAGGGTGGTAGGATCAGATGATCGCGTCACAAAAGGGGTGTTGGCCCAGTCGGATGACAATGGGTTTTTAATAAATTGGAAAGAAAAAGAACGTTTGGAAGGCCGAAAGAAAAAAGTTTGGGTCGACCGAGAAGAGCAGTTTAACTATAGTGATGTAAAAGAAGCCAAAGTGCTTGTTTCGTTTAAATAAGAAGAACATGAATACCGTTGAATTAATTGAATCATTTGCAGAGTTCAAGGACTTTAAGAACATCGATCGTGTAACGATGATGAGCATCTTGGAAGATGTGTTTCGCAATACGGTAGCAAAGAAGTACGGTTCTGATGAAAACTTCGACGTGATTATCAACCCAGATAAAGGGGATATTGAAATCTGGCGTAACCGTATTGTTGTTGCAGATGGAGCTGTGGAAGATGAGAATGAAGAAATCGCCTATTCCGATGCCATTAGAATTGAGCCTGATTTTGAAATTGGGGAAGATGTGTCAGAAGAACTGAAATTAGAGGATTTTGGTCGTCGAGCGATACTAGCGCTTCGCCAAAATTTGGTTTCTAAAATTCACGAACTAGAGAAAGATAGCTTGTACAAAGTCTACAAAGACCGCGTAGGAGACATCATCACCGGAGAGGTATACCAAATCTGGAAAAAAGAAATATTGATCTTGGATGATGAAGGGAATGAGTTACTTCTTCCGAAGTCAGAACAGATTCCAAGCGACTACTTTAAAAAGGGAGATGCTGTTCGTGCAGTGGTTAAAAAAGTGGACATGAAGAATAATACGCCAGTTATTATTCTTTCTCGTACTTCTCCAGTTTTCTTAGAGCGTTTGTTTGAACTTGAAGTTCCCGAGATTTTCGATGGATTGATTACCATTAAGAAAATTGTACGTGAGCCGGGTGAGCGGGCAAAAGTGGCTGTAGAGAGCTACGATGACCGTATTGATCCTGTAGGAGCTTGTGTTGGAATGAAGGGTTCCCGCATTCATGGAATTGTTCGTGAATTGCGTAACGAGAATATTGATGTAATTAACTTTACACACAATATTAACCTTTACATCACGCGTGCTTTGAGCCCAGCCAAGATTTCATCGATTAAAATCAATGATGAGTCTGGGCATGCAGATGTATTTTTGAAAGCAGATCAAGTGTCACTAGCAATTGGTAAAGGGGGGCATAACATTAAGTTGGCAAGTCGCCTTGTTGATTATGAAATTGACGTTTACCGAGAGAATGCAGATGAAGTTGAAGATGTCGACCTCGAAGAATTTGCAGATGAAATTGAACACTGGATTATTGATGAATTGAAAACAGTAGGTTGCGATACAGCTCGCAGTGTGCTCGAATTATCGCGTGAAGATTTGATTAACCGTTCAGACCTTGAGGAAGAAACGGTTGATGAAATTCTTGAAATCTTGAAAAAAGAATTCGAATAGATCGGATAATTGGATATCCCACTACATAAATCTACCTTAGTAACCTCGGCAAAAAATTAATAGGAATATATGTCTGAAGCGCCATTGACAACGAGATTAAGTAAAGTTGCTAAAGAGCTAAACGTTGGTATCGGTACCATCGCTGAGTTTTTGGATGCGAACGGCTATGACATTGAAGTTAAGCCAAACACCAAGATTAATCAGGATGTTTACGAAGTGCTGCAACAAGCTTTTCAGCAGGAGAAAGAAGCGAAGGAAGAATCTCGGCAGCTAAAGAATAACAAAGTGGTCCGTGAAACCATTTCCATAGACGATGTGGATAAGGGTGGAATCAAGGACGGAGAAGAACCTGATGAGATTTTCATTAAGAACATGGGTTCATCTTCAGAGCAAGAAGCAGTAGAAGCTCCTAAACCGGAAGAGGTTAAAGAAGCTCCTAAAGTTGAAAAGCCAATAGTTAAAAAGGAGGAAGAGCCTGAAGCTGTTGTTGAGGAAGAGGCTGCAGAAGCAGATAACGAGCCAGAACAGAAGGTTGAGCAGAAGGAAGCTGAAGTGAAGGAGGAAGCGCCAAAAGCGGAGGTTGAGGAAGCGCCTGAAGAAGTTGAAGAGACTGTTTCTAAAGATCCTGTGGTAGAACCAACAGATAACGAAGCGGGAGAGTCGGGAGATGGTCCGCGAGTAGTTGGTAAAATTGATCTGGACAGCATGAATTTGAAAACGCGTCCGGGCAAAAAGAAAGAAGAAGAAAAGAAAGCGCGCAAAGCTAAGGCTGCTAAAGAGGAAGAAGAAAAAACTGCTGCTGCAAAAGTTAGTGCTCAAGAAGAGCAAGCCAAGCAAACGGAAAAGAAAGCAGAAGAGGTAAAAGATATTCCTGCTGAACCGCAAGCAAGTGAGCAGGAAGAAAAACCAAAAGAGGATGAGGTTGTAAAAGCCAAAGCGCAAAAGCTGAATGGTCCAACCATCGTTGGTAAAATTGATTTGCCAGCAAACGGCGGACGGAAAAAGAAGCCGAAACCGGTTGCTTCTTCAGATCAATCTAAAGAAACAGAAAATCCGCGCAAGAAAAAGCGTAAACGTATAAGTCGTCCTACTCCAGGAGGAGCTCAACAACCGAGAGATCACAAAGGCAAACCAACAAGAGGAGGTAAGCGTGGTCCAGATGTCAAGAAAGAGGTTACTGAAGAGGATATTCAAAAAGAGATAAAAGAAACACTAGCACGTTTAAGTGGTGGTGGGAAGTCTAAATCTTCTAAAATGCGTCGTGAAAAGCGTCAAGCTTTTGCACAACAAAAGGAAGAAGAGCTGGCAAAGCAAGAAGCCGAACAACAGGTGCTGAAAGTAACAGAATTTGTTACTGCTCAAGAATTGGCAAGCATGATGGGTGTTCAGGTAACCGAAGTTATTTCGGCTTGTATGACACTTGGGATGATGGTCTCTATCAATCAACGATTAGATGCAGAAACATTGTCAATTGTTGCTGAAGAATTCGGTTTTCAAGTGGAATTTGTTGATGCCGACATCGAAGAGCAGCAAGAAGAAGAGATTGTTGAGGATGAAACTAAATTAGTTCCACGTCCACCAATTGTCACTGTAATGGGGCACGTTGATCATGGTAAAACTTCACTTTTGGATCATATTCGTAAGGAGAATGTTATTGCAGGTGAAGCAGGTGGAATTACACAACACATTGGGGCTTACAATGTCAAGCTCGATGAAGAGAAAACGATAACGTTCTTGGATACACCGGGTCACGAGGCCTTTACGGCAATGCGTGCACGTGGTGCTCAAGTCACTGATTTGGCCATTATTGTAATTGCCGCTGATGATAGCGTGATGCCTCAAACACGAGAAGCAATCAATCACGCACAAGCAGCTGGGGTTACTATGATATTTGCCTTTAATAAAATTGACAAGCCAGGAGCCAATGCTGATCGAATTCGTGAGGAGTTAGCGGGGATGGATATTCTTGTTGAAGATTGGGGAGGGAAGTTTCAAGCCCAAGAAATTTCAGCAAAAAATGGAACAGGTATCGACGAGCTGCTTGAGAAAGTATTGCTCGAGTCTGAGTTACTTGAGCTCGCTGCCAATCCTGATAGAAATGCAATAGGTACTGTTATTGAAGCCTCGCTAGATAAAGGACGGGGTTATGTAACAAATTTACTTGTTCAAACTGGTACTTTGCGTGTAGGTGATGTATTGCTTGCAGGTGCGCACGCTGGTCGTGTCAAAGCCATGTTTAATGAACGTGGTCAGGCCGTTGAAGAAGCGGGTCCGGCAATTCCAGTTTCAATACTAGGATTTAACGGCGCTCCGAATGCCGGAGATAAGTTCAAGGTGTTTGAGGATGAGCGTGAGGCTCGTCAAATAGCTAACAAACGCGAACAGTTAATACGTGAGCAAGGAGTTAGAACACAACAACACATTACACTGGATGAAATTGGTCGTCGTTTAGCACTAGGTGACTTCCAAGAGCTCAACCTAATTGTAAAAGGTGATGTGGATGGTTCGGTTGAGGCGTTGTCAGACTCCTTATTGAAGTTGTCTACGGAAAACATTCAGGTTAATGTAATTCATAAGTCTGTTGGTCAAATTACCGAATCTGATGTGCTGTTAGCTTCTGCATCTGATGCAATTGTAGTAGGGTTCCAGGTGAGGCCTTCTGCCGGTGCACGTAAGCTTGCAGAATCTGAGGAAATTCAGATTAAGCTGTACTCAATAATTTATACAGCAATTGAAGAAATCAAAGATGCAATGCAAGGAATGCTCAAGCCGAAGTTTGAGGAACGTGTTGTTTGCAATATTGAAGTTCGTGAGACATTTAAAATTTCCAAAGTTGGTACGATAGCAGGATGCTATGTTACTGAAGGAAAAGTAAATCGAAATACAAGTGTTCGTTTAATTCGTGATGGTGTAGTTAAATATACCGGTGAACTAGGGTCACTCAAGCGATTTAAGGATGATGTGAAAGAAGTTGCTTCAGGATATGAATGTGGTCTGAACATTACCAATTACAACGACATCAAAGTAGGTGATATTATTGAAGGCTTTGAGGAAGTTGAGATTGAGCAAACACTGTAATGAAATAACAGTTAATAGGAACAAAAAAGGCGCTCATTGAGCGCC
Organism: Salibacteraceae bacterium; assembly: GCA_965661625.1. Lineage (GTDB taxonomy): Bacteria > Bacteroidota > Bacteroidia > Flavobacteriales_G > Salibacteraceae. The sequence goes on from CBFIEM010000021.1 coordinate 15,259, forward strand.
TTTTTTGTTGGATAATGGTTTATTCTTCTTCCGGAATTTCAATTCCCTCGATGGGCGGAAGTTCAATAAAGTCCTTCTTTATAAAGGCGTATGGGTATGAGGATTTTACCATTTGCAAAAAGCGCTCTGCTTCCATCCGTGTTCTAAAGTCTCCAACGCGTATCTCAAAATTTGGAGTTTGATACTTTAAATAGCTTGCAAGAAATGGGTATTCGTTATCGAATTTAAGTTGTGCCTTTCGTGCTTTCGTTTTGCTATTAGGTCCAGAGGCTGTGAAGACTTGAATCCTGTAGCCGCTCAGCTCCAAATGTTTTTCTTGATTGGATTGATAGCGTGTCATTAATTCAGTGAGGCCATTCGGAAAAACATACTGTACACTTACAGGTGAACGCGCAGTAGTGTCAGCTGTTAATGTATCGGCAGGTCGACTGCGTATGGATTCACTTTTTTTTCCAGCCGGAAAAAGTCGCCAGTCTTCTTGGCTAAATACGCTAGTACTGATTAACAGCACAGCAGTAAGAATGAGCGCTTGTAGATTCATTTTCCAAAGATACTATTTTCCCAACCTTACGGGGTATGCCGCTTGCAATACAGGGGTGGTGCTGGTTTGTTTAAATTCTTGTTAATTTAGAATTATTCTAAATTGCGCAGAACGCTCCAATTTTCCTCCTCACCCAGCCATTCATATTGGCTTTCTACTATTTTTGCTGATGATTAAAATCGGGCTAAATGGCCCAGTATTTAACAAATTTTAACGACAATATGACGTCTACAAATTGGTTGAGTAAAACTAGAAAGTGGCTGCACGTATCCGTGCTTTCTTTGTTTATAGCCTTTGGTTCTAGTGGTATAGCTCAAGATGGAGAAGCATTATTTAAAGCAAATTGTGCTTCGTGTCACAAGTTGGAGGGTAAGTTAGTTGGGCCTGCGCTGAGTGGAGTTCAAGATCGTTGGGAAAGCGAAGAGAACCTCATAGCTTGGATAAAGAACTCTCAGGATTACTTGAAAAAGAATTCAGATGATGGTTATGCTCAAGATCTGTTTGCAGAGTACAATGGGTCTATCATGCCAGCTATGCCTTTGGATGACGCGCAAGTAAAGACCATTCTTGAATACATAGCGAATCCGCCGGTTGTTGAAGGGCCATCAGAGCCTGCTCCAACTCCTACAGGTGCTCCTGCTAACGATTATACCATGTATTGGTTACTTGGATTTATTGTGGTGCTGCTTGTTGTGCTCAAGGTGTTAGTTGATGTTAAAAGATCCGTTAAAGGCTTAATGGTTGAAATGAAGTCTGAGGAAGAAATGGCCTCAGCTAATGAATACAATGACCTTCAGTTATCTTTCAAAGAACGAACGCAGTTATGGCTTGCGCGGAATAAAGTTTTGGCTGCACTCTTGCTTGTGGTTGTTCTTGTGGGCGGATTGAATCTTGCATGGAATGGACTTATGGGTGTTGGTGTATATGAAGGTTACCAGCCAGAGCAGCCAATTAAGTTTTCACATAAAATCCATGCAGGAGATAATGGGATTAATTGTGTTTATTGTCACTCTTCAGCTGAGAAGTCGAAACACTCCGGAATCCCTTCAGTGAACGTGTGTATGAATTGCCACCGTGGTATCCAAGAGGGTCAGATGTATGGCAAAACTGAAATCGCTAAGATTTATGATGCTGCAGGATGGAATCCTGAAACGGCAGAATACGATAGTGACCCAAAAGCAATTCGCTGGGTGCGCATTCACAACTTGCCAGATCATGTTTACTTCAATCACTCACAACATGTTGTGGTTGGAGAAATCGAATGTCAAACATGTCATGGTGAAGTAGAAACGTACGAATATCCGATGAAACAATATGCTCCACTTACTATGGGTTGGTGTATTAACTGTCACCGTGAAACTCAAGTGCAGATGTCGGGTAACGCATATTATGAGAAAATCCACGCTGAACTTGTAGAGAAATACAAGGAAGAAGGATTAGAGAAATTTAATGTGAAGCACATCGGTGGTTTGGAATGTGCTAAATGTCACTATTAATCAACAAGGCTACGAATAACAGAGATATGAGCAATACCAAGCAATACTGGAATAGCATTGATCAACTTGAGAATGATGAGTCGTTCGTTGCTAAGGCCCAGAATGAGTTTGCAGATGAGCTTCCTGTAGGGAAGTTTTTAGGTTCGGAAAGCTTAAGTGAAACCAGTACTTCGCGTCGCGACTTCCTGAAGTTTGTTGGCTTTGGGGTTGCAGCAGCAACGTTAGCAGCATGTGAGGCTCCGGTTATTAAGTCAATTCCTTATGTAGTTCGCCCGGAAGAAATCGTTCCAGGTGTGGCGAATTATTATGCTTCAACATTTTTTGATGGAATGGATTTCGCGAGTGTTTTAGTTAAAACACGTGAAGGTCGTCCCATTCACATTGAGGGCAATAAACAGTCGAAACTAACTATGGGTGCGATCAATGCCCGTGTTAACTCTTCGGTGCTATCCCTATATGATGAAGAGCGATTGAGCGGTCCAAAATTAAATGGTGATTTCGCATCGTGGTCAGATGTTGATGCTTCTACCAAAAAAGCTTTAGAAAGTGCTAAAGCAAAAGGTGGTAAAATCCGCATCCTTTCGAATACGATTATTTCTCCATCCACTAAAGCCGCTATGGCAAAACTCCAAGGCGCATATGGTGCTGAAGGTGGAGCCGATGTTCAGCACGTAACGTACGATGCATACTCTTATGCTGGGATGCGCAAGGCGAATGGAATGTCATTTGGCAAAGCAGTGTTGCCAGACTATAATTTTGAGAAGGCAGACGTAGTTGTGAGCTTCGGTGCTGATTTCCTATCTACATGGTTGTTCAGCAATGCTTATGCACCACAATATGCGTCGCGCAGGAATCCTGATGGCAAAATGAATAAGCATTTCCAGTTTGAGGCGAATATGTCATTGACTGGAACAAATGCTGACGTTAGAGCAGCGATAAAGCCTTCAGAAATTGGCTTGGCTATTAACGAACTGTACAACTTAATTGGCGGTTCCGTTACTACAAAGAAGTTTGATAACGATAACGGTGCACATGAGAAGCTTTCAGAAGCGGCTGTTGCGCTGAAGAAAGCCAAAGGCGCTTCTTTAGTTATTTGTGATAGCAATGACCCAAATGTACAAGTTGTAGTAAATGCTATCAATGAAAAATTGGGAGCTTACGGTAAAACGATTGACCTAGATAATCCTGTTCACCTTCGTCAAGGTGATGATGAAGCTTTTGCTGGACTTGTTAATGAGATGTCAGCAGGTCAAGTAGATGTTTTAATGGTATACGGAACTAATCCAGCTTACACGGCCCCATCTTCTATGAAGTTTGGTGAAGCCATCAGTAAAGTTAAGTATGCGGTTTCCTTTAGTGATCGAGAAGACGAAACGGCTTCACTTTGTACAGCAATAGCTCCTGATAATCACTTCCTCGAGAGTTGGAATGATTATAACCCTAAAGGGAATCACCTTTCTATTCAACAACCTACAATCAATGCGATTTGGGATACGCGTCAGGCACAGGAAAGTATGTTGCGCTGGGCAGGTGAGAATACGAACTATTACGACTTTATGAAGGCGCGTTGGGAAGCGGAAGTTCTTCCTAAAAGTGATGATGCTTTCATGAATACGCTTTGGAATAAAGCAGTTCACGATGGGGTTTATACCTTGAAGTCGGCACCAATGGAGGTTGAAACGGCCTCTACAGAAGGAACTGCTGTTGATGTCGCAGCTGCTGCCTCAGCGGTTGTAAAACAAGCTAAATCAAACGGAACAGAAGTTCAGTTCTACTTGAGTACAGCACTTGGAGAAGGAACTCAAGCTAATAACCCTTGGCTTCAAGAACTACCAGATCCAGTATCTAAAATTACTTGGGATAATTACATAGCAATGAACCCTGTTGACTGTGAAGCGGCAGGTTATGCAACCAAGTATGGTGAAATGTCACCAGCGAATACAGCTACCATTAGTGTTAATGGTGTAAGCGTTGAGCTCCCAGTTATAGCTCAGCCCGGACAAAAAACGGGAACAGTTGGCGTAGCGTTAGGTTATGGCCGTACGAAAGCAGGAAAAGTTGTGTTGCAAGGAGATACTGCTCTTGGAGACTCTTCTTCAATTGGGCATAACATGTTCGCTGCGGTAGGCCTGAATAATGGTATGATGACATATGCTATGTCCGGTAGCGTAGAGCCTACAGGTAATGAGTACCCAATTGGTTCTACTCAAACCCATCACACCATGATGGGGCGAAAAATCATCAACGAAACGAGTATTAAGACTTACCAAGATGCTGGTAAGGATGTGTGGAATCCTGATCATATGTTGAGTAACGCTTATGGTGAAAAAACTAGCGTGAAGAAACTTGATTTATGGGAGCAACATGACATTGATAAAGGACACCGTTGGGGTCTATCGATAGATTTAAATAGTTGTATTGGTTGTGGTGCCTGTGTAACTGCATGTCACTCTGAGAATAACGTTCCTGTTGTTGGGAAAGATGAAGTGAGACGCACCCGTACAATGAGTTGGTTGCGTGTTGATCGTTACTTCAGCAGCGACATGAATAAGATTCGAGGTAAGGAAGAAGGCATTGGTAAAATTGCTATGTACGGACAGATGGAGGATCCATCTGCGTATCCAGAGGTAGCATATCAACCGGTAATGTGTCAGCACTGTAATCATGCGCCGTGTGAAACGGTTTGTCCGGTTGCTGCGACTACGCATAGTAACGAAGGAATGAACCAGATGACGTATAACCGTTGTATTGGAACACGTTATTGTGCAAATAACTGCCCATACAAAGTGCGTAGGTTCAACTGGTTTAACTACATGGGAGACAGCAAATTTACAGATGTGAATCCTTCACAAAGTGATTTGTCACGCATGGTATTGAATCCAGATGTTGTTGTGCGTGCTCGTGGAGTTATGGAGAAATGTTCTTTCTGCGTTCAACGTATTCAATCGGGTAAATTATCAGCTAAAAAGGCGGGTCGTCCTGTTGAAGATGGAGAAGTTACAAGTGCATGTGCTTCTGCATGTCCAACGAATGCAATTGCATTTGGAGACTTGAATGATGATAAGACCAATATTCACGAGGTGGCAAATCACGATCGTGCATATAATTTGTTAGAAGAAATAGGTACGCGGCCTAATGTATTCTACCAAACGAAGGTTAGAAATTTAAATGAGGACCGTGTGCATGAAGCAATTGCTTCGCATGGAGGTGGTCATCATACAGCATCTCATGATGAAAATCATGAACATGATGCGCAAGCAACAGAAGAAAAGTCACACTAAATAAAATTGCTTTAAACTGAATATCGAATGGTTAGAGAAGCAGAAGTAAGGGATCCGTTAATTTTAGGTAATGATGTTAATTATCATAAGATTACGGAAGAGGTTTGCGCTCCTGTTGAAGGAAAGGCGAACAAGTATTGGTGGGGTGTTTTCACTCTCGCTTTAGTCCTTGGATTATGGGGCTTGGGTTGTATTACCTACACCATCGGTCGTGGTATCGGTGTATGGGGGCTTAATACAACTGTAGGCTGGGCATGGGATATTACCAACTTTGTTTGGTGGGTAGGTATCGGTCACGCTGGTACCCTGATCTCAGCGGTATTACTCCTGTTTCGTCAGAAGTGGAGAATGGCAATTAACCGCGCGGCAGAAGCCATGACTATCTTTGCGGTAATGATGGCGGCAATTTTCCCAGGAATACACATGGGTCGTATTTGGGTCTCTTACTGGGTGCTTCCCCTTCCAAACCAATTCGGGTCACTTTGGCCAAACTTTAATTCACCACTCCTTTGGGATGTATTTGCGATTTCAACTTACTTTTCTGTTTCACTTGTGTTTTGGTACATTGGGTTGATTCCTGATTTTGCAACGATTCGTGATCGCGCAACAGGGCCAATGGCGAAGCGCATTTATAGCATATTGAGTTTTGGTTGGACAGGAAATGCGAAGGCATGGATCCGATTTGAGGAAGTATCATTAGTACTAGCTGGTTTAGCTACACCTTTGGTATTCTCTGTACACTCAATCGTATCGATGGATTTCGCCACATCGGTTATTCCAGGATGGCACACGACTATTTTCCCGCCCTACTTCGTGGCAGGTGCGATTTTCTCCGGTTTTGCAATGGTACAAACCCTGTTGTTAATCGCTCGAAAAGTACTGCACTTTGAACGCTACATCACGCTTCAGCACATTGAGTTAATGAATACAATTATTGTTGTTACTGGTTCAATGGTGGGTATCGCTTACCTTTCTGAACTCTTTATAAGCTGGTATTCTGGTGTGGAATATGAGAGCTATGCATTCTTGAATCGTTTCTCAGGCCCTTACGCCTGGTCTTATTGGTCTATGATGACTTGTAATGTAATAACGCCTCAGTTGTTTTGGTTCAAAAAAGTGAGGAGAAGTTTAGTTGCCTCGTTCATACTTTCAATATTTGTGAATATCGGAATGTGGTTTGAGCGTTTTGTTATTATCGTAACATCACTGCACCGTGATTATGTTCCTTCGAACTGGTCAATGTTCCACCCCACTTGGGTTGATATAGGTGTTTACCTCGGTACAATTGGATTGTTCTTTACATTATTCTTGCTGTTTACGCGGTTTTTCCCTGTATTGGCATTGAATGAATTGAAGTCAATCTTGAAAAGTAGTGGTGAGTCTTACCGCAAGGATGCGGAGCCTCAAGGAGAGAAAAAAGAAGTAGAAGCGTAACCTAGCCCATAGATTAGTATTATGACTACACAAAAATTTTTATACGGGTTGTACAACGATGACGATATCATGATATCGGGCATTAAGCATATTCAAGAAAAAGGTGTAAAGGTGAATGATGCCTACACGCCTTTCCCAGTGCACGGGTTAGAGAATGTATTGGGTATTAAATGGACACGCCTGGCTATATGTGCTTTCCTTTATGGATTGACAGGTTTGATGCTAGCAATGCTAGCCATCAACTTTTTTATGGTGAATGATTGGCCAATGAATATTGGGGGTAAACCTTCAATGGATTTTTACCAGAATTTACCTGCTTTTGTGCCAATTATTTTTGAATTTACCGTGCTAAGTGCGGCTCATGGAATGGCGATTACCTATTTCCTGCGCAACATGACCTTACCGGGGTTACCTGCACGAAATCCACATCCTCGAACTACAGATGATCATTTTGCAATAGAAATAGCACCGGGTCAAAACGGTAAATTTTCTGCAGAAGAATTACAGACGATGTTGAAAGACACCGGTGTGGTTGAGATTTTTGAGAAAGAACGTATTGTAAACTTTATGTAATGAGAAAAGTGACTCAAAATATTGTCTCTTTAGCGAAAGCTTGCTTAGGTGTTGTAACCTTGGCATTGGCGTTACAGTCATGCGAAGATCCGAATAGTCCGGGTTTAGAATATATGCCGGATATGTATAGATCTCCAGCCTTAGAAGCCTACAGTGAATATACGTTTTACTGGGATTCAATGGCGACTCGTAAACCGGTGGAAGGTAGTGTTCCTAGAGGATTTATGCCTTTCCCCTACCCGAATACTGCCGAAGGTTATGAGGCTGCTGGGACAGAATTGCAAAACCCTCTAGCTTATCATGCGGACCGTGTGAAAGAGGGAAAAGCAATTTATGAGAAGTTCTGTATTCAATGTCATGGTGAAAAGGGTGATGGTCAAGGACCAGTTGCTACAAATCCGGCATGGCCGGGTCAGCCGCCAGCTTACAATGGAAGGATTAAAGATTTACCTGAAGGAAAGATTTTCTTTTCTATCCATTATGGAAAAGGGTTGATGGGTTCTCATGCGGCTCAAATATCACAAGAAGATCGCTGGAAATTGACTTACTATGTACAAACTATGCAGGGTAAGGATTTAGAAGCTATCCACAATGGCGAAGCAGCAGAAAGCACTTCCGAGGTTGTAGAAGAAACAGAAAGTGAAACAACAGAAGAGGCTACAGCTTCTATCTAATTTAAGCTAAACAAGAACATGGAACAGTTTGTATTTCCAACAAAAGCGAAACGCGTCTCATTCATTTTAATGGGGATCGGTTTGATTAGCTTAATCGCTGGTATCGCATCAGGGTTGAGTGGGGATCGTATTTGGTCAAATGTGCTTATTAATGGATGGTTCTTCTTCGGAATGGGCTTGATAGGTACTTTCTTTATTGCTGTGCAGTATGCTGCGCAGTCAGGTTGGACAACCGTACTCAAACGTATTTTTGAAGCAGTCAGTGCATACACGGTCGTCGGTGCCATTGTACTAGTTATTGTATTCATAGCTGCAAGTATGCATTGGACGCACTTGTATCATTGGATGGATAAGTCGTTGTTTGACCCTTCATCACCTCATTATGATCATTTAATTGCGAACAAAGAGTCGTACTTGAATTTACCGTTCTGGTGGACAAGAACAATTATCTTTTTAGGAGTTTACGTATTCTTTACTTGGTATTTTAGAAAGAAGTCATTGGAGGAAGACCAAATAGGTGGAACTGGATTTTGGAAAAAGAGCCGCACGATGTCAGCTATTTTTCTAGTATTCTTCGGTTACACTTCAGTTGTAGCATCATGGGATTGGTTAATGAGTATTGATACGCATTGGTTCTCCACACTTTACGGATGGTATATTTTCTCTGGTATTTGGATCAGCGGTTTGGTAGCCATGTATTTAATTACTGCGTACTTAAAGAAGCTGAACTACTTGAAGGAAGTTAATGATTCACATATCCACGATATGGGGAAATGGATTTTTGCAGTTTCATTCTTGTGGACGTACCTATTTTTCTCTCAGTTTATGTTAATCTGGTATTCAGATATCCCTGAGGAAGTTACTTACTACATAGCTAGAATTGAAGATTACAAATGGACATTTTGGGGAATGGTGATCGTGAACTTTGCTCTCCCAATGTTGTTATTAATGTCAAAGGATACCAAAAAGAACATTGGGGTATTAACCTTTGTTTCTTTGGTAATCTTAGCCGGACACTGGGTGGATGTGTATTTGTTGATAACACCAGGTGTATTGAAAGATAAAGGAGTGATTGGATTCTTCGAAGTAGGACTGGCGTTGGGATTTTTAGGAAGTTACATTTTTGTGGCGTTGAATGCGTTAACTAAAGCTCCAGTGGTAGTGAAAAAGCATCCTATGTTAGAGGAAAGCTTACATCACCATATCAACTAATTTAAGAAAGCGAAAACGGAATAGAGATGATGACATTTATAGCATACGCAGTAATCATAGTTGGTATCCTAACGCTCGTACAACTTGTACGTGTAATGGAGATTACTGGTAAGTTGAAAGGTAACAACCAAGATAGCGTTACTGATGCAACAAACCGACGTCAGGGAAACTATTGGCTTTTATTCTTAGTTGGATACTTTGCCTTTTTTATATGGTTAGTAGTAGCGTACGGTGAGTATTTACTACCAGAAGCAGCGTCAGAACACGGAGCTACCATTGATACGGTATTGAACTTTAATTTCTTAATCATTACCATAGCTTTCGTAATCACCCATATTTTACTGTTTTACTTTGCGAGTAAGTATGCAGGTAAAAAGGGAAGAGTTGCAACATTCGTTACACATAATAATAAATTAGAGTTATTGTGGACCTCAGTTCCGGCTGTAGTATTAGCAGTAATCATAATTTACGGGCTTTCAGCTTGGAATGATATTACAGATACACCTCCGGAGAATGCTATAAACATTGAGCTTTATTCAAAGCAATTTGGATGGACAGCGCGTTATGCGGGAAGCGATAATCAACTCGGAAAAGCAAATTATTTATTCATTAGTGGAACAAATCCATTGGGTCTCATCACTGAATCGACCATCAAGGAGAGAATTGTTGCGCTAAAAGAGGATATAGCATACTTAGAAGGAGAGTTAGAAGCTGCTCCAAAAGGTGGACTTAAAGAGGAAGAATTGAGTGATGATTTGAATTGGAAAAATCGCCAATTGAGAAAAGTTTACAGGTATCAGAAGCAGCAAGAGCAGGAAGGATTTACTGAAGGACTAGACGATAAACTCGCAGCTGCTGGTGAATTTCATATTCCAGTAGGTCAACCTGTAAGTTTTCAGTTTAGGTCTCAAGATGTTATACACAGTGCTTATATGCCGCACTTTAGGGCTCAAATGAATACCGTTCCCGGAGCTGTTACGCGATTTCATTTTACACCTACAATTACAACAGAAGAAATGCGAAGAAAAACAGGAAATCCTGAGTTTCATTACATTTTACTGTGTAATAAAATTTGTGGAGCTGCACACTACAATATGCAGATGAATATTATTGTGGAATCAGAAGAAGATTACAAAAAGTGGTTGGCAGAACAAAAGCCTTTTGGTAATGTTCTAACTGCAGAGACAAGCATTAATACTGAGGGAACTCAGAAGTAAACGAGGATAAAAACGATTAGAAATGGGAAGTCAAGCGCATGTAGCTGAACATCATCACCAAGAAAGTTGGGTGACGAAGTATTTTTTCAGCCAGGATCATAAGATGATAGCCAAGCAATTCTTGATCACAGGAATGTTCATGGCGACAGTGGGGATGATAATGTCGATTTTATTCCGCCTTCAATTGGCATGGCCAGGCGAAAGTTTCGGAATTTTAAATGTCCTTTTAGGAGATAAATGGGCACCAGATGGTGTGTTAGACCCGAATATGTATTTAGCTCTAGGAACAATCCATGGAACAATCATGGTGTTCTTTCTACTAACGGCAGGACTGAGTGGTACCTTTGCAAACTTGTTAATTCCATTGCAGATTGGTGCACGTGATATGGCGTCAGGGTTCATGAATATGCTATCCTATTGGTTTTTTGCCATCTCGTCAGTGATTATGCTAGTATCATTATTTGTGGAAAAAGGACCTGCAGCTGCAGGATGGACAGTTTATCCACCTTTAAGTGCACTTGAGGACGCTATTCCTGGGTCAGGTCTCGGAATGACTTTATGGTTAGTTTCAATGGCGTTGTTCGTAGCATCTTCACTAATAGGTGGTTTGAACTACATTGTGACTGTAATTAACTTACGTACTAAAGGAATGAAGATGACTCGTCTCCCATTAAGTATTTGGGCGCTGTTCACAACGGCCATTTTGGGTCTACTTTCATTCCCGGTGCTTTTTTCTGCAGTTTTATTGCTGATTTTTGACAGGAGTTTTGGTACATCGTTTTACTTAAGCGATATCTATATTGCAGGTGAAGCGTTAGAGCAATCCGGGGGTTCTCCATTGCTGTATCAGCATTTATTCTGGTTCTTGGGTCACCCAGAAGTGTACATTATTTTGCTACCAGCGTTAGGTATTACAAGTGAAGTGATTTCCACAAATGCAAGGAAACCTATTTTTGGCTACCGCGCCATGGTTGGGTCAATCTTGGCTATTGGTTTCTTGTCATTTATTGTTTGGGGGCACCACATGTTTGTTACAGGTATGGATCCGTTTATTGGAGCAGTATTTACCTTTACAACCCTCCTTATTGCGATTCCATCAGCAGTGAAAGCCTTTAATTACATTACAACCTTGTGGAAAGGTAATATCCGATTCACCCCTGCAATGATGTTTTCAATTGCAATGGTGTCTACGTTTATTTCAGGTGGGTTAACAGGAATTATTCTGGCTGACTCAGCTTTAGATATTAACCTCCATGATACATACTTTGTTGTTGCCCACTTCCATATTGTAATGGGGCTATCGGCAGTGTTGGCTATGTTCGCTGGTGTCTATCATTGGTACCCTAAGATGTATGGGAGGATGATGAATATGAAGCTGGGATACACCCATTTCTGGTTAACCTTTATCAGTGGATATGGTGTATTTTTCCCGATGCACTTTACTGGGCTAGCTGGTGTTCCAAGACGTTACTATACGATGAGTGAATTTCCACTTTTTGATCAATTTGTGGATTTAAACATTGTAATGACAGTCTTTGCGATTGTAGGCTCAGCTGCTCAATTCATCTTTTTCTTCAACTTCTTTTACAGCATGAAGAGGGGACCGAAAGCAACTCAAAATCCATGGAAAGCAAATACACTTGAATGGACAACACCTGTTGAACATATTCATGGTAACTGGCCCGGTGCCCTGCCTGAAGTACACAGATGGGCTTACGATTACTCGAAGCCGGGTAAGCAAGAGGATTTTGTTCCACAAACTGTACCTTTGGAAGAGGGAGAAGTTGATGGTGAACATTAATAATACAATCATATCAAATAATGAAATGCCCTTTTTTAAGGGCATTTTTTTTACCTGTGTATTTATGAGTGCACTTCAGGTGCATGGTCAATTTTTTGAAGGCATAAGAGCGAGCTTTAATGAGCAACCCGTAGTAGATGTAAAGATTGATACGAGAAACTCCTTTATTGCTACCCGATTGGCGCGCATTAGTGGAATCAAAGTTGGACTCGATTTTGGTGGAAAAGTGCGTTTGGGTTTGGGTTATAATCAGCTCATGTCACGAATACGAGATAAACGTATAGTTGCCGAGAATGGAAGAAGAGAGGAGGTCAATTATCGTTATCGATTTTGGTACCTTTCACCATACATGGAATATACTTTCCTTGAAAAGTCGCCATGGGAAGCATCTATATTAGTGCTATTAGGTGCAGGAAGAAGTAGTTTTACATACGATGATTTAAACGGTTTAGAAGTGCGGACCCCTGGAGATTTTGTCTTTCTGTATGAGCCGTATATGACTGGTCAGTACAGGGTTCTTAAGTATTTGGGTTTAGGAGCAGGAGTTGGATACCGTCTTGCGTATTCAAAAGACCGGTTTTCAAGAAATCAACTGAATTCACCGATATATGTCTTTAAATTGAAAGTATATGTAGCTGAGCTCTATGACAACTTTAAGAATTGAACAAGGTGATTATCATCTTCTTCAATTAGGGCAAAGTGACTATTAAAGGTAGTAAGACTCATCTTTGATGCAGTAGCGTGGTATACAACTACTATTCTTGTCCCTGATTTATCCATCGCCATTCGGTAATAATATGCACATCCTATATTAAAATCTTTATAGGCCCTAATACAATAAGTTTTTTTGCGCTTGGGGATGGATAAGAGAATGACTAGTCCGATGATAGGGGTGAAGAATAAACAAGACAAAAAACCACCCCAAAACCGTATTTTCCGTGTGCCTCCAACAGCTGTAGCAACAAGGTAGCAAAGGAATAGGTATATGATGGGTATAAATGCCATACTATATTATACAGTTGAAAGTGTGAAGTTGTTGGTAATGTTTACATATTTCAGGAATGAAATTGGTTAATTTTGATTTATGAATGAACACCTAGACCCAAATGCCGAACGATTTTCGTCATCTGAATTGGAACTTGAAAAGGTGCTTAGACCAAAGGCTTTTGATGACTTTACAGGACAAGGAAAAGTACTAGACAACCTGCAAGTATTTGTACAAGCCGCAAGTCAGCGCAATGAGCCATTAGATCATGCCTTATTGCATGGCCCCCCAGGACTGGGAAAAACTACGTTAGCGAACATTATTGCCAATGAAATGCAAGTTGGCATTAAAATCACATCAGGTCCTGTTCTGGATAAACCTGGTGATCTTGCGGGATTACTTACTAACCTAGAGGCAAAGGATGTCTTATTTATTGACGAAATTCACCGTTTATCACCTGTTGTTGAGGAATTTCTGTATTCAGCAATGGAGGATTTCACGATAGATATAATGATAGATAGCGGTCCTAATGCACGGACTGTTCAAATTGAATTAGAACCTTTCACACTGATAGGGGCAACTACCCGTTCAGGTTTGCTAACAGCTCCTCTCAGAGCGCGATTTGGGATAAATGCTCGGCTAGAGTATTACGATTCAAAATTGTTGACGTTAATCTTACAGCGATCTGCTAGTATTATTAATGTTGCAATAGATGAGCAGGCAGCTTATGAAATTGCTAGAAGAAGCAGGGGTACTCCCAGAATCGCAAATGCATTATTGCGCAGGGTAAGGGATTTTGCTCAAATTAAAGGGGATGGAAC
>CBFIEM010000021.1:29393-33142 GCA_965661625.1 Salibacteraceae bacterium
GTCAATATTGGTATTGCTAAATATGCGTTAGACGCACTTAATGTAGACCAATATGGATTGGATGAGATGGATAATAAGATTCTCTTGTCAATAATAGATAAGTTTAAAGGAGGGCCAGTTGGAATTACAACAATAGCAACAGCTGTTGGCGAAAACGCCGGCACATTAGAGGAAGTTTATGAGCCATTTTTAATTCAAGAAGGATTTTTGATGCGAACCCCTAGGGGAAGAGAAGCTACGCCTTTTGCCTATGAACACTTGGGACGGAAACGATCTACAGACCAAGGTAAATTATTCTAAATGGATCAGCAGGCGTTAGCTTCAATGATCAAGCGTAAAGCCGTAGAACTGGGTTTTATGTACTGTGCAATTTCGGAGGCTAGTTTCTTAGAGGATGAAGCACCTAGGCTGGAGAGGTGGTTGTCAGAAGGACGACACGGTGATATGAGATGGATGGAAAATCATTTCGATAAGCGTCTAGACCCGAGAAAACTTGTTCCAGGAGCGAAATCAGTTATTTCTTTTGCCCTGAATTATTTCCCTGAACAAACGCAGCCAGAGGGAGTTCCCCGTTTAGCTAAATATGCATATGGAAGGGATTATCATAAAGTAATAAAGAATAAGCTAAAGGGTTTTGCTCAGTGGTTGAAAGATGAAGTTGGAGCAGTAGAAGGCCGTTACTTTGTTGATTCTGCTCCCGTTATGGATAAAGCTTGGGCAGTGAAATCCGGAATAGGTTGGATGGGTAAAAACACAAATGTGATTGCCAAAAAGGCCGGTTCTTTCTTTTTTTTAGCAGAGTTTATTTCCGACCTAAACTTGGTGGCTGACGGACCTATAAAAGACTATTGTGGTACGTGTACACGATGTTTGGATGCATGTCCAACTGGAGCATTGGACAAGGCTTATGAGATTGATGGAAGTAAGTGCATTAGTTACTTTACGATCGAATTAAAAGATGCAATTCCAGATTCACAACGGGGAAAGTTTAATGATTGGATGTTCGGGTGTGACATTTGTCAAGATGTATGTCCTTGGAATCGCTTGTCGAAACCACACAACGAACCAGACTTCAATCCACACGAGGCCTTATTTGGTATGTCTAGAGGCGATTGGCTTGATATTACCGAAGATGTGTTTGAGATGTTATTTGAAAAATCAGCGGTTAAGCGAACGCAATATAGCGGTCTTAAACGAAACTTAGCTTTCTTGGATTCATCAAAAAAGCCCTGAAACAGGGCTTGTGATACATGATAAAATTAGATACTTGATGACAACACCTCGATGACGAGGTCGTCATGTAAACCGGCGAAGGCAATTAAACACCACACTTTTAAAGCGTGAAGTTCGTCTTTCTTAAGCCAGCGCTGCGCTTTGATTAATTCCTTTCGGAAAAGCCTCCGGTCAAAGCTGACTTTTTTCAAGACAATCTTAGTCATCTCTAGCATAGCTCTAATATTAGGGTTATACTTTAAAGATACACTAAACTGAGCATAATTTCAATCGCGATTATTCAACACATAATATAATGTAAAGTGAAATCCATAATTGTAAGACCCTCCGAAAAGCCCGAATTGCGCAGGTAGAAAGCGTGTTTCATTGGCAACCGGGAGCAAGCTGTGGGCATACCTGATGTTGAAAACTAATTTTTCAGTGGCCTCCCAATAACCGCCAAGAAATAGTGCAACTTCAAAAGGCTTAATGGGCAATGATTCTTGAATTACAGTTCCGGCTTCATCCCATTCCCGGCTAGAAGCTAAAACGGAGAAAGAACCACCTAATTCCGCCCGAAACATACTGAACTCATATTGAAAACCAATTGGTACATCAATGTAGTTCAGATCAATTTGGTAATAATCATATTTGTTGTTGTCTGGATCGGAAGGATCTCTACTACCTTTCATGGTATAGAGCATTTCCAATTGTCCACTCCACTTGGACGTTAATTGGCGATAAACAAATACTCCACCTGTAAATCCTCCTTTATCCCATCCGCTATATCCATCACCATCTATTTGGGTGGCAGCAACCCCAGCCTTAATTCCAGCAAGGAATTCGGTAGAAGGGCCTTTGCTCCTTGGTTTAGCACCTCCTGTGAGTTCCTGACTGACACCTATTAACGAAAAGCAAATAAGTATCGCAGATATTAAGGATTTAATCATCTTTAAGCGGAGTCACTACAACTTGGAGGATTTCTTTCGTGTCTCGATTATATGCTAACGTTAATAATTGGAGGTTATCATCAACCCATGTGTCATCTATGATTATAGAACCAGTGGCAAGTGAGTCTTGAGAATAGGTTGAGTTCGGAGCTGGATCTGTGAATACAGAAGTGCCAATTTCATTTTGATTGAATGCTGCGCGCAACACATGGTCATGCTCATAATCTTCAATGTAGGCTGGGTTCTGTCTCGAATCTTCTTGAGGGGCAACTATATTATTCTCGATAACCATAAAGTTTATAAAGACTTCTCCAGTTATGGATTCATTGGCTTTTATCGTTGGAAATACGCGTAAGAGTCGATTCTCAGTATTGTAGACTGAAAGAACATCTAAGTCTAGAGGTAGGTCAAGGAACGCGTTATCAGCAAGTAATTGGTTGATTCGGTCTTCCCACAGGTCAATACTCACAACGAAACTGGAGTTTGGACCAATAGGCATGCGATTGATCACTCCATTAGGAAAGGATTCTACACCAAACTCTAATCGAAGGTTTTCTCCCGCTACAGTCTCGAAATCGGCTGGAAAAAGCGGAGGGTCAGGTTTGGAGAAATTATTCGAATTATGAATTCCCAATACAAAGACATTGTTAGGATGCGCATCCGTAAGCGCTTTTCCAATATCTGTAGCCCTGGGGCAGTTAGGGCATTTATGTCCTGTAAAGTCTTCAATTAAGATTACTCGATCAGTTGAAGTCGTGTCTGAAATCACCGTATCATTAAAAGTTGGGTTACCGAAGTCGTCCGAAATATCATCACGGTGGATGAAAGGGTCGTTAACTTCATCACAACTAACGCCTAATAAAGCAATGGCAATAAAAATTAGATTAATTCCTTTCATAATGTGATTGTTTAAAAACTACTCGTTATGGATAGAGTCATACCACTGGATGCAGGCACTACTCGGCATACACCTCCAACGCAAAAAATCCCTGCACGTTGTCTACCATAACCCAAGGTGATTCTGCTACCTCCACTAATATACCCAACGTTTGCTGTTACATAGTGTTGCCTTTTATCAGCATCATCATTCCCATAGTTATATTGATCCATTATCGATACGAACCAATTAGGGGAATTCGTCCATTCTACAAGTACAGTTGCCCAATTGCCCATGTCTTCTTCTGCAAATAGACCTTGAATTTCTGTTCGAATGGCATTTTTTCGGTTAATCTTGCGCAACACATCAATAACTCCTACATGTGCCTCCACGTTAGGAAAATCAGGCTTTCCCTCAAGCACTTCCTTGTTGTAAAATAAGTTCTGATAGGTCAATTTCGCCTTGGTTTTTTTCGAGATTTTCTTGCTAATTTCAACGTTGAAGTCATGCCAAAATTTCTCACCAGAGGAGAACATATTGGCTTCATACCCTTGTCGGGAAGCTTCTAAATCATTTACGCTTGAGGTATCAACATTTGAGGCAAATGAATAGTTTACTTGGACTGTTGTACCATATTTCCCACCTAAGAAAGTGTTCCGATCAAATTTGTAAATGAGATCAGCTTGATAACTTAGTTCACCCCTGTATTG
>CBFIEM010000022.1:0-21725 GCA_965661625.1 Salibacteraceae bacterium
GCTGGCCCCACCCCAGTTGAAAGCGAGGTTGAATCCCGACTGCATGAAGGGGTTGTCTTTTTCCTTAACGTGGATGAGGGCATCAATTTCGTAGGTGTCTGTTGAGTAGCGGTTGAGGATATAGGCACATACCAGTCCTAACCCAGCTGTAACAACCAATATTTTCCATAAGCCCAATATGCGAAACAAGAGGGCTTTGATGTCAATGCTTTCTTCTTCTTGATGCTGGTGCTGTTCCATATTAATTGTTTAATCCTTGAATGGCAAGAATGAGGGCAAGGGATGTCGATACAACAGATATTACCGTGGTGAGGGTCTGAGCACCTGTAACGCCTAATCCATACGATTTTTGCTTCAACGGCTCTACGTAAATTACGTCGTTGGGTTGAATGAAGTAATAGGGTGAGCTCACAATGCTTTGATCCAGTAGGTTAATTTCGTGAATGCGCGTTCCATCTGGATATTGGCGAATAAGTTTGATATCGTCCCGCGAAGCAACCATGTTTAGGTCGCCAGCGTTTGCAATGGCTTCAAAAATAGTTGCTTGATTTTGAAGGATAACGTATTTCCCAGGGCGGTTGAATTCACCTAAGGCCGAGTAACGCAGTCCGCCAAGTTTAACGGTTAAATAGTACTTTGAAAAGTATTGTTGTACTTTTTTGTCAATACTCAGTTTGGCTTCTGCGATGGTCATTCCTTCAACCTGAACGGCACCTACAACGGGCAAATTAATGACTCCCTCCCCATTGATGGAATAACCGGTCATGTAGTACAAGTCGCCACCACTCTGAACTCCAGCTTGTGCAGCTTGCTGCGATTGAGTTGTGCTTCCATTAAACATTTCATTCACTTCTGGAACAAGTGAAACAATTTTCACATCGATGATGTCATTTTCTTGTAAGCGGTAATCGGTCTTTTGATATCCGTAGACCTTTGAGGTGTCATTTACTTGATCTTCGGCTGCTTGTAAGTAGACCATTTTGCGTCTTGGCACACATGAAGTGACGAACACCACAGTAAGTAGCGCCAAGAGTAGAACGCGGAGGTAGGACATAATTGATGTTTTCAATGCCGGCAAAGATAGTGAAAAGTGTTTCGGAATAAGCTAGCCTTTTTCCATGGGATTGCTTACTTGATTTTTGGATATAAACTAATCGTGTTCCAACGGCTTTCATAAAGCTCATTTCCACAATCGGATCGATTTGCTCAATGGGCCTCCTCAACACAGGAACATATGCGAATAGCCAACACCGTTTTTAACCACCGGCTCTATGAAAAACCCGTACATCTTGAGCCGCTAGCCGCTCCGGTATGAAGGATCGTCCAGCGAAAGACTTTTTTGTTTCGTTTTTTGGTCTTTCAAAAAATGAAACGGGATAAAAAGCAACGAAAAGCTAAACGTCTCCCTTAAAAAACAGGAACCTACCCTTCAAGGTGTTCTAAGCAAAATTACGCTCCGCCCTAAACATTAAGCCATCAACCCGTTAAAAACCTCAACCAAAGCACGCACTCAACAAGCCAATTACCAACCCCTTAAAGCTTATCGTCTATGCACATCACGCCTAAGCGCTGGTTCTGGAAAAGCGTTGGCCCCGCTGGACGCCGGGCCAGGGTAAAGGCAGAGAATGGCGGTTGCGTGAAATGGACAACGGGCAGTACGCTGTTAGGCGCTAGCCTCCAACGCGTTGATCCATTTAGCAACAAGCCAGTGCGGGATGAAGGATCGTTCAGCGAAAGACTTTTTTGCTTCGTTTTTTGGTCTTTCAAAAAATGAAACGAGTTAAAAAGCGCAGTCTGGTTTTATGTATTCAACTAAAATTCAACAGTCAACAGCCCTAAACCCTACGCATGCATAATATCCTCAATCTCATCAGCTTCAATTGGAATGTTCTGCATCAAGTTGATGTTCTGATCAGGAGCAAGTAAAATATCATCTTCTAACCGGATACCGAAACCTTCTTTCGGAATATATATCCCAGGCTCTACCGTGAATACGCTATTTTCAGGAATTGGTCCATTCCAAGTGCCCACATCATGCGTGTCTAAACCAATGTAATGTGAAGTGCCGTGCATGAAATACTTTTTGTACGCTGGCCAAGCGGGATCTTCATTGGCCACATCTTGCTTGTCGAGTAGCTTTAGGTCGATCAAGGCACTTGTCATCATATTACCTACTTCTTTGTGGTAAGCGTCTAACGTAATGCCCGGGCGCAAGATGTTGGTAGCGTCACGCTTTACCTTTAGCACTGCATTGTAAACGGCTTTTTGACGGTCACTGTATGTTCCGCTTACAGGAATTGTACGGGTGAGGTCTGAAGCGTAATTAGCATATTCAGCGCCAAAATCCATGAGGATAAGGTCTCCTGCTTGACACTGTTGGTTGTTTTCAATGTAATGCAATACATTGGCATTGTTTCCTGAAGCAATAATGGGCGTATACGCAAATCCGCGTGAGCGATTACGTAGAAACTCATGCATAATTTCAGCTTCAATTTCATATTCCCAAACCCCCGGTTTAACGAAGTCCAAGACCCTGCGAACACCTTTTTCAGTAATATCACAAGCTTGCTGCATCAAAGCGATTTCAATGGGGTGCTTTACGCTACGAATGGTGTGCATAATCGGAGCAGCGCGCTTGTACGTATGATGTGGAAATTGTGCCTTGAGTGCTTTATTGAGTCGGTCTTGACGCATTTCCATGCTATTGGGAGCGCGCAAGTGTTCATTGGAATTGAGGTAAACAGTTTGGGCATCCATCATGAATTTAGGCAAGGTGCTGGTGTACGAATCCGTCCAGAATACCGTGCGAATACCCGCTACTTCGAGCGCTTTTGCTTTGGTTAATTTCTCGCCTTCCCAAACAGCAATGTGCTCATTGGTTTCACGTAAAAACAATACTTCACGCATGGTAGGATCAACATGGTCGGGTGCTAAAACCAATACACTTTCTTCTTGATCTACTCCCGACAAATGAAAGATATCGCGATGCTGAGTAAAGGGCATGGTGCTGTCGGCTCCCGTTTCAAATACATCGTTCGAATGAAAGATAGCTACACTGTTTGGCTCCATTTGAGCCATAAAGCGTTTGCGGTTGTGGATAAATAATTCGTTGTTGATTTGTGCGTACTTCATGGTGTGCAATTGAATTTGTACAAAGGTGACGGTTATGCGGGAAGAATGCAACTAAAGCGAGCCATCAATCCATTGGGCGCAGACCTATTCATGCGCACTGAAGTGACCTTTGGCTTGTGCGAATCCAGGTGGCTAGGTACCGGAATTAATCAAAGTCTGTTGTTAAACGGTACCGCATTACGCGGCCATTCCCTGAATCTGCGATGTACAAGATTTGATTTTTATAAGCCACCGCGCGCGGATTGCGTAATTGTGTAGCACCAACTCCGGTGCCTCCAAACGATACGTTGATGTATTTTTTTGATTGGGCTCCAGCGGGAGGTGGAACGCCTTCCAAACCGGTAAATGTAAATTGGAAGAGTGAATCTTTGGCAAGGTCTACAATGAAGATGAAATTTGTTCCATCACCGGTGATGGTGACATCAACAGGACGTTCAAATTTATTCAAGTCAGAGATAAAGCTGTCCGATAATTCAGGGTCTAAAGGTCCCAATGCGCGTGGATTGTACGTTACCCCATTTTCTGTTTCTATCCGATCAATAGCGCGCACTTTTACAGGTTCGAGGGGATCTTGACTAATGGTGAGGAAGTCGCGTGATTCAACGGTGCTAATTTGCGGTGGCTGCAGGGTTGTTGTAATCCCCGACGGATCCCTGAAATAATGCTTGAATGTTCCTCCAGTGGTGTTTACCACGATGTAATTTTGATATTCATCGTTATTATTGAAGGCCAATACAGCTTGATCTGGAGGAAGGGCAGTAAGCTCGTTGTTGTTTTTAGGCCCCGTACGGGTTACGTAAAAATCATTGTCTTCAATTACTGCAATGCCAGTGAAGTTAACGCCAATGGTATCTGATTCTGAAAAGGCAGATTTATAATAAAAGGGGTGAATGATTTCATGCGTAATCTCACCGAAACGAATACCATAACCCAGGGGTCCCTGTAAGTTGATGCGATAAATACAAGGAAGGGTGTAATTGATGCCTACGATTACCGTGTCTTTGGTACCCAATGCAATCAGATCTAGGGAACGATCTTGTGCAATGGTGTGCACCCCAGGGACGGACATTGCCCCCAAAATTTTACCCGATTCATCCAGGGCAATAACCTCTTCAGTTCCACCATCAACTACGTACATCAACTCATCAAAACCAGTAATTACGTCGATGGGTTTTACAAATTGATCTAGGATTGGAAGTATCGGAACATAAGCTGCCTGACGAACTTGAAATTCGGGAATTTCAATAAAATCGATGTCGGTTTTGTCTCCAAAATAGCCCTCGCACCCTGCGAGAAGCATAACCAAGGGAAGTGCAAGTTGATACCACTGTTTCATCGTTCCATCTTATTAATTGAAAAACTCAAACTCAAGCTGTGCTGAACGCCCAAAAAGTTTGTTGGGTTGGCGGCATAAGCAATACGGAAGGGATGGGCTCCTACCTGATGGCGAACGCCAACACCAAATGTTGGCCACGATTGACCGGCAACATTGAGTTTATATCCGCCGCGAAGAAAGAACAAATCGCGGTAGTCGAACTCTGCACCAATGCGGTAATTTTCAGCATTATCACTGGGGTGATTCAGTTCAAAACTAACCAGCAACGCGTAATTGTCAGTTTTGTATGGTACCATACTCGCTCCCAGTTTAAATATGGTTGGGATGGTGTAGTTATCTGTACTTGGATTTCCTACACGGTTAAACGTAACCTCGAGGTCGTCTCCACTAAGTGAGGAGTTGCCGCCAAAATTCTGGAGTACCACTGCAAAGTTGAGGTCCTTAAAATCAGTTGAATATAAGAAGCCGAGGTCAGCTGCAACGGTGTGATTGTTATATTGAGCGAGTTGTTCATATACGTGTTTTAGGGTGATCCCAAATGAGAACATGTCAGACAGTTTCTTGGCATAAGTCAATCCACTTGCAATGTTCGTTGCATAGAAACGCTGTCCAGTACCAAGGGGTTGAAACTCCGTGCGGACTTCCATCTCGCCAGAGCTCAAGGTGTTCACTGAAAGGCCAAAAGCTCCTCCTGAACCGGTTGGTAGAACGGCCCCAAGAAATGCTTGGTTAACGCCTGCACCAAGGAAGTGGTTGGAAGTTGCAATGCCAAACGATGATTGAGAAGCGATTCCTGCGGGATTCGTATACAAGGAGAGGACTTCACCATCTAGTGCAACACTTGAACCGCCCATTGCTAGGCTGCGCGGGTTCATGTCGGTCTTTAAATACCCAAGGGTAGAAAGGCCTGCACGTTGCCCACCAAAATTGGGCAATACTTGAGCTGATGCCAGTGCTGGCAGTAATGCAAGTGTAATGAGTATGTAGACAAGTTGCTTCATTAAAACTTAAATGCTATTCCGTACAACACTTGGCGTGGAGCTAGGTAGCGCGCCGGATTATTAGGCACAGCTCCATTTTCTTGCGGTCCGAGGTAACGGGGATCCCTGAAACTCTCCGTTACATTATCGCCATTTTCATATGCCCTGCCCGTTACAGGATTTAGGATTTGGGCATTTTTATTATCGAGTAGGTTACGCACTTCAATACTGAGGGTAATTCCCGAACGACTCTTTTTATTGAAATAGAAATCTTTGGAAATTTTTAAATCAGTATTCCACCAGTTCGATCCAACCTTTTCGAGGTATTGATCCGGCTGACTAGCATAAAGTGGCCTTCCTAAGTCGTTAACTCCCGTTTGTTCAACAGGTGTGTAGCGGTAACCCGAGTTAAAGCTTTGGGATAGGAATATGCGCCACCCATAAAGTGAGAATTTACCAATACTTAAGGTGCTGTCTGGCTTGAACGTAACCCCTACAGTTACATCCCACGGACGGTCAAACGCTAAATACTGTTCGCGGGTTAGTTCTACCTCGCCGTTCTGCTCAATTTGTAAACCGCTTTCGCGAGCGGAGTTAGATTTTCCACGCGCAATTTGGTAAGTTACATTACCAAAGGCCTTAATGTGCTTGCCAAGGCGCAAGAATGTTCCCAGCTCCATTCCAAGAATGCGAGCGTAATCCTGGTTGATGAACATTACCCTACTTACAGGGCGGCCTGTTTGATCTTGAGCAATTACACGGCGCGATACGATGTAATCGAAACGGTTGTTGTTAAACGCGGATAGGGTAATCGCAAAGTCTTTTGTAATTTGACTTTTAAGCCCAAATTCATACGAGACGTTTACTTCAGGGTTGATATCGGGATTCCCTAAGTTACTTAAGAAAGAGCTTTCTTGATAAGTTGGGTCAAGTCCTTGGTATACAAAGCGCGGATGAGGAAGGCGCATGGAGTGGCCGTAATTGAAGTACAACACATTGTTGTCGGTAATTGGGAAAGAGACGTTGATTTTAGGTAGTAAACGCGCTTTCCATCGCAAGCCGAGCAATCCGAAGGTGTTGTTGTTGTAATCTTCGCGAACTTGATCCAATACGGGTGAGTTAGGGTCTTCTACAGCGTTGTCGGCAAATTTTCCGGGAGCCCAATAGCTCAATCGAGCTCCGAGCGTAGCTTGAATTCCTTTGTACGAGATCACGTCTTGCAGGTAAAAACCGCCATCCATGGGTTTCACTTTCCAGATGTCTGAAGAAGAACCAACAGATACAGAGGGCGTACTCACCGAATCGTTAATTTGAATTGGAGCACCTACCCATGGTCGAGAAACATCAACCCATTGGTATTCCGTAAACCGATGTTCATGGCCTGCCGAGAGTTTGTGATTTCCACTTTTAGGGTAATAGCGGATGGTGTACTTCAAGGTGTACTCTTCAGCGTAGTGATCGTGCCACAATGGAGCTAATCCACCGTTGTTAATGAACCATGGATCGGGGTTTACAAAGATTACATCGCTGTTTGGATTGAATAAGCCGATAGGATCAGATACGATTGATTGTTCATCGAATATCTGGTCCACGGTAGATTCACGAAATGGCCTTCCATTTGCATCTGCGCGTAAATTGGTAAACAAGCGACCAATAGACACACTCAAGTTCCAGTTGTTGTTGATGAAGTGGTTTAAGTTGAGTGCGGTTAAATTGGAGTGGTGCGTATAGGTTGTAGCATTATCCAGGTTGTTTTTACGACGGTACTGAAACCCCGGAGCGAGCAGTGCATCGAAGCCAACAATTTGGAGGGTACGCGTATTCTGGTTGATGTTTAAACTGTGCTGATTGGTAAGGCTGATTTTGGTCCCGGGTTTTAGTTGCCACGAGAACTTAAGGGTATGTGTCCATGAGTTCCGTTGCCTTGGAGCCCATCGTTCCCCTCCATCCGAGAAGAGTGAGCTGTTGAGCTGATTAGCTGTAGGACCAAAATAATTGTCGCTCAACTCCACATAAACTGAAGTAAAGAACTTTAATTTCTTGCTGGTAAACGGCACGGCGCCACCCATGCTGAGGTCCAGTATATCGGTATTCCACGTGTAGTTTGCGTCTTGATCGAGTCCGATATTGTCGCGTTGATATGAGCCTCCGATTTCAAACTTATCGCCACCTTCGCGTATTTTAGTGGAAATCACACCTGCGGATCCTCCACCAAACTCAGCTCCTGCGCCACCTGTAATAAGCTGGATATCGCCCACGCTGCTGGATGCCACATCAACGCCCGCTCCTGATCCAGCAAGAGGATCTTGAGCCGATATCCCATCAATGAGGTAAGACGTTTCGTAAACACGTGCTCCCCTAATTTGCAATCCATCGGCAGTTTTACTCACTCCTGCTTGCATGGCCACAACCTCTTCCACGTCGCGCACATTCATTTCAGCGATGTCTTCCTGAGAAACTTTCACCTCAGAAGAGGCGGATTCCAAGTTTACAAGGTTTTTCTCCCCAACAATGGTAACTGCTTTGAGGGTTTGTGACCTGAGGGTTAGTTTGGCGTCAAGGGTGGTTGTTTCGCCACTTGCTATTGATATTCCGTTAAACACTTTATCGGCATAGCCAACAAAAGATACTTTAATGGAATAGTCACCTGGCTTGATTTCCTTTATGGTGTATTTTCCATTAATATCGGTAGCTGTTCCCTTGTAAGTTCCTACAATAACAACAGTAGCTCCAATTAGCGTAAGTCCGCTTTCCGAATCGGTAATGGTACCTTTTAGCGTTCCCTGACCCAATGCTACTCCAAGCATGAGCAAGGCGCAGAGGCTAGTGAGGATATGTTTTATGGCTACCAATTGAAATCTGTATTTAGAATTTGATCAAAAAGTTGGTTTTGCAAAGCAGGGTCATTATTGAGGTTATGCAACTCAATCGTAAAATAGTACTGGCTGATGTTGCCTTGGTAGCGACGCAATGCGCCAACAGTTAGCGGTAGTCCGTCGTTGTTCCAGTTCTGCCAATTAATGATGTTGGCATTATAAACGGGCTCGGCATCTGCTGTGGCATAGAATGGGTCTACACCAAAAAGCACGAGGCTTGGCGACAATTCGGGAAGTGAGGTTGAAGAGCTCGGGTGTACAACAAGGGAGCTATCGGGGGGCAAGTTTGCAGCTCCATTGCGCGCCAAACTGTCCATGGGCATTACCCCAACAATGTCCGCAATATCTTGGTTGTTTGTGAACGTGGTGCTGATAATTGATTTTCCTCCAGCATTGAAGAAGTCTTGTAGCACCGGTGCAACAAATTTCAGGAGCAGTCCAACTTCATTGGTGCGCTGGTTTGTGAATAAGGTTTGATCGCTGTGGAAAATGATTTTATCGTAATTCTGAACAGCTAGCTTTAACGTTGGGTCAAAATAGAGGGGTAACTTGGCATTGCTCGACATATCGAAAAAGTCGTAACTGCCATAGTTAGATCCAATGAGGTCAAAATAGTCGGAGTAAACCGATTGATCCTGCCCACTGATGAGGAGCAGGTCAGATGTTTGTTGTTTGAAGAAGAATACGGTTGAGGTATCAACCTCTGATTCGGCTCCCGCTAAATCAATAACTTTTATGTACACGTGGTTAGTGTCGCCAATGCGTAATCCGTCAACAGTGAAAACGGGATCGCCTCCTTGGCCAACATAAACATCGCTGGTGCCTATGCCCAGCTGAGTGGGGTCATTGGGTACGATGGATAAAAGGCTGTTTGATGGATTGAATGATGTCCACGGACCGTTATTCAGTTTCAGCTGAGCCTCTTGAATGGTTTCATCCCCATCCGGATCAGTGCCCGACCATAAAAACGTGAGCACTCCGAGCACCGAGTCCCCGGTGATGTAGTCGGCATTGATGGTGGCAACGGGTTGTGAATTTTTTACAGGCACACCAAGTGTGGCTGGAGTAGGATCGGTATTGTTATCATTGTCAATTGCGCGCACTTCAAACGCGATGTCTGCAGTATCGCTCCCAGGGGGAATAGGAAATCTAAAAATAGAATCTTGCGTAGTGGTATAAATCCACCCCGTGTTATTGATGTTAATTTCAAACCCTTCAATAAAACCGTCTTTATCGGTTCCAAACCATGAGAGGCGAACCTGAGAATTCAGGCGATTTTCTCCTTCAAGGTTAATTTCAGCTACCGATATGAACGTATCAGGAACCTGTTGATCGTTGAGGTCTCCACGCTTTTCGCAATTGGCAAAGAGGATGGCAATTAAAAGGATGTATCCGAGTTTACGCATGGTAAAAAAGAAAGGGGGTGCCGCTACGACACCCCCTGTTGAATTGCTGTTAATGCTGGATAACTAGTTTTTCAGTCATCACAACCTGATTTGCTTCTAAAATACGCACTACGTAAACACCATTGCGCAGGTCAGCTGTGCTAATGATTCCTGTAGTATTCAAGAATTCATTGCGAACAGCACGACCAGCTAGGTCATATATACGCACTTCTAATGCTTGAGCAGTAGTTGCATCAAATGCAATGTTCAACTGGCTATTTGCTGGGTTAGGGAATAGCTTAATGCTTGTTCCATTGAGCAACTCACCAACAGAAACTGTAGTATCAATTGGTGTGTCTTCTAGCTGAGCTGTGTCAAGTGCAACACTGAAGTTAATGAAGTCGTCGTTGTTACGTGGCGTTAGCTTGTAACGGTCAAAACGACACGTTAATATACCAATTAGCGCATCCATTGTTTGGTTTGTGTCTGTTAAAACAGCAGTCACCTGAAGCGGATTGTCTGAATTAGTTATTGGATCGTCGTTAACAACACTTACCCAGATTGAAGAGAAATTCTGAGAAGCTTGAATTCCCGTCATAACTTCACTTGATTGTGATTGAGGGGCGTTGAATGTAGACCCAATCATCCAAGAACCAAAAGGATCACGGAATGAATCAGTAACGTAAAGTTGTCCGTTTGGATTTTCGTAACGCACGAGCATGCCTTCATACTTTTCTTTTTCTTGATCGGTTAAAAGTGCCGCATCAGAAGGGTCAAGTACAAGTGGAGTAATCGTATCTAAAGCTGTTGCAACGCTATCGATGGACGTTACTTGCATGCGCGTTAATTCGCGATCTTCAATGATTGTTCCTGTAACGGTAACCACTTGGTGACGGTATAATGAAGGAAGCTGTAAGCTACCAATTAGGGCAAGTCCTGCATATTCAGTTTCGTTTGGGTCCTGAATGTGAACATAACCTAAATCCCAGTCGCGCTGCGATGAAGTAACCACACCAGTCAAGGTAACTTGCTCTCCTTCAAATTGCGATGCATCGCTAATTGTTGGATCAATAACACGTTGAACATCTGAAATACGCAAGCCATTGTCGCGCACAGTGTAAAAGCGAACGCTATTTTCAGTTTGACTAGGAGCTGTAGTTGGGAAATAAGAAACCGTTGCATCGTTGTCTGTTGCTTCTACGTAGTAGCGGATTGAAGTTCCATCAGCAAACGAAGGAATGGTAGCGCTGTACTCATCAGGATTACCTGTTGGGGCCATTGCTACAGTTTGGAAGTTTGCTGTTGGTGTTGTGAAATCGTCCTGGTAATAGAGTGTTACATTCTGAACAGTTCCATCAGCGTCTACAACGTTTGCAGTAATTGTTGGGGAATCTGTTGAAGAAACAATGGTTACATCGCGATCAACGCTCACAAAAATTGGAGGTGTAGGTCCTAGAACGATGTCATTTACATAAACAGGGCTAATGCGATAGCCATCACCTGTTCCACCAATACATCCATTTTCGTCGTGATCAATAACACCGCGAATTGTATCGAAACGCGCACCTTCAGGAATCGCATCAGAATCTTGCTGACCAGCAGCTGCTGGAGAATTTGCATTTACTGTAGGCTCTCCCAGTTTACGCATACCATAAAACTTGTCGTAAACTGTGATCCGGTTTCCATTGTCATCTTGACAAAGGAATTGTGTGCGTTCTGGAGAAGATCCAAATGTGTTCTTAGAAACTACCGTTAAACCGTGAAGCTCAACGTATGAGCCTTCCCACTGCTCACCTGTTTCCAGTTGGTTGGTAGAAGAGTTGTCGTTTAACTCGTCAACCGTAATTACTTGAGGTGCGATGGTAACAACACCTAGCGCTGGAACAGCAATGAAACTGTTTCCAAGTGGATAAACTTGAGTTTCATTATTGAACTGATCAACTAATCCCGTAACGTATACCAAATCTCCTGGTTGTAAGTTATCGAGGATATCTGCAGGGTTGTTGTTTCCTGGCAATAGTCCGTGAATTTGGATACCACGGAAAGGACCTCCAACACCATTTGCTGTGGTGTCAACAAGCTGCAATACCGGACGGTATCCAGTAGCAGAAGAGCCAGAGCCAAGTTCGGCGTAATTTCCAGGTGTAGCAACATAACCTACTACGGTTACGGTGTCGCCCAAGCGTGAACTGGCATCGTCGCAATTTGCAAGGTCAGATTGACTCACAAATTGGATGTCATAAACGTTTACAGTATCATAAGTCTGTGCCGTTAGGGCTCCAAAACTAAGTACTGCAATAAATGATAGTAAAACGTGCTTCATATTGATTGGTTATTTAATAATTACAAACTTTCCTTTAAACGTATTGCCGCTATCCAAATCTTCAACAGAGAAGAGGTAGAGTCCGCGACTAATAATTTGACTGTCTTGACTAAGTAAATCCCATGCGTGCTCGCCACCTGAAAACACGTTGTCTTCAGCATTTTCAGCACCAAATGTTCGGAACCAGCGGGTGTCGTTTCCAGTATACTGCTGGTTGTGCTCAATTTCGTCGATCAGGTCTCCTGCAGGAGAGAAAATACGAATCACACAACGCTCCGGAAGGTTGGCAAAAATCAACTTCCGACTCTCTTCCTGGAAAGAGCTAGCACCTTCCCAAGATGCGCCTGAATAATAAGGGTTTGGATAGGCGAAAGGAGCATCGCTTTCCATATCGTTGTTGGGATTTGTTCCCGGAAACACACGTACTAAATTGGCTGAAGGGCTCGATTCTAAAGATTCTAAATTAGACGCTTCATTGCCGCGATCAAACGCAGTTACTGCTACGGCATACTGCCAACCGCTAAGTACATTTTCAAACGTGTATTTGTAACGGTAAACGTTCGTGTCATTTTCAAAAGTTACGGGCTCATCAAGGCGAACACCATTCAGGCCAACATCAAATGCGTACCCGTTTTGAGGTAAGTCAAATTCACCTGCCTTTACCAATTCTGAAGCAAGGTCTAGTCCAGGAGTTCCTCCAACATCAAAAGCCAATTTAGAAAGGTAAATGCGGTAACCTTCAAAATCCTTGATGCGTGTAATGGGGTCTATACTCGCTTCGGAGTTATCCGTCCAGTAAACCTCTATCTTGTTGTCGCTAGTCTCAACATGCGTTCTGGGAATAGCGGGTGGCGCAGGAAGAATGTAACGGGTGATTTCACCATCGCCATCGCGGTCTTCACCAGGATCCAGTATACCGTTGAAATTAGTATCCTCACCATTGAACGCGGTTTGAGCCCAATCGGCGTTAGCATAAAAGGTGCTGCGCTGTAGCTCATTATTTACATAATTGGGATTGCCATCATCGAATTTTTGACCAAAAATGAAGGCGTAAGCTAAGGTGATGGTATCTCCCGGCTGAAAGTCATCGAACGGGCCAACAGCAATGATATCGGAGCGGTTTCCAGACTCGTTGAGTTGCTCTTGCCAAGTTTGAGACTGCGAACAACTCGGGCCTTGTGTCCAGCAAGGGTCGTGATTTAAACCTGTGGTAAGCATTTGATAGCGCAGTACATCTGTTGTTGGGAAAGGTGGCTGTCCTGATGAATTATTAAAGTTCCATGCGTTGTAATTCACTTTAGAAATGCTGTCAACATCGGGGTGGCGGAATTCACCTTTATAAGTAGCCCCTAAGAATTTCTCTCCAACATAGCTTTCTGTAAATCCAACATCGCCCGTAGCATCGTAGCAATAAGCGAGGTAGAGCGAATCATCAAATCCATTACCGCCTTGCGCATAGAAGGCAGCACCTCCAGAACCGGCAGGAGTAATGTTGGTGTTTCGAACAACCGTATTCGCCCACAATCCAAAGTGTGCATTTTCAATGGTTTGCGAGCCATTATTTATGATGCGGTAATTCAGGATTACAAAAAAATCACTGAACGAATAATTCCAATTGTAAGTTTCCAAGTGAACATCAATGCCAAACGGGTTGATGTGATTGTTTATGGGGGTGTTTGTTCCTGGCACCACTACATTCGCATCTGTGAAGTCTGAAACGTAGTCTTGATGCGATACGGCATTTCCACTAAAAAACGGACTGTCAAATAAGGTAGAACGCTCTTGTATAGCTCCTCCTTCTTCTGCGGTAAACTCAAATCCCGACCCGCCAGTTGAGTATCCCCTTGGAGCATCATAAGCTGAGGTCGAAACTATTGCCTGACCATTAACAAGTCCGCCAAACCAAATTCCCGACTCAAAAAGGTGTTCTATTCCTGATCCTGCAGGATATTCTCCAGAAGGGTTACCTGAGCCATCCCTATACCCTCGAAACGCATTCCCAAAAGTTCCTACATTGGTTACGTTAAGCCTAACACGAGAAACGGTTGTAGTACGTTCGTCAAACGACTGGCTGTAGCCAGCGGCTTGGAGCAATAAAAAGCATAACGTGTATAACAGCTTGTTCATTCTTGGTGCAAAAATATCTAGAGTGAAGTTCAGCAAGGTTAAGGCAGTATTAAATCTGAATCGATTTTATAACAGTTTGCGACCTGTTTTTAGCCGTAATGCGCAACAGGTAAATTCCTGGTTTCAGCCCAAGCGATAGGGAATTACTTCCCGGCTGTAATGTTGCTTGGTGAACGAGGTTGCCCAAAGCTGTGTATACCTCCAACTGTGCATCCTGACGATCTTCAATAAAGATGCGTAGCACATCAGTTATTGGCTGTTGAACGCGCGCCGGAACAGGCTTTAATTCACGTATGCTTGTAGTTGTGAGTTGCTGAACTAGCAGGTTCATAAGCACCGGGAGGTGATCTGATGTATTGTAAAGCGCATCTATAACTGGTGCTGGTGCAGCAAAGTTTGCAGGACTACTCACTGTTCCATTTAGTCGGTTGCCGTCCTGCCCTAAAATCTTGTAACTAAAAGGCTCATAGCTCATGCCGTTGGTAGCGTCCATTACAGCGCTATTTGCGAGAATAAAGTCAAAGCGATCATCCATTCCACCACCCGAATAACATCCACCATTTGTATTTGAGCTGCGCGTGCTTTGGGTGTGCACTAGCCCATAACTGCTGTTGTTGTTCCACGGGCCAACCAAATTAACGGGGTCGTGAAACTCCAAGCTAGCGTCGCCATTTGTTGTTAACGTTTCAAATGCTGGCTCATCGCCATCGTAAACGTTTAAATCGCCTGCTAAAATCACATTGGCCGACTGAAGGTTGTTGGTTGAGATGTATGAAATTATAGCATTAGCAGCTTGGTTGCGTTGGGTTTCATTAGATGATCCAGATCCGGCTTTGAGGTGAGCAACAAATACGTAAAGCTTTACCGTGTCGGCGTTGGTTGTAGTAGCAAGTTTTGGGTCCTTGTAATACAGTTGATACACGTCAATTAGGCGCACAAGCTGATTGCCGTTAGCAGCTTCTTCAATGGTTCCTTGGTCTAAAAACCCAAGTTTATCCCCATTGTAAAACAGGATATTCCCCAAATTTGAGTTGGTGTTGAAGTTGTTCACCGTTTCGTACTTGTCAATGCCGCCTGTGTTTAGCGCGCCATTCCATAAAGCGAAAATGTTGTTGGTTCCAGCACCAACTTCATTGAATGTGATGATGTCTGGGTCTTCATGTTGAATAATGGTGGCAATTCCTGCATCCTTGGCGTCGGGGTTGTTGTTGCTTGCGTTGCACAGACCATTGGTGGTGCGGTAAGAAAGGATGTTATAGTGCATCATGCGCAGCGTGTCGAAAGGCTGACTGCAAGCCAATCCAACCAACACGAATAGCATGATGGAAAGCGAAATCATTTTTTTCATGGTACAAAAGTAAAGGGAAATGATATTAATTTGATGAGTTGTTGATAATTAACATCAGACCTTTTCGTTACGTCAATCGGCATTTGGTTCAGCCCTGTATTTTGAAGTATCTTCGCCATCCAATTGAAAAAGCTGTGTCGCATTCACTTGTAATCATACCAACGTACAACGAGAAGGAGAACATCGAAAAGATGATTCGGAAGGTGATGTGGTATGAGCATGGTTTTCATGTGCTAATAGTAGATGATGGCTCCCCTGATGGCACGGCCGATATCGTGAAATCCCTGCAAGTTCCGTTCGCCGAAAGGTTACACATTTTGGAGCGAAGTGGAAAGCAAGGGCTGGGTACAGCATACATTGCAGGATTCAAATGGGCCCTAGAACACCAATACGAGTACATATTTGAAATGGATTGCGATTTTTCGCACAATCCCGATGACTTGCTGAAATTGTGGCAGGCGTGCAGTGAAGACGGTGCCGACTTTGCAATAGGTTCGCGGTACGTTTCTGGCGTTAACGTGGTAAACTGGCCAATGGGACGCGTACTTATGAGTTACTTCGCATCCGTTTATGTGCGCAAAGTGCTCGGGATCTCAATTCGTGATACTACTGCTGGATTTAAATGCTACACGCGAAAAGTTCTGCAAACCATAGATCTTGATAACATCAAGTTTAAAGGATATGCCTTTCAGATTGAAATGAAATTTACTGCCCTCCAATTGGGCTTTAAAGCCATTGAGGTCCCTATAATTTTTACTGACCGACAAGAAGGTCAGTCTAAAATGAGCGGGAGCATTTTTAAGGAAGCCTTTTTTGGTGTGATGGAAATGAAAATCAAAAGCTTTTTCTTCAAACCCAAACGGAATGAAAACCCTAATTAAAAATGCAACCATTGTAAACGAAGGAGAATCCTTTGTTGGATCTGTAGTGGTTGTTGATGAGCGCATAGCTAAGGTAGTTACTGGAAGTTTAGATGAGCCCGCAGACCGCGTAATTGATGCCACTGGAAAGCTTTTATTGCCAGGGGTTATAGATGACCAAGTTCATTTTAGGGACCCCGGATTAACGCACAAAGGCGATTTATATACCGAGCCAAAAGCAGCTGTAGCTGGCGGTGTTACTACCTATATGGAAATGCCAAACACCAATCCGGGAGCAGTTTCCATTGAGAATTTAGAGGCTAAGTACAAGCGGGCAAGTGAGGTTTCGCTAGCAAATTATTCTTTTTATATGGGAACCACCAACGACAATTTTGCTGAGGTGGGCGCAATTGATTACAATCGGGTATGTGGTGTGAAAATCTTTATGGGCTCCAGTACAGGTAATATGCTGGTTGACAGCATTGAGGCCTTGGAAAAGTTGTTTTGTAAAACCCGCGTAATCGTTGCAACGCACTGCGAAGAGGATCCTATGATTGCTGAAAACCTAGCAACTTACAAAGCTGAGTATGGAGAAGATATTCCCGTTGGGTTTCACCCGTTAATCCGCAGCAGAGAAGCCTGTTACGCCTCTTCAAGCAAGGCGGTTAAAATGGCAGAAAAGTGCAATACCCAGTTACATATCCTGCATATCTCTACCCAAGAAGAGCTGGCGCTGTTTAGGAACGATATTCCACTCAAAGAGAAACGGATTACGAGCGAGGCGTGTATCCACCACTTGTGGTTCTGCGATGAGGATTACGACGAGAAGGGCATGTACATCAAATGGAACCCGGCTGTGAAAACTGCTGCCGATCGTGCTGCTATTTGGGAAGCTGTTCTCGATGACCGCATTGATGTAATTGCAACAGATCATGCACCTCACACCATGGAAGAGAAAGATCAGTTGTATACCAAAGCACCATCCGGAGGTCCGCTCATTCAGCACGCGTTGGTTGCCATGCTTGAATTTGTGAAACAAGGAAAAATTAGCATTGAGAAAGTGGTTCAAAAGATGAGTCACAATGTGGCCGATTTATTTGAAATTGTTGATCGCGGCTACATCAGAGAAGGTTATTTTGCCGACTTAGTAGTGGTAGATCCAACTAAGCCCTGGACCGTTGAAAAATCGAACATTTTATACAAGTGCGGCTGGTCGCCGTTTGAGGGAGTTACCTTTTCTAATTCCGTTGCATGTACGTTTGTAAGCGGCCATTTGGCATATGATGCCGGCACGTTTAACGAATCGCAAAAAGGACAGCGCGTATTGTTTAACCGCACAAACGAAGAAAACTGCGATGTGGAATAGGTGTTTACTTGCCTTACTGGTTTTTGTGAGCTTTGGATGTACTGAAGAGGAAGCTCCACCTCCCAAAGCATTAATTGGACGGGATAGCATGATCTTGATTTTGAAAGATATTCAACTGGTTGAAGCGCGGTACCAACGGAGAATTCTTGCTCGTGGTGAACGCTTGCGCGACCAAACCATGCAAAATTATGCGGCACTTTTTGAGAACTATGGCATCTCTGAATCCCGCTTTAGAACCAGTTATGTTTATTACCAAAAGGAGCCTCAGGAGTTAGAGGCTATGTTTAATGAGGTGATTGAGCTACTTACTACTGAGCAGGCAGCCATTCAAAAAAAAGTGCCCAGTACTGAACAAGTAACACCAAAAAAATCTAAAATGAAGGCAATGAGTGGGCTCAATGCTGCTGACTCAAGTAACACGCCGCAGTATCAGCAACCGACTGACTAACTGGAATAAAGGAATACCCCAAATCCGTAATTTTTTGATTAGAGTAAGTAACATCCTGACGGGCGCTTGCTGCAGTTTCTTTGGTAATAAATGGTTTTTTTCCGGTGAGCTTTGAACGCATCCACTCCAAACGCCAAACCAGTTCTGTAAGCCAAGGTGAAACCTTTTGATGCGGTGGTTTAACTCCTAAGCTACTAGCGATTTGATTAATTACGGTACGGTATGGAGCATTTTCTGATACCACTAAAAAGCGCTCTCCTGAAACTCCAGTATTTACCAAATCAATAAGGATTTTACTAACATCACGTACATCAACAAAAGCATTGCTGCCAGTTGTGTAATACGTTAAACCATTGGCAACAGTTTGAATTAACTTGGCACTGCTCTTATTCCAATCACCTGGCCCAATAATAACACTTGGGTTTACCATAACTACATCTAAACCTTCTTCCATGCCTCGCCAAACCTCGCGCTCTGCATAGTGTTTACTTAAGGAGTAGCCAGAGGTTGCTTTGTTTTCTGTCCAGGGAGTTTGTTCTGTTACGGTTACTTTGCCTGTTCCTTTTCCAATTGCAGCAGTAGAGCTTACATAAGCCAACTTAGAAACGCCAGCAGCTAAACATGCATTAACCAGATGGGCTGTGCCATCAATGTTTACGTCAAACAGGGTGTACTTATCGGCTGGGTCAAATGATACCATGGCGGCGCAGTGATATACTGTGGTAACCCCATCCAAATAATCTTCTAATAATAGCGGATTGGATAAGTCTCCTTTTACCCACTCAATATTGTTCCAAGCGGATTCAGTAAGGTTATAAAGGGCCAACAGATGTGCCAATCGCTCATTGAAAAAGCTAGTGCGGTAAAGGGCACGAATAGGTTGCCCCTGCTTTAGCAAATCAAATATGATGTGTGAGCCAACAAGGCCCGTTCCTCCCGTTACAAATACCATGTGCTTGTGTTGGGTACAAATGTAGGAAATAGGAAGGGTGGATTTCAACCGCGTTGCATTCTTTATCTTTCCGTGGAGCTGCTATCTTTGCCGACTTAATTACATGCGATGAAAAATTTTATTGAAGAATTGCAATGGCGCGGAATGGTGCACGACATCATGCCCGGAACCGAAGAAGAGTTGGCAAAAGGAATTACCCGCGCTTACATTGGCTTTGATCCTACGGCCGAGTCGTTGCATGTGGGTAACTTGGTTCAAATTATGGTGCTTACGCATTTTCAGCGGTGTGGCCATGCACCCATAGCACTTGTGGGTGGCGCTACGGGTATGGTTGGTGATCCAAGCGGAAAATCTGCAGAACGCAACCTGTTGGGAGAAGATACCCTCAACCATAATGTTGCTTGCATTGAACAACAACTGCGTAAATTTTTAAGCTTTGAAGGAGATAATGCAGCCGAGTTAGTGAACAACTACGATTGGTTTAAGTCGTTTAACCTGTTGGATTTTATCCGTGATATTGGGAAGCATATTACCATCAATTATATGTTGTCCAAGGATTCTGTTAAAACACGATTGGAGTCTGGGCTATCTTTTACGGAGTTTACCTACCAACTAATTCAAGGATATGATTTTTACCACCTCTGGAAACATAACTCAGTTAAACTGCAACTTGGTGGTAGCGATCAATGGGGAAATATTGTTACTGGTACAGAACTCATAAGACGCAAAGGCAAAGGAGAAGCTTTTGCTGTTACTACTCCTTTAATCACAAAAGCAGATGGTTCTAAGTTTGGAAAATCTGAGCAGGGAAACGTTTGGCTTGATCGCAACCTTACATCACCTTACCAGTTTTACCAGTATTGGCTAAACGCAAGCGATGAAGATGTTGTGAAGTACATCAAAATATTCAGCCTAAAAGACCGAGCAACATTGGAGTCGCTAATTGAGCAACACCAAGCAGAACCGCATAAACGGTTGCTTCAAACCACTTTGGCAGAAGAACTTACTGCGCGTGTGCACAGCAACGAAGATGTAGTGGTGGCCCAACAAGCTAGTCAGGTGTTGTTTGGCAAGTCAACTACTCAAGACCTCGAGGCATTGGATGAACAAACGTTTAATGATGTGTTTGATGGCGTACCGACGGCCGAGGTTCAGCGAAATACCCTGGTAGGTGCACCCATTGTTGAGCTCCTTGCTGGCATATCTGGCATGCTTAACTCCAATGGCGAAGCCCGCAGAGCACTCAAGGAAAACAGCATTTCGGTAAATAAAATGAAGGTTAACGACACATTTATT
Organism: Salibacteraceae bacterium; assembly: GCA_965661625.1. Classification (GTDB taxonomy): domain Bacteria; phylum Bacteroidota; class Bacteroidia; order Flavobacteriales_G; family Salibacteraceae. The sequence goes on from CBFIEM010000022.1 coordinate 20,430, forward strand.
TTAAGTGCCGATAACCTGCTGAACAACAGGTATGTGCTGCTTCAACGCGGCAAGAAAAAGTACTTCGTAATCAAATCTGTTTAATTTTTTTTAAAAAAGAGTAAACAAAAATATGAAGTGTATGTTTCACTGAGATAAACCAATAAATACATACACATGAACTTTTTAAAATTTAGGACATTGGTATTGTCCCTAGCCGTAATTCCTTTTTTCGTTGCATGTAGCGACGATGATGACGATAACAACACCCCATCTCAGCCTGCATCTATGAGTATTGCAGACGTAGCATCAAACGATGGCCGATTTACAATATTACTCGATGCACTTGGTAGAACAGGTTTAGATGCTACACTAGATGGAGCAGGATCATTCACTGTTTTTGCCCCTACCGACGATGCTTTTACAAACCTACTTGGAACCATAGATGGCGTAAGTAACTTAGATGAGTTAGAAGCAGCTATTGGAACAGATGGTTTGCGTCAGGTATTGTTATACCACGTGCTGGGTAGCGAAGTAATGTCGGCAGATATTGCTGAAGGCTATGTAAAAACCCTTGCAGAGCGTGTGGCTGGCAATGGTGAATACCTAGATTCACGCATCTACTTAGAAGGCGGAATGGTAAAACTCAACAACGGAGTAACTGTATCAACACCAGATGTGGACGCAGATAACGGTGTAATTCACGTGGTTGAAGATGTAATTATGCCAATGACAGTAGCCGATGCTGCTGTAAACGACCCTGCATTTTCTGAGCTCGTAACAGCGTTAACAGCTGCAGATGGCGATGGAGATGGAACAGGTGGCGATTTAGTGCCAGTGCTTGATAATGCATCTTCAGTTTACACGGTGTTTGCCCCTACAAATCAAGCATTTGTTGATGCAGCGCCAGTTGCATCACAATTAACACCAGCACAATTGGCAGATGTACTTTTGTATCACGTAGTTTCAGGTGCTAATGTAACTTCAAGCACCCTCACAGCAGGAGCAGTTACATCTGCAGAAGGAAGCGATTTTACGGTAAACTTGGGCGGTTCTGTAACATTAACCGATGAAACTGGGAATACAATTAACGTAGTATCTACTGATGTACAAATGAGTAATGGAGTCATTCACGTAATTGACCGTGTAATGGTACCTGTATTCTAATCAACACAGTCCTCAAATTTCCAAAAGCACCTCATATCGGGGTGCTTTTTTTTGTGGTACAGCATTGTTTTTTGGGCGTGCCCTCCACGTTTTACCAACCTCCCTTCGCTCGGTTGCCTCAACGCCTCAGTCGGGCTGTTCGCTGTACTC
>CBFIEM010000023.1:0-19302 GCA_965661625.1 Salibacteraceae bacterium
TCCTGCTTATCCTGCTTATCCTGCTTATCCTGCTTATCCTGCTTATCCTGCTTATCCTGCTTATCCTGCTTATCCTGCTTATCCTGTTGATCTTTCTTATCGTTTTCGTTCTGCTCGTCTTTGTTGTTTTCTCGCTCCTCTTGTTCTTTTAGTTTCCTTCTGGCAAATTCATAATTATAGCGCGCTTCCTGATTACCTGAGTCATTCAATAACGACTGTTTAAAAGCCTCCATTCCCTCGCGATACTTCTCTACTTTAAGCATGCTATTGCCCAAATTATGAAATGCCTTTGCACGTGTTTCAGCATCCTTGCCAGATTGTGCTATTTGTTCGTAAAGGCTCGCAGCCTCCTGGTAATTACCTGAACGATAGAGCGTATTCGCTTTATTATAAATACCAGGTTCTAAATTTGGGTCTAGCGACAAGGCCTCATTGTAGCTCTGGACTGCCTGATCATAATTACCTTGATTATATGCCGTATTTCCCTCGCGAATGAGGGAGCGTGCATCTTGTGCAATCGCAGTGCAATTAACCAATAGTAAAGCGAGTATGTATAGCGTGCTAATTCTCATCTGTCCATTCATTAATTTTTTTGCTCCAAGATGATTTTTGATCACCAATGGTTGTAAAAATCAGTAACATCAACAATGATAGCCCCAATGGGTATTGAAAACGGTCTTCATAATCGGTAAACACCTTAGACTCTAACTCGGTTTTTTCAAGTTTACCAAGCTGCTCAACGATGTATTCTAATCCTGCATTTGCATTGGTTGCGCGGATGAACTCACCGTTGCCTATACTTGCTAACTCAACGAGCATTGCCTCGTTCAACGAGGTAACAACGGTATTTCCGTTATTGTCTTTTTTATAACCAATTTGCTGCTTTCCGCGATAAACAGGTATCGGTGCTCCCTTGTCAGAACCCATGCCTATTGTAAAGGTTTGGACCCCGAGCTTAGCCGCTTCTTCGGCAGCATCAATTGCTCCTTCTTCATGGTTTTCACCATCTGTAATCACTACAATAGCTTTACTTGAAGGCGACTCCATGTCAAAACTAGACATAGCTTTTCGTATTGCTATACCAATATTTGTTCCTTGAGTAGCGATGGTATTGGTATTTACCGTTCCAAGAAAAAGCTTTGCAGCTGCATAATCAACCGTAATAGGCAATTGTACAAAAGCATCTCCTGCAAAAACAACAATTCCCAGTCGGTCGCCTTTCAATCTGTCTACCAACTGACTCATCGCTCGCTTAGCACGTTCCAGTCGGTTTGGGGATAAATCTTCAGCGAGCATAGAATTGGAAACGTCCAAGCATATTACCAAGTCAATCCCTTCACGTTTAACTTCTTCCAGTTTGGAACCTAACTGTGGGTTAGATAATGCAATGACGAGAAGGGCATAACTGGCTATAAACAATGTCGTTTTAATCGTTTTCTTGGCAGATGAATAAGCCGGGCTCACGAATGCTAACAATTCTGGAGAAACTTGTGTCTTTAGCACTTTTTTACGCCACAAATGGTATCCATAGGCCACGATAAGCCAAACTGGAACTGCCAGCAATAACCACAAAAATTCGCTATGTTCAAATCGAAACATACTCATAGTGCTTTTCTCAGCCAGGTTTTATCTAATACATAGCTCAATGAAAAAATTAGAAGAGCTCCTAGTACCCAAGGTTTGAATTCTTCCTTTCGTTTACGAAATTCAGTTACCTCAATTTTTGATTTTTCAAGCTCATCAATTTCTTTGTAAATTTCTTTTAAGGAGGCATTATCTGTAGCCCTGAAGTACTTGCCATCTGTTTTATTGGCAATATCCTTGAGTGTTTCTTCATCAATTACCACTTTCATTTGGCGCATAACCGTTTGTCCGGTCACTGTTTTCATGGGAAAAGGGGCCATGCCATTCGTTCCTACACCGATGGTATAAACGCGTACACCATAAGTTTGAGCAATGTCTGCAGCAGTGGAAGGAGGAATGTCTCCGGAATTGTTGCTACCATCTGTAAGCAAAATAACTACTTTGCTTTTTGCTTCGGACTGTTTTAAGCGGTTAACAGCAGTGGCAAGTCCCATACCAATTGCTGTCCCATCTTCAATCATTCCATTTTGAATTTCTTCAAATAGGTTTTTCAATACGCTGTGGTCTGTTGTTAAAGGACATTGAGTGAAACTCTCTCCCGAATAAATAACCAAACCCATGCGGTCATTTTTTCTTGCTTTTATAAAGTCTAATGCTACTTCTTTCGAAGCTTCTAGTCGGTTTGGCTTTAAATCTTCTGCCAACATGGAACCACTAATATCTAAAGCCATTATGATATCAATCCCTTCCTGATTCACATTTTGCCAACTAGTAGTAGACTGTGGGCGTGCCATTGCAACAATAAGTAAAGCCATGGCAAAAAACTCCAATAACTTTAAGGCATGCAACACATAAACTTTGAAAGGTGTTTTTCCAGTGAAGGCTTGAGAAACAACGAAATGATTGTATTGATTCCGCTTGTTAAAGAGGTACCATATCATTAATAATAGGGGGATAATCAGTCCCCACAACAACACTGGATATTTAAAGGTTAGATCACTCACTATCAATGGGTTCTGATTGTTCTTGTTGGTGCGTAATCCAATCGACTAATGCCTCTGTATTTTCTAAAGCAACACGGTGTTCGTTTTCAGAAGGGTTGACTTTTGCATATTTAACCGAGTCTGCTACTGACAGCGTTGCAATAAGACTCTTCCACCTATCTGGCTTTGTTTCAGCACGCTCAAGCATACTATTTATTTCTTGGGTGGTGGACTCCAACGCCGGTATACTCAGCTGGTATTCGAGCAACCTTCTAATGAGTAAACTAATGCGAACATAATATTCTTTGGAGCGATTATTTTGCCAAAGTTGTTCAGCTTTTAATGCTGATAACTCTGAACGTGCGAATTCAATAACATCCAAAACAGTATGTTCAACCTGAGCTGTAGCTTTTTCCGGGTCACTGCCCAAGAAGTATACAATTAGAGCCACAATCAAGAGAATTACATAAACGAATCCCAGGTAGGGAAGTGTTTGATCGAACAGTTCTTTCCAAGTGAGAGGTAAAGCGAAAATGGGTTTAATATCTTTGATTTCTTGAGTTAGATCAACCTGAGGAACAGTAACGCTCAATAAGAATGCATTTGTCTCTACCGTGTCTTTGTTCACAACAAAAGGAATGGGAGGGATAGCCCATATGCCAGAATCAAAAGAGGTAATCCATAGCGACTGTGCCAATGTATCTGGAGCACCCTTCATTCCCGGAAGTGTATCGCGTGGTTCAACCAGCGCCGCAATCACGTGGGGTCCAAAAATATCTTGAGTGGTGAAGTCTGGAAAAGTCACCTGATCATCAGCATGATAAACGAGCATAAAATCGACTTGAACTTGCTGTCCGAGTTCAATTTCATTGCTTTGTGCATTTGCAATGGGGTTTTGAGCAAAAGCATTCAGGCTAACTAGAATTAAAAGCTGAACAACTAACATTTTCATCTGCGACCCTCCCGTTGTTTAAATAAGCTCATCAGCTTTTGAACATAGGGTTCGCCCGTGTACAATGTGGTGTAATCAATTCCTGTCTTTTTGAAAAAGGCACCAAGTTCTGCTTGCTCGTTGCGTACATTTTTTGAATATGCATTACGCACAGTAGCGTTGGATGAATCAATCCAAGAAATCTTTCCAGTTTCGGCATCTCGTGCTGGGATGAGTCCAAGGTTTGGCAGCTCATCTTCCCCCGAATCCCTTACCTGAAGAGCTACTAAATCATGTCTATTATTGGCAATTTTCAATGCCTTATCGTACCCTGAATCCATAAAATCAGAGATCAAAAAAGAAATGGTGCGTTTTTTAGTGATGCGCTGAAGGTAACTCAGTGCGGCTTCAATACGCGTTCCTGTGTGGGAGGGTTGGTAGTTGATTAACTCCCTGATTATTCTCAGGATATGGCTTTTTCCTTTTTTCGGAGGAATAAATTTTTCTACCTCATTGGTGAAGAAGATAACGCCCACCTTGTCGTTGTTCTGTATGGCAGAAAAAGCGAGAACTGCGCATACCTCAGTGAGTAGTTCACGTTTGAGTTGTTGGTTTGTTCCAACGTTGCCAGATGCAGACAAATCGACAAGGAGCATCATAGTGAGCTCGCGTTCTTCTTCAAATACCTTGACGTAAGGACTCCCTAATCGGGCAGTGACATTCCAGTCAATCGTTCGGATTTCATCGCCCGCAGCATACTCTCGAACCTCAGAAAAGGCCATGCCTCGTCCTTTAAAGGCAGAATGATATTCGCCTGAAAAAACTTGATTAGACAAGCCTTTGGTGCGCAGTTCTATGCGCCGTACCTTTTTAATGATTTCGCTGGTTTCCACACGGATCCTTTTAGGGGATTTCTACTGCGTTTAAAATTTCACGAATGATCTCTTCTGCTTTAATTTCTTCTGCTTCCGCCTCGTAGGTCAAGCCAATACGGTGTCGCAGCACATCCATGGCAACCGCTCTAACATCCTCCGGGATTACATACCCTCGGCGTTGAATAAAAGCATATGCTTTCGCAGCAAGTGCTAGCGAAATAGAAGCTCTTGGGGAGCCTCCAAAAGCAATGAGCGGCTCAAATTGGGGTATTCGATATTCTGCTGGGTAACGCGTTGCTTGTACAATATTTACGATGTATTGTTCTACTTTTTCGTCTAAGTATACTTTCCTCACAGCATCTTTGGCGCGGATGATTTGCTCTGGATTGATTACGCGATTCGGTTTGGGGAACGCGTCTCCAGAGACGTTCTGACGAATTATCAATTGTTCTTCTTCCTTCTTCGGATAGTCTAAGACTACCTTGAGCATGAAACGATCTACCTGGGCTTCAGGTAAGGGGTAAGTTCCCTCTTGCTCAACTGGGTTCTGTGTAGCAAGCACTAAAAATGGCTTTGGTAAATTGTAGGTTTCGTCACCAAGTGTGATTTGACGTTCTTGCATGGCCTCTAGTAGAGCACTTTGCACCTTTGCTGGTGCACGATTAATCTCATCGGCTAAAATAAAATTGGCAAACAATGGGCCTTGTTTGACCTGAAAATCTGCCGACTTCTGATTGTAGATTAGTGTACCTACTAAATCTGCTGGCAATAGGTCTGGTGTAAACTGAACCCTACTGAATGAACCATCAATGGTTTGGGCAAGGGTATTTATAGCAAGGGTTTTAGCTAATCCCGGAACTCCTTCTAGAAGGATGTGTCCATCAGCTAACATTGCTATCAATAGGCTAGTGCTCATGTGTTCTTGACCCACAATAACCTTTTTCATCTCCATGCGGATAAGGTCGATAAAGGCACTTTCCTTTTGTATTAATTCGTTAATAGCACTTATATCTACTCCCTGAGATGTTTTTTGAGAGGTAGCTGCTCCTGAATCTTCGGTGTTTTCCATAACCTGCGAATTTAGTATTCTCTATACCTAACAAGCGATTTAACTCACCTGTTTTTTAACGAGAACAAAATTCAGCATTGCGGTAATTTTAAACGAGTTCACCCTGTTAAATTTTGTTAAGTCAACTTGCTAAAAGCCAAGGGTAATGGCTAATTTAGTCACCTTAACAAAATACTATGAATCAAGAAAAGTCATTTGCTTCAATTATAAATCACGTTCGCAGTTTTCACGATGCATTTGGAATTAACAATGAGGAAAGTCCTACTGTCGATGTATCAGATCAAATAAAGATGCTCCGCTATAAACTGATGCGTGAAGAAAACGAAGAATATTTAGAGGCTGCTCAAAATGGCAACCTTGTTGAAGTAGCTGATGCACTTGGCGATATGCTCTATATTCTGTGTGGTACTATTTTAGCCCACGGCATGCAGGATAAGATTGTAGAGGTTTTTGAAGAAATTCAACGATCAAATATGAGTAAGTTGGATAAATCTGGAAATCCAATATATCGCGAGGATGGCAAGGTACTTAAGAGCGATCAATATTTTAAACCAGCAATAGGTCCAATTCTCAAGTAATGGGAGGCTCCAGTAAATTACAAAAGCTTGAGCGACTAGCGCACAAGGCAAATAATTCGAGATTTTATAAATGGGCATTAAATAAAGCCCTTTGGCGAGTTGTACCTTTTAATAAGCCTCACGGATTGAGTGTTGACTATTTGAATGCTGATAAGGTCGTTATTGGCATTCCATTTATCCGTGCCAACAAGAATCACCTGAATACCCTGCATGCTTGTGTTATGGCAACAGCGGGGGAGTATGCCTCGGGCTTATTTCTGCTTTTGCATGCTAAGGAATTTAGTTATCGGCTGATTATGAGTTCACTTCACGTAGATTATCATTTTCGAGGAGAAATGGCAGCTGGCGCTCACTTTAGCTTAAGCCCCAGTGAGATAGAGGATAAAGTTATCGGTTTAATGCGTGCGAATGAAGTGATTGAATTACCTTGCACGGTCCAAATTATGGATACCGAGCAGAATAAGTTAGCAACTGTGCATGCGCATTGGCAGTTGAAGCCTTGGAATAAGGTAAAAAGCAAAAAATCATGAAATTCGCATTCGCAATAGTTACAGCAGTTGGTGTTTTCCTAAGTTGTTCCCCGAACAAAACAGAAAGCATTGACTCAATAGCAACTCCGGAAACTAAGGCACAAAAGCCCGAGTTTCATGAAGGCAAGGTTGAGGAGTTTCTTTCTTCTTGGCATCAATTGGCCGCAAAAGGCGACCGTAAATACTTTGATTATTTCTCAGATAATGGGGTGTTTATGGGCACAGATAGTTGGGAGCGTTGGAGAAAAGATGAGTTCGAGCAGAAGTTTGGTGTGTTATTTAACAACAAGAAGGCTTGGGAATTTGAAGCGCGTAAACGCAATATAGATTTCAATGCAGACTCAACAGTTATTTGGTTTGACGAAACACTCGATACCTGGATGGGAACTTGTCGGGGTAGTGGTGTTATTCAACGCAGAGGTGACGATCTTAAAATCAGACAATACCATTTAGCAGTTACTGTGCCCAATGCTATGATTGCTGATTACTTGGTACTTCTCAAGGAAAAAGGATACGAGGATAGTATCAAGAAGAAGTAGTTAGCTCGATCTTATCCAAGGTAGTTTTGGTTTTAAAAACCCCAAAACTAATGGTAACCTGTTTTTTGTCAATTGTCAATACTTTTCCAGACTCTTTTGATCCCTTCATGCGCACTTGATCTCCAACTACAATGGGGCGCTGTTCCTTTACTTGCTTCTTTTTTGCCTTGTGTGCTTTTTTCTGTTCGTAGTTAATCGGCTTTACAGCAGGTGTTGTTTTAGCCTTTGATTTCGAGCTTGATTGCTCTTCTTTTTTGGTAAATTGAATTTTCAAATAATCGACAAATTTTTGAGCAAGCTTTTTGTGGTTTTTCCCCGTATAGGCGTCTAGCCATTGTTTTAGTCGATTACCATAAAGGATGAGCTCATTGTTTTCTTGCTGTGTTTGCTGTAAGCGGTTTAATTTTTCTTCAAGATTTTCCCTCCTTATCTCAAAGTTTTCCTCCGCATTCTCAGCTCTTTTTCGAGCAGATTTTAGCTGATGGCGGTGCCGCTCAAGGGCGCCTTTTTCTCGTTGAAGAGCTGAAATAGATTCATCTAACCTGAGTTTTCCGTTGTCAATTCGCGATTTAGCTTTATTTATAATATCTCGGGAAATACCATTTTTCTCTGCTACTTCAAACGTAAACGAACTTCCTGGTTGCCCAACGCTCAACTTGAATTTAGGAAGCAACGATTTTCGATCGAAGAGCATGTTTGCATTTATAGCCATCGGCATGTGATCCGCTAACAACTTTATATTGCTGTAATGGGTGGTAAGTACTCCATAACTTCCACGCTCATAAAGTGTTTCAAAAAATACTTCGGCAAGTGCACCTCCCAATTCAGGGTCCGACCCAGTGCCAAATTCATCAATTAGGAATAACGTATTCCCATCTGCCATTTCAAGAAAACGCTTCATATTTTGCAGGCGATAAGAGTAGGTGCTCAAATGGTTCTCAATACTTTGATTATCTCCTATGTCCGTTAATATTTGTGTAAAGAAAGGGAGTTGGCTTTCCGATTTAACAGGAATCAAGAGTCCAGATTGAAACATTACTTGGAGTAAGCCAATGGTTTTAAGCGTGATGCTCTTTCCTCCAGCATTCGGGCCTGATATCACCATAACACGAGCTTCAGGATCTAAAGTCACATGTTGTGGATAAGTAGGTTGTTTTGCCGATTTATTTTGCAACAACAAAATAGGATGGTAAGCTTCCATCAAGTTTAGGGTGGAGCTCTTGCTAAACTTGGGAAGGGTGGCATTCAGTTCATTTGCATAATGCGCTTTTGCTGCAATAAAATCCAGTGCAACCAATCGCGATTGGTATGCTCTTAACAAAGGTAAGTGCTCCCTCAATGCATCTGTAAGCTCTAATAAAATTCTGCGTATCTCCTCTTTTTCCTCCAATTCAAGCATGCTCAACTCGTTGTTGAGCGGAACATTTGCTCCGGGTTCTATGAATGCTAGTTTCCCTCCATTTGAAGCACCGACAATACTTCCTGAAACTTTCCGCTTGTGTTCAGCCATTACAGCTAAAACCCGCTTTCCATGCAAGAATGTTTCGCGGGTGTCGTCTAAAAAGCCAGCACCTCGGTATTTTGCCATTTCCCGCATGAAATTAACTTCAATCTGTTTCCGTACTTCGCTTATTCTTCTGCGTATAGATTGAAGAGCTTGGGAAGCATTATTACGCACAACCCCTTTCTGATCAATTACCAATTGAATTGGGTCAATAACTGCGGTGGTAATGTAAACATCGCTCAGTGTTTCCTGAATGGTTGGATAAAGCTCATTCTCTTCATCGAAAAAAGCAATGAGGCGATTTACTTGTTCAGAAAGGTGTTTCAGCTTACTGAATTGTTCAGGATCTAAGACGGACCCGGCTATTCCCAATAGCTTTATTTCGGTTAAAATTTCTTCACTTTGGAGGGAGGGAATAGGTATGGTAACTAAGCTAACTTGGTACTCATGGACCTCAAGTAAGCGCTGCTTAATAGCTTCAGGTTTGCTTGAAATGGTGAGCGATTCGAGCATTTGTTGCGCTGAATTTGTTTGAGCATGCATAGCGACATGCTTGCGTACTTTATCAAATTCTAAGTCTTGATATAGCTTCGTGGTCCACTCCATTAGCGCAAAGAAAGCGAATCGCCTCGACTCGCTATAAATTCATTGAAATCTTTATACGTATTACGAATTCCAGCTTGTTGTAAAACACCGGAGTTATTGATGTCAATTCCGATAAAAGCTAGCCCCAATTCTTCAGAAACCCCAGCATCGTAAAGACTATCGCCATAATACGTGATGCTTTCAACGTGATTAGTTTCGCTTTGAAGCTGGGTGATTAACTTCTTGGTAAACCCTAATTTGGTGGGCTCCTCATCAGATCCGATAATGGGAAGGGTGTTGTAACATGCTGCAACCCCATCTAGCTTGTACTTTGCTAAGCGCTTCCAGCTTCCAGTTGCAATGGCAGCTGTGTGATTAGGGTGTTTTGCAAGCAGCTCTATGAACTCTACAGACCCTGGCACAGGAGCAAACCATTCGGGATTCGAAGCCCTTCGCTCGCTTAGTTCGCCTATAAAATGATCCTGCATCAGGGTGAGCTCCGTGGCAGAAGGGGCCCTTTTAGTGATGGTAGAATAGATGTGATGAAATACATAATGGTCGGTGCGGTGCTCACAATCCAGCCAATAGGGGTAGTCTGCTGATACGTTGACCAATTTGCTCAGCGCAGACATGAAACTATTATCTTGACCGTAATCATATGGAATCAAAGTTCCATCTAAGTCGAATATGTGTAAGTGCATAGGAGACAAACATACATTGCGCCTCAGTGTTTAATCTGCACATTTGTAAATTATGAAGAATCAAATTCTATTACTAGGTGTTGGTTGGCTTGGTAAACCTCTTGCAAAAGCTTTAGTAAAGCAAGGGAATGAGGTGCTTGTATTAAGCAGAACCCCGCATGAATTGAGTTTACCAGGTATCACAGCCATGCCTTGGGGACTTCCAGTTACCGAACTGAAGGAACGCATTGGTCAACATCCTGTTTGCATCAGTGCTTTACCGCCAAAGGCTTATTTTGAGGACGGTCATGAATTTAATGCCTGGCTAGGAACCGTATTTTCAGGTATTTCATGGGATCAAGTAATCGCAGTTAGTAGCACAGCATCTTATCCCGCCCAAGGAACCTTCATGGAGCATGAGGCCATAAATCAAAAGTCGCCACACTCAGGTATGGATATGCTGGCCTTGGAAGAATTCATTGGCACCTATGCTCCGCGATTGAGTGTGCTGCGTTTTGGAGGGTTGTTTGGGCCTAACAGAAAACCTGGTGGATTTTTATTAGGTAGAGGGGTGTTGAAAGATTCCAATCATTTGGTAAATGCCACTCACTTGGATGATGGGGTTAACTCTATCCTTACACTGCTTGCTAAAGGTGCTACTGGGAGCGTGTATAATGTTGTGAGTCCCAATCACCCAACGCGTTTAGCATTTTATCAAGCTGCCCTAGGTGAAGGAATTAATCAGCTGGAAATTAGTGAATCCGATGGCTATGGGCGGAAAGTTAATTCTGAAGCTATTCAGAATGAATTAGGTTATACTTTTGCTTACCCCAATCCGTTAAATGCCTTGTGAAGTATCAGCTATTAATTTTGGTGCTTTTCTTTCCTGTGCTTGTTCACTCACAAGATCATGTGGTTGTTCGAGGAACTGTTGACACTTACAATGGTGCTGAGCTTGTGAACTTATTTGTAGTAAATGATCGGTTAAAGCAAGGTAATTTTGGAAATCCAAACGGAACATTTGAAATAAAAGTTAAGCGCACTGATCGTATTATCATTGGTTCTACGGGGTTTAAAAACGCCTCCATATCAGTTGCCGATTCAGCTCTAAAGGATACGCTTGTTGTCAACATTACGCTGCAGCCTTTGTCGTATAACTTAAAAACTGTAACCGTTTTTGGTGAACGTGAATTGAAAGAAATATACCACGATATTGAATCATTAGGGTATAATAAACGCGATTTTCAATTAACGGGAGTTGATGCTGTTTCCAGCCCAATAACAGCTTTGTATGCAGCATTTAGTAGGCGAGAAAGGAAAATACGAGAAGCACACCGCCTTATGAATGAAGCACGTAGGAGGGACTTGTTGCGTGAGTTGTTTCAGAAATATGTGGATTACAACATCATCAATTTGGATGATCAAGAGTTCGACCAATTCATTGATTTTTGCAATGTTAGTGATCAGCAGCTTAAGGGCCTTTCTCAGTATGATTTTATCATGTACGTTAAATCAAGGTATCAACTTTACCGGTCACTTAATCCGAACGATTATTATTGGGATAACGGTATTGATTAGTGTGTTTAAAATGAGTTGTTTAAATGATTCTACTTCATTTATTAGTAAAGGTTAAAGGGCAGCCTAGTGCTGCCCTCATTATTTAAGCTTTACCTAAAAGCACCAAATCATTAACTACTATTTCAGTCATGTATTTGGTTTTGCCTTCCTTGTCTTCATAAGACCTAGTTTGCAACTTACCTTCAATGGCTACTTCGCTACCTTTCTTTAGAAACTTGGCGGCAATTTCACCGGTTTTTCCCCAAGCTATAAGGTTGTGCCATTGGGTGCTTTGTACTTTTTCGCCATCGCCATTCCGGTAAAAGTCATTGGTGGCTAAATTCATTTTGGTAAGGTTTTTTCCTCCTTCAAGGTCTTTTGACTCGGGATCTGCTCCCAAATGCCCAATAAGGCTTACACGATTTCTCATAATGTGGTGGTTTATTAGTGAAACATGTGATCTAAATTGAGGTTATATTTTCGCTTCAAGAGATGCTTAAGCGTTTATAAACGACTATTTATTAAACGTTTTTAGATACTAATTGGCGGGAATTTATTAAATTTCAATACACCTATCACAACACCATTAACTACCATGAATACTTGTACCTACTGTGCTGCCCCTATATCTGGTAGGGCAGACAAACGTTTCTGCGACTCGCTATGTCGCAGCGCATTTCACAATGAAAAAATGCGAAAATCCAGAAGCGAGATAAGAAGGGTGAATACCATCCTCCAACACAATCATCAAATCCTTTTGAGGTGCATTGAATTGGTTTCCTCTCCCATAGAAAGGAGTTTGCTGGCGAGGTTGGGCTATCGGTTTGATTACTTTACTGGGTATTGGGAAGCGTCAGAGTCCTCCTTGAAACTCATTTATGACGTTGGCGTTCAGGAGTGCGATGAGGAAGTTCTGCTTTACCGTAAAAACCGGTGGAATGAGTTCGAGCCTCTTTGAGAACCGGTGATTCATAGCCTTATTATAAAATTTCGCTGAATGGAATTCACAATGCTATGTTGGCTGTGGTTGACTAGGTACTAAACTGTACTTTTGAGTATCCAGTTAGTGGGGGTGTTATTAGCACAACTTTTAGCACAACCTCAAGCAGTTAAATAGAATGATCAGTGATATTATCCAATAAATCGTATGTCGAGTCGCTCTTAAAGCTTACCCTGAATACTTACCTGGTACATTACAAGCAGCTTTTCGGTGGCAATGAAGCAGATTGGCCCGCTTTAATCCAAGCAGAATTCGGGCCTTTTTTGGAGCAACATCTTCGTAACAACTTTGACTTTGTAGGCACTATTGAAGTGGATCGGAAATGGACAAGATGGCTGCGTAAATTGCCCGACCAATCTGTTATTGGTGGCGTTTATGAAGATGAATCCATTTTTGTTATAGCCTTTCGAGGTTCTTCTACACCTGAAGAGTGGTTGGGAAATACGTTGGTTAACCAAATCGACTTAGAGTTATTACCCGGGCAGAAAGCACCTGTTCACAGTGGTTTTTATAAGGTGTTTGAAAGTATTGAGTCGCTAGTTCAAGAATGGGTGGATCATGCAAGGAATACAGGAAAAAAAATAGTTTTTACGGGGCATTCTTTAGGCGGAGCTCTCGCGATTTTGAGTGGTTTGGTTTTCGCAACCGATACGTCTGAAATCGTTTCTTTTGCCGCTCCAAGGGTGGGAGGGTCCGCATTTACTCGAATTGCTAGGCAATTGGCTGTGCAACATATACGGATAGCCATCGAAGATGACCTGGTTTCTAAGCTACCTATTGAAACGGTTTTCTTTTCATACGAACATTTCGGGACCGAGGTATTGCTTAACCCAGCAGCTATAAAGCGTAATTCTGGTTACGCTAAATACGTTCCGAGTCAGCTTTTCGACCACCTGCCTTCTGCCTACTTGGCTGCTATCCGTAAGTCACAATAAACTTTTTGAGAGCCCATCAGTTTCGTTTCCATGGTTAAACTTCACATTCATGAAGGCGATAATGTTCATGAATTATCGGTAATTAAAGGGGCGAACTTAAGGGAGGTATTGCTTGCTCATGGCATTTCACCTTATGGTACGTTGAGCAAGCGGTTGAATTGTGATGGACGAGGGCTGTGTGCAACTTGCGGAGTTTACCTGTTGAACACCTCCCCAACGCCATCTCATTGGCATGATAAATTAGCAAAGCAGTTTAATTACCCAAGATTGAGCTGTAAGCTAACGATTGACCAGGACTTGGCGATTGAGCTGATAAGTGAAAAGAAGATATGGGGCAAGCGCAAATAGATTAAACCTCTTCATTCGTAAGGGCCTTAATGGTGTCCCTAGCATGTTGAGCTAACTCTTCAACTGATAGGTTTGCATAGTGGCTAGGGGTAATGGGTTGCCCAATTTGAATAATTACTTCTCCAGCATTAACTTCATATTTACCTGCTGGAATAATTGCTGACGCTCCACTGATGCCAACGGGAACGAGCGTGATATCGTTTGATTTTGCTAGTACAAAAGTGCCTCGCTTGAACAAGCCCAATTTACCTGTTTTGGAACGAGTTCCCTCTGGAAATGAAAAGACATTCTTGCCATTCACTACTTCTTTTCCAGCCTTGCGCAAATTGTCAAATGCAGCTTCTCTGTTCTTGCGATCGATAAATATCATTCCCACTGCAGTCATGTACCATCCCATGAATGGAACGCGCTTCAGTTCCTTTTTCGCAATAAAGAATAAGGGAACGGGAAGTGCCTTAAAGACAACCGGTATGTCCATATGTGATTGATGATTTGCAATGAAAATACAGGGCTTTGTAGCATCAATATGTTCAAGTCCCTCTACGGTTAGTCGGATCCCGCACGATGTTAATATTGCTGTGCTCCAAAGTTGGGATGCGTAATAGATAGCACGCTGCTGCCCGAGAGGAAGTAGCAAGAATCCAATGAGTGCGCCCAGCACGGTATATAGAGCAATGAGAATTATTCGAAAGGCGCTTAATACTTGCTTAACCATGAGGCAAAAGTAATATTCCAATTATTCTTAAATGAATGCTCATACCGTAAAAAGAATACGGACTACTTCCGATATTTGCACCATGTTCGTAATAATTGATGTAGAAACAACTGGAGGGTATGCACGGAACAACCGCATTACTGAAGTTGGAGCTGTGAAGTGTGACGGGAAAACGATTATTGACTCTTATCACACATTGGTGAATCCTTCACGTTCCATACCTCACCATATCCAAGAGCTTACGGGTATTACGAATGACCTTGTTGCCAGCGCTCCTTCGTTTCAAGAGATTGCTGAAGAGCTTCAGGAATTTCTAGAGGGATCCATTTTTGTTGCTCACAATGTAAATTTCGATTACTCCTTTATTAAAGCTGAGTTTGAGCGCGCAGGGATGCCCTTTTCATCAAAACGCATGTGCTCGGTTCGCTACATGCGGAAGGTTAGGCCAGGTCTGCGTTCCTACAGCTTAGCCAACCTCTGTAAGGTCTTCGGTATCATTAATTCAAATCCTCATCGTGCGTTGAGCGATGCAGAGGCAACCGCACAATTGCTTGTAGCAGGAATCGAATTGGATAAAGACAATCACTTGGAACAACAGGTGAAACAGAATAATCGCGAGGCGATTCTACCCGCAAACCTCAATAAAGATCAACTTGAGGGATTGCCCGATGCTCCTGGCGTATATCATTTTCTAAATCAAAAAGGCGAAAAGCTCTACATTGGAAAAGCGCTGAACCTCAAGAAACGTGTAATTAGTCATTTCACCGGTGATCAATCTGGAAAGCGATCTCAACAGTTTAAGCGGGAAATCCACGCTATAAAACATGAACTTACTGGATCTGAGCTTGTTGCTAGTTTACTCGAGGATCACCTGATTAGGCACCATTGGCCCACTTACAACCGCGCTCAAAAAGCACCAAAACGCCAATTAGGGGTTTATAGTTTCGAAGATCGATCAGGGTGTATTCGTTTAGTGAGTAAGGTAAAACGTATTGGTGAACGCCCGTTAAAAACGTTCACCAGTAACTATGCCGCCCGAAGCTGGCTGCAAGAAGTTTGCGAAGTGTATGGATTAAATCCTCGGTGTTGTGAACTTCCTGGTGATGATGATGTTACAATAGCAGCTCACAATAAAGGTGTACAAGCTTTGGTGAAGGATTTAGAATCCGAACGAAAAGCTTATCAAGTTGTCCTGCTGGCAGGCAGGTCACCTGATGAGTACAGTTTTGCTGCGTTAAAAGGAGGAGAATACCTTGGAATAGGATTCGTAGATAAAGATGCTGAAATTACGCCTAAAATGATTCACAAAGAACTTATGCCTTGCTACGCCAGTGGGACGGCCCTTGGGTTACTTCGCGCCCACAAAGAATTGAACACTTCTAAATGGATTACCATACAGACTTGAGAACATGAAAGTAATATTAGCGCTTGAGGATGCTTTGGTTTGCTTGCAAATGTGCACTGGAATGGTTCGAAATGAACGTTTGTTATTGGTTTATGGTGAACAAGCTAAATCGCTTGAGTTAATGTTATCGAAGGGTTATGAGCTGTACGATGAGCAGCATAAGTCCTTTAATGAGTTGAGGAAGTCACGTTGGTTGAGGTTGGTGCTGCTCGACTTTAAGGGGAGTATGGCTGCTGATAAGAATCAAGTTTTGCTCAAGGCCAATGAAGAACATTTTAAGCGTCTGGAAAGCCAAGCCATGTATGCATTGGGTCAGGTTGAAAGTGAAAAACAGCGAGCTTGGCTTCAACAAGTGTCCCAAGCGGCAGCTGAAATGCGTGATCAACTGCATGTGGTACGCCTAACGCGCTTTTAAAGCGAAATGGATAGGTGATACATCCTGGGCCATAATTTTCCTGTAACGGTAAACCTATCATCACGTTCAGAGTATGCAATTCCGTTTAGCTCCTTCGCTTTTGGGTCAATTGAAAGCACTTCATCTTTAAGAATTGTAAGATCTAGTTCGTGTGTTACCTTTCCGTTTTTTAAGTCGATCCGCACGATAGCATTTGATTGATACACGTTAGCCCATAGTCCGTTGGGAGCTAACTCGAGTTCATTTAAGTAGTACAACCGCTGCCCATTTCGCGTTACTTGCAATGTGCGCTCAGTTTTAAAGGATTCAGGGTTTACAAAATACAACCGATTACTTCCATCAGAAATGATCAAATGGTTGCTATCATGCGTTATTCCCCAACCTTCTTGTCCTGGTAAGTTAAAGGATTGTAAACGTTTGCCGCTCTCCAAGTCATAGACATAACCTTTCCCCGTACGATAAGTGAGCTGATATAACTTGTCCTTCCAGATAGTTATGCCTTCACCAAAATCTGTTCGTGGTAATTCATTTACACGTGACATCACTCCTGTTTCCAAATTTACTGGTCCATAAGCAGAGAAGGTATAAGGAATGTGCGCTGGCGATCCTGTGCTTTCAAAAAGCACACCGTCTACCCATTGTAACCCTTGTGTAAAACTGGCGGAGTCATGAGGGAATATTGTATCTACAGCAAAGCTAGCCTGGATAATGGTAGACTTAGAAACCTTTATCCGCGTTGGTTTGGGGTCTTCATTACAGCCTGTCACTAAGCATAGTGCAACAGCGATTACTAGAAATCTATTCATGCCACAAATATGGCTACAAGCCATTAAAAAACACCTGTATAAGAACATTTTTATTGTGCTAATGCGACATTTATTAATTCTACGGCTCCAGAGGTTGTAGTTAGCTCAAGTTGCAGTGGACGACAACAAACCTCACAATCCTCCACGTAAGACTGGTGTGGAATGCTCGTGTCAACAAGCATTGATATGCTTTCCCAGCAAGATGGGCATTGGAAACTAATTTCTACCATGTGGCTCAAACATCTTTAAGTTAAATATGTTGATATTGATAACACAAACGTGTTTCAGTTAACAGTAGGAGGTGATATCAAATAAGTAGTGCTTTTGGATGTATCTGGTTAATACTATCCTTAAAGCTAAAATTAATATGACGCATCTAAATAATTTAAAGGTCAAGTGGTTATCATTTTCAATACTTGGTTTAATACTCATAGGTACTGGGGTATCTGTTGTTGGCGAAGCTATCCTCCAAAAGGGAAATCAGGCACCTTATTTTTGGATTGGAACAGGAGGGTTGATACTATTGAACAGTGGTATTGCGTTGTTCGGTCAAGCGGTTGTTTATCGCTGCCGAATTAACTTAAATAAAAAGGATTAAATCATGAGCATGAAAATATTCCAACTTAGTTTAGCAAGTCTATTAATGGGATTGGTAGCGTGCGCCGGGGGTGCCAATCCAATTCATGAAGATAAAAATTTAAATACTATGGAGTTAGGTAATAATGAGGTAGCAACCTTAGGAGCTGGTTGTTTTTGGTGTGTAGAGGCAGTTTTTCAGGAGCTGCAAGGAGTATTAAAAGTAGAGTCGGGGTATAGTGGAGGTTCGATTAAGAATCCGGGGTACAAAGAAGTTTGCACGGGAAGGACTGGGCATGCTGAAGTTGTGCAAGTAACGTTTGATCCAAGCGTATTGTCATTTCAAGAATTGTTAGAAGTTTTCTGGCAAACGCATGACCCAACAACGTTAAATCGTCAGGGTGCGGATCGGGGTACTCAATACCGTTCTGCAATTTTTTACCACAGTGACTCCCAGCAATCAATAGCGACTCAACTCAAAGATAAGCTTGATGAATCCGGCGCATTTCCAGATCCTATTGTGACTGAAATAACTGCGTTTGACACGTTCTATGTAGCAGAAGACTACCATCAAAACTACTTTAACGAGAACGGATCCCAGCCTTATTGTAGCATGGTTATTCGGCCAAAACTTGAAAAGTTTCGAAAGGCATTTGAAGAAAAACTCAAGTAAGCTTAACGTAGGGTTAGCAAAGTTGCTCGCTCTTTTCTTCACCTTTGTAGAATGAATTATAGCATCGCATTAATTGCCCACGATGGCAAAAAAGCAGATATGGTGAGCTTCATGCGTGATCACCTTGAAAAATTCAAGAATGATTCGGTAAGTCTTGTTGCTACCGGTACAACGGGTACTCATGTTGAGCAGTCTGGACTGCATGTACAAAAAGTTAAGTCCGGACCATTAGGAGGGGATGCGCAAATAGCAGCAATGGTATCTGATGGTACAATCGATGCGGTTTTTTTCTTTAGAGACCCTTTGGGAAAACATCCGCATGAGCCGGATATTGCAATGCTCATGCGGATTTGTGATGTCTATAACGTGCCATTGGCGACTAATCCAGCTACAGCGAGTTTGATTTTTGATCAACTTTTAAAATCAGCCTAAACTCCCTTGAGACGCTTTTTGTAATGCGCACGCTGTGCATTAGTCATTTGCTTCAAGCGCTTTTAACTGAATATCAATCATGTCTTCAAAAGCCTCTAATTCGCGCTTTGAGATTTTGGCATCTGTTCTGGCCTGTTTTTTAAGAAAGCGAAACATAGCGGCTTTCTTTATCTCGTAAGCTACAAATGCGGTGTATTGATCTCCGTTAAAATATTTTTCTTCACCAATAACCCTTAAATCAGCTATGTTGTTGTTTACAACAAGTCGTGTAAGGCTTTGAAATTTACCGGTAATTTCAGACTTGTCGTTGAAGTCAGTTGAAGAAAGGTAGTCGTCGCTTAGGGTTTTAATTGTTGTATTCATCTGGCTGGCCAACTCACCTTTAGCTTCTGATCGTGCGCGTTTCACGGCAATGTTCTCGTCCCTGCTTTGCGATTTGCCTACAGCTCGAAAATAGCGCGCATTTGATTCGTATTTATTGCCTGAAAAAGGATCGTTCATCTTCTCTCCGTAAGGAACAGATTTGCATCCCGTAATCGCTAATGCGGCTAAAATAAATAGTGTCCAAGTGTTTTTCATGGT
>CBFIEM010000024.1:0-8228 GCA_965661625.1 Salibacteraceae bacterium
CTTTTTTGTTTCAATAAGAATAAGTAAACATTATTTGCTTACGTGTAATTTAAACGTGCGTTTGTTGGAATGAACAACGTAAAATCCTTCAAGCTCTTCATAAGGGATATAATCTCCTTCAAAAACCATAGCGCCACTCCAATTGAAAATCTGATAATGCTCAGGACCATTAACGCGGTCATGCGTTATGGTAGAACTAACATTGTCTACTACAAAAACATGTTGAATGCGGAGTTCACCAATTTTAGTTCCATTACGAAACTCTTCAACAAGGTAGCCAGTTGCATAGGTGCCTAGTGCATTAGGTGTCCAGTCAGATGTATTTGATGCAACCGAGTAAGTACCGTGGTTATTTAATTGCGTAAACCCTGAAACAGGGGTGTATAGACCAGTTCCGTCATTATACATGTTAAGCGCATCATCCATTGAAACTTGGATTTGATCGCCGTCAAAGTCAATCATGTTCTGATCGAAATCAAAAGTATTAGACTGATTAAGTCCAACTAAAATATCCAATGGACTGCTAAGTACAGGTGATGTATTACTTCCGTTCATGGTGTAATCACACGCTATAACAAATTCTGCAGTAGTTGCATTTGGAACGTTGTTAAGTCCATTGCGGCAGCAATGCTGATGAACAAATCGGTATTCGCCATTCGCTAAAGCAATGGTGTCACTCGCATACACATAAGCTTCAAAACCAGCAAAGGTAGAATCTACCGATATGGACATGGAAACCTGAGAGGTGTATTGATACTGATTGTTAGTGTTGGTATACATAAATGCCATTTGCGTTGGTGGTGCAAATGAATTCGAGTCGGCGTAAATAGCCATAATCAATTGGACAGAGTCAATTGAGATTTGACGGACCCCTATGTATCCACTCATAATGTGGGAGGCACTTGTTTGTAAACTAACTAAGATTAAGCCAAGTAGTAAAATTCGTTTCATGTCAATAGTTTTAAGGATGAATAACAAATAACACGATAGATGAAAACAACTTTTGGGTAGCAGGTAATTGGGTTTTGCAAGGGTTTTCTCTTTCGTTTAATTTGAACAAGAGCAGTGGCCACTACTTTTATTCAATGCGTTGACGAAGGACTGTTTTTAAAAGTTGCCCATGCTGTAAGTTGCTTTCTGTATGGCTTGTTATTACTGGTTTTCCGATTAATTTGACCTACTCTAGTTTTAATGGTTCTTACAAAATGGTCTAAAAACAGAAGTGCTAAATTGAGCAAAGTGCCGGTAGAGAATCAATTGACAAGTAAATTACAACCGCGAATATCACTGTTGTCAAATCGGCCCAAGATTTCAAAACTTCCATCGCGATATACCTTGCCAAGGTCTTGGGTTTCAATAAACGCGCAACTGGCCTGATTGCCTAAATCAATAACATTAATTCCTGCGGTTTCTCCAAATGCGCAGAGGGTAAACGGATCGTTAACTTCGCGGGGAAGTACGCACATCCAAGGTGGGCACTTGAACTTGTTTTTTCCAGTAGAATAAGCTTGAGAGAGAAGTTCCGTCATACCGTATTCACTGTGAATTTGAGTTACACCAAAACCGTGCTGAAGGACTTGATGCAATTCGGACTTTGTAACTTCTTTGCGTTTGCCTTTCATGCCACCGGTTTCCACAATTACGGTATGCTTAAGTGGAAAGTCAATCGCTTGTGCTAAGTCTAAAAGTGCATAGGTAACACCAATTAACAGTGTTTGTTGACCGTTGGCTTCCAATGCTTTCAGGTGGTGGATTAGCTCCTCCTGATTATGTAAGTAAAATCCACTTCTTGGGTCTTGCGACTGTTCAATCATTGCATCAACCATAAATACCAATGATGAACCTTCCCGCTCTAGGTAAGACGGTAAAAGTCCGAGGATTACCCAATCTGAAAGAGGTCCATAAATGCGCTGAAACCCTTTGGTGAAATTTGTAGTATACCATTCAAGAGATGGAACCTCATGCGTACTAGTTTGATTACCAGTTGTTCCACTGCTTGTAAATGAAGTTTCGCTCGTGAAATTGGGATTGAAAACACGATGTGATTTAAAAAACTGGATGGGAAGAAAAGGAATGTTGTAAAGACTTACAACCGAGTTGGGATTGATGTCGAGGTGCTTACAATAGTCACGGTAAATCGGTAGTTGTGCTGCCTGCTGGCGAAAGAGGTCAAGTGCATGTTGCTCAAATTCTTCTGCCTTCTCTATCTTGAATATGTCATAATTTAACTGCTGCAAACCAAAATTGTGTTATGTGCGTTACCTTTGGTGTTATGATTCACCAAGGAGCCTCAAAATTACTATTTCTAATAGGTATTTTAACCATGAGTTATGGCTGTCAGCGCGATGATTGTGAAGGTTCACTTCCCACCATTGAGTTTAAAGCAGTGTCACCCATTTCTGATCAAGATGCAATCTTACAATTAACCTTTAATGATTGTGATGGAGATATTGGGTTGGATCCTGAGGATACGACAGGCATATTTGCGCTAGGATCGCGCTATTATTATAACCTTTATGTTGATTATTATGAGCTAGAGGACGGCGAGTGGGTTGACTATACCGGCTTTACCCAGTATCGTATTCCCAGGTTAGAATCAGATGGGGCAAGTGATCGCGTTGAAGGAGAAATTCAGGTAACCATTAAGCCTTATTACTTCAGTGGAACAGCCAATGATACGTTTCGCTATGAGATTATTTTAATTGATCGGTCACGGAATGAAACAGCGCCTTTGGTCTCTCCTTCCTTCGTGAAGCCTTAAACCTTGCCAACAACAGCTTCCATAACATTCATCACGATGTCGGAAGTTTTTTCACAAGCCGTATAGAGATCGGCGTAAACCAATCCGCTTTTCATGTTATAATCCCCACGCTCTATACTTTGCAAGTGAGCCGCTCTAATTTCCCACTTGAGTTTATTCATTTTGTCATGAATGGCACGGGACTTTTCAATGTTTGCCTTGCCATACTCCATATTTAAGTTTTTCAGCATCTCAATAATAGCCTCTTCCAAAACCGCTAGAAGGTTGTTCAAGTTTTCGCGTTGTTCAGGAGTAAACCAAGTGCGATCCTCAACCTTTTTCTCCATGTATTTAGACATCAAATAGATGTTATCAGCAATCCGCTCCAAATCATTAATGATACTGAGCATGCTTCTTACCCGGAGGGAGCTATTTGCTGTGAGTTCTCCTGATGAAACCTTCAACAGGTAATCGGCAATCTCCACCTCTACACGATCTGTGATATCCTCGTATTTCTGAATTTTAGCCAACCGTTTGGTAATGCGCTTAGATTCTTTCGACTGAAACAAGTCGATAAAGAAGCCAAGCATGCGATGAGTAAGGTGTCCAAACTTAGCTACCTCCTTACTGGCTTCATGGAGTGATAGCTCAGGAGTGCCCATTAACCCCGTATTGATGTACTCAAGATGGTATTCTTTATCAATCTTTCCTTTAGAGGAAACCATTTTAATAACAATCCGCTCAATTGGTTTCACGAACCAAACCAACATCAGTACATTGATGATATTGAAACTGGTGTGAAAAATTGAAAGGGCAATGGGAATTTGTGTTGGATCATCATAAGGTGAAACGCCACCAAAATAGGAGGTATTTACCATTACTGAATTTACAGCATCCAAGAATAAAGGAAGCACGATCAACATCCAAATAACACCTATGATGTTGAAAATAAAGTGGGCTCTTGCGGCTCTTTTGGCGTGAACATTGGCAATCATTGCTGCTAAATTGGCCGTAATAGTGGTTCCTATATTTTCACCCATAACAATGCCCACTGCCATATCAAAAGGAATCCAACCTTCGTTGCACATTACCAACGTAAGCGCAAGTGCAGCAGACGAAGACTGGACAATAATGGTAAGAAGGGTTCCTATTCCAATAAATATTAGGGTAGAGGCAATGCCCATATCCGTGTAATGTTGCAGGAATGAAAGGATTTCTGGATTTTGTTGTAGGTCTGGAACGGAGTCTTTTAGTGCCTCCAAGCCCATAAAAAGTAAGGCGAAACCAATGAGCAGCTCTGAAAGTGAACGCAATGAATTGCGAGTTGCAAACATCAGCGGGAAGCCAATTGCAATGATGGGTAAGGCAATCACGGAGATTTTAATTTTAAACCCGAAATAAGCTACAAGCCAGCTGGTTAGCGTAGTACCCACATTGGCTCCCATAATAACACCAATGGATTCAACGAGCGACAACAACCCTGCATTTACAAAGCTTACTGTCATTACGGTTGTTGCACTTGAGGACTGCACCAAGGCAGTAATTAAAATCCCGGTTAATATTCCAAAAAACCGATTGGATGTCATTGCAGAGAGGATGTCCCGCATTTTATTGCCTGCAAGCTTTTGGATTCCTTCACTCATCACCTTCATTCCGTAAATGAAGAAGCCCAATGCACCAATTAATTTGAGCGCGTCAAATATGCCGTATTCCATACCTTTTTGCGGGTTACTTGTAAGTGGACAAAGGTATACATATCTGCTTTTCAGCTCGAGATATATTGTTTTTTGGGTGCTGTTGAAGAAGGAGTTAAGCAGAACTTAATGTGCAGTTAACATTGCACTGCTTTGTAGGGATACGTTTTGATTAGCGGTGACCTATGTTGAAGGTTCCAAAAAAAAATGGCCAGCAAAATTGCTGACCATTTTTTCAATATCAAGAATAAGTATTAGAATAGTTCATACTTGAAAGTTACCGTAAATGTGCGGCCAGGGTTGAAGCGATTAAAAACACGCGCCTCGGCCCTAAACGAATCAGTTTCACTTTCTATAGCATCATCTAAAATATTTGAAACCCGAACCCCCACTTGGAACTCTTTATCGATTCCAAACTTTTTATAAGCTGTAAAGTTCAAGCTGTGGAATGGAACAGAATATACATCAGGAGCACGGTTAATTCCAACTATCATCAGTTTAGGGCCTTGAACATTGTAAAATAAGCCTGCTTCAAAGTCATTGACTTTGCCTTTGTAGCTGAACCCAGCGTTGACAATGTAAGGAGATTGCCCCTGCATATCACGAAAGTTTCCCAGTTCTTCTCCTTCCCTAATCGCGTTCAACTTACCGTCAAAGGTACCTCCGGGTGATTTATCATATTCAACACGAGAATTTATAATTGACACGTTCGTGTTTAAGGAAAAAACATCCCAAGTCTTTTTAAGAAACCCCATATTCAACCGACCTTCAAATTCAATTCCCAAGACTTCAGCATCACCTACATTACGCGGTTGGATTGAGTTAGGATCTTGTTGATACGAAGCTAACTCTATGGGGTTTTCGAATGTTTTATAGAACCCACTTACTGCAAGTGTTTGGTTTTTCTTAAAGAAATACTCATAGCGCAGGTCGTAGTTGTCAATGTTTGTTTGTTCCAGTTCAATATTCCCAATGAATGTCACTTTTGAAATAACGTCGACAATTTCTGCAGTAGATTTTTCTTTAAATGATGGGCGCGCTGTGGTTCTGAAATATCCAGCACGGATGTTTGAGTTGTCATTCGGTTGATAAATAAACGAAGCTGTGGGAAAGAAATCAAGCAAGTCAAGTACATTTTCGTTTTCAAAAACCAATGTTCCGCTTTGGTTTTCACCCGTGTAGAACTGATCGTATTTTTCCATACGAACACCAACAATTGCTTTCAATTTGGACATCAGTTGGAGCTCTTCACTTATATAAAGTGCTCCTGTTGTTTGAATACCTTCGTATGTATTGGAGGGCTGATAACTACCAAGCAAATACATTCCCTCCCCTTTTGGGCGCTCCCATATAAAGCGATCCGTCAATAGTTCATCGGCGTTACCTGTAAATGGCAGCGTACCAGGACTTATCGATTCAAGGTTGTAGTTTAATATTTCATAGGTCCTATACTTGAATGAAGCCAGTGCGCCAAACCTTAAGTTAGCACCACTTCCCAATGCTTGATGTTTTTTAGTAATGTCTCCTTTCATGGAAACGTTATATTCGGTTAAGTTCCTCCATATCCGCTGTGGTACAGCTGCTTCACTTGGATCTATTGAGTAAGAGCTATCAGCTTCTTGAAATAAGTAAGGTGTAATGCGCACGTCTTTATCCTGAATGCGCGAAAGTGTCGGAGATAATTTCCAATCAATGGTCCAATCCCCACCACCCCTTACATGCGTCCCAGCTAATAAAAGGTTTGTAATTGAACGCTCGCTGTATTCGAGGTTATCGCGAAAAATAGTGGCAGAATTACTAATGATTTGTTCTTCGCGGAAGTACCCTGAACGCGTTTCTCCATTCTGTAAGTGAAGCAGGCTTAACCGATATTTATTGGAATCTGTTTTCAAGGCAATTCCAGCCAATGCACTCATGAATACATTGTTAACACCAAGGTCTCCTTTTTGGAGAATATTGGGATCTAGCTCGTATACCGAATTGTCGTTGAGTTCTTTGAAATAAAAGTTTTGTTCGCGATCCTGAAAAAAGTCTGTATTGTTCTTATAACTAAATGACCCGTTAATTCCCCATGTTTTATCATCACGCTTAAACTGATTACCACCAGAAATTCCAAGGTTAAAATTCATCAGTGATGTTTGTTGAAGCGCAGCTAAATTGGGGTTAAATTCTCGAGTTGCCTCAGGGGCATTCGAACGCGAATTGGCTGGTTGAAGAATCGGCGTGGTGTTTTTAGGCCCGAAATCCAAAGGTTCTGATCTCAATCCACCATCAAACCCTAGGAAGTCTGTAGAACTTCCATCTTGAGAAAGGTATTCATCGTTCAAGTGCATGCCTGGAGTGAAGCCAACACTTGCATTAATTTCCAGTGTTTTTTCTTCAGGGAAATCTTTGGTAGCAATATTTACAACACCTCCGGTGAAGTCTGCCGGTAAATCTGCAGTAAATGATTTTAGTACAATGAGCTGATCTACAACATTGGTAGGGAAAATATCCATTTGCAATGAGTTCCTGTCAGGATCCAAGCCTGGAATGTCCATGCCATTCAATTGGGTTTTGGTATAGCGATCTCCTAAACCCCTAACATACACATATTTACCACCTTGGATAGAAACACCTGGCACCCGTTTTACGGCAGCTGCTGCATCAGAGTCCCCTGATTTTTTAATGGTTTGTGCTGAAATGCCGTCGAGCACATTTACCGACTTTTTTTTCATAGTCATTACCGCAGTTTCGGAATTTTGAGCGGCTTTTGCGGTAACAGTGTATTGCTTAAGCGTAGTTGAAGCGGGTTCTAAGGAAATGGGATTCATCACGGTAGTTTCATCTGCCTTGACCATTACCCCAGTAACGGTAACCGTTGATAAACCAATAAAGCTAATTTGAATGTCGTACGACCCAGGTGCTAACGAGAGGTCGAATTTACCATCAAAATCGGTCGAAACACCTGTAGAAGTGCCTGGAATAGCAACGGCTGCCATAAATAATGGCTGACCAGTCATCTTGTCGATAACTGAGCCGCGAATGTTGCCGTTCTGAGCCCATGAAAAAGCGGCTGTTAAAAGTAGGCTGAGGCTGATTGCAATTTGCTTCATGTGATGTTATACGTATAAAAACTAAAAATACTCGTTGAGAAAAAATCCCCAACGAGTATTGATAGTGAATTAATAGTCTACTTATGTTTTATAGTTCACCTGTTGCTGAACCCATAGTCCAATTAGCGAATACTGAAGCATTGGCGCCAACAGTTGCACTACCAACACCACCGTTAAGGATAGCTGCAAAATCTAAAGGTGCAATGCTGTTTCCTGTGAATTTATCTTGAAAGATATCATCTGTAGTAAGGTTACCAGCTTGCAAGTGACTTACAACTACTTCGTGATTAGCGAATGACAATGTTCCATTTCCGTAATTGTTGGAAGATGCTTCATCATCCAATTCGAAATCTGAATTTTCAGAGAAGTTGTAGAAAAGGATATTGTTATATGCTCCTTGAGCACCATCGCGGAAATCAGCGTACTCTCCGAAATTACCTTCCCATTCTCCGTCGTTATATCCTTCGTTATAACCGATACAAGTACCATTGGTCATCGTTGCTCCACCGTTAAGTGAACCTTCTGGACCGTCAATTTCTAGAGCGTGATCTGAATCAGCATCCCCTTTGAAGATGAAGTTGTCAATAGTACCCGTGTAAGCTTGGTCGATATCGTAAGCATCGTCACCTTGAGCCCAAACAAGTGCATTTGTAATGTTTACTGAGCCACCGAAACACTCAATACCATCATCTAAGTTAG
>CBFIEM010000025.1:0-4485 GCA_965661625.1 Salibacteraceae bacterium
GGCTTTTTTCGTGGCGGCATATAGACTCACCTGCTTTTCAGTAGGATCCGTTTCTTTAAAAGGCACCTTCTCATTCATCCCGTATACAGAAGAACTACTGGCGTAAATTAAGTGGTTTATTCTATTCTTGGTACAGCTTTCCAAAATATCCAAAAAGCCTTTCACATTGGCATCAATGTATGCATGAGGATTTTCTATGGAATAGCGCACTCCAGCCTGAGCAGCTAAGTGAATCACGTAATCAAACTTCTCCTGCTCAAATAGCTCTTCCAACAAATGCGCATCAGCCAAATCCAATTGCTTGAAACGAATGCCTTCATATCCGGTAAGCATCCGATTGTACTGGATTTGATTGGTGGCAATGCCTTGTTCGCGTTAACGGGCAAGCTTGAGATCTACACTGTAATAAGTGTTTAGGTTATCAATGCCTACCACATCATAGCCGTCTTTAGCTAATCGTATGGCGGAGTGCATGCCGATGAACCCCGCGGAACCCGTTACTAATATTTTTTTCATCCGAACCTTTTCATATAATTGAATAACTCCTGCGCACTCCTCCCATCCCATCCTTCAATTTCTTGACCCGCTTTCCATGCTCCTTTTTCCATGGTGTGAAGTAAGGCTACCAATTGTGCCTCGTTTCCTGCCAATTCATTTGTGCCCCATTCAACTGTTTCCGGGCGTTCAGTGTTTGGTCTTAGCGTAATGCATGGCACCTTCATCACTGAGGTTTCTTCGGATATGCCGCCTGAATCCGTTATAACTCCTTTGGCATGTTTTACCAAATAATTAAAGCTTTTGTAACTCAACGGCTCAACCAAATGGATGCACTCAGGCAGCAAGTAGTTTGAATCTAAGTTCTTTTTTGTCCGTGGATGAATTGGGAATATAACAGGACTTGTTCCTTCAGAAGCTATGCGTTCCAATTGCTCCATGAGGCTTTGCTCTTGATCCACATTTCTAGGTCGGTGTAAAGTCAAAACCAGGTAACCTTTTGGCTGAAGGTTTAGCTCCTTCCACACTTGTGGAGGATGAAATTCAGGCTCAAACTTCTTCAACGTATCAATCATAACGTTCCCAACAAAATGGATTTTACGCGCAGGAATTCCTTCCTTCATTAACTGCTGACTTGCCCTACGTGTTGAAGTAAATAACAGGTCTGATATCGAGTCAGTCAAAATGCGGTTTAACTCTTCAGGCATACTGCGGTCAAAGGAGCGCAGTCCTGCCTCAACATGAGCAACCTTAATGTGCAGCTTTTTTGCTGTGATGGCGCATGCCATCGTGCTTGTAACATCTCCAACTACTACAACCATGTCACTTGGGTATTCAAGAAGCTCCCTTTCAAAAGCCACCATGATCGCTGCTGTTTGTTCAGCTTGGGTTCCGCCTCCGCACCCTAAAAATGCATCCGGATCGGGCAACCCTATTTCACGCATGAAATCCCCACTCATTGCAGCATCGTAGTGCTGACCTGTATGCACCAACCTATAAACCCATTGCTCACCAACTGCTATTAAGCGATTGAGCTCATCAACAATGGCCGCCATCTTAACAAAGTTGGGCCGAGTTCCTATGACGAGGGTTAGGTTCATTTAGGGTTTAGGGTTTAGGGTTTAGGGTTTAGGGTTTAGGGTTTAGGGTTTAGGGTTTAAATATTATGAATAATTAGTTCTCTTTAATTCTTCTACCTCACTTTGGCAAGACCCGCTACTAATCACACAGCTGGGTCAATCTTTTTCCTCAAATTGAATCCTTCTTCCTGAGCGACATAACCCAAATCCATCGCAACAATGGCTTGACACCATACCTCCATTAAACTTCCGCATGCTGTGCTATAAAAATAACGTGACCTGCTTTTGAGACTCGCCCTGATCCTTCTGCTGCATTTGAACTTACCGAAATAATTGCTTTTCTCATTTGGAGCCTTAATCCAAATTTCTCTTGTTCTGGAAAATTGGATGTTATTTTATATACAGAAGTCACAACAGCCCTGCTAGCAAGCCAAGCATCTAATTTTTCAAAACTGTTGGTGTAATTACTCAGTATTTATTCTTTAGTGATACAGCTAACACTTAAACAATAAACCATTCACCTCCTCAGAATTTCATTTCATTCGTGATTAAGGAATCATTGTTCAAAGTACCAACCATACACTTGCTCCAATCCTTCTCGAAAACGCACTTGCGGTTGGTATTCAAGGCGCGATTGAATTTTGTCGATGGCAGCTCTGCTGTGTTTGACGTCACCTGGCCGTTCTGGACCGTAATTCACTTCTACTTGCTTACCACTGATCTCACTGAGCAATTCAACCATTTCATTCAACGTAACCTGATCTCCACAGGCGGTATTATACACGTGATTGAGTGCTTCTTTGTTTGTGGTAAAGAGTGCCTTATCATTCGCTTGAATCGCATTGGCAACGAAGGTGAAATCCCGACTCGTTTTTCCATCGCCATTAATGGTAATGGGTTTGCCATCAATAAATGCCTTGCAAAAGATTGGAATTACCGCAGCATAGGGATTATCCGGATTCTGTTTCGGTCCAAAAATGTTGAAATACCTCAGCCCTATCCAATTTAATCCGTACGTTTTTCCGAATACTTCTGCGTACTGTTCAATGGCCGCTTTACTCACCGCATAAGGCGATAGTGGTTTACCTTCTTGACCTTCTACTTTTGGCAGTCCTGGGTGGTCGCCGTAAGTACTGCTTGAAAAAGCAAGGACAACACGATCCACACCTTGCTCTTTGGCCGCGTGCAACACATTCACTGTTCCACCAACGTTCACCTCATTCGTTCGCATCGGATTTTCGATACTTCGAGGCACAGAACCTAAGGCCGCCTGATGGGTTACTTTGTGTATTCCCTCCATGGCAAGCAAGCACGTGTCATAATTACAGATATCGCCTTCGATAAATTCAAACCGCGGGTGCTCCATAAATGGCGTTATATTTTCCAAGTAGCCATTTGATAAGTCGTCCAAAACACGGACTAATCCAATGCGCTCATCCTGAAGGAAATGCTCTACTAGGTTGGAGCCAATGAACCCTGCACCTCCTGTAATTAATAAATTTATCTTATTCACTTCAGTCATTCTAGATTTTGGTGTTTTGTCCTTGCCCTGTGAAATAAGATTTCAGGCGATTACCAAGAAACATTTTCCCATAATGAGTTTTTAGATACTTCTCTCTTTTCAAAGCATCTTCTTGTGTTCGGCAGGCTTCATAATAGATTATTTCGAGTGGTCTTCTGTGTTTTGTTGAAGGAACTTCGCCTTTCTCATGCGCCTGCAATCTTGAAGGCAAGTCACTGGTATAGCCAGTATACAGCTTACTGTCCTTAAGGCTTTTTAGTATGTACGTAAAATACCAGCCTTCCATAGCCTTCATTTCACGGGGTGAACCCTGCACCTCCTGTAATTAATAAATTTATCTTTTGTTCTTTCGTCATAATTATATCTGATCAGTACTCCGCGCTATTACAACCGAGCATCAACAGTTTCACGAGGGAGAATCCCTTTCACATCGTATAACACGCTTTTGCCATCTTTAAACGACGCTAAGTCCATAGCCAGAAACTCGTTATGAGCAACAGCCAAAATAATTGCTTTATAGCCGTTTGACTTCAATGCTTCAACAGGTGTCAATTCGAAACCAAATTCACGCTTAACTTCTTCGGGGTTTGCCCATGGATCGTAAACATCTACTTCACAACCATATTCAATAAGTTCTTGGTGAATATCAATCACGCGTGTGTTCCGAATATCTGGACAGTTTTCTTTAAACGTAATTCCCAATATCAATACCGGAGCATGGCCTACACGACGACCTTTTTTGTTCATGGCTTTCACCACCTCACTGGCAACGTGTTGCCCCATGCTATCGTTTAAGCGCCTTCCTGCCAAAATAATTTCAGGGTGATACCCCACTTCTTGTGCCTTTTGTGCTAAATAAAAAGGATCAACCCCAATACAATGGCCTCCTACTAAACCTGGCTTAAAGGGTAGGAAGTTCCATTTGGTTCCGGCTGCTTCAAGCACATCATTGGTGTCGATGCCCATCAAGTTGAAAATCTTACTCAACTCATTTACGAAAGCAATGTTGATGTCGCGCTGAGAGTTCTCAATCACCTTTGCTGCTTCAGCTACTTTTATGGTTGGCGCCAAATGTGTTCCTGCTGTGATCACTTCGCGGTACAAGGCATCAATGTAGCTCGCTGCTTCTGGTGTTGAGCCAGATGTCACTTTTCTAATTTTGGTAACGGTGTGTTCTTTATCGCCTGGGTTGATGCGTTCTGGTGAGTATCCCACATAAAAATCTTCATTCATTTTAAGGCCAGAAACACGTTCCAGTACTGGAACACAGTCATCTTCAGTTGCTCCGGGGTAAACTGTAGATTCATATACTACTACGTCGCCCTTTTTCAAGACCTTTCCAACCGTTTCGCTTGCTTTTACCAAGGGGGTTAAAACCGGACGATTGTG
>CBFIEM010000026.1:0-2574 GCA_965661625.1 Salibacteraceae bacterium
CGTTAAAGCACGCCGGAAAAACTTTGAATATTATCGGGAAAAACTGGAGGGAATTGAAGGTGTTGAATTCTTACAGGAACCTTACGGTCATTATAGCAACCGGTGGTTATCAACCATTTTAGTTCACCCAGAGAAAACTGGAGGTATTACGCGCGAACACATACGCTTAACTTTGGATGCACAAAACATCGAATCACGTCCGCTCTGGAAACCGCTGCACTTACAACCCGTATTTAAAGAAGCTCCTTATTTTGGAAATGGAGTATCCAAAGAATTGTTTGACTTGGGGTTATGTTTGCCAAGTGGGTCTAGTTTGACAAAAATGCAATTTGATAAAATCCAGAATGCGTTGGAGACTATCTTCGCACAGCGTTCAAGTTAAGAGATCCTCTTCATTCATTAAAATAGGTTCTGCATCCACATCCCTTAAAAAAATCGTTCCAGGTTCAAACTCATAAGTCTTATAATTTCGATCAAAACTAACATCGCCACTCATCAATCCTAAGATATCTTCTGAAAAATTAGCTCCGCCTTTAGCAAAACTATAATTAAAAGCTACCATCCGAACATTGATTTCGGTGATGTAAGGTTTTCCCTCAGCGTCTTCTTTAAAATCAGCAGTAAAAAATCCATGTTTAGGCGCACCAGTCGCTTTAAAAATTAGTTCCATGGCCTTGACTGCGGCATCTACCAACTGAGGCTCATTAAGCAGGCGACCATAAGAAGTATTACCAGTGATACCAGATGGAGCCACTTTAGACATAATATAATTCACACGTTCACCACAAGCCGAACGTAAAAGTGCCCCATTATGATAAAGCAGCTTACAGGCTAGATTTCGACCGGGTAAATATGTACTGGCAATGAATTCTGACACACCAGGGTTAATGGTTATCCAATTCTTTAGACTGTCGCGATCTTCAACTTTCAAAGATCCTAAACCACTGGAGCCCGAAGTACTACGAATCCAGAAAGGATAATGCAGGGTTTGCTCAAGCTCCTCGAAATTCAAATTTTTAGGGTCAATCAGGAACGAAACAGGTACTAAACCAGTGCCATTGAGAATATTAGTAATGGCTCCTTTATCCACTAAGACCTTTACTACATCATAATCAGGCAGTAAAGTTTTACAGGGCCATTCGCCGCCATCTTTTTTCAATTTAGACCAAGCTAAGACTTCATGTTCTGGGTGCACCATGGCACAGCTAATGTCATTTTCTTTGATATAAGCTTTCTGGGCTTCCCAATAACCTTCTTTCCCGGCATAAGGGATTAATCGGGTCTCTTCGTATAATTCATTTTCGTACAGGCCGTAAGCCAAAGGATTTACATCTGTACCAAACATCTTAGCTTCATCAGCATACTTACTGATTTTAATACTGCGTGCAATGCTTCGAGGAGTTGGCCCTCCTACTCGCAACCCGCTGATTCAAAACTTCCATCTGCCCACGACCAATACCCGCTACAACGTTACTCATGCGGTAATTATAGCCTATTTGTGAATGTTCATAATGGGGTGCGGAATCTCGGGATTGTGTCGCTCGGAAGCGTGCATTTTGAATCCATTCTTCATTGTTCGAGAGTAAAGCTCCTCCTCCGCTGGTAGTGATGATCTTATTTCCATTAAAACTCAATACCCCAAAATCACCAAATGTTCCGCAGGCTTTGTTGTGATATGTACTTCCCAAAGCTTCCGCCGCATCCTCAATCACTGGTATACCATACCATTCTGCGATGCGATTGATTTCCTCCATTTTTGCCGGCATTCCGTAGAGGTGCACGGGGATAACGGCTTTGGGCATCTTTCCTCGAGCAACATATGCTTTTATTGCTGCCTCCATAACATCTGGATTCATATTCCATGAACCTATTTCGGAATCAATAAATACTGGGGTAGCGCCTTGGTAGGCAATTGGATTGGCTGATGCAGAGAATGTTAAACTTTGACAAATAACTACATCATCCTTTTGGACACCAAGTTCAATTAAGGCTAGGTGAATAGCCGAAGTACCTGAGCTCAGCGCTGCAGCATGAGCAGCACCTGTATAGGAGCAAAGGTCCTGCTCGAAATTATTGACGTTAGGGCCTAATGGCGCTACCCAATTGGAGTCAAAAGCCTCGTTTACGTATTTCTCTTCTGTTCCGCCCATGTGGGGGGAAGAGAGCCAGATTTTATCAGCTGTGATCATTTATTTTTTAGTTGTTGCTGGGTCAAAACAATTGGTTCAATGTCTACATCACGCAGAAAGATGTAATCTGAATCAAAAGTATGATGGCTTTGAATTGGTGCTTCAAACTTATTTTGAATGGCATCAACGGTATCTTTAATTAAATCAAATCCACATTCTGCCATGATTCCCGTATAGGCCATGTGGCGGATATTTATTTCAGTAACCATCAGGTTTCCTTCCGCATCTTCTTTAAAATCTGCTGTAGAGAAACCATGAGGCACTGTATTTGTGGCCTCAAATACTTTTGACATGGCAACCTTAGTTTGGTCAATCAGATCCGGTTCATTTAAAAGACGCCCAAAGTAGGTTTTTCCAGTTATCCTTGAAGGAGCAGTTTGGCTCA
>CBFIEM010000027.1:0-2264 GCA_965661625.1 Salibacteraceae bacterium
TATCTAGAGAATACATACCTTTTGTCGTTGGTATCTAACACCGCTGCAAAACCTAAAACCAACACTTCTGCAACTCTTAGCTTAGCGATTGCTATTGAAAGGGAGGAAGAAGATTTTTTAAACCGATTGCATTGAACCCAAATGTGGGCTTTGGGAAATTTAACTCCCCAATCTTTCTCTATGTAGCCACGACCGTTGTCTAGGCTTACAGCCTTATTCTTAAAGGTCACATTTCCGTCAACCTTATTTCCCAAACTAATAATGCTGTGGTTACACTCTAAATTAGGCCAGTAAGACAAGGGTCCCGTAATATTTGGACTCATAATTGATTTATGCCACTCTTTATGATTAGAAAACTGCAAGTCTACCTCTAGATTAGGCAAGCGCAGACTAATCATGTTCTTACTAAACTCTGATTGTTGCAGTCGCACTAAAAATTCATTTCGCGATGCATGAAAGTCTTTCATATAGAAGTCTGCATAAACAGCATTCAGACCTGCTCAATTCACAAATTGAACAAAAGCTTTATGATTGTCTTTCTCTCCCTTGGAAACACCAACGATGAGTGCAAATACGGCAGCCCCATCAGCATTTTCAAATTTATAGTACCATCCTTCAAAAAAGTCAGACTGCCTAAAGTGTCCATGATACCTTTCTGGAGTCCAAGTGTTTGTAATGGAATTTATGGTTTCAATCATTGGCGTCAACCCCGTTAATACATGGGCTTGCATTGAGAAAATTGAAACTGGTGGTGCTTGTATTCATCTGAAAGAATAAGTACCTCGGTTACTTGCTTTCTTCAAATATACGGGGTTTAATTGGCCTCAAATAAAAAAAGCCCGATGTTCACACACCAGGCTTTTATTCTGTAGTAATAGGACTCATTAAGCCATTGCTCCGTCAAGCTTCTGTGCCAATGCTTCTTTAGAAGTTGCTCCTACTTGCTTGTCAACAACTTCACCTCCTTTAATATACAACAAGGTTGGGATGTTGCGAATACCAAATTTAGCAGCAATGTTAGGATTTTCATCTACGTTAACTTTTCCTACTACTGCTTTTCCATCATATTCTGTAGCTAGTTCATCAACCAATGGACCTACCATACGACAAGGGCCACACCATTCTGCCCAAAAGTAAATTAAAACGGCTTTTTCTGATTTCATTACCGTTTCTTCGAAGTTGCTATCTGTAATTTCAAGTGCCATGACTCTATTATTGGTTTAATTAATTTATTTGATTCTGAAAAGCTCCATTGCGTTGCAGTTTGAATTAATCTTACAATGAACGCACTTTTCCATAGTCACAAATGAACTAAACTGAATAATACCTTCGCTCATAAAGGCTATAAAACTTACAAACATTACTATTAGTTTAATTCATACCGAGCCATGGGCATATGATCTAGTGTATTTACCAAGTCATCGCTTAATGATACCCTATACGATTTACTGCGCATTGGAATTTCAATCTTTTTCTTGGGGTCTATTAGGGTAATGAAAAGGTTACACTTACCAGGGTTTCTGTCAATCATAGCGTGAATATCTTCCACTACAGTATCATCCAATTGCCTAAAATCAAGCTTAATCTCTAACTTTTTTGCGATTTTTTCGCGGAGGTCAACCAACATTTCAACTTGATGAATTTTTAAGTCTGGCCTGCCTTCTTCTTTCCATTTATTCCGCTCCACCTTTCCTTTGAAATAAACAAACCATTCAGGAGACAAATAGGGTTTTGACTTTATGTAGTCATCGCCAAACAAGAAAATGGTTTCGCTCCCATTATAGTCTTCAATAGTAATTTTACCGTAGGGCTTTCCTTTTTTAGTAGTGAGGTGAAGCACTTCTGTTAATATTCCCGCAAATCGCACTTCTTTGCCAATTAACTTGTCTCGGTCTGCCAATTGAGATACTTCTAAATTACAGAAGTGTTTCATCTCTAGTTTATAGTCATCTAGGGGATGACCACTGATGTAAATACCAACATCTTCCTTCTCTCTTCTTAGCTTTTCTAGTGTTCCCCACTTTTCTGCATGAGGAATGATAGGGTCTTCAAGTGTTACCTCAGAGGCTTCTCCAAAGAGTGATTGTTGGGCAGCATTTTTATTCTCTTGGAAATTGGCTCCAAATCTTACAAGATTTTCTAAAAACGGTTTTCCATTGCTGTCGTCTGCAAAATACTGTGCCCTATGTAATCCTGAGAAGCCATCGAAACACCCTCCTAAAGCCATGCTTTCAAAAGCTTTTTTGTTACATGCTCTTAAGTCT
>CBFIEM010000028.1:0-1678 GCA_965661625.1 Salibacteraceae bacterium
CAGCAATAATGGAGCTATCAGAAGTCATTTTACGCCATAGAAGTATTGCTCCAGTGATAAGGGTAGCCAAAAGTAACTGTAGTCCATAAAAAGCATACGTACCAAAGAAGTAACCGTCTATTTCCCTGAGGTCTATCCGGTCCGTATGAATATACCTAATTCCTGAGCCCAGTTGTTCAATTTCTCTTTTATTCACTGTTGCAGTAGGGCTATCAGTTGATAAATCACCACTAACTTTAATTTTAAATGGCCCCGCTGAAACTTGTTTGTAACGCCGTTCAGAAGGGTTGAAATAGGAAAATTCGATTTCTGGAATCTCAAAATCACCACCATTTCTAGGTATCAGTAAAAAGTCCCACGTTTTAGTTCCACTCAATACGTTGTTCGAAACATTTAGGTCAGTAGCAACCTCTGGGTCATAAACCTCAAAGTCAGCGGGAAATTTAATAGCAGGTAAATCAAGGAGTGGGATATTTCCGGTTCCTTGGATTGATAAAGAGAAGTTCAATGCTTCATTAGCTTTACCTGAATCTGCACTAATTGTTGCATTCATGGTGAATCTTCCCACATCTCCTTTGAAAGCATCTGGGGATGGAGCAGGAAGGGGCTTGACATTTATTGATACTGGATCTGTTGTTATACTGACGGTTTCTTCGCGATAACGATAAACAGGCCCAAAAAATGAATTTTGATTTGTGCGTTCTTTTACCCGAACAGCTGCTTTCACCTGCATGGGATCTATTTCTAATGTGCCAGATTGCTGGGGGAATAATATCTTATGTTGAATGGGGTAGACGTCATACATTTTGTTTCCGATTCGACTGCGATAGCCTTCCGCACGTGTATCTACATCAATAACATGAGAATAGAAACTAGCGAGCTTTGATTCCTTTACTTCTTGAAGCCCTTCTAGATTAAGCCGATTGAATATTTCGAAACGAGCACTGAGTTGTTCGCCCTCATAAACGGATTTACGGGATGTATTAACGCGCAAAAAGATGTTTTCTTGACGTGTTTTTCGAGCTTGTGCTACTTGCACAGCTTCGCGCTGTTTCCTCAATTTATCAGCATCAGCCGCATCTATCACCTCAATTTCAATAGGGTTTGACGCATATTTTTTTCCGTCAACCTGGATGTGAGCAGGTTCAATAATTATTTTTCCAACGTTAATGGGTCTCAGAGTATAGGTGAATGATAGGGAAGAAGATACCTTACCATTAATAATACTCATCTGACTACTTTGCATAGGTCCAGCATAAATCTGAAAGGACTCTGACAAAGCGGGAGGTTCAAAATCACTAGCTGAGGAGTTCACCTCAAAGGTGAGCTGAATACGTTCGTTGATTGTTAGCTTTTTGCGATTTACTTTGGCCGTGAATGATACATCCTGGCAAAACCCCGACCCACAGATCAATAGCCCAAGTAGCAATATGTAGTATGTTCTTACCAATCTTTTTCAGTTTTTACGCGTACACCTTTAACTTGTTTTCGCTCCAGCTTTTTCTTTGTTCCTTTTTCCGCATTTGCGGAGGCCTTTAGCATTTTTTCTGCTTCTTTTTTACTGATATTTTGCTGTTTTGGAGGCTGATTTTCTTGGTTTGAATCATCATTCTGACCATCTTTATCCTGCTTATCCTGCTTATCCTGCTTATCCTGCTTATCCTGCTTATCCTGCTTA
>CBFIEM010000029.1:0-1584 GCA_965661625.1 Salibacteraceae bacterium
GTTCAATCAAAAATCCATTAGCTTAGCTTTTATATACTTATTGGAGGTGTAAATGCAATTGCATTTATCCCTACGTTGTAGCCAATTGAAAGATACCATATGAAAAGTTCATCTGTATTGATTTTGTGCGTTTTAAATTTCATTTCTGTCTTCGGTCAACAAGAGATTGCAGTTTTTGACTTGACTGAAATTCTTTCCAGTATTCCAAAAGATGCCTTGCCACTATCGGAAGAAAAGTTAGACAGTGCAATGGATGCACATTTCAACCCACGCTACCATAGCTATTTTAAAGAAACTGAAGTTAAAATCCCCAATGATAACTCAGTAGAAACGCATTATACCCAATTTCATTTACCTGGTAAAATAGATGAGAAGGAAAACTTTTATTTCGAATTCAAGATATATCTGACTAAGAAGGATACGCTCTTATTATCAATTTACAGAAGTCAGGAAGAATTGGAAACATGGAATGAAATTACACCCCCTAAAAATCGAGTGGACTTAAACATAAAAGCCTACAAATTAAAAAGGCTAAAGGAGTTTGAAGAAATACCTTTGCCGGAAGTAACGCCGACAGATTTCGCCAAAGCCCCAAAAGACAGTGTAATCATTGAGAATCAAAAACAGAATTACGATATAATGTTCTTAGCTCGTTTTGAAACTCAACATCAGGAGAAGGGAATTCACTTCATTTTACATGATCTCACCTTAAATACTGGGCCTTTTGAGCCACCTGTTACAAGGGCGCCAAAATATTTCTCCGATTATGAAACCATTGACAGACCAATACGCTTTCAAATAACCCCCAATGGTATCATTTATTAAAGCTATAATTGTATTCAGTCTGATGAGCATATTGCTTTATGCTTCGAACGCTATAGGACAGCATTGTTCTTTCGAACACACCAGAATATGTATAATTTCAATAGATGATTCTCTAAAAAATTCGATTGGAAAAATTGAACTTTGCCTTATTGATTCTTTAGGTAATGAATTGCTATCAACCCGTAAAAGGAAGAAGCAATATTGTGTGGACAACACATCTCCAAATGTTACCTTATCTCGTTTTTTCTTTTTTGGCAAAACAGGCAGCTTAAGGCTTGGTGACCATTATTATCACCTTACCAGAATGAATACTGTGAGCCCCAATGATTTCTTTCTTGCCATGCTGGACAAGCAAGTAGAAACACTTTTTGAAAACAAGGGAAACTTCTATCTGCAGCTGAGAAGAAAAAAGGGAGATGATTCTCATATTTTAGCTCAGGTAAAAATTAGTCATTCAGGTTTTCAATTGGGTTGCACTAGTGCTCAGCATTGGCACCACAAGAACGAAATGACCGTAATCCAGTTTAGAATTAGATGAAAACTGGCTACAACAACGCATATAGCTTATGGCGGATAAACGGCTGCCAGCAAGGTTTTCGCTCCGTAGCCAGATTTGGCTTCGGTGGACAGGAAACTGCTTCGAAACCGCCACAAGCCATATGCAAACCGTTGTGTTTCATGCTGACCCGTCCTAAAATATGTCTACACTTAAACATGTAGATATGTACAAAAATGACAAGACCGTAAGACGGTACAGCG
>CBFIEM010000030.1:0-1522 GCA_965661625.1 Salibacteraceae bacterium
CAATGGCATCGTCTCTGATCTGCATACCAGCATCAAGCAAGCCTGCTTCCTTAGCGGCTCTAGCACTCATAGTGCGATAACCACCGGAGCCACCTGCCCCAGAGACACCGTAAACTATCTTATAGGCCTCTTCGTAACTCATGCCTTTGGCCATAAGATATTCAATCTCTCTGGCTTTCGCGGGTGCGTCTGGACCACCGTTAAACTTCTGCTTAACTGCGGCATTAAGTAGGGTGTCCACATTGCCGGACGCAACAATGCCTGCGGCCTCATTCTGACTGTATCCCATATCAGTGAGCATCTTTACGGCGGCGCGTTCTTTTGCTTTGACCTTTGCTTCCTTTTTATTCCCTTCGACCAGCTTGCCTAGCATCTGTGCTGACTCAAAGTCACCTTCAAGTAGGGCAACGCCCTGACCAATCTGCTGAAGTGGTGCGCCCATCTGGCTTGCGTAGCCTAGGATCTTTTGTAGAGTTGACTGCTCTGCGGGCTTCTGAGTGACAGGTACTTGTGGTGGGGCGATCAAAGGCTGTGCTACCGGTTGTGCCATTGGTTGTGCTGACACAGGTTGTGCCGGCTGTGGTTGTCCTGCCATAGGTGCCGCCTGTGGCTGTGGCATAGCCGGCCTCATTGGATCTTCAACCTCTGGGGCTAACAGCCCGTTTTTCACTACTACCTTCAATGGTCCTGCTCCTGAGTTCGGTGCCTGTATACCAGCAGAAGCGAACTCTGCCGGGCCAGCCTTAATTCCTTTGAATATATTACCACCTGTGGCGGCTCCTGTCCCTATCTTCACCTGTCTATTCGGGTCAATCGGTCGTGGTGTTGAATCTAACCGTGGGCGAGGGCCTTGTCCAAACGCTCTGTAAAGTGACTCATCTGCCACCTCTGGGTTGTGCAACCCGCCTTCCTTATCATACATCATGTAATCGACATGAGGGCCGGTAGAGCCACCAGTGGACCCGGCCAAACCTATCACATCACCAGCGCGAACCTCTGCCCCTACGTCAAGTAAAGACATGTCGGACAAGTGTGCATACTGGCGAACAGTACCGTCCGGCTCTATAACGCCCACATAGTTTCCCCACCCACCGGGGTCTACTCTTTTGTATGCGATCTTACCATCAACGGGGGAATACACATTTGACCCAGTTGCCGCGGCAAGATCTGTGCCCTTGTGCATTCTACGGCCACGCTTGCCCAGTGGGTCATCGCGCATGCCATACGTGCTGGTTAGCCAATACTGATCAAGTATGGGCTTCACCATTATGCAATTGCTCCATAGTCAACCATGAGGTAACCGCTCTCATGCATAACAACAGCCTCTGGGTTCGTGCTGCGAACTTCCTGAGCCATAACGCCCACGTTTGGACCAAGGTCAACGCCAAGGTCGTGAGCAGTCTCGTTCCATTCCCACTCATAGATATTGTGGCCACCTTCCGTCTTACCGATCAGCTTAATGTTCTCTTTCATCCGCATGTCGGAGAACCCTAGGATACCGGCTACCTGAGCACCACCTGAG
>CBFIEM010000031.1:0-1435 GCA_965661625.1 Salibacteraceae bacterium
CCTCCGCATTCGGATTTTGCGGAATCAACATATTCAACCAAGCAATGAAAGCGAACAGCGGTTATACTTCATGTTAACAACTTTTCACGCTCAAGTACCTGATTTAATTGAACACATTTTCCCTGAACAAACTGAAGAACAATCTTCCTTAATTCGCTTGAAATCGAATGGTCCGATTAAGGAGAAGTTGGTGGATTACCTCAATGAAAGCATTGAGCAATTGAAAATCTATGAGCTTCAACAAAAAAACCTAATGGCCGACAATACCATTCGGTTTATTGACCAACACATGGTATCCATAATTGATACACTAAAAGCATCAGAAAAGTCATTGCAACAATTTCGTGCAGCAAACCGTGTAATGGATTTAAGCAGTGAGGCAGGCGAAGTGTACACCTTGTACTTGGAATTGGACAAGCAA
This sequence comes from Salibacteraceae bacterium, assembly GCA_965661625.1. Lineage (GTDB taxonomy): Bacteria > Bacteroidota > Bacteroidia > Flavobacteriales_G > Salibacteraceae. Next base: position 422 of record CBFIEM010000031.1, read on the forward strand.
CTGCAACAAATCGAACTCGAGGGAAGGTACTACGAATACCTCGAAAACTACCTCCAGTCTAACTCAGAATTCTCAAGCTTGATGGCCCCGAGTATAGCAGGGGTTCAAGATAATGGATTGAATAATCTATCTGAACAATTAGTTCGCCTTAGCGCTGAAAAGGCGCGCTTCCAATACAGCCTTGAAGCAAACAACCCGGCATTAGAATCGCTTGAACGGGAAATCGCTCAAACCCGAAAAGGCATGTTGGACAACGTAGAAAGCCTCAAGTCGGCCCATGAACTGCGAAAAAACCAAGTACAGTCAGAACTGCGAAAAGTTGAAGGCCAATTTGCAACCTTACCCGCAACAGAGCAGCAGCTCATTAACTTGCGCCGCCGTTATGAATTGAGCGATGCCCAATACACCTTCCTGCTTGAAAAACGCGCAGAAGCGGGTATCGTGAAAGCCTCGAACACCCCTGACACGACTGTAATCGATGAAGCACGCGAGCTCAATCAGTTACCCATTGCTCCTAACCGGCCAAGGAACTACCTCATCGGACTCCTGCTAGGTTTAATCATACCCATTGGCATTGAAGTGGTGCGTATGCTACTCAACACTAAAATTGAAGACAAGGAAAGCCTTGAAAAACTGATTCACTTCCCTGTTGTTGGCTTAATTAGCCATTCTTCACATGCAAGTAACTTGGTAGTCCATAAACGCCCCAACTCCGGCGTTGCAGAAGCATTTCGTGGATTACGGACAAATCTTCCTTTCATACTTGATTCAAATCAGGATAAAGGTCAGGTGCTGTTGGTTACAAGTTCTGTAGGTGGCGAAGGAAAAACCTTTTGCTCCATCAACTTGGCTTCCGTTTTGGCAGCCGGAAACAAGAAAACCCTCTTGATGGGCGTGGACTTGCGCAAACCCAAAATTTTTAATGATTTTAATTTAAGCAATGAAAAGGGGTTGTCTAATTTCTTAACGGCCTCAGTATCACAAGATGATATTGTTCAATCATCATCCATTCCG
>CBFIEM010000032.1:0-1359 GCA_965661625.1 Salibacteraceae bacterium
TACACTGTGCGTTATGTATCAACTGACGTAGGTGGTAATCAGAGTATTTTGTCCAGAAGCGTTGTATATCAAGATACAACCCCTCCGGTTATCACTCTAAATGGTTCAAATCCACAAGTTATAGAAAGATATTCAGCGTATGTAGAGGCTGGTGCGTCTGCTGTAGATGGACCTAATTCTGTAAATGTCACAATAGATTCTTCTTCTTTGAACACGAGTGTTGTTGGTAACCAGACAGTTACATATAATGCGACCGATTCATATGGAAATTCAACTACCGTAAATAGAACTATTACTGTACAAGACACAACTCCACCTACTATAACTCTTAATGGTACGAATCCCCACATAGTAGAAAGATTAAGTACGTATACAGATCCAGGTGCGACAGCATCTGATAACGGCGTGTCGTTTAGTGTAACATCATCTGGGAGTGTAAATATGAGTGTTGCTGGTGATTATACACGAACATATACATCTACAGACGATCAAAATAATACATCTTCTATCACCCGTACGGTTAGAGTAAGAGATACCACCCCACCAAATGTCACTAGAACCGGTAATTATATCGTTTATGTAGAGTGGCTTACGGGTACATACACAGAGCAAGGTGCTACAACAAATGATGACGAAGCCACTAATGGACAGATTGTTACAACATATAGAACAGGTAGTTTTAGTGGAACTGTAGTTGGTAGTATAGTTAACACTACAAAAAGAACCTATTATGTGACATATTCACTCACAGATCCCCATGGAAACACGGGTTATGCGTACAGAGAGGTTGTAGTAAGAGATACTACTCCAGCAACTATAACTATAACAGGTAATAACCCATATTACGTTGAGCGTTTGACTGGTACATACACTGAACAAGGTACAACTGCGAGTGAAACTACTACTGTAGTGACAACTATAAGAAACCCATCAAATGTTGTAAAATCAAGTGTAGACAACACAGTTCTTGGAAATTGGTCTGTTACGTATACACATACTGATACGAGTGGAAATGTGAGTAGTGCAGTTCGCACAGTTACAGTAAGAGATACAACTCCACCTGTTGTGTCTATAACAGGTAATAACCCATATTACGTTGAGAGACTCACTGGTACATGGACGGATCAGGGGTCAACTGCAAATGAACCAACAACTTTGACAAGCACAGTTATACGAAACCCATCAAATATTGTAAAATCTAGTATTAATAATACGGTACTTGGTAACTGGACAGTTACATATACCAGAACCGATCCAAGTGGAAATTCTGGGACAGCTGTTCGTACCGTGATTGTAAGAGATACAACTATCCCTGTGGTTACTATAACTGGAAACAATCCGTATTACGTTGAGCGTTTG
>CBFIEM010000033.1:0-1041 GCA_965661625.1 Salibacteraceae bacterium
ATTGTAGGGTAGAGTACTGCACGTTCACCTTCACAAATAACGGTGTCATTTCCTGAAATTGTTGGTGGTGTAATGAAGGTTAGGTTAACCTGATCAAAATACCTACCACAAGTATTGGTCACCGTAACGGCATACAACCCAGTGGTACTTGCAGCAATGGTGTCTGTAATTTCTCCTGTATTCCAACGGTAACTTGCAGTTGGGCCAGCAAAAGCATTCAGTGATACGACATCTCCTTCACAGCGTAATTGGTCTGGGCCTAAATCAACATTAAGGGGGCTGTCAACTGTTATAGTAACTGTATCACTAGCTGTTCCGCATAGGTTTGTTGCCTGTCCCCAGAACGTCCCTGTAGTTGTTAAATTAACCTGTGGACTTGTTGAACCATTGCTCCAGAGGTAGGTGGATCTGCTAAAAGATATATCGAGCATCAAAGTGTCGCCTACACAGAAAACTGCTGTTGGAGCAAAGCTGACAACAGGAGGTACTTCGTAAGCAACGCTCAGCGTGTCTGAGTAAGTACCGCATGTGTTTGTAGCGGCAACCCAAACTGTATCAGGTTGAAATACTTGATAGGAATTGCTGGTACTTCCATTGCTCCAAAGGTAAGCTGTGCGAGGATAGTTAAGGTCAAGCTGATAAGAACTCCCAACGCATAGAATTGTGTCTGGACCTAAATCTGGTTGAAGTGGAACATCTACTGTGACAGTCATAGAATCACGATCTACACCACAAGCATTTGTTGTTTCCGCCCAAAATAACCCCATATTTCCGGCTGTAATTGAAGAAGTTGTCTGACCAGTGGACCACGAGTATGTGGAGTTACTCCAAGAAGCATCTAATTGAACCGTTGATCCTTGGCAAATCAAGGTATCAGGACCGAGGTCAACAACTGGTATGGAATCATACAAAATGATTAATGAATCTGAGTCAACACCACATTTGTTTGATACTTCAACCCACACTTGTCCTGGTTGTGTAATTGTATTTACAGAGTCAGTTGATCCATCGTTCCAGAGGTAGGTACTGAGCCTCCAAGAT